>CAJTEN010000008.1 GCA_910575245.1 Clostridia bacterium | reverse complement strand
ACAGCGCAGGATGCCTTTCTTAAATGTTGAGACCATTATACCGATTCAAATGTCCAAATAAACGGACTTATAAGAGCGACCAACCCGTTTTTTAACTAACACCATATATATTTTATCAGGTGTGGAATATATTAAGTGAAGTGTGTAGGTTTCCTGTAACGGAACCTGCACACTTTTTTAATAATTCTATGCGTCACTGTTTTTTATCTCTGACAATCTCTGTTCGAACCGATCCCTGCGTGTATCGGCAGGAACCGGCGTAGGATAATTTCCATCGAAGCAGGCACTGCAATATCCACAATTTACAGTCAGGGAACCAAGTTCTGATGTCGGCAGATAACCCAGGCTGTCTGCGCCGATGATCCGTGCCGTCTCCTCTATACTATGATGACAGGCGATCAAATGCTCCTCGGAATCAATATCTGTTCCGTAATAGCATGGATGCATGAAGGGAGGAGAAGAAATACGCATATGTATCTCTTTGGCGCCCGCTTCCTTAAGAAGCTTTACGATCCGTCCGCTGGTGGTGCCGCGCACGATAGAATCATCAATCAGAACCACTCTCTTATCCTTTACACTCTCCTCAATCGCACTCAACTTAATCTTCACCTGGTCAAGTCTCGTACTTTGTCCTGGCGAGATAAAAGTCCTTCCGATGTATTTATTTTTGATCAATCCAATCCCATAAGGAATTCCTGACTCCATGCTGAATCCGAGAGCCGCATCCAGCCCGGAATCGGGCACGCCGACCACAATATCAGCCGACACAGGATGTTGTTTCGCAAGAATCCTTCCGGCTTGAATCCTTGCTCCATGAACCGATACTCCATCAATAACGGAATCCGGCCTTGCAAAATAGATATACTCGAAGACACACAATTTTCTTTGTTTCACACCGCAATGTTCTTTATGGGAAACTATTCCGTCAGGACCAAACACCAGGATTTCTCCCGGTTCAATATCCCGTATGAAATCGGCCCCTATTGCTTTTAATGCACAGCTTTCGGAGGCAACCACATACATTCCGTCCTGTGTCTTTCCGTAACAGAGAGGACGGAAGCCGTAGGGATCTCTGGCACAGATTAACTTCCTCGATGACATCAATACAAGAGAGTAGGCTCCGTCCAGTATATTCATGGCGGCACTGACCGCTTCTTCGATCGATGGTGTCCTCAGACGTTCTCTTGTCACAATATACGCAATCGTTTCCGTATCGCTTGTGGTGTGGAATATAGCGCCTGACAGTTCCAGTTTATTGCGAAGCTCTGCCGCATTGCTTAAGTTTCCGTTATGGGCGAGAGCCATCTTACCTTTCTGATGATTGACCTCGATCGGCTGACAATTATTCCGGTTATTTCCCCCTGTAGTTCCGTAACGGACATGTCCCACCGCCATATTTCCCTGCGGCAGTTTCGACAATGTATCCTGAGAAAAAACTTCACTGACCAATCCCAGGTCTTTATAAGAAGAAAACACACCGTCATCATTGATCACGATACCACAGCTTTCCTGGCCGCGGTGCTGCAGCGCATATAATCCATAATATGCAATGCCTGCCACATCAGCGCTCCTGGGTGCAATCACACCGAATACCCCGCATTCTTCATGCAAACTCATATCTGACCTCCATATATCCCTGTTTATTATTCATACCGATACTCACTAATAAACCTATACTATTGCCAGTAGCAGTTCATCCTGATTCATCTTCACTCTTCTTTCCTTGAAATATCATTCAGGCCTGCACGATAAACGTACAGACCTCAGTTCTTACCCTATAGCCTCCATGATTCCACTTTGCAGAATCTCAAATTGTTGCGGAGAATGCCCGTTTTTCAGGCATTCTCCAACATGAGAGTATGAGATTTATGACTACTTGGCGAAGCGTCCTATGGCGCAGGCTTTAAAAGTTCTTCTCACACTATTCCACATCCTGCAGTGCCGCCTCATTCTCTTCACCGGTTCTGATCTTCACGACACGGCCGACATCGTATACGAAGATCTTACCGTCTCCAATATGGCCTGTATAAAGTACTTTCTTAGCCGCTTCAATCACATCATCCACAGGAATAGCACTGACAACAACCTCCACTTTTACTTTAGGCAGCAGTGTTGCATCTACCTCAACACCACGGTACTTCTCGCCGGAACCTTTTTCTATCCCGCATCCCATAACCTGTGTTACAGTCATACCAGTTACACCCAGATCGTTCATTGCCTTTCTCAGCTTATCGTAACGGCTCAGCTTCGCAATGATAACAACTTTGGAAATACCGGAAGAAGATATGCCAGGCTGTTTTACAACAGGAACCGCTGCATTCTTCATAGCAGCAGAGGCCGTAACATAGTCATCATTTCCAAGATCAGTATTTTCATTGACAGACATTGTCATAGTATTAGAAACATCCATGATGCTGAATCCTGAATATGCAGACGCAAGGCCATGCTCCATAGCATCAAGTCCGACAATTTCCTCCTCCTCAGAAACACGAAGTCCAATCGTTTTCTTCAGAATATAGAATGCAACCGTAATCGTAACCATCGTCCACGCTGCTGTGATAAACATACCCACCAGCTGAATCCCTAACTGTGACAGGCCGCCGCCGTAGAAAAGACCTTCCTGAATACCAGCCAGTTCAAATCCCGGAGCGGAGGCAGTTGCAAAAAGGCCTACCGCTATGGTTCCCCAGATTCCGTTCAGCATATGTACCGCCACGGCGCCTACGGGATCATCTACATGTAACTTATTATCTACAAACCATACACCGAATATCACCAGCAGACCGGAAACCGCACCGATAACCGCCGCGCCCGCACAGTCCGTCACATCACAGGGAGCCGTGATCGCTACCAGACCTGCAAGAGAAGCATTCAGGCACATGGAAATATCAGGTTTGCCATATTTAATCCATGTAAAGATCATACATACAACCGTTGCAACGGCCGGAGCCACTGTTGTGGTCAGGAACACACTGCCAAGTGTAGGGATATCCGTCGCCGCAGCGCCGTTGAATCCGTACCAGCCTAACCACAGGATAAATACACCCAGGGCGCCGATTACCAGGTTACAACCGGGGAAAGCATTAACCTTCGTAATCTTGCCGTCTTTATCCTTCGTGAACTTACCGATACGCGGCCCAAGCATGGCAGCGCCGATCAGGGCACAAATACCGCCAACCATATGAATACAGTTGGAACCTGCATAATCATGGAATCCCATATTTACCAGAAATCCGTTACCCCATGTCCAGTGCGCTTCTATCGGATAGATAATACCGGATATGATAGCGGAATACAGACAGTAGGTGGAAAATTTCGTTCTCTCCGCCATGGAACCGGATACGATCGTGGCGGTCGTAGCACAGAATACCAGGTTGAATACAAATCCTGAATAACTGAAGTTTGCATAATCCGTAAATACCGAGAATCCCGGCGTGCCGATGATACCCATGATATCACCGCCTTCTGTCGGAAGCATCAGCGACGCACCGATCAGAAACCACATGACGGTACCGATACAGAAGTCCATCAGGTTCTTCATAATGATGTTACCAGAGTTCTTGGCTCTGGTGAAACCGGCCTCCACCATTGCGAAACCGGCCTGCATCCAGAATACCAGAGCGGCGCCGATCAGAAACCAGACGCCAAAGACCTGTTCATTAACAAAACTTAAAATTTCATCCATAACTATCTCCTCCTTTTTGCAAACAAAAAGCATAGAAAAAGGACACTGAGGTTCCATTACTTTTCACAAAACCCCATTGTCCTGCTTCTTGTTCCCATATAATAAGGCGCCGTAGAATGATCTACAGCGCCTTTGCTTGATACGGTCTTATTCTACCGCTTCACTTTTTTAATGTCAATAACCGAAAATCTGTGTAAAACTCCATCGCACAAGTTTTCCGATAAGAAAAACAGGCATTAATTACAAAAAAATCTAAATGTGTACCAGAAATAATATACAGGATAAATAATCCATTTTATAAATAAAATATGAAAAATCTGAAAAATAATTATAAAATAGTAAATTGTGCCATAGCTTTTCTCTCTTTTTGCTTTAACCACCGCTGCTGTTATATCTTTGCAGGCCAATATGCCAAACCACGGCTGCAATCACAACCCAACCCATGGCTATCAGTGGTGCAATCCTGCACAGCCAATACGGGGCATCCGGCTTATCCAGCAGATAGACCGCAGGATAGAAATTCAGATAAGCCACCGTCACCAAACCTGTTACCAGAAAACGGAATCCTCTGCCGAAAATCGTTACCGGATATTTCTGGGTCAGCAGATATATTTGAGTAAAGAGAGAACTCAGGGCGCCGGCCTTGGTCATCCAGAATGTTACACAGGAAATCAGGAAACGTAAACACACCACAATTGTCCCGCCGGATAACACAAATATGATAAACCAGCAGATCTTCTTCCAATCCCACTGTATGCCTGTCATGACAAGACCTGTCATTACCAGCGCGATTCCCATTATCGTATCACACAATCCTGTATAGTTGATATCTCCGCCCACCAGCTGTAAAAACGGACTGACAGGACGTAACAGATACACATCAAAACTCCCATTTACGATTTCTTCCTCGATTTTTGACAGTTTACGGAAAAATACCGAAAAAATACTCCAGCTTATCATAAACAGGCCATAGAGAACCAGCAGATCTCCCACCTGCCAGTTTCCCAGAGCCTTAAACCGCCATGAGATAACAGATAACTGCACGATATTCGCACCGTTAAGCAACACAACACTCACAAGACTTATCCAGAAATCTGTCCGGTACTGTAAGATCCCCTTCATGGTCATTTTCAGCAGAGAACCGTACATTTTTATATGGAACTTCAATTCTCTCATAACTTCATCCCCCCTGCACAGTCAGGTATCTGTGTACACCCAGCCACATTCCTTTTCCCAGGATAATCAGCACAGCTGCCCACAGTATCTGCAGTAACAGGCTATAGCCAATCCCGGCGCTGCTTACCGCACCTGTATAGATATTCAGCGGCGTCTCGAAGATACAGCGAAATGGCAGCACGTTTATCAGTGCCTGCATCCATTTCGGATAGAGCCAGTTTGGAATCAGTTTGCCTGACAGGATGGTTAGAATACCACTGTAGGCCATGGTAATCTGACGGATGTCAGTGGTAGCGAAGCACACCAGACCCAATATGAAATTTAAAGAAAAAAGGATCAGAAAGCTTAAGATGCCGCTTACCAGAAAAGCTGCCCCATAAAGTAAATCAGGCGGCAATTCCATACCGAAGAACAATACCCCTATAAACCAGGCAGGCAGTACCAGCCACACAGCCCCAAACAATGCCGCTCCGCCGTTACGGGCCAAAAGCTGCTTCTGCAAATCCATAGGACGCAGAAGGTCGGTATCGATACGTCCCGTACGTACCTGTCCGGCTATATAATTCTGCGGCGCAGTGGAAAGTGCCGAAGGATAAAATATGATATCCAGCGCAACAGCCAACATAGCGTAAGTAATCATGGAAGAAAGAGGACGACCCACAATAGCCGGATCCTGGGCATACAATACCGACCACAGACTGCGTACCCCGTACATGGCAATCAGGCTGTACAACACTTTCAGAAGGAAATCCATTCGATAAAAACCCACGGATCTTTGTTCTGTCCTCAAAAATGCCCAAAAGGTTTTCACTCCACAGGCCCTCCCTCCTGGTAGATATCCCGCACAATCTGCTCGATATCCGCGTCCCGGATCAAGATATCCTGAATTGGCGAACCGCTTTCCCGCAGGTGGGCAAGCACTTCGTCTACTGTATGGATATTCTTGTCAAATGTAACGACAAGCCGTCCGTCCTCCAGCTTCTGCGCAGCCACCTCCGGCATGGTAACCATGGGCAATTCTCCTTCAAACTGCAGTTCCATACGCCTCTTAGTGCCATAGCATTCCCGCAGGCCATGTATATCACCATCGTAGATCAGATGCCCTGCATTTATCACCATCACCCGATTTACCATCTTCTCCATATCCGCTACGTCATGGGTAGTGAGCAGCACTGTCACGCCCCGCTCCCGATTGATCTCACTGACAAATTCCCGCAGACGTTCTTTGGCAACTACATCTACGCCGATGGTAGGTTCATCCAGAAAGAGAATTTTCGGATCGTGCATCAAGGCAGCAGCCAAGTCCGCCCGCACCCGCTGGCCCAGGCTTAACTGTCGAACAGGCTGTTCCAAAAACGGCCCTAAATCCAATAAATCCGTAAATAGTTCCAGGTTTTTCTTAAACAACACGTCATCTACCCGGTACATTTCCTTTAATATGTTAAAACTGTCTATCACAGGTACATCCCACCATAATGAAGACTTCTGCCCAAACCATCTTTGACTTCATCTTCAGTTATCCAAATTATAAATCAATGCAATGCAAAAAGGAAGTTAGAACAACTCCCTTTTGCGTCCAAATAGATAAATTATTAAAATTTACACTTACTCATCACCGCTTACTATTTCACTGGATATATTATATACCATGTCCAAAACTGAATAAGGAATCTCTAATTCCTCTGCAATTTCTTTTATTTTAACTCTATATAACTCAATTATTTCTTCTTCGCTCAAATTATCTGTTATATCAACCTTTGCACTTTCTTGTGGTGGTACAGATTCTATAGGATCCGAGTTATGTACAGGTTCAGGTTCTTGTCCACATCCCGAAAAAAATAATAAACATAATATAAAAATAACATAACTAAATTTTTTCTTATTGAATATAATATATTTCTTCATACCCTGCTATTTCCTTTACTCTTTATCTGAATAACATGCTCAAGGCTAATTTCTTATTTCGGCTATATATATTTCCAATGGATAATTTTTATCAGGAATATCCTCATAAACAAAATATACATTATGTTTTTGATCAGTCAAAAATCTGACATTCTTTTGATTCAATTCTTTTGGAACTTCTATAAGTGATTCCAAAATTCTTTCTTTTTCCAACTTTGTATAGTATATATTATAAAAACTATCCACAGAATAAAATGATTCCTTCTCAGCCGCCAACATTCGAAATCCATTACTTTTTGTTTTATATACTTTTTTTTCTCTCGTCTTTATATCATGTACGTATATAACGTTTTGCCCTTCTTTTTCACCCTGGCCACTTTGAATCAAATAGTTACCTGCAATCACATAACCATATCCTTTATTTTCCCAGAGAAATTCTTCCACTTCCCCATTTATATTTACAACACGAAAATAAAGGTTTTTTCCTTTCTCAATTAGATATGTAAAATAATCTTCTCCAGCTGATATTCCATTAGATGTATATTTTTCATTTTGACTTCGTCCCGCCATATCTAACTCTTTTATTTTTCCCCCTTCTATCATAAAACTTCCAAATTGACTTTGTCTATTTTCCTTCATCTCTTCATAAACACAAATAATTTGATTTCCCAAATGTGTTAACCATGGACTTCCCCAACCGGCTTCTAATGTACTTATTCCATTTTTTAAACTTTTAAATTCTGTTTCTGTATTTTCAAGATAAAATATATCCCATTTTTCTCCCTGATTTTTAATCACATTAGCACAGCTTAAATAAATTCCTCCTTCATAATCGAGAACAGCAGAAAATAAATATTCCTGGTTCATATATACTGTTTTCTCTATTTTATGTCTATCCATATCAAAAATAATTATTTGATCCATCAGAGCAAAAGTATAACTGTCATTCCAATGCCATACATAGCATAATATACGAGAATTCCAAATATCACAAATGGTGATAAATTGATTATCTTTCATCTCTATTTGAAAAGGTATTTTTTTTAAGCTTAAAGAAATATTTCCTTCTTCACTTCTTCTTGGTTCGTTATTTATATTATTATCCTCTGAAATTTCATTCATTATCGATAGATTAGCATTATATTCTTCCTCTGCTTTTAAATTTCCACATGCACTCAAAAATAATACGATAAATACGACTTCTATCCATAAGAATTTTATCATATTTTGCATATTTGTTCCTTCCTACTACAATATATATACTAACAGACAATTAGGATATTATCCATGGTCTGCAACTTAAAGATACTATAAATCCACACGAAAGAGTTATTTTTCACAGAAAACTTTTTACTCACCAGTATAATTTGATTTTATAAAAATCCCCGTGTTACAAATATATTTGTAACACAAGGATTTTTCTTTATATGTTTTATTTCTTCATGGGTCTGATATCTATAGCTTACTATGGGATGTTCAATTTCCCATAATATAAAATCCTGCATTATTATTTATCGCTTGCTGCATTACAGATACACTAGTCGTATATGTTCCGTAAAATTGATTATTATAATGTGGATCATGGTACGTAACAGTTGATGCTCCTTGCATTCCTTGAGAATTTTGATAATATCCCTTAGCTACAACATAATGTCCCGGATTAGCTGCACCATTATAATTTGGTAATACACCTCCCTTAACATGACATACAACAGGCATATCCTTATTTATACTACTGAAGAGACCTGAGCCAAAATTAATACTAGACGTAAGTACTTCCTTATATGAATTAGCTCCCAAATATGAATTTAGAACTTCTCTCACTTTATATACGTATGCAAAATTATACTTTGGAATTTCCATTGCTGTAGCTAATGTATCTTCACCATAATCTTTACCGGTTTTATACTTTAAAACCATTCTTCCAGATGCTGCTCCACAATTGGAATGTCCAACTTGCTGATAAATAGGAACAGATAAATTTTTAGAATATCCCGAACGTACAATTCCCTTTTCATTTTCTTCCTTTTCTATTCTTTCCTTTAATTCATTAATCTCCTGTTGATTTTTTTCTGAATAATAATCCGGAGATTGTTCCAATTTTATAGAGTCAATATCTTCTTTTGCATAAACACAAATAGACATTCCTAAAATCATAGTAATAGATAGTAAAAATGCAAGTATTCTTTTTTTCTTCATTCTCAATATTCCTTCCTGTCTTTAGTATAGTAACAATAATTTATATTCACTTTTTCAATGGAATCACCTCAATTCTTACTAAAAAACTTGAATAATTACTTTAAAACGTAAACTTATTTAATTTTTATAAATAAATACTAAAAACCTAATAAATAAGCAATTTAACGATGATTCGCCTAAAACATTTTAGTTTTAAAATTTCTAAATAAGTTTACGTTAAATATATTATTATGCCTTACCATGGATAGTATAATAATAAAATGTATTTGACTACATACATATAGTCAAATACATTTTATCAGTTGTAGTATATATTGTCAACTATGCTTGTAAAGATAAATTATTTAGTATTGTTGGAAAATACATAAATTATAATGGTAGTGTTCTTAATTTTGTGTCTATATCCCCTATCTTATTCTGGAGGCCGGGTGTGGGCAGAGCCCACAAAGCCTTATAAATACTGAGAATTTGGGCAATAGCCCATGCTACAAGCAATCGAAAAACGGAATCTCAAAGACACAAAATTAATTACACCCTCATTATAATAATTGTATATTCATATAAACATTGTATCAATTAACTTAATGCGGACATATATCAAAATTTATGTAATACAATCTATTTCCTCTTTCCACATTACCACACTTACTACATCTATTTGCAGAATATGTAGTCAATATACAACTACCATTAGAATTTTTACTATACTCCTGGATCGTTCCGGAGACATAAGTATGTCTGCAACTTTCATAAACATTTGCTGCAACAGTATCCTGTATAGAATAAATATTACCATTTAAATCCGTAAACTGATTCTCATATATGATTACGATTTCTTCCATTTTTTGTCCATATGCAATATCCTTTCTTCTTAATTCCTCTTCACTTGCATCATCCGGAATAAACTGATTTAAATCCATATTCAGACTTTTTTCTATATGCGCTTCGGTCACCTCTCCCTTATTTTCTTCATAATAAACTTCCGGATAAGCAAACACCGTTAATGAATTCATTATCATCACTGCTGTTGTTATGAGCAGTCCTGCAACCTTATTCCATCTCTTTCTGTTCATCGCATTATCTATCCTTTCCTTTAATTTCTCTGCTTCTCCCTTCAGGCCTATACTCCAGCGTATGCGGTCTGTTTTTTCTTTTCTTATACCTTCTCCCTTTGATTCATTGACCAACAGGATCAGATACTCTTTTATCTCTTCTTTTGTTTTTCCCTGCAGTACCACTTCATCACAGGAACACTCACATACCCGCTCAAAATAATGGCTAAGGAACCATACCGCCGGGTTCCACCAGTGCAGAATCATCACCAGCCTGACCAGTATCTTCCAGAGCACATCCAGCCTCCTGATGTGGGTCAGCTCATGCTCCAACACAATCTCTTCCTCTCTGCTTCCTGCTTTCAGTCCGCACAGGATAACAGGATGGAACACGCCATAGGTCATAATCCTTTTGTCAGGTACTTCCTGATACATAACCGCTTTTCGTATCAGAGGAATAAACTTTCTTCCTCTTCCCACCGTTATAATCTCTGACTTTAGATCACTACTATTTATATAGTTTATAAAAATCTTGCCAGTCCTTACATAATCACATAATATGATTACAAAGAAAACTGCTGCTGCCAGTACCCATATAGATAATGCTCTTGTCTGCAGCTTCATATAAGTATTAAGATATGATTGTCCGTTTGCCTGAATAATGTAATACGACCAGCGGGGTAATATATTTTTTATTCCATGATACCCGGTTCCTGTCAGATCCATAAAAGCTTCTTTATACCATTCTTTGAGGAACGGCAGCGGGATAAGATAATACAAGACAGAGATCTTCAACAAGAGATACTGCAGCCTGGCGCAGATCCTGTCTTTTGATAAATGTCTGATCAATATGCAGGTGCACACGACTGTGGTTCCTGATAAAGACATAACCAACAGATATTCCATTACTTCTCCTTAATATTCTTCCAGGATATCGATCAGGGCTTTTGCCTCCTTATCATCGATTCCATTCTCCTTGGTAAATGCCGCTACGAAATTACTCAATTTTCCGCCATACATATGATCGATTGCCTCTTTCATCTGCAGAAGATTATATTCCTCCCTGCTGTAAACAGCGCTGACCATTCTGCTCTCTCTTTTTACCAGTCCTTTTTCTTCCAGCCTTGCCAGAAAAGTATTGAGCGTCTGCCTCTTCCATTCTTTCCCATCCTCTTCAAAAAGCGCCAAAAGACGTGATTGTTTAATACTTTCCGTCTGCTCCCACAGCTTCTCCATCACTTCTCTTTCTGCATCTGACATGTTATAAGTTTTTTTCATTGATATGACCTCTTTCTGTCTTAATTTGACTTAATATGTATTTTTACTATTTTTTAAACAAAACATATTATTAATAACGTATGCTTTGTTAATATTAGATTTATAACAACAGTTATATAATATATAACAATAGTTATTAAATAAGTTTTCCGCATTATTTGATGACTATATTTATGTAGTCATTTTTATTCTAGCATTTTTCATTCCTGCTGTCAATTTTCATAGACAAATGATCTTAATCCTTATTATCTGGCGATAGACCGGATACTTTAAACCTATAGTAAACGAAATTTCTAATGTCGTTTACTATAGGTAAATTCCTTCGTAAGCTTCTTTATAAATAACGTGTGAAATTATATTTGATGAAGTGTAAAAAGAAATTAATTTGAAAACAAAGAACTATAAATGCTGTAGCCACAGACCAACTGAAATCCCCCGGATGATTTTCCTTTTATTTATCATTATAATGCCCTTTGCACTGGGTTATGATAATATTTCCATTGCTGACCATATAAACAAGCCTGTCTTTGTCATTAATCCTCCTGCTCCATTCTCCTTCCGGGCTGTCTTTCAGCGGTTCAGGCTTTCCTTCACCGATAAAAGGTTCACGTTGAATGGATTTTAACAGACTGTTTATTTTTTTCAGGGTTCTTTTATCCTGCGACTGCCAGTAGAGGTATTCCTCCCACGCATCCTCAGCAAATGTGATTTTACTCACGTTCCAGAGCCTCCAGTTCTTCCATTGTTTTTACGATTACTTGCCCTTTTTTAACTTGCTGATTCGCTTTCCTTAGCTGCTCCATATTGAAATCTGAGTAAAAAGGATCCAAGGGGGCTGTTATCTCAAAGGGAATCCGGCGGTCACGCAACGCTTTCTTTGCATAGATCATAAAAAAGGTGGTAAGGTTCATTCCCATTTCATCGCACATTTCATCAAGCTGTCTTTTCATTTCATCATCAAATCGAAGGCTTACAGTTGTCATGTTATCACTTCCTTTCCTTCTATATCATAATATGTTTTGAAGCAAAATACAACAATAATCATTCAAATCCTTTCAAATTGAAAGATAAAAGATATTTTCCTAATCCTTCTCCCTCATCTCTCGGATCACACCGAGTCCTAGTGGAATCGATATAGTCAGGGCACATACATCCGACACTGCCTGACAGGCTTCAACCCCTGTCAATCCCATCACACGAGGCAGGATCGCGATCAGCGGCAGGAAGAATATTCCTTGTCTGGCGGATGCCACTATGGATGCCTTCAGGCCTTTCCCTATTGACTGCAGCATCATATTGCACATAACGATCCAGGCGCTGAGCGGAAAAGCAATGACTGAATATCGAAGAGCCGCGGTACCTACCTCAATCACAGCTGCATCTTCCTTCTGAAAGACTGAGACAAACTGCGGTGCAAAAATAAAGACAATAACCGCCATCACCGACAGAACCACAAATGCAAATTTCACACAAAACCAATAGGCATCCAGCACCCTCTTGTTCTTACCAGCTCCATAATTAAAACCACAGACCGGCTGGAATCCCTGGCCGAATCCAATCAATGCGGAGTTAGCAAACATCATGATACGGGATACAATAGACATTCCGGCAATCGCCGCATCCCCATATACACCCGCCGCATGATTTAAACAGATCGTAGCCACACTGGCAAGTCCCTGGCGGAACAGCGCGGGAATCCCGCCCCGGATGATTTCCTTATAGAAATGCACGCTGGGTTTAAAACAATTGAACCTGATCCGGATGTTTCCTCCTTTCCTCAACATAATTATCAGAAGAAGAAAACTCAGATACTGGCTGATCGTTGTGGCAAGAGCCGCTCCTGCAACTCCCATGCCGCATATAAAGATAAGCAAAGGATCCAATACAATATTAACAACCGCCCCGGATACGATCCCGATCATCGCATAAAACGCGCTTCCCTGAAAACGCATCTGATTATTCAATACAAGAGATGCCGTCATGGCAGGCGCACCCAACAGAATGATCCTCATATAAGCAACCGTATAGGGCTGTACCGTTGGCGTGGAACCGAGCGCATAAGAAAGCGGATTAATAAAACACATGCAGACAAGCAATATGACAACACCCGCGAAAAAGGAGGTAAAAAAACCGACCGAAGACATCTTCTCCGCCTCCTCCATATTTCCGGCCCCTAATTGTCTTGAAATAAAATTACCGGATCCGTGTCCGAAAAGAAAACCTATGGCCTGGATAATGGCCATCAAAGAAAATACCACCCCAACTGCTGCCGTAGACTGTGTATTTATCTTCCCCACAAAGAAGGTGTCCGCCATATTATAAAAGGACGTAATCATCATACTGAGAATCGTCGGAACTGCAAGCCTGCATACAAGCTTATTCACCGGCTGCTCTGTCATATAGATTCTTTTTTCTTCCGCATTCTCAAATTTCATTTAACTCTCCATTCTGAAAAAATAAATTTTTAAGTATATTTTATGGAAATATTCCACACATTACTTTATATACAATAAATATATTCATAAGAAAGGACTCCTCATGAACCCAAAAGCACTATTTCAATTATCTTACGGCCTGTACGTTGTATCCACTAAACATGACAAAAAAATGAACGGCTGTATTATCAATACGGTCACACAGGTAACAGACGATCCGAAGCAGATTGTCGTTGCTGTCAATAAGAAGAACCTGACCTGCGAACTTATTCAAAAATCAGGTATTTTATCTGTTTCCATATTATCGGAAACAGCTCCCTTTTCTCTGTTTCAGCACTTCGGATTCCAGAGCGGAAGCAATGTTGATAAATTCGTAGATATTCCTTTTTCCATGACTGCGCAGGAACTTCCTTATCTTACCGAACATACTACCGCTTATCTGGAGTGTAAAGTAGTTAATTCCCATGATCTTGGAACTCACATGCTCTTTCTGGCATCCGTATCGGACTGTGACATTATTTCCGGAGAGAAGGCAATGACATATTCCTTCTATCATGAATATGTAAAACCGAAGCCTGAAAGTACTTCCTCCAAAGGATGGCGCTGTGTCGTATGCGGCTATGTATATGAAGGTGAGGAACTACCCCCGGATTTTGTCTGCCCCTGGTGTAAACACGGTATAGAAGATTTTGAGAAAATAGTATGAGATTATTTATTCCGATATGATTCCTTCTTCTTTGGCCCGCAGTTTACATCCGTTCTCATAAGAACCGATCTCACAGATTTCCGCTTTCTTTTGTCTGACACAGAAATCACAGGACGGGCAAGGCTTCTTCTCCCCCGCAAAGTCACGGGAGACGGCCTTGCCCTTTGCATTATGTCTGCAGGTACTGCACCAGCAGTCGGTACATTCCTGATATAAGGATATTACACCTGAATCCCCGAAGTCTAAATCCGTATTTGTATCTTCTGTAACGACATGATCTACAATATCGTCAATTTTATTATCATCCTCTGACATATAATCAAAAAGACTGATCTGTCCTTTCATTTGTTTTCTCATAAATTATTTTTTCCACTCCATAATCTCCTCCAGACGCCTGCCAATCCCCTCTTCTTCCCCTTCCTGTGTAGGAAAATAATACCGTCTTTCTTTCAAAGCATCCGGAAGACACTGCATCTTTGTCAGTTTCTCCTCTGTGTCATGTGCATACTGATATCCTTCACCATAATGAAGTTCTTTCATCAGCTTCGTAGGTGCATTCCTGATCTGCAGAGGCACAGGCTCTGCGGGAAAATCATGAATATCCTTCTTACAGTCTTCACATGCTTTATACAGGGCATTGGATTTCGGAGCCATTGACAGATATACCACGGCATGAGTCAAATGCACATCACACTCCGGCATACCTAGAAAATGGCAGGCCTGATAGACAGACACGGCTATCTGCAGCGCCCGGGGATCTGCCATACCGATATCCTCACTGGCAAACCGGACAAGCCTTCTGGCGATATACAACGGATTCTCCCCGCCATCCAGCATCCGCATCATCCAGTAAACCGCCGCATCCGGATCGCTGTTCCGCATGGACTTATGCAGGGCGGATATCAGATTATAATGTTCTTCCCCCTTCTTATCATAAAGCAGAGAACGACGGTTCGTACATTCGATCAATGTTTCATCCGTCACATGAACCGTACCTTCACTGTCAAGCAGGCTGTTAATCACTGCCATCTCCAATGTATTAAGCGCCGTCCTGCCATCGCCGTTGGCGAAACGGGCTATGGCGTTTATCTGCTTTTCTGAAATCACAATCTGCTGATTACCGAATCCCTTCGGGCTTGTCAGCGCATGATGTAGCAGCTCACACAGATCCGTCTCTTCCAGCATTTTTAATACAAATACTTTACATCTTGACAATAAAGCCGAATTAATCTCGAAAGAGGGATTTTCTGTAGTTGCACCTACCAATATAATGCTCCCCCGCTCCACAAAAGGAAGAAACGCATCCTGCTGTGCTTTATTAAACCGGTGAATCTCATCTACGAAAAGAAGCGTACTGATTCCCATCCTGCGGCTGTCTTCTGCATGTTCCATGACCTGACGGATCTCCTTGATACCGCTGGTAACTGCGCTGAAATCCACGAAATCAGATCTGGTCATCCCGGCAATAATCCGTGCCAGTGTCGTCTTGCCCACACCGGGCGGCCCCCAGAAGATCATAGATGATATCTGATCCTGCTCAATCAATCGGCGTAATACTTTACCTTCTCCAAGAAGATGTTTCTGGCCTACATATTCTCTAAGTGTCTCCGGACGTAACCTGCTGGCCAGCGGAGAATTAGTAACCCTGTTATCAAATAAGCTCATCTGTTCCATAACATTACCGCCTCTTATATCTTCTATTATCCACACCTTTCACTTGTCTGAATTTCCATCTGCCGCGCCTGAATCAATTGACGATGCTGCCGGCATCGCCTCATTCAGTCTCCTTGCACATGAAAATTTATCCTGTATACAAGACAGCATTAATTACCGTGGATTATACTGAAATAAGAATTATATGAAATAATACCACATGTTATATAATATTTTTAACGTACAAATGCATCCAATCATATAGAAAACCGAACTGTTATATTATACCATTATACAGAAAGCAATACCAGTTACATACCATCTAAAAAATATCAAAAAGACCTAATTATCGCGTATTTACACGTATGCAACCGTAAGTTAACACAAAAAAACCTGAAAGCAACACGAAATTGATAGAGTTTACATCTATATTTTCCTAAAATAAATAACAGTTACAGCAAACCGGTTTAACTGATCCGGTTTGCCTCTCGAGAGATTAACTGTACCATCAACACATAATATCAAAAAGGAGAATTTAAAATGAGTTTAGGAGAAAATTTACAGTTTCTAAGAAAAAAAGAAAATATAACACAGGAACAGCTTGCAGAACAACTGAACGTTTCCAGACAATCCGTATCGAAATGGGAATCCGATTCCGCCTATCCTGAGATGGATAAGCTTCTTCAATTATGCAACCTGTTTCACTGCAGTATGGATGATCTGGTACAAAAGGAAATCAGCCAGGTTTATATAGAAGACAAGGCGGATTATGACAATCATTTTAATGAATTCAGCAAATATGTCTCACTGGCCGTCGGCATCATATTATTTGGTCTTTCCGTAATGAACCTGATTTACGGCATAAACTACTTCTTTCCAAATGAGATCATTAAAGAGGATCTGTGTTCCATGTTCTTCTTAATCTTTGTTGTAATCGGTGTCGCTATTCTTGTTCTAATGGGAATACGGCATGAAGATTTTAAGAAAAAGAATCCTTTTATCATAAATTTCTATAAAGAAGAAGAAATTGACAAATTTAACAGAAAGTTCTCTGTCATGGTAACTGCTGCAGTATCCCTTTTTATCATTGACGCAATAATATTTATGGGTGCTGAGACTGCTTTTCCGGCAATTGATGAAAACGAATATTTAGAATCGCTTATTTTCTGCATATTTTTCCTGATTATTGCAGCCGGCGTTATGCTCCTCGTATATGCAGGAATACAGAAAGACAAATATGATATCAATAAATATAATCAAATGAATGATAAAAAATCAGAAGTCTATAAGAAAGATTCCTTAACAGGATCTGTATGCGGATGTATTATGCTGATTGCCACGATCCTGTATTTAATCGGCGGTTTTGTATTTAGTAAATGGGCCATGCCGACTATTGTGGTATTCGCTATAGGAGGCGTCTGCTGTGCAATAGCAGATATTATTATCAATATGAAGAAATGAAACACCCTGCACCAGGCAGTCAGGTATTAAACCTATGAAGGAATAAAATAGTTCCTGATAAAAGAACCGGAAAAACCCGGTTCTTTTATCTTATAAACTCTTTAAATGCCCTTTCCCAATATTTCTCCGGAATATCAGGCCAGACAACATCTCCTTCCTCCTCCCTGCACAGTTCCATGGCAAGCTTAAGACAAGGGCTTGTATAATCATCTCCTGTACGCAGAACATGAATGTTCAGTTTAGCCCAGTGAAACGCTTTTTGTATGATTCCGGAGGTTTCAAATTCTTCTATCACAGCATCCACATCATACGGAAGCTGGAAAAATTCTTCTTCCCATCTTTTCTCTGTTCCGTGTAATATCATATACTGTGTTTTGCCCTCATAATACCATGGGATACCTGCTGAACCCGGATGGATCAGTTTCTTTGTCCCATACATAACACTCTCCTGAATATGGGTGTGCCCGCTGACCAGAAGCTCTACATCCAAATCGGATATAATACTTTCCATATTCTGATTCTCCGGTATCAATAATTCATTGGATCTCGTCAGGGATCCATGACAATACCGGAAAACAGGATATCCTTTTCGGTCAAAGATTCCCTGGATATCCATTTTCCCATAGAAATCCAAATCCTTTTTGGTCAGGTTTTCATAGGTATAGAGAAGATTACCGCTGGCAGAAGAATATGTCCATCTTTCCTTCGGATTATTCCTGTGATTTAACATATAATCTTCTCTGTTACCCCTGATAAATGTACATCGATATTTTCTGTCCATATCATAGATGATTTTCATTGTCTTCTGAGGATAAGGACAATCGCTGATATAGTCTCCTATGAAAAGGAATTCATCCACATCTCTTTCCAGTGCATGTCTGATACAGGTTTCCAATGCAATATGATTGCTGTGAATATCTCCGATGACTGCTAATTTCATAATTATGCTCATTCCTGCACTTCTTTGTGCAAACCGGTTCCTTCGGATCCATTATATAAAGAATCTTCTTCCTCATCCTCTTCCCCGACTACATCATCGATATTCTCTATCTCATGATGCCCGTCACTGAGTTTTTCTCTGACCTTAGCGATTTTAGCGACCTTCATATTATCATCCAGATTAATCATCTTCACACCGGAAGTAATCCTTCCCAAAGTAGAAATATCCTCCATACGCAGTTGTATAATTACGCCTTCGGTAGTGATCATCATAATCTCATGATCATTATTAACCGCTTTCACGCCGACTACATCTCCGGTCTTCTCTGTGATCTTATAACATTTAATACCCTTACCGCCTCGCTTCTGCACCGTAAATTCATCCAGATAAGTACGTTTACCCATACCGTTCTCAGAAACGATAAGAAGAGAATCTCCCTGATGGTCTAACTGCATACCGACGATTTCATCTCCGTCTGACAGATTCATACCGATTACACCCATGGAACTTCTTCCGGTAGGACGTACATCCGTTTCCCTGAAACGAATACACATACCGAGTTTAGTCACAAGGAAGATTTCTGTCTCTTTGGAAGTAGATTTCACCTCGATCAGTTCATCATCCTCCCGAAGATTAATGGCTGTGAGTCCGTTCTTCCTTACATTACTGAATTCCATAATAGGTGTTTTCTTTACGATACCCCGCTTTGTCACCATAAAGAGGTTTTCGTTCTCTTCATAATCCTTAATCGGTATCATAGCAGATATCTTTTCACCCGGATTCAACTGCAGAATATTGACAATCGCAATCCCTCTTGCCGTACGGCTTGCTTCCGGAATCTCATATGCCTTTAATCTGTATACGCGCCCTAAGTTGGTAAAGAACATCAGATAATGATGGGTAGAGGTCATAAGAAGATCTTCTATGTAATCTTCCTCAATCGTCTGCATACCCTTGATACCTTTACCGCCCCGGTTCTGTGATTTGAAATTATCCACGGTCATACGTTTCACATAACCAAGACTTGTCATGGCAATAACTGTATTTCCTTTCGGAATCAAGTCCTCCATATTGATATCATAGACGTCAAATCCAATCTTACTTCTTCTGTCATCACCGTATTTCTCAGCGATGATCATTATTTCTTCTTTGATAACACCCAGAAGCAACTTCTCATCAGCCAGAATTGCCTTTAATTCGGCAATCTTAGCCAGTAATTCTCTATGCTCATTCTCAAGCTTCTCCCGCTCCAGACCTGTCAGGGCACGCAGACGCATATCTACAATCGCCTGAGCCTGCACATCGGAGAACTGAAAACGTTCAATCAATCTGTCTTTTGCAATCTGAGTTGTCTGGCTGCTTCTGATAATCTGTATTACTTCATCGATATGATCTAAAGCGATCAGAAGTCCCTGTAATATATGGTCCCGTTCTTCCGCCTTATTTAAATCATACTTCGTCCTTCTGGTGACAACTTCTTCCTGATGCCTCAGATAATGAGTCAGCATATCCAGAAGATTCATGACTTTAGGTTCATTATTGACCAGTGCCAGCATGATAACGCCGAAAGAATCCTGAAGCTGTGTATGCTTATATAATTGATTCAATATCACGTTTGCGTTGGCATCCTTGCGCAGCTCTATGACAATACGCATACCTTCACGGTTCGTTTCGTCCCTGAGATCCGTAATGCCGTCGATTTTCTTAAGCTTCACCAGCTCCGCGATCTTCAGGATCAAATTGGCCTTATTCACCATATAAGGAAGTTCCGTAACAATAATACGGCTCTTTCCGTTGGGCATAGTCTCGATATCCGTGACAGCGCGTACTCTCACCTTACCGCGTCCCGTCCTGTAGGCTTCCTCTGCCCCTCTGGTACCCAGAATAATACCACCTGTAGGAAAATCAGGCGCTTTCACAACTTCCAATATCTCTTCTATATCAGTTTTTCTGTCTTCGGTCACTTTGTTATCAATGATCTTAACTACCGCATTTATTATTTCCCTTAAGTTATGGGGCGGTATATTCGTAGCCATTCCGACAGCAATACCGGAAGTACCGTTCACAAGCAGATTAGGATAACGGCTGGGAAGTACAGCAGGCTCTTTCTCCGTATCATCGAAGTTCGGAACGAAATCCACAGTATCTTTGTTAATATCTGCCAAAAGTTCCATGGAAATTTTGCTCAGCCTTGCCTCCGTATAACGCATGGCTGCCGCACCGTCTCCGTCCACGGAACCGAAGTTACCATGACCATCGACAAGAGGATATCTGGTAGACCATTCCTGTGCCATATTGACCAATGCGCCATAAATGGAACTGTCACCATGGGGATGATATTTACCCATAGTATCACCGACGATACGGGCACTCTTTCTGTGCGGCTTGTCCGGACCATTGTTCAATTCAATCATAGAATATAGAACACGGCGCTGAACCGGCTTCAAACCATCTCTTACATCAGGAAGCGCACGGGAAGCAATAACACTCATGGCATAATCAATATAAGAGTCTTCCATCTTTTTCTTAAGATCTACCTCTTCAATCTTATCAAAAATTCTGTCATCCATTCTGTAGCAGTGTTCCTTTCTTTATGTGAAACTTATCAGAATTATTTAAATTATATTACATATGGTATTTATTATATGATATAATCACATATCATAATTACATATGTTTTTTATTAAAATATATAATTTCATATGTTATTTATATAATATAAAATCCTAAATATCAAGATTCTTCACGAATTTCGCATTTTCTTCGATAAAGATCCTGCGCGGCTCCACCTTGTCTCCCATAAGTGTATTAAAAGTAAGATCGACTTCAGATTCTTCCTCTTCATTGATATTTACACGAAGTAAAATACGCTTCTCCGGATCCATAGTCGTATCCCACAACTGGTCCGCATCCATCTCTCCCAAACCTTTATAACGCTGAATCTTATTATTCTGGTCACGGCCTACCTCAGCAAGAATCTTCTCCAGTTCTTCATCGCTGTAAGCATACCACACCTGCCTGTTCTTCTCTAATTTATAGAGAGGGGGTTTCGCCAGATACACATGTCCCTGTTTGATCAGCTCCGGCATAAAACGATAGATAAAGGTAAGCATCAGCGTGGCAATATGGGCTCCGTCCACATCGGCATCCGTCATAATAATAATCTTATCATAACGAAGCTTACTAATATCGAAATCTTCATGGATTCCTGTACCAAAAGCCGTAATCATAGCCTTAATTTCCGCATTGGCATAAATTTTGTCCAGCCTGGCTTTCTCTACATTCAGTATTTTACCGCGCAGAGGTAAAATAGCCTGCGTTGCACGGCTTCTGGCAGTCTTGGCAGAACCGCCGGCAGAATCTCCCTCCACAATATAAATTTCACAATTCTTAGGATCCTTGTCAGAACAGTCAGCCAGCTTGCCGGGCAGAGCACTCCCTTCCAGCGCCGTTTTGCGGCGAGTCAGATCTCTTGCTTTTCTGGCTGCTTCACGGGCACGCTGCGCCAGAATGGATTTTTCACAGATTGTCTTGGCAACTGCAGGATTTTGCTCCAGAAAATAGGTTAACTGTTCACTGACAACACCGTCTACGGCTCCTCTTGCCTCAGAATTACCAAGCTTCTGCTTTGTCTGTCCCTCGAACTGTGGATCCTCAACCTTAATACTGATAATAGCTGTAAGGCCTTCCCGGATATCTTCCCCGGAAAGATTCACCTCACTGTCCTTCAGCAGCTTATTGGTACGTGCATAATCATTGAAGGTCTTCGTAAGTGCATTTCTGAAACCAACAAGATGAGTACCGCCCTCTGGTGTATTGATATTATTTACAAAAGTATAGACACTCTCATTATAGGAATCATTATGCTGTAAGGCTACCTCCACATACACACCGTTTCTGGTGCCCTCGAAATACATAACATCGCCGTATAATGCTTCTTTACTCTTATTCAGATATGTAACGAACTCCTTTATACCGCCCTCATAATGAAATTCATTCTTCTGCTCTATTCCTTCTCTCTTATCTTCCAGGACTATTCTAAGTCCTTTCGTCAAAAAAGCCGTCTCGCGTAATCGTGTTTTTAACGTATCATAATCAAAAACAGTTTCCTCGAAGATAGTCTCATCCGGTATAAAATGAACTCTTGTACCGCTCTTATCCGCTTCGCATTCTCCTGCCACTTTCAGAGGATAACAGACATGGCCTTTCTCATAACGCTGTTGATAAATCTTGCCTTCCATGAAAATCTCCACTTCAAGCCAGTCAGAGAGAGCATTCACAACAGAAGCCCCCACACCGTGAAGACCTCCCGATACTTTATATCCGCCGCCGCCGAATTTACCTCCGGCATGCAGAATTGTAAATACCACCTCAACAGCAGGAATACCTGCTTTATGGTTAATACCTACAGGAATACCTCTTCCATTATCCTCAACAGTAATGGAATTATCCTGATTGATCATTACATAGATCGTACTACAGAATCCGGCTAATGCTTCGTCCACCGAATTGTCCACAATCTCATATACAAGATGATGGAGACCTTTTAAAGAAGTACTGCCTATATACATACCCGGTCTTTTTCTTACTGCTTCCAGACCTTCCAGAATCTGTATCTGATCTGCACCGTATTCGTTAGTCATTATTCACCTTGCCCTTCTTCAATACCATTATCAATTAATGATTTTACCACTTTCTATGTGGAAAACTTTGTCGATTTCAAATCTGTTATTTACAAATTCATCCAATCCCGTACAAGTAATGATTGTCTGAATATCTCCGATTGTACTTAAGAGATAATTCTGCCTGTTGCTGTCCAGTTCAGACAATACATCGTCCAGCAGAAGTACCGGATTATCTTTCGTCATCTTCTTAACCAATTCTATTTCAGACAATTTAAGAGAGAGAGCCGCTGTCCTCTGCTGTCCCTGGGATCCGAATTTACGGATATCGATATCTCCTACAAGAAAACTGAAATCATCCCTGTGAGGACCGGTAGTCGTCTGTTTTAATTTAACATCTCTCTCCTGATTTACAGACAGTTTTCTGGTATAGTCTTCTATCATGACATCGGGCTCATATTGAATAAGCAAATCCTCCCTGCCGCCAGATAACTTTCTATGTATCTCTATTATGATTTCGTTCAATTGCTCCGTAAAGAGCTTCCTTCTCTCTATGATCTTGCTTCCGAAAGAGACAAGCTGAGAATCCCATATATTAAGGGTATCTCTGAGAGATGGATTAAAGTACATGTCCTTGAGAAGTTTATTGCGCTGGTTTACGATCTTATTGTAATTATTAAGATTATAGAGATAGAACTGATCCAGCTGACACAATTCCATATCCACAAATCTTCTTCTCTCCGCAGGCCCATTCTTAATAATACTTAAATCCTCCGGTGAAAAGAAAACAACATTCAATAAACCGAGAAGCTGGGCCGCCTTTTTTATTTTCTGCCCATCTATCGCAATTCCCTTGGATTTATTCTTCCTCAGGTGCATATCCACCCTGGTCTCAATACCCTCTTTTTCAAGATAAGTCCTGATATGGGCTTCTTCTTTCCTGAAATTAACGACATCTTTATCTTTGCTTCCCTTATGGGATTTCGTAGTGGCAGACATATAGATGGCTTCCAGAATATTAGTCTTACCCTGTGCATTATCGCCATACAGAATATTCGTACCGCTGCTGAAATCAATATGTAAAGAATCGTAATTTCTGTAATCTGCTATTTCCAATGATTTTATAATCATCAGTTATCTACCCTAACCTGTTGTCCGTTGAATTCTATCACATCACCCGCATAAATCTTCTTGCCGCGCTGCAACTCCACCTCGCCGTTGACCCTGACCTGTCCTTCCTGCACCTCGATCTTGGCTTCTACCCCGGAATCCACCAGTCCGGCCAGCTTAAGCGCCTGCCCAAGCTTAATATGCTCGTCTCTAATCTTTATTATTTCCATATTTTGCCATCTTATTCCTTATCTTTCAATTTCTGTGCCTTCATTTCCAGGCCAAATTAACCGGCACCGAACTGTGCACAAGCTATCCGTCTAATTCACCGTAGTAAAATTCACCGGCAGGACCACATAAATATAAGTCTCTTCCGCATTCCTGATGAAACAAGGCGCCTTGGGATTCACCATATAGATATTGATTTCCTCATCTTCAATCACCCGGAGAGAATCGATCAGGAATTTCGGATTAAATCCAATCATCAAATCCTTACCTTCTTTATCGATATCGATTTCCTCATCCATGCTACCTACGGTGGAATTCATCTTAAGCTGCATCATCCCGTCCATAATACTGATAATAACAGGTTTCTTATCTCCTTCTTTCACCAACAGCGTTGCTCTGTCGATACAATCAAGCAGTTCCTTTTTATTGATTTTGACTCTTGTCTCATAGTCGCTGGAGAGCATCTGTTCGATTCTGAAATACTCGCCTTCTATTAATCTGGAAACGACGATCGTATTATTGAATTCAAAGAGAATATGTTTACTGGTAAAATAAATACTCACATCCTTATCCATATCACCTGAAAGAATCTTGCTGATCTCATTCAGTGTCTTGCCCGGCACTACTACCTTCTTATAATCGTAAGAATTTCTGAGAAGAATTCTTCTGATAGAGATTCTGTGTCCGTCGAGAGCCACCACCTTTAAAGTATTGTCATTTATTTCGAATAATTCTCCTGTCATCAGCTTATTGTTATCATTATCGGCTATGGCGAAGATTGTCTGTCTGATTACTTCTTTTAAGGTGAACTGTGAGAGCACAACACAGTCATTCTTCTCTATCTCAGGAAGAAAAGAGAAATCTTCGCCAGATTTACCTATGATATTAAACTTGGCTTTCTCACAGGTGATGGTTGTTTTATAGGAATTGTCTGTCTCTATCGTGATATCATTATCAGGAAGCTTCCTGACGATCTCAAGAAAAATCTTCGCATCCAGTGCAATAATTCCTTTCTCTTCGATCTCACCTTCAATAACGGTTTCAATACCAAGCTCCATATCATTGGCAGTTAATTTTATGACGCCGGTTCTTGTATCAACAAGAATACATTCCAGAATAGACATAGTTGTTTTATTAGGAACAGCTTTCGAAACAATTTGTACTCCGTTTAAAAGACTGGCTTTTGTACATACAATTTTCATATGTGTATAATTTCCTTTCTTAATATGTGTGAAAAATTTATGACTGCCATAGGTTATATATTAATAAATTATTTCATAATCTTAGTAATAATAGGTGTTCATAAGTGGATAACCCCGTCTATTATACTATTTAACGGCATAAAAGCAAATAATAATGCTGTTAAAAACTCTGTATAACCTGAAAATAAAAGTGAAATTATCAACAATCATTTTGAGAGGAAAAACTGCAGGTAAAATGAAATCTTATGTTTTCAACTTAGTTTCCACTCAATTTCTACATATATATAATATGAAATTGTGGACAAGGTATCCGCTGTATGACAGTAAGGACATAACTTTGTATTTCCTGCCATATTCAGGAGGGATTTATTTTCTTCTTTAATAATTCAACTTTATTCCTGAGTTCTTCGTTGGAAGCAACTCCTTCCGTTATCTTCTTGATACCATGCATGACGGTGGTATGGTCTTTCTTGCCGAGAATTTTACCGATGGAAACAAGAGGAGTTTCGGTCATTGTCCTGCACAGATACATAACGATCTGTCTGGGAAGTACGAATTCCGAATTTCTCTTCTTGGAGGTAATGTCATCCGGACTGACATTAAAATGTTCGGCAACCACATTGATGATAAGGGTAGGTGTGATTTCCTTCGGAGTATCCGGATCAATGACATCTTTCAATGCTTCTTCCGCATAATCCAGATTGATATCTACATTATTTAATTTGGAGAAGGCTATGATCTTATTAAAAGCTCCTTCCAGTTCCCGTATATTTGATTTAATATTGTTAGCTATATATTGAAATACTTCGTCATCTATATCTTTGTGATAGATTTCCGCATTCTTCTTGAGAATCGCCATTCTGGTCTCATAATCGGGAGGCTGGATATCTGCTATCAGGCCCCATTCGAATCTGGAACGGAATCTCTCCTCCAAGGTTTCCATATCCTTCGGAGGCTTGTCCGAAGAAAGAATGATCTGTTTACTGGCAGAGTGCAGAGTATTGAAGGTATGGAAGAATTCTTCCTGGGTACTTTCCTTGCCGATGATGAATTGTATATCGTCGATCAGAAGGACATCCACCGTTCTGTATTTTTCCCTGAATTTGTTCATCTTGGTTGCGTCGCCGCTCCTGATACAGTCGATGACTTCATTCGTGAAGACTTCCGATGTTACATAGAGAACCTTCATATTGGGATTTTGTTCCAGGATGAAGCGGCCGATGGAATGCATCAAATGGGTCTTGCCGAGTCCGGCTTCTCCATAAAGATAGAGTGGATTATAAACATCTCCCGGAGATTCCGCTACTGCCAGGGAAGCGGAGTGTGCAAATTTATTGTTGCTTCCCACGACGAAAGTATCGAATTTGTATTTCGGACTTAGATTCGCATGTTCATATTTAATGTTATAGGCAGGATCATCGTCCTCAGGGGGAAGATTTAAAGCATCTTTTTCCAATATAAAAGCGATATCGTAGGTATGGTTCATCATCTCCGATATGGTGACCTGGAAAAAGCTCTTATATTTGGAAGAAATATAATTCAGTGCATGGGCCTGGTCGGAAGGAATCATGATCGTTACTATGTTATTCTTAACCTGGTAGAAATCCAGCGGAACGATCCATGTGTTGTATGAAATATCAGAAAGCTCATATTCTTCCCGAAGAGTTTCTTTAATTAAATCCCATTTGTCTTTTATTGAATCCATATTTTATTGAACCTCATTTTGATAAACATGCAGTCTTAATATATACAGGAAACGTCATAAAGCAGTTTATGCCGTTTCCTGTATCGATCTTGCCGAGTATAAAAGCAGAATCTAAATTGTATTACATCAAAATTATCCTATATTATATATTAATATAAATAATATAAAAATTCAAATGAAGTTGTCCACAAAATTATTTTTATATCCACAGATTTGTACACATATATTAACAGTCAGATTAAATATAAGTATTGATCAGATATCCTATAAGTTATGCACAAGTTATACACATTAATGTGGATATATAAGTTTCTTTTATTTACGACATACCTTTTAATGGATCTTCTTTCTTTTTTATGTTTTTTCAGAATAAAAATCGGCGTATTTACTTGACGTTTCTTTATTAATTATATATAATCAACATGTTGTTTTTCAATTATTTGTAAAATATATCTACCTTATATATATATTAAGGTTTAATGAAGGAGGTGCATCGAAATGAAAATGACCTATCAGCCTAAGAAAAGGCAGAGATCCAAGGTTCACGGATTCAGAAAGAGAATGAGTACTGCCGGTGGAAGAAAAGTTCTGGCTGCAAGACGTGCAAAGGGAAGAAAGAGACTATCAGCATAGGCCGCATTTATGTGGCCTTTTTTTCTCTTTTTAAATGCTTACGGGCTGCAGATTAATAATAGCGGAGTAAAAATGGTATTTTCAGAGTCTTTAAAGAAGAATAATGATTTCCAGTTTGTCTATAAGAACGGCAAGAGTTATGCAAACAAGTATCTGGTAATGTATATATTGAAAAACAACACGGAAAAGAACAGACTGGGAATATCCGCCAGTAAGAAAGTAGGCAACAGTGTTGTCAGGCACAGATTTGCAAGACTGGTGAGAGAGAGTTACCGACTACATGAAAATATATTTAATAGTGGTTTAGATATAGTAGTCGTTGCAAGAAAAAGTGCTGCTTCGGTCGGATATTTTGAGATTGAAAGCGCGTTATTACATCTTTCGAAGCTTCATCATATCATACATGATGAATAAGTTTGTATTAGAAATTGATATGAAAAAATTATTTATTTATCTTATTAAATTCTATAGAAAATATATTTCTCCGATGAAAACCACGAAATGTCCCTATTTTCCGACCTGTTCCGAGTATGGGCTGGAAGCTGTAGAGAAATACGGCGCTTTAAAGGGAGGATTTTTGGCTTTCTGGAGAATATGCAGATGTAATCCTTTTTCAAAAGGTGGTTATGATCCTGTTCCTTAATATATGGGGTACAGCGGAAACATGATTTAAGGAGGTAATTCGATAGTGTCAGATATTTTGTTAACCCAGGATACCGGTAAGATACTCGGTCCTATTGCTAAATTGTTGGGTTATATTATGGAGGGTATCTTCTTTGTGATTGATCAGATAGGTATCCCGAATATTGGACTTGCTATTATTCTATTTACAATCGTAATGTATCTGCTCATGATGCCGCTTACGATCAAACAGCAGAAGTTCTCCAAGCTGCAGGCCAAGATGAATCCGGAACTTCAGGCGGTTCAGGCTAAATACAAGAATAAAAAAGATAATGACTCCATGATGGCAATGAATATGGAGACAAAAGCTATCTATGCAAAATACGGTGTATCTCCGACAGGAAGTTGTGTCCAGCTGATTATCCAGATGCCTATTTTGTTTGCACTGTATCGTGTTATTAATAATATGCCTGCCTATGTTGGCAAGATCAAAGAGGCTTTCTTTCCTCTGGTGGACAACCTGATTGCACAGACGGGAAGTGCGGATCTTCTCAGATCGTTTTCCCAGGCCGGTATGTATACTAAACAGTTCGAGAATGAATCTTTTGTCAATGGTGTTACTACTTATGTGGAGAATACTTTTATAGATGTACTTAACAAGGCTTCTTCGGCAGAGTGGCTTAGTATTAAGGATGCGTTTCCAAGTTTGTCTGCGGATGTGGATAGTACTTTGGAGCTGCTGAACCAGTATAATAAGTTCTTTGTTCTGAATATTGCCAATTCTCCTTCTTTTACGGTGAAAGAAGCGATAAGTACAGGTTCTTACTTAATGGTGATCGCCGCTTTATCCATTCCTGTCCTGTCTGCCGTTACACAGTGGATCAATGTAAAGCTGATGCCTCAGCAGGATACGCAGACAGACAACAAGAATGATCAGCAGAATACCATGATGCAGTCTATGAAGACCATGAATATGATGATGCCGATCATGTCGGCTATCTTCTGTTACACACTGCCTGCAGGTCTTGGACTTTACTGGGTTGCCGGTGCTGTTGTAAGAAGTATTCAGCAGGTGGTAATCAACAAACATATTGATAAGCTGGATCTGGATGAGATCATTAAGAAGAACGAAACGAAAGCCAAGAAGAAAATGGAAAAAGCAGGTGTGAAAGCCGAGCAGATGGCAGCCTATGCTAATATGAAGACGAAGCAGGTAAATTCTGCTCCGAAAGCGGTATCCACTTCTTCCATGACGCCTGAAGAGAAGGAAGAAGCTATCAGAAAATCTACGGAGTATTATAATAAGAACGCTAAGCCGGGTAGTATGATGGCAAAGGCTAACATGGTCAGACAATATAATGAGAAGAATAATAAGTAACGGATTATGATGTTTTAAGTTCATTGATTTTAATTTAATTTAATGTAAGGATGGAGGATCGGATAATTATGGAATATATTAATATATCTGCCAAGACAGTTAATGATGCGATTACAGAAGCATGTCAGAAGTTTACTGTGACCAGTGATAAGCTGGAATATGAAGTAATTGAAGAAGGTTCTTCCGGATTTCTTGGAATCGGTGCGAAACCGGCCGTTATCAAAGCACGGGTGAAATCTTCCGTAGAAGATACCGCTAAAGATTTCCTGAAAGATGTCTTTGAGGCTATGGATATGACAGTAGTGGTGGATGTGAAGTATGATGAGTTGGAGAATTACATGGAGATTGACTTAAGCGGCGATGATATGGGTGTGCTGATCGGTAAGAGAGGACAGACATTGGATTCTCTGCAGTATCTGGTATCTTTAGTCGTTAATAAGAATGTAGACAATTATATCAGAGTGAAGGTCGATACGGAGAATTACCGTCAGAGAAGAAAGGAAACGCTTGAAAATCTTGCCAGGAATATTTCCTATAAGGTTAAGAGAACGAAGAGACCTGTATCTCTGGAACCCATGAATCCTTATGAGCGTAGGATTATACATTCAGCGCTTCAGAATGATAAGTATGTTACGACACATAGTGAAGGAGATGAACCCTACAGACATGTGGTGGTTGTCCTGAAGAAGTATGACAGGAACAGGTAGTTCTTCATTACCGTTGATATGTTGTAATAAAGTTAGGAAACGGCAGGATATTATATCTTGCCGTTTTTTGTATAGTGTAATATGATTAACTTGTCATTTATCATTCATGTATCAAAGAGGTTTTATATGAAAACAGATACCATAGCAGCAATCGCAACGGCTCTGTCAGATTCCGGAATCGGTATTATCAGAGTGAGCGGTGACGAGGCGGTTGAAATTATTGACAGAATATATAGAAATAAAAGAAATGAAAAGACTTTGGCTAAATATGATTCTCATACGATTCATTATGGTTATATCACGGAGGAAGAAGGAGCTGTTATAGATGAGGTGATGGTTTCTGTCATGAAATCGCCCCGAAGCTATACGACAGAAGATACCGTGGAAATTAACTGTCATGGCGGCATCCTTATGATGAGGAAGATACTGGAAACCGTGATAAAGGCAGGAGCCAGGATTGCGGAGCCGGGAGAGTTTACGAAGCGCGCTTTTTTGAATGGAAGAATTGATCTGTCCAGGGCAGAGGCGGTTATGGATATTATTCATGCAAAGAATGATTTTGCACTGCAGTCTTCCGTGAAACAGTTAAAAGGATCTGTATCTGACAAAGTGAGAAACTTAAGAGATGATATTTTATATGAAATTGCTTTTATAGAGTCTGCATTGGACGATCCGGAACATATCAGCCTGGATGGTTACCACGAAAGATTATCTGAGAAAACTGATATGCTTATGACAGAATTGGATAAATTATTGGTTTCGGCAGATGATGGAAGAATGTTAAAAGAAGGAATTCATACCGTTATTGTTGGGAAACCGAATGCCGGTAAATCTTCTTTGCTCAATCTGATAGTTGGAGAGGATAAGGCTATTGTAACGGATATTGCCGGAACTACAAGAGATACGCTGGAGGAAGTAGTTTCTCTTGGCGGCATTTCTTTAAATATCATAGATACTGCAGGCATCCGTAGTACGGAAGATGTGGTTGAGAAGATCGGTGTGGAAAGAGCCAAGAAAATATCCGTGGATGCAGACCTGATTCTTTATGTGGTGGATTCTTCTATGCCTTTGGATGAAAATGACCGGGATATCATACAGTTGATACAGGATAAAAATACAATTATCTTGTTGAATAAATCAGATTTGGACGAGATTGTCAGGGAAGAGGATGTGATTCGTGAAATAAACAGAATCAGGAATGACAAGACTGAAAATGCGCTGAGAGTTGTAAGGACGTCAACAAAATTTGATTCCGGTATAGAAGAATTGATTCATCTGATAAAAGAGATGTTTTTCCACGGTAAAATATCTTATAATGATGAAGTGTATATCACGAATATGAGACATAAGGAGGCAATTCAGGATGCGAAAGACAGTATCCTTCAGGTTAGAAAGAGCCTGGATATGGATATGCCGGAGGATTTCTATTCTATCGATTTGATGAGTGCTTATGCGTCTCTTGGGAAAATAATCGGTGAAGAAGTGGGAGATGATCTTGTGAATGAGATATTTTCCAATTTTTGTATGGGAAAATAATATAATTATTTTCTTTACAGTTATAGTAACAATGTCATTTAGTTAAGTCTATACACAGCGTCTGATATGATAGGATTCTCCTTAGGACCGCCCCCTAACGCCGGTACTTAATGAGGTTTTCCACGAATTTAGTACCGCTGCGTTTGGAACCGAGCGAAAGCGTGTCCTTAGGAGATTCCTATCATGTCAGGCGCGTCCGGCTTAACTAAATGACAGTGGTTATAGTAAACGATATAACAAATGTAAAATTTTTTTTAGTAATGAGGAAATAATATGTCGGAAATAAGAGAGAAAGTAGATGTATGTGTGGTCGGCGCCGGACATGCGGGATGTGAGGCGGCTCTTGCCTGTGCGAGACTTGGATTTGAGACTGTCATCTTTACAGTCAGTGTGGACAGCATAGCCCTAATGCCGTGTAATCCTAACATTGGCGGAACTTCCAAGGGACATCTTGTACGTGAGATAGATGCTCTTGGCGGAGAAATGGCTATCAATATTGATAAGACCTTTATACAGTCTAAAATGCTGAATAAATCAAAAGGCCCTGCTGTCCATTCCCTCCGTGCACAGGCTGACAAGTCAGAGTATTCCAGGGCAATGCGCAAAGTATTGGAAAATCAGGATAATCTTACCATAAAACAGGCGGAAGTATGTGAGATTTTGACAGAAGAATTTGACAGTTCTTCTGATTCCGAAAATTGTATCGCCTCCAGGAGAGTGACGGGAATCAAGACATTTACGGGTGCGGTTTATGAATGTAGGGCTGTTGTCTTGTGTACCGGTACCTATCTGAAGGCCAGATGTCTGTGCGGGGAAGCGATTACCAATACAGGGCCGAATGGTCTGCAGGCTGCTAATTATCTTACGGATTCTCTTAAGAGCCTGGGAATAGAGATGAGACGGTTTAAGACCGGAACACCTGCCAGAATGGATGGCAATACGATCGATTACAGTAAGATGGAGGAACAGTTTGGCGATGAAAGGGTGGTACCTTTTTCTTTTAATACAGATCCGGAAGCTGTGCAGATCGATCAGGTTTCCTGCTGGCTGACTTATACGAATCAGGATACCCATGATATTATCAGGGCGAATCTTGACCGTTCGCCCATTTATGCCGGAATCATTGAAGGTACCGGTCCCAGATATTGTCCCTCTATTGAGGATAAGGTGGTGAAATTTGCAGATAAAGAGAGACATCAGGTATTCATTGAACCGGAAGGAATCCATACAAATGAGATGTATGTGGGTGGTATGTCTTCTTCTCTTCCTGAAGATGTGCAGCTGGCCATGTACCGTACGGTTCCTGGTTTGGAGAATTGTAAGATTGTCAGAAACGCATATGCAATTGAATATGATTGTATTGATCCGAGACAGTTATATCCTACTTTGGAGTTTAAGGATATTAAGGGATTGTTCAGCGGGGGACAGTTTAACGGAAGCAGCGGATATGAGGAAGCAGCAGCACAGGGACTGATTGCCGGTATCAATGCGGCGCTATCTCTTTCCGGGAAGGATCCTGTTATTCTTGACCGGTCTCAGGCATATATCGGCGTGTTGATCGATGATCTGGTGACGAAAGAAAATTTCGAACCTTATAGAATGATGACTTCCAGAGCAGAGTATCGCCTGCTGCTGCGTCAGGATAATGCGGATCTGAGACTTCGACAGATTGGGTATGAAGCGGGTTTGGTTTCAGAAGAAGTCTATCAGAAGACATTGGATAAGAAGAAAATGATAGAAGAGGAGATTATACGGTTAAAAAATACTGTTATAGGCGCTGCCAGGGAAAATCAGGATTTTCTGGCTGCTCACGGGAGCACTGCATTAAAAACCGGTACGAATCTTGCGGAGCTTATGTGCCGCCCTGAACTTACTTATGAAGTATTGGCTAAGATCGATCCGAAACGTATGCCGCTTCCTGCGGATGTGATAGAACAGGTAGAGATTGAAATTAAATATGAAGGTTATATCGAACGGCAGATGCGCCAGGTTGAGCAGTATAAGAAGATGGAGAAGAAGCGGATTCCGGCGGATCTGGATTATAACGATATCAGTTCGCTTCGTCTGGAAGCGAGACAGAAGCTGATTGCATTTAAACCGGTTTCGGTGGGACAGGCCTCCAGAATTTCAGGGGTATCTCCGGCGGATATTTCGGTGTTATTGATCTACCTGGAGAAGAAGAGAATTTGACTGCATAGGTATCTGAAATAATTTTACTGTGATTATAAGAGGTAATTCGAATTGAAAACTATACTTGATAAATATGAAAAGAGGGACTCTGATGTTTGTGTCAATGTAAAGGGCGACATGGGACATAAGTATGATTTGAGACAGTTTTACAAGGATCTTGAGGAATTCCATATTGTATTAACGGATTCTCAGGCAGAACAGTTTCTTGTCTATTATGAAATGCTTACAGAAAAAAACAAAGTCATGAATCTTACCGCTATTACTGAATTCGATGAGGTGATGAAGAAGCATTTTGTTGACAGTCTTTCATTGGTGAAGGCTTTTGACCTGCATGGAGACGGATCAGGGATTTCTTTGATTGATATCGGGACGGGAGCAGGATTTCCGGGGATTCCTCTTAAGATTGCTTTTCCTGGGATGAAGGTAACGCTTATGGACTCTTTGAATAAAAGAGTAGATTTTCTGAAGGAAGTGATTAGTTCTCTGAGTTTGTGTGATATTGATGTGATTCACGGAAGGGCGGAAGATTATGCGAAGCCGGATCAATTGAGAGAGAAGTTTGACCTGTGCGTATCAAGGGCTGTGGCAAATCTTAGTGTACTTTCTGAATATTGTATTCCTTATGTTAAGGAAGGAGGAAAATTTATATCCTATAAATCAGAAAAAATTTCGGAAGAAATAAAAGATGCGGAATATGCCATTACTGTATTGGGAGGGGAAATAGAAGAACAGGTTTCCTTCTGCCTTCCTGATTCGGATGTTTTCCGTAATTTATTCGTAGTGAAAAAATGCAGTAACACGCCTGGAAAATATCCGAGGAAAGCAGGTATTGTAAGTAAGAAACCATTAGTCAGATAAGGTTTGTTATGAGATTGTAAATCATTTATCGGCAAGCTTAGTTTTTTCTTTTTGATAAAAGGTATCCAGATAACATCCTGCCTTATAAGCTTTCTGCAGAAAGACTTCAGGTTCCGGATCATAACAGTTCAGTTCCAGAAGAAGAGGTCCCTCATAGGAAGAACGTGCCAGTAAATTTATGATAGAATTCCATTTGATATTTCCTTCTCCGGGAATCCTGTGGTAATCAACGGAACCGTTGTTATCATGAATATGTACGGCATACAGCCTGTCTATGTATTTTTCTATCATTTTGGGCGCCCGCTCACCCCAGATAATATTTGCGTGTCCTGTGTCAAAACACAGTCCAAGATATTCTTTCGGATATCTTTCAAACAGCCGGTTCCATATTTCCAGCATGTATTCGCCGGGCATATCAAATAAATTTTCCAGGCATATTTTTACATTCTTATCCAGGCAGTAGGGCATGAGTTCATCCAGTGATTTGTACACACAAGCATAAAAGTTTTCTTTTGTTTCAGGTTTCTCCTGAATGGTAAAGTGCGGCGGATACAGGTGAAGGACAATTTCATGGGCGGACAGGCATGCTGCCATGTCTACACGGTTTTTAATCAGTTCCACACCTGCCCAGCGGTTATATTCCCAGTCGGATGTATAGTCTCTGCGGAAATGTTCTCTCCGGATATTCACGTTTCTTGTTGTTCCCTTTGAGGCGTGAAGGGCTTTGCTTTTCAGATTGAATTCTTCCATCCATTCTTTGATCTGCAGCATTTCAAAAGAAGAATAGATGTAATCTCCCTCCCATTCATGACACCAGTGGATATGGGTAAACCCGGCGTCTGCAATCTGTTTCATCAGAAACCTGATTTGTTCCAGTTCCGGTTTTTCTCCCATGAAGTCTGTAGCGATAGCGAGTTCGGTTTTGCTCATTATATACTCCTTTAAGAAAAATAATATGATTTTATATTTTGTTTAAGAATAAAAATATTTATATGTTATGAATTAAAATATGTCATAAGTTTATTTTTAAGTCAATATTTTTTTATTTATATATTTTTAAATTATTTTATAGTTTTTCGTGAAATAGTTTGACGGTTTTATCATTCTTATGTTATAGTTCAAATTACTTCTTTTAATGAATATTGACGGTTAACTATGTAGAGGATAAGGAGTATACATTTCATTTAAAGATTCTTGAAGAAGCGGGACTGATCTGTATGGAAGAGCGGCCGTGAGCCAGGGGTAAAACAAGTTGACAATGCGCCTTACGTAATATATTCTGGATATACAAAACAATATTTTTTTTAATAGAGTTGAATGCGGACGGACAGCTGGATATCAGCAGCTGGGATGAGTTCAAGGCAATTCTGGAGAGGAGAATAAATTTTATGAAGTATTATGTCAAGGATTATCCCAGACCGCAGTTTGTAAGGGATAATTGGGAAAATCTGAATGGAGCGTGGGATTTTCGGTTTGATGACGCTGATGTAGGAGAAAAGGAAAGGTGGTATGAGGGTTTCGGGAAAGAACATGAAATTCAGGTTCCTTTCACTTATGAGACGAAATTAAGCGGTATTCAGGATGAGAGACGTCATGACCATATCTGGTATGGAAAGAAGATACAGGTTGACGGAAGCAGGCTTAAGAAGGATACTCTGGTAATTCATTTTGAGGGCAGTGATTTTGTTACGACTCTTTGGGTGAATGGCCAGAAGGCGGGATGTCACAGAGGCGGCTATGCAAGGTTTTCTTTTGACATCACGGATCTTGTACATGATGGTGAGAATCAGCTGGTTGTGAAAGTAGAAGATTCCTTCGATATGCAGCAGCCCAGAGGAAAACAGCGTTGGTGTGATGAGAATTATCAGTGTTGGTATGTGCAGACAACAGGAATCTGGAAAACTGTCTGGACAGAGTATGTTCCGAAGGTTTCTCTGAAGGCTGTTAAGATGACTCCTGTTCTTGAAGATTTCTGCCTGGAAGTAGAATATAAGGTGGATGCGCCGGAAAGTATGTGGGATGGAAGTCTCAGAGTGGAAGCCGAAGTTTCTATTGACGGTAAATTTATTAATAAGGTATGTACTGCCGTTATATCAGAGCATGTCAATGCCAGAATAGATGTTTCCAGGAAAAACAGCGGATTTGCATGGATTGTGAAAATGTGGAGTCCGGAAGAACCGAATCTTTATGATATTACCTTCAGAGTGGTCAGAGATTCGGAAGTGTTGGATACGGTCGGTTCCTATTTTGCCATGAGAGAGATTCGTATTGAGCAGAGGAATATTCTTTTAAATGGCCGGCCTCTTTACCAGAGACTGATATTGGACCAGGGGTACTGGAAAGATTCTCATCTGACACCTCCCAGTGAAGAAGCTTTGATCGAGGATATTGATAAAATTCATGCTTTGGGATATAACGGCCTTAGGAAGCATCAGAAGACGGAGGATGAAAGATTCCTGTACTGGTGTGATGTGAAAGGTATGCTGGTTTGGAGTGAGATGGCTTCTGCTTATGATTTTTCCGATTATGCGGTTGAGGAGTTTACAAGAGAGTGGTTGGAGATTGTTAAGCAGAATTATAATCATCCTTGTATTATTACATGGACGCCCTTTAATGAGTCCTGGGGAATCAGTCATGTAGAGACGAAGCAGACACAGCAGCATTTTACGGAAGGAATTTATTATCTGACAAAGAGCATTGATCCCTATCGTCCTGTTATTGTCAATGATGGTTGGGAACATACGGTTTCTGATATTCTTACACTGCATGATTATGAAGAAGTCGGTAAACTTCTGAAGAAGCGTTATGTAGATTATGAGGATGAGATTTTTAATACGGAAGTATATCACAGTCTCTTTAAGTCAGCTATGGCAAATGGTTATGACTATATTGGTCAACCGGTTATCATCAGTGAGTTTGGAGGTATTGCTTTCAATAATGATGACAGTGGATGGGGCTATGGCAATAAGGTCAATACAGAGGATGATTTTATTAAGAGATTTGATAAGATTACTACAGCCGTAAAAGAGATCCCTTATGTATCTGGCTATTGTTATACGCAGGTAACCGATGTGCAGCAGGAAATCAATGGTTTGATGGATATCGACAGAAATTTTAAGGTTGATGCGAAGATTATCAGAGAAATCAATGAACGTCAGGTTGGGTATTGGAGACAGATTACGCCGCCGGGAGATCATACGGAGCCTGATACACAGTAGGGATGGAATATTTAGCCAGGCTGTTAATGGTAACTATAGTATAGATATGGGAAGCGGTAGACAAGTTTTACCGCTTCTTTATATTTGGAATGGGCAGATTTCGTAAAAGGGAAGCCGCAGGCTGAGCTGTTACAAGAAATTTGAAAAAGATTTCAGAAACTATTCCCAAGATTTTATTATGAAGGTAAAATGTATGTAACCTTAATTAGTTATCTATCGTAGATAGCATAATTATTTTCTGTTTCCTCCTTTTGAAGGAGACTTATGTGGTAGGAAGTTTTGTAATATTTCAAATAAAAAGGGTATTCGCATGAAAAGAACTGTTGGAATTGGCCATCAAAATTATAAAGAGTTAATTGAGAGCAATGTATTCTATATTGATAAAACTCAATTTATTAAGGAATGGTGGGAGAATTTGGATGTAGCAACACTGATTACTCGTCCAAGACGTTTTGGAAAAACACTGACTATGAGTATGGTTGAAATTTTTTTTTCTACGGAATATAGTGGACGAGGCGATCTGTTTGAAAGATTTTCCATATGGAAGGAAGAATCTTACCGAAAGATGCAGGGAACATGGCCTGTACTTTCTTTAAGTTTTGCGAAGGTAAAGGAGACTTCTTATACAAATACGAGGAAAAAGATCTGCCAGATTATTACAAATTTATACAATCATTATGATTTTCTCTTAAACAGTGGGATATTGAATGATAATGAAAAAGAATTCTATCGAAAAGTTTCGGCTGATATGGAAGATTACATTGCCACAGATTCCTTAAATGTTTTGTCTAATTATTTGATGCGTTACTATGGAAAAAAGGTGATTATCCTTTTAGATGAATATGATACTCCCATGCAGGAGGCTTATGTAAATGGCTATTGGGATGATTTAGCTTCTTTTACCAGAAGTCTGTTCAACGCAACTTTTAAAACAAATCCTTACCTGGAACGTGCGATTTTGACAGGGATTACAAGGATCAGCAAGGAGTCGATTTTTTCGGATTTAAATAATCTTGAAGTGGTAACTACAACTTCGGAGAAATATGCAGATTCTTTTGGCTTTACTCAGGCGGAGGTGTCAGATGCATTGTTGGAATTTGGATTGTCAGATACAGAATCCGGGGTTAAGGATTGGTATGACGGTTTTACCTTCGGAGATAAGACGGGCATCTATAATCCCTGGTCTATTACTAATTTTCTTGATAAGAAAAAGTTTTCTGCTTACTGGGCAAATACAAGTTCAAACAATTTAGTGGAAAAGCTTATTCGTGAAGGCAGTAAAAATGTAAAGGTTATCATGGAGGATCTGTTAAAAGGCGATCTACTTTGTACAAAAATGGATGAGCAGATTGCTTTTGACCAGTTAGACTATAATGAATATGCCATTTGGAGTTTGCTGCTTGCAAGCGGATATCTAAAGGTTGAAAAACATACGATAGATCCTGAGACCGGTAGAGAAGAGTATTGTTTAAAACTTACTAATAAAGAGGTGAAACTGACATTTCAGGATATGATTAACGGATGGTTTAAAAATTATGTGACATCCTACAATGATTTTATTAAAGCTTTATTGAATGATGATATCGAAGCAATGAATGAATACATGAATCAAGTAGCTGATGATACTTTCAGCAGTTTTGATACAGGCAGGCGTCCTTCAGAAAAATCTCACCCTGAACGTTTTTATCATGGATTTGTATTGGGACTTATTGTAGATTTGGCAGACAGATATCGCATTACTTCAAATCGTGAAAGTGGATTGGGACGTTATGATGTAATTCTTGAACCATTATGGCCTGATAGAAATGACAGGGCGATCATCATAGAATTTAAAGTTCGCCAGCCTCATAAGGAAAAGGGATTGGAAGATACCGTAAATACTGCTCTTCGACAAATTGAGGAAAAGAAATACGCATCTATTTTAATCTCCAGAGGAATTCGCGAGGAACACATTAGAAAGTATGGATTCGCGTTTGAAGGAAAAAAAGTATTAATCGGATAGAGCTAACTGACAGTTTTACCGCTTCCTGATTGTATATAAGGAAGCGGTAAAAAAATGAACAAAGTAGTTATTTAGTAAAACCAAACATAATATTTTAGCCAATGTCATCAAGTTAAGCCGGACGCGCCTGACATGATAGGAGTCTCCTAAGGACGCGCTTTCGCTCGGTTCCAAACGCAGCGGTACTGAATTCGTGGAAAACCTCATTAAGTACCGGCGTTAGGGGGCGGTCCTAAGGAGAATACTATCATATCAGACGCTGTGTATAGACTTAACTAAATGACATTGATATTTTAGCTGCATATCAAAAGTATTACGTTTCCGGCAATACCTATTAGCAGAAAAACGACTCCTCTCAGTCTTGTATTAAAGAGATATAATTCGGATGGTTCACTGTCAGTGTAACTTTTCCAGCTTTCTGTGATATCTTAAATTAATTCAGGTTTGAGGATCATAGTAAGTAACAGTTCAGCCCAGGACTTTGCATTTACTGCAAAGTCCGTGAGAATGTGTAAATACAGCCAAGGGATCTGCCCCTCGCCGCAGGCGACTTGGAATGGGCAGATTCCGTAACAGGGAAGCCGAAAGGCTGAATTGTTACCATAGTAAATCCGAGGACAGCTATGATAATTGACAGAACTATGTACATGACAGTTGTTGACCTCCTGTGTTTATATCTTACAAGAACATTTCAATTTGCCTTAGTATTTCATCCGGCGATTCCATATGAGGAAGATGTTTTGTTTCCGGGATGTATACTGTTTCGATTGCCGGATTATAGTATTTATAATTTTCAATTGTTGTTTCGATATCCTTTTCTTTTTCTCCTCCGATCATTAATATACTGTTGTTGATTTCCTTCAGCTCATGGAGAATATTCATATTCATATATTTGCCGATATAACTTGCAAAGGCAGTTTTGGAATAGTATTTACCCGTGTGTGCAGCTTCCAGATAGTTGTAGATATATTTCTCTTTAATCTCACCCGGTTGATAGAAATAGTCTTCCTCGAATGCTTTCCTGATTACATATTTACTTGTAAATATATGATATGTAAATGTCCCTACGATCGGTAACTCGAAGAAAAATTTTAAGAGCTTGGTTTGTTTAGAGGGAATCTGATTCTGCAGATAAAGATTTTGTGGATTTATGCAAATCAGTTTATTATACAGTTCCGGATTGTTGTGGCAGGACATGATCGAAAATGGTACAGACTCTCCGGTGACAATTACGGATGTTTTTTTGCAGATTACATTTTTAATAAAATCACTAATCAATTGTTCATAGATATTGCCGGTGTAAGTCATGGAGGGTTTATCTGATAATCCGTAGCCAAGAAGATCAATGGAGTATATTTCATGTTTGTCCGTAAGATTATTAATCAGTCTGTGATACTCATAATTTGAACTTCCTGCTGTCAGGTCATGTATAAAGAGTAGGGGAGTGCCGCTTCCTTTCTTTTGATATCTGATCTTACCGAAACGCCATTCATAATAATTATTTTCAGAGTTTCCCAATAGATTTTTTACAGTGCAGAGTGATGTATGAATTCGATTCATAATATGCATTGTACTAATGGAGGATGCTGATAGTATTATGGCAGTAGCTAATTTTTTGTTCATAGTCTGCTCCTTTGGAATTTGTAATTTTATTGATATATATTTTAATAATTATATTATATACTTAAACTATATGGTATGCAATTTCAATTCTGTAAGTTTTATAATAGTAAGTGACATAAAGTATCCGGCCCTATTGTGATGCAATTTAGATTGTCCGATAGAATAATAGAGAAGCTGAATTCTGAATTGTTACATAAGATGACTTATTGTAAATTGAATGATTTTTCCTAATATGAAAAAGTTGGTGATTCTATGGATATATTTGATTATGATATTATAAATGAAATATATAATGATTTAAAAAGAGAACAATCAAAATATAAAAAGGATTTGGAAGATAAAAAGAAGAAAATTGATGAGATCAATAATTATTTGACTGGCTTGTTGGATAAAGACCAAAATGAAGCTCAAGTCTTTCTTGCTAGAAAGATTGAAAGTTTATATCGTGAGGATATCGAACGGGGTAGAAGAGAAAAAGAAAAAATTAGTATTGAGTGTGACAGTCTTGAAAAATATATACATGCACTGGATTTTAAAATTCTGAAGTTAAAAAAAGTATTATCTGTTAATTCATCAATGTTACACGTGAAACATTTATTGGGTCCTTCTTCTATTGATCTTCTTAACGATGTTATTCAAAAAATGAAATTAATATCCATTCGAATAGATAATGATCCGGATCAGGCAAAAATTGATCTGGAGAATATAGAGAACGATATCTATCGCGTAATTGAAAATCTTAAAAATGTTTGATTAAGGATTTTAAATGTTTAATAAATATCTAACTTTACATTATTATTTACAATAGGGAGAATTAATTATAATGGAATTATTGCTCAGCGTCCTTGCCTTTTTTATTGGAGTATTTATGATTTGCAAACCTGAATTTGTATATGATATTACAGTGAGGTCTATTTGTATTAATGACTGTAATCCTACTAAGTTTCGAATTTTTCGTATACGTTTAGAGGGTGTTTTCGCAGTAATAGCTAGCATAGGTTCATTTCTGATGAATATGTGAATACCAGGATTTTAGGTTTTATTTTTTGCCAGGAGAATATCATGTTATTTGAACTTTTACTTGCATTATTTTAACTGGCCGATAATGGTTGTAGTTGTCTTCGGTGTTGATTTTGATTCCTGAGAGTAACACGCTAAGTGTATGTATAAAGATATTTGGTGATTTTCTGGATCATTATCTATTCGAATGGATATTGTTTTATTTTTTGAATAACATTACTTTTCATTTACTGCTAAGAATTTGTATATGGTATAAAGTTTGTGATCATGTATCGATCGGGTAAGATTAATTACTCCTCGCCGAAATTGATTACGAATGGGAATCCCTAACAGGGAAGCCGAAGTCTGTATTGTTACTGTATGACCGTCAGCTTGCTGCTGGGTTGTTGGTTATTTTACGAATCTTGATATCAGTAGCTAAATATGCTATTATGTGAATTAAATTGAAATTTTATGGAGAGGGTAAAAATGCAAATTGAAACAATTGATACAAAGCGTCTATATTTAAGAGGATTTCAGAAAGAGGATGCTGTATTTGCTATCAGCATTTGGAATGATCCGGAAATGGGAGAATATCTGCCGGATGAAGCAATGGTTGAAATTGACGAGACATATTTAAAGGAGATAGAAAATTTTGAATTTTTAGTATGTTTAACAATTAGATAGGTCTTGCTGATATATGGTTCATATTGTATTCTGTCTGTTATAGCTTTAAAAATGTGAATGAAAATAATTGTTTTATTAAGTGTTTAGCTCAGGATTTTGTATTTAATGCAAAGTTCTTGGAAATATGAAAATTTGACCAGGAGAGAACCTATTCTCATCGCTGGTGATTTGGAATAAACAGATTCTGTAACAGAAAAGCTGAAGGCTGAACTGCTATATGTTTTATAAGCAAATTTTTAAATTAAGTTGTATAATGATCTTGTGAGTAAAAAGTTTGTATCACTAAGAAACCAGGAAATTCCCATAGATTCCTGACGTATCCTGTTGTATCTGAATTATTTGCGTTATTCAGAATTCCGGCTATGTTTCCATAAACAGAAAAATATTTTCTCAAATGGTGTATAAGGGTAGTCTCCGACACTTGTTCTCTTGAAGGTGTCCGTTGATAACGCATCTGGTTTATATTCTTTTACAGTTTGTCCTTTCGGCTTACCTGATACGGAATCCATCCATTCTAAGTCACTTACAGTGAAAGATGCTTCCTCTTAGCAAATATATATCAATAACTTTGTAGCAAATGCAGATTTTTCACTGAATGAAAAGATCGGGATAAACTATTACCGTATAATTTCAATAGAACTGCACATTTTTTTGATTTATACCATCATCAAAAATACTCAGGATATAAAAAATTATCTTATTACTGGTGAGTAAAAAGTTCTCTGTAAAAAGATACCATTCCGTGTGGATTTATGGTATTCTTAAGTTACTAAATCAAATGTTTCACGTGAAACATTTTCCTTAATTTGGATTATAGACACAAGATAATGTTTCACGTGAAACAATCAGACCCAAGATATTGTAAATAAAAGCGTGAAACATCTTAAAATGTATATATTTTTTGCCGTGAAACATTGATTTATAGTCAATATGACGAAAATAAAATAAGTATCTGAATTATATATGGATCAGCTGTGAACATAAATATTTTAGTAGCAGAAAACTAAAGATTGGACTTCTACACATTTTAAATATTTGGAAAATGAATATGCAAAATTTTTATAGATTCTGATCAAGTTTAGTGATATAATCGTAAACGGACAGAAAAACGATGACTACGGAGAAAAACGTTTTGTCGGAAAGCAAAACGAAAGGTAAAGGGTAAAAGATCAATGGGAAGAGTAATTGCAATTGCAAACCAAAAGGGTGGAGTTGGAAAGACAACAACTTCTATTAATCTATCTGCTTCTTTAGCAGTAAAAGGAAAGAAAGTATTGGTTATTGATACTGATCCTCAGGGTAATACAACGAGTGGATTGGGTATTGAAAAGAATGATTTGGATGACACGATTTATGAATTGATTTTGGGAGAATGTTCTATTAATGAGTGTATTATTAAAGAGGTTATTCCCGGAGTATCAGTCATTCCTTCTAATGTTAATCTTGCTGCTGCTGAGATTGAACTGATTGGTATTGATAAGAAAGAGTACATATTAAAGAATGAAGTTGACTGGGTGAAAGATGTATATGATTTTATTATCATTGATTGTCCTCCATCATTAAATCTACTTACAATTAATTCTATGACAACGGCTGATACAGTCCTCGTTCCTATTCAATGTGAGTACTATGCATTGGAGGGATTAAGTCAATTAATTCATACGGTTAATCTTGTAAAAGAGCGATTGAATCCGGAGTTGGATATGGAAGGTGTTGTTTTTACAATGTATGATTCCAGGACGAATCTATCTATGCAGGTGGTAGAGAATGTTAAGAATCATTTAAAGCAAAATGTATATAAAACTGTAATTCCAAGAAATATAAGATTAGCTGAAGCACCTAGTTACGGAAAGCCAATTAATATGTATGATCCGAAATCTGCAGGAGCTGAAGCATATATGGCACTGGCTGATGAAGTGATCAATAGAAAGGGTGTATAAGATATGGCGGCAAAAACATCAAGGGGATTGGGTAAAGGATTAGATTCACTGATTCCTATGTCTGATAGTTCAAAACCGGTCACTGAAAAGAAGGCGGCAAAGGAAGATAATCAAGCGGCGGAAACAATTATTAAGATTACGCAGGTTGAACCTAACAGAGAACAGCCAAGAAAGAATTTTGATGAGGATGCTTTGCAGGAGTTGGCTGATTCCATTAAACAATTTGGACTTTTACAGCCTATTCTTGTTCAGGATAGAAAGACGCATTATGAGATCATAGCTGGAGAGCGTCGGTGGCGTGCGGCCAAACTGGCAGGATTAAAAGAAGTGCCGGTAATTATTCGTGACTATTCGGATCAGGAAATTGTAGAGATCTCTTTAATAGAAAATATTCAACGAGAGGATTTGAATCCGATTGAAGAGGCACAGGCATATAAAAGACTTTTGACAGAGTTTAATCTGAAACAGGATGAAGTTGCAGAAAGAGTATCCAAGAGCAGGACGGCAGTGACTAATTCTATGCGTCTTTTAAAGTTGTGTGATGAAGTACAACAGATGATTATCGATGATATGTTGTCTACCGGGCACGCGAGGGCATTGATTTCTATTGAAGATCCGGAACAGCAGTATACGATTGCACAGAAGATATTCGATGAGAAGCTGAGTGTCCGGGATGTGGAAAAGCTTGTCAAGAATTTGAATAAACCGGAAAAACCGAAGAAAGAAAATAAAGAGGACAAGAGCCTGGATATCATTTATCAGGATATTGAAGAAAAGTTAAAACAATCCCTTGGCACTAAAGTGGAAATATCTTCAAAAGGAAATGGTTCTGGTAAAGTAGAAATAGAGTTTTACAATCATGATGATTTGGACAGGATTATAGAATTATTATCTAAATGATAAGAGTGCATTTGCTACAAAGATTAATTTAGAAAGGTACAAACAGATGAATTATAATTTACTAGAAGAGATAGGGTTGGGCAGTTTTGATCTGACTTATTTATTTATTGCAGCATATGCTTTGATTCTTATATTAATAATAGTGGTTATTGTACAAGCTATAAAATTTAGCAAGCTGTCTAAGAAGTATAAAAAATTCATGTCAGGCAAAAATGCTAAGAGTCTGGAAAAAGATATCGTGGGTCTCTATGAAGACAATAAGTTTATTAAGGCTTCCGCTGAAAAAAATAAAAATGATATTCTCACATTGTATAAGAAATTCGAGAGTACTTTCCAAAAGATTGGTATTGTGAAATATGATGCTTTTAACCAGATTGGTGGACAGTTAAGTTTTTCTCTTGCCTTATTAGATGAAAATGATAACGGATTCATATTGAATTCTGTGCATGGTGCAGAAGGCTGTTATTTATACACCAAAGAGATCAAAAATGGAATGTGCGAAATATCACTCGGGGATGAAGAAAGAGAAGCTTTAAATATGGCTATGAATATATCATAGCTCTAACAACAAATTATTTAGATGGAGGAATATTAATCATGATAGACATTAAATTTTTAAGAGAAAATCCGGATATCGTAAAGGAGAATATTAAGAAAAAATTTCAGGACAGCAAACTTCCGCTTGTAGATGAAGTGATTGAATTGGATTCGGAAGTCAGGAAAGCACAGCAGGAAGCAGATGATATCCGTGCCAGCAGAAATAAGATTTCCAAGGAAATAGGTGCCCTAATGGCTCAGGGTAAAAGAGAAGAAGCAGAAGCAAAGAAAGCAGAAGTGGCAGCTAATGCTGCACGTCTTTCTGATTTGGAAGCAAAGGAAAGTGAACTTCGGGATAAGATCAAGAAGAATATGATGATTATTCCTAATATTATTGATCCATCTGTTCCGATTGGTAAAGATGATAGTGAAAATGTGGAAATACAGAAATATGGTGAACCGGTAGTACCGGATTTTGAAATTCCCTACCATACAGAAATTATGGAAAAATTTCATGGAATCGATATGGATGCAGCGGGACGTGTAGCAGGCAATGGCTTCTATTATCTGATGGGTGATATTGCCAGACTGCATTCTGCAGTAATTTCTTATGCAAGAGATTTTATGATTGGCAGAGGATTTACTTATTGTGTTCCTCCTTTTATGATCAGAAGTGCGGTAGTAGATGGTGTTATGAGTTTTGCAGAGATGGATGCCATGATGTATAAGATTGAAGGGGAAGATCTGTATTTGATTGGAACCTCTGAACATTCTATGATTGGCAAATTCATAGATACGATTATTCCGGAAGAAGAGCTTCCTCATACACTGACCAGTTATTCTCCGTGTTTCCGTAAAGAAAAAGGTGCGCACGGTATTGAGGAAAGAGGAGTATACCGCATTCATCAATTTGAAAAACAAGAAATGATCGTTGTGTGCAAGCCGGAGGAATCTCCTGTGTGGTTTGAAAAATTATGGCAGAATACAGTAGATTTATTCCGCAGCATGGATATTCCTGTTCGGACGATAGAATGTTGCTCCGGAGATTTGGCAGATTTAAAAGTAAAATCTTATGATGTGGAAGCATGGTCACCCAGACAGAAAAAATATTTTGAAGTTGGAAGCTGTTCCAATTTGGGAGATGCACAGGCGAGGAGACTGCGTATCCGCATCAACGGTAAGAACGGTAAATATTTTGCTCATACATTAAATAATACAGTGGTTGCACCGCCCAGAATGTTGATTGCATTTCTTGAGAATAATTTGCAGGCTGATGGATCAGTTCGTATTCCGGAAGTGCTTCGTCCATATATGGGTGGAATGGCAGAAATGAGATAGAATTATGTAAACCACTACCTGTAACTACTAATAGGGACAATAAATATATTATTTGGTGAAAAGGTAGTGGTTAGTTTGGCTATTCACTGTTTAATAAAATATTTTCACATGAATATAGGGTATGCTATATAATAATTAAGAACAAGGGAGGTGGAATTTTTGCATAAATTTATGCGGGCTATTGGTTTTAGTAAACTGACCGACAGGCGGGAGCAACAGAAGCTGATTACAGATATTATTTTGAATGCATCTCATCGATCTTATACATCTAATGGTGAAGAAACCATACTTGCAGAGTTTTGTGAAGATTTTGCCATGGATTTGGGAATTGCCGTTTGCGGGGAATTTGATGCAAATGACAGATTTACTTATGATTATTTCTATCCGTATCTGAGAGGGACCGGCATCAGTTCCTGTGAAGATATATCTGTTGAGCGGCATGCGGATAAGGAATCTTATGCTGGTATCTGCGATGATATTAAGGTAGGTGTAAGCCTGATTTTTTACTTACAAAATATGGTTCCATATGTGAAAGCGCAGCATACTAATGTACTTCCGATCAGAGGAACAACGCTTACACTGTCTGGCCTATCAGTGAATGGAAGTATTCTGCTTCCGATCAGGAAAAATGAGAGACAGAAGCAAAAGATACAGAAAGCATCTATGAATCGGAATCAGTTAATCGCTGCCGCAAGACAGGGTGACGAGAGTGCTATTGAAAGTCTGACCCTGGAAGATATGGACACATATACATCTATTTCCAGGAAAATACAGAAAGAAGATGTGTTTAGTCTGGTTGACACTTATTTTATGCCTTATGGCGTAGAATGTGATCAGTACTCTGTGATGGGTGAGATTCTTGATGTCTGTCTGAGGACAAACAGGATTACCGGAGAAGAAATCTATGTGATGCATTTAAGCTGTAATGACCTGGAATTTGATATCTGCATCAATAAACAAGACTTATATGGGGAACCCCTGGCAGGAAGAAGATTTAAGGGCGTCATTTGGATGCAGGGATTTATAAATTATCCAACAGTATAGTTGCAAAATTGTAAATGATTTTGTATAATACTTATGGAAGCGTTGTCAGGTATAACGGCAGTAGTTTCTTCTCTTTAAATAGATAGAGCATACGCTTCCTAAGTTTTATTTGAGTTTGTTACTTTCTTCTAACAGAAGAGTCACAAAGTCAGAATAAGTTCCCTTAGTTAAATGGATATAACAGGAGCCTCCTAAGCCCCAGTTGTGAGTTCGATTCTCGCAGGGAACGCTGAAAAAGGTTGTAAATTCAAGGATTCTTGGACTTACAGCCTTTTTCATTTATTTTGTGTCTGTTTGGTTTCTATATCTTTTGTAGCACGGAAATTAAAAGGCGATACTGCTTTTATCCTTTCTTGTAAAGGACATTATGATAATAAATAATTCTCAATAACGGTGTGGTATTTTATGTTACAAAACAAGAGTTTTCAGCTTAATTTTGGGCAGAATAAGTGGTAAGATAAATAAAAATAAATTATTAAGAGGATATATTATGTGTGGCAGGTATTATGTGGATGATGAGACAGCCGCGGAGATCGAAAAGCTGCTCCGGCAGATGGATGAAAGGAAAAGGAAGGAATCTTTACAGGCCGTGAGCAGGATTGCGTCCGGCGATATCTATCCGGGGAAAGCTGCGCCGGTACTGTCCGGACAAGATGGTTCTGTATGCTGCAAATGGCAGTATTGGGGCTTTCCCGGTTTTGAAGGGAAAAAGCTGGTCTTTAATGCCAGATGCGAGTCCGTACTGGAGAAGCCCATGTTCCGGGACAGCATCCTTCACAGGCGTATCGTAATCCCGGCATCCTGGTTTTACGAATGGAACTCCAGGAAAGAGAAGAATACATTTTGCAGGAGTGATCTGCCCATCCTGTTTATGGCAGGGTTTTGCAGGCGGTATGAAGATGGGGAGCATTTTGTAATTCTCACGACTGTGGCAAACGCTTCTATGGAGCCGGTACATGACCGGATGCCGCTGATCCTGGAACGGCAGGAGATTACAGAGTGGATGTTTCATGATGCAAAGGCAGAAGGAATTCTTCATAAAACACCCTGTCTGTTGGAGCGGAAAACGGACTATGAGCAGTTGAGCTTTGACATTCTGCGACATTCAGGAATCATTTCATAACAAACAGGTTGTGCTGATGATTCGGACAGGCTATAATACTTGTTATTTCTGTAATGACAAGAGGGTATAATGGAGGAGATACATTGATCCGTATTGCAATTTGTGATGATGAAAAGTATATGTCAGATCATATAAGGGCAATGGTATCTGATTTTTTTCATAAGAAAAACAGGGAGATAACCATTCTACGGTTTTTCTGTGGTGAAGAGCTGCTGAAGTACGACGGGCAGATAGATATCCTGTTTCTGGATATTCAAATGAAAGAGATAGACGGCATGGAAACGGCAAGGAAACTGAGAACGGATAAGTTCCGGGGATTTCTTATCTTTATCACGGTACTTAAGGAGATGGTATTTCAGTCTTTTGAGGTGCAGGCTTACGATTATCTGGTTAAGCCGGTTGAAAAGAAGCAGTTTGAGAAGACAATGGAGCGTCTTTATGATTCCATGCAGAATGCCAGCGAAGAAAGCTTACTCGTACAAAAGGGATATGAGAGCCGCATTATTTTCAAGGATGATATTGTTTTCTGTGAAATTATAGACCGAAAAATATATCTGAATCTGGATTCATCGGAGGTCATTGATTATTATGAGCGGATTGAAAATCTGGAAGCGAAACTGGACAATCATTTTTTTCGGTGCCACAGAAGCTATCTGATTAATCTGAAGCATTTAAAAGGTTATAAGAATGGGATTGCGTATATGGATAATGGCAGTGAAATCCCTGTATCAAGGCTGAGGGGCAAGGAGTTCTCCAGTGTCGTTTTGCAGTATATGAGGAATATATAGGGAGTTTGACATGACACCTTTCAGATTGGCTACCGCATACAGGGGGATGTGCAATGACGGCTTATATGGAAATTCTTCATCAATACATCTTGATAAGTATTGAGGTCTTTTTCGGTTTCTATTTTTATGTGAAATTTCTGCATAAGAAAATAAAGTTATGTTATTTTCTCCTGTTTGGCGGATGTACTGTTTGCGTCATTTATTTTGTGCCTGGCGGAACAATTGTCGAATTGGGGGTATTTGTACTTTTTCTTGCGGCAGCCGGGATCCGGATTTGCCATGCAGATTTAAGGCCCGCTGTCTTATATGCGGTATTGACTGTGGAGATCATGCAGCTTGGTTATGGAATCATGAAATCTCTGTTGAGTATTCTGTATCCGTATCTGTCCGAATTTGACCAGAATAGGGTCGGTTTTGCATTTATGCTGGCCGGGGAAGGGTTATCGCTTCTTCTGACAGGACTTTCTTATGTCATGGTACAGCAGTATTTTTCCGATGAAATGCATTCCTTCCATTATGGGACCGTGAAGAAGCAGTACACGCTTCTGGTATTCATTCCGGTTCTGATGATATTTATTATGGACGAATATATTAATTCTTTTGTATATGGTATGGTGGTTACAGATATCGACGGCAAAGATACTTATTTACATACCAACCATTATCAGATGCTTGTGATGCAGCTTCTGGGGATAAGCAGTCTGTTTTGTATCCTGTTTGTCTACAAGAAACTGTTGTATAGCTTTCACCTCAGTGCGGAATTATCACTGTTGGAACAGGAAGAACATTTCCTGAACCAGTATGTAGAGGAAGCGAAGGCCCGTTATGATGAGACTAAGTCATTCCGCCATGATATAAGAAATCACATCACAGTGGTAAAAGAGCTTCTGCAGGGCGGGAAACTGGAGCAGGCCATAGACTATATTGAGGATATGGATGATATGGCAGAAAAAATGTCGTTCCCATGCAGCACCAATAATCCGGTGGTAGATATCCTGGTAGGAAACAAACTGGGGATAGCTAAAAGCAGAGGGATCCGTGTCAGCTGTTCCCTTTTTCTGCCATATCCCTGCGGTTTGCGGGACATTGATATTTGCGTTGTTTTATCGAACGCTTTGGACAATGCGATTTGCGCATGTAAAAATATGGATGACGGAACAGAAAAATATATTCATGTATCAGGGCGTATGCAGGGAGATTTTCTTATGATAGAAATCGAAAACAGTCATCAGGGAAAGGGTACATTCAAAAAGGGGACAGGATTGTCAAACGTAAATACGGTGGCTGAAAAATATGGCGGCGCTATGAATATACAAACACAGGGGGATATATTTATTCTCCATGTGCTGTTGATCATCCCACAGCATCCAGAAGGCATCTGGCTGCAAATGGATTAATCCTGTGCCTCATACCTCCGAAAAAGAAAAAGACAGATATCTGTATAAAAGCTGTCCGATATTATCAAAATAAAGGAGGAATATTTATGGCAATGCAGATCAATGGAAACTATGATCATTCCAGAACTGACTACGCGGAGAGAGTAAAGGAAAAACAGGAAGCCGAAAGAGCAGAAAAAGCAAAGGAAGCAGGCAGGGAAACAGCGGAAAAAGGTTCCGGTAAGTCATCCGAACCGCAGGATGAGTATATCAGCAGTGAAAAATCGGAGAGGAAGCCTTCCGGGCTGTATCGGATCGGCCAGGACGAGAACGGCAATCGGAAGATCTATTTTGACGATCCGAATAAGGCCGGCCGTGCGGGTGGAAGGGAAGAGCCGAAAGCAGACGAAGGTCCTTCCAGGGAAGGCAGAGACGGCAAAGAGCCGAAGGCAGGCGGAAATAACCAGGCGGAACCTGAGAAGAAATGTGTCGGCAATACGGATGCGGTTGATAGGGAAATCAAGAAATTAAAGGAGAAAAAAAAGGAACTGGAGCAGCAGATCCAGTCGGCTTCCGGGGATGAAAAGAAAACCCGGGAGCTGGAGAAACAACTGGCTCAGGTCGAGCAGGAATTAAGCCAGAAGGACAACGATACATATAGACGGCAGCATTCTGTCTTTTCCCGAACAGAATAAACCGGAAATTTCAGTATTAAAGAATCAATTTTCATAATATATGGCAATTCGGCCTTCCTTTTTTGGAAGGCCGTTTATTTATATAGAATAAATACATTGAACATTCCGGTGCCGACAGGTATAATAAAAGATATTGAACAGCAACATTTCGGTTACAGAGGAAAGGGATTAGGGATACTATATGCAGAGCCGGGTGCTGTCGGGAAGCTGCCGGTGCTTAGAGCTTATTTGATCTCTGATATGCACACATATGAAATTGCCGGGAGAAGGGCAAAAGAGGTGCTTGAGAGAGCGAGCATTCGAATGAGCGCAAAGAGAAATTTATGTGGCAACTAAAAAGCAGATATAGGAGAATATATTATGGAAAAGATTCTGGTCATTGATGACAGCCTTTTACAGGCAGCAAAATTAAAAGATATTCTGAGTGACGAGTATGACGTTACCACTGCACGTACGGCGGAAGCCGGTTTTGACTGTGCATGTACCGGGGATTATTCCCTGATTCTGTTGGATGTGATTATGCCGGGTATGGATGGTTTCGATTTGCTGAAGAAATTACAGGAAGAGATTATTATCCAAGGTGTACCGGTAATTATGATCAGTAGTCTCAGTGACGAAGAACATGTGCTGCTTGGCTTCACACTGGGTGCGGTCGATTATATCACCAAGCCGTTCAGTCCATTAATCGTAAAAGCAAGAGTCAATACGCATATCAGGCTGTATAAGTATCGGAAACAAATCGAGCAGCAGTCCAGAACGGACCAGCTGACCGGAGTCGCGAACAGGCGGCAGTATGATCAATACAGTGCCAGAAAATGGAAGGAAGCCGTTCGGCTGCAGCTCCCTTTTTCTATCTGCATGTTTGATATCGACCGTTTCAAATCCTACAATGACACATTCGGGCATCCTGCCGGAGATAAAGTGATTGCTTCCATAGCAAAAACAATTTCATCTTTTCTGCAACGCAGTACAGATTTTTTTGCCCGTTACGGAGGAGAGGAGTTCGTGGCAATTCTTGTGGGCGAGAGTTCAGATAAGGTATTTGAATATCTGAAAAACATCCGTCAAAAGATAGAAGATCTTCATATTCCTCACAATCCGTCCGTATCCGAATGGGTTACGATCAGTATTGGAGGAGTTACTGTAGTTCCGCAGGCAGAAAGCTCTTATGATTTCTATTTGAAGCTTGCGGATGCCATGCTTTATGATGCCAAGGGATATGGACGGAACAGAGTGGTCTGGTCTGGTGAGGATGGGAAGATGCTTCTGGAAAAATAATGCGCGGATGTATACGGAATACAAAATAGAAGTGTGAAAGGATAATAATTTATGAATCATATAAGAAAAGCAGCAAAATATATGTGCCTGACAGCGGCCGCGGCGGTTTTATTGACGGGATGCGGGAAGAAGAATCCGTTAGATCCCGACGATCCGGTTTCACTGACAGTGTGGCATTACTATAATGGTTCACAACAGGCGGCTTTTGACACCCTGGTAGAAAGTTTTAACGAAACCGTGGGTCAGGAAAAGGGGATTTATGTCCAGAGTTACAGCCAGGGTTCCGTGTCTGATTTGGAGACTGCGGTGAGGGATTCCATCAGCGGTAAGGTAGGGGCAGATGAGATGCCGGATATCTTTTCTTCCTATGCAGATACCGCGTATGAGGTAGAACAGTCAGGGGCATTGGCCGATCTCTCCGTGTATCTGGATGAGGAAGAACTGGAGAGATATGTAGGGTCTTACATAGAGGAAGGGCGTATTGCTTCCGATGGTTCTCTCAGAATATTTCCCACAGCAAAATCTACGGAGATCATGATGGTCAATATGACAGACTGGGAACCTTTTGCGGCGGCTACGGGTGCTTCTCTTGAGGATCTTAAGACGATTGAAGGAGTGGTTACCACCGCACAGATGTACTATGAGTGGACGGATGCGCGGACGCCGGATGTAAACGGGGATGGTATGGCGTTCTATGGAAGAGATGCCGTAGCTAATTATTTTATCATCGGTATGCAGCAGCTGGGTGTGGAAATCTTCCAGGTAGAGAATGGGAAGTTAACCTTGAATATTCCTAAGGAAGAACTACATCGCCTTTGGGAAAATTATTATATCCCTATGGTTAAAGGGTATTTTGGCGCATACGGATCCTTCCGGTCCGATGATGTGAAGACAGGGGATCTTCTCGCTTATACGGGTTCTACCTCTTCTGCTATGTATTTTCCGGATCAGGTTGAGTCGGATGACGGCAGTTATGCCATTGATTATACTGTAATGGCAGCTCCCATATTTGAGGGCGGGCAGAATTATGCCGTGCAGCAGGGGGCGGGTATGGTAGTCAGTAAATCTGATGAGAAGCATGAATATGCAGCGGTAGAATTTCTGAAATGGTTTACGGAAGCTGACCATAATCTGCAGTTTGGCTGTGTATCCGGTTATCTTCCGGTATTGAAAGAAGCAAACAATGCAGAGAAGCTGGATCAGGTGATCGCGGACCAGCAGTTGGATGTGGCGCCTAAAACCTATGATTGCCTGACTATGGTCTTTGAAGAGCTGGATCATCTGACGCTGTATACGAATAAGAGTTTTGCAAACGGATCTGCTGCGAGAAAAGTGTTGGAGTATCATCTTACAGATAAAGCGGCGGAGGACCGTGCTGCCGTGGCTGCAGCATTGGAGCAGGGAGAAAGCCTTGAGGATGCGTCGGCGCCTTACGTAACAGAAGAAGCTTTTGAAGAGTGGTACGGTTCTTTTTGCGATGCATTGAATGATTCGGTCGGTAAGTAGGGGTAGGATGGAAAATAAAGATCATAAAAGAAAAAAAACATCTATATTCAGGATTTTTCTGATTCCTTTGATTATTATTATGCTGCTACAGAGTATCATTACGATCGGCACTCTGGTAGTCAGGGGAACTGCGGGAATGCTTCAGGAATATTCCGGCAGTATGATGAACCGGCTGGTGGAAAACAGAGGAGTGATCCTGCAGAATGATATGAACCAGCGCTGGGCGTCTGTCAAAGAACAGGAGGAGGTTCTTGGTAATATTCTGGAGCAGTTTCTGAAAGAAAGACGTGTGGAAGTGGATGAATTCTTAGGTTCGGATAAGATGAAGAGTGAATTCTTAAACCGGATTTTCCCGGAATGTCTGGGTGTTCAGCAAAGAAATTCCACCACAGGTATTTTTGTAATACTCACAGGAACGGATATGAAGGCGGAGGGAGATTACGACGGCTTCTTTATCAGAGATTCCGATCCGGATACCAATCCTGTGAATTATACGGATCTGTTACTGGAAAGAGGAAGTAAAGAACTGTCCAGAGAGTGGAGTATACCGCTTGATACAAGTTGGACAACCCATTTCCATATGGATGGGCAGGGCAGGAACAGTGCGGACAATTTCTTTTATGAACCATGGAAAACAGGGATAGAATATCCGGATGCGGAGACTGAGAATCTGGGTTATTGGTCTATGCCTTTTTCTCTTGAGAAGAAAACAGCAGATCCTTATCAAATGATCACATATTCCCTTCCTCTTCGCCATAACGGGCAGGTATATGGCGTCCTGGGTGTGGAGATTTCCGACAGAAGATTCTCTGATTACTTTCCGGTGATGGAGTTGAATGAGTCCCAGCAGTCAGGGTATATGCTGGCTGTCCGCCAGAACGATGGTACCTATATACCTTTGGTAGGAAAGGGGATTCTCTATAATCTGGTATGTTCCTTGGACGGCACGTTTATTCTGCAGGAGACGAATTCCGGCAATCTTTCGGTTGTGAAGGATGTGAAGCTGAATAAACAGAAGATCTATGCTGTCAGCAAGCAGATAAAATTATACAATAACAACGTACCATATGATAATACCGAATGGGTATTGCTGGGATTGGATACAGAGGATGATTTATTCGGTATGAGCCGTCAGCTCTATATCTGGATGCTGGCAGCAGTTTTGGTGGGATTAGGCTTCGGTGTGCTGGGTATTTATCTTCTGGTAAAACATCTGACAAGACCAGTCCAGTATTTAATGCAGTGTATCAGTAAAGGAAGCGCCGGCCTTCAGGAGTTTAAGCCATCCAATATTCTGGAGATAGACTCTTTATATGATGTGGTAAAGGAATTGACGGACAGCCAGAAAGAATCGGAGAATAATCTTCTGGAAGAAAAGGAACGCTACAGGGTAGCATTGGAAGCCAGTAAAGATATTTTCTTTTCCTATGATATCCAAAGTAATATGCTTGATATTGTAAATCATGAGACAATGAGCGGAAACTGGCAGTGCGAAGAGTTTGAGAGCAGCTTTATCAATCCCGACTATATCTATGATATGGACCGCGAGACTGTCATCCAGTCCCTTCAGGGAAAGACGGACAGTTTCTCAGTGGAATTTCGGTTGAGATGGCCGAAAGATGCGGATTTTAAGTGGGTAGCTATTTTCGGCAAGACGGTATATGATACGGAAGGCGAACGGCGTAAGATTGTGGGAAGCATCCGTGATATACAGGAACAGAAGGAAAGGGAGGCGGAGCAGCTTCGAAAGAATTCAACAGATGCTATTACCGGGCTTTATTCCTTCAGCGCTGGTATCAAGCTTATGGAAGAATGCCGTAAGACTCAATATCATGGCATGATGGTCAATATACTTCTGTACAGATTGAAGGAAATCAATGAGAAGAACGGTATCGTGTTCGGGGATATGATCCTGGAAGAATTAGGGAGTCTGACTCTGAGCTGCTGCCAGGAAATCGAGCAGAAAGACGGCAAGAAGATCATTGCCATGCGTCTGGATGGCGATGAATTTACGCTATGGCTTGAAAACCGGTCTAAACAGGAGGCGGAGGAGTTCACAGAGAGGCTTCTTAATAAGATAGCGGTGAGTTTCAGGGAGGAGACCTTCAGTGTCAATGTGCATGTGGGCATAGTCTGTGCCGGGAGAGAGTATACCTGTGAGAAATTGATATGTATGGCAAAGCTGGCGCAGAGTTATGTTGTTCCTGGTATTACGAGACAATATATCTTTTATGAGGATGTTCCGCAAAGAGAGCGTACCGCTTTACCTGATCTGCTCGGACGCGATATCAGTACTCTTGATTATGGTGAGGATGTCAGTCTTGTATCCCTGTCCCTGAATCTGTTCGGAAAGGGTGCGGACTTCTCGGCTCAGATGATGCTGATTATCCGTAAGATCGGAAGATTCTATAATGCAAGCGATGTGTTGATTTCCGTACTGCGGGACGATTTTAATTCAAACTATCTGGATTATCAATGGCATAAGGACGGAATAGCCGTTGCGGAGAATGTAAGACAGTACAAGGAGGAAGAGAGAGAAAGCTTCCTCAAATGGCTGAATCGGAAGGAAGTGCGGTATCTGTCCCCGGAGGAAAGCCATGATAAGACAGTGCAGTGTTTCTTAAGTATTTCAGGAGGACAACAGGGTGTTGTACTTCCTATGTATGATAACGGGGATTACATGGGAAATATTTGTATCCTCGGTGTTGATCCGCAGCTCCTTGACAATACGGAAGAATATCAGAATCTGGTGGAGCTTGGCAGGGTCATACAGAGTCATCTGACACAGCAGCAGCACGATATTGCCAGCAAGGCGAAATCTGATTTCTTATCCCGCATGAGCCACGAGATCCGTACCCCGATGAATGGTATCATTGGTATGACCGCGATTGCTCTTCAGCAGGAGCAGAGTCAGGAGAGAATTCTGGATTGTCTGCAGAAGATACAGTCTTCCTCAAATTATCTGCTGGGATTGATCAATGACATTCTGGATATGTCCAAGATCGAAAGCGGTAAGATGAAGCTGGAGCCGGTTAACTTCAATATCTATGAAATGCTGGATACAATCAAAGAGTTGATCATGACCCAGGCGTCTGCAAAAGATATTGATTTCATACAGGATATCAATCTGACTCATAACTGGTTTGTGGCAGATAAGATGAGGATCAGCCAGGTTCTTATCAATTTATTGGGCAATTCTGTAAAATTTACGCCGGTAAAGGGAAAGATAGCTTTAACGATGCGGGAAGTGAGAGCTGATGATAAAGAAGCGGTTATCCATTTTGCGGTGCGCGATACAGGAATCGGTATCTCTAAAGAGGATCAAAAGAGAGTATTCAGGTCCTTTGAACAGGCTGCCGAGATTAATCCGTCGAAACAGCAGGGTACAGGCCTGGGGCTTTCCATCAGCAGACGTCTGATTCAGCTGATGGGCAGTAATATTTTGCTGGACAGCGAACTTGGAGAAGGCAGTACATTCAGCTTTGTTATTCCCCTGGAATTGGGAGAAAATATGGAAGAAGAGGTACATGAGGAGGAAATTTCCTTCGAAGGGTACCGTATTCTGGTAGTGGAGGATAATGAACTGAATGCCGAGATTGCGTTGACTTTACTTGAGGAACGTGGTTTTGCGGTAGATTGTGTCTATGACGGATCCGAAGCTGTGGAACGGATCCGGACAACGGATCCGGGAACTTATGATGTGATATTGATGGATATTATGATGCCGGTGATGGACGGTTTGGAAGCAACCCGCACGATTCGGGGGATGGAACGGGAAGACTGCCGTAGTATTCCGATTGTTGCCATGTCTGCGAATGCTTTCGACGATGATCTGAGGAAGTCTGTGGAATGCGGTATGAACGGACATTTATCCAAACCTGTGGAGGTGGATAAACTGTACCGGACACTGGCAGATGTTCTTCAGGGAAGAAAAGAAAAGTAATAAAGGATTTATCAGGAAAATCAGATGAATTATATTATATTGGATTTAGAGTGGAATCAGAGCAGTACCGGGGAAGAAGAGGTGACCAGGGTTCTTCCTTTTGAAATTGTTGAGATGGGAGCGATTAAACTGAACAGCGCCCGGGAGATGGTCGGCGAGTTTTCTGAGCTTGTAAAGCCGCAGGTATATCATGAGATGCACCGTATTACCAGTAAATTGATTCACCTGCAAATGGAGCAGCTGGAACAAGGGCGTCCCTTTCCGATAGTAGCAAAGCAGTTTTTTGACTGGTGCGGGACAGATTACATTTTCTGTACCTGGGGTCCTCTGGATCTGACGGAACTGCAGCGGAATCTGAGATATTACGGTATGGAGCCGCTGGCAGACGGGCCTTTTAAATTTCTGGATGTACAGAAGCTGTTCAGTATTGCCTATGAGGATAAGAAATCCAGAAGAACCCTGGAACATGCAATCGATTATCTGGAGGTTGAGAAGGATATTCCTTTTCACCGTGCTTTCAGCGATGCTTACTATACGGCGAAGGTGCTGGCGCTTATGGAGAAAGAAGTACTGAGCCATTATTCCTTTGATGTATTTCATATTCCCAAGGATAAAAAATCAGAGATACATGTGCAGTTTGATACCTATGCCAAATATATCTCGTGCGGCTTTGCGGATAAGGCCGAGGCTATGGAGGACAGGACGGTTAACGGAACGAAGTGTTATCTGTGCCGCAGGAATCTGCGTAAGAAGATACGCTGGTTTACTCCTAACGGAAAGCATTATTACAGTGTATCCTATTGTGACAGACATGGGTTTATGAAATCCAAGATCCGTATGCGGAAGTCAGAAGATAAAATGGTATATGTGGTAAAGACGGAGCGGTTTATTACGGAGCCGGAAGTCGAAGTGATCCGTGAGAAACAGAAGAAAACGATAGAACATAAGAAATTTCAGGAAAAAGCAATAAAGAATGGCAAAATATGAGGCTGCTGCTAATTTGCATCAGCCTCATGTATATTTATAGTAAACAACATAACAAATTTCTGTTTCCGGCTCTTGCAGGAGCCATATACGGTAGCTCCTGCAAGGCCGAAAACGAAATTTCTAAATTCGTTAACTATAGTATCAGAAATCAAAATCGTCAAAATCAGAACGGATACGTTCTCTTCGGTGCTGCTTGCGTTTGACGCGGTTCTGTCTTCGTCTGGCATTTCTGTTATTGATAGTGAACGCGCGCAGGATGAACAATACTATCATAATAAAGGCGGTGGAGAGAACAATGATCAGGACTTTCTTTACATTGATAAAGATGATATTGTTCTGATCGGGTCCTGCGGATTCCTCATCTGATTTCTCCACACTGATATTGGTGGTTTCGAGATTTGTGTCGAATTCGTAGTTGGAAGCGTTGTCTGCCGCCAGTTCCAGATAAGCGCTCCCGACATAGGTATCATTGTAGCTATATTCAATCTGTGCGATCCGGTTTTCATCGGATACATTGTAATCAATCGTAGAATCCAGATCATCGAAGGAGACCGTATTGGGAATGATCACGGAACTGTTATTGTCAATGGTTAAAATTGGCTTCGAACTTCCGAAAATATCATTGCCTGTCTGCAGAAAACCGGAAGGTTCGATTTGATATTTATCCTCATGTTCGGAAATATTCATAAGCTGAAAATTATGGAATCCATAATCAAACAATTCTATGGTGTCGGTAAACTGGCTGGGAGATTCCTCCTTAAAGACTACGCAGACAAGACGCATGCCGTTTTGTTCCGCACAGGTAACAAGAGTCTGGCGGGCTTGGTCCGTGTAACCGGTCTTTCCGCCCAGGATACCATCGTAGGGATCCTCTCCGGTAATCAGTCTGTGCTTATTCTTTAAGATGAAATCATCGGGCTGTGTCGCGGTTGCCGTAAATTCATAGCGGTCGGTATTTCCGATCTTACAAAGCATATCGTTCTGAAAGAAAGCAGCGGAAATCAGGGCAAGGTCGTAGGCGGAAGTGTAGTGGTTGTCATCATGCAGTCCATTGGTATTCATGAAATGACTGTCTGTGCACCCTAGTTGTGCGGCACGTTCATTCATGAGATTGATAAATTCCTCCAGGGAACCGGAGATATATTCTCCTACGGCATTGGCTACTTCGTTGGCAGATCCCACCAAAATACCATAAAGGCTTTGCTCCAGGGTGATGGATTCCCCCACGTCCATACCTATTTTGGATCCGTCGGTAGGAACACTGAATATTGCCGTGTCAGAGAAGGAGACCATGTCATCAAGATTGCCCTGTTCCACGGCGATCAGGCAGGTAAGCAGCTTGGTAGTGCTGGCAGGATAGGATTTCTTATGGATATTCTTCGCGTACAGGATGGAACCGGTATCGATATCCATAAGAATTGCGGACTCTGCGCTGACAGCAGGACCGGCGGGCCAGTTCTCGATATCATTAGACTGGATGGGAAGGGCTTTGCGCTCCTCCGCTTCCTGCGTCAGTTCTTCGTAGGTTGCGTGGACTGTCATGGTATTCGCGCACAGACTGCAGCATAAGACAGCAGACGCGAGGAGGAAAAAGGCGGAACTTGTCCGGTTTTTTATATAAGATAAAAACATTGTATTCAGACCTTTCTATCATAAACAAGTATATGTAAAAGTGGCATAATTTATGTCTGAGGGATATTCAACTGTCAGGAATGTCCGATTTGCGAAGACAATTACCATAATACACTATTTTGAAAAAAAACAGTAGAGGTTTCACAAAAATTACAAGATTGTTAAGATTTGATTTGAAGTATGATGGATTTACGAAAATTATGAATGGAACACATGCGTTAAATATGTTACTATATTCCTGTACACATTATCAGGAAAATGATATTATCTATATTGAGAAAGGCACAGAGGTAATGAGGTTACGAAACATTTCAGGTTCGAGAGAAGTGATTGCGGGCAGTAAGTACGTAGTTCATGAACCACAGGAGTATAAAGGAAAGTGGAAGGAAATATTCGGAAACGACCGTCCCATACGGATTGAGATAGGGATGGGAAAAGGCAGATTTATCATGGATCTTGCGCGCATGAATCCGGGGATTAATTATGTGGGGATCGAGAAATATTCCAGTGTGTTGTTGCGGGGGATACAGAAGATGGAGACGGATCCGCTGCCGAATCTGTATTTTATCCGGATGGAAGCTGAAGAGATAGCAGATGTATTCGGGAAAGAGGAGGTAGAGAGAATCTATCTGAATTTCTCCGATCCGTGGCCGAAGGACAGGCATGCGAAGAGAAGACTTCCGTCCCGTGAATTTCTTCATCGATATGATGAGATACTTAGCAAAGAAGGGGTAATCGAGTTTAAGACGGATAACCATGGTTTGTTTCAGTTTGCGCTGGGGGAATTGGATCCGGCAGGCTGGCATCTGGAGCAAATGACGGAGGATCTGCATCATAATGAAGAGATGATGGAGGGGAACATCATGACGGAGTATGAAGAGCGGTTCTCCGCGATGGGGAATCCGATCTATAAGTATGTGATCTCCCGATAAGAAGCAGGCATTTGTATAATCCGGCCTTTATATGGCAGATAATAAAACAGGTAAAGCCATATATGGATGCTTTTGCACAACCAGAAGCGAAATTTCCAATGTCGTTAACTATAAGATTAGTGCTTTATATATTACCAAACAAGGAGGAAGAATCATGGAACACAAATTTACAGCAGCGAATTTTGAAAAGGAAGTGCTTGATGCCGAAATCCCGGTACTGGTGGATTTCTATGCGGACTGGTGTGGCCCCTGTAAGATGATGGCGCCTGTTGTAACGCAGCTGGCGGAGGAGTATGAGGGCAAGCTTAAGGTAGGCAAGTGCAATATCGATGATGAGGACGGGCTTGCCAGAATGTACCGTGTGATGTCCATTCCTACTATGAAGATATTCGTACAGGGCAAGGACGTTGCGACTGTAGTAGGCGCCGTGCCGAAGGAACAGTTGGAAGCAGAGCTTAAGAAAGTGTTATAAGTTAAAAAGAGACGGCTGCACTGTTTATGCTGCAGCCGTCTTTTTATGTCATATTTATAAGAAGAACTGGCAAAAGTAGTGCCGTCAGGTATGCACAATCCCCTTTTTCTCATCGCTGGTATAGAGCAGCTTGAGGATAATAGGTGTCAGAATTGAAGACACAAGGATCAACAGGATGACTGCCGTAAAGTAATCCGCTGTCAGCAGCCCGGCGGCCAGGCCCTTCTGTGCCACGATCAGGGCGACTTCGCCTCTCGTCATCATGCCTACGCCGATTTTTAAAGAATCAGGCAGACTGTATTTACAGATTTTGCTGATCACGCCGCAGCCGATGATCTTGGACAGGAGCGCTACGATCACGAAGCAGATGCAGAAGGTGAATAGTTTAGCGTTCATGCTGTTAAAGGTGGTCTTAAGGCCGATGCTGGCAAAGAAGATCGGGCCGAAGAACATATAAGAGCTGACATCCACCTTGCGCTTTATGTATTCGTTGTCACTGATGCTGCACAGCACAACGCCTGCAACATATGCCCCGGTAATGTCTGCGATACCGAAATATCTCTCCGCAATGTAGGACAGGGCAAAACAGAAGGCCACGCCGATGATTGGAATACGTCTTGTGTGCGGATAGCGTTTATCCAGGGTAAGAAATATTTTATAGAAAAGAAATCCGCCCACGATTGCTACCGCAAAGAAGGCGATGGTCTTCACGATAACCATTCCCGGGTTTGAATCAGGGCTCTTGAAGCCGATCACGAAAGTCAGGACAATGATACCGATTACGTCATCGATGATGGCGGCGCTGACAATGGTGGTACCGACCTTGCTCTTAATCTTGCCCAGTTCCTGCAGGGAGGCAACGGTGATACTGACACTGGTTGCCGTCATAATCGTACCCATAAAGACTGCCTTAAAGAAATTCTCGCTGCCCCAGGGTGCTACGCCGTAGAATCCCATATACAAAAGCGAACCAAATACTAAAGGAACAAGGACACCGGCACAGGCGATCAGAAAAGCAATGGGTCCTGTTTTCAAAAGCTCCTTCAAGTCGGATTCCAATCCGACAGAAAACATTAATATGATTACGCCGACTTCCGCCATTTCGGTGATAAACTCGGTCTGCGTGATCCAGCCGAACACACAGGGACCGACTAACAGCCCGGCAATAATCTGGCCGACTACCTGCGGCGCCTTGAATTTCCTTGCGAGAATGCCGAAGCATTTGGCAAAGAGTAAAATGATTGCAAGATCTTTTAAAATTTCATATGATTCCATAATATCCTCCCCATTTCTGTTAGGCTTTATTTCCATACATAGTTATAATCTTAAATAAAAAGAATGTCAATGTCTGAGAAAAAAATTACCTGGTAACAGTTCAGCCCAGGACTTTGCATTTACTACAAAGTGCATGAGAATGTGTAAATATAGCCATAGAGAATCTGCTCTCGCCGCATCCGACTTGGGACGGGGATACAAAATAAATGGCGAAAATGCTCTTACAATACCAAAGCTCTTGAGGCAGCCGGTAAATATAAAACACCAGATTCTTAAAAGTAAGAGAATCTGGTGTTTAGACTTTATTTTATATAGTCGAAGCGACAGGATTTGAACCTGCGACCTCTGCGTCCCGAACGCAGCGCTCTACCAAGCTGAGCCACGCTTCGATTTGCGAACAACTAATATGATACAATATTCGTGGGACTATTGTCAACAATTTTTGAGAATTTTTTTGATTCACAAGATATCATTGATATAAAGGATTGGCTTCACGCACCGTATCAGTACCGTAGATCCCCAACAGAGCACAGTAAGCCTCCAGGACGGCAGGCGGGATTGTTACGTGGGCAATATAACCCTTCCCGTTAGGGCCATAGCCGTTCTCATCGTCATATAATCTTGCAATTTCCCCAAGCAGCAGTGAAATATATCTTTCCATATTCCACATGCCCCAGAGTTCCTGATTAAAGCCCAGGGTATCATGATCGTGGACTACTTTGATGCCATAGCCTGCGTAATTTATGATAGTAAGCTGTGGTGCATACTTTTCAAATCCGGCACAGATCCTGCGCTGCATGGTAGAATCCTGCATGATGATTACATTCCGGATCTTATCATCCGGAAATAATGCCAATGCATTGGTAACATTATTTCCACAGTTTGTGGATTTGTTTTCTATTATCAGTTCCATGTCAGATAAATTTACCTGGTTCCTGATATAATGATACATGATGTCCGCTTCCGGCATTCCGGAAGTGTCAAAGTCCGTAAGATACGGCTGCATCAGATTCTGTAAAGTTCCCGTTGTATGGCCGATGCCGCCAACCAGCATGTAATATCTTGACAGATTGTTTCTTACGGCTTGTTCAAATAATGAGTAGGAAGCCGGAATGCTTGCTCCGAACAGAATCAGCATATCTGCCTGTGTAATCCCATACTTGTCATGCAGAGCATCTTCTGACAGCCCGGTTAAATCTCTGGGGCCGCAGAAAGCGGATAAAATATTGATCTTTTCTGCGATTTCTTCATAGCTGTATCTATGTCCTTCTTTTCCGGCCTGCTTTTCGGTCTTTCTCATTGTATTAAATCCTCATAACTTATTTCCAAAGTATTGATCAGAGTTTCTATTTTATATTGCGCATCCGTTAAGAGGGCTTTAATCAATGCTTCCTTCTTGTCATCGTATCGGAAAACCGGAGTGGCTACACTGATGGAAGCAACGATTTTCCCGGATTTGTGTATCGGTACCGCGATACAGCGTATATATTGGTTGGATTCTTCAATCTCATATACGTAGCCTTCCTGTTTTGCTTTTGTAAGCTGTTCTCTAAGCTCCGTAAAGTCGGTTATGGTATGTTCTGTTACCGGTTTTAAACCGCCAGGATACAGTTTCTTAATGTCGTTGACAGACATGTTTAATAATAAGGCCTTCCCAAGGGCAGTACTATAGGCAGGAAGTTTATTGCCGACAAAGGAGACCATGCGGATAGGTTCCGGCGAGTTGACTTTCTTCAGGTACAGAACATCTCCACCTGAGAGAACGGCGTAATGAGAGGCCTCCAGACAGACATTTGTTACATCGGACAGAATCTTCTCGATCTCATCCAGATAATTGAACTGGTGAAGGAATCCGGTTCCGATGTTATAAGCAGAAAAACCGATCCGGTAGTGGTAATCCGGTGTCAGTGAGAGAAATCCCTTATATACAAGGGTGTGCAGGATCGGGGATATAGTGCTTTTCGGGATCTGCAGTTTATCGCTGATATCTGACAGGGTGAACCGGTTCGGATTATTTGCAATCAGTTCGAGTGTTTCCAGTATTCTCAGGGTGGTACGGTGGAGATTATTATTATCTTCTTTCATATAATACCTCTGCTGTTCGTATATTCGAATATAATTTGTAATAATAATTCTATGATAATGGAATGAATTAGAAAAGTCAATCAATATTTTAAGGATTGAGGAAGAATATAATAGTTATATTATACAAAAAAGCATTTTAATTATTGGCTATCTTATACCTGTTGACAAAACGGATCAGATATGATACTTTTATTGCATGAAACGTAATTAAGAACAATGTTCGTATATACGGACATGCGAAAGGGAAGTATGGAAGCCGAAGCTTCCGTTGCGCATTCAGAGTTCAGAGAGGTTGCAGGCACAGCCGGCAATATCCACGTGGAGGTAAAGATGAAGATTGTATCAGTAGAGAAATTTTATATAAAGCCCAGATGGATGCTTGTAAAGGTTACAACTGATGAGGGGCTGGCCGGATGGGGAGAGCCGACCCTGGAAGGAAGGTCTACAGTGGTGGGAGAAGCAATCGACGTTCTGGCTGATTTGATCGTGGGACAGGATCCCATGAATATCGAACTGCTGTATAACATGATGTACCGGGGAGCTTTTTACAGAGGCGGTGCGGTCATATACAGTGCGGTCAGCGGTATCGAACAGGCATTATGGGATATAAAAGGAAAGAAATTGGGGGTTCCTGTATGGCAGCTCCTTGGAGGGAAGTGCAGAGACAGGATCAGGATGTATGCCCATCTGCTGCCGTTCAATGACGATCCTACAGAGGAAGATATCCGTTATTGGGCAGGAAAGCGGCTGGAAGCAGGGTTTACGGCATTGAAGACTTCAATGCTGACACCGCCGATAAGGCATATCGACACCATGTCAACAGTAAAACAGATTGTCAGAAGAATGGAGATACTGAGGGATGCAGTCGGGGAAAATATCGATTTTGCCATTGATTTCCACGGAAGAATTTCTCCGGCGATGGCTCCGGTTCTCTGCAGGGAGCTGGAGCGGGTATATCCCATGTTCATAGAGGAACCTGTCCTGCCGGAGAATGTGGATGCCATGGTTAAGATCTCACACATGACTACAATTCCCATTGCAAGCGGTGAACGTCTATTTACCACTTATGGCTACAGGGAGCTGATTGAGAAGCAGGCGGTGAGTGTTGTACAGCCTGATGTCTGTCATTGCGGAGGAATCCTGCAGACATTCAAGATTGCAGCCATGGCACAGAATTACTATATGAGTGTAGCGCCGCATAATCCTTTAGGCCCGGTCGCCCTGGCGGCCTGCCTGCAGATTGATGCCTGTATATCCAATTTTACGGCTCAGGAGCATCCCACCCATGAGGAACGTTTGGATCTGGGTATGGGACTGTTTAAGCAGCCCTTTGTAATCAGGGACGGTTATATTGATGTACCCGAGGCTCCCGGCCTTGGTTTCGAGATTGACGAAGACTATTTGAAAGAAATTCTATACGACGGAAGATGGAGTAATCCGGTTTTATTTTTTGACGATGACAGATCAATGGGGGAGTGGTAGTGAAAACAAAGTCTCATAAACAAGAACAATTTCAGCCTTCGAAGATGTCGCTTTCAGAATTGACGCCTTACCTTTTTATATTTCCCGTACTGCTTTTACTGGTCATGCTTGTAGTCTATCCGTTGTCCTATGGAGTATATATCAGCTTCTTTGACACGGATCTTGGCAAAAACTGGAGTTTCGCCGGATTCAGGAATTATCTGGTGATTTTTACGCAGGACAACTTTCTGAAGAATATATGGGTTACCTTTAAGTTTGCTTTTCTGGTGGTGGCCGGCCATTTCGTGATCGGCATTTTGTTAGGACTGGCCTTGAATCAGAAGAAGCGAGGGACAACCGTTTTCAGGACGATACTTGTTCTGCCGTGGCTGTTTCCGGATGTGGTGATCGCACTGATCTTTAAATGGCTGGCAAATCCCATGTATGGACTATTTAACAGTTTTCTTTTGGAGCATGGGCTGATAGAGAAGCAGATCTCATGGCTGGGAAGCACACAGTGGGCATTTGCGGTTGTTGTTCTGGTGTGCATATGGAAGGGGTATCCTATGGTACTGGTCAATGTGCTTGCGGCGCTTCAGAGTGTATCATCGGATATTCTGGAGGCAGCCAGGGTGGACGGCGCCAATGCGGTACAGCTTCTGTTCAGGATTATCCTGCCGGCGATCAAACCGGTTCTGGCTACTACGGTAATATTGGATGTGGTCTGGTGGTTCAAGCATTACACGATCGTCGAACTTCTGACAAGCGGCGGGCCAAATTCGGTTACCTCCATCGTCAGTATCGGAATCTATAAAGAAGCTTTCCAGTATTTCAAGTTTGGAAGAGCGGCGGCAATGGCCGTAGTTGTCTTTGTAATATGCTATTTGATCAGTAAAGTGTTCAGAAAGGTATTGAGTGATGATGAATAAGAAAAGGTCCGGAATGATAAATAACGTTCTGACTTACGGAGCTTGTCTGATAGGAAGTATTTTCGTGCTGGTTCCCGTCCTGTGGATGGTTTCCACATCTTTGAAAACAGAGCCCGAAACATTTGCGATCCCTCCGCGTTGGATACCCGAGACGGTTACTCTGGATTCCTACAGGGCCATGTGGGTAGATTATCCGTTTCTGTATTATTTCAGGAACTCCATTATTGTAACTCTGGCCGCAGTTGCAATATCCGTATCTATCTCCTGTCTGACAGGGTACGGGGTAACAAGATTTCGCTTTAAAGGAAAAGAAAGCTTCCTGGGATTTGTATTGCTTACACAGATGTTTCCTTCAGTCATGTTACTGGTACCTTATTATAAGGTGCTCAATACGTACGGCCTCAATAATACCCTGATCGGGCTGGGACTGGTATATATATCGTTTACGGTGCCCTTCTGTTCATGGATGATGGTGGGATATTTTAAGACCGTTCCCCTGGAATTGGACGAGGCGGCAATCATTGACGGATGTTCAAGATGGCAGGCATTTACCAGGATCACACTCCCTATTGTTATTCCCGGAGTATCTTCCTCGGCTATTTATGCATTTGTCACATGCTGGAATGAATATATGTTTGCCAATCTGCTTATGGCGGATGAAAAATTAAAGACCGTATCAGTCGGTATTGCAGAGCTAAACGGCTATTACAAGATAATGTGGAATGATCTGATGGCGTCCTCAGTCGTTGCCAGTATTCCTTTGGTAATAGGGTTTATCTTCCTGCAGAAATATTTTATCGGTGGTTTAACGGCAGGCGCTGTAAAATCATAAAACTATATGAAACAAGAAAACAAAACAGGAAAGGGAGGAAGAAAATGAAGAAAAAATTACTAAGCATACTGTTGTCTGCTTCGATGGCGGCAACACTGCTGACAGGCTGCGGAGGAGGACAGCCGGCAGAGAGCCAGGGTTCGGATGCAGCTGAAGAGAATACGGCAGAAGACGATTCCCAGAATGCCGGATCAGCGGAAACGTCCGGGGATACCGCAGAGGCGGGAGATACGGCTTCATCAGATGAAGAGATTACCCTGAGGATCATGTCATCCATCCAGACAGAAGGGGAAGCCAGTCTGGAATCGGCAATGGCCGAGCAGTATATGGCGGATCATCCCAATATTAAGATCGAGTATATCGCGGTTGCGAACAATGACCTGAACGCACAGATCATTACCCTGAACTCCAGTGATGACCTTCCGGATGCATTTTACATGAATACGGCATTTATGCCGCAGGCAAAATCAATGGGAATTGTGATAGACCCAACGGAATATCTGGGAGATGATTTCCTTAATTCCATGGATCCGTCAATCATTGAATATGCGTCAACAGATGGACAGCTTATGGTAGTTCCCTGGTTTATGGTTCCCATCGCGTTGATCTATCGTGCGGACTGGATGGGAGAGACGGATTATGACACGATCGAGACTATGGAAGATTTCAGAAATGTCGGAAAAGCATTTACCAACGGAACCGACAGATGGGGATTTGCATTGGTGGGACTTCAGAACGGTTCCGGAGAAGCCAGATTTTCACAGTATGTCAAAGCATTTGGTGTGGATGAGATCTATCAGGATGACAGCGGCGCATGGGTTTCTGATCTGACGGAAGATAAGTACAGGACAGCGCTGCAGACATTTGTGGATCTGGATCTGGTAGATGGAATCGTTCCTCCCGGAGCGACAGAGACAGGATATCCGGAAGCGGTAACATATTTTGCAAATGAACAGGCCGGAATGATTATATCAGGTTCCAATGCCCTTGGTGCTATTGTCAGCCAGAATCCGGAACTGGATGGGAAGCTTGCCTCTGTTCCTATTCCGTCTCAGGACAGACATGTAACGAATCTGCAGGTATCAGGCTACTCGATTACGACAGCATGTGAGCATCCGCAGGAAATGGCAGACTTCCTGAAATATATGGCTGATAAAGAAAATGCAATTACGTTTGCGGCGGAGACAGGACGTATGCCTGTAGCCAGCGATGCGCTGGAAGACGAGATGTTTGATACACCGGCATACCAGGGTTTCGTTGACTGTATTCAGTATGCGCTTCCCTATCCGACTTATTCAGGATACTCGGAAGTACAGGATATTATGGGAGAATCCTATAATTCCATGCTGAGCGGTGTTTCAATTGATGATGCGATGGCACAGGTGGAAAGCAGAATCAATACTTTACTTGCCGAGACAACAGAATAACAAAATGACCGGAAGACTGGTTTGGACAAGTATCCGGTTCATCATGAAATATTTTGTGATGGCCGGATACGTTCTTTAAACCGGTGGAGGCTTATGAGGTAGAATATTGTGGGTAGAAAAGAGCAGGTAGTAAAAGAAATACGGGAAAACAGGATCATTGCCATCTTCAGGAACATAGAGACCGATAAGTGTGTCGATACGGCCAAAGCGCTCTATAACGGAGGAATCAGAGTCGTTGAGGTGACTTTTGACCAGACGGAAAAGGCCGGGAGGTATTACAGTACCGTCGAGAGTATCAGAAGAATCTCACAGGCCATGGATGGGAAAATGTGCGTCGGAGCCGGTACTGTCCTTACACTGGAGGAGGTGCATCTGGCATACAACGCTGGTGCAAGATTTATCATAACGCCCAATACAGATATAGAGATCATCAGATTTGCAGGCAGTCTGGATATGGCTGTAATGCCCGGCGCCTATACGGCGACAGAGGTGAACAATGCATATGGTGCAGGAGCCGATTTTGTCAAGATATTTCCGGCATCTGAAGCAGGAACGAAGTATTTTAAGGCATTAAGCGGGCCGCTCGGACATATTCCTTTAACGGCGGTAGGCGGTATCAATGAGGAGAATGCCAGAGAGTTTCTGGATGCCGGTGCGGTAGGTATCGGCATCGGAGGAAACCTGGTAGATAAAAGGTTAATTGCCGGGAACCGGTTTGATGAGATAACAGAAACGGCAAAAAGATATGTTGACAGAATTCGCGAGGATCATTCATGAAGACAGTATGTTTTGGAGAAATCATGTTAAGGCTTAATCCGGAGGGATATAAAAGAATCAGACAGGCAGATACTTTCAATGTTTCTTACGCGGGAGGGGAAGCCAATGTGGCTGTAGCTTTGGCAAATTTTGGAGTAAACGCTTCTTTCGTATCGAAAGTTCCGGATAACGAAATCGGCCGGAGTGCGGCCGGAGCGCTTGCAAGATATGGTGTAGATACGTCGGAGCTTGTGACCGGCGGACCGAGAATAGGCATTTATTTTGTAGAAAAGGGAGCTTCCCAAAGGCCGTCAAAGGTCATATATGACAGAGCGGCATCTTCAATAGCACTGGCCGAGAAGAGTGAATTTAACTGGGAGAAGATTTTCCGGGATTGCAACTGGTTTCATTTCACAGGAATCACTCCTGCCCTGAGTGACAAGATGGCCGAGACATGCCGGGAAGCGTGTGTTACGGCAAAAGAGAAAGGAATCACGGTCAGCTGTGACCTGAATTACCGAAATAAGCTGTGGTCCAGGGAGAAGGCAGGAGAAGTCATGAGCGGTTTGATGCCGTATGTAGACGTCTGCATTGCAAATGAAGAGGATGCTGCAGATGTATTCGGAATTGTGGCTGAGGGTTCTGATGTCAATTCAGGGAAACTGAATAAGGACGGGTATGTTTCCGTTGCCAGACAGTTAACGGAGCTGTTTCACTTTCAAACGGTGGCGGTCACACTCAGGACAAGCATTTCCGCAAATGACAATAAATGGGCCGGAATGCTGTACACAGATGAGAAAGCTTATTTCTCCAGGGAATACGATATTCATATCGTAGACAGAGTGGGAGGCGGAGATTCCTTCGGCGGCGGTTTGATTTACTCGATGCAAAGCGGGTTTGATCCCCGGAAGAGTATTGAATTTGCCGTGGCAGCCTCTTGCCTAAAGCATTCGATCGAAAATGATTTTAATCTTGTTACAGTAGATGAGGTCGAGGCTCTTTTGAAGGGAAACGGATCGGGAAGAGTGCAGAGATGAAAAAGAATCTTTGAACCCCACAAGGAATATGTTATAATTTGAAAACAAGTTATATTATATTCCGGAAAGGGGTGTGTGATTGTATGGCGGAGAGGAAAAAACTTCCCATCGGTGTTGAGTTTTTCAGAGAGTTTAAGTCGGATGATTTCTACTATGTGGATAAGACCGGATTTATCAGTGAACTCCTTCGGACAAGAGGAACCGTCAACTTATTCACGAGACCCCGGAGATTCGGCAAGAGCCTGAATATGGACATGCTTAAATCCTTTTTTGAAATCGGGACAGATCCTTCACTCTTTGAGGGTTTACGGATTTATGACGATACAGAGCTGTGCAGGCAATATATGGGAAAATATCCGGTCATTTCAATTAGTCTGAAAGATGTAGAGGGCGGTGACTTTGAGACGGCCTGTGATAATCTGGGAATTCTGATCAGTGAGGAAGCTTCCGGATTTGATTATCTTATGGATAGTGAAAAGCTGACGCAGTCGGACAAAATGAAATTGCAGGGGATTATAGAAGGGAATTTTGAGAAGAAGGCTTTCTTATACAGCAGTTTGAAACTGCTTAGCAGACTGCTGTATAAACATTATGATATACCGGTTATCATATTGATCGACGAATATGACGTTCCGCTGGATAAAGCGCATCAGGATGGTTATTATCCGCAGATGGCTAATTTAATCCGGTCTTTGTTCAGCCAGCTGCTGAAAACGAATCCCAATATGTATTTTGCCGTGATTACAGGGTGTCTCCGAATCGCCAGAGAGAGTATATTTACCGGATTGAATCACTTCAAAATACGTACAATCTCCGACGTTGAATGCGCGGAATATTTCGGATTTACCGACAGTGAAGTCAGGGAAATGCTGGAATATTATGGTGTGGAAGACAGGTATTCTGATGTAAAAGAATGGTACGACGGTTACCGCTTTGGAACGAGTGATGTATATTGTCCCTGGGATGTTGTCAATCAGTGTGATAAATTCAGAGTTAAAAAAGATGCAGAGATGGAATCGCATTGGGAGAACAGCAGCAGTAACGTTATTGTTCAGGATATTATTGAAAATGCGACACAGACTACGAAGGCAGAGATCGAAGCGCTGATTTCCGGAGAATGTGTGGAAAAGGTACTGATTCCTGAGTTGACCTATACAGATCTTGACAGCAAGGACGCGGATATCCGGCAGACATATTTGTGGAGTGTGCTTTTTGCTTCGGGTTATCTGACTGATGCCGGAGAGCCGGAGAATAGAAGGCACAGGCTGGTTATTCCTAACAGAGAAGTTCTTGGGATTTATGAGAAGAAGATCCGTTCATGGTTTCAGGTAAGGTCAACAGAGAATACTGCGAATTGGAGAAGGTTTTGCGAATCGGTAAAGAATGGTGATGCAGAGGAGTTCCAGACTGTTTTTAATGAGTTTCTGGAAGAATCCATCAGTATCCGTGATACTTGTGTACGGAAGGAAATGAAAGAAAATTTTTACCATGGCATATTGTTGGGATTGCTGAAAGCAGAGGGAAGTTTTATTGTAAGATCCAATGCAGAATCGGGTATCGGGTATACAGACATCATGGTCAGTATTCCATCGAAAAAGATTGGCTGTATTATTGAAGTGAAGTATGCCGGGAATGGCATGTTTGATTCTGCATGTAAAGATGCCATGAGACAGATTGAAGATGGTGCATATGTGACAGCTTTGAAACAGGAAGGAATGCAGACAATTCACAAATTCGGAATTGCCTGCTATAAGAAAAGCTGCCGGGTCGTATCAGAATAGATTAACAGGAAACGCTATGAATTTCCTGTAAATATAAGCTATCATTTTGCCAAATTACGCACACGTTCCTGTATCGTTGCCTCAAACTGCTCATCCGAAAGGCCGGGATCTTTTGTGTTTCTCCAGACAGAGCAGGGGAGGCTGTCGCAGGCCGAGCAGTCTGCGTATTTATTCTTTTGAACGCAGCAGCTGTAGATCGGACAGGCCTTCTCCTCCGGGGCATGGAAGACTTTACCGTTTGATGCGTTGCATCCTTTACACAGGGAACCGAGGAAGCTGCACTCAGCGCAATCTGTTCCGCAGCAGCTTAAGCCCAGGATTTCCCGCTGCTTCTTTCTGCTGAAGCTCTTCAGAACCAGATGGTAGGATTTGTCCAGAAGGTCTTTTAACAGGCCGTCAGGAACTTCTCCGTCCGGTTTTATGGAATTCCAGTGCATCTTGTTCATATAATAACCGGGAATAATGTCCTCATACTGTGATCTCAGGAAGTCTCCTTCCGCAGGTTCTAATTTTAGTGTAATGTAATATGGCTTGTCTTCCTGATCGAGACAGACCGCGGCGAACATCTTACCGCCGATATGATAGCGGATCCAGTTCCAGTCAGATTGCAGATCTTTGGTTACACTTCGTTTGTTCAGTAAATATTCATCGATCCAGGGGTATTTCATAAGGGTTGATTCTCCTTTGTGTGTTTTAAAGTAAAAATAGCATATAGAACATGACAGCAGTATGTCTTGTTTCAATAGTTTACCATTATTTGTGATAAGGATCGAAGGCAGTGTCAGAGTTTTCCATAAGCAGGTCATCCAGAGTAATATTATAGAAGAAATCATGAACCATCTGATCGAATCGTTTCCACATCGGCAGGGTGGCGCATGTGGCTGTCCGTTCACAGGGTTCCGCATCAGGCTGCAGACATGCCACTGTGGCCAGGCTTCCTTCGGTCAGCTCCAGAATCTCGCCCACCGGGTATTCTTTCGGGCTGCGTGTCAGTTTGTAGCCGCCGCCCTTTCCCCGAAGCCCCTTGAGAAGCTTATTCTGTACAAGGGTTTTCAGAATAATCTCAAGATATTTCTTTGAGATACCCTGTCTGGCGGCAATTTCCTCCAATGGTATGAAATGATCTGTATCCTGTTGTGCAAGGTCAAGCATTACACGCAGGGCGTATCTTCCTTTTGTTGAAATCATGATAAGCCTCCATTTTGTGGTTAAGCTGCGGGGCATTTGCGTAATACCCTCACATAATCTGTTAACCTATTATATTACAGGGTAATAGGGTTTACAAGAAAAATAAAATACCTATTAACCTATTGACAAAATAGGTTATATAGAGTATTCTTTCCATAACAGATTTTTACAGAAAAGAGGAGATTATTATGAGCTATAAATTTGAAACCCTTCAGCTGCACGTAGGACAGGAAGAGCCGGATCCGGCTACTGATGCCAGGGCAGTTCCGATCTACCAGACAACTTCCTATGTATTCAGGAATTCTGCCCATGCGGCGGCACGTTTCGGCCTTGCGGATGCCGGAAATATCTATGGACGTCTGACCAATTCCACTCAGGATGTGTTTGAGAAAAGAATTGCGGCCCTGGAGGGCGGTGTGGCAGCGCTGGCGCTTGCTTCCGGCGCCGCTGCGATTACATATGCGATTGAGGCGCTTGCTCCGGACGGAGGACATATTGTGTCCCAGAAGACGATTTATGGCGGCAGCTATAATCTGCTGGCGCATACGCTTCCTCACTACGGAATTACCGCTACCTTCGTGGATGCGCATAATCCGGAGGAAATAGAGAATGCTATTGAGGACAACACGAGAGCAATTTATCTGGAGACACTCGGCAACCCTAACAGTGATATTCCCGATATCGATGCCGTTGCCGAGGTTGCCCACAGGCATGGGCTTCCTCTGGTCATCGACAATACCTTCGGCACACCGTATCTGATCCGTCCTATTGAACATGGTGCGGATATTGTAGTACATTCCGCGACTAAGTTTATTGGCGGACATGGGACAACACTCGGCGGTGTTATCGTAGATTCCGGCAAGTTCGACTGGAAGGCAAGCGGGAAGTATCCTGCAATCGCTGATGCCAATCCGAGTTATCATGGTGTATCCTTCGTCGATGCGGCAGGTCCGGCGGCATTTGTGACATATATCCGTGCAATTCTTCTTCGCGATACCGGAGCGGCCATTTCCCCGTTCAATGCTTTTCTGCTTCTGCAGGGAGTGGAGACACTTTCCCTTCGTCTGGAACGGCATGCGGAGAATACGAAGAAGGTAGTGGAATATCTGGCGAAACATCCTCTGGTAGAGCGTGTGAATCATCCGTCTCTGCCGGATCATCCGGATCATGCGCTGTATGAGAAATATTTCCCCAACGGCGGAGCGTCCATCTTTACATTTGACATCAAAGGGGGCCAGGAAGAGGCGCACAAGTTTATCGACAGCCTGGAGGTCTTCTCATTGTTGGCCAATGTGGCTGACGTGAAGAGTCTTGTGATTCATCCGGCAACTACGACACATTCCCAGCTGACGGCCAGGGAACTGGAAGATCAGGGGATTCATGCGAATACGGTCCGGCTGTCTGTCGGTACGGAGCATATAGACGATATTATTGCGGATCTGGAGAATGGGTTTGCGGCCGTTGCAGGCAGTTAATTTCTACCAGTATAATCCACGATAATTACCGATCCCTTACACGCAGGATAAATTTTCATGTGCAAGGAAGCTGAATGAGGCGATGCCGGTAGCATCGTCGATTGAAGCTGACGCGGCAGATGGAAATTTAGACAAGTGAAAGGGGCGGATAATTATTGTGGATTATACTAGTCAGGATTGTATAACAGAAAGTAAAAGATTTCAGGAAGGAATAACAGATATGATATATGCGGATAATGCGGCTACAACGAAAATGAGCAGAATTGCCATCGATGCAATGCTGCCTTATATGGAAGAGATCTGGGGAAATCCCTCCAGCCTGTACGAGGCCGGACAGAAAGCGGCGGAGGCGCTGTGCTCTGCCAGGGAGCATATTGCCGCGTGTATCGGGGCTGATCCCCGGGAAATCTATTTTACATCCGGCGGCAGTGAGGCAGATAATCAGGCTATTCTCTCTGCTGCCCGGTTCGGGCAAAGATCAGGTAAGAAGCATATTATTTCTACGGCCTTCGAGCATCATGCCGTACTGCATACGCTTAAGAAACTCGAAAAAGAGGGCTACGAGACAGAACTTCTGGATGTCCATGAGAACGGCATGATATATCCTGAACAGGTTGCAGAAGCGATTCGGGAAGATACGTGTCTTGTGACGATCATGTACGCCAACAATGAGATCGGTTCCGTTATGCCCATTCCGGAGATCGGCGCCATATGCAGGCAGCGGAAGGTACCTTTCCACACCGATGCGGTGCAGGCCGTAGGACATCTGCCGGTCAATGTTCAGGAGCAGAACATCGATCTGCTTTCCCTGTCTGCCCATAAGTTCCATGGGCCGAAGGGAATCGGCGTACTTTATGCAAGACAGGGAATTCCGTTGGTCAATCTGATTGAGGGCGGTGCACAGGAGAGAGGAAGACGTGCCGGAACGGAGAATGTTCCCGCGATTATGAGTATGGCGGCCGCGCTGGAGGAAGCCTGCGCACATATGGACCAGAATACAGAGAAGCTTCTGAGACTGCGGGATAAACTGATCGACGGACTTTCACGGATCCCGCATTCGGCACTGAACGGGGATAAAGAGAAACGTCTTCCCGGGAATGTCAATTTCTGCTTTGAGGGAATTGAGGGAGAAAGTCTGCTCTTATTGCTGGATGATAAAGGTATCTGCGCGTCCTCCGGGTCTGCCTGTACGTCAGGATCCCTTGATCCCAGTCATGTATTGCTGGCAACCGGCAGGCCACATGAAGTGGCGCATGGATCTCTGCGATTATCGCTGTGTGCGGACAATACGGAAGAGGATGTGGAAGAGATTCTGCAGGCCGTGCCGGAGGTGGTCGGCTATCTGCGGGAGATGTCTCCGCTGTGGAAGGATAAAGTCAGCGGGAAGAGGGAATTTGTTCTTTCATAGCATATGGAAGCTTATGCAAGACCGAAAGCAAAATTTCTAATGTTATCAACAATAAAATATTTTATCAAATGATATTCAGGAAGGAAAGCAGACATGGCATTATACAGTGAAAAAGTAATGGATCACTTCAGAAATCCGAGAAACGTAGGAACCATCGAAAATGCAGACGGTGTGGGGGAAGTCGGAAACGGCAAGTGCGGAGATATCATGAAGATATATCTTGAGATTGATGATGATATTGTGACGGATGTGAAGTTCGAAACTTTTGGCTGCGGATCGGCGATTGCATCCAGTTCCATGGCTACGGAACTGATCAAGGGCAAGCCTGTTTCAGAAGTTCTGCAGTTAACGAACAAGGCTGTCACGGAGGCGCTTGACGGTCTGCCGGCACATAAGATTCACTGTTCTGTTCTGGCTGAGGAGGCGATTAAGGCAGCAGTCAAGGACTATTATGATAAAAATGGCATTGCGCAGTAACAGTTCATCCCAGGACTTTGCATTTACTGCAAAGTCCGTGAGAATGTGTAGATTTGGACAAAAGGGAATCTGCCTCTCGCCGCAGGCGACTTGGAATAGGCAGATTCCGTAACAGTGAATCCAAAGGCTGAACTGTTACATTGCGTATGATGCCAGCCGGTTTCCGGATTGTGCGTCCTGTGAACCAATGTCATTAAGTTTAGCCAGTACACAGCGTTTGATATGATAGGATTCTCCTTAGGACCGCCCCCTAACGCCGGTACTTAATGAGGTTTTTCACGAATTTAGTACCGCTGCGTTTGGAACCGAGCGAAAGCGCGTCCTTAGGAGATTCCTATCATGTCAGGCGCGTCCGGCTTAACTTACCCGGCAGGATATTTCCAGTCTTACAGTTCGTTGATGGTAGCAGTAATCGCCATGTTGCGGATACGTTTTGCCGGAGCATGGACCGCAAGTACACAGGAGACCGAAACCAGCAATACAATAATGGCAATTGGAGTAACCGGTATTTTCCACATTCCTCCGAAATGGCTGATAATTATCTTCACATAAATAAGATGGTGAAGCAGCAGTCCGAGTATAATTCCGACAATCACACCGCTGGCAGCATAGGTGACTGCCTCGGCTGCTATCATTTTTGTTACCTGCCTGCTTTCCATGCCGACGGCACGCATGGCTCCATACTGCTTTATTCTTGCTGACACACCCATAGAAATGCTGTTCATAATGTTCAACACGGTAATGAGGGAGATAATCGCCAGAAAACCGTATGCCGCAATGCGGAACACCCAATAGGAACCGTTGACATTGCTGTTTGCCTCTCTGTTGTCATTCACCAGATATCCGTCTGCCAGATCAAAGATTTTATCTGCATCGGCTTCGGTTATATCATTTCCCAACACTACACATGCCATAGCATAGTTCTGTTCTCCGGTCAGCCGCGTATAGGTTACAGGTTTGCTTTGGTTTTGTATAGGTATGCACTATCTACCGTTTACACATCTGTAACAGGCGCAAGTCGTGAAAGGGTTTAAAGGAAAAGTGTCAGGTCTTTTCTTTCCGCTTGTATCCATGAAAGATAAACAGTATAATGAATGAAACAAATCATTTCAGAAAAAGGAGATTTCAATGGCTGTATGTCTCAATACCGAATCTGCAAATAAAATGTTCCGGGTAATGGTTCATGATGAATATTTTGTTGATAAATCCGGTTTGATTGAAATAGTGAATGCAAGAATTAATACGATGAACCGCTATCTCTGCGTCACAAAACCTCGCCGTTTTGGGAAGACTTCAGTGCTTAATATGTTGGGAGCGTATTATTGCAGGGCTTATGATACATCAGCATTGTTTGAGAGATTAAATATCAGTAAGAGCAAATCTTACAGAGAACACCTGAATCGTTATAATGTGATCCATCTATGTCTGAACCGTCTGCCTGATTATGGTAATGCCTTCGATGATTATATCAGTATAATCAGGGATTCAATTAAATATGATATACAGGAGGCGTACCCGAAGGTTTGTGATAAAGAATTTGGAAGCATAGTCGATATGCTGGCGGCAACAGGCGACCAATTCATTTTTATCATAGACGAGTGGGATTACATGTTCAGCCATGAACTATACCCGGAGCATTATGGGGATTTTTTGGAATTCTTAAGGAATCTGCTGAAAGACCAGCCGTATGTGGCGCTTGTTTATATGACAGGGGTTCTGCCGGTTAAAAAATACAGCACCGGTTCTGCGTTGAATATGTTTAAAGAGTATACCATGTTAAAAGATCCTCATTTTGAAAAGTACTTTGGGTTTACAGAAGATGAAGTCAAGGCTCTTTGTGCCAGGCAGCAGACGTTGACGATGGATGAACTCAGTGAGTGGTACGATGGTTATCAGGCCAGAGACGGTGCGCGGCTGTACAATCCCAGGTCTGTTGTGTGTGCACTGGAAGATGCTGTATGCCAGAGTTATTGGACCAGAACCGGAAAACTGGATGAGGTATTATTTTTCCTGAAATATAACATTGGTGAAGTGCGTGACGATGTTGTTAAAATGATAAATGGTATGCCAGTCAGAATCAGTATAGAAGAAGAGTATTCTGCCGGACAGGGAAATCCCAAAAACAGAGAAGAAATTTATTCTGCCATGATTATCTATGGTTTGTTATCCTATTATGACGGAGAAATCAGCATACCGAATAAGGAACTTATGCTGGAGTTCCAAAAGGCTTTGAAGGATGATGATTTCGGCTATGTAGCGGAGCTTGTACGGAATTCTGATGAAGTACTTGAGGCTACATTAGATAAAAAAGGGGATATTGTGGCCTCTTATCTTCACAATATTCATAACAGCGAGCTCCCCGTCCTGAAATATAATGATGAAAACAGTTTATCCTGTGTAGTGACACTCGCCTATCTTTCTGCACGGAATAAGTACAAGATTGAGCGAGAGGAAAAGAGCGGTAAGGGATTCGCGGATTTTATCTTCCATCCAAGGCGGAGAGACCTGCCGGGGATTCTGCTTGAGTTAAAAGCTGATGCTGCGCCTGAAGCTGCAATATCTCAGATTAAAAATAAAGAATACTGCCAAAAGCTATGGCAGGAAGAAGTGAAAAATATTCTTGCCGTCGGGCTTAGTTATGATACAAAAAAGAAGAATCACCAGTGTGTTATTGAGGAAATAACAATGCCGGATGATAGAATCAAAAACAGCCAGAAATGAAAGAGGTGCGCTGTATGGAAACTGCCAGAATGAAGCTTCCGGTCGGGATTGAGAACTTTGAGGAGATCAGGACAGAAGGATTTTATTATGTGGACAAGACATCGCTGATTGCGGATCTGCTGCACAATTGGGGAAAGGTAAACCTGTTTACACGTCCCAGACGTTTTGGAAAGTCCCTGAATATGAGCATGCTCAGGACTTTTCTTGAAATCGGCTGTGACAGCAGGTTGTTTGACGGGCTGAATATTTCAAGTGAAAAAGAAATATGCCAGACATATATGGGGAAATTTCCGGTAGTGTGGGTCAGCCTGAAGGATGTTGACGGCGATGATTTTACCTCAGCGTATTCTATGGTCTGTTCGGCAGTGGGGAGTGAGGCTTTGCGGTTCCAGTTTCTGTTGGAGAACGACAGGCTTTCGGAACCGGAAAAGGAAATGTACAGGCAGTTAGTGACAATTGACAAGAAGAATGAGGGTATTTTCCTGATGTCTGAGGCCGTGCTGAGCGGCAGTTTAAAGGTGCTTTCCATGTTGCTTCATAAATACTATGGAAAGAAAGCAGTGATTTTGATCGACGAGTATGATGTACCTTTGGCAAAGGCGAATGAACGGGGATATTATGATCAGATGACGGCCTTGATTCGTAAGATGTTCGGGCAGGCTCTGAAAACGAATGACAGCCTTTATTTTGCTGTACTTACAGGATGTTTGCGTGTAGCAAAGGAAAGTATTTTCACCGGGTTGAACAATCCTCAGGTGTTATCAATAGCAGATGTGGAATTTGGTGAATATTTTGGGTTTACGGATCAGGAAGTCAGGAAGCTGCTGGAGTATTATGGCTTGTCCGGGCAGTATGGGATGGTAAAAGAATGGTACGACGGATACCGTTTTGGCAATACAGAGATATACTGCCCGTGGGATGTAATCAGCTATTGTAAGAAACTTTGTGCAGACAAAAGTGCCCTGCCGGAAAATTTCTGGGCCAATACCAGCAGCAATGATGTGGTGAAACATTTTATAGGAATGGCGGACAGTGGGGCGACCAGAAAGGAGATTGAGAGATTGGTTGCCGGTGAGACTGTGGCAAAGGAAATTCATCAGGAACTGACATATAAAGAATTATATCATTCTATAGGTAATGTTTGGAGCGTCCTGTTTATGACCGGATATCTGACGCAGCGTGGAAGAAGTGAGGATGTGTTTCAACTGGCGATTCCCAATATGGAGATCCGGAAGATCTTTACAGGACAGATTATGAAACTGTTTGAGGAAAGTATGCAGCGGGACGGAGATGCGGTAAATTCATTCTGTGGAGCATTGCAGAATGGAGATGCGTCTTCCGTAGAAGAGAAATTTACGGAATATTTGAAGAAGACGATCAGTATTCGGGATACTTTTGTAAAGAAACAGACAAAAGAAAATTTCTATCATGGTATTCTATTGGGTATTCTTGGATTCAAAGCATCCTGGGATGTAAGTTCCAACAAAGAAGCCGGTGATGGTTATAGCGATATCCAGGTGGAGACCGATGATGAGACAGGGATTATTATTGAAGTCAAGTATGCGCAAGATGCTGACCTGGATGCACAGTGCAGGAAAGCGCTGAAACAGATTGAGGCTGCAGGCTACGCAAAGCAGTTATATGATGAGGGGATGCGGACGGTTTTAAAGTATGGGATTGCCTGCTATAAAAAGCGCTGCAGGGTCGTGCTTGAAAAAGAAAAGCTTCAATAAGTTTTGTATTTGCCCAGGGAGATATACCTGGTCACGTAAGGCCTGAAACTACGTGATCAGGTCTTCTTTATATGTAAAGTTTGTATGGAACACAAAATCTGCCGTTTATGGCTCCTGCAAGAACCGGCAGCAGAAATTTGTCAGGTCGCTTGCTGTAAATATATAAAAAGGTAAAAAATATGAAAGAAAAATTTATAAAATACTGGAATTCAATTACAGTGAAAAGTATCTCACTGTTGATTTTTGTTATTGTTGCTGTACTGATCTGTATGGAAACAGCTTCTTTTTACTTCATGTCCAAATATGAAGAGAGCATTATCAGGAATTATCAGGACTCACTAGAATTATATATTGATTTCTGGGATAACAGTTTTCAGAGCATGAATAATGAGCTGTTGTCAGTCATAGCCACATCCAATACAGATCACAGCTATCATAATGTATGTAAAACAGAGGATGAATTAAGGTTTCAGACGAGTTTATCATCATTGAACAGGCGGTTGACACAGATCGCATGGAACCATGGAAATGATATGCTTGTTTTCGTATATGTTCCGGATAAAGATGTATATATAAAATCCAGTAATGGCATTGTTCCTAATGAAGAAAGAAAGCAGCTGGATAATGACATAAGAAGCTATATTCGAACAGCCGAAAAGAAAAATGAAGACAACTGGGAATATTTGAAGAGCGGTGATACAGATTATTTTATCCAGGTATATCAATTGTATAATGGATATATTGGATGTATCATTACATGGGAGGAGTTATTTGAAGGGCTTCTGCAGGACGGACAGATAATGGATATCGTTATGTTGAATGATGAATACGATTTGGTGAATCATTACACTAAAGATGATCAAACAGGCCTGTCAGCTGAAACTGAGGAGTTTGATATTTCCATGAAATGTCTTCCATATACTATCAGAATAGCAATAACACAGAAATCACTGATGCATGATAAGGTATATTTTGTAGTTTTGTCGGTATTGACCATTATTATAGGAATAGGTCTATTGGTATTTAATATTTGTTTCCACATGAAATATTTACTTGGTCCGTTAAATTGTCTGAAGACTGCCATGGAACAGTTCAGCCAGGGAGACTTTGGAGTAAGGCTGAAGGAGAATCAGACAAGTAATGAGGTGAATATTCTGTTCAGAACATTCAATGAAATGGCAGAACAAATCATACATCTGCAGGCGGAAGTGTTAAATAAAGAACTGTCGGAAGAGAGGATGAAGAGTAATTATCTTCGAATCCAGATACAACCGCATTTTTATACCAATATTCTGAATCTTATTTATGGAATGGCTCAGCTTCGGGATTATCAATCCATTCAGAAACTGTCTATGACTACAGGGAAGTATTTCAGGTATTTGCTTGGTGAAAAAGGTTCATTGGTAAAATTAAAAGAAGAGATCGATTGTGTATGTAACTATTTTGAAATTCAGAAGATACGATATGGGGACAATCTTGAATTTTATATGAATGTAGAAGAGGATATGAGGGAGCAGATGATCATGCCCCTGATCATGCAGACGTTTGTAGGGAACAGTATAAAACATAATGTGAATTTGGTGGACATTCTGAAAGTAAAAGTCGATATCCGAAAGCAGGAAGAAAAAATTCACATAGTAATAAATGATAACGGGGTAGGATTTCCGGATGCTGTTCTGGACAGAATCAATCGGGGAGAAAATATCAGTGAGGATGGAGAGCATATTGGTATTTGTAATGTGAAGGAAAGACTGAAGTTATTATACAGCGATAAGGGATGTGTACACATATCCAGCAGGCCCGGAGAGTCTGTCGTTACAGTGATACTGCCTGTTATTATATAATGCAGTGGAAGAAGTTCTGGCTCTGAAGCATCTTTGGGGGTATCGATATATTTTTACAGAAAGTGAAAACAGTAAAGCTTTAACCTGTTTTAATTGAGAAGTGAAAGAAGTGGTGAGAAAATGAATCATATTTTATTGGTCGATGATGAAACGGCAATGCTGCAGATTATACAAAAAGTAATACAGTGGAAAAATTTTGATATAGACGAAGTTTATGTGGCTAACAGTGCATCGAAGGCAAGGGAAATTCTTCAGGAGCATAGGATAGATATTACGGTCTGCGATATTGAAATGCCGCAGGAAAGCGGACTGGACCTGATCGGATGGATTCAGGGAATGTATCCGGAGATTATCAATATTATTCTGACGGGACACGCGGATTTTAACTATGCCCGAAATGCAATTTCTCTGGGAGTTTATCGTTTTTTGCTAAAGCCGGTTGCCTTTGATGAACTGGAGGAGACAATTGTGCAGGCTCTGGAACTTATTCAGAAGAAAAATGAAAGGCAGGAAAGAGATAAATTGACAGAGTCTCCGGAGTCGATGGTATTGGCAGTTAAGAGATATCTGGAAGATAACTATAATACTGTTATTACAAGAAATGATATTGAAAGTCTGGTTCATCTGAATAAAGACTATATTAACAGAGAATTTAAATCAGAGACGGGATATACCTTGATGGAGTACATTCAGTATTATCGAGTTTATATGGCTAAGAAACTTTTGAAAAATACGAGGGAATCCATTCTGGAAATAAGTCTGGAAGTAGGTTACGATTCCTCAGCTTATTTTTCAAAAATATTTAAAAGGCGTACAGGCATGACTCCTTTGGAGTATCGTGCCTCAAAAGACAAATAATAGTAATTGTAAGGTCGGTTTTGTTATAGAAAGTGTCTGTTTTGAAATTGAGAACCTTTGCAACATTCTTTTATAATTTCAGGTATAAGGTATCTGAAAAAATGAAAGGAAGCAGAGGATGAAAACAGACACTTTTTATTTATATCCTGACAGGAGAGATGTAAGTATAACGGCATATCTGCTGGATGATTCGGAAGAACTTCTGAATGGTGCAAAAAGACCGGCTGTGATTATTTGTCCCGGAGGTGCATATTTATTCTGCTCCGACAGGGAGGCAGAGCCTGTAGCCATGCGTTTTCTGGCAATGGGATATCATGCGTTTGTGCTTAGATATTCTACGTTTAACGGCATGGAGAACGGGAAATGGCCGGAGGATGTGAAGAAAATACCGAGGGCGAAAGCAGAAACGGTATATCCTATCCCATTGATTGAACTGGGAAAGGCAATGCTGTTGGTAAAAGAAAATGCCGGACAGTGGCTGGTTGATGAAGAACAGGTTGGCATTTGCGGATTTTCTGCCGGAGGACATAACTGTGCATTGTATTCTTCGAACTGGCATAAGTCTTTTCTTACAGATGCACTGCGGACGGACACAAAGATGCTGAAACCATCGTTCTGTATATTGGGGTATGCATTTATTGATTATCTTTATCACAGTCAGCTGCGATTTGAGGAATATACAGAGAAGTCTTATCAATGGATGTATCTGGATTATTTTGGGACAATAGATCCCAGTGAGGATGCGATGGTTTTGGCAAGTGCAAACTACCAGGTAACAAAGCTCAATCCGCCTACATTTCTATGGACTACTTCTACAGATGACGGCGTTCCTGTATCCCATAGCCTGCGTATGGCGCAGGCGCTTGCTGATCATGGTGTTCCATTTGAATTACATGTCTTCGGAGAAGGACAACATGGATTGGTTCTGGCGGATCAGACAACAGCACAGACAAAGAAAGAGGTAAACGAAACCGTTCAGAAATGGATATCGCTTGCAGTGACATGGTTGAAAAATTATGCGTCGCTGCCGATTCAATAAAATTCAGGAGGTTAAGAATTATGAAGAAAAAAACATTATCATTAATAATGACAGCAGTTTTGGGACTGACGGTACTTACAGGTTGTGGAGGAGACAGTTTGGATATAACGCAACAGTCGGATAACACTGATAGTGCGTCACAGGAGGAAGAGACAGACGCTGGTGCTCCTGCCGCGAATACCGCTGTTGATGGTGAGGGCTATGAGGTAAATTTTGCCTATATCGTATCCAACACAATGGCTGACCAGGATAAGGTTAATCAGGCTTTGAGCGATCTTGCGAAGGAAGAGCTTAATATGACAGTGAATGTGATCGCACTGACTTATGTGGATGCATTGAATCAGATACCGTTGATGCTGGCCAGTGGAAGCGGATTAGATATTTTTCCCTCCTGGAGTAATACGGTCGGCAGTTTTATTGACAGCGGTTATGTAGAGGATCTGGCGCCGTATCATGATCAAATGGTCAATACAATGGAATGGATGAGTGTAAATGATCTGGAGTGCTGTATGGTTCAGGGTGTGCAGTGGGGTGTTCCGCAGAACAAAGAGCGAGCAAGCTGCGAAGCCATTTTCATGAGGAAAGATATATTGGATGAACTGGGTATTACAGTAAAAGGGAATGAAACGTGGGAAGAGGTTACGAATATTTTCGCACAGGTACATGAAGCGTATCCTGATATGGTAGTTCTTGGCGGCGCTTCTTATGAAGCACCTGCAGATATGGGAGACGTAGCCTTTATGTGTGATACGCTGGGCAACGAACTGGGAGTACTGGCTGATAACGGAGCGGAGGCTGTTGTTGTGAACCAGTTTGAAACAGAGGATTGGAGAGAGGCTGTGGAAGTTACCCGTCAGTGGTATGAAGCCGGTTATTTATCCAAAGATATGGCTACGAGTCAGGATTCCGGAGAGACGATGATCGCAGGAGGAAATACCTTCGCATTTGCCAATAACTGGAAGCCGGATTCTCTGAACGAAAAGAAGTCCACAACAGGATATGAGCTGGTGGATGTTATGATCAGTGAGCCCATGACGGCAACTCAATTTGTTGGCGGTTCCGCATATGCAGTGGCAAGTATCGCAGAAGACCCGGAGAAAGCAGTTCTTTTTCTTGACTGGCTGGTAGGCAGTGCAGAGGCCAATGACCTGCTGAATTGGGGAATCGAAGGCGAACATTGGATTGTGGATGAAGACGGCAATGCCGTATATCCAGAAGGAGTAGACGGTGCAAGCTGCGGATATCATAACGGATGGGGATTTATTATGCCGAACCAGTTTGCAGGACACTTGTGGGAGGGCACAGATACTGACTTATATGATCAGTATCAGGATTATAAAAATAACGCAGCTAAATCTGTAGCATATGGCTTCAACTTTGACTCAACAAATGTGGTGAACGAAGTAATAGCATGTCAGGCTGTTTTGGATCAGTATATTGCACCGATCTGTACCGGTTCTGTAGAACCTGAGACGGCGATTGCCGAGATGAATGAGGCGTTATACAATGCGGGGCCGCAGACGATTATTGATGAGAAACAGGCACAGCTGGATGCATGGCTTACGGAACATTAAAATTACGAATCATTAATTATTCTGACAGGATTTTGTGGAAAGAGGCTGCCATGGCAACCTCTTTCTGAAGAAGAATATATTTTTAAATGAGGAAACGGAGATATCTATGCAGAAAAAAACGAATAGAAAGACGAATATGCAAATGATTAGAAAATGTATGCCTCTCTATATCATGATGCTTCCGTGTATTGTATATTTGATCATTAATAATTATATTCCAATGGCAGGGATCGTGGTTGCATTTAAGAAATACAATGTGAAAACAGGATTGTTTGGCGGGCAGTGGATCGGATTAAGTAATTTTGAATATCTCTTTAAACAGGATGCTTTTTTGATTATCAGAAATACCTTTCTGTATAATATAGCATTTATTATCATAAACCTTATTTTGGGTGTTGCTGTGGCAATTATGATCAGTGATATAACCGGAAAATTCAGCAGAAAAATATATCAGAGTGCGATACTTTTTCCGTTCGTAGTATCCTGGGTCATTGTCAGTTACATCGTATATGCATTTCTCAGTGTTGAAAATGGTATGATTAATAACAGCATATTGGATTTCTTTGGTTCGCCGCCGGTTGAATGGTATTCCGAAACTAAATACTGGCCTTTTATACTGGTATTGGTAAACGCGTGGAAATCGCTTGGTTACGGGTGCCTTCTGTACATAGCGGCAATAGCCGGAATCGATAAGGAAATGTATGAATCGGCTCAATTAGACGGGGCATCCAAATGGAAACAGATCTGGTATATTACAATTCCAAATATGATACCGACTATGATTACAGTAGTATTGCTGCAAATTGGACGAATCTTCTACTCTGATTTTGGATTGTTCTATCAGGTTCCCCAGAATTCGGGAGCATTGTATCCGGTTACCAATACAATTGATACTTATGTCTATCGTGCAATGATGAGCGCAGGAGGAATCGGAAGGTCGGCAGCAGCCTGTGTTTTCCAATCATTTATGGGATTTATTTTTATCATGCTTGCCAATTTCATTGTGCGGAAAGTTGACCGTGACAGCGCATTGTTTTAGGGAGGGCAAAACTATGATTCAATCGAAAAGTTATCAACGATATCAGAGACTGTTACATATTCTGCTCACTGTTATTACTCTGATTATGGTATTACCGATCCTTTTACTGTTTATGGCATCTGTTACGGATGAAAAGGTTTTGATCGCGCAGGGATATTCCTACTTTCCGTCGAAATTTGGCCTGGAAGGATATAGTTATATTATGAGTAATGCCTCTACTATATTCAGATCCTATGGATTGACGCTGCTGGTAACAGCGGTGGGTACAGTGGTCAGTCTGGTTATTACAATGCTGATGGCATTTCCGCTATCGATCAGAAGACTTCCGGGGCGTACATTTTTTTCCTTTTTTGTCCTGTTCACAATGCTGTTCAGTGGCGGCTTAGTGCCCTCTTATATTATGTGGACCGGCTGGTTTAATATAAGAAATTCAGTTTTCGCCTATCTAATGCCGAACCTTCTTGCGAGCGCGATGAATATTATTCTAATGCGCACGTATTATACGGCAAGTATACCGGAAGCGCTGTATGAGGCGGCACAAATAGACGGGGCAGGTTACCTCACAATTTTTACGAAGTTGGTTGTTCCTTTAGGAAAACCGATTGTAGTGACGATTTCACTTTTTACCGGATTGAATTATTGGAACGATTGGACCAATGGCCTGTATTATGTGAATGACGCCAGGAAATATACAATTCAGGTTCTGTTAAATAAAATGATTGAAAATATCAATGCCCTTCAGAGCGGAGCATCCAGTGTGGGAAGCGCAGGTAATATCCCGTCAATTTCTGTCCGTATGGCCATTGCCTTTATTGCATTAATTCCGATTCTCATACTATATCCATTTCTGCAGAAATACTTTGAAAAAGGAATTATGCTGGGTGCCGTAAAAGGGTAAGTGGAGGTGCAGATTGCTTGGTCTCTGAAAAAAACAACAGGCTGATTCAGATAGCAGAAGCATATAATGAGGCTGTAAGTGAATATCGCAGCGGCGATATGAAAAATGTCCGTGAACCTGTAAAGGGAATATATTACAGTGCATCCCGCAGCTCTTCCCATACTTTCTCCGGCTAAGAGAACTCTACCTGGTCACGCAAGGCTATAGCCTCGTGACCAGGTTTTCTTTATGCAGTTTTTGGGGTGGGGTGGGGAATGAAAGTGCACACCGCGATTATTGACGGTAGAATACATATGTATTATAATAGTATTCATTAATAGGAGTACATAATTATGGGAGAAAAGAAACTCGTTATCCGTCCACAAAAATACACAAGTGAATCCAAGGTCGTATCCATGAGACTGCCAATCGATATGCTGGTAGAGGTGGACCGTGTCGCCAGGGAGACAGGGAGAACCCGCAATGAGATCATGCAGCTTTGCCTGGAGTTTGCGCTGGAGAATATGATTATTGAAGAGTAAAAAAGGGAGACACAGCAGTTTACTATGGATCAGCAGATAGAGAGAGAAGGCCTTGTAAATATCATTAAATACGATGAGGACAATGCCGCCCTTGTATGGAAGCATCCGGCGGAGGACTTCAGGATGGGGACGCAGTTGATTGTCCACGAGAGCCAGGAGGCGGTTTTTTGCAGGGACGGTCGGGCACTGGATGTGTTCGGGGCCGGACGCTATACGCTGGAGACGCAGCGTCTGCCGCTTTTAGACCAGTTCTTCAGGCTGCCTTCCGACACGGAGAGAACCTTCCATTCGGAAGTATACTTCATTAATATGGCAACCCAGATGGGGATTAAGTGGGGAACGGATTCGAAGATTCGGTTTCTGGAACCATATTCCGGACTGCCGATGGAGATCGGCGCCTGCGGAGAGTTTCATATCCGCGTATGTAATTCCAGGAAGCTGCTGCTGAAGGTGGTCGGTACGTCATCGGGCTTTGGGCAGGATAACCTGCTGGGCGCGGATGAGGAGAAGGGGTACTTCCGCTCACTGGTGATGACGCAGGTCAAGAGCAGCCTGGCACAGATCATTAAGCAGGAGAAGATTAATATTCTGGAGATAGATGCTGAGCTTCTGCGGCTTTCCGGTATTCTGAAGACGGGACTGAACGGTATGTTTGAAGAATACGGCCTGACTATGCCGGATTTTTATATCAGCCGTGTGATTACGCCGGACGAGGATCCGAATTACCGGCGGTTAAAGGAACAGTACGCACAGCAGTATCTTCTGGTCCGGCAGGAGGAGATCAGGCGTAAGGAGGCAGAAGCGGCGGCGGAGCGTAAGGCGGTGGAAGCTCAGACGGAAGCAAGGCTTAAGATCATTGAGGCACAGGGAAGCGCGGAGATTCTGAAGCTTCAGAAGAGTGCGGAGGCGGAAGGCTATAAAATGCAGGCAGCAGCGCAGGCTGCTGAGATGCAGATGAAGGGATACACGTATCAGCAGGAGACTTCCCGCCTGGTAGGTCTGGAAGCCATGAAAAACGGCCTGGGCGGCGGCGAAGGCGGTGCGTCGATGCTGGGGAATCTGACCGGACTTGGTATAGGACTGGGCGCCATGGGAGGAGTCGCCAATCTGACGAAGGACGCCTTGTCGCCTTTGATGGAACAGGGTGCGCAGATGGGACAGTCTGTGAATGAGATGGTGAAACCGGCGTGGAATTGTTCCTGCGGGCAGAACGGGAATATCGGCAATTTCTGCAGCAATTGCGGCAGGAAGAGGAGCGAGTAGAGGATATGAGGAAGAAGCTGATACGCGGATATATTTTGATTGCGTTTGTACTTATTATATATATCACAGCCGTCACACCATTTCCGAAAACGGCAGTGTTCGGGATTGCACTTGGGTTCTCGCTGCCTGCATTTCTGGCACAGATTTATACACTTCATGCTGTCATGAAGAATCAGGCGCTTATCAAAGACAGGTTATATGATTTTCCTGTGATAAGAGTCAGTGTGCTCTATCTGGCAGCGCAGTTGTGTGCCAGTCTCCTGCTGATGGGGTTTGCGGATAAGCTTCCAGTCTTTGCGGCGGTGATTATAGAAATGGTGATCCTGGCAGCGGCGGTCATGGGGTTGTATGCCATCGGTTCGGCGCGGACAGAGGCGGTGCGGCAGGATGTACAGTTAAAGAGAGAAATGACGAAGATGAAAGAAATGCAGGCGCAGGTAAATCTGCTGATCAGCCAGTGCAGGGAAGGGCAGGTCAGAGACATGCTTGGGAAGCTGTCAGAGGAAATCAGGTACAGCAGTCCGCTGTCGGGGGAGGCTTCGGAGGAGATTGAGGAAGAGATAGCTGTATTATTGACTGAGATAGAGGCAGCAGCGCTCGATGAAGATGTGGAAAATGTTGCGCAGCTGTATGACCGTATGACAGGGCTTTTGCGGGAAAGAGACAGAATCTGCAAGGACAGTAAATGGCAGCAATTCTGATCGGGCTGCGCATTTAGGGAATAAGGAGAATAGAGACAATGTCTGCATTGATATGTAAGATGTGCGGCGGAGATCTGGAGATCAGGGAAGGGATGACGACAGCCAAATGCCCCTACTGCGGTACGGTCCAGACACTGCCGAAGCTTGGCAGCGGGCAGAGGATGAGGCTATATGACAGGGCGAATCATTTCAGACGTGCCAATGATTACGATAAAGCGATGGCCATGTATGAGCAGATTCTGATTGAGGACCAGACGGACAGCGAAGCTTACTGGTCTATCGTTTTGTGCCGCTACGGAATTGAGTATGTGGAGGATCCGGCAAGCCACAGAAGAATTCCCACCGTTAACCGGATGCAGTATACTTCTGTCCTGGCGGATGAAGATTATAAAGCGGCTCTGCGATATGCCGATGTTGTCCAGGCAAGGATCTACGAACAGGAAGCGGCGGCCATCGATGGGATTCAGAGAGGAATCCTGCAGGTATCGCAGAGGGAAGGACCCTATGATATCTTTATCTGTTATAAGGAGGCGGATGAGAAGGGAAACCGGACCAGGGACAGTGTGCTGGCCTGTGAATTGTATCATCAGCTGGAGCAAGAAGGATTGAAAGTATTCTGTTCCAGAATTACGCTGGAAGATAAGCTGGGTATGGCATATGAACCGTATATTTTCGCGGCGCTTCATTCTGCCCGGATTATGATTGTGTTGGGAACGAGCCCGGAGAACTTTCAGGCAGTGTGGGTGAGAAACGAATGGAGCCGCTATCTTTCTCTGATCAGAAACGGGGAGAAGAAGGTGCTGATTCCGGCTTACCGGGACATGGATCCCTATGACCTGCCGAAGGAATTTTCCCATCTGCAGGCACTGGATATGTCCAGGCTGGGCTTTGCCCAGGATTTGACCCGGGGTATCAGGAAGATTCTTGGTGACAGCGGAGACATGTTTATGCACTCAGGGGAATTTACTGCTCCGAATGGGAATGTTGTTCCCTTGGCTGGCTTCAGAGGAACCGGTTATCAGGTATCGGATGGGAAGGTACACAGAACGGGATGGGAGTCTTATGGATGGAAAATAGGAGTCGCGCTGGGGAGCGTCCTTGTTCTGGCAGTTCTGTTTATAAACAGTATGGGGTTCTATCTGCGATGGAAACTTGACCGTGAAGAGATTTCTGCGAAGAGCGCAGAACAGACGGGAGGGACGGAAGATAAACCGGAAGTGCCGGGAATGGGGCAGGACCAGAATCCTGTGGCAGATTTCTCCGGTATTCTGGAGCAGTTTGTGTCCCGAGTATACCAGTGCCCGGCGAAGGAGGTATCCGACAGTCAGCTGGCAAAGCTCCGGCAGCTTACGATCAGGCGTGACTGGGAGTTCTGGCAGATCGGTTACAGCTTTGAAGCGCCTGTTATAAATTCGGATCAAAGCTTCGGGCTAAATGCCGCAGACGGTTCCGGCGGGAACCTTGCGTGGGAAAGCTTCTCCACAGAGGAAAAGCTGGATTTAAGCAGTCTGTACCGGTTCCACGGGCTGAAGAAACTGGATGTTGACTGTCCGGTTACCGCGGAATATGTGAAGGGGCTTCAGCTGGAAAGTATCGGCGCCTATTTTTCCAGTCCCGCAGAAGCGGCTGAAGCAGTGGGGGAGGCGGAGCGTGTCAGGGAGCTGGGATTTAACAACAGTATAGATAATCTGGACGGCATAGAACAATTTGAGAATTTGGAGACGCTGTATGTAGACCGTTCGGAGTTTCATAATATCGATGTCCTGATCCATGTTGGAAATTTGAAGAATCTCACTCTGAATTGTAAGGAAAGCCTGACAGATTATACAGTTCTTGGAAAGCTTACGAATTTGGAAAGGCTCTCTCTGGAAGCGGAAGGAATCAAGAATCTTGATTTTATCGGGAGCCTGGAACATTTGACCAGTCTGAGGATTACAGGGGCGAAGCTTCAGACGCTGGCCGGTATAGAGGATTGCATGGCACTTAAGTCGCTGTCAGTTACTTCCTGCGCGGAACTCAGGGATATGAGTATGGCGGCGGAACTTAAGAATCTGAAGGAACTTACGCTTGAAGTACCTTATGCATGTCCTGAACCGGACTTAAGCCGCCTGACAGGATTAAATAAGCTGACCCTTGAAGCGTTTCATGACTGTTCTTTTATACAGAATATGACCGAACTGATGGAACTTCATCTGTATGGCTGTTATATGCCAGAGGGAATGGATTTATCGAAGCTTACTTCTTTAAAGGAACTCTCCTGTACTTCCTATACGGGGTCCACAATAGATATAGGGGCAATAGAAGGCTTTCAGATGCTGGAGCGGCTGGATCTGCACGGCGCACAGACCTATGATGATATATCGGGGCTCTTCCGGATGCCGAAGCTGAAAGAACTGAATATCAGCGATATGCAGTGCGAGCTTAAGTTTGATGCCGTTGGGGAGAACTCCACACTGGAAATTCTGCATATGGATGATATGTATCTGTATGAAAATGTGTGGGTGGACTACAACGCAGGAATTACCATGGTTGACTGGGATGAGGTAATCCTGGACGGAAATACGGATTTTCTGAAGAAGCTTACGAAGCTGAAAGAACTGTATCTGAGCGGGAACGGCCTTACGGAGCTTTCCTTTGCCGAGGGGCTTCATGCGCTGGAAGTTCTGGATATTTCAGAGAACTATATTACACAGCTGCGGCCGCTTGCGGGATTGTCCTCCTTGAAGAAGGTGATTTGCCCGGGCAATCCGCTGAAAAATGAGAAGGTACTGAGAGATTCTGTGCAGATTATAACTGACAGTGAGACAGGTGAGACAGGGGGTGTATATGACTGATATAGTTAACCTGAACCAATGTCATTAAGTTAAGCCGGACGCGCTTTCGCTCAGTTCCAAACGCAGCGGTATTAAATTCGTGAAAAACCTCATTAAGTACCGGCGTTTTCCAATGGCTTTCAGGAGAATCCTATCATATCAGACGCTGTGTATAGACTTAACTTAATGACATTGTAACCTGAACAGTTCCTAAGAGATTGGAAGGCAATGCCTTAAGGTATATTAATTTAATCAGGAAGGGGATAAGTTATGAAAAATAGGAAGAAAACAGCTATAATAACAGCTGTCATGATCCTGGCATTGATGTTGGCGGGATGCGGCAGCAAAGAAGTAGTCATGAAGGAATTCACATCTGAGGACCAGACCGTAAGCATTCAGATGAATGAAACGTGGAATGCGGAGAGCATGGGAGCAGGCAGTGAGGGATGGATCGCGGCCGGAAGTGAAAATGGCTCGGAGGCGATTATTGTGATGCAGGCTGCCAAAAATCTATACGGCGGCAATTTGGTGGATATGGACGGCTGGAAAGATCTGGTCAGTACTTCCTACCCGATGTCGGGACTGGAAGCGATAGACAATCCGTCTGTTCCCGGCATGGAAGTGGCAGAAACCTGCAGCTGTACAGTGACGGCCGACGGCGTAAATGGTGACGGACGGGTTCTGTACGGCGAGACGGATTATGCATATTACAGTATTGTGTATGCTGCTTCGAAAATCAATACCGCCAAATCGGAGTATTTTAATAATGTGTGCGCGTCTTTTAAGGAAAATCCGCCGGAAGTTGAAGAAATAGCTGCGTCGGAAACGTCCGATACGGTTCAATGGTTTAATAACACATGTGCCGTTCTGACAAAGGCTAACGGCTGGGATTACACGATCTTCGGAGGGGCGCCGGCAAGTGATGCGAGCCAGGGTATCGTGCAGGATCTGCTGAATGACTGGTGGGAAGTGACAGACCGGGAAAGCGCAGATGAGACGATGGACTGGCTTCTGGGAGAAGGACACAGGGTTTCTTTTGCGGAAGATATGGAACAGCTGGAGGAAGCCGGAATCGGGGATGTGCCTGCGGAGGAAAGAGTAGATTTTATCCTGGATAACTTTGACATAGATGAGGAAGAAGCGCAGAATTACGCGGACTGGTTCGGATTCTATGAGCAGTATGGATCAGATGCTGCGGCAGGCTGGGATTACAGCCGCGCTATGTCACTGCTGGGTTATTATTATCTGGCTGGTTTCTATACGCAGGAGGAGGCGCTGGATAAATCTCTGGAAGCCGGAAAAACGATTCAGGGGATTTTTGATTCATGGGACAGCTTTATGGAGAGCTATTTCGTGGGATACGAATACTGGTCGGAGGAGAACAGCGATGAGCGCCGCCAGATTTATGAGGATATCAAGGCGTCCGCCGATAATCCGTTTGTCCTGGAATGGGGAATGACGTTGGAGAAGACTTGGTAGAAGATAACTTTAACAGACTACTTGACTATATAGCAAATTAGTATTAGAATTAGAATAATTCTAATAAGGAAAGAAAGCAATGGCAAAATATGCTGAAATGATTCTGAATATTATAAATGAATCTCATGACCATATGACGGCAGAGCAGGTTTTCTTTGCGCTGAAGAAAACAGAACCCAAGGTAGTTCTGGCAACTGTGTATAATAATCTGAATACATTGTGCAGTGAAGATCTGATTCGGAAGATTTCTATGGAAGGTTCTCCGGACCGTTATGATAAGATACGGAGACATGATCATTTAATCTGCAAGCGATGCGGAAAGCTGTCAGATATTATGTTCGAGGACTTGGCAGGCAGGTTGGAAGAGCAGTTGAGAGAAAATATTTTATCTTATGACCTGCGGGTTTTTTATCTGTGTCCGGAATGTAGGACTAAAGAGGAGAATTCGTAACAGGGAAGCCGAAGGCTGAACTGTAACGGTATAAACAAGACAGGGGGTATGACTATGGTCTACAAATGCAGTGTGTGCGGTTATGTGTATGATGAGGAAGCGGAGGGGAAGCCCTTTTGCGAATTGACGGAATGTCCGATGTGTAAACAGCCGGCAGAGAAGTTTGAACCGGTATTGTCGGACGGGAAGAGCGGTGCGGGGGAGCCGGTTGAGGAGCAGGTATCTCCCCGGGACGGACAGGATTTGAGCTATCCGAAGGAGACAAGGAAGACAGACAGCAATTACCGTTATATGAAAGAGATTCACGAGATGGCTGTTACAGGGAAATCCGCGATTGAGGCGATGGGTACGCAGATGAAGATGCCGAACTGGGATGATATCCTGGTACTTGGGGCGCAGCTGAATCCGCCGCCGCTGGAAGAACATGCGGAAGTCTCTCTTCGGACAGTGATCGGTAAGCATGCGAAGAAGCCTATGGTTCTGGATATGCCGGTGTATATTTCCCATATGTCCTTCGGGGCGCTTTCCAAAGAGACTAAGATTGCCCTGGCGAGAGGAAGCGCGATGGCAGGGACGGCCATGTGCAGCGGGGAGGGCGGTGTTCTCCCGGAAGAGAAGACGGCGGCACACAGATACATATTTGAATATGTTCCTAATTTATATAGTGTGACTACGGAGAACCTTACCACGTCTGACGCGATCGAGATCAAGATTGGGCAGGGAACGAAGCCGGGAATGGGCGGGCACCTGCCGGGCAGCAAGGTAACGCCGGAGATTGCGGCGGTCCGTAATAAGCCTTTGGGCCAGGATGTAATCAGCCCCTCTAAATTTCCCGGAATCAATACGAAAGAGGATTTAAAGCAGCTGGTGAGTAATCTGCGAACTTGCAGTGACGGCAGACCCATCGGTATCAAGATTGCGGCAGGCAGAATCGAGAAGGATTTGGAGTACTGTGTTTTCGCAGAGCCGGATTTCATCACGATTGACGGCAGAGGCGGGGCAACCGGAGCGTCTCCTGCGATTATACGGGATTCTACCAGTGTGCCGACAGTTTTTGCGCTGTACCGGGCAAGGAAGTATCTTGACAGTGTGCATGCGGATATTGATCTGGTGATTACGGGAGGGCTCAGAGTTTCCTCTGATTTCGCCAAGGCGATTGCAATGGGGGCGGATGCCGTAGCAGTTGCATCGGCAGGTATGGTCGCGGCGGCGTGCCAGCAGTACCGCATCTGCGGCACGGGTATGTGTCCGGTAGGGGTAGCGACGCAGGATGCGGAACTCAGACAGAGACTGCACATAGATGCGGCGGCTTCAAGAGTTGCCAATTATCTGAAATGTTCTGCACAGGAGCTGAGGACATTTGCCAGAATTACAGGACATGAGGATATTCATGGTCTGTCGGTGGATGACCTGTGCACGATCAGCAGGGAGATTTCGGAACATACGAATATTGTACACGCATAGGAAGTGTCCGAAAATAACTTGTGCAGATGACACAGGTTAAATTCGTACAAGCAAGGCGGAAGAAGGAGGCGTACCGGAGTACGTCGGCTGATGACAACGCAGACTGTACGGATTTAGACAAGTCAAATGCACAAGTTATTAATGGACAGTTCCATAGTGTAAGAAAAGGAGAATAGAACTATGAACAAATACGCAGGCACACAGACGGAGAAAAACCTTGAGGCGGCATTTGCCGGAGAATCCCAGGCGAGAAACAAATATACTTATTTTGCTTCTGTAGCTAAGAAAGAGGGTTATGAGCAGATTTCTTCTCTGTTCTTAAAGACCGCAGATAATGAGAAAGAACATGCTAAAATGTGGTTTAAGGAACTGAACGGGATCGGCGGCACGAAGGCAAATCTGGCGGCGGCGGCAGATGGTGAGAATTATGAGTGGACGGATATGTATGAGGATTTTGCGAAGACAGCCGAAGAGGAGGGATTTGCAGAGTTGGCGAAGAAGTTCCGCCTGGTGGGAGCGATTGAGAAGCATCATGAGGAGAGATACCGTGCGCTTCTGAAGAATATCGAAACGGCGGCGGTATTTGCCAAGAGCGAGGTTAAGGTATGGGAGTGCCGCAACTGCGGCCATATCGTAGTAGGCACCAATGCGCCGGAAGTATGTCCTACCTGTAATCATCCGCAGAGCTATTTCGAGGTAAGTGCTGAGAATTATTGACAGGATCCTGTTATATAACAGCAGAGCGTACAGGCATTAGTCTGTGCGCTCTGTTTTCGGTATTTCGTAGGTCTGTCAGTCGTGTTTGACAGCGACTATTACAAACCGTCCGTCTTCCGTATGGTAGCTGCAGGTGGAGAGGGTCAGTATCTTGTCGCCGTAGACAGCCTCTGTATCGGAATCATAAAGGGACTTATTTTTTACCTGGCTGATATATTCTTTGAACACCATAGGATCAGATAAGTCTGTATATTCATAATATCGAAAACCTGATTCCTCCTGATCGGAGTTTATTTCGGTATAAAATGCAGACAGCAGTTCATATTCTTCTGCCTCGGCCAGCGTGTCATAGCGAATGACGGAATGTTCCTCGGCGTAATCCTGAGTCTGATAGTTGGGCAGGGAGCCGAACATGCTTTTGTCTTTCATATGATGCCCGTGGATCATAATGTGGTTTGTATCGGGCAGGCATGCGGCATCGATGAACAGGGACCCGCTTTTGGCGTAGGAGCCGTCGAAGGCTCTGTACAGATAGTGTTCCGGATCCTGGGGTGTATACATAACCGGATAGTCTATCCTGGTATCTTCTATGTACAGCCAGCCTGTAAAATCGGAATTCTCCTGATGGAGGTCTGCATATATCCCGAAACGGCTGTCACTTGAGGAGACATCCGGGTCAGATGTCCCGGCGCTTCGTGCCTGCTGCACCCGGTCAGCCAGCTTCCGGTTAGCGCTTCCTTCCCTGTGATAGCGGTGCAGATCCCGTGCCAGCAGAGTTCCTGAGACTGACAGGATGAGAAAACAGAACAGCCGGATTCCCAGCAATATTTTTTTGCTTCGTGGTTTCTTATGCATAATATCAGCTCCGTAATCAAATTTTCGTGTACAGGTGCTATTATATAGTTGCTGTTTGCGGCATATCATCCGTGAATCAATGTCGTTAAGTTAAGCCGGACGCGCCTTCGCTCAGTTCCAAACGCAGCGGTACTAAATTCGTGGAAAACCTCATTAAGTACCGGCGTTAGGGGGTGGTCCTAAGGAGAATCCTATCATATCAGGCGCTGTGTATAGACTTAACTTAATGACATTGATCCGTGAATAGTAACATTATATATTGGTATCACAAATATCACAATCTAATATTATTTGCATTCTGTTTGGAATTTGTATATTCTATTTATGTAGCCGGTATCTGCCGGACAAAAAGAACTGTAAGGCTGTAAGCGGAATGCATAGTATACAACCTGTTTGAGGAGGAAAGATGATCCGTACGATAGAACGGGGAATGGACTTTCTGACAGACCATTATCTTGCGGTGTGTCTGTTTATTGCGCTGTTTATTTTAACATGGGCAGGCGTGGGGGATATTCCCACGGTCAGTGTGCTTGGGATGATTTTGTGTCTGGCAGGCTTTGCCAGACAGGCCGTGTTGGTAGATTTATGGATCCTGTTCCCGCTGATTCTGTATAATCTGGCCGGTATGGTGTCTTCCTACGCCGCTTATAGGAATATCACCGACGGTTATGCATCGCTGCATCTGGTCTATCCGGTTATTTATCTTCTGATGGCATGTCTGGAAGAGGAGGAGGTGCGTCTGTTAAGGCGGTTGTGTGTGGTCTGGGCCGGCGTTGTGGCAGCTGCCGGTATCGGCAGTTTTGTGAGCCGGGCGGTTCTTCAAGGCAGTGCGGGAAGGATGGAAGGATTTCCCGGCAACCCCAATGCAACGGGTATTTTTCTTGTTCTGGGATGGTTTGCCCTGATGGGATGCGACGAGGAAGAAGAGGAGAAAGAATCCGTCCCGTCCCTTATTCTGTCCTGCGTGGAACCGCTTCTGTTGATTGCCCTTGCGTTGACTCTGTCGATGGGCAGTTTCACGGCCATGGCAGTAGGAATACTAGTGGTCCTGACCGGAAAAAGAAAGGGCTCTTCCGGGCGGGAGATATTCCGGTACGCCTGCAGACTTCTGTCAGGAGCAAGCCTTGGGGTCGGAACCGGTGTGCTGCTTTATCTTGCGGCCGCCCGGACGAGTGTGGCCTGGATCTGTCTGCCGCTGCTTGTCTATGGGCTGGCAGTTGTATTATGTTGGAATAAGTATAAACGTTTTCTGAAGGAGTATCCATGGATGGCGGTGATTATTTCCGTCTGCGGATTGATGGTGGCAGCGGCTGTTATTGCCGTCCGGCCCGGCTCGGTGGCTACCTTTACAGAGAGACTGGAAATGATGCGTAACGGTCTGGGTTATCTGGTGATGCATCCGCTTACGGGTGTGGGGCCTTACCAGTGGAGAATCCTGAATCTGCATGACAGTGATAAATATTTTAATACATGGCATATTCATAATGTATTGCTTCATGTGGGGGTCGAACAGGGCTGGATCGCTATGGGGACGCTGCTGTTTATGGCGGCCAGATTTTTCGGGAAGAAACCTGAATTATGGAAGAAGGCCGGTTTTACGGCATTCTGCATTCACAATATGATGGATACCAGCTTCTTCTATATGAGTATCATGGCACTTATGATGATGACTGCCGGAAACCCCCGAAAGGGTGGCAGGAGAATGATAAATGCAGGGAGCAGGGCAGCTTTTGGGATATTTGCGGTTATGTTTGCTTATCATTTGTATTTTTATATTACCCATGGATGAGGGAAAGGATTCCGGTAACTATTAAGGATTATACAGGAGAAAAGAAAATGGAATCTGGCGGCAGGAATAAGGAATTTCGCAGCATATGGCTTCTTTTGGCGGGTTTTGGCGTATCGGCAGCAGTGGTTCTCATGCTGTGCTTCTCGTTTGCCGCAGGCCTTCCTGATACGGTCGGAAGGCCGCTGACAGCTGAAGAAGCGAAGGAAGTGACAGAACGTAACAGCAGCCTGACGGCGTATATCTATCTGTCTCCCAATGCGGATTTTCCCAGAGAGAAGGAGATCAGGAAGATCACCATTCATCATATGGCAGGAGATTTCAGCTTAGAGGAGCTGGGGGAAACCTTTTCCAGGAGGGACAGAAGAGCCTCTTCCAATTATGCCATCGACGGTGACGGCAGGGTAGCGCTCTACGTGGAGGAGAGCAACCGGGCATGGACATCCGGCAGCAGAGATAATGATAATCAGGCGGTGACGGTCGAGGTCGCCAATGACGAGATGGGCGGCGACTGGCATGTGGGCGACAATACTTATGCGGCGCTCATTGAGCTGTGCACCGATATTTGTCTGCGCAATGGAATCGAGGAACTGCAGTATACAGGGGATGCAGAAGGGAACCTGACGATTCACAAGATGTTTACCGGCGATACGGAATGTCCGGGGCCGTATCTGGAAAGTAAAATGGAAGAGATTGCCAGGGAAGTAAACAGTAATCTGCGATAGCATTTGCGCCTTGCCGCAGACTGAACTGCTGAATAATAAAATGTTGTGAACTGTATATTTTTCATCCTGTCAACACATGCTATGCGTGAACCATTGGTATAACATGTACAGGAGGATGGAAAGATGGATTACAACAATTTACCGCTCGACCTGGGACTTGCGATTACGACAAACCGTGCGGCAATGGATCGGTTCGTGGATTTGACGGACGATGAAAAGGAAGAATTTATCGAGCGAAGCCGCGGTGTAATGTCTCAGAGTGAGATAGACAGGTTAGTCGGTTCCCTGGCAAGAGAGGATGAGGACCCTGATCTGCATTTTGAGAATGTCAATAATATCTTTAAGGGGCCGGGTGTCGGGTAACGGAGATATAATTTCAGGAGAGACGGCGATAAGAGCTTCGGCAGGCAATCGCCCGGAAGGAGGAATCTACATGGAAATACAGCTGCCTGATAAAGTGCATAAGATAATTGAGACGCTGGCCGCAGCAGGGTATGAAGCATATGCCGTGGGTGGCTGTATTCGTGATTCCGCTCTGGGGCGGATACCCAATGACTGGGATATTACCACTTCTGCAAGGCCAGAGGAGACGAAACGCTTTTTTCCCAGAACCATCGATACCGGGATCAGGCACGGTACCGTTACGGTTATGATAGACGGGGAAGGGTTTGAGGTGACTACTTACCGTGTTGACGGGGTGTATGAGGACGGAAGGCATCCTAAGGAAGTGACATTTACCGCAAGCCTTGAGGAAGATTTGAAGCGCCGGGATTTTACGGTCAACGCCATGGCATACAATGAGCAGACGGGTCTGGTAGATATATTCGGCGGTATGCAGGATATCAAGGAAGAAGTGATCCGCTGTGTGGGCAACGCTGAAGAGCGCTTTACGGAGGATGCCCTGCGAATGCTGCGGGCGGTTCGGTTTTCCGCGCAGCTGGGATATGAGATAGAAGAGGATACGAAAGAAGCAATCCGGAAGCTGGCGCCCAATCTGAAGCAGATCAGCGCGGAGAGGATTCAGGCAGAGTTAGTCAAGCTCGCGGTCTCGGATCATCCGGATTATCTGCGCACGGCCTACGAGACGGGCATCACGAAGCAGATTCTTCCGGAGTTCGACCTCTGTATGGAGACGCCCCAGAATAATCCCCACCATTGTTACAGCGTGGGGGAGCACATCCTGCATTCTATGATGGAAGTGGAACCGGATAAGGTGCTGCGTCTGGGCATGCTTTTTCATGATATCGGTAAGCCGCAGACTCTGACGGTGGATGAGGAAGGCATTACCCATAATAAAGGGCATGCGGATGTAGGAGAGAAGATGACAGGGCAGATTCTCCGCCGTTTGAAATTCGATAATGATACGATCCGGCAGGTGATGAAGATCGTGCGTTATCATGATCAGGAAGTGGGGGATTCCCCGGGCGGCGTCAGACGGGCGGCCAACCGCATGGGAGAAGATATCTTCCGCCTGCTGTTTGCGGTGAAACGTGCGGATATTCTGGCACAGAGCGGTTACATGAGGGAAGAAAAGCTGAAGAAGCTTGCCTACATACAGACACTTTATGAGGAGAGCCGCAGAAGACAGGAGTGTATCAGCCTGAAGGAGCTGGCTGTTACGGGAACGGATCTGATTGCGCTCGGCATACCGCCGGGAAGGGAGTTGGGAATGCTTTTGAAGGAATTGCTGGAGGCTGTACTGGAAAAGCCGGCGCTTAACACACGGGAGGAGCTTCTGCGTATCTGTGAGGACAGGGGGCGTCGTTTTCTGACACCTTAGAAGATTTTTACCCTTGCGGCGAGTGCGCGCAACTGCCTGTAATATTTTTTGCACATACTTTTCACCCTGCTTTCATAAGATAGGATAGACGAGAAAGCGGGGGGTATTCGTGTGAATGACAGAAGTGTCAGTTTGTTTGACCATTATGAAATAGAAATAAACCGTACATGGAAGGGACGGGGTGCGATCCTGTGTGAATCAGACAGGGGATTATTTATTTTGAAGGAATACAGCGGGCCTGTGGAGAAAATAAAGTTTCAGGACTTTCTGCTGAGGCATATCAATGACAGCGGTGCAGTGCAGGCAGAGTCTATCCTGCGGACGAAGGAAGACGAACTGATCGTCTTCGATCAGGACGGCGTAGCGTATGTAGTGAAATCTTATTATGAGGGCAGAGAGTGTAATTACAGGGATATCGAAGAATGCAGGCAGGCAGTTGCCACGCTGGCGAAGCTGCATGGCGCGGCCGATCTTTCGGAAAGCGGGGAGCTGCAGTCGCAGCCGGTTTTCAGGATTGACAAGGAATATGAGAAGCATAACCGGGAATTGAAAAAAGTAAGGAAATTTCTTCAGGAAAAGAGCCAGAAAACGGATTTCGAAATCTATTTAATGAAGCATTATGATTATTTCATGAATAATGCCTTGCAAATTGCCGATGAATTGCGTTATTATGCCTATGAGGAGAATTCTTATGAATTTACTGTGGTATGTCATGGCGATTACCAGTATCATAATATTTTGCAGACGGCGGCAGGCAATGTTCTCATTAACTTTGAGAAATGTGTGAGGGACTATCCGGTGCGGGATCTGTACCTGTTCCTCCGTAAGCTTCTGGAAAAAAATAACTGGTCGCAGACACTTGGGAATTTGCTTCTGGAGAGTTATAATAAAGAGAGGAGTCTGACAGACAGGGATTACAGGCAGCTGTATTACAGGCTGGCATATCCCGAGAAATTCTGGAAAATTGTGAATTTCTATTATAATACAGGGAAGGCTTGGATTCCCGGCAGGAATATGGAGAAAATAGAAAAATTATTTGCCCAGGAACATGAGAAGCAGCTTTTTTTGGAAAATATATTCAAAAAGTGACTTTCAGCGATGCGGCGGGCAGACAAAAAGGGGAAAGGATAAGGATTCAGAATGCACGGAAGAATTTTACAGGCGGCAGCAGTTATTACAACGCTGGCAGTGCTGATCACCGGCTGCACCTCACAGGCATACAACATCGGTATGGCTAAGGACAAGGAGAACAATATCGTGGATACCGGGTTCACTGTGAGTACGGTAGGCAGTTACGACTCGGCGGATACGGCGGTGGTCATGGAAGTGGACCAGAAGAATAACTGTGTCATTTTTATGAATATGGACACAGGAAGGCAATATACTCTGTACTATGACGGAACTACCTATGTGACGGATAAGTATGACGGCCCGATGACGATCTCCCAGATCAGGGCGGGCGATGTTGTGGACGTCAATTTCCTGAAAGGAAAAAGGCAGATTGCCAACATCAAGGTATCTCCCAGCGCATGGGTATATGAGAATATAGAAAATTACAACCTGGGCGGCATCAATAAAACGGCAAGCATTGGTCCCAATACCTATTCCCTCCCGGATGAGGCCGTAGTCCTCTCAGAAGGGAAGCGCGTGGAAGTGATGGACGTTGTGGCACAGGATCTGGTTACGATCCGGGGGATTGACCACAAGATTTACAGCATTAATGTGGAGAGAGGCCATGGCTATCTGCGGCTGAGGAATGAACAGGCCTTGCTTGGCGGCTGGATAGAAGTGGGGAACACGGTGATTCGGGAAATCACGGAAGATATGCTGTTAGTGGTACCGGAAGGCAGCTATCAGGTGGCCTTGTCCAACGGCGGAGTCAGCAGTGTCAAAGATATTGTAATTGAAAGAGATAAAGAGACCGTGCTGGATGTGGGTGACATTGAGATCGTGCAGAATAAGACCGGTAAGATTCTGTTCTCCGTGACGCCCGCCGGCGCCGCGGTCAGCATAGACGGCAAGAGTACGGATATCAGCAAGGCAGTGGAGCTGTCGTACGGAATCCATCAGATCCATCTGGAGGCGGAAGGGTATGATTCTCTGACGAAGTATATTCAGGTGGGTTCCGAGTATGCTAAAATCTCCTTCGCGCTGGAGGAGAAAAAAGAAGAGGAGGACTCTACAGTCAGCGAGAACAGTCTGCAGGTAACGGAGCCTAAGAAGAAAGAGACATCTGATTCTGTCAGTGACAATACGATTACGCCGACACAGAGCAACCGGGTCTATATTGATGCACCCAAGAATGTGGAAGTGTATCTGGACAGCAATTATGTAGGTGTTGCACCGGTCAGCTTCAAGAAGACGATCGGAAGCCATACGATCTCTCTGCGTAAGAGCGGTTACAAGACCAAGAGCTATACGATATATTTATACAATGACGGGGAAGATATCACCTATTCCTTCCCTGATCTGGAGAAAGAAAGCAATACGGTAAGCGGTAACGCGAATAAACCTACCAGCAGCGGCAGTACCAGTACCTCGTCAGGCAGTACGGGGACTCCGCCGGATGGTAATACCAGCACTTCATCAGGCAGTACGGGGACTCCGCCGGATGGTAATACCAGCACCTCGTCAGGCAGTACGGAGACCCCGCCGGATGGTAATACCAGTACTTCATCAGGCAGTACGGAGACCCCGCCGGATGGTAATACCAGTACTTCATCAGGCAGTACGGAAACTCCGCCGGATGGTAATACCAGTACCTCGTCAGGCAGTACGGAGACTCCACCGGATGGTAATACCAGCACTTCATCAGGCAGTACAGAGAATCCGCCCAGTGGAGATCAAGGGGACGCGCCGAGATTTCCTTACAGAACACCGTAAAGATTCCGGCAGAATACAATGGCAGACCTGAGACAACGGTGAAGATATCTGAGCCGCTATAATCTGGTGACAGGGAAAGAAGACAGGGAAGTACAGTGCAGATGGAAAATAAGGACAGGAAATATACATACGAAGATCTGCTGCATATTATCAGGACACTCCGCAGTGAAGACGGGTGTCCCTGGGACAGAGCGCAGACCCATGAAAGTCTTAAGCCTTGTATGATGGAGGAGGCAGCAGAGCTGCTTGCCTCCATCCGTATTTATGGGCAGACAGGAGACCCCGAGAATATGCGGGAAGAGTTGGGGGATGTACTCTTGCAGGTGGTAATGCATGCGCAGATCGCATCAGAGGAAGGACTCTTTACCATGGCGGACGTGGTGGACGAGGTGAGCCGCAAGATGGTCCGCAGACATCCCCATGTGTTCGGGAAGGGCAGCGCAGATACGCCCGATGAAGTGCTTATGAACTGGGAAGAGATTAAAAAGGAAGAGAAGAAGGGAAAGAAGTGGATTACCTCCCCGCTGCAGGAGATACCGCGGGAACTGCCGGCACTGACCAGAGCGGTTAAGGTTCTGAAGAAGATAGATCAGAATTATGAGAAGGGGAGTTCCTACAGGCAGAACGTAGAGGCGCTGCAGGAGGCAGTCAATGCACTGAAGGTATGTGACCATGAGACGTATAGCAGGGAGGTTGAACAGGCCATGGCAGACATGCTCGTCAGAATGTCTGATATTGCCAGAATTGTTAGGATTTCCCAGGAACAAATACTTACCGATAGAATAGAAGATTTGATTGATCAATATGAAGGTAATGGCTGCAAAGTCCGTAACAGGGAAACCTGAGACTGAACTGTTGCAAAATGCCCTAAAATGGCGAAAAAAATGCCCTCTTTCTGCTTGACAACAGAGGAAAAAGCGTATATAAATAGGTGTAGGCGTTTCAAAAGAGGAACATCTAATAATAAAACGAAGACTCATTTAAGGAGGAGTTCAAGATGAACAAGACAGAATTAATTGCAGCTATGGCTGATCAGGCAGGATTATCCAAAAAAGACGCAGAGAAGGCATTAAAGGCTTTTACAGATGTTGTTGCTGATGAGTTGAAGAAGGGCGGTAAAGTACAGTTAGTTGGTTTCGGTACTTTCGAGGTTTCCGAGAGAGCGGCAAGAGAAGGAAGAAATCCTCAGAGCGGAGAAGTTATGAAGATTGCAGCTTCCAAGGCTCCTAAGTTCAAAGCCGGCAAGGCATTAAAGGACATGCTTAACGCATAAGCCATGTGAGAGAAAGTAAAAGCCTGTATGCATTCGCATATGGGCTTTTGTTGGTTAAGGAGAAAGAGATGAGACTTGATAAATATTTAAAGGTTTCCCGTCTGATCAAGCGCCGTACCGTGGCGAATGAGGCGTGTGATGCGGGAAGGGTATTGGTGAACGGCAGGCCGGCGAAGGCTTCCGTCAATGTTAAAATGGGAGATGTCATCACGATTCAGTTCGGTAATAAAGAGGTTAAAGTAGAAGTCCTGGATGTGCAGGAAACCGTCCGGAAGGAAGAAGCGAAAGAATTGTTTCGTTATCTGCCATAAACAGGCATATTTGGCCGGAATCTTACATACATTGAAAGGAAGGGTTATGGAACTTCGCACGGGAGGGCATGTATGGAAGATTTGAACAGCGTGAACAGGAAACCGCACAAGCTGATGCTTACCAATAGAAGGACATGTAGCATAAGCGGCGTCAATGACGTTTTGTCTTTTGATGTCAATGAAATCCTGCTTGAGACAGAGCAGGGTATGCTGATGATCAAAGGCGCCGAGCTGCATGTCAGCCGTCTGTCTCTGGATAAAGGAGAGGTGGATGTAGACGGCCGGATCGACAGTTTTACTTATTCAGAAACCGCAGGCTACGGAGCCAAGGGTGAATCATTACTTGCCAGATTGTTTAAGTGAGACGGAGGAAGCGTCAGGTATGAGTCAGGACATTGTGCAGGAAATTATTTTTTTTCTTCATTCCATCCTCATAGGCCTGATCATTACGTTTGCCTATGACTGGATATTGGTTCTTAGAAAGTTGTTTACACATGGCATGTTTCTGATTTCCGTGGAAGATTTTATTTATTGGTTTGTATGTGGGATCAGTGTTTTCTATATGCTTTACAGAGAGAACAATGGCGTTCTGAGATGGTTTGCCGTGATGGGGGCAGCTCTTGGAATGCTTTTTTATAAAGGAATGATAAAAAATCGATTTGTTAACATTATGTCAACATGCATATACAAGATAATGTGGTTTATTTTTCGCGTCATACAAGTTGTGCTAAAACCCGTAAAATGCCTGTTTTTTGGCATTCGAAGGTTTGTTCGATTCCTTGGAAGGAAACTGAAAAAAGTGAAGGAGTCAATAAAAAAACGGTTGACGGTCTGCCGGAAAACAATTAGAATGATTTTACACAAACAGTAAGAAATCGGAAGAGGAGTATTGGTAACAGCATGGCAAGAAAAGCAGCATATCATAAGAAGCGTCAGAACACAACAGGCATGCTTTTGGTTACCACAGTTGTTATCATGATGCTGATTGTGGTCATGGTCAATAGTGTGGAGCTTCGTGAGAAGCGTGCGTCTTATCTGGCGAGGGAAGAGACCCTGATGCAGGAGATAGAAGCTGAGCAGGCGAGAACGGAAAAGATAGAAGAGTATGAGAAATACACACAGACCAAGAAGTATGTGGAAGAGATCGCGAAGAATAAACTTGGCCTGGTATACGAAGGCGAGATCATATTTAAAGACGAGAATTAAGCAGATTTTGGATAAACTTCCGGGATTTGCTTTTTTTCTGTTGGAATAATCCGGATCATCCCCTCATATATTGATAAATAGAAATTGTAATAGTTTGGACTGTTATGATATTAATCCGGACAAGCCTGCGGCCGGGGAAGGCACAGGAAGTCTCAGAGAAACGGAAGGGGAGCGGTACCATGAAGAAACGGGCAGAGAGCAGAGATGACAACAAGATCACCATCATACCGGAATATGGAAGGCAGAGACTTTTGACTTATGCCGAGTCCTTCAGAGATCTGGCAGATCTGTTTGAGGGGGAGGATGTAATAGCGTTTAACAGTACCGGTGGAAGTGAGCCGGAAGACCGGCAGGATTATTTGTGGCAGCGTAAACTGCAGGAGAACCAGGGACTTCTTGCAGAGCATCTGAAGGAGATGGCCCATATTATGGCTGAGGTGGCCAGAGAGACATGCCTGTATCGTCCTATGGGAGAGAGAAAGTACAAGCAGATATCCCGGCTGCTTCGGGAGTCGGGAATCCTTCTTCGGAATTTCTTTGAGTTAGAGCGCGAGGACGGACATACGGAGATCAGCCTGACAATGAAGATGCTCTCCGAAAAATATACGAAGCTGGGAGAGCATGTATGTATAGAGGATGTGGCGGATTTCATATCGGTAGCCCTGAATATCAGGCTCCGTGCGGCCAGAAATTCACCCCAGTATCTTACGCCGGACTGGAGTACTTATTATTTTGTGGAAGAGCCGGAATATCATGTGCTGACCGGCGTGGCCAAGGCAGTCAAGGAGACGGAAGAAGTGTCGGGGGACAATTATTCCTTCTATGAGGCGGAAAACGGCAGAATGGCGGCTATTCTGTCGGACGGTATGGGATCCGGTAAGAAAGCCTGCAATGATTCGGGGCAGGTAATCGAGAAGATGGAGAGACTGTTGGAAGCGGGATTCCGCAAGGAACCGGCTGTACAGATGATCAACGGCGCTCTTGTGGCAGCGGGACAGGAAGAAAATATGTCTACGCTGGATATTTGTGACATTAATATGTATACTGGTGAATGTGAATTCATGAAAGTGGGGGCGGCATGCAGTTATATCAAGAGAGGCCGGCTTGTGGACAGGCTGTCGGCCCTGAACTTTCCGCTGGGTGTTTTCGGGCAGATCGAACCGGAGACCATACACAGGGCGCTGCAGAGCGGGGATTATGTGATTATGTTGTCGGACGGGATTCTGGATGCTCTTTCCCAGGGGATTGGGGAGGAGATGCTGCCGGAGATCATCGGCAGGACAGAATACACAAATCCGAATGAGATTGCCAACCAGATATTGACTTACTGTCTAAAGCAGAGCAACGGGCATATCAGGGATGATATGACGGTGATGGTGATCGGACTGTGGAAGAAGGACGCACTCTCCCTGCCGGCGGACTGTGAATAAAAGCTTAAGAAACAGAGTAAACACAGGAGTTACTATGGAGGACATTACATATACTAAGGTGAAGCAGTTTGCCGGGAAGTACCATATGATAGAGGAGAATGATTTGATAGCGGCAGGGGTGTCGGGAGGGGCAGATTCGGTCTGTCTGCTTCATATTCTCTGGAGAATGCACAGGGAGATGGCCTTCCGGCTTCTGGCAGTACATGTGGATCACGGTGTCCGGGCAGAAGCATCCGAGGATGCGGCATATGTGAGAGAGCTGTGCAGGAGGATGGAGATCCCTTTTTATCTGCGTAAAGTGGATATGCAGGGGTATGCCGCCCGCAACGGTTTATCTTCGGAAGAAGCAGGACGGCTGCTCAGGTACAGAGCCTTTGAGGAGGTGCTGGGGGAGCAGAAGAAGCGGGAGGAGAACGGTAAGGTTGCGGTAGCCCATAATTGCAATGACCGGGCGGAGACGATGCTCTTCCATCTGTTCCGGGGAAGCGGCCTGCGGGGACTCGGTTCGATCCGGCCGGTGAGGGAGTCGGTGATACGTCCGCTTTTGTGTCTGGAGAGGACGGAGATTGAGGGATATCTTGCGCGGCATGGCCTGCAGTACTGCCAGGACAGCACGAATGCGGAAGACACTTATACCCGCAATAAGATAAGACATCATATCCTGCCGTACGCTGAGCGGGAGATCTGTTCCGGGGCGGTGGCCCATATGGGGGATCTGGCGGATATTCTGGTGGAAACGGAAGGTTATCTGGAAAGACAGACAGAGCGGTTATACGAAAGGTATGTAAAGGAGAACAGGGCGGAGAATACAGACGGCCGGCCGGGGAGCCTGTGCATACAGGGCGGAGGGCTTCTTGCCGAGGATCCGGCTATGTATAAGAGGGTGCTGTTGGCCTGCATGGAACGCCTGACACCGCACAGAAAGGATATTACCGGCCGGCATATAGGCGATTTGGTGCATTTGATGACAGCGGGCGGCAGCAAGGAGCTCAGCCTTCCTTACGGAATCAGGGCATATAAGGAGTACGGCTGGCTGTATCTGATAAAAACAGCGAAGGCAGAGAAGCCTGGGGAGAGACCGGCGGTAACGGGGGCAGTGACAGCAGAGAAGGAGAGGAAAGCGGAGGAAGTATATCCGGTGGAGCCTCCGGCAGAGATCTTTGTGCCGGGCGAGGGGGTATTCAGTTTCCTTCTGCTTGATACAGTGCCTGAAAACAATGAAAAGGAAGTAACGGGGAAGCCGAAGGCCAAACTGCTTCAAAAAGAACAAAATATTCCTGAAAATAGATATACGAAATGGTTTGATTATGATAAAATAACTACGTATTTGTTATTGCGTACACGGCAGCAGGGCGATTATCTTATGATAGATGCCGCAATGCATACGAAGTCTGTCAAACAATACATGGTCAATGAGAAAATCCCGAAAATGCAGCGTGACAGCATGCATTTGCTGGCTGACGGGTCACATGTCCTGTGGATACCAGGATACCGGATCAGTCAGCGTTATAAAGTGGATGAAAGCACAAGGCGTATCTTACAGGTACGGTTCAGAGGAGGAAGCGATGGCGGAACGAATTGAAGTGTTGTTGAGTGAAGCGGAAGTGGATAAACGGATCCAGGAGATCGGAGATCAGATTTCCAGGGATTATGCGGGGAAACAGGTACATTTAGTCTGCGTGCTCAAGGGCGGCAGTTTCTTTATGTGTGAACTTGCCAAAAGGATTACAGTGCCGGTATCTTTGGATTTCATGTCGGTATCCAGTTACGGCGGGGATACGAAATCCAGCGGCGTGGTTAAGATCGTGAAGGATCTGGATGAATCTTTACTGGATAAGCATGTGCTGGTGGTGGAGGATATCGTGGATTCCGGAAGAACCCTAAGCTATCTTCTGGAAATGCTTAAGGACAGAGGGCCGGCGGATGTGAAACTGTGTACGTTGCTTGACAAGCCGGAGAGAAGGGTAGTGGAGGTCAAGGTAGATTATACGGGCTTCGAGATTCCTGATGAATTCGTAGTGGGGTACGGGCTGGACTATGACCAGAAATATCGCAATCTGCCGTATATCGGTGTGGTGAAATTTGACTGACACTCAGGAAAAGTCAGATTTATGTCTGTGAACACCCCGGGGCTTGCGCAGTCTGCGGTTTAGGAACAGCCCCAGGCTGTGTGTGCATGGAAACAGGAATAAAAATGATAAATGAAAGAGGTTTACTTTGAGCAGGAATAATAAGAGTTTTTATATGTATTTTGTGATCATTATCGGGTTGCTTCTATTTACCGTCTGGATCGGAACCATACGGGTACAGGACAGCGGCTACACGAGAGGTGAATTCGTAAGACAGCTGGAGAACAATGAAGTTGCGATCGTTAAGGTTTGTCCCGGCAAGAATACTGCGGCCGGTTCGCTGGAAATTACACTCAAGAACGGTGAAGAGAGAATTCTGAATGTGACGGATGTAGCGGAGGCAGAGGCGCTGGCCAGGAGTTATAATCTGGATCCTGAGGTGGAGAGCGTGCCGGAGGAGAGTTGGTTTTTGAACAGTGTATTCCCGATCCTGATCGTGGTGGTTGTCTGTGTCTTCTTCTTCGTGATGATGAATGCGCAAAATGCAGGCGCCAACGGCGGCAGCAGCAAGATGATGAACTTCGGCAGAAGCCGTGCCAGACTGACGATGGGCGGAGAGAATAAGATTAAGCTGGACGGCGTCGCAGGCCTGAAGGAAGAGAAGGAAGAGCTGGAGGAGATCGTGGAATTCCTGAAAGAGCCCGGCAAATTTACGAAGGTCGGGGCACGTATCCCGAAGGGAGTGCTTCTGGAAGGTGCGCCGGGTACCGGTAAGACGCTGCTTGCCAAGGCCATTGCGGGAGAAGCCAATGTGCCTTTCTTCAGTATTTCTGGTTCCGATTTTGTGGAGATGTTTGTCGGCGTAGGCGCTTCCCGTGTAAGGGATATGTTTGCGGAGGCGAAGAGGCATGCGCCGTGTATTATCTTTATCGATGAGATTGATGCCGTGGCGAGACGCCGCGGTACCGGTATGGGAGGCGGCCACGACGAGCGTGAGCAGACGCTGAACCAGCTGTTGGTGGAGATGGACGGTTTCGGCATCAACGAAGGGATTATCGTGATGGCGGCCACGAACCGTGTAGATATACTGGATCCCGCGATCCTGCGGCCCGGACGGTTCGACCGTAAGATTACGGTAGCGGCTCCGGATGTAAGGGGCAGGGAAGATATCCTGAAGGTACATGCCCAGAACAAGCCGCTGGGAGACGATGTGGATCTGTCGCAGATCGCCCAGACTACGGCAGGCTTTACGGGAGCGGATCTGGAGAATCTGCTGAATGAAGCGGCGATCAACGCAGCTATGGATAAGCGTGTGTTCGTCAGGCAGGATGATATCAAGAGAGCCTTCGTTAAGGTCGGAATCGGTGGGGAGAAGAAGAGCCGTATCATCTCTGATAAGGAGAAAAGGATTACGGCGTACCATGAAGCAGGGCATGCGATCCTGTTCCATGTGCTTCCCGATGTGGGACCGGTCTATACCGTGTCCATCATCCCCACAGGAATCGGCGCAGCGGGATATACCATGCCGCTTCCCGAGAAGGATGAAATGTTCCTGACCAAAGGCAAAATGCTGGAGGACATCATGGTTTCCTTAGGAGGCCGTATCGCCGAAGAGATTATCTTCGATGATATAACCACCGGCGCTTCAAGCGACATCAAGAAGGCCACACAGGTTGCCCGCAGGATGGTGACACGGTACGGTATGTCAGAGAATATCGGCGTTATCAATTATGATGACGATGATGATGAAGTATTTATCGGCAGGGACCTGGCACATGCCAAGAATCACAGCGAAGTGATCTCCGGCGAGATTGACCGGGAAGTTAAGGCGATCATCGATGACTGCTATAAGAAGGCGAAAGCGATTATCTTAGAACAGGAGGATGTACTGCACAGGTGCGCAGAGCTGCTGCTTAAGAAGGAGAAGATCAACCGTGCTGAGTTTGAGGAGCTTTTTGACAGCGAGTATTCGCAGCCGGAAGAGCCTGTAAGTAAGAGTTGAGGCTTCGGAAAGGATCACAAATATGGTTCAAAGCAAGGGAATTGTGCATAATTCACAAAAACAAGAGACCAAAATTGTAATATTTGTGAATCCTTAGTATTGTAGACGGGTACAGGCTATGCTATTATACTACTTGTAACCCCCCAATACATTATATAGTTTTTGCTATACCCCATAAGAAAGAAATACCTTCTCTAAAAAAGGCAGCCGTCGAAAGCTGCCTTTTTTACATGGGGCCAAACCGTTACCGACAGAAATCTGTTCCGGGGGTTTTTTTCTTGAACATCCAGGCCATATAGTATAAAATGAGATATATGTTCGTTCTATTAAGGAAAGGTATAAAACATGGATATAAGCCAATTTCAGAAAGCGGAGAGACATCAGCAGTATATTGCCGGGATGCGTCCGGTGATCAATAAAGAAGCGTTGTTTTCGGATATGACGGAGGATTACGTGTGTCCGCCCGAGCCGAGCCCTTATGGTGAGGTTACGATTCATTTCCGTTCGGCAAGAAATAATATCGACAGGGTGTTTTTCGTATGTAAAGGCGAGAAGCATATTATGCTGAAAACAGAGACGGATAACTATTTCGATTACTATTCCTATTCTGTCCAGTTGGATAATGAGAAGCTGGTCTATTATTTTGAGGTGCAAGTGGGTAAGATTGACTGTTTCTATGATACGAGAGGTGTCTGCAAGGACATTAACGAGTATTATCATTTCCAGCTGATTCCGGGATTTAAGACACCGGATTGGGCGAAGGGAGCCGTATTCTACCAGATTTATGTGGACCGGTTCTGCAACGGTGATCCTTCGAATGATGTACTGACGAATGAATACCAGTATATCGGAGACAAGACAGTCAAGGTGGAGGATTGGAACAAGTATCCGGAAGCCATGGGCGTGCGGGAGTTCTATGGCGGCGACCTGCAGGGAGTGCTGGATAAGATGGATTATCTGCAGGATCTGGGGGTTGATGTTATTTATTTTAATCCCCTGTTCGTATCTCCCTCCAACCATAAGTATGATATCCAGGACTATGATTATATTGATCCGCATCTGGGCAGGATCGTCCATGATGAGGGAGATTTGTTGGAGCATGACCAGCATGAGAACCGTTTTGCTACGAGATATATCGACCGCGTGTCCAATAAGCAGAATCTGGAGGCCAGCAACGAATTCTTTGCGAAGGTAGTCAAAGAGGCACACAGAAGAGGCATGAAGGTTATTCTGGACGGCGTGTTCAACCACTGCGGTTCCTTCAACAAATGGATGGACAGAGAGCGTATCTATGAGAACGCGGGCGGATATGAGAAGGGGGCGTACGTTACGCAGGATAGCCCTTACCACACTTACTTTCAGTTTTACGATAACCATGAATGGCCTTACAACGGTTCCTACGATGGCTGGTGGGGACATGATACGCTGCCGAAGCTTAACTATGAGAATTCGCAGCAGCTGGAGGATTACATCCTGTATGTCGCCCGGAAATGGATCTCCGAGCCATATCATGTAGACGGGTGGCGGCTGGACGTGGCGGCAGACCTGGGGCATTCCCCCGAATATAACCATTATTTCTGGAAAGAATTCCGCAGGATGGTCAAGATGGTTAATCCTGAGGCCATCATACTTGCAGAACACTATGGAAGCCCGAAGGATTGGCTGCAGGGCGACGAGTGGGATACGGTAATGAATTACGATGCCTTCATGGAGCCGGTGACATGGTTCCTGACAGGTATGCAGAAACACAGCGACGATTACAGAGAGGATCTGCGGGGCAATGCGGACAGCTTCTGGGGCGCTATGCAGCATCACGGCGCCAGCTTCACAACACCGTCCCTGCAGGTGGCGATGAATGAGCTGTCCAATCATGACCATTCCAGATTCCTGACCAGGACGAACAGAAGAGTAGGGCGGACGAATACACTGGGGCCTGAGGCGGCTGATGCAGGGGTGAATAAGGCTGTGCTGCGCGAGGCGGTCGTTATACAAATGACATGGCCCGGAGCGCCGACGATTTATTACGGTGATGAAGCGGGTGTATGCGGGTTTACCGATCCGGATAACAGGCGGACATATCCCTGGGGGAATGAAGATAAGGAACTGATTGCCTTCCATAAGGAGATTATTCGGATCCATAAAGCGCATAAGGAGTTCCTGACCGGATCTCTGAAGCATATGGCCAGTGATTATAATGTGATCGGCTACGGGAGATTTACCAGAGAAGGGCAGTCGGTGATTCTTGTGAATAACAATGATTATGAGATCACGAAAGAATTATTTGTTTGGCACCTGGGTGTTCCGAAGGAGGGTACGATCAGGCGGCTTCTGCTGACCACGGCGGAGGGATTTACGACGGAGGAGGAAGAATATCCGGTCACATCCGGTAAGGTTACCGTGACGCTGCCTCCCACATCCGCGATTATTCTGCGGTATGAGGATGACGCGATCAGCAATTTTCTTGCATACAGATAGAGACAAGGGCACTTCCGTTGGCGGGAGTGCCCTTGCAGCAGATGCCGCCGCTGCAGGGAAACAACAGATTTGCCTGTCATATGACAATTTTTGTCCGCAATCCGGAAGAATATAGGTAGCGATAGAAAATAATGATTGACAGGAGAATACACAACTATGACACATCTGGGAGGTAAAATAGAAGCATTCAGTTTATTATGAGGAGATGATACCAATGCAGAAGATCCTGATCGTCGAGGATGAGGAAGGCATTGCCAATTTAATCAAGATAAACCTGACGGTGGAAGGCTACCAATGTACCTGCGCTTATGACGGCAAATCGGGGGCAGATCATATCGAGAAAGAGGCATATGATTTGATTCTGCTGGATATTATGCTGCCGGAAATTGACGGTTATGAACTTCTGGAGTACATCAAGCCCATGGGGACGCCGGTGATTTTCCTGACAGCGAAAGGCAATGTCAATGACAGGATTAAGGGACTAAGGCTTGGTGCAGATGACTATATCGTGAAACCTTTTCAGGTGGGTGAACTGACTGCGCGTGTGGAAGCAGTACTCAGAAGATACGGAAAAGGGAGCGGAAAACTTTTCTTTGCAGACATAGAGATTGATATCGCTTCCAGAACAGTGAATAAGGCGGGACATCCGGTGGAACTGACGGTTAAGGAGTTCGATCTTCTGGTGGAGCTGGTGCAGAACAAGAATGTGGCGCTGTACCGGGAGCGGTTATATGAGAAGATCTGGGGTGAGGTGTTTATGGGGGATACCCGCACACTGGATTCTCACATCCAGCGGCTTCGGAAGAAATTAAACTGGGAGAAATATATCAGGACGGTATTCCGGGTGGGGTACCGTCTGGAGGACGGAGAATGAGGCTGTTTCACAAGATTTTCCTGTGCTTCGTGATCATATTCAGTATCGCCTTTCAGACTGCGGGAATCCTGCTGATTAATTTTGCCTACGAGAATGCCGTGGAGCAGGAGAAAAAGTATGCGCTGCAGCAGTTTCAGTACAATAAATATATTCTGCAGTCGATCTTATATTCGGAACCGGAAATTCTGCAGGAGGAAGAGAGCGGAATAGAGATCCGGGATGACTTTACTGTGCCTGTGGCGTTATATGATACGGACAGAAGATGTATCTATACGAATATGGCAGTGCAGCCGGATATTCCGTATTTTGATGACAGTGTGGATGGCAGGCTTATCTTCTGGATTGTCCGGCGGGATGAGGGATGCTTCATCTATGTGCAGGATTACGTAAGACAGGGGGAGAGTGCGGTATATTTGGTCACGGAGTCGGATATCAGTTCGGTGGTGGAGACACACAGGGGAATGGCGGCGTATTTTCAGAGAATTTATCTTATTATCCTGTGTATCGGCTTTCCTCTCATCTTCCTGCTGACCAGTTTCTTCACCGGACCTATCAAAAGAGTGGGCGGGGCAGCCAGGCGGATCGCCGAGGGAAGATATTCGGAGCGTATCCGTGTGGGCACAAAGGACGAGATCGGGGAACTGGCGGTGGATTTCAATCAGATGGCGGAGAAGATAGAGGAGAAAATTTCGGAGCTGTCTGAGGCGGCCAGGGCCAAGGAAGATTTCACGGCGAATTTTGCCCATGAACTGAAGACGCCGCTTACTTCCGTGATCGGGTACGCGGATATGCTTTATCAGAAAGCTCTGCCGAGAGAGCAGGTTAAGGAGGCTGCAGGTTATATCCTGCACGAGGGTATGCGCTTAGAGGCACTGTCTTTAAAGCTGATGGATCTGTTTGTCATGGATAAACAGGACTTTATTCTGGAGGAGACGCCGGTGGCGGAATTGTTCGGGAATCTGATGCCCGGAATAGAGCCTTTATGCAGGAAGCAGGGTGTGAGGCTGAAGAGGGAGATAGCGGCAGGAACGATAGCGGCAGATTTTGACCTGTTTAAAACGATGATCCTGAATCTGGTTGACAATGCCGTGAAAGCAGAGTGTGAGGATATCCGGATCACCGGGGAAAGAACAGAGGGCAAATACCGGATTTGTATTCAGGATAATGGCAAGGGGATTCCGCCTGCGGAACTGGGACGAATTACGGAGGCTTTCTACATGGTGGATAAGTCCCGGTCAAGAAAACAGCACGGAGCCGGGCTGGGGATGGCGCTGGTAGCTAAAATTGCGGAACTTCATAAGGCTGAGTTACAGATTAAAAGTGACGGCAGAACAGGGACAAGAGTGTGTATCACATTCTGCCTGCCGGAAGGAGGCCGGGATGAACAGAGTGCATAAGTGGACGCTGCTTTGTTTCCTGTTTGCCGCTTTCTTTGTTCTGGGAAGTATGGCGGGAATGGATTTCATTCTGCAGAAAAGAGAAAACCGGTTACTGCAGGAGAGCGGAAGCGAGGAGACAGAGCCGCCGGTGGCAGTATGGCGGGAGCCTCAGGCTGACGAGGCAGGAAAGCCGGATGTAAGCTCTGAAGAGAAAGCCCGGCAGCTGACGGTGGAACAGATGGAGGAAGTCATAAACTACAGAGACAGCGCGACGGATGAGGTACTTCATGATCCGGTGTCAGGGCAGATCTCCATGGAGGAGGCGATTGCCTGCGGGGAGCAGTGGCTTGTGGAAATGGGATTTCTGGAAGAAGAACATACTGGGAGCAAGAATGCCGGCAGCGGGCAGGCGGGTATCACTGCCGGGGAAAATAATGGCCAGATTCTGTGCAGGCGGGCGTCGCTTGGGATTAAGAAAGAAAGGAGAAACTCCCAGGTGCCGATGGAACCTTATTACAGCTTCTGGACAGTAAGGTTTTCCGGCGGGACTGTCGATGCGGTATTGTCGGTCAATGCGGTTACAGGAAGTGTGTGGGATGCCGAAATCACATTGTACAATGACATGACGCGTAAATTTTCATGGGAAACGCTGGATCTATTCACAAAGCTTGCGGGGGTTCAGGCGGAATTTGAGAATTATGTGGATATAAATAAGACGAATACAGGCGCCACGCTGGCTGTCAAGGACAGTTATCTGCGGGCACAGGTGGAATATTACGATATAGTGGTAGCTGTTGGAAATGGAGAAGACTGGAATGCGGGCAGCGATGAAGAGGATCAAAGTATGGCCAGGGATGACATCCGAGTTACAGAATACTATGGAGGCAGGGAGATGCACAGACGGAGAATCATTGAGTATCACTTGATATTGCCGGTAGCTTTTAGTTCTTCCTCTTAAGCTGTTATGAAACAGTCTTTGCGAGGGCAAATTTTTAAAACGATGACCCCGAATTTACAACTAGGACACAACTTTGTGAAGAGTTTAACACAACACCTTGATAGGATAGAGATATTCTGTTGAGGTGTTTTTATATAGCGGAAATTATATTTTGAAAAACGGGAGAAAACATGAGAAACGGTGCAGGATATTACAGACAAAGTGAAAAGAGGGCAGAGTACAGGAAAAGAAGACAATTTCAGGTAAAACTGTTTCTTGCGGTCCTGACCATAATTCTGCTTCTGTTTGCTCTGCGGATCAGGGCATTGAGCGCCTGTCTGGTGGAAGTGCAGACAACATTGAAGCGGATGGAGGCATTACAGCAAAGCGAGACAGAGAGTGATGCGGGAGCCGATAAGGATACAGGGAGAGAGCAGGAAGGAACGGATGATATCGGCAGGATTGAACCGGTTGACGTGGGAAAACCGGTCAAGCGTACGCGGGAGGAAGCAGTACAAAGGCTGAATGAACTGGGAAAGGCGGATCCGGTCATAGCCGGGATCAGCCAGGACAATTCGCGCTATCCGGAGGATCTGCTGGTAGCTCTGGCGAATAATCCCGAGATGGCAGAATTTGCAGCTGGTTATCCGAATGGCAGCAGGACGGTTTCCGGCGGCCTGACCGATTCGGAGAAGGAGCAGGAATTTCCGCTGTTTCTGCAATGGGATCCCCGGTGGGGCTATTCCTCTTATGGCAAAGGCAGCAATATCGGGCTATCCGGGTGCGGACCGACCTGTATGGCGATGGTTCTGTATTATCTGACGGGCAATGAAACGTTTACGCCGGACAAGATTGCCGATTATGCCATGAGTAACGGATATTATGTGGAGGGAACCGGCACGGCCTGGGCGTTGATGAAGGATGTTCCCCGGTTATACGGCGTCAGGGTAACCGAACCAGAAATGTCGGAGTATGCCTGGCGGGAAGCACTGGGGAGGGGGCGTGTGCTGATCTGTGCCATGGGTCCGGGAGATTTTACGGTGGCGGGACATTTCATTGTGATATACGGGTATGACGAAAACGGATTTATGGTTAATGACCCGAACTGTGTGGCAAGAAGCAGGAGAAGGTGGAGCTTCGACGAGATCCGCAGGCAGATTAAGATGGTCTGGGCGTATGAGCTGCGGGGAGAGCAGATGGAGGAGGAACCGTTCGGGGAGGGATTGTATGAGGAGAAGCGGGTGGTTACGTATGTAGCAATATGTAATGGCAGCTTAGACTAAATCCATAATTATATTTGTTGACAGAGCGGGATAAAGAATGTATAATTTCTTCGTGTTACAAATGTAACACGAAGAAAAGAAGAGAGGAGGGTAATAATGTGTACAATAAGTTTTAAGATTTCTGATGCTGAACTCGAAGTAATGAGAATACTTTGGCGAGAGAAACAAGCTGTATCGTTTAGTGATATCCGTACAGAGCTAAGCAACAAAATGGGTTGGGAGAAGTCTACGATTGCAACACTTATAAGAAGATTGCAGAAAAAGGGGGCTATATCGATCCAAGACAAAGAGATGCATTACTATATGCCGAATATAACAAAAGAAGATTATACAATGATCAAGAAAAAGAGTTTGATAGATAAACTTTATGGCGGTAGTACGAAAAACTTTGTTGCGGCTCTCTGTCAAAATGGGGAACTTACAGAAGCGGATATTGATGAACTGAAAATGTATTTCCGAATGGGGGATGAGAATAAATGACTGTTGTTGAAGAATATTTTGTAGAAATAATTAAGCTCATTCTTTCGATGACATTTACCGGTAGTATAATATCACTTTTTCTGTTTATTTTAAAACCGACCATAAAAGATAAACTTCCTAAATCGTTCCAATATTATATGTGGTTTTCGGTAGTAATAGCTTTGATGTTACCTGTATCGAAAATCATTGTGGTTCCTATATCGAATAATTCGTCAGTGTTATTGGAATCGATATGTGATTTTACACGGTGGATAGCTGATTCAATATCTAAAAAGCCTATAAATTTTGTATTTACAGCACAAAGTGTAGATGAACGAGACATCCGGCAAATTACTTATTTTCCAAGTACTGCAATTATTTTATTCGTTTTTTGGCAGTTAGGAATGGTTCTGGTTCTGGGTTTTAATATTATATGTTATGTGTCCTATGTCCGAAAACTTAACATACATAATATAAGCGCAAATCAGCAGGAAACAGCATTGTTGAATAACTTATTAGGAAGAAAAAACACTTTGAAGTTATATAAAAACTCAATCGTGAAAACACCAATTTTAATTGGGTTCTTTCATCCCGCGATCATTCTGCCTGATAAAAAGTATGAGGATATGAAACTTAAAAATATTCTGATGCATGAAATCACACATATGAAAAGATATGATATCTTTGTTAAATGGTTGTTGATTTTTGTCGGGGCGATACACTGGTTTAATCCACTTGTTTATTTTGTACGCCAAGAGATGAATAAAGCATGCGAATTAGCGTGTGATGAATCTGTCATAAAGAGATTTGATATCAGTGAAATGCAACAGTACGGCGACACATTAATTGCAGTTGCTGCTGATTCAATAAGAAAGATGCCGCTTTCGATTACCATGTTTGAAAATAAGAGAAATTTGAAAGAAAGATTAGATGCTATTATGAAGCATAAAAAGCATTCAAAAAGAACAGTCATTGTAGCAAGTTCCTTTTTGGTTACTATTGTTTGTGCTATTTTGGGGTTTAGTACATTACAAGGTATAGAAAATGGATATAGTTACGCGGATAATTACCCTCTGCCACAAGATCAAAAGCATATTAAAGAGATTGAACTGAAGAATATTTTATGTAATTATGATAAAAAAAGCATTGCTGAAGCATATGCGTTTTTAAGTGATTCAGATGGTGAAATCACTAATGCTTATATAACTATTATATGCCAGGGGAAAACACCTGATTTTGAAATGCAGAGTGGAATAAAATCTCTTGCATCTGAAGAACTTGAACTGGATGTCCAAAATATTTACGTAGATTATGTAGATTTTGAATCATTTATTTCAAATCAAACAGAAACGGATGGATTGTATGTAACATCTTGCCATGGTAATGGTATAAGAAAAATGTCAGACTCAAAAGGGCTGTTGCACTGAATAGTGCTTCAGCCCTTTTAGAAGCGATAAAATATAATAATATCTATAAATGTAAAGAGCCAGATAAAGCAATATATCCTTTTATGACGATAGTATGCAACCTAAAGAGACTCAAAAGGGTATATAGGATAGAATGATCGGTATCGTACCTCATTTACCTGCGTGCCAACGGTATATTCCGGATGTCCTCTGGTCAGAGGCAGCCCGATTGTGTATAATGAGAACCGATACGTATTATTCAACGGGGGATTTGTATGGCAAAAGAGGAGCAGATAACGGCACAGGCGGCAATCGACAGATATGCGGATATGGTGTACCGGCTGGCGTTGTCGCAGATGAAGAATACAACAGATGCGGATGACCTGTTTCAGGAGGTGTTTGTCAGACTTGTAAGGCATGTACAGGATCTGGAAACGTGGGAACATGTGAAAGCCTGGCTGATACGGGTGACGATTAATTGTGCCAAAAAATATTATGAACAATATTGGAACAGAAATGTGGATTATATGGAAGAGCCGGAGCGGGTAGCAGACACAGAAGAGATTTACGAACCGCCGGAGGAGCATCCGGTGCGTGAAGCTGTGCAGAAGCTGCCTCCGAAATACCGGCTGGTGATACATCTCTATTATTATGAGGAGTTTTCGGTGGCAGAGATTGCACGGCTGACGGAACAGAAGGAGAGCACCGTGAAATCCCAGATGCACCGGGCAAGGGAAATGTTAAAACAAATTCTGGAAACGGGAAAGTGAAGCTATAATATATGATGGATCAATATAAAAACCAATACAAAGAAGAAACTTCACAGATACATGCACCGGCCGACCTGCTTGAGCGTACAAGACAGGCAGTGTCGGAGGAAGAGAAAAGACTGCAGGCGGAGAATGCCATGGATGGACAAGACCGTACAGGACGGGAAAATCAACAGGAGCCAACTGCAGAAATGCCGGATACAGATGCAGGATGGCAGAGTACGGAAAGAGTGAAGGACAATTATCGGAATTATAACAGAGTATTCAGATGGGTGTTTTCCGCGGCGGCAGCAGCGATTCTGCTGCTTGCTGTGCATAGGACTGCAATGCTTCGGGGAGACGGAGCAGGAAAGTCATCCACGGGTTCTGCGTCGGATGTGGCAGCGGCAGGCGGCTGTGAAGCAGACGGAAGTATGGACGGGTATGGCGAAGGGGCGGCCGGAGAGCTGGAGGAAGAGAAGGCAGTAGACGCAGCAGGGGCAGAGTCCGGAGAGGAATCGGATGGCGCGGAGTATGCGGCGGCTGAAGTGGAAGATTACACGAAACTGCAGAAAGTCCCCGCGGAAACGGATTACGCGAAAGTGCAGGAATCCCCTTCAAAAACAGAGAACAGTACTTCTGTTTCAGGAGAAGCGGCGAAGGACACCGGCGGAGAGAGAAGCGGCGGAGGAAATCAAATAGAGGAAATGGAAAAGAAGTATAGCCAGGAGGATTCTGCAGCTCAGATATCGATTACAGAGGTGGACAAGAAACCGGATTTCTGTGACTGGCCTGATACCGAGCGTGTTATAAGACAGGAAATCAACTTCTATGTAACAGAGAGTGCGGTTGCGGAGGAAACGGCAGATAAGACAGAGCCAGACCTGGACGGATGGAGCGCGTATGCGGAGTATAACGGAACAAAATATATCATTACAGGACAGGCGAATGACCGGGACGAATTTCTGGAAAAGGCGTATGAGGCTCTTATAGAGAGTGTAGAGGGCTTATAATAATTATAGGTAACGATATTGGAAATTTCGTTGTCGGCCTCCAAGAAGCTGCCGCATATGGTTCCTGCAACAGCCGTAAACAGAAATTTGTTATGTATGCAACCTTTTTTACCTCTGAAAGGTATTAAGAGTAAAAGAACGATAACAAAGTACTTTCAGAGGAGGAAAAAATATGAAAAGAGACAAAATTCCGGTAAGGATCACTGCGGTTTGTCTGGCAGGAATCCTGCTCCTGGGCGGTTGTGGAAGCAATGGCGACAGCAGCGGCGCGGATCGTGTGGACGGCAGCAGCGGCAGTACATCAGGTGAGACATGGCAGGAGGCGGACACTGCGGAAAACGGTCCGGCAGAGGATAAAGTCGATTCGGCAGAAAACGATGCCGCACAGGAAGGGGAACTCCAATCTGCGGAAAAGGCAGACGAAGCCGAGGGGCCGATGGGCGCATTGCCCAGGGAAGAAGCCGGAACGACAGATGACAACGGGGCTGCAGACAGCACGGGCGGCACCTATGACAGTATCTCGGAAAAAAGCATGGAAAAGCAGAATTATCTGGAATCCTGCTATTCCTACGACTGGCCCAAAGAAACATATTCCTCCGAGGAATACAGCCATTGGGACGAAAAAGGGTATGTTTCCGTTATGAAGGAGCCTCTGTCCACTTTTGCCGCGGATGTGGATACGGCTTCTTACAGTAATCTGCGCCGGATGATCCGGGACGGTTACGATCTGGAGAGCATTCCGGAAGGTGCCGCCAGAATCGAAGAGATGGTCAATTATTTTTCCTATGACTATAAAGGGCCGGAGGGAGAGGAACCCTTTGGCGTTACCACACAGATCAGTCAGTGTCCGTGGAATACAGAGGCGGAACTTCTGATGATAGGCTTAAAGACTGAGGATATCGATTATTCCCAGGCGCCGCCGTCGAATCTGGTCTTTCTGTTGGACGTGTCCGGTTCTATGGATTCTTATGATAAGCTTCCGCTCCTGCAGGAGTCTTTCGGTCTGTTGGCGGAGAATCTGACGAATAAGGACAGGATATCCATAGTGACTTATGCCGCCGATACCCGGACTGTACTGGATGGAGCCCGGGGCAATGAAACGAGGAAGATTCTGCACGCACTTAACTCTTTGGAGGCCGGTGGGGGTACATACGGAAGCAAGGGGATAGAGACGGCTTATGCGCTGGCGCAGAGGAATTTTATACAGGGAGGCAATAACCGGGTTATTCTTGCGACGGACGGGGACTTGAATATCGGAATGACTACCGAAGAAGAACTGGAAGATCTGATCACTGCCAAAAAGGAATCCGGTATCTTTTTATCCGTGTTGGGATTCGGTACCGGAAATATTAAAGACAATAAGATGGAAACACTTGCTGATAAGGGAAACGGCAACTATGCCTACATCGACGGCCTGCGGGAGGCGAATAAGGTATTGGCGGAGGAATTATCCGCAACACTCCTTACCATATGTAAGGATGTGAAATTTCAGGTGGAATTTAACCCGGCTGTTGTAAAGAGCTACCGACTGCTGGGATATGAGAACCGGGCGCTTGACAAAGAAGACTTTCAGGATGACACGAAGGATGCAGGAGAGATCGGGGCAGGGCACTGTGTGACGGTTCTGTATGAGCTTACGTTGAAAGACGGCATGAATCCGGGCATATCTAATAAGGAAATAAAAGATTTAAAATACAGCAAAGAATATGAACAGGAACTTGGCCGCCCGATTACCGAATCAACAGCATACAAGGAATGGCTGACGGTCAGTGTCCGCTATAAGAAGCCTGCTGAAAAGACCAGTTCACTGCTGGAATATCCGGTGGGGTATGAAAGCTATACCACTGCTCCCACAGAAGATTTCGTCTTCGCCGCAGCGGTGGCGGAGTTTGGGCTTCTGGCATCTCACAGCCAGTACCCGGAGGATGCATCCCTGTATCATGTGGATAAGACATTGCGATCTATAAAGCTGAACGATGAGTACAGAGAAGAGTTTCAGGAACTGGTAGGGATGGTGTATCGTAATTGCCGTTGATTGGAAGCGGAATATCGGCATGAACAGTAACCATGAGACAATCTGTATATAGGTGTTTTTTGTGAGTGGACTTTACAGTTTGTTATCTGCTTGTTATAATACAGATATCAATTCTGTATTAAATTGACACATAGAAAGCAGGTGAATATATGACAGAGACAGAAATGCTTAAAATCTCTGTTGAGGAGTTTTCACGAGTACAGCGCTATATGAGATTGTCGGATAAAAATTCAGAAGCATATAACGAAATGAAAGAAAGATATATAGAGTTGAAAGTTATATTGACTGCTTCCGGAATTAACCTGTCTGAACTTGACAAAATAAAAGAATAATAATGCAAAGCATTATCTGATGAAAGCCCTCCGTCCCGAATGGGACAGAGGGCTTTACAAATCTCTATTTCACTTCAATCTTTCTGATTTCTTCTTTAGCGGCGATTTCCTTCTTCGGGAATTTCACTTCCAGAATACCGTTGTTGTAGGAAGCATCGATATCGCCAGGCTCTACATCGTTCACGCGGAAGCTTCTGGAATAAGAGCTGTAGTAACGCTCCCGGCGGATGTACTTACTCTGGTTATCCTCATTCTTCTCTTCCTTGTGGGAAGCGGAGATTGTGAGGAGATTGTCCTTCAAGTCAATGTTGATGTCGGACTTGTCGAACCCCGGAAGCTCTGCCTGCAGCAGGTAGCTGTCGCCCTGGTCGATCACGTCAGTCTTGAAGGCATCGAAGGTTGCCAGCTCATTGTTTCCCCAGAAGTTCTTAAAGGCGTTGTCAAACATCTGATCGAAAGAATCATCAAAAAATGCAGGTTTATAGGTACGATTGTTGAATAATGCAGGTCTTAACATAATAATCACTCCTCCTTAATATATGTTATGCTATCAGTATGACCGGATTGAGAAATCCGATTCATGTTTGACAGTTTGTTTACTGTTTATATATGTTATACATCAAATATAACAAACAATCAATTATAGAAGTCTAAAGTATTTCTTAACAAAAAATAAAATAGGGCTATCCATAAGAAATTCAAAAATGGTATGGGAAGTATGGCTATATTATGGTAGCATAGAACTATAGTAAACGACATAACAAATTTCTGTTTCCGTCTCCTGCCAAAGCCATATACGGAAGCTTTTGCAGGGCCAAAAACGAAATTTTTAATGTCGTTAACTATAAAGAAGAAATAGTGCGTAAAACAAAGCGCAGAAAAGAGGGAAAGCATGAGACTTGGAGCACTGGAAGCAGGCGGAACCAAAATGGTATGCGCCATAGGAAACGAGGCAGGGGAGATCTTTGAACAGGTTTCCATTCCGACGGAGACACCGGAGATTACCATGCCGAAACTGATTGCTTATTTTAAGGAAAGAAACGTGGACGCACTCGGCATCGGTTGTTTCGGGCCGGTGGAGTTGGATAAGAAGTCGCCTTCATACGGGCACATCACCACCACGCCGAAGCTGGCATGGAGAAATTATGATATTGTGGGCGATTTTGAGAAAGCCCTTGGGTGTCCGGTGGGATTTGATACGGATGTTAACGGCTCCGTACTTGGTGAAGTGACTTTCGGGCAGGCGAAAGGGAAGAATTGTGTTATCTATCTCACCATTGGAACCGGTGTGGGCGGTGGTATTTATATAGACGGTAAATTGCTGCACGGGATGCTTCATCCGGAAACAGGGCATGTACTGATTCGTAAGAGAAGTGATGACCAGTATGAAGGGAAATGTCCTTACCATAAGACCTGTCTGGAAGGTCTGGCAGCGGGGCCTGCTATTGAAGAGCGATGGGGGAAGAAAGCGGTAGAGCTTGCGGATAAAGCGGAAGTATGGGATATGGAGGCGGATTACATCGCGCAGGCGCTGGTGGGTTATATTCTCACATTATCGCCGGAAATGATCATTCTGGGCGGCGGCGTAATGCACCAGGAACAGCTTTTCCCGCTGATCAGGGAGAAAGTGACACAATTGCTTGGCGGTTATATCCAGACCGAAGAGCTGGCAGACATGGAGCATTATATCGTGCCTGCGAGCCTGCATGACGATCAGGGAATCATGGGCTGCCTGGAATTGGCGCGGAGAGCGGAGAGCGGTGAATAATACGGGATATTCAGTGATGAAAGGGGAACATCAATATGAGTATGATTGGATATTTTCTTAAGGCGGACGATTTACTTGTAAGACAGATTGAGGATGGAAATGCCGGGGAGATTCTGTTCGGCGAAGAGGAGGAGCAGGAGCTTCTGTGTATCGATAAGGCGTGGCATGCGATCCATTATGTGCTGACAGGATGCGTGTGGGATATTCCGGATGACAATATTCTGGGGCAGATGGTACTGGGCGGTGAGCCGGTCAGCGACGAAGATTTCGGATATGGTCCGGCGAGGCTGATTCCGAAAGAGATTGTGGCACAGATAGCGGAGGCGCTGAAAGAGTGGGATGAAGCGGCTTTTCGGGACAAGTTCTGTATAGAAGATTTGATCTCCAACGAGATCTATCCTGTGACATCTGATGAAGACGGGGAACTTTTTGCCGAGTATGTCTGGGAGAATTTTGCAGAGCTGAAGAAATACTTTGAAACGGCAGCGAAGGACGGGGAGAGTATGATCACATTCCTTGGGTGACGCAGGGTTTTGATTTTCATTCCATAATAGAAGAGAGATCAGATCAGTAACAGGTCATATAACAAAACACTTCTTAATTCTGTATTTATATCAATGCAGACAGAATTAAGAAGTGTTTTTGTTTTTTGGGACGTTTTCGGAATGTGGGCCGTCTAATGGTCAGATAATTGGATACAGAAACACGAATTCTAACGTAGATCTATTCGAGGAAATCGGTTGCATCAGATGTATCCAAGGAATCAAATGCGCTGCTGCAGCAGACAGGAAATACTTGTTCTTTGCGGTCATGGCTGAAGTTTTAAAATCAGGCAGACTCGGCATTTCTTCTTTACCGCGGAAATGAAGATATTGTTATAGGATACTTGACGTACGGCGGGTGTCTGTGGACAATAGTGTTGCCGAAGGCAGCAGGTGCAGAAATTGTAAAATGGCATAATCAAGCTGAAACGGAGGATAAGGCGGCAGATGAATAACCTGGTAAAGCGTGCACAACGGCGGGACGCGGATGCGTTTACTGAGCTGATGCAATCCCAGATGCAGAATATGTATAAGACCGCATGGGCGATGCTGCGCAACAATGAAGATGCTGCAGATGCCATATCTGATACGATTCTCGTATGCTGGGAGAAATTGGGACAATTGAAGCAGGCAGAGTTCTTCAGGACATGGATGACAAGAATTCTCATTAATCAATGCAATGATATTCTCAGGCAAAGGAAGAAAGTATATCCGGTCGAGGAAGTGCGGGAGACGGCGCGGCCTTCTGATGAATACGAAAATATTGAATGGATGGAGATGTTAAACGGCCTGGATGAAAAGTATCGTATGGTCATGATCCTGTATTATGTGAATGGATTAAAGACGACAGAGATCAGCGATATTCTTCATATGCCCGTCAGTACTGTAAGAACACGATTGTCAAGAGGAAGAAATCAGATGACATCTTTGTATCATGAAAGAAGATGACAGGGCGGCATGGTCGGTGCGTAAACAGTAAATGCGCAGGCCTGTCTGAACCGTTATGAAAGGAGCGCTTATAGAATGGATGATAAGAATATAGTGGAAATGATGCAGATGGAAATCAGGATTCCGGATATCGTACAGGAGAAGGCCGACCTTACTTATGAGCAGATCCGGACAGAAAGGACATATCAGAAGATGAAAAGAAGAAAAATAAACAGAAACAGAAGAGTACTTCCCCTGGTAGCCGCGGTGGCGGTTCTGGCGTTTGGCACGACCGTGTGTGCGGCGGGCTATCTGAAATGGAGCAGAGGACTGCAGAACGAATTCGAGGGGACAGAAGAGCAGAGGCAGATGCTGCAGACGGAACAGATTGCCGCACCGGTTTCCCCGGAAAAAAACAGCGTGACGAGTGAAGGCGTCACGGTAACCGCACAGCAGACGATTGTGACAGACCAGTTTGCGTGGCTGTCTTTTAAAATAGAAGGATATGATCTGGAAGAAGGAAAAGAACCTTGCTTTGATGAAGTGCATGTCAGCATAGATGGAAATGACGGTATCTCATACACAAGTCACTTCTATGATGGACTGCAGCAGGACGCATCCGGTCAGTTTGTGTATGAAGACGGCACCAGGGCAGAAGAAAATGCCAGTGGTGGTGTGGTCGAGAGATTTGCCGGGCAGGACGGCAGCCTGGAATATATCATCTGGATCAATGCCGTAACAAATGACGAAATTACTTTGATAGATTCGACTGCAGACGTTCGGTTCAGAAATTTAGGGACAGTGCATAAGGCAGCGTTTACACCGGATCTGGATGCGGAATGGGAACTGACAATTGCCATGAAAGGTTCGGATGCGGTACGGGAGGCCAGCCTGTCAGAGCCGCTTGGAGAAAGCGGAGCAATAGTGAAGCATGTGAAGATATCCCCTATTTCAATTCAGGTAGATTACGCCTTTGCGGCACAGGAGTTTACAATCGAGGCAACAAACGGGGACGGGGAGAACATCCAGACTACCGATCATACGGAGCCGCCGCTGGTATATGGTGTACGTTTAAAGGATGGTACCCTGCTGACGGGCATTATGGGCGGCGGCGCGGCCCGGAGGTACAAAGAGACGGATACCTACATGACAGCCAATACGACGAGGCATATCCTGGATACGGCACAGATTGACGCGATTCTGTTTCAGAAAGCCGTACCGGAACAGGATGGGCCAATCACGGAGGAGAATTTGTATGTTGTACCGATAGAATAAATTTGTTACAATCAAAGTGTAACAATTGCATGCCGGATTCTGAAGGGCGGTGAATCAGACATCATCAAAGAATAACGTTGTTGTGCCGTAGAATATTACAAAGTGTATGAAAGCGGGTGATTGTATGCCGAACGGTCTTGAGATTACGAAAGCTGCCATAGATGAGTTTAAGGAAATTCAGGAATATATGGCATCGGCAAAAAAAGAGAATGCAACCGAAACGTATGCTAAACTAAAGCGGAAGTATCTTTCCCTGAAGGCAGTACTAAATGTTGCGGGTGTAAATCTGACAGACATCGATGAGATGAAAGAATAACCTGAAAGAAGTGCCTGACAGGAAATCAGGCACTTCTTTCAGGTTTATAATCGGATTTCCAATGTTGTTATAGTTAACGGCATTAGAAATTTCGTTTACTATAACTATATCAATGCCATTAAGTTATATACACAGCGTCTGATATGATAGGATTCTCCTGAGGGCCACCCCCTAACGCCGGTACTTAATGAGGTCTTTCACGAACTTAGTACCGCTGCGTTTGGAACTGAGCGAAAGCGCGTCCTTAGGAGATTCCTATCATGTCAGGCGCGTCCGGCTTAACTTAATAACATTGATAACTATATCACGGCCAGATAAGTAATAACCGCTAACATCGCCTGCAATATTGCAAACCGGAATACTACCTGCGTGTCAGACCAGGCCCTGTTCTTTCTCATTTCATCATGAATAGGAGTCCGTGTATGGCTTAAGAAATGAATCCTAAAAAACCGCAGCAGGAATATTTTAACCAGTCCCAGTCCTCCGTCCAGAATCAATACGAGGGCAAGCAGAATAAAACAGAACGGGTGCCCGGATTTCATCGCAATCACGGCAATGAAGAATCCCAGTGCGCGGGATCCGGCATCCCCCATCAGCATGGAACTCGGCGAGGAGTTAAACCGCAGATATGCCAGAATACACCCGATCAGAATATAACTGTAGGTCGCGAACAGCCCCAGGGATGACGTGAAGATACAGCAAAAGGAAAAGATTGTGATTATGCTGAGTGTTGCGCACAATCCGTCAACACCGTCGGAACAGTTCGTCACATTAATGCTCACCCAGAGCAGGATGACTCCCAATATGGTATATAGTACGGGATCAAGCTCTACAGTATAGCCGAGGAATGTAAAGACTGTCGGGTTATACTTAACATAGGAACTCATATAGACAGCACAAATGATGAAGTCAATAAACCCTTTCTTATAATCGCTCCAGGGATTCTGGGAGGCATCATCCAGATATCCGCTCAGCATGACTGCCAGAAACAGGATACAGAAAATGATATATTCAAGGGTCACGGGCAGCATGAGCAGGGAGACAGCCACATAGCAGGCAATAATGACCAGGCCGACTCCGCGCAGTTTTCCTTTTGATTTCTCGCCGTTAACCGCGAAAGCCCGTCCATGGTCATGGGGCAGAAAACTGAAGCGGCAGTTCAAAAAGAATAAGGTTACCAGCCATGCGGCCAGAATACCGATCATTGCAATCTGTTGGTTGGTAAAATGAGAAAATAAGAAACGATACAGCATTATTTATGGAGTCCTTTCGCATTTGTTATCATATTGCTATCGCAGGACAGACAATATACTTATCACAATACTCTGTATAAGAGTAGTATGCACCCGTGTTCCGGTTTTTAATTCCATTATAAAACATATGTCAATACAATGTATTATAAGATATTATTTGAAATCTGTGAAGTATGGTAAATGACATAACAAACTTCTGCGTTACAGTTCGCGGACGGTTAGGCCGTGAACTGTAACAACAGTTCAGCCTTTCGGCTTCTCTGTTACGGAATCCGCCCACTCCAAGCCGCCTGCGGCGAGGGGCAGATTCCGCAAGTCCGAAAACGTAATTTCTATGTCCGTAACGCTTTTGGTTGCTTTTCGTGATTACAGCATATAAACTGTTTGGTAGAGAAGCTGTTTTTAAATATTTGTATGGAGTTTCCTGTATGAAAAAAAGAATTTTAATCATAGAAGATGACATTGACCTTGCCGGAATTACGAGGGATATGCTGGAAAGCTACGGCTATGGGACAGAAATTGTGACTGACTGCGGGCAGGCCTTTGATATTCTGGTGAAGGAACGGTTCCAGCTGGTGCTTATGGATATTAATCTGCCCGACGGAAGCGGATTTGATGTGTGCAGGGAGCTGAGGCATATGTCCAGAGTGCCGGTTATTTTTGCCAGTGCCAGAACAAGTGAAGACGATAAGATTAAAGGGCTGGATATGGGCGGCGATGATTATCTTGCCAAACCGTATTCGCTGCGGGAGCTGCTTGCCAGGGTCAATGCGCTGATGCGCAGAGTGTATGGTGAGGAAAAGGACATGCCTGTATATAGGTTCGGAAAGATCACGGTGGATACCGGAATGAGAACGGTAGAATGTGACGGGGAGCCGGTCAGGCTGGCGCTCCGCGAATTTGACCTGCTGGCATATTTATGTGCGCATAAGGGACAGATTATTGCAAAGGAAGAACTGCTGCATGAGGTGTGGGGCGCATTTTCAGAAGCAGAAACAGCGACGGTGGCGGTACATATCAGGTGGCTTCGCGAGAAGCTTGAGGCAGACCCGTCGAATCCGGAATTTATCAAAACAGTGTGGGGAATCGGTTATCAGTTTGAGGCAGACTGAGTAAAATGGTACGCGATTTGTGAGGGCTATGAAAAAACAATTTTTAAAAACGGCGGTTATCGTATTATGTCTTTTCATCGTAACAACAGCCGGATACATGTTTTATTCTGAGAAAAATAAGATGGAGAAAAGCACAGGCACGGGGAACTGGCTTGTGCTTTTGAATGAAATAGAACAGCTTACAATGGATGAAAATGGGGATAATCCGGCGCATGAACATGTGGAGAGACTGCGGGAGCTGCTTAGACAGGAGACGGTGGAAACACACACGGGGTTCTTGCGGCAAAGCGTTATGATGAGTATTTGTGCAGGGGCAGTTTGCCTTATGTTCATGCTTTTCTATCTATATCATAAAATCGTGCGGCCCTTCTGTAAGCTGGAACACTATGCAGAAGAGATTGCGGGAGGGAATCTGGATGTTTCTCTGGAATATGAGAGAACAAATTTCTTCGGGGCGTTTACGTGGGCCTTCGACCATATGCGTAAAGAAATCGTCGCAGCGAGAAAAAACGAGGCGCAGGCAGTCAGTGAAAATAAGACAATCATCGCTTCCCTTTCCCATGATATCAAAACACCGATTGCCTCCATCCGTGCCTACGCAGAAGGCTTGGAAGCAAATCTGGATACGGACTATGAGATGCGGGAACGGTATTTGCAGGTGATCATGAGAAAATGTGACGAAGTGACAAGACTTGTGAATGATCTGGTGCTGCACTCTCTTTCGGAGTTGAAGCGCCTGGAGATCAGAGCACATAAAGTCAGTATACGCAAAGTGATAGAGGATACGCTGCGGGATCTGGAGTATCCGTATGCAGTGATCTGTGAACCGTTTCCTGACGCACAGCTTTATATAGACGAAAAAAGAATGGCGCAGGTTTTTCTTAATATAATGGAAAATGCGAGAAAATATGCGCCGGAAACCAGGATAGAGATCTGGGCAGCGTACGAAGGAGAGCGCTATGAGATTCATGTACGTGACTATGGATCCGGTATTTGTCCGGAGGATATGCCTTTCGTCACCCGGAAATTTTACAGAGGCAGAAATGCGGGCAGCCAGCCTGGATCGGGTTTGGGGCTTTATATCGTTGACTATATCATGGAGCGTATGGGTGGAGGTATGACGATTTCCGGCCATGCGGACGGGGTGGAGGTTATTCTGTGGTTTCCCTTAGCGCAATAATGCAAAAACTTTGCATTTGGTGCAAAGTTTGTGAGAACATGTAAATTCAGCCATTTTAAACAATGAGGTATAGAAGATGTTAAAATATAAAATATATTTAATCAGTATCGTTGGCATGTGCTTATTAGCCGGTTGTGGAAATAATAATGGAAACAGTAATATTGAACAGAACGATAGCGGGATACAAGATAGCACTATCTTTGCAGAGTACAGTGGTTATTGGTCTTATGAAGGAAAAACGCATGAGCAGATTTTAGCAGAGGGAGGAATTGAATTATCCTGTACGATTACGGAAGATAATCAATTCTTGGGAACACTTTATTCACAGCAGGAAATAACGCAGCGGTTTGCGTCGATTGAAGATATTAGTGGAAAAATAGAGCAGGAAGAATTATATTTTGATTATGCTGATGACGAATGGGGAAACAGTGGGACTTTGCATATCAAATTTCTAAGCGACAGCATATCTGTAGATGTATTGAATTGGAAAAAAGCAGATAATGGAAGTGATTACGGTATTAGTGGTTCTTATGAATTGATAAGGCAGAAAGAAGATATTTCAGAGAATGATATTGCTGATAATTCGAGTTATAATTCATCATGGACAGAGGAAGAAATAATAAAGGCGATCAATGAAAGAAGCCAGTATTACCGAGCCAGTGCATATTATTCTGAAATAATTGATTATTGGGAAAATGTCAGAGAAGTACGGGATATTTCAAATGTGCTTGAACCTCTGTTTGAAACGGATAAGAAATACTATACAAAAGAAGAATTTGAAAGTGAGCCAATGTTGGTAATTCATTTAGCCAAAAATGAAATATATGCAAGGCATGGTTATATATTTACAAATGAAGATTTATATAATTATTTTATGGGGTGTATTTGGTATAGCCCAACTTGTGATGCTGCAGATTTTGATGACAGTATATTTAATGAATATGAGAAGGCGAATCTTGAAATACTGGCTGATTTGGACACTTATTAGAAATTGTATTTGAGGAAAAACTAAGTACTTTTCTTTTGCTCTATCTTAAAGACTTCTTAATAACTATTCTGCTAAGATATTCCCATAAAGACACCGGAAAGGAGCAAGAACAATGAAATCAGTCATCATGAAAGCGACAAACCTTTGTAAGAGCTTTGTAAACAACGGCGGACAGAATCACGTGCTTAATATGGTTAATCTGGAAATTTATGAGAGAGATTTCACGGTCGTTATGGGGTCATCCGGCGCGGGAAAATCTACTCTTCTCTATGCCCTGAGCGGTATGGACAGCCCTACAGGCGGTGAGGTAGAGTACCGTGGGAAGAAGATCAGCCGTTTGAAAGAAAAGGAAATGGCATTCCTGCGTTCCAGGGAATTTGGGTTTGTATTCCAGCAGGCACATCTGGTCAGTAATCTGACTCTGTTTGAAAATGCCGCCGTGACGGGGTATCTTGACAAGCGCAGAAGTGAGCGGGAGGTACGTGAAAGGGCGCAAGAACTGCTTGGGCGGATGAACGTGGGAGAAGCGGCAGGGCGTCTGCCGTCACAGGTTTCGGGAGGGGAGGCACAGCGAGCGGCGATTGCGAGAGCGATGATGAATGAACCGGGCATGATCTTTGCGGACGAACCGACGGGAGCGCTGAATAAACGGAATACACAGGAGATTCTGAATCTCCTGACAAGTTTGAACGAGGGCGGGCAGAATATTCTGATGGTAACGCATGACCTGAAAGCGGCAATCCGCGCGACAAGGCTTCTGTATCTCGAGGACGGTAAAGTCATAGGAGAAATGTCCATGCCGCCCTTCTGCAGTGATGATGCAAAGAATCGGGAGCGGCAGGTGGATGCGTGGCTTACTTCAATGGAGTGGTAAAAGAAAAAATGCCGTTACTATAGGCAGCCGGAGGCTGTGAATAGGATCAACAGGGAGAATTGAGATGAAATATTATACATTGGTAAGAGCGAATATTAAAAGCCAGAAAGGAAGTTTTATCGGGATTCTGACGCTCGTATTTATTATAACGATATCTTTACTGGCGGTATTGTCTATATGGATGAATGCCAATGCCTATGAGAGCGAGCAGATAGACAGGGCAGGATATGGAGATATTACGTATTGGATAGACGCGGTGGATGACAGGGACAGTCTGCTTGAGGCCGTTGAGGCTCTGGATGAGATTGAATCGGTGCAGGTACAGGATATTATCATATTTGGAGAGTACGAGGTTTACGGTGGAGGCGGTGAAACATCGTCAGTGTCCGGTTCTCTGCATATGCAGGCATGGACGAAGGAGGAAAGTTATCATATCTATCGTGATAATCTGACCGGAATCTGTGAAGACCCGGAGGAGCTTAAGGAAGGTGAAGTATATGTTTCTCCGGCATTTTCTTCGCTCTATAATGCCGGGATCGGGGATATGATCGGTGTGAGTATCACGGAAGGCAAAGAGACGCAGCGTTACAGGATAAAGGGATACTTTGAGGATCCGATTGCGGGAAGCGCCCTGATGGGGATGAAGCAGGCTCTTATTACGGAAAATGATATGCAGAAACTGGAGGAAATGATATATGGGGCAGGAGAAAATACTTCGGCAAATATTGCAAGCGCCGTCCATATCGTAAAAAATCCGGACAAAGATCTGACACTTAACGATTTACAGAAGGTTCTGGGGGAAAAGACGGATCTTTTGCGGACTACCGAATTTTCCTATTCGAAATCTACGATCATAGGATTTATGCTGATTTTACAGAATATTTTTTCGGGGTTTTTGCTTGTATTCGTGTTGGTGCTCATGGTGGTGGCAGTGATTGTTGTCGGCCACAGTATCACCAGCAGTATTGAGCAGGATTATGTGGATATGGGTATTCTGAAAGCGCTGGGGTATACCGGGAGGGACCTGCGGAATGTACAGCTGCTGCAGTATCTTATGGCGGTTCTGGGCGGTATGGTTCCCGGAATTCCGGTTTCCATGCTGGTGGTAAAAGGAATCGACAGACTGACGGTGCCGGTGGTCGGGCTTATGGTACCGGCGGATATTCCCATGGGCGCCAGTTTACTCTCCCTGGGTGTTATTATAGCGGTCATCATGGGATTTGTTTTTGCCAAAACCGCGAAAATTGGCAAGATTACGCCGATCAGGGCAATTCGCGGCGGTGCGGAGGATATTTATTTTAAGAGCAGGATCACCGCGCCGGTCCGAAAGAGAGGATTAGGCTTCTGGCTTGCCTGCAGACAGCTTGTTTCGGGGAAAAAGCAGTATTTAAGTGCCAGCCTTGTTACGGCGCTCCTGGTCTTTTTCCTGTCTCTGACTGGCAGGCTGGATGCATGGCTGGGCCCGGACGGTAAGGGACTTATGGCTTCCTTTTCGGCGTCGGATCATGATATCAGTGTTCTGTATGGGGATGAAAATGCTGACGGTCCAAACGCATCGGATATTCGTAAAGAAGTAGAAGAAGTGTTGGAAGCACGTGCCCATATTGTGGATTCTTATCAGTTTAAAATGGAACGGGGCTTTCTGAACCAGACGGAATATTTGATGAACGTTATTTCCGAACCGGAATATTTCAACATACTGGAGGGCAGAACCTGCCTGTACCGGAACGAACTGGTCATGACGAAGCTTGTGGCGGATGAGTTGGGTGTGGACATTGGAGACAGTGTTACTGTCGGCGTCGGGGACAGAGAGCAGGAATTTATTATAAGCGGTATTTATCAGTGTGCTAATGATATCGGCGCCAATTTCGGCGTGACCAAAGAGGGTTTTGAAAGTTTTAACGGCGGAGACGAAAGCAAAGCAGGGTATCATATTTTATACCGGTTTCAGGATACATCTGCTGTGGAAGAAATTATGGAGGCATTAAAGGACGCATATGGAGAGCAGATTACGGTAGATAACAACAGCTGGTCGGGTACGGATGCCATAGTCCTTACTGCCTCGGCGCTGATGGCCGTTATGCTTGTAATCACGGTTGTTTTCATATTGGTTACGGTCTCTATGACGGGAAGCAAGATTCTGTACAAGGAACAGCATGATTTGGGTATTTATAAATCCCTCGGTTTCCTTTCGGGAAGACTGCGGATTGCCTTCGCAATCCGGTTCGGTATAGTGGCCTTCTTAAGTTCGGCTGTCGGTATTGTGCTCAGCATGTATCTGACAGATCCGCTTGCAAACAGGATCTTGAAGATCTGTGGAATCAGTCATTTTACTTCACATCCTGCCCTGCTCACCATGCTTGCTCCCGGGATTGTGGTATGCGTGTTGTTTTTCGCCTTTGCCTATCTGGCGTCAGGGAAGGTCAGGAAAGTGGAGCCGGGGATTTTGATTGTAGAATGAAAAGAAATAATTCATTTCCCACCTCATCTCCACAAGAAAACGGTCCGGGGATGACGGCAGTTCCACGCCTTTTTCCAAAGAAATCACGGTCAAACAGGATCGGTGAACCATCCGGAGCTTCAAATTTCTGTTCCGGTTCAAAAGCTTCTCCAAGTGTGGAGGTATTAATAAACATTACTTCAAACTCAGGCAGATGGTCATAGTATATATTTTTTCCCAGATGATCAATGGCACTTTCTGCAGTGAATTGTGCAAAGTAGGTATCCGCTCTGGGATAATCGTCATAGGGCTTTGTTCCACAGGTAAAGTGCAGCATATTAAGAGCGTCAAGCCCGCTCTCATTCGCATTGACCCGAAGGTCTTCGCAGATTTTCTTTTGCACAAAAATATTGTTACTGATATACAGATTGAGTATGGTATGGACATGAAAATTTTCTTCAATTTGATATTATTTCATTTAGGCTTATTTTTAAATTTTTTTGATGACAGAAAATTATATACAAAATGATTGACGCCAAATACTACACCACATATGATATAGACAGGAAGTGTCCGGATTGTCAACGTGGGATAAACTATTAGCACGTATTTGCACTTTATCAAAGGATATTCGGTTTGATGAATTGCGTAAGGTGTTAGAGAGCTGTGGATATGAGATGAATGCCCCAAGAAGTGGAAACATCCATTATACGTTTAGAATAAATGGGTGTAAGCCAATTAAGAAAGTTTATGTTGAGATAGTGAAACAGTAGAAAAAGCGGTGGCAAATGCATCAGATGCTAAGAGGGAATGGATTGAAGCCGCGCTTGAAGAAGGGATTAAGATTAATGAACCAGATGACCTGGAAGATTATTCTGGTCAGTTTAAATTGAGATTACCTCGTAGCTTGTATCGCTTATTGGCAGAGCACTCCAAAAGGGAAGGCATCAGTATGAACCAGTATTGTGTGTATCTTCTTTCAAGAAATGATGCTGTTTATTCAAAGTAATAACGACGATGTGATATTGAAAAGATGGAAATAATAAAATCAGAAATATAAAAAGTAAGTCTATGTGCCCGAGAAAACATGGAGGTGTAAGTAGGAGAGACAGCTGTCAGAAAGCAGTGATTGCAAAATGAAAAAAAAGTATTTTCTGAAGGAGCGTTATGAGCGAAGAAAGAAAACAAATAAATTATGCGGTTGTTTGTGTTAATGAATTTGCACGTAGATATAACTTAAAAATAAAAGAGGCATTTCAGTTTCTTTTCCAGTATAAAGCGATAGAGTTTTTGAAAGAGAATTATGATATTGAACATACCCTGTCGTTGGATGATGCACTTGATGATATGCTGATGATATGCAGAAAAAATGGAGGGATGCTTGTATGATTTTATATCACGGAACAAATCTTGATATACAATCAATTGATTTGGCATTATGCCGTCCATACAAGGACTTCGGCAGAGGATTTTATACTACGGAGTTGTCTGAACAAGCACAGAAAATGGCGGGGCGGGTTGCAAAAATTTATGGTGGTACGCCGATCGTAAATGTTTATGAGGTACCCGATGATTTATTAAAAATTCCGGAGTTGAATATTATGAATTTTGGCAATATACCATCAGGAAATTGGGCGTTATTTGTAATGAATAATCGAAATAAATATTTTACTGATCTTGGAAATATGAATTGCAATTTCGACTGTAAATACGATATTGTATCTGGTCCAATTGCGGATGATGATATGACTGTACTGTTTCGTCAGTATCAGAATAATATGATTACATTGAATATGTTAATAAATGGAATGACGTATAAAGAAACAACGAGTCAGTATTCATTTCATACAGAAAGAGCAATAAAACTTCTGAGGAAGGTTGGTGTTTTATTATGACAAAACAGGAACAGTTAGTTGAATATCAAATTCAAGATATTATTGAATATATTGTTACGGATATACAGATTGAGTATGATAAGGCCATGCAGATTTTCTATAATTCGCAGACTTTTGATAAGCTTACGGATATTGAGACAGGATTATATCTTGAGAGTTCCGCATATATTTATGGGCTTTTTCAGGATGAAAGAAATTTTGGGCACTTGATTCAGGCGGAGATATAGAGTTGCTCACATAGATTGCATATAGTAAAATGCTTTGCAAATGCTTGAAAGTGGGATACACTCGAGGCACCATAAATGGGAGTTTGATTGTAGAATGAAAAGAAATGGTTCCTGTATTGCTTCTGTCTGGGAAGACATGGAGGATGCCCGTATTCCGGGTATCCTCCGCATAGATTTAGATGCACATAAATTTCGTATCCGCAGGACAGATGTTAAAAGACTCTTTAAAGACATATCCCAAGCTTCTTCTTAATATTCCCGACCGTAACCCGGTACACCACATAGACCACTGCGCCGAGCGCAATCTGAATCCCCAGACACACGCCTAATGAGACGATCTCAGTGAATACGAGCTGGCTGTCATTGGCGTAGAGCAGAAGGATGAAAAGCAGAAAGATGACGATCATACCGACGAGCGTCGGAATCTTGAAGACGCTGTTGCATTGGCTGCACACTTCTTTGCTCAGGAAGGTGGGCGAAGCGCCCAGTTTCTTCAAGTCGTCGAAGATATAGCGGTTATTCAGCGCGATCGTTTGGCAGCGGGTGTGGCAGATGACCAGGGCTGTCAGGATACATACGATGAAAATGAACAGAAACATCATCAGGAATACCGACGTGGAGAGCAGAAAATCATTCTGGCTCAGAATGCGGAAACTCGGCTGATATTCCCAATTCAGGCGGAAAGATACGGAATCCATTTCGTCAGGGTTAAGCCTCAGATCCGGTTCGGACTCCTGCCAGTCTTCCAGCCCCTGTTCTTTGAGTCTAATTGATCTAACCCGATCATACCAGTTTGACAGAAAGCAGTTGTCATCATAAGAGGAAACAAGGAGGCGGAAGAACGCCTTTGCGAAGGGGTAGGAATCTTTTCCGTCTATGTTAAAGTGGACACAGCAGCCCATCCAGTCCTCGGTCAGACCTTCTGCAAGCTGGTCGTAGTCTGCCTGATCCAGCACACGGCAGCCTTTGAAGTCGGTCAGCAGATTATAGTGCAGCAGGCCGGCATATTCAGTGTCAAGCTGTCTGCGTGTGACCATATTGGTAATATGACGGGCGCTGGAAGAAATGGAAAGGCTTGTTTCTTCCGTATTTGTAATGCACATATAGGTGCCGGGGAGAACATCTATGTTTTCTCCGGTAAGGGTATTCCATGTATTCTCGGAGATGACTCTGCTTTCGCCGGAAACGGGAACGTATTCGGTGCTCCAATGCTTTCCGTCTTCCGCCATTATATCAGTCAGTCCGCCAAATCCCAATGAAAGATATTCGAATTCCCCCCAGTTTTTCAGAGACAGCCCGTATTCTCCGGCAAGCGACTCTACGGTTTCTTTATCCGGTATTGCCTGGTCGGCGCGGTAGTGGTAGAAATAATCGTAGGGCTGTGCGGCATAGTCCATCATGGCGCCGACAGTCATGACAGGGATATAGAATATACCGAAGCAGGCGCCCGCAATCAGAAGCGCTACGACGATCATATTATTGACGGTCTGGCGGCCCTGGAATTTCATCATACTCCTTGCAATGATGTTCTTATACGGATTGTGCTTATAGCTTCTGAATCCATGCACGACAGCGTGAAGCATGATCATATAGAGTCCTGCGAAGGCAGGGGCGTACAGAAGATTCATCCACGCTGGCGGCAGGGCATTGAAGGCACCCATATACAGAATCGGGCAGCAGTAGCCCAGAAGGGCGCCGGACAAAAGAAGGATACATCCTGCGGGAGCGCACCATTTTCCGAGTTCCTTTACAGGTTCGTTGATATGTTCTTCCCGGATGATCTCCATAATGTTGGTCTTGCGAAGATAATGCCAGGCGGTCATGCAGGAGAAGGCAACTACAACAAGCAGGAACGCCAGAGAAACCAACAGGCACCGCAGATCAAAGGAAAGAAGCATGTCGGAACTGTCGATCAGAATCAACCGGAAGAGAGTCCAGATGATCCAGATAAAAGGGAATCCGGCAAGGATGCCTGCTATGGATGAGAGTCCGCTTAAGGATATTACTTCCCGGAACAGACCCGGGACGAGCCGCTTTCTGGATGCTCCGAGCGCCATCAGGATTCCCAGCTGTCTTGACTTATGGCGGAAGAAGAGACTGGCTGCATAGATGGTGAAGATGACGCATCCGGCCAGGGTGAGTATAAATATGGCATTCATCTGCTTACGGCTGTCCCCTCCCTGTGGGAAGACCGTCTGCACGGTCGGGGAGAACATCATGCCGGCGTAGGCAGAGATGATCATCAAGGCGATAAAGTTACAGAACAGATACAGGTGCGCATGTTTCCGGTCTGCACGCTGGAGCTTGCGTTCCATTTGTTTCATGGTTAAAGTCTGTGTCATGGTAATACCTCCGAATAATAAAAGCGATGACATCTGAATTATTACATTCATTTTATGTTTCAGGTTAATAATAGAAATAACAGCCGGCATGCCAGCCGGAGCAACAGCCAGAATCGCAGAACGCTAAAACTCATTGCGTCATCTCCTTAATCGCTGCAAGCAGTCTGTCCTGGAATTGGCCACGGTCGTTCTCTTTCTCCAGCTGGCGGTATATAGAGCCGTCTTTCAGCAGGATGACACGGTCACAGAAGGAGGCTGCGAAGCTGTCATGTGTTACCATAAATATTGTGGCATCCATACGCTCCTTGGCTTCCCCGAAGGTTTCTATGACGGCACGGCTTGACTTGGAATCCAGGTTGCCGGTGGGTTCGTCGGCAAGGATAATCAGAGGATTGTTGATCAGGCTGCGTGCCACGGCTGCACGCTGCTTCTCTCCGCCGGATATCTCGGCGGGATATTTGTTCAGGATATGTCCTATGCCAAACAGTTTGGTAAGCTTGTCGGCGAGCTGCTCTGCGTCCTGCGTAACTTCACCCTGTACGATACGAGGCACAAGAATGTTTTCGCGTATCGTCAGACCGTCTAAGAGCATGAAGTCCTGGAAGACAAATCCGATTTTGGTATTTCTGAATTCAGCCAGTTCGGATTCGCTCTGCCCGGCCAGGTTCGTACCGCCGATGGTGATCGCCCCTTTGTCAAAAGGAATATAGCAGGAGATGCAGTTTAGCAGGGTAGTCTTACCGGAACCGGAAGGGCCCATGACCGCAACGAATTCTCCCCTTTCCACATGGAAATCAATACCGTTCAGAACCTGATATTTGACTTTGCCTGTCTGATAAGATTTGTGAAGATTTTTAACATATAACATGGAAACGCCTCTCTTTCTTGGGTTATGATGTGTAGTAAACGGTATAACGCATTTCTGCTTCCTGCTCTTGCAGGAGCCATATACGGAAGCCTTTCATCACCGAATGCGAAATTTTTATATCGTCTATGAGGATGGTATCATATGCGGACAGCATGCTGGCTGTGGTATGTCAAGATTTGACGGTTCGGATGTAATTTTTGGAGTGCTGTCAGGAAAGATGTAAAGTTTGGCGGTATTTGGTGTAAAGTTTGGGTAACAGTTCGGCTCAGGTCTTTGCATTTGGTGCAAAACCTGTGAGAACATGATTCAGGTGTGAGGGACGGTTTTGGCGGAGCAAAGGGTGTGTACTTTGCCGGATGGTTTATGGTAATATGATTGCATGTATAAAAAATTAAGGAGGAACCTCTATGCTGCGTATAGCGATATGTGATGATGAGACAGAGGCAAGGGATGTGCTACGGTTTCGTCTGGAGAAAACTCTGATCGAACAGTCAGAAGAGATCGTATATGAGTTTTGTGCAGGAACAAATGCCGTGTCGTGGCTGAGAAAGCATCCGGGTGAGGTGGATCTTCTTTTTCTGGATGTGGAGATGGAGAATATGGATGGTATGGAAGCCGCACGGCAGATCAGGGAATTCGACGAGAATATTATGATCGTCTTCCTGACAGGGTATGCGGAGCATGTATTTGACGGTTACAGTGTGGGAGCGCTGGACTATATGTTGAAGCCGGTTACGGTGCAGAGACTGATGGAGCTGCTGCATCGGGTGCGGGTGAAACTGGAACAGGAAGAGAGCCAGACCTTTTCATTTAAGAATGCGGACGGAACATGGAGATTTCCGCTGCAGGAGATTCTTTACTTTTATTCCGACCGGAGGAAGGCCGTGCTTGTCACAAGAGATAAGGAGTATACTTTCTACGCCAAACTGGATGAGATCGAGAAGAAACTGGACGAGCAGTTTGTGAGGATCCACCAGAGGTTTCTGGTCAATCCTGCCCGGGTGGATTATCTGGGCGGCAACGTGGTTACGGTGGGCGGGCGGGAGCTGCCCTGCAGCAGAAATCACAGGGAGCAGGCGATGAAGAGAATTGCCCGTTCGATGCTGTAGCGGGGAACACCCGGCATTCTGATCTGCGAAAAGGTAACTGAGTTATAGAAACAGTATAGAGCGGAGGACAGTATGGATATCATTTCTTTATGTACCATTATGGTATTGGCGGCATTTTTCCTGCAGATGGCAGTAGGAAAAATGATCACCGTATCCGGAAAATGGTGGAAAAGGCTGCTGATGCTTTTCAGCTGCTGGATATTGCTTGGCACAATCATCTATATAGGGGATGCGACGAATATCATATGGGCTATTTCTTTTTTTCTGGTGGTTATACAGATTGTATGTGAAGGCGGTTTCTGGAAGAAAATAGTAATAGGGCTGATGTTTTCCAGCACTGTTTTTGCCTTCAGTGCCCTGCGGGACAATTACATATTGACGGTACATGTCAGGCATGTGGAACCGGTACGTGCAACAATTGTTTCCTCATGCTGTGCCTTGCTCTTTACCCTTCTCCTGCATACGGGAATCAGAAGATTCGCCCCAGACAGGGAATACAGCCTGTCTGAAAGTATGTGGAAGCTGTTGCTGCTGCTTACGATGACGCCATGCGGCGTTGTTCTGAGTGTTATCGTGCTGCATCCGTTATCTGACACTCACGGTTTTGATTACATTTTGATTCTTATCATTGCGCTCTTATCGATCATCGGACTGTTGTGGACGGTCATGGTGCTGGCGAAACAGCAGAAGCTGGAAGAGCAGAACATGCTTGCGGAAATCAACCGCAGCTATTACGAGTCCATGGAGGAACAGCATTTTGCCATACGGAGATTGAAGCATGATCTGACCAATCATCTGACAACGCTTACGGTCATGCCGGAGGAACAGAGAGAGGCTTATATCAGGAGTCTGATTGAGGACAGCCCGGTTACCAGATCCATGCAGTATTGCGGAGACGCTACGGTCAACGCGGTGCTGTCTGTTAAGGAAGAACAGATGGAACATTACGGAATCAGGTTAGAGGCAAAGATAGATATTCCGAAGGAATTACCTTTCGAGAAAAGGGATATCTGCGCGCTTTTTGCCAATGCCCTGGATAATGCGGCGGAAGCATGCAGGAAACTGGAGGAGGACAGGAGAAAGATTCTGCTGAGGAGTAAGGCACAGAAAGGCCTGTTCTGTCTGGAAGTGACAAATCCGGTGGAAAGTGCGGCGAGGGAGTCTGATGATGGAGCGGTTTCGGGGATCCGGAAGGAAGAGGGTTTGCCGCAGACCTCCAAGCCGGATAAAGAGAATCACGGGATCGGACTCAGGAGCATGAAGGAGATTGTAGAGAGGTACTGCGGGGCGATGGAACTGAAGGCGGAGGGGGAGGTGTTTGAGGTGTTTCTGTATATGCCGCTGAGGTGATCAGGTTAGAAATTTCGTTTACTATAATTTAAGAAACAGGAGAAAGCCGGTTTCCGGATTTCTCCTGTTTTTATTGCAAATATTACATAAATATTGATCTTTATGGCATTTCTTATATTCACGATTTCTTTTATGGGTTGAAAGAACAATCCTGAGTCTGTATTGCAAGATAAATGAGAGAGACTTACCTTAGGAATTCCACGGTTTTATGTAATAAAAAATCTACAATGTGTAAACATATAGAACAGTATATAAATAAGGAATCTGGCTAAGACAGCTTTGAAATATTCTTTACGGTTTGGCGTGAAATAACCTTACAGGGAAGAGACCGTATAAGTGATTCGGAAGCAGTCTGAAGTTCACGGTGCTCCAACATTTGTATCAGCGCCTCGGCGGACTTATACCCGATTTCGTAAAAAGGCAGCTGCACTGTTGTCAGCGGCGGATAAGTGTATGCGGACATTTCCAGATTATCGAAGCCAATGACTGACAGATCATCTGGTATATGAATGTGAGCCTCATGGGCATAGTTTATGACCCCATATGCCATAATGTCATTCATAGCAAAAATGGCCGTGGGGGGATCGGGCAGGGAGCAGAAATACTGACAGGCTCTGACGCCATCTTCGTATAACCAGTTTCCGGAGTAAAGATAGGCCGGATTGAAGGGCAGGCCGTGCTCCATCAGAACTTCCTGATAAGCCATAAAACGCTTATGGGCCGGATAGGAAATGGTGGGACCGGATATAATGCCGATTTTCGTATGTCCGTTTTGAATCAGATATTCGGTGGCTATGCGGCCGCCGTGAAAGTCATCGGAAATAAAAGAAGGAGCGCTTTCAGAAAAGGAATAAGCCATAACGACAGGAAGGTTGATCTTATCCAGCAAAAAGTCCATATTCCGGGGATGAATCGCTATATAAACGACACCGCGCAGATCACTTTTGACCAATGAACGAATACTGGTTACTACCTTTTTCTCAACCGTTTGATTAGGGGCAAGATTATTATTCGAGATCCCGATGTTCATATTAATGAGCTGCATGCGGTAATTCTGGTCTTCACAGCAGTTGCTGATACCGTGTATAAATAAAGACGGCTGCGTGTATGGATGTTGTATATCTTCTATCAATACTCCGATACTTTTGCTCATGATCGATTTGGAGCCACGGGAAACATAATCCGGGACATAATTCAGTTCGTGGATGGCATCCCATACTTTCTGGGCGGTTTTATCTGCAACCTTGCAATTATGGTTAATAACATTGGAGACAGTTGCAATAGATACATTTGCCTTATTGGCAACATCGCGGATTGTGACCATATCTGTACCTCTAAAGTAATATTTTATCTAATTAGTTTTATCATATCAGATAAATAATGAAGAGACAAGCGGAAGATAGGATCCATGAATTGAAATGTTTTTAGAATGATAATATAGAGAATTAACAATTTTTAAATTACTTCGATAACAACATGATATAAGAATAATTAAATTATTTCAGTATTACCTAATGCAAACAATGATAATAATGTGAAAGTTGTACAAAAATAAGAGAATAAAAACATAAAAACTGTACAATAATTTTATTATTTTGAAATAATCATTGACATTATTCTCTTGGTGACATATGATGGATACATGAAAATTGAAATGTTTCAATAGAAAATAATTCGGAAATGTAAAAGAAAATAAGGCCTTAATATAATTTTATATCCACTATCGGAAGAAGCAAAATTAAAACATTTCATTTCAGAGAACATGAACAACCACAAAAAACGAAACAGGAGGACAAGTTATGAAACAAAGATTTAAAAGAATACTGTCTATAGCTCTTTCTATGGCAATGCTCAGTATGTTGACAGTCGGATGTGGAAGTGATTCGGGTCAGGCACAGAGTATCGGTGATACAAATGCTGCCGAGAGTTCTTCGGGTTCAGGTGATGCAGGAGAGACCACTGAAGCGGCGGCAGAAGAGGAAGGCTGGACGGAACCGGTTACATTGACTTATTGGGCATTTAATAATGTAGAGGAGCCTATACGACGTTTTGAGGCAGAATGGAACGAAACAAATCCCAATCGGCCGATAGCGGTGGACTTACAGGTTTACCCTTTTGAGGACATGCACAGCAAGTTGATGATTGCATTGAATTCAGGGCAGGGAGCGCCGGATATGGCAGAAATTGAAATCGGCAAGATTGGAAATTTTCTGAAAGGTACGGCGGATGAGATTATGCTGGAACCGATCGATGATCTGGTGGAAAAACACAAAGACGATATGATCATGTCTAAGTTTGAAAATTATTCTGCGGCAGGACATTACTATGGAGTAGATGGGCAGGTAGGAGCTGCTGTTGCCTACTATAATCCGGAATTGCTGGAATCTGCGGGTATTGACTATCATGATATTAAAACTTATGAGGATGTGGAGGAATACGGAAAGATTCTTTATGAAAAGACAGGAAAGCCGTTCCTGATGTGGGATGTTTCGGATGTATGGGCTTTATATACGTTGATTACACAGGCTGGTGGAGACTGGTTTGACGATGAAGGTAATGTAGTGATGGATAGTGATATCAACATTAAGACGGTTACCTGGATGCAGGATCAATTGAAGGCAGGTTATGTAATCGTAGCTCCCGGTGGCGCCAACTGCGCAGAAGAAGCTTACGCATATTTTGGCAATGGCAATTGTGCAGCAGTATACCATCCATTGTGGTGGGGAGGATTTTTGAAGCAGAGCGTATCTGATATTCAGGGAAAATTCCGTATTTCTACGCTGCCTATGTGGAGTGAAGACGGCTATACATCTACCGGTATGGGAGGAACCTGCCACTGTGTACTTAAAACATCAGATAAAACCGAACTTGCGAAAGAATTTCTGGAATTCACCTATATGACATATGAGTCCAACCTTTACTATGGTTCACAAGGTATGACGGATCCTCTGCGCCCGGATGTATATGAGGAATTGAGTAAATCGGAGAATTCTGTTCCGATGGAGTACTATGGCGAAGATTTCTATCAGGTAGTGAACGACGCACTGGTAAATATGCCAGGTCTTCATATCACAAGCGGATATGCACAGGCTACTGATATAGTAAAACAGACAATGTGTTATCGGTTATTTTCCGAGATGGAGGATCCGGCAACTGTTATGAAAGAATGTGCGGATGAACTGCGGGCTGTAATGGCCGGCCAGGAAGAATAGGAACATGGGCAGCAGGGAGGCGGATGTTTCTCTGCTGCCTGTTCTTACGATAGGAGGAATCTATGAAGCATAAAATGAAGTCTAAAGACATAGCGCCATATCTTTTTTGCCTTCCGTTCGTTTTTGCCTTTTTCGTGATTTATCTGTATCCATTTTGCAAAACAATTATGATGAGCTTTCAGGATGTCAGGCCTACAGGTGAGAATGTATTTATCGGACTCAGAAATTTCAGGAATCTGTTTACGGATCATTTTGCCACGGCATTAAGAAACACGTTTATTTATACGGTGCTGAATACTGCCTTCCAATTTGTATTCGGAATGGTTTTTGCATTGATCCTAAATAGAAGGCTGCCTATGCGTAACATTTTGAGATGTACGATATTTGTGCCGGTTCTTACTTCTACGATCATAGCGGGTATTATTTTCCGCCTGTTGTTCGGTTCCCTGGAGACATCTCTTGCGAATCAGATTGCAATGGGGCTGGGGGTAATAGAGGAACCTATAGCCTGGCTGACGCAAAGCCAAATGATAGGAAATATTATGATGGTCGTTGTTGCAAGCTGGCGTTCCACAGGTGTGACTATGATCTATTTTCTTTCGGCGTTGCAGGGAGTGCCCGAAGAGCTTAAGGAAGCAGCGCGGATTGACGGTGCAAATAACGTACAGGTTTTCCGGCATATTACCATTCCGTCCATTCGTCCCACACTGATCTATGTTTTGACTATGAGCATATTGGGAGGATTTTCTGTATTTACAGAAAGCTATGCTCTGTGGAATACCGCGACACCCGGAGATATCGGACTGACAATGACCCGTTATCTGTATCAAATGGGATTCAATAAGGTGAATTTCGGCATGGCATCTGCGATAGGAATCGTATTGATGATTATCATCTGCAGTGTAAATTTGGTTCAGCTCAAATGTCTGGGATTATTCAGAGAGGAGGACTAGCGGGATGAGAAAGAAAGAAAAAATGAAGATCCGGAGAAAACCTGCAGATTATATCTTAATGATCTTTATGATTTGTATGGCATGTATTTTTCTGTCGCCGTTATATTTTCTGGTAGTAGGGTCTTTCCGTCCGTCTTCTGACTTGATTTCCTACGGGTTGGGGCTGCGGATCGATTTTTCAAGGATGTCACTGGATAACTATGTGATTGCGTTTCAGTACAGGAATGGGGTTTATCTGAAATGGTATTTCAGCAGTCTCAGTATTATGTTGATGCAGACGGTATGCGGCCTGTTTTTTTCCTCGTTGGTTGGATATGGGCTGGGGATGTATAAGTTCAAAGGCAGAAGCCTGTTTCTGGTCATGGATCTTGTATTGATGATGCTGCCGTTTGAAATTCTTATTCTACCTTTGTATCAGCTTGTCGCAAATATGAAGCTTCTTGACACACGGTTTGGTGTAGTGATGCCTTTGATGGTAGCGCCGTTTATGATATTTTTCTTCAGACAGTCGGTGATTGGCCTTCCGAAAGAACTTGCGGATGCGGCAAGAATAGACGGCTGTGGAGAATTCCGGATCTATTGGAATATCATGGTTCCTCTGATGAGGGCAGCTTTCGGGGCTATGGGTATCTTTTGCGCCATGGGCAGCTGGAATAATGTATTGTGGCCGCTGATTGTACTGCAATCCAATGATAAGCTGACATTGCCGATAGGGCTGTCCAGTCTGCTGACTCCGTTCGGAAATGCTTACGATGTGTTAATGCCGGGAGCTGTGCTGGCAATTGTTCCGATTATGATCGTCTTTTTCTTTTTCCAGAAATCGTTCGTATCCGGATTGACCATCGGCAGTATCAAAGGCTGACAGGCGTAACAGTGGAGATATCTGAATTGCTGCTAATTGACAGGATATAACAATAGGAGGAGAAGCAAGATGAGAAAAATAAAACTTGGTATTGTGCTTACTGCAAGAGACACTTTTCCGCCCAGAGACATGGCAGCCGAAAATGCTGTCCGGATCCGTGTCCGCTTGGAAAATATTTTTGAGAAAATGCCATTTGTAGAATGTGTATGGGCAGAACATCTGCTGGAAGACGGCATGGTAACGGGAATAGAAGAATCAGGAAAAGTTGCCGATTTTCTTAGAGAACAGAAGGTGGATGCACTGTTTGTGCCGCATGCAAATTTCGGACAAGAGGAGGCGGTAGGAATCATTGCCAATGCTTTGAGGGTACCGACCTTGGTCTGGGGACCCAGAGACGGAAGACCGGATGAGGTAACGGTAATCAGGGACAGAAATCTGACGGATACCCAGTGCGGTCTGTTTGCCACGACAAGACTACTAATGCGGTATGGGGTTCCCTATACTTATTTAAGAAACTGCTGGCTGGATTCTGAGGAATTGGAAAATGGCATCTTGCAGTTTATACGGGTGGCAAGTGTGGTAAAACAATTTCGTAATCTGCGGATTCTGCAGTTGAGCACACGTCCGAGACAGTTCTTAAGTGTCAAAGTGAATGAGGGAGAGTTGCTTGAGCGGTTCGGAATCCATATTGTGCCCATAGAAAGTACAGAGATTGTGTCAGAGATCAATAGCTACATAAAGGAGAAGAGCAGGGCGGAGGAACTCCTGCAGAAGTGGGAAGAGGAAAAAGTACTGATAAAGGGAATGGGAGAGGAAGATAAACTGTCCATGGCATCGATTGTTCTTGCAATTCGGCATATGGCAGAAAAATATCGGTGTTCGGCTGTGGCATCTGAGTGTTGGGCTCTGCTGCGCAGTCACTTTAAGGTATCCGGGTGTTTTGCGTTCGGTTATCTGTCCCAGCTGGGAATTCCGGTTACCTGTGAGACGGATATACATGGGGCAATCTCTTCGATTTTGGCCCAGGCTGCGGCATTGTATGAGACACCCTCGTTTCTGGCAGACATCACGGTCAGACATCCGCAGAATGATAATGCCGAGCTATTGTGGCACTGTGGTCCGTTTCCTTATGAGTTGGCCAAAGATAAGGCTTGTGTAAATGCCGGCAAGGGGCAGTATGAGCTGAAGGAGGGAAAGCTGACGCTGGTCCGTTTCGACACAGATCATAATGATTATTATCTTCTTGCGGAGGAATGTGAGACAACGAGTGGTCCTGCAACGGATGGCAATTATGTGTGGATTCAAACGCAGGATTGGGGAAAATGGGAAGATAAACTGATGTACGGGCCTTATATCCATCATATCGCAGGCGTTTATGGATCTTATAAGGAAGTATTTCACGAAGCGTGTAAATACATGGGAGTCATACACGATTCTGTATATTGAATCTGCCCTATAACTGTGGAAGATATCGGAATCGCTGCCTAAGCGGTTCGGGCAATAATTTGATTACTATAAAATAACGAAGAAAGGAAATGAGAAAATGGCGATTGAACATATCAAAAATATTCTTAAAAAGGTGCAGGAAGAACACTGCGCGATCGCAGCTTATGATACGGCTCATTACAGCTATATGGATTGGGCGGCACAGGCAGCTTCCCGCTATCAGGCGCCGCTGTTCTTAATGTATTATCCAAATTTCAAAGAGTTTATTTCCTTTGAAGAGTTTGTGGGATTTAAGAAGATACTGGAGAGAAAATATTCGATTCCCCTGATCACACATTTGGATCACAGCAAGGATTATGAGGAAATCAAGGCGGCAATTAATGCTGGATTTGATTCGGTTATGATCGATATGTCAGACCGACCCTATGAGGAAAATGTGGAAGCAACAAAAAGAGTAGTAAAGCTGGCTCATGCATCAGATGTTATTGTGGAAGCAGAGCTGGGGCATGTAGGGGTAGGCAGCAGAGTGCAGGATTATAAGGATCGCTCTCTCTATACAGATCCCGGACAGGCGCGGGATTTTGCAGAAGAAACAGGTGTGGAATTATTGGCAGTGGCAATCGGAAACAGTCATGGAGTATATGCGGAAACGCCGCAGCTGGATATTCCGCTGCTGAAAGAACTTGCGGCTGCAGTTAAGACGCCCCTGGTACTGCACGGAACCAGTCTGATTCCTGAGGAACAGGTGGTATGTGCCGTTGAGAATGGTATATGCAAGGTCAACCTGGCAACGGAAATGTATATGGCGGCCATGGAAGCGGCAGAGAAGGCAGTTAGTGAAAACAGGCATGAGAAGAGCGGGCCGAATTTTCTGTATAAAGAGATCAAGCCGGCTATGGACCAATATTTTAACAAGAAAATCTGTCTGTTAGGAAGATATGCAGACTAAACCATTTCAGAACGGAGGAAGAATATGAAAGAAAATAAAAAGATGATTCATGTAAAAGACCTGCATGTGAGGGATATCTGTATTGTTCCCTGTGCGGAAGACAAGAAATACTATCTTTATGACTGCTTTCCTATGCCGGGTCAGAAGAATTGTGCCATTAATGTGAGGGAAAGCGAAGATCTTGTGTGGTGGAGCGAAGCATCCCATGCTTTTGTGCCGGATGAGAATTTCTGGGGACCGTTGGATTTCTGGGCACCAGAGTGTCATTTTTGGAGAGGTAAATACTATGCGGTCAGTTCCTTCCGGGCGCCGGGAGGATACCGGGGATGTCAGTTCCTGGTATCTGATTCACCTAAAGGACCTTTTGTGCCAATGGTAAATAAACCGGCAACACCTGCAGACTGGCACTGCCTGGACGGTACGCTGTATGAGGATAAAGAAGGACATCCATGGATGGTCTTCTGCCATGAATGGATGCAGGTACAGGACGGACAGATGGCGGCAATTCGGATGAAGGAGGATCTTTCCGATTCCATAGGCGAACCCATGATTCTTTTCCGGGCATCTGAGGCGCCCTGGAAATTTAAAAAGGACTGTTTCAGCCTGTGGAGACATACTGCCAGTCAACCTCAGCTGGGATGGGCCAGAGTAACAGATGGACCTTATCTTCTGCGTGTCGATGCCCGAACTCTGTTTATGGTATGGACCAGTTATTCAGATACTGCCTATACCACAGGATATGCCAGGTCGGTATCGGGTGAGATCCAGGGACCCTGGGTACAGGAGGAAGAACCGCTCTTTACGCAGGATGGAGGTCATGCGATGTTCTTCAGGAAGTTTGACGGTACGTTGATGATGGTGATGCATTCACCCAATATTCCCTCTAAAGAAAGAATGCTTTTGTTCGAGATGGAGGTGAAAGGGAATAAGCTTTATATTGTCAATGAAGTAACCGGGAACTGGATTACAAACAAATATCTTCCTAATGGAAAAATGAGGGCGGAAATCATGGAAGGAGAAACTGAGGAGACTAAAGAAGAGTAAAGCATGAGGAGGAATCATTAAATGCTGCAGAATTTCAGACATCAAAATTATACGGAGTTTGTATTTGGTAAGGAGGCGGAGAACAGCATTGGAAAGGATGTAAAGCGGCTGGGAGGCCATCGGGTGCTGATCGTCTATGGGCAGGGAGGCCATATTAAGAAGAATGGCCTGCTGGATCAAGTGGGGCAGAAACTGCGTGACGAAAAGATAGAGGTTTATGAGCTGAGCGGCGTGCAGACGAATCCGCGGCTGTCTTTGGTGAAACGGGGAATTGCCTTATGCCGTGAGAAGCAGATTGACTTTCTGGTGGCGATTGGCGGCGGCAGCGTGGTTGATACCTGCAAAGCAATAGGAGTCGGTTTTTATTATGACGGGGATGTTTGGGAATTGTCGAAGAAGCCGGAAGATATAGAAAGGATGCTGCCGGTCGCGGTTGTATTGACTTATCCTGCGGCAGGAAGTGAATCGTCCACGGGGGCGGTTATCACAAATGATGAGACAGATCCTATGGTGAAAGCAGGGATTGGAGCTGCTCTTACCCGTCCGGTGATCGCTTTTGAGAACCCTGAACTTACTTACTCGTTGCCGGCTTATCTGACGGCTTGTGGAGTTGCGGATATGTACGTACATATTTTGGAAAGGTATTTCTCGCCTGTGGATGTGGGAAGCATGGATTATCTGGCGGAAGGCATGTTGAGGGCAGTCATTGATTTCGGGAGGAAGGTAATGTCGGATCCTATGAATTATGATAATCGGGCCGAGATCATGTGGCTGGGAACCATTGCCCATAATAATACAGTGGGTCTTGGAAGGCCTCAAGACTGGGCAACTCACAGTCTGGGGCATGAGCTCTCTGCGCTGTATGATACTGCTCACGGAGCAACCCTGACGATTGTGGGGCCCGGATGGATGAAATATGTATATCCTTTCTGTGTATCCCGCTTTGCCCGATATGCCAGAGAAGTGTTCCGGATTCAGGAAACGGATGACAAGAAGGCGGCTGTGGCAGGAATCGAGGCTACTAAAGATTTTTATCGTGACCTGAGACTGCCGGTCAGCTTCAGGGAGGCAGATCTTGAGACGGGCCAAATCGATTATATGGCCCGGCATGCAGTCGCTTTGGGCGGTGGGAGTATTGGTCATTTTAAGCAGTTAAGTGAAGAAGACGCGAAACAGATCTATCGTTTGTGTATTGGATAGTATCCTGGGTGGAAGTGAAGGTGTAGAAATTGAATAGAGATAAGAAGCTATACTTGTTCTATGTTTTCTTCTTTGTCATTTTTCTGGGACAAGCCACTTATGCAGCCTTTTTCCCGGTTTATCTTTCGAATGCCGGAATGCCGTCGGGTATGCTGGGAATAATAAACGGGATTTATCAGATCATTCTGTTTTTCTTCGTTCTGATCATAGGTATGCTGTCGGACAAAATTTTTTCTGCCAAGAAAGTTTTACTGGGACTGCTTGTCATCAGCAGCGTGCTGCTGCTTGTATTCAAAAGGGTTGATACCATACCGCATCTTGCGGTCACGATGGTGGTTTTCTCGGTATTCTTTAGTTCCATGAGCGGAATATATGAAGCTTTAGGAGTTAATTATGCCATGCGGACGGGGCGTCATTATAATCCGATCCGCATGGCCGGCACAATTGGTTATGCTGTGATGTCTGCTGTTCTGGGGCAGCTCCTGATTCGGCAGGAAAGCCTTATGATGAATTCTTTCTTACTGGTATTGCTTGTCTCGTTCGCGGTTTGCGTTTTTTTGCCAGATATACATAAAGTGAATAGAAAAGAAACAGATGGACCGTCACAGGATAACAATGTATTTATGCTGCTGAAAAACAAGGAACTGCGATATGTTTTGGCACTGTTTACAGTCTTTATGCTGGGGACTTCATTTAATTCCACTTTTTTTGGAATTCATTTGACGCATGATCTGGAAGGAGATTATTTCATGGTAGGCATTGGTAATGCTTTGCTGGCGGTATCGGAATTTCCTTTTCATGCAGGACCGGGAAGACGGTGGATGAAGCATATGGGAATTAAGCGGTGTATGATAATGGTAATGTTTGTCGGTGCCTTTCGCTGGATGATCGCATCGGTCTGCAATAATCCCTGGGTGTTTATGATGACTATGGTTTTAAATGGTATCATGCTGGTGCCTGTCATCGTAGAATTGGTGGAATACCTGCATGCTATAACACCGGAAGGATTAAAGACATCGGCACAGACTGTACTGAAAGCAGGTTTTTCCATGGTGGGTGTGCTTCTGGCCAATGTGGTTCTGGGACAGCTGGTAGATTTTTTGGACAGCAGAGGAGTGGAGGGGATTCGTGCAGGGTATTTTTTTCTGTTGATTGTTTATCTTACAGCAGGAGTGGTTGGTATCAGCGTGGATAAATTTGCCGTAAAAAATAGAAAATGGAGAGATGGGCATTATGTTAAAAAAACTTTATAATAATCTGGATACGCTTGTAGAGGAAGCGCTGGAGGGGCAGAGCCTGATGTATGCAGAAGCCGGTAAGGTTCTGAGTATATCAGGGACAAATCTGATCGTTCGGCAAGAGAAAGACAGAAAGCCGAAAGGATTGGTGAAGCTTGCTATGGGCTATGGTTCAGGACATGAAGGCCCGGGAGCTGGTTCTGTACGTCCCGGAGGAATGGATTTAGGTATTCCCGGGGATATCTTTGCCGCACCTGCAGCAAACAGAATTCTCCGCGGCCTGCAGGAAATCGATGACGGAAGTCCGATCGTGTTATGTGTAACGAATCATACAGGAGACGTATTGAATTCACGGCTGGCTGTTCAAATGGCACAGGCCAAAGGAATAGACGTGCATATGCATATCATATATGATGATGTGGCATCGGCACCCCGGGAACACATGAAGGACAGAAGGGCAATCGGCAGTGTATATAATGTAATGGGGATGATGGCGGAATGGGGAGAAAGTACTTCTGAGATTCTCAGGATAGGAGAGAAGACTAATCAATATACCCGTTCTTATGGTGTAGGAATCCGGAGCGCGATACATCCGGTCAGTGGCCTTCCTATCATGGAAATGCCTGAAGACGAGATCGAACTTGGAATCGGCGTACATGGAGAGAGCAGCGGAAACCGCATTAAGCTGCCGCGCAGTGAGGAGCTTTCCCGAATTATGTGTGATGCGCTGTTGCAGGATCTTGAGGTAAGGGAAGGGGAAGAACTGGCTGTTTCGATCCGGGGTCTGGGTGGTATGACCTGGACGGAACTATATATTCTATACAAAGATATCTTTCGGTATCTGGAATCGAAGAAGATTAGAGTCTATTCGGTTTCTTCCGGCAACAGCGGGACCCAGGAGCTGGGTGGCGTGATCCTGGCCTTTGCCCGTGTGGATGATGAAATCAAAAAATGGCTGAGCAGGAAACTGCCTGACAGATATCAATAGCCGGTGGCGCCAGGTGCAGCAGGATACCGGTGGAAAGGGTGTATTATGACTGACAAAAATAAATTACAGCATGAAATGACGGAAATAGCACGGGATCTTGTCTCTCGGAGTGAAGAATTGTGCAAGCTTGACAGTTTCGTGGGAGACGGGGATCATGGTATCAGTATCCGGAGAGGTTTCGGCCGGGTACTGGAAACTATGAGCGATCCGGTGGATACGGTGGAAGATGTGTTTACAAGATGCGGCGATGCCGTGCTGGACAGTATGGGAGGAGCGATCGGTCCTATCTTTGCTTCGGTGTTTATGGGATTTGCCATGGCGAGTGAGGGGAAGGAAACACTGACAACTTCAGACTGGAAAACAAATTTTGAGAAAGCACTTGAAGTCGTTATGACAACGGGAGGCGCCAGGCCGGGAGACCGAACCCTGGTTGACACCCTGCATGCTGCCGCAGGAGGATTTGCGGAAGGGGACGGCAAGCCAGACGATGAAGTGTGGGAGACCGTGAAGAAACGCGCATGGGAAGGTGCACAGAGCACAAAGAACATGCAGGCTCATAAAGGGAGAGCCAGATATCTTGCCGAAAAATCTGTCGGTTATGTGGATGCCGGATCTATGAGTATGTTTTATTTCATAGATCGGCTTGCCGAAATGGAAAGAGAAAAGCAGTAATTAATAACCTCTTTAGAAATTAGGACGGAAAAGGACTATTTCTAGGGAGGTTTTATTTCATCTACTGTGGATTCCGTTTATGCAGCTTTGGAATAATCAATAATGGCAATTTCCTGTATGAGCTGTTTGGCGGTATTTACAAGAGATTCGGGTTGCTTTGCAAACTCATTTGGATAATATTTTCTCCACATTGTCCACATTCTTCACAGGGAACATTTTTAGTCATATCTGTCCTTTCGCCGTAATCTGTTTATTGATATTATACATTATTATAGTATGAAATAAAATATCTGTTGCCAGAGGAGATTAATTTATTGACAAACCTAATCCTATCATGAATAATTCATATATAAACATGATTTTTGGAAGGACAACAAGATGAAATTTATACATTTGGGAGATCTTCATATCGGCAAGTCCATCGGGGAGTTTGACCTGATAGAAGACCAGAAATATATACTTGACCAGATTCTTGATATTGCGGAGAAAAACGGCATAGATGCTGTTTTGATCGCCGGTGACGTGTATGATAAGACGATTCCCAGCGAGGCTGCGGTAAGACTTTTTGACTATTTTATCTGCAGGCTTGCTGAGAAGAGGATCAAAACATTCATTATTACCGGGAATCACGACTCTGACGAGCGCCTGAATTTCGGAAGCAGCCTGTTCGAGGCGAGAGATATCTTTATCTCGGCAAAATATGAAGGAAAGCTTTTCAAAAAGGAAGTTGAGGATTCGGACGGGAAGGTCAATATTTATCTGATGCCGTTTATCAAGGCATCGCAGGTCAGGCACTTCTATCCTGATGAGGAAATAGAGAATTATGACGATGCCGTACGGGTCGTTCTGGACAAAAGCATGATCAATCCGGAAGAGAGGAATATTCTTGTGGCGCATCAGTTTGTCGCGGGCAAATCGGCGGATCCGCAGTTAGGCGGATCGGAATCTGTCTCCACGCAGACGGTCGGGCTTGTGGAGAAGATCGGGGCGGACTGTTTCACGGATTTCGACTATGTTGCGCTTGGGCATATCCACTCGCCGCAGTCAGTTGGCCGTGAGGAGATACGTTATGCAGGCTCTCCGTTAAAGTATTCTCTCAGTGAAGCTTCCAATAACAAATTCGCCACGATCGTGAATCTGGGAAAGAAAGGTGACGTAGATATCAAACTGGAACCTTTATATCCCATGCGTGACCTGCGGCATCTTAAGGGACGGATGAAGCAACTTCTTAAGGAGGAGAACATTATCGCACCGGAAGACTTTATTTATGTGACGTTGACAGATGAAGAGACGGTCGGTAATGCCATGGGTATCTTCCAACAGTATTATCCTAACACGATCCGGATTGAGTATGACAATTCCCACACAAGAGAGCTTCAGCAGACGGACATCACACAGATTACGGAGAATAAAACTTTCGGTGAGATGATCTCGGATTTCTATCAAATGGTATATGGCTGTGAGATCAGCGAAGAAGAGCTTGCGTTTATGAATAAAATTGCGGGAGAGGCAGGTATCGTCAATGAAACCGATTAAACTTATCATCAGCGCCTTCGGGCCGTATGCCGGCACAATGACGCCGATTCAATTTGACCAGTTCGACGAAAAGGGACTTTTTCTGATCACAGGGGATACAGGAGCCGGGAAGACGACGATCTTCGATGCTATCTGTTTTGCCCTCTATGGGGAGACCAGCGGCAGCTATCGCGACAAAAAGAATTTGAGAAGTGAGTATGCCGCAAACGACAGTGTGGATACCTATGTGGAATTCCATTTTTCCCATCAAGGGAAAAACTATCATGTACACCGCAATCCTGAATATATACGTCCGGTGAAACGCGGCACAGGCATGACAAAAGAAGACGAAAACGCGACTCTTTGCTGTAATACGGAGCCCTTGTGCGAAGGGGTTAAAAAGGTAAACAGGGCGATCATCGATCTTTTACATATCGACGCGGCACAGTTCAAGCAGATCGCAATGATTGCCCAGGGAGAGTTCTGGGAACTTCTGAACGCGAAGACAGAGGATCGGACCAGGATCCTGCGTCAGATTTTCATGACAGGCGCTTACAAGAATCTGGAAGGTAAACTGAAAGACCGCATGGATGCAAGCACCCGCTGCTATGAAGATACACAGAGGAGTGCGGTTCAATATTTCAATGATGTGGAGGTGGGGGATGACAGCCCCCTTGCCGATGAACTCCTTCGGCTGCAGGAACGTGCGGACAGAAGCAGCAGCGCCTGGAATCTGGATGAGATACTGAATCTGACCGGGCAGGTCATTGAGGAGGACAGAAAGCGGCAGGGCGATTCGGAAGCAATTCTCACATCTGAGAGGAAGAAGCTTGATGCAAAGAGCCAGGAAGCGGCAGTTGCAGAGACAAACAATAAGTTTGTCAGGCGGTTTGCCGACCTGACGAAAGAAAAGGAACTTCTGGATGCCGGACAGGAAAATATGGCGGCGCGTTCTGCCTCGCTGCAAAGAAAAAAGGATGCGGCCCATTTTGTCAATCCTGTTTATCAGAACTGGGATTCCAAAAAGAAATCGATCATTGCGGCGGAAGATAAGATAAAAGGCAAGGAGGCCGAGCGTACAATCTCTGAAGAAAAGGAGAACAAGGCCAAAGCTGCGCTTGAGGATGCATTGAAGAAAGAACCTTATGCAGAACAATTGAAGCAGATTGTCAGGCAGATTATGGAGGATGAGGATAAATATACGCTTCGGGACAGCCTGTTGAAAGAAATCAACGGGTTAAAGGAGGACGCGGCTCATTTTCCGGAACGTCAGGAAGAACTTGAACGTACGGAACGCGAACTGGGTGATAAAATAAAGTCACTAAGCGAACTGACCGCAAGGTTAAAGGGCAGTCCGGTCAGGCTGGCGGAGGCAAAATCTCTTGAGAAAGAGGCCGGGAAATTAGAACAGGACATCCATGAGATCATTCAGACAGAACTTCCTGCTCTTGAACAGAAGCGGACAGAAGCAGAGAAGAAACAGAAGGCCTTCAGGAAAGCAAGAGCCGACTATGAAGCTGCCCGCGATAAAAAACAGCAGGCAGAAAACATGCTTGAAAACTGTCGGGCGGGCATTTTGGCTGCGAAGCTTGGAGAGGGTACCCCCTGTCCGGTCTGTGGTTCCATACACCATCCGCATCCGGCAGATCTTCCGGAAGAAGCGATGACGGAAGAACAATGTAAGAAATTGTCCGAAAAGGCAGAGAAAGCCGAGGCAGTAAAAAATAAGGCTCTGGCGGAAGCAGAGAAAGAGAATGCATCCGTTCAGGCATTGGAAAAACAGCTGACGGAAAATATAAAGAAATGTCTTAGGCATGATCTTTTACAGGCTCCGGCAGACGGAAAAACAGTGGAGGGACTGATAACTGCGATTATGCAGGCGCAGGATGGCATTGCGCAGACCATCTGTGAGCATGCTGACCGGATCAACAAGTTAAAGACAGATTGCCGACATCTGGAAAAAGCACAGAAAGAGCTGGAAACAGCGGCCGGTAAGGAGTCCACAGAGCTTCGGGACAAGAAGGACTGTTTTATAGAAGAACAGCATAAGAATGAAAGGAGTCTTGGTGAAAAAGAAGCTTCGCTGTCGCTTCTGCAGACACTTCCCTATGAAAGCCTGGAACAGGCGCAGACTGCCCGCTCCGATAACCAGAAAATGATAGATGAGATCGCGGAGGCCATAGAAACAGCCCGCAGAAATAAGGCGGATGCAGAAACAAAACTGGCCGGAATCAATTCCGCAATCAAGGAACTGAAAGAATCGCTGGACAAGGCTAAGGCAGAAGAATCGGAACTCCATAGTGAGTTCGAATCCCGGTTAAGAGCGAAAGAATTTGCCGATCAGGAGGTATTTCTTGCTTATATGGCTTCGGAAGAGGAGATCGCAGAAGAAGAAAAAGAAATCACGGCTTATCATGCAAAAGTAAAGAGCATAGGCGACCAGTTACGGCAGGCCGAGGCTGACGCCAGAGGAAAGGCGGTAACGGATCTGGAATCCGTACAAAAGGAGCTTAAGGAACAGAATGATAAAGTCGAGAGCTTGCAGAAAGAATACAGCCGGATCACTTCGAGACTTACCGAAAACAGGAAGAAACAGGAGCAGATCGCAGGCTTGCAGGAGTGCCTTGAGAAATATAAGAAAGAAAGCGGTATGTCTGCCAGACTCTATCACCTCGTAAGAGGGACAACAGGAAACGGAAAGATCACGCTGGAACAATATATTCAGGCAGCAGGCTTCGACAATATTATCCTGGCGGCAAATCGCAGGCTTGTGCCGATGAGCGACGGCCAGTATGAGCTATACCGACAGGAAAAGTCTCCTGGAAAGCAGAGCAGTACCTTCCTGGATCTCGAGGTGCTGGACAACTTTACAGGATGCAGAAGACCTGTGGGGAACCTGTCCGGCGGTGAAAGCTTCAAGGCATCCTTAAGCCTTGCCCTTGGCCTTTCTGATACCGTTTCTTCCCATCTGGGCGGTATACAGATGGAGGCACTGTTCGTAGATGAAGGATTTGGGACACTGGACCGGAAATCCATAGAAAATGCGATGGATATTCTTCTCAATCTGTCAGGTACAGGCAAACTGGTCGGAATCATCAGTCACCGGGAAGAATTGAAAGAGAGCATCCCGCAGCAGATTAAAATAGAGAAGTCAAAGGCGGGGAGTGAGATTACGATAGATTCGGGAGTGTGACATGCCCGAACGCTGCTTATCTTGCAGAGTCAATAATTCCCATAGCTGCAAAGAGCGCACCCATGGCACGGAAAGCGTTCCAGAACTGTATATCGTTGATTCGGGCCGCATCTCCAAGGATAAACAGGAATACCGTCCCGAGCACCACAACGATTATGCCAAAGGGGAGCATTCCTACAGGACTTTTGGAAAACAAAGCACCTGCATGTTTGGAAACGAGTGTGATGAACCACCGGTTGTCGCCCCGCTGTTTCTTCGTGACCAGATGTTCAAAAAAGCAGAGTACGATCGTGGGCAGGGTTGCCAGAGAGAGGCCTGAGAAAAGGCCGCCTGCGACTGCGGAAAGTTCAAAGCCGCCCACTCTGACACGGATCAGCGCCAGCAGCAGGCCCGCCGCCAGTACAGCCGTAATGAAGTAGCGCTTTGACCGCATCTGTTTTTGGGAGAATATCTTGTACGAACAGAACAGAAAATATGCGATCAGTGATATCAGCATGACAGTGATCAGGATCAGCGGAAGATCGTGGGCCCCTCGCAAGTAATTTTGGGCGGTAGTACGGATATAGTAGGGCCAGCTGAAGAAAACCGCATAAAAAACCGCGAAAATTATCATGGTGCACATGAGAAATGAGAAAACTGCCAGAGAGGCCACAGTAAACAAAATGGCGCCTAACAGGCTTCCGTTAAGATTGGTGCCACCGCCATAACCGCTGCTGTAGTTGTCTGTGTTCCCTGTTGATGTGCTGGCCCTGTCATACGTACCGCTGGAAGATTTCATATTAATTTCCCCCTGTCATTTCTTTTTTTATTGTAGCGTTTTTTCACCGAAATTCAAGGAAGATATTGGACCATCTGCGCTTATGGTAACAGTTTGTTACTATTCACGGTGCCTTGCACCCTGCTGCAAGGCATCCGGTCGATAAAGCTACGGTTTCAGGCATCCAGCCCCTCGCCGAAGGCGACTTTTCATGGGCTGGATGCGTTACAGTTCGGCTCACGGTCTCACTGTTACGGAATCTGCCCATTCCAAGTCGCCTTCGGCGAGGGGCGGATTCTCTCTTGGTTAAATTTACATGATTCCACGGACTTTGCAGTAAATGCAAAGTCCTGGGCTGAACTGATACCGCTTATGCACAATGTTTCCACGCTGGCGGTCAGTTTTAAGAGTATGAAAGACTTGCTGTAATATAAGGGTTGGATGATCTTCCGGTTATTAAGCATTAATGTCTGATTGCCAGATGCTTTGTGTTGATATTTTATATTTCAGGGCACCGTATCGGTTGTCATCGTATTTCGTGCCTGTGCTTTTCCCGGTATTCTCCCGGCGTGATCCCGTATTTATCCTTGAAAACCTTATAAAAATGTGTCCGGTTGCTGAAACCCATCTGTATCGCTATGTAAGAAATCGAAGTGGTCGTATCTGCCAAAAGTGCGGCCGCTTTCTTCAATGTGAAAGTAAGCCCATAGTCATAGAGACACATGCCGGTGTATTTTTTAATGATTGTATTCATATAATTGCCGCTGTAGCACAGAACTCGCTCCAAATCAGAGCGGGTCATACGCCCGTTGGTGTCCTCCATCAGATGGCTGATTCGGGAGAAGAGCACGAAATCAGAGCCGGAATTCAGTGTTACATCACTGATATGGTAGAACTCCGGTGTGTCCAGGTATTGGAATAAATTGCAGACAAGGCCCTTGATCAGGTAAGTGGAACCGAGTTTTGGGCACAGCATGGCATGAAGCAGCTTATCCGCAAGCTTGTGCAGATCCGATATGCTGGACCGATTCTGATAGACCGGAAGAAAATCCAGATAATTTTCCCCCTTTTCCAGTTGAATATTCTCGGTCATAAACCGGAAGATGGAATTTTCATATGCCGTCTCCTCTTTCGGAAAGTAAGAGGTCTTATGCGCTTCCAGCAATTCTCTGATAAAACCGACAGACAATCCCAGAAAAAGTATTTTGGCCTCGCCTGTGTATTTCTCCACATGAAGGACGTTCTGATTGATCAGGCAGCAGGTACCGGCAGGATAAAAGTACTCTTTATCCTCGATCCGCTGTGTGATACCCCCTTCCAGGACGATCACAAGTTCAAAGAAACTGTGATAATGGGGCGGACGGGCATTGAATTTGTGGAAAACGGAAGCAATGGATGTGGTATGAAAATCGTTGGCACGCGGGGAAACCGTCGTGATGTTGAAAAAGTCTTCGCCGGTAAGGCCGCTGCAATAGCTCAGCGTGAACTGGATCGGAGCGGACATATCGTAGTAGGAATTGATCGTACTTTTTGCGTTATATACTTTTAAAATATTACCGGTGTTATCGGTGTTTGTTGTATTTGCTTTCATAATAATCTTCGCCTAGCCGTCTGTGGCTGAAGTGCTTCCTTTCACACGAATATTGCCGCTGTTGTCTATGGGTGTTTGGTCAACCTTCGAATGAATCTCCAAATCATTGTTTATGGGTATTCAGTTCTTCCGTATGACTTTCTATGCCGTTGTCTATGAGTGTACAGCTTTTCGCACGAATATCCATGTTGCTGTCTATGACTATTCAGTCATCTTTCACATAAATCCTGGTTCTGCGCCTGAGAATGGCGGCACAGATTCGTCAAATATGTATTTTATCCACGAATATGATACAGATGGTGTGGTCATAACAACGGAAGTGACATTGTCGGTTTTGTTGATAATTGCTAAAATTAAGTCGTATCAAGATAAAGTATATACATTATCACGGAAAAAGTAAAGGCGGAACAGCAGTCCAGACATATGAAAAACGTATGGGAAACCTGGACTGTCAAGAGGAGGAGAGTGAGTTCTATGAATGACAAAAAGTACTTAAAATGGTATCATAAGGTTGCCTACGGCTCCGGCGATATGGCGTCAAACTGCGGATATGCGCTGATTTCAAGCTTTATGATGCTCTATCTGACAAACGCGGTCGGGCTTAACAGCGCCGTGATCGGTACACTGATGATGTTATCCAAATTATTGGATGGTGTATCAGATATATTCTTCGGCGGCCTGACGGACAAGACAAAAAGCAAGCTGGGGCAGGCGCGTCCGTGGATGTTGTTCGGACAGATCGGCGCATCGGCAAGTCTGTTTCTGGTGTTTGCGATACCGAGTATGAGCCAGTCAATGCAGTATGCGTATTTCTTCGTATTCTATACGGCGTTTAATGCGATATTTTATACGGCGAACAGCATCGCTTATTCGTCACTGGCCGCTAAGATCACGAAGAACGGACAGGAAAGGGCACAGCTTGGTTCGATCAGATTTATCTTTGCAACATTTACAACGCTGGTGATCTCCTATAATGTGATGGGACTTGTGGAAAGATTCGGCGGCGGTGCAAAAAAGGATGGCGCACGATTGCCCTTTTGTTTGCAGTGATTGCGCTTGCTATTAACACATTCAGTGTGTTGATGGTAAAAGAAGTGCCGGATGAAGTTCCCGAGACAGGAGCAGGATCTGAACAGGCGGCAGGAGCAGAGCCAGGACAGGGACAGACGGCGGCAGAGAAAGTCAGTTTCGGACAATCCCTGAAGCTGTTGTTGAAGAATCCTTATTATATCTTGATTCTTGGCTTATATCTGGTTAATTACATTTACAGCGGTATAACACAGGGCTCAAGCATTTACTTTATGACTTACTATATGGGCGACCCCGCACTGCTGGGAACCTTCTCCTTAGTCAGTCTGGTTCCGGTCATGCTCATTCTGATGGTGACGCCGACTCTTGTCAAAAAATTCGGTACTATGAGAAAGATGAACTTGTATGCCCGTATCGTTACGATCCTGATGGGAGTCCTCTTCCTGATCGGAGCTTTGAATAAGAATCTTCCTCTTATGTTGGTTGCAGCGTTTTTCCGGAACATGGCAGGAGGCTCTCTTACGGGTACACTGAATGCCATGGTGGCGGAAACCAGTGATTATACCTACCGGACAGAGAAGGTGAGGATCGACGGCGTTATGTTCAGCTGCTCTTCTATCGGTGTCAAGCTCGGCGGCGGTATAGGCAGCGCTGTAGTCGGATGGCTTCTGGCATGGGGCGGATTTGACGGAACTGTGGAAGTACAGTCTGCAAGCGCGGTGAACACGATCTTCTTTATGTATGCAGTAATACCGGTTATATTCGGCCTGATCATGGCGATTCTGGTTTACCTGCTGAAGGTTGAGGATGCAAACAGGGAATGGGACAGAGAACATGCGGCAGCAGCAGAAGGAGGAAATGAATGATTCGGAGTAATTTTAATCACGACTGGAGGGTGATGAAGGGCGGCAGCTCCGCAAGTGCGGCGGCATTTATGGGGAATGCAGATATACAGAGCGTTCATCTTCCTCACGATGCGATGATCCACGAAGCCCGGACGCCGGACGTGGAGAGCGGCGCCCAGACCGGATTCTATCCGGGAGGAGAGTATATTTATCAGAAAACATTGACAGCGCCCGAAGAATGGAAGGAAAAAGCGGTATTTCTGGAATTTGAAGGAATCTATCAGACGGCGATGGTCTATATCAACGGCGCGTTGGCGAAAACGAATTTATATGGCTATTCTAATTTCTATGTGAAGCTGAATCCGTGGTTAAATTATGGGACAGAGAATACGATCAAGGTGATCGCAAACAACAGTCTGGTTCCGAACAGCCGCTGGTATACGGGAAGCGGAATTTACCGGAATGTAAAGCTGATCGTCGGGGACAGGATTCATGTCCCCAACGATGGCACCCGGATCACGACACTGGCTGCCGATACGCAGTCCGCGATCGTGGAAGTGGAGACAAAAGTGCAGAGTATCAGCAAGGAGAGAGAGACAGTGACCGTTCAGGTTCTCCTGGAGAAAGACGGGAAGACGATTGCGAAGGACCGTCAGATGGTTGTCATGTATCCGGAGACGCTGGAAACGGCCAGATGCAGTATCTGTGTGGAGAATCCGCAGTTATGGGATTGTGAGAATCCGAATCTGTACCAGTGCAGGGTTTTGATCGAATGCGCAGGCCAGGCGCTGGACGAGACGACAGAAAACTTCGGTATCCGTACCCTGACACTGGATTCGGCACATGGCCTTCGGATGAACGGAAAAGAAGTAAAGCTGCGCGGTTCCTGTATCCACCACGACAACGGCATTCTGGGGGCTGCAACCTTGGAAAAAGCAGAGGAGCGCCGCTGCAGGCAGTTGAAGGAAGCAGGTTTCAACAGCATCAGAAGTTCCCATCATCCGGTGAGTAAGGCGATGTTAAATGCATGTGACCGTTACGGAATCCTGGTCATGGATGAATTGAGCGATATGTGGACGCTGCACAAGAATCCCTATGACTTCGCGCTGCATTTTGAGGAATGTTGGGAAGAAGTGGCCGTGCAGATGGTCGCAAAAGACTATAACCATCCCTGCGTGATCCTGTACTCTTCCGGGAATGAGATCACGGAAGCAGGTTCCGAGGCAGGAGCGGCAATTAACCGTAAGATCTGCAATAAGCTTCATGAACTGGATCATACCAGATATACGACGATGGGACTAAACGGGCTTATGACAGCTGGACGCCGCCTGAAAGAAATCATGGGAGACGTTATGAAAAAGTTCGGGACCGTGCAGACTGAAGGACAGGGAAACAGTGACGGCAGCAATGCTTTTAACAGTTTTATGAGCCTGATGGAAGGAGAACGGGGAGAATATTTTGCATCCCATCCTCTTCTGACGGAAGCGCTGGAGGGATGCTCTTCTTCCAGTGACATTATCGGACTGAACTACCTGACCGACAGACATGTGCCGGAACACGGGCTTCATCCGAATAAAACGGTACTGGGAACAGAGACCTATCCCGCAGATATCGTGAGGCTGTGGGGCATCGTAAAAAGATACCCTCATGTGCTGGGGGATTTCACCTGGACCGGCTATGATTACCTGGGAGAAGCGGGGTGTGGTATTTTCCACTATGACGGCAATGCGAATTTCTCCAGTGTGTATCCGGAGAGAACGGCTTATATCGGGGATCTGGATCTGATCGGATACCGCCGCCCGATCAGTTATCTGAGGGAGATCGTGTATGGGCTGCGCAAAGAACCGTATATGGCGGTAGAACGGTTAAACCGGTATGGTATGAAGTGTTCCAGGACGCCATGGATGCACAAAGATACGATTGCGAGCTGGACATGGCCCGGATATGAAGGAAAGCCGGCAGTTGTGGACATTTATGCGGATGCGGAGGAAGTGGAGCTTTTCCTGAACGGACGTTCCCTGGGGAAGAAACCGGCCGGAGAGCAGCACGAATTTACGGCGACCTATGAAATCAGTTATGAGCCCGGTGAATTGACGGCGGTAAGCTATGAGGAGGGCAGGGAGACCGGAAGATTCTCTCTGACAACGGCAAAAGATACGATACGGCTTTGTGCACAGACGGATAAAACCGTATTGCGTGCGGACGGAGAGGATCTTGCTTTTATCACCGTAAACCTGGAGGATGAGAACGGGATTCCTAATCTCTCCGTATCCAGGAAGATAGCAGTCTCGGTGGAAGGAGCCGGAAGACTGGAAGCATTCGGCAGCGCCGACCCGCAGTCGCTTACCAGTTATGATGAAGCGGAGTGGGATACCTACGACGGGTACGTGATGGCAGTCATCCGGGCAGGAACAGAGGAAGGAAAAATCAAGGTTGTCTTTACGTCGCAGAGCCATGAGGAGCAGTGTGTGGAGCTTGAAGTGCGTAAGCAGGCATAGGAAGGCTGTTAATAAGACGGACAGAATCGAAGACAGTTGTAAGATTAAGTAAGGTTTTCGCCGCCTAAAGTGCGAGACTGACAGTGGGGTGGGTTTTTCGCCCCACTGTTTTTAAGGGCATATTTTTGCAAGGAGTATATTATTATCTTTTCTTCATTGGGACAATCTGTAAGGTATAGCCTAAAGGGGTCAGAATTTTCAGCAGGCTGTCGATTTGAGGAGAATGGACAGAGGATTCCATTCTGGCGATAACGGGCTGTTTGACGTTGCACATTTCTGCCAATTGGGATTGTGTAAGCCCTTTTTCCTCTCTTATATGGATCATCGTACGTATTAGTTCTTTTTCAAGTTCAATTGCGTTCAGATCTTCCTGAGTTAAGACGAGATCTTTTTTTAATTCTTTCCATGTAGACATACTAATCATTCCTTTCCAAATAATCTTGTAAGTTCCGCTTGGCTTGTTCAATTTCCCTTTTGGGTGTTTTCTGAGTCTTTTTGATAAAGTGGTGCAGTATAATAAACTTGTTATCTTTATGGTATGCATAGAGAAATCGGTTCCTTAATGGTCTGAGTTCCCAGATTTCACCCTCTAAATGTTTGGTAACAGGTTCACCAATTCTTGGACCGAATTCTTCCAGCAAATCCAAATAAGCGACTATCTTATTGAAGTTAATGCGACTTTCCTTATTTGTAGAGGATTTTTGATTTAGTTCCTTAATATAGTTTGCAGTTTCGGATATTCCATTTTTATTTTCGTAAAATTCAATCTCATACATATTGTTTCCTCTTTATGCCTGAATTATAGCAAATTTGTTATAAACATTCAATGGCAGATTTGTTATTAATTTATAAGGTATTGGAGACTATAAGAAACCCCTATTATTTGGAGGGTATAACACATGTTCTCCTCACTCGACCTCCAATAATTACTAAAGCTATACTAATAACGATATAAATTGCTAACATGATTTATTACTTTTCTTCATGTTTCTTCATTAATACTATAAATGAGCGTGCGCCCAGCCAAGGTTGTAGTGCATAGCGGGTGGAAAACCTTACTAGAAAAGGTTTAACCAGACCATCGGTAGCGAGTCTTGGGAACGCAGTGATAACACTGTGGGCTAAGTGTAGACAGCGAGGTAATAGGATCATAAAGCATTTCAGCCCCGAAATATAGTAAAACTGGTGTGCCGACGCTGTGCTCATAGAGGAAGGCAAAGGAGACACAGGCAGTCGGATGGCCGGATAGTACCGAAGATGGTGAGCAATGCCGACGGAGGGAAGACGAAAGAGGACTGACCTCACAGTCCTGCCGTGCAAAGCCATATCTTGAGGGAAACATTATCTATACACAGGGATAGGAACATAATGGGAACGGCACTTGGCAGAATATCACAGTTATCAAGAGAAAAAATCCAGACATGGTATTTACGTCTATCGGGCATCTGATAAACAGGGAACGTATGAAAGAATGCCATGAAAAGATGGATGGGAAGAAAGCTGTTGGAATTGATGGAGTCACAAAAGAAGATTATGGAACAGACCTGAACGGTAACCTAGAACGTCTGGTGGAGCGGCTGAAGAAAAAGTCGCATAGACCACAGCCAGCGAGAAAGGTGGAGATTCCAAAGGACAACGGAAAGACCAGGCCTCTGAGCATATACTTACCGCTTGGAGATGAATGGCATAAACATGAGGGAAACTGATTAATCTTAGACAAAGCGGTACTTTGTACCGGTTAAAATGGAATTTGCAGGAATGTACGTTTCTCCTATTGAATGTGGGGCATCCCTTTTCTGATTCTTTTCATAACCGAGAGAGGCATCCAGTTCCGCTTCCACGAGTTCCTGAAGGATATCTTTGAAACTGTCCCTGAGCAGGGTGTAGACATCGGCTACGCTGCTTAAGTTGTTATCTGCTATAATCTGTTGAATCTGTTGTTTTGCTGCTGGCATAAAAATCCTCCTTTTTGATAAGAATTGTCATATCTTGATTCTTACCAAAAAAGAGGTATTTCTTTCTGAAGACACAAATTATTTTACAGTACCTTATCCATTTGTTATCAAACAATCCGCTCAGCAGATTATATCTTCTGGTACCCCAAATATGATAAGATAGCATTAACTCTTTTTCTCCGTGCTGACTTTGAACGACTTGCAGATTGCATAGATTGTTGATATACTACCGTTTCTGGTATAGTTTTATTATTTCTTAAATCTTTATAAAATGCTATCATTTTATCACATACGCCATCATTCTCAAGTGGATTATTAATTATATACATTGCTAAATACCATAATGCATATAAGTGACTAACCCCCTCAATATTATATATCGAATAATCAATATTCCATTCTTCTAATATGTTTTTAATCTTTTCGAATTTTTCTTTCACACAAGCTGATTGTTCTTCATCATAAACTTCTACAATATCTGAGAAAACTTTATCTATCTCGTTCTCATTCCCGTCAAAAATTGTGTTTTTTGCAGTCATAATATACAATTCTGTTATAAAACCTATGTCTTCCATCCTATTCTTGTTAAGTTTAGTTGTTAATCTTGTAATATATATGTCATTTCTATAACTAATTATATCATTATAGAGCAAAGTATCATAATATTGTGCTTTTCTCAATTCCTGTGCGTTTAATCGACTCCCCTCTCGATTTAATCTATCAAATATACTATCTACGATTTTGTAATCTGGATTTTCAATATATTCAACTGATATAGAATATGCCCAAAAATCAGCAACCGCAGACTTTACATCTTCGTCTTCTTTTGCAATTTTTTTTATTTCATCAAACAAAAGTCCATTTAACTTACTATTTCCATAAACATCGTTCCCAAATTCTTCCGGCAATGGTATCTCATTATTTATAAATCCAATAATTGTAGATAATCTTTGTTTTCCATCAATAACATCATAGTTAGTTATTCCTGTATCTGAATTAATTTTCTGTTCCAAAAAAATAGGTGGAATAGGAAAATTTTTAAAGATTGTATCAAGCAAAAAAGACTTTTGCTCTATATCCCAAACGTTCATATCTCTTTGATATGGGGGATCTAATCTATATTTGTTAAGCTGATACTGTTCATAAAAATTTGAAATTGTTATAGATGTAGATTTTCTATAATATCTGTTACTTGCCATCTGTAATGTCCTCCATAATTAATTTACTGTTACTAAAGTGTATATAATTCTTAAATAGGCTAGTCAATACAGCGTCTAACGCTGTAGGTGGTTTAGGATTAACAAACCGCACCTCCATTTTATTGTCCATTGAAAGCAAAATCTCATCAATTTCATTTCTATCAACATGCCAATAGGACAGTCCAAAAAGCATCATCTCATCCTTTGACGTGCTTTTACTAACTATTTCATCAATACCTTTTCGTATATCTTTAATCCATCCAAATCCAAATCTTTCTGCGTCTCCCGCTGGTGGAATAATTGCATTCACTATAGGATAATCGTCCTTCAAATCATATTTTATTTTGGAAAATGGTTGATTATCTCAAAAAAGCCTTGATTTACGGGCATACAAGCAGGATTTCAAGCTGAATTTACTACCAATTTACTACTTTTGAGGGAAAGAGCTTTGATATGCCGCCCGAAACCCTGCCAGCCCAGCCACCAGCACACAGCATTGAGAAAGAATAAATGAAAACTGAATACGACGCATACGCGGCGTTTCTCTATCCCAACACGGGAGAACAGGAACGCCGCTTTTTTTATGCCCTCATGTTACGCAGTAGGGGCAAAAAGAGCCTTGCTATATGCGGCTTTGCGGGCGCACTTTTGCCGGGGACAGGGATTTATACCTAACACCGGCAAAATGGCGTTCTATCGCGTAACAAATCCACAATATCTGCCATATCATCAATATTCTTTTCGGTTGGTTTAATCTTTAGAAATTGGGTGAATATGTAAGCAAGTTTCTGTTTGGAAGTGCCTGCAAAGTTTTCAGCTTTTTCAAGAATTTCTTCCCAATGTTCGGTTATGGTCTTAGGAGGGGCAGAATCAATATCGCCTTTATGGGCATTCCTGATGTCTTTGATAATGGCGTGCATATCGTCATCAATCACATGGGAAAAGTATTCATTCAGTTCAAGGTGCTGTGCTTTCAGCGTGTTTAATTGCAGGTTGTATTCATCAGGATTGTGCCGCTTCATCAGTGCCTTTCTGCTTGTGTCCACCACAAAATTAAGTGATTTGATCTGCATATCAGCAAGACCGTCAACATATATCTCCAAGTCAAGCATGAGTTTTCGGAACTGTTCATGAGTGATAAGCTCTGACAGGAGCAGTGTGTTGATTTTGCGGTCTTTGAGAAGTGTCAGGGCAGCGTCACTCAGGTGCAGATTGGACAGGGCAATGTTGTCAAGCTGTCTGTTTTCAGTCATACCAAGCAGATAATCCGTTGATACTTCATAGAATTTTGCTAATTCGATGATGTTCCTATGGGGTATTTCTTTATAATCATCAGATTCATAAGAGCCAAGCGTGGAATCAGGAATTTTTGTCTGCTGTGACAGTTGTTCTAAAGTCATTCCCTTTTCTACACGCAGGTCTTTCAGGCGTTCCTGTATGCTTAATTGCGTTTTCATAGATAAATCTCTCCTTTACGAAAACAGAATATCACACAAACAGGCGGATTCCTACCGAAAATTTCCAGCATGATAGAAAAAATCTGTTTTTTGGAAGATTTCTGACATGGTGGATATACGGGAAAGCAGGGCGTTTTGTTGGATAATGACAGTACAACTGAATGACTGTCCAAGCTGATATAAACCGCCAAGACCAATTTTAAGAAAATTTGAGCGCCAATATTGGACGACACAGTGCCGACAAGGGTTGCCTGTCAGGAAACAGCAAGGGGAAAACAGCAATGATAGAAAACCGCCCAAGATTGAGTATATTTATTTGGTACCGGAAGGATACCGTTAAATTGGATTGGTGCCAGTTTCGGTACTGGAGAAAGGAGCATGGAATGAAATTATCAAGATATGAGCAGGAGGTTGTTATCAACTTTAATGCAGATGAAAGCGAAGCAACAATTTACACAGCTAATCTGGCATGGATACGGAAAATGGATAAGCTATGTAAAGAGTTTCCAGAGGTAATAAGGTTAAAGTCATGGACGGAAGTAAGTAAGACCTATGTTTTACCCAAAAATCTTGTCAGGATTGGGAAACCGAGAACATTAAGCGAAGCTCAGCTTAGACATTTACGGGAGTTGCAGAACAGGGGATAAGAATTTCGGATTGAGTGAAATGGGTAAAGTCAATAAAAGCAGTCACGTAACAGAAATCCATAAAATTCCGGAGTGTGGCGGATATTTAATGTATATATTGGTGCTTGTATACACAAATCTTGACGAAAACCTGCTCCCTGCATATAATTATTTCATTATAGATGAATTGAATTAACTGAAAGGCATGATGAAAATGGGCAAGCAAGTATTGTTGATAAATGATCTGGCAGGATATGGAAAGGTGGCATTATCGGTCATGCTTCCATTGATGTCATATATGGGGTACCAAATATATAATCTTCCCACTGCGTTAGTATCAAATACGTTGGATTATGGCAAATTCGATATTCTTGAAACAACAGATTATATGAAGAACACAATTAAAGTATGGGAGGAATTGGGATTCTGCTTTGATGTGATAGCGACAGGCTTTATTGTTTCAGAGGAGCAGGTAAAAATCATAGAAGAATTTTGTCGAAAGGAAAGCATGAAAGGAACCCTGATATTTGTTGATCCAATTATGGGAGATGAAGGAACCCTGTACAATGGAGTTACAGAGCAAACGGTTGCACATATGAAGAAACTGGTAGGAGTAGCCGATTATATTGTACCAAATTATACTGAAGCGGCCAGACTTACAGGAGTGGAGTACCATGAATCTGCAACAATCTCGGAGGTAGATGAAATGATTCAAAGGCTTGGTAATATGGGCGCAAAATCGGTAATCATCACAAGCATTCAGCAGGATGGCAAAGATGTGGTTGCAGGCTTCGATCATAAAACGAAACAAAGATTTACAATTCCTTTTTATAACATTCCGGTCAGGTTTCCGGGTACGGGCGATATTTTTTCTTCCGTTTTATTGGGAAAACTGATGGAGGGAAACAGCCTGTATGACAGTACAAAAAAAGCCATGGACACTGTGAGCAGCCTGATTGAAAACAATAGAAACAATACAGATATATATAAGGGAATACCGATTGAGAAGGAGTTGGAGGTGCTTAAAATATGAAAAAACCTGGAATCCAGATCACATTGATTGATCAAAAAGGCACGAAAGGATGTCATAGGGGTCACAAAATAGGTGATAGTTTTGATTTTGATACAGAGCGTGGAAAACTCTGTCCTATGGCTATGCATGTTGCATTTCCATATATTGATATTTTAAGATACGGCGGCGAAATACCCGGACAGGAGAAGGGGACAGCGGTTTTTGCCTGCCCTGATGTGGACACATTAAATGTCTTTAAAATAGAACGGATTGATGTTTTGGATGACGATTCGCCATAAGGTTGGCTTTTAATTGTACGATGTGACTGGTAAGTTTGTGGACTATTGGTTATAGACGATGTATAGATAACAGGAGGAAATGATATGACTGTTTCAGAAATCATGGTTAAAATGGTAAAGTATTCAAAAGGAAATCTTCATGATATCAATCATTTTATGAAAGTGTATGCCTATGCAAAAACGATTGCAGAGTGTGAGAAAGTAGCGGATGATGAACAGAGAATAATAGAAATTGCGGCTATTATACATGATATTGCGTGTCCTTTGTGCCGGGAAAAATACGGAAATACAAATGGAAAACTTCAGGAAAAAGAAGGCGCTGTATTAGCTGAAGAATTCCTGAAGGGTACAGGGCTGTCGAACGAGATGGTGAACCGTATCATCTTTTTGGTCGCACATCATCATACTTTTCAGGAGGTTGACGGGATTGATTACCAGATTTTGCTGGAAGCTGATTATTTGGTTAATGCTGACGAATCCGGATATCAGGAAGCCAGTATCAGAAATGTTATAGATTGTGTTTTTAAGACATCATCAGGAAAAATGCTTCTGCAATCCGTTTATGGGATTGCAGAAGGCAACCGCTGATTTGATAACAAATATGTATTTTGTAAACAGGTCAATCTGCTATGTATAGATTGACCTGTTTTAATTTGTGGCATTTGGACTTAATTCAAAATGAGAATGAAAGGTTTTCAGAAGCCCTTCTTTTTGCAGCTTTGATAATTCTACAGACATTGCTGCACGTTCTACACAGAGGAAGTCGGCAAGCTGCTGGCGGTCAAAGGGAATGTCAAAAGAAAGTGATCCTTGTCTGGCTGCTTCAGCAGATAAATAGGAAAGCAGCTTATCACGTGTTTTTCGCTTGCTCATGTGCGTTATCTTCTCGTTAAACAACAGTGTCTTTTGGGCAAAAGCTGTAATCAGGTTTTTAATCAGGCGGTTATGATGGCTGCAGGCAGCGGAACACATGGTAATCAGGCGGTTCATATTTATTTCCACAATTTCACAATTTTCTGTCGCAACAACACTGACGCTGAGAACTGCATCAGGAATGGCGGCAAAGGGTTCGGCAAAGTAGTCGCCCGGCATAAGATTTGTCATAACGTTCCGGTTTCCCCATAAATCTTCCTGAATGACTAAAGCAGTCCCAGACGCAAGCAGGCTGATACAGTCCGTACAATCTCCTGCCTGAAGGATGTATTGATTTTTGGCGTTTTTTCTGACTTTTGCTCCGATACACTTTAGCGAGGTTAAAATCTCGTCATCGGATAATCCTGCAAACAGCGGGCATTTTTTTAATACGTTTAAAAATTTTTCCAAAATCTCACCTCTTTGTTTGAATTCAAACATACTTGCTCTGCTTATTTTACTATAATGTAATCACCAAAGCAAGAAAATAAATAAAGGAGGATATCATGATAAAGTACGAGGAATGGAAGGATAAAAAGAAAGACTTCTTCAAAGTGGATGTACGCCATGTGCAGGAAAATTTCTTTCCCGGCTTACAAAGACGTGCCATGACGCTAAAAGCCGGGGAGGGAATTGAGGTCATACAGACTTTTGAACCTTACCCGCTATATAAGGAGATGGATATGCTGGGGTATATACATCATACAGAGAAGCTGGCAGAAAATGAGTTTCATGTCTGGTTTTACCGGACAGAGGAAAAAGAGCCGGAAGGCTCTGCACCATACCGTCCGCTTGCATTGCTGAATTATCCTATGATTGATGAGGACTTAGGGCGTATCGCGGCGGATTTTTGGCAGGCAACATGGCAGAGTGAGAAGCGCATTCTCCCCTATGAAATGCGTCTGCTCCTTTCCCTGACAAATGCAGTTGGCGCAGGAAGAATGAGGCAGGCTGTGCGGGAACTGGTAAAGGCATATATCTATGGTCTTGAATCCGCAGCGCTGGATGATGTGTTTGAACTTTTGGCATGGAATCAGGGGATCGGATTTTTCAGCTCGGAAATTGGACCTTCACCGCTTTTTCAAGCGTATAAGATGATTAAGACGCAGGAACAAAGAGGCATAAGCAGGGAAGAAATCTGCACCGAGATAAAAGAAAAGTTTGGCGAAAAAAATCAGGAAGTGCAAGTGTTGTAACAGGAAAGAAAGATAGGAGGAAAATAATATGGCAATCACAAAGGAAATGTTACTTGGAGAAATTTTAAGAACCAAACCGGAGGCGGCAGAGGTGTTGATGCAGATGGGGATGCACTGTTTAGGGTGCCCGTCCTCACAGATGGAGAGCCTTGCGGATGCCTGCATGGTGCATGGGCTGGATGCCGATGAACTCTTGAAAAAGCTGAATTCATAGGAGGAGTGCAATGAGCGCATTTTTAGGTTCGATTCATCACTGGCTATACGGAAAAATAGAGTTCCAAAACGGGCTAGTTGAAAGATTATCAGATATGATAAGCAAAAACGGGTATGATGATGGCATTCTTTCCGAAATGGAACAAAAGTATGGGGCGGTGGAGAAAGGCAGTCTTGAAAATATGATTGATAACAGTAATATACATGGCTGGTTACAGGATAAAATCGCTGCCGCTGAAAACCGCCTTGCTTTTCTGGTCATCTCAACGATGGATGCCCATTCTGAATGTATGCCGGATATTGCGAATGCTGCATATGAGTATGGACGGAGCAGGAAACTGTCGGGGAAAACAAGCGCAGAAGAAGTTTATAGGCATTTGGATAATCTGCTATTGAACGGAATGCCTTGTGACAGGGTTAATACTGTGGTTTCCATAAGTCAGGAGGCAGTAGTATGGAAACAGACTGTGGATATACATTTGCCATATTGGGAAGCATTACAAGGAGATGTCAGTCATTATTATGACCTGAAGGAGAGGCTGGTCGCAGGTATTTTGGAGGGCAGCGGTTTTTCCTACAAATATTTAGGAAATCAGACATTCACATTGATTAAGGAGGGATAAATAATGTATGGAATTGATTTACTGATGAAAGAACATGAGAATATCGTAGCACTGACTAAGCATTTAAGGAGAACCTGCTGTGCTGTGATTGAGGGGGCAGACATTGATGTTCAGGAGTTCCTGGAGTGTATTGATTTTGCAAGAACTTATGCAGACAAGCATCATCATGGGAAGGAAGAACAGATATTGTTTCGGTTTATGCTTAATAATTCCGATCCTGTTGCAGAAAAACTGGTGCGCAATGGAATGCTGGTGGAACATGACTTCGGAAGATTCCATATCGGGGAATTGGAGAACGCAGTTAAGCAGTATGCCAGTGTTCCGACTACAGAAGGAAAGCTGGATATCGTCACCCATGCATCGGGTTATGTGGATTTATTGCAGCGTCACATTGAGAAAGAAGATACCGTCTGCTACACTTATGCATTACGAACACTGTCAGAGGAATGCAAAGCGCAGATTGATGAACAGACAAGAGCGTTTGAGAAAAAAGCGGAACAGGACGGCATACAGGAGAAATATATTACATGGTTAGAAAAAAGGAGATAGGCGAATGGGTAAAGTTGTTGATTTCACAAAAACAGTTTCAGAGCTGGTAAGTGAAAATCCTGAAATAAAAGAGGTATTGGCAGAAGCAGGGTTTAAGGAAATTATAAAGCCTATGTCTTTAGCTGTAATGGGTAAGGTAATGACGATACCAAATGGAGCTGCCATAAAAAATATTCCTATGGACAAAGTTTTTGAAACTTTTGAGAAACATGGGTTTGAGGTGAAAACAGAAACATCTTGAACGGGTGGTTAAAAATCAGGCTGAGGGAAGGAGCAAACGAACAGTATGGAAAAAATAAAAAATATAGACAAGGCAGAAATTTTAGTTTTAAAAGAACAGGTTGCTTACCAAAGCAATCAGGTTGTAAGCAGGACTTTAGCACAAAATAATGCGCTGAGTGTCACATTGTTTTCTTTTGACAAGGGAGAAGAAATCAGCAGCCATGAGTCCAGTGGTGATGCCTTTGTGATTTGTTTGGATGGCGTTGGCGAGATTACGATTGATGACAAAAAGTATGAACTGCATGAGGGAGAATCTATCGTAATGCCCGCAAAACACCCTCATGCGGTCTTGGGTAAAGAGCAGTTTAAAATGTTGCTGGTTGTTGTATTTTAGCGAAAGGGGGATGCGGCATGAGGGTGAATGTAGATCAGAATGCTTGTATTGGATGCGGGCTGTGTGTTGGGATGGCACCTGATGTATTCCGTATGAATGACGATGATAAGGCGGAGGGGTATCAGGACTCTGCACCGGAAAACGAAAGCATGGTACAGGATGCCGTTCGTTCCTGTCCTGTTTCCGCTATTGAATGGGAGGAATAGAGATGATAAAAACAATTAACCCAAGAAAAGCAGCAGTCATCGGCTGTGGATTTGTAGGCGCTGCAACAGCATTTACACTGATGCAGAGCAGGCTGTTCACTGAAATGGTGCTTCTTGATGCAAATTATGATAAAGCAGACGGAGAAGCAAAGGACATTTCGCATGGCGTTCCGTTTGCCGGACAGATGAAGATTTATGCAGGAGGCTATGATGACCTGATGGATGCTTCTATTGTCATTGTGACTGCCGGGGCAAACCAGAAGCCGAATGAAACAAGGCTCGATTTAGTACATAAAAATGTTGCTATCTACAAAAGCATCATTCCTGAAATTGCAAAGCGCAATTTTAAAGGAATATTGCTGATTGTATCAAATCCGGTTGATATTCTTACTTATGCTGCTGTAAAGCTGAGCGGGTTTCCTGAAAAAAGAGTAATTGGTTCCGGAACGGTTCTTGATACCGCAAGGCTAAAATATGCGCTTAGTAAACATTTAGGGGTAGACAGCCGTAGCATTCATTCCTTTATCATTGGCGAACATGGGGATAGTGAGATTGCAGCATGGAGCAGCACGAATATATCTGGTATTCCATTGAATGATTTTTGTGAGATGCGTGGACATTTCAACCATGAGGAAGCAATGCGGGAGATTGCGGAAGATGTAAAAAACAGCGCTTATAATATTATTTCTAAAAAGCAGGCTACTTATTATGGAATTGCTATGTCGGTTAAGCGTATCTGTGAATGCGTTGTAAGGGATGAAAAATCTATTCTTCCGGTATCTTCTATCATGCATGGAAATTATGGGATTAAAGAAATTGCCCTTAGTATGCCCGCTATTATAGGGGCAGACGGAATCGAAACCCATGTTCCTATTTCTTTGAATGAAAAGGAAATGGAGAAACTTCACAATTCGGCAAAAACTATAAGAAAAATTGCAGAAGAGCTTGATCTGGAAGTTGTCCCAAATTAGGAAAAAGGAATATTTACACTGAAACTTAGGCGGGAAAGCGTTTGTTGGAAGAAAACCAATGAGCGCTTTTCTGTTTCTAAAAGCAACAATACACTGCCGTTCCCCACCAGTCCTAATTTCGTTTCAGATAAATCAATTTTTCAGAAATAGAGGACAGGACATTGATAAACAAAGATAAAAAAGACAGGGTGGTGCGCCAGTTTGTGACATACTGCCGCATGGCATTGAGATACGAAAAAATTAACTATTACAACGAACGCAAGCGCATGGCGGAACGGGAATCGCACATGGAGATGTTTTCCGAAAAGCAGTTGGAAACGGTTGATAAAATCTTTGATACATACCACGCTGACTATTTTTATGTCATGGGTTATGAAATCGGCATAGTGGACGGTGATTTGGCACAGGCATTAAGGGAACTGTCGGACAGACAGTTACAGATTGTGCTGATGTATTACTTCATCGGATGGACGGACAGGGAGATTGGGGGAATCCTCGGTCTGGCAAAAAGCACTGTCTGCAAATGGAGGAATGATACGGTAAAAACACTCCGGTGGCTGGTGGAGGGAATGTGTCATGGAGAATAAATTTAAAGACAGGGACATTTCCTTTGCGGTAGGCTTCATAGAGGGGCTTTGTCTTTTGGTAGGTAGTGACATTCTTAATGAGCAACGCCATATCCGAAAGACGCTTTTCCGCTTCCTTTAGGCTGTCCCCCGCCTGTTCGCTTGCCGTGGCGATTTCCTTTATCCGGGTAAGCAGATCGGCGTACTGTTCAATCTTGTTTTCGGTAAGGAAGTTCATAGTCTTTGCCGCCTGTTTCAGATTGTGGATTTTCGCCCACTGTTCATAGCCCCGGCTCTGCTGCGCCTTGATACTGTTCTCAATGTCAATGAGAAGATTAACGCCCCTACGCTCTGCCTTTGGAGCTTTGGCGGCGCGGGTGCGCTTGCCCGCTATCCGTTCCCTTATGGCTTCTTCTGTATAGTCTGCGCCGAGGGTTTTTAGGCGGGTAAAGCGTTCCTGCCCCGGTGCGCGGCATGACACATATTTTCCCGGCTTGATCTCATAGCCCGCCGCCTGTAACCGCTGCAATAGTTCCTCAAAGCTGGAAACTTGGGGAATGAGCGCGTCCACGGCGATTTTCAGCTTGCCTTTCCAGCTTGTCCCGGTTTTCTCCGCTTGGTATTCTGCATAGCTCTTTCCCTTGCTTCCCTTGCCGGGGACGACCACAGAAAGCCCGTTGTCCCGGTACAGCTTGTCGCTCATGTTCCGTATGCCGTAATACGTCCGCTTGTTGGAAACATACTTGTGATGATCTACGAAGTTGACCGCGCAGAAAATAATGTGATTGTGTATATGCCCCTTGTCAATGTGTGTCGTGAGTACATATTCATGCTGCCCCTTTGTTACCGCGTCGGCAAGCTGCCGCCCGATCTCATGGGCTTTCTGATAGTCCACTTCTCCCGGAGCAAAGGACTGTATCAAGTGAAAGGCTAAGTTGTTGCCCTTATCCCGCGCTTGCGAGAGGGTATAGCCAAACTCAATATCTGCCGTTTCATAGCTGCACCCGAAAGAGGATATGAGCATTTTTTCGTTCGTCTTGTCCGGGTTTTCGATATAGTCAAGGGCTTTGCTTAGAGTGCTTTTAACAGGCTTAATCTTTGTAACCGTCATATTTCCGCAAGCACCCCCTTGATTTCCTCTATATCCTCTTTGTAGGCGTTTCCCGTCGCGTTTACGCGACGTGCGATCTGATTGACATTGACCCCGATCTTCTGTATCTCCGCCGTCATTGCTTTTATGTCCGTGTGGTCTACTTGGATAATGTACCCGTCAATGGCGATCTTGCGCAGATACGCCGCCATGTTGCTTGTGGGGACGAGCTTCATTTTTTCCTCAATCAGTTTCCTTTCTTCCTCTGTCACATAGAATTTGACCTGTATTGTCCTTTTGCGTCCGTTCATGGTTTTTCGCTCCTTTCCGTTCTCATAGAGGGTTTGGGACACCTCCCAACAAGCAATTTCTGACCGACCGGGCGGGCAGAAATACGGAAAAGGGTACTCTTTTCCTATGCTTGCTACGTTACCGTTTCTACGTCTATAAGGCGTTTCCGCCACAAAAAAATGCCCGCCAAATGCGGGCTGGAAGCGATAAAAGCACAAAAAATAGAGAACGCTTTTCACGTCCTCTACTCTTTGATTTTGATAGCTCCGTCAATGGCTCCCTCGATAATCGGCAAATACGGTTCGGGACACAGCTTTAATTTGTGGCCGACCCTCTGGCGCTGTTCGCTGCCCTCTGGCTCTGCTTCCGGGTGGAAGTAGCGTTCTATGGGGAGCTTGCATATCCTCGCCAGCTCATAAAGTACCGGGACGCTGGGAAGATCGCCGCTGTTTTCTATATTTGCAAGATACCGGGGATCAATACTGACTTGTTCAGCCAATGCCCTGCGGGACAATCCCAATGCTTTCCGCGCTTCTTTGATGTCCGCTCCAAGCGTTTCAAAACCGGGATATTCTGTTCCTTTCGCCATATCATTTCACCCCTTTACATTGTATAGTTCATACTATGCGCGGGGAATGACGTAATATGCACTTTTATTACAGTTTATAATTCCTGTTGTCGTGTCAACTCAAATGATAAATTCCTCCCGCTGGATCACCGTCTGATTTTCCTTTATAAGCGTTTGAATAATCTGCAAACCGTTTTCCAGATCGGCCATTGTCCGGGGGGAGCAGGTAGCCAGCCGGATCGCGGCGAATTGGGCGGTATTCCCCACCGCAAAACGGTCTGAACACAATACCTTTACGCCGTGATTTTTTGCCTGCACTTCAAAGTTGTAGCCGTTGCAGCCTGCGGGGAGCGGAAGCCACCTAAAGAAGCTGTACGGATTCGTTGGCGGCTGTTCTGGAAAGTATCTGGTATACAGGCGGCCCCGTTCCTCTGACAGCATACACTTCTTGTCGATGATCTCCCGCGCGGCCCCGCCTGCAATCAGCTCACTTGCAATCTCCGCGTTGAGCAGCGGGATTTTCAGGTTAATGTTATTGGCCGTATTCAAAAAGGTTTTCTGGAAGCGGTGCGGAAACACCAGATAAGCGATCCGCAGCCCGGCAGACAGGGATTTTGAAATTCCGTGCAGGTAAATGGTGTGCGCGGGGATCATGGTTGCCATCGGCGGGATTTTATCGTCCGCGATAAAGCCGTAGGTATCATCTTCAATCAGAACCATGTCCTGACTGCTGATAATCTGGCTGATTGCTTTCCGGCGCTCTGACGGCATGGTGATCCCCGTGGGATTTGTGCAGGAGGGCATTAAATAAATCCCCTTTATTTCATGCAGCTTCCTCTGCTTTTCCAGCGCGTCCGGCAGCATACCCTGTCCGTCGGCCTCTATCGGTATCAACTGGATATTAAGCTGCTTTGCAAGAGTGATGAAATTGGAATAAGTATAGGTATCAGTGGCAATCTTATCTCCGGCCCGAAACAGGGAAAGAAGCGCAATCGCCAGCGCGTTTTGTGTACCGGACGTTAAAATAATATCCTCCATAGCGGCGTTGATCTGGAACTCGGCAAGCCATTTCTGCGCGACCTGTTTATGGTGGGCTGTCCCCAAGGTAAAGCTGAACTCAAATAGCTTTTCCGACTTCGGGCCTTGCAGGATTGCCCGTGCGGTATCGGCCACAATGGAATTGAACTGATAGTAGGGCTTGATGGGGCCAAGGTCTATGTACTCCGCTTCCTCCTGCGTGTCTGGATTCGGCAGGGCCGCATTGGGGGAAACATACGTCCCGCTTCCCACCGCCGCATAGATTAAGCCTTTTGTTTCGCACAGCTTAAAGGCGCGGGTGATGGTACTTAAATTCACGTCCAGAAAGTCCGCTAATTCCCGCTGCGGCGGCAGCTTTGTTTTGGGCGGAAGCCTCCCGCTTAAAATGTCCTGTTCCAAAAGCTCTGAAAGGGATATATACATCGGGAATTTTAACAGGGCCTTGCTCGGCTTCCATGTAAGCGGATAATCTTCAAACGAGTTTACAGGCATAGCGCACCTCCTTAAAAACATTGTCTTGCATACAATTCTACTATTGAAACCGTACAAAGTCAATGCTACTGTTATAATTGTTATGATTATATGCAGCGCAAGGAGGTAAGAACATGGAACAAGTAATCAGGGAGCAGCTTCTTCACATGTTGGAGAACAATAGTAAACTGACAGAACATGAAATTGCAATTATGCTGGGGATTTCGGAAGAAGAAGTCCAAAGGGAAATAGCCGGTCTGGAAAAAGCGCATGTGATCTGTGGCTACCATACATTGATTGACTGGAACAAAGTCAATGATGATGATGTGACCGCTTTGGTAGAGCTGCGTGTTACGCCGCAGGGCGGCGAGGGCTATCAAAAGCTGGCAGAGAAAATCAATGCCTATCCGCAGGTAGTGACGCTGTACTTAATGTCCGGGGCTTACGATTTTCTTGTCATGGTAAAGGGGAAAACACTGAAAGAAATATCCCTTTTCGTGTCGGGAAAGCTGGCCTCCATTGAGGAAGTCCAGAGTACCACTACCCATTTCACGCTGACAAAATATAAGGAGCTGGGCGTGAGCTTTGAGGCAAAGCAGGCGGACGAAAGAATGGTGGTGACGCCATGAGGGAAAAGCTGTCACAAAAAGTATTGAACCTAAAATCTTCCGGCATACGGGCCTTTTTTGATATGGCGAACGAAATTCCCGACGTGATTTCCCTCGGCGTCGGGGAACCGGATTTTGATACCCCGTGGCATATCCGGGAGGCAGGCATACAGGCGTTGCAGTCCGGCAAAACCTTTTATACGTCCAATGCGGGGCTGCAAGAACTTCGGGCTGCAATCAGCAGCTACACCAAACGGAAAACCGGGCTTACTTACAATCCTGAAAACCAGATCATTGTCACGGTTGGCGGCAGCGAGGCCATTGACCTTGCGCTGCGGGCGCTGCTTAATGCAGGGGACGAAGTGATCTATCTGGAACCGGGCTTTGTTTCCTATTACCCCTGTATTAAGCTGGCTGACGGCGTTCCCGTCCCAATCCGCTTGATAGAGGAAAACCGGTTCCGTCTGAAGCCGGAGCAGTTGGAGGCGGCGGTTACACCCAAAAGCAAGGTGCTGATCCTGTCATACCCCAACAATCCGACCGGGGCCGTGATGGAAAAGGAGGATTTGGAAGCCCTGTTACCTGTCATTCAGAAACACGATTTGATTGTTATATCCGATGAAATATACGGGGAGCTTACCTATGGCGTGAAGCATTGTAGTATCGCCGGATTGCCCGGCATGGAACAACGAACCATAATTATCAACGGTTTTTCCAAGAGCTTTGCCATGACCGGCTGGCGGCTGGGGTACGCGCTGGGAAACCATGAGATTATCGAACAGATGGTAAAAATCCATCAGTTTGCGGTAATGTGTGCACCTACCATCAGCCAGTATGCGGCCATCGAAGCGATGGAACAGGGGGACGGGGATATAGAAGCCATGCGTGAATCCTACGACCAGAGAAGAAAATTCCTCTACCATGAGCTGCAAAGGCTGGGCCTGCCCTGTTTTGAACCGCAGGGAGCATTTTATATGTTCCCCAATATCCGGGAGTTTGGTTTATCCAGCGGCGAATTTGCGTTGAAGCTGCTGAAAGAGGAAAAGGTGGCGGTTGTCCCCGGCGATTCCTTTGGTGAGTGTGGGGAGGGCTTTGTACGGATTTCCTATGCGGCTTCCCTGCAAAACCTGAAAGAAGCCGTCAACCGGATTTTCCGGTTCCTGTCCCGGTACCGGACTTAGAAAGGGGCTGCTTATGAAAACGTGGGAAAAGAATATCCGCCAAGTGCTTCCCTACATACCGGGCGAACAGCCCAAACAGGCGGACATCATCAAACTGAATACGAATGAGAATCCCTACCCGCCCTCTCCCCGTGTGGCCGAAACACTGGAACAATTCCAGACAGGGGAACTCCGGCTATATCCCGACCCGGATTCTAATATTCTGGTGGAGGCCCTTGCGGATTTCTACCAGATTGACCGTAGCCGGATATTTGTAGGTGTCGGCTCTGACGATGTGCTGGCCGTATCATTTCTGACCTTTTTTAATTCCGGGAAACCTGTGCTGTTCCCGGATATTACCTATTCCTTTTATGACGTGTGGGCGCGGCTGTTTCAGATACCGTTTGAGCAGATTCCCTTAGACGGTGAATTTCAGATCAGGAAAAGTGATTATTTCCGGGAGAACGGAGGCGTAGTCTTTCCTAACCCCAACGCCCCCACAGGGATATTGATGGGCTTACCGGAGATAGAGGATATTATCAGCCACAATCAGGACGTGGTGGTGATCGTGGACGAGGCTTATATTGATTTCGGCGGCATATCCGCGTTCCCGCTGCTGGATAAATACGATAACCTGCTGATTATCCAGACCGTTTCAAAATCCCGCGCCCTTGCCGGCCTGCGTGTCGGTTATGCGTTTGGAAGCCCGCAGCTTATCAGCTACTTAAACGATGTCAGGAACTCCTTTAACTCTTATACCATGAACCGCCTGACGCAAACACTGGGCGCGGCGGCAGTCCGGGACAGGGAATACTTTGAGCGAACAAACGCCCTGATTATCGCAACCAGAGAGCGTATAAAGCGGGAATTGAAGCAGTTAGGCTTTTCCTTTCAGGATTCCAAAAGCAATTTTCTGTTCGTTACGCACCCGTCTGTAAAGGCCGGTGTGATTTACGAAAGCCTGCGGGCCGCTGGGATTTATGTGCGCCATTTTTCCAAGCCGGAGCGCATTTCCGATTACCTCCGTATTGCGGTGGGAACGGATCAGGAAATGGACTGTCTGCTGATAAAGCTAAAAGAGATATTACAACAACATGGTGACTTGCACGGAAACACAGGAGAATGTCAATGAAAGATTTAACACAGGGAAGCGAGCTGAAAACGATCTTTTACTTTTCCCTGCCGATTCTGGTAGGAAACTTATTTCAGCAGCTTTATAACGTGGCCGACAGCGTGATTGTCGGAAACTTTTTGGGGAAAGAAAGCCTTGCGGCGGTGGGATTCAGCTATCAGATCAATTTCCTGCTGATTGCGCTGTCCACGGGGATTTCTCTGGGCGCAAGCGTCCTGACCTCCCGTTACTTTGGAGCCAGAGATATGCGGCAGGTGAAAAAGGTGGTTGATACCGGCTTTCTGTTTTCAGCGGTTCTTTCCCTTGTCATAGCGGCAGCCGGTGCCTGCTTTTCCTATCAGATTTTAGTGCTGTTCCGGGTGCCTGAAAATCTGCTGACGATAGCAGATACTTACTTGAAGATTATATTTATCGGTGTGATCCCCACATTCGCATACAATTCCCTGACGAATATCCTTAGAGGCGTCGGGGATTCCAAGACACCGACTTATATTCTGATTGCGGCAACGCTTATCAATATCGTGCTGGATATTTTCTTCATTACCGCCCTGAAATGGGGTGTGGCCGGGGCTGCGGTTGCGACCGTGACCGCGCAGGCTTTTTCATTCATTACCTGTATGCTTTACATGCGGCGGCGTTACCCCGACCTGTTTATCCGACTTTGGGATTTACAGCTTGACCGCCACGAGTTGAAGAAAAGTCTGGTGATCGGAACGCCCGCCATGCTGCAACAGGTATTTGTAAGCGTTGGTTTTATGTCCATACAGTTTCTAATCAATGGCTTTGGAACCGATTGTATGGCTGCGTATGCTGCGGCCTCCAAGGTGGATTCCTTTGCGGAAATGCCCGCCCTGAATTTGGGGCAGGCCATGACGAACTTTACCGCGCAGAACTACGGGGCCGGGAAAATTGACCGGGTAATCAGGGGCGGCAAATCGGCGCTGGCTATGGGGGTGGGTATCTCAATCCTCATATCCATTGTCATATGCCTGTTCCCGTCCCTCTTTATTTCCCTGTTCAACCGTGATCCCGGCGTTGTCCAGATCGGGAACGGCTACCTGCGGACGGTATCGGTATTCTATCTGATTTTTGCAGCTATGCAGATTTTGAACGGTCTGCTGCTGGGATATGGGAAAGCACTGGTTCCCATGATTGCGTCAATCGGTTCCCTCTGTCTTTTACAGGTTCCCACGGCAATCCTGCTGTCTGGAACCGAATTGGCTTATCGCGGTATCTGGATTGCCGCACCCGTGGGCTGGCTGGGTGGTCTGCTGATCCGCTTCCTGTATTTCCGGCATATTGCAAGGAAACAGGCAGCTCTAAAGGAGGCATAAATTTTACACACAAGGAGGTTCCAAGATGGAAAAGAAAATCACACTGAAACAAATTGCTATGGTTGGCGTTATGGCTGCGGCGGTCTATGTGGCTTCCGCGTTTCTGCAAATACCAATCCCCACGGCCATAGACAACACCCGCCTGCACATGGGAAATGTTATGTGCCTGCTTTCCGGCCTGCTCTTAGGGCCGGTACAGGGTGGGCTTGCGGCGGGGATCGGCTCCATGTTCTTTGACCTGACGAATCCGGCCTACATCACGTCCGCGCCGTTCACCTTTGTTTTTAAGTTTCTTATGGCGTGGATTTGCGGCATGTTCGCATTTCACAAAAATTCCGGGATAAGCTCACACAAGCGGTATATTATCGGTTCGGCATTGGGCGCATTTGCCTATGTGCTTCTTTATCTTTCAAAGAGCTACATCGAACACCGCTTCGTTTTGGGCCTGCCGTTGGAGGTCGTTATGATTACCCTGTCACAGAAAGCCGTTGTGTCCAGCGTCAACGCCGTTGTATCTATTATCGTGGCTGTTCCGCTGGGGATCGCCCTGCGGCCTGCCGTAAGAAGATATTTGCAGTAAGCCTATGGAACTGGATATGACTTCGGGGAAGCCCCTGAACACATTGTTAAAATTCTCCCTGCCGCTGCTGGCGGGGAGCGTGATACAAAACCTTTATAACATCTTCGACACGGCCATTGTGGGGCATGTGCTGGGTAAATATGCGCTGGCGGCTGTGGGTAACTCCTATGTGCCGACGCTTATCATCAACAGCATTGTTTTAGGGATTGCTTCCGGCATATCTATCCTTGTGGCGCAGCTATACGGCTCCAAGGATAAAGGACAGATTTGTAAATGTTATGGTTCCGTGCAGACGTTGATAGTAGCCGTGGGCTTCGGGCTGGCTGTGCTGTTCTTTGCTCTTGCCGGGTGGATTTTTAAGGCTATGCAGATACCGGAGGAAATCACAAGCCCTGCGGCCCTTTATCTTCGGATTGTAGCGGCTGGGATTCCGTTTTTGGCAATCTACAACTTTTATTCTGCGCTGATTAAGGCAAAAGGGGATTCCCGAACACCGATTAGGTGTATCTGCCTGTCCTGTGTCCTCAATATTCTGTTGGACTACTTATTTGTGGCCTGTTTTGGCTGGGGGATTGCCGGGGCTGCGTCCGCCACGGTTCTTTCACAAGCTCTGGCGGCTGTATTGGTTGGCCTGCACTTATACCGGCAGGAACACCCGGTAATAAGGACAGCCCCAAGTGCCGGGCTGATTGTCCCGATCTTGCAGCTTAGTATCACGGGGATTGTCCAGAACGGGGCTTCCGCCATCAGCATGTTTTTCATACAGGGCATTATCAATACCTTTGGTGTAAATGAAATATCGGCCTATACATCGGCCTATAAAATTGAAAGTATCTTAACAATCCCCGCCGTCAATTTAGGCGTGGCGTTAAGTGTCTATATCGGACAGAATGTAGGGGCCGGGGAATATGACCGCACCCGACAGGGCCTAAAAGACAGCTTCAAGATCGCGGCGGTGTTTACCACACTTGCTATGGCAATCCTGTGGTTTGCTTCGCCGCTGCTCATGGTTCTGGTGGTGGGAAAGGAAATGGCAGTCATACCGATAGGGGTTCAATATCTGCGTATTATTTCCGTGACGTTCCCCCTGTGCGTAAGCCTCTATCTGTTGACAAACTTCCTGCGTGGAGCCGGTGAGATTGCCTATCCACTGTTCAATACGCTGCTGGAACTCTGTTTCCGCACGTTCTCGGCTTTTGTGCTGGCGCATTACTTTGGTTTTGTCGGTGTTCTGCTGTGCAGGCCGTTGAGCTTTGTTGTGAGTACCATTAGCCTATCCTGTCGGCTATTGTCCGGCAAGTGGAAAGATAAGATAAATCATTCTGTGTAATAGCTGCCGCATGATGACAGATAAAAATTCTAATCAATGGTTTTGGAACCGACTGTATGGCTGCGTATGCTGCTGCCTCCAAGGTGGATTCCTTTGCGGAAATGCCCGCTCTGAATTTGGGGCAGGCCATGACGAACTTTACCGCAATTTTTTGCTATGGTTGGCGTTATGGCTGCGGCAGTCTATGTGGCTTCCGCGTTTCTGCAAATACCAAACCCTACGGTCATAGATAACATGCGCCTACATATGGGAAATGTGATATGCTTGCTTTCCGGCCTGCTCTTAGGGCCGGTACAGGGCGTGCTTGTAGGAGAGTAGTATCCATAAACAGGAGGTATATAATGGTTATTAGTCCAAGTGAATATATTAAAAAATGCCTAAAAATTGATTTTGATAACAGCGTTGAAAATATTATTGATACAGGTGCCTCAATTATAATATTTGAAAAAGGTACTATGCCGATTGAAATGGGCGAAATGATAAATTGTTTCTATTTTATTATCTACGGACTTGTCAGAGGCTATTATATTGATGATGATGGAAATGAGGTTACAAAATGTTTTGTTTATGAAAATGGTTTTTTTGGTTCGGAATGTTATCGTACCAAAGACACTTCGACTTTTTTTGTGGATTGTTTGGAAGAATGTAAATGTATTAAACTTCCCTATTTTCTAATACAGAAAATCATGTCAATAGATCAACGCGTAAATCAACTCATTCATAGTATGTACTTAAACGAAATCGGAAAGTTGGAGGATAGAACAAGAAAACTTTTACTGCTTACTGCCGAAGAGCGCTATATATTTTTTTGCAGGGAATATCCAAACTTGCAGAGGCGGTTACAGCTAAAATATATAGCGTCCTATATTGGTATTAAGGCTGCTTCTATGAGCAGAATTAGAAAAAAGTTGAAAAACCAGATATGAATTAACATAGGTGAATTACAGCCGCTTTTTGGAGAAGTATAATCATTCTCAAAAGGAGGTGTTCAGCTTGAAATTTGCATTAATCACCGGCGCAACAAGTGGTATCGGATTTGAACTGGCAAAATTGTTTGCACAGAATGGTTATGGGCTTGTTTTAGTATCTTCTAACCAAAACCATTTAGATAATGTAAAAAATTCTTTAGAAACCAGCTATTCCATTCCAATTTATATCTTTGAACAAGACTTGACCAAAATCGATGCAGCGGAACAATTATATCACCAGATAAGAAAGGAAAAAATTTCTATTGCTGTATTGATTAACAATGCAGGATTTGGTTTAGTGGGAGCAACAGACGAAATTGATCTTCGACAAGATGAACAGATGATAACTGTAAATGTAACGAACCTTGTTTTGTTGTGCAAGTTATTTCTACCGGATATGTATAAACAAAGGACAGGTAAAATCCTTAATGTTGCTTCAACAGGTGCCTTTCAGCCCGGCCCATATACTTCAACATACTTTGCAAGCAAAGCATTTGTTTTGAACTATACAAGGGCTATCCGATATGAAGCAAAATCCAAGGGTGTTGTAATTTCCACTTTATGCCCCGGAGCTACCAAAACGAATTTCTTTAATAGAGAGGGGACTATTACTCCGCACACTGCTATGTCAGCGGAAAAAGTTGCTCAAATTGCTTTTCGCGGCCTACAAAAGAATAAAGAAATTATCATTCCGGGACTAAAAAACCGATTACTTCAACTTTTTCCGGTGAAAGTAAAAATGATTAGTGTTGCAAAAATGAAACAAAATAAATAAACGACTGCCGCACGACGGCAAGAGAAAAAAAGCCGTCGTATAGCAGCCACTTCCCTGTGCTTTTTATCATATACGGCGGCTTTGAGAAATCGGAGCCGTCATTTTTTTCTGTCTGCGCTTTTCGATTCATAGCAGGCAATAGTAGGCGGCTTATGAGAGGACGCCGCCATGCTTATTTATCTTCGCCCTAATTCACTCAATAACCACTTAAAAAAAGCCTTACCCCGCCACGGGATAAGCTCGCATATGAGTATGAACTATATCGTGTAATTTCATATCGTTTCGCTTCTTTCTTCGCCCGGCTGGTCTGCCACCAGCCGGGCGTTTTTTGTCGTTTTCTGCGGTCTGCTTCACCGCTTAATAAATATTTTGAGAAATTTTCAAATAGGAGGCGATTAGCGGGCAGGCGGCGGAAAACCGTTCGCTTTGTTGGCGGAAAGGGAGAGAACCACCTATACCCCCATAGAAAGGGGGTGAGAAGATGGAAGCTATCCCCCGTGACTATGGCGAACGGTGCCAGTTTGACCGCTACTGTAAGCTGGTGCTGTACCATGAGGCCCTTGACTACCTGCGGGAAATGCAGCGCCGCCGCGACCGTGAAACGTCGTTCGACGCTCTACCGCAGGCAGAAATGGACAAGCTCTGCACGGAAGATCATTACCCCAGTGACAGCTATATTTTTAGCTCTCATGGGTACGACTTATTGATCGACAATGAGCTTGTGGCCGACGCATTTTCCAGTCTGTCCAAAGACGCGCAAAGTATCTTGATCCTGCGCTGCGTTCTGGATATGACCGATCAGGAAATAGCCGACCTTATGGGAATGAGCCGCAGCGCCGTCCAACGGCGCAGGGCGAAAACGCTGAAAGAGCTTCGGACAAAACTATTGGCAATCATGCCGGAGGGAGGTTGAACCGTATGAAGCAGCCCAATTACAAAGGCAGGGAGCTTTTGCCTTATTCGGTGATTGAAGCGGCCCGCGCTGGGGAAGCTGACGCCGTGGATCGCGTGCTGCGGTACTACGATGGCTACATAAACAAACTGTGTACCCGCAAGCTCTACGACGAATACGGCCAGCCTCATGTCCGCGTGGACGAGTTTATGAAACACCGTCTGCAAATTAAGCTCATTCATTCCATCGTCATCACTACCTGATGACACGGCCCCCGGCCAGAGGAAACGGCCTTACCCTTTCCACGTTTCCCTGATCCCCGGAGGCCGCAGGGCTGCACTTTGATAAAGAAAGCGACGCAAGACAACGGCGGCGCAGCATAGGGCAAACGGACACATTCCGTCTGTACCGAGCCGGGCGGCGGGTGCGCCATGATACTTTCCCCTACGGAGAAAGCGGAGCGACCAACACCATGCCGTAATGCAAGCGTGGCAGCTTGCGGGCGATAACATGCAGGCGGGACAATGATACTCCCTTGTTGTCGCAGTCCGAGCGTTAAAAGCGTCGCAGGCAACGAGCAGGGCCGCATGAGAACCATGCGGGGGTGAGATTCCCGTGGAGCTGTGCCAGCAGCCGTCCGTTATTATGCCCCTTTTGTAACTGGAAACCATTTTTCTACTTCGTGAAAGGGGGCAACATGATGGAAACAACTGATGTGCCTATCTGGGAAAAATACACGCTTACCATTGAGGAAGCGTCTAAATATTTCCGTATCGGGGAGAACAAATTGCGTAAGCTGGCGGAGGAAAACACCAAGTCCGGCTGGGTGATTTTCAACGGTAATCGGATTCAGATCAAGCGGAAACAGTTTGAAAAAATAATTGATACTTTGGACGTAATATGATGTAATTTGTCCTTGAATATGCTATAATAGGTGTAGGCATATCAAGGCTCTTTCCGACAGGGAAAGGAGTATGACGCACTATGTCAGAGAAAAGACGGGACAGCAAAAATAGATTATTGCAGTCCGGAGAGAGCCGGAGAAAAGACGGAAGATATGCTTACAAATATACAGATACCTTTGGTAAACCGAAGTTCCTTTATTCGTGGAAATTGACGCCTACGGACAAGATTCCGGCAGGAAAACGCGACGATATATCGTTGAGGGAAAAGGAAGCAATTTTACTGAAAGACCTTAACGACGGGATCGACCCCATAGGAAAGAAAATGACCGTCTGCCAGCTTTATGCAAAGCAGATCAGGCAGAGGGGAAACGTCAGGCACAACACCGAAAATGGACGTGCGCGGTTGATGAAGATTCTCGAACAGGATAAGCTCGGTTCTTGCAGCATTGAGAGTGTGAAGCTGTCAGACGCGAAAGAATGGGCGCTTAGAATGAAAGAGAAAGGCTATTCCTTTAAGACCATCAGCAACGACAAGCGCTCCTTGAAAGCGGCGTTTTATACCGCCATACAGGACGATTGTATCAGGAAAAATCCTTTTGACTTCAAGCTGAATACCGTCCTGAAAGACAATACGGAACCAAAGGTGCCTCTCACACCAGCACAGGAAGAAAGTTTCCTGTCCTTTGCCCAAGGTGACAAGGTTTATCAGAAGTATTATGATGAACTCATTATCCTATTGGGGACAGGGCTTCGTATTTCTGAATTATGCGGATTGACTGATACCGACATTGACTTTAATAACCGGATCATCAACGTAGACCACCAGCTTTTGAAAAGCTCAAAGATTGGCTACTATGTTGAAGTCCCCAAGACGGAAAGCGGCGTCAGACAGATTCCCATGAGCGACAAAGTGTATCAGGCGTTCAAGCGAGTGTTGCAGAACCGCAAAGGTGCAAAACCCATTATCATTGATGGGTACGGCAATTTCCTGTTTTTGAATCGGGACGGCCTGCCGAAAGTTGCAGTCAATTATGACAGCATGTTTAAGGGACTTGCCAAGAAATACAACAAGACCCATGAAGAAGCATTACCCAAGGTAATGACGCCCCACACCTTACGGCATACGTTCTGCACGAATATGGCAAATAAGGGAATGAACCCGAAAGCATTACAGTATCTTATGGGCCACTCCAACATCACCATGACGCTGAACTATTACGCTCATGCAACATTCGATTCCGCAAAGGCAGAGATGGATCGGCAGGCGGCTTAGTAGTACGAGGCGGTTTTACTACTACTTATACTACTTTTGAAAGCGAAAACATGAGAGGATATAAAAGTATTTGTGAGTTTCTTCCACATGGGAAATGCCGGGAAAGCCTGAAAATACAGGCTATACCGGCATATAAGAACTTATAAAAGGATAATCAAAAATTAGTTTTAATTTTATTTCAAAATCAGTGGCATTCTGTGATATTGACTCTGCAATTAAATCTCTAATATTATATGGACTATATTCTTGAATTTTAATTTTAAACGAAAAACTAATAGAACCATGTGGTTTAAATATAATTACTTCTGCTCCATTATTACTAAATCCATAAATATCAAAATTAATATTAGCAAATTTAAGTATTCTTTCCAAAAAAACATCATAATTGTAGGTAATAATATACACCCTTTTTTTGTTTTGACAAACAATTTTTAATGTAATCAATTAATTCAATTTTGTTGATTATTTTATTTAAGTCATCATCCGATAGCAATGAATCATAATAAATAAACAAATATCTTAAATATGAAGATAATTCGCTATATGCGTGAATATATATATTTGAACTGTCTCTTTCTTCATCAGGCCGCTTCTCTATAGATAAATTATATACATTGGCACAAGTAATAACATCTGTTACTAATTGTATTGCAGTATCATATGACATATACGTCCTAGCCCCTAAATTCCATAAATCGGGAGTATACTTCCGAGATAAGAAACCCCTATTATTTGTTTTGGGGTATAACACATGTTCTCCTTTTGAAAATAAATTAACTAAATCTATTTCTTCATTTTTCCCCATTTTTTGAACTAAATCAATAGAAAAACCATTTCCTAATACAATATATGCATTTCCCATCATCTAAATTTCCTGCTTTTTCATTAGTACTTACTATCAAATATCCTCGTAATATTCCGGTACCGATTTACTACCCGGTAAATCTCTACATACTCTTCTCCCACTTTATAAATAATCACATAATTCTCCCAAACCGCATACTTGTAATTTGTTCGGAAACTGACTCTTTTGGAGAGATCTGCACCTATCCCCGGAAACATCTGAATATTCTCAAACTTACCGTAAATTTCTTAAATCGTCTTTGTAGCACATTCTGCATTGTCCTCAGCGATATAATCACGAATTTCTTTTAAATCCGTTGCAACTAATGGGTTGATTCGTAATTTCAACATAGTTATATCCATTCCTTTCGCTTCGCTCAGGCACAAAACGTTATGAAAATGACTTCTCATTTTCAATCTTTACTCCCCCACAAGTGCTTTTAATTCGTCCAAGCTAAGCCAACCTTCGCCGTCTTTGACTGCCTTCTCTGCCTCCTGCAACTTCATTAATAACTTTTTCTCTGCACGGTCACGCTCATAATCTTCTATATCAAGCACTACAAAACGCCCTCTTCCATTTTTCGTCAAAAACACCGGCTCTCCAGTCCGGGTATTCCGCCAGCATGCTGACAGAGTATGGGTTTCTTAGCCGAAGTACCTCTTAAGCAGACCTGCGAAAGACTTGCCATGACTAGCCTCGTCGTATATCGTTTCGTGGGCAGGATGTAAGAGGTTCTTCGCCTTAAGCTGGCAGAATGCAGTATTTATAAGGTATTAGTGACTGCAAGAAACAATATTTAGGACAATCTCAGTAACAACTATGAACAACCTTTTTAGAAGTTGAGAGTAAGCAGAACAACTTTTAAGGAGGTTTTGTTATGTCAAAACAACAGGTAACAGGGGTGTATCAATTAGAAAACGGTTGTTGGGGTTATCGATTTGTAATCACGGTCGATGGAAAGAAAAGAGCACAAAAGAGGGTTAAAGATGAATGAAACAGTATCAATCCCCCAGCTGAGCTGGGTGAATAACAGATGCAAGTGGCGGTGAACAGAGTACCAAAAAATTACCCCCGTTGTATAATAGAAGTGGGTCTAGCAAACCACTTTAGAAACAACGGAGGTATATC
>CAJTEN010000007.1:45557-227322 GCA_910575245.1 Clostridia bacterium | reverse complement strand
AAACAAGCTTGGCTTTTTTGCATCCGTTTCCTAAACATTTACTGTTTGGGTCCGTATCTTCCTGATACTCTCTGAAAAATCCGTAAGAACTTTTCCTCCGGCTTCCGCCGGTATTTTCTCTCTGAATTTTCAGGGTTGCATTACTGTTTATTTGTCAAGGTTCTGTCTCGTATCTGCGAACTGTTACATTGATACGAACGGAGAAGGAGGGATTTGAACCCTCGCGCCGCTATTAACGACCTGCACCCTTTCCAGGGGTGTCCCTTCAGCCATCTTGGGTACTTCTCCAAATATAGCTAACTATGCTTACCTAATCATTATGATTCTCTGTCTGAAAATCCATTCCCGACAGGATTATATAATGCCTGACAGCCACTTTGTCCCACGGCTTACACAGGGTTCGGTTGGAGAAGTATCTCCAGCGGAGAGGGTGGGATTCGAACCCACGCGCCCTTGCGGACAAACGGTTTTCAAGACCGCCTCGTTATGACCACTTCGATACCTCTCCAAATTCGCTTCGCGCTTTCCCTCTCGTTCAGCGCAAAAATTATTCTAGCAAAAAACTTTTTCAGTGTCAACACATTTTTTACTAAAATTACAAAAAATTTCATACCGTCAGTTTTCAAGCCAAAAAGGCCTCTGCAATCACCAGATCCTCCGGTGTGGTAATCTTAATATTCTGATAAGAACCCTGTACCAGTTTAACCGGAAGAAACATAAAATTTTCAACCACCATGGCATCATCCGTGATGCTCATTCCTTCCGCCTGCCATCTCTCCTTCTCTTTGGTCAGCTTTTTGTAAGCTTCTATAATAAGAGCAGTTTCAAACACCTGAGGTGTCTGGATCTGCCACACAAAATTTCTGTCAGGTGTCTGGACCGCACAGCCGTCCTGTCCGGCAAGCTTAATCGTATCCTTTACCGGCATTCCCGTCACACAGGCACGGAATGTCTTCACTGCCTCATAATCCCGCCGCAGAATATCTTCTGTCAGGAACGGCCGTGCACCGTCATGGATAAAAACATATCCATCCCTGTTCCGAACCCGCATCTCCCCGCTCTCAATCACCTTAAGAGCCTGATAAACCGAATCATACCGTTCCTTCCCTCCTGCCACGATTGTATCTACTTTATGAAATCCGTAACGCTCCACGATTTCTTCCTGCACATAAGAAATATCCTCTGCCCCGGTGACCAGAACGCAGTCATCGATAACAGAAGACTCCTCAATCACATGCAGTGCATACCAGATCAGCGGCTTCCCCCCAAGCAGCATGTACTGCTTTGCAATGTCGCTTTTCATTCTGCTCCCGCTTCCTGCCGCCAGCAGGACTGCGGTACATCTTTTCTTCATATGCCCGCCTTTCTACTGCACCTTCCCAAAAAAGCCACAGACAGGCCTTCCTGATCCTATGCCCTCTCCCCCAATTTTAAATTCGGCACCGCGTTCAGATCGTACCCATGTCTTACGCCCCTGCAGTATTCATAATACGCCGCCGCACCTATCATCGCCGCATTGTCAGTACACATAACCGGTGACGGATGATAAAATGCAATCTTCTTATCCGCACATGCTTTCTGCAGTGCACTCCGAAGCGCCGAGTTCGATGCCACGCCCCCTGCTATGGCAAACTTGCGTAGACCGCATGCCTCCACAGCCTGCATGGAATGCTCCACCAGTACATCCACTACTGCTTTCTGGAAAGAAGCCGCCACATCTGCCTGGCATATTTCCATTCCCTTCATTTCACAGGAATTCAGATAATTCAGCACCGCCGACTTCAATCCGCTGAAACTGAAATCATAGACAGAGCCTTCCACCTTGGCTCTCGGAAACCGGATCGCCTCCGGATTGCCTTCTTTGGAAACCTTATCGATCTTCGGCCCTCCGGGATATCCCAGGCCAATGGCTCTTGCCACCTTATCAAAAGCCTCTCCCGCCGCATCATCCCTGGTGCGTCCTAAAATCTCATATTCTCCGTAATCCCTGACCACTACCAGATGGGAATGTCCACCCGATACCACCAGACATACAAAGGGCGGCTCCAATTCTTTATTCTCTATATAATTGGCACTGATATGCCCTTCGATATGGTGCACACCGATCAGCGGAATTCCCGATGCGAAGCTGATCGCCTTGGCCGCCGACACCCCTACCAGCAGCGCACCCACCAATCCAGGCCCATAGGTCACTGCGACGGCATCCATTTCCTCCAGTCTCTTGTCCGCACTGCGCAGTGCCTCTGCAATCACCTGATTGATTCTTTCAATATGCTTCCGGGAGGCTATCTCCGGAACCACACCGCCATATAACGTATGTAAGTCTATCTGAGAAGAAATGATATTGGATAAAACATCCCTGCCATTTCTGACCACTGACGCCGCCGTCTCGTCACAGGAACTCTCTATCGCCAGTATTGTCACATTTTCCTCATTGTCCATTTCCAACTGCATGTCCATGCTCCTTTTATCCGTTTCCCATTATAAACGCAGAATCTCCATTACAATGATCGTACGGATTCCGGCCATTCTAATCATTCACCAGGTCCCAGCCCAGTATCTTCCAGTGCCCCTCCTCGTCTTTACGCAGAACAAACTGCTCCATGGAAGGCACGGTACCGGCTCCCTGCTTCACATTAAAAATGCAATACAACTTGGCACAGTCATAATCCTGCTCCGTAAAATACTCCACATCCGTACTGGCAGAAAGCTCATAACTGTAGATTGACGATTTCTGTTCCTTCATGCCGGCGATATCGGAACGCAGATCCTGCAGGTAGTCCTCCGGCGATTTGTTCGCAACAAGGTCTGTATCATACAATTCCTGAATCTTATAAGCCAATTTCTCCAGGTCATCTTCCGAATATTCCTCATTATAGAAGCACTTGGTGATCTCGGCGAAATATTTCACCACTTCCTTGGGCGTAGGCGGATAGTTCCTGTCCAGATCCTTCTGCAGAACCTTCTGCACTTGCGTCGATTCCACTTCCTCCTCCGCTCCTGACTGTGATTTATGAGCCAGATAAAAGGCAAACCCTCCGATGATCACAACAAGAATCACACAGGTTACAATGATACTGATTACTCCGGAACGTTTCATGTCCTCCTCCTTTCCGGGCGCATGACCTCAAGGACTATTCCTCCTCATACATGAGATCCACGCTCCTGCCGTCTTTCGCCGCAACCGCGTTCTGGAAGATTTTCTTCACATCGCGCATATATTCCTCCGGACGGGTCAGCGACGGACTGTAGTGCGTCAGCCACATTTCCTTTACGCCCGCCCGTTTCGCAAGCTCTGCGGCTTCATAGAATGTCATATGCTTATATTCTCTTGCCTTCTGCTGCTTCTCCGGCTCTCCGTACATCCCTTCACAGATAAAAAGGTCTGCCCCCTCAGCCGCCCTGACAATGCTTTCTGTAGGCCTGGTATCTGTACAGTATGTCACTTTAAGCCCTTTACGCGGTTCCCCCAGCACCATATCCGGTGTAAGGGTTCCGTCCTCTGTCTCTATTATCTCACCTTTTTGCAGACGGTTCCAGTAGTTTTTGGGAACATTTAACTGCATGGCTCTTTGCACATCAAATTTACCGATACGTTCCACTACTATATTATAGCCGTAACAGATTACGTTGTGATTGACCTTATAGGCTTCTATCCGGAAACCGTCAAATGCAATCGACTGTTCCGGCTCTGTCAGCTCCATGCATCTGATCTCGAAAGGAAGTTCCGGTGCAATCACGCGCAAGGCATTCACCACCTTAATAAGTCCTTTCGGCCCGATAAGCACAAGGGGCTTGGTCCGTTCCGCATTTCCCATGGTGAGCAGCATGCCCGGCAGTCCGCTGACATGATCCGCATGGTAATGGGTAAAACAAATGATATCGATTGGCTTCGGGCTCCATCCCTTTTCCTTCAAGGCAATCTGGGTACCTTCTCCGCAGTCAATCAATATGCCGGTTCCGTTATACCGTGCCATCATCGATGTGAGCCACCGATACGGCAGAGGCATCATGCCCCCTGTGCCCAATAAGCAGATATCTAACATGTGTGCTCCTATTCTGTCAATTCCGGTAAGCTTTAACCCAAACTGCCCGAATACTGTTTTTTGCAGGACGGGAAAGCTTCCTGATTTAAATCAGTTCCTCACGCTCATGAACTTCTGCAGGAACCGCGAAACCGGCAATAATCTTCTCATAACATTCTTCGCACAGATCAAACACATGGCTTGTGCCGTCGCTTTTCCCGAAAAAACCAAAATCGTGTGTTATATGAATACACTCTTCTTTGAGAAATCCATTTTCTACCAATAATTTCTTACCACAGCAGTTACAGATTACCTCAACCAACTTTGTTTCCTTCTGTTCTGAATAGATGCGCATGGCAAACCTCCTATTATGTTACCTTTTGTTAGCGGCAATCCCTTCTGTCATGCGCTGTACCACATAATACATGCCGCATGAAAATCGGCTGCCTTGTTCTGGTCCTTCTCATTTTATCAAACAAAATGTGTAACAACAGTGGTAATTGTTCCATGCTGTTCCTATCTCTTCCAGTAAATTATGGCATCCTCCACCGGTTTCTCATAGAAACCCGGGCGTATGCCCGCCGACTCGAATCCAAGCTTCTCATATACATGAATCGCCGCAACGTTGCTGATCCTGACTTCCAGCGTATAAGCCGTCAGTCCTTCCTGGTCCCCCTCCGCCATCAGATGGCGGAGCATTGCCGTGCCGATCCCCTGATTTCTCGCCTCCGGAGCTATGACCACATTGGTGATGTTTCCCTCCCCTGCGATCATAAGGACTCCACAGCCGCCCAGAATCTTACCATCTTTCTCCGCCACATAATACCGGGCGTCTTCTTTGCTGATCATCTCCAGAAAAGAAGACGCCGACCAGGGCATGGAGAAGGTTTCTTCTTCCAGCCTGCTGATAACCGGCACGTCCTCCGGAGTCATTCTTCTATAGATAACCATATTTTCCCTCATTGAAACGTTACTTTATCACTCAAATCCATAAGCGGATTACGAGATTCGTACATGCCAAAAAAATGGGAAGGCGCTTGCCAAACAGTTCAGCCTTGGCTGCCTGCCCGCTCCCGCTCGGCCTGGGACAGTCTCAGATACTCCGGCACATGCGCTTCACCGCTCACGGTCCTGCCCTGCTCATAATAAATCCTTCCAAGGGCGGCAATGCATGCGGCAGACTGTCTGTTGCGATGGGCCGGCGCCAATGTATAAGCAACCCTCAGAACTTCCTTCATACGTTCCCGGAAAACCGGAATCCCGTCTCCTACAAAAATAACATTTCTGCCTGTCCTGTTAATCTCCTCCGCAATTTCGTCAAAAGAAACAGCACACTGTTTCTTAATGACACGCATGTCATAACTTTCCCCCTGGTATATAAACTCATACAATCCTGTATAAACCTGGCTTCTCCGTGCATCCATGATCGGACACACAAGCGCATCCGTACCATACATCTGCCAGGCAAGCCCATCCAGCGTCGGCACCGGAATAATCGGCTTCTCCAGGGCAAGGGCTAGTCCCTTGGCCGTGGCCGAACCGATACGCAGTCCGGTAAAGGAACCCGGCCCAGCCGCCACCGCAATGGCATCTACCTGATCCATGGCAAGTTCCACCATCCTCCTGACCTCCTCCAGCATAGGGAGCAATGTCTGGGAATGCGTCTTCTTATATTGTATGGTATATTCCGCGATCAGAACATCGTCTTCCGTGACTGCCACAGAAGCCACCAATCCGGAACTGTCCAATGCCAGTATCTTCATAAACAATCTCCATTCCGTTGTTCCACCGTGATCCTGCGGTAATCAAATCCTTTCTCCAGATCCTTCTCGATCGTAATCTGCCTGTATGCCTGCGGCAGGATCTCCTCGATCCGATTCGCCCACTCGATCAGGCAGATCCCTTCTCCGTAGAAGCAGTCCTCATAACCAATCTCCTCCATCTCTTCCACATCACCGATGCGGTACACATCAAAATGGTAGAACGGGAGTCTGCCCTCCTCATAGATCTGCAGAATTGTGAAAGTCGGGCTGCTGACCGGTTCCTCTATGTCCAGCCCGGCAGCGACTCCCTGGGTCAGAACAGTCTTGCCGACACCCAGATCCCCTGTCAGGGTATAAACTTCTCCGGCTCTGGCCTGCCGGCCGATCCTTCTGCCCAGTTCGAATGTCTCTTCGGCACTGTGCGTCTCTATTATCTTCTTTGCTGCCTTATTTCCCGACATGCTCACATTACATCCTTCATCTGATTTACGGCTCTTTTGATAACTCTGCGGCCGCGTTCTCTGCCGCCTTGGAGTTACTTCATGTTTCATCCTCTTATCTTTACTTTCTTTGGCGGCATATGTGTTGAGATGATCTCAATCACCTTATATTTGTTCTCACCCAGATCCTTCTTCGGAAAGATACACGCGCTGGTACGCGCCGTGTATACAATAATACTGTGTGTGGTGGAAACCGCCTTGTACATACCGTCCCACCCCATCTTCTCTGCCGTATCGTCCTGAGACACTTCTATTCCCTCCTCCGACAGCCGGTAATGCAGCGGCTTCCTGAAGGCCGGCGTGTTAAGCGCCTGCTGTCTGGACTTGATGAAGAGAGTCCAGGGAAGATACAGAAGAATCACGATACCGATGATCAGGCAGATGGGCTGCCTGTTGGACCCAAAGAGCATCAGCATCATCACGCCCACCAGAGACCCCATAAGGCCGGACAGACTGCTGTAGGTATGCCGCAGCATATAATCATATAAAATATTGGGCGTAATCTTAACATCAAATTCTATTTCCATGTTGTTTTCGACCTCTTGGAATCATACCGTTGTATATTTTATTACACTTTTGTTCCGTAAGAAAGCACCTACGCCGTAGGTGCTTTCTTACCTTATATTCTATTATACAAAAATTCACGGGAAGTGCAAGCAAAAACCGATGGAATCATAGCAGTTCCGTAACAGTTCGTTACTATTCACGGTGCCTTGCACCCTGCTGCAAGGCATCCGGCCGATAAAGCTACGGTTTCAGGCATCCAGCCCCTCGCCGAAGGCGACTTTTCATGGGCTGGATGCGTTACAGTCCGCGGACGGTTAGGCCGTGAACTGTAACAACAGTTCAGCCACCAATGTCATTAAGTTAAGTCTATACACAGCGTCTGATATGACAGGATTCTCCTGAGGGCCATTGGAAAGCGCCGGTACTTAATGAGGTTTTTCACGAATTTAGTACCGCTGCGTTTGGAACTGAGCGAAGGCGCGTCCGGCTTAACTTAATGACATTGGTTCAGCCACTCTCTAATCCGATGGTATCTGCAGCATTATCCTCAGCACACAGAATTTTCCGCCTGCACGCTCCTCCACGGCGATCTCCATATCGCCATAGTATTTCCGCGCCGCATGGCGGATACCTGCAAGACCGAAGCCATGCCCCTCCTGCTGCTTAGTCGTAAGCGGCAGGCCGGTTTGTCTGTCCGTCTTAAGCTGCCCTGTAAAAGGATTTATCACCTCTATCATATACATATTTTTCACACGGGTTGAGACCAGAACTATCTCCCGCTGCTGTTCCCGTCCGACTGCCTCGATGGCATTGTTCAAGGCATTGTTCAGAATAATGCTGATATCGAAGGCCTCCAGCTTAGCCTTCTGCGGATAATGAAAATCACAGGTAAAGGAGATCCCCTGCTCCTCCATCTCTTTTTTTCTGCCGGACAGAATCGCGTCCGTGACCGGATTCCCGCTTTTGATATCCGTGGAGACATTCTCTATTTCCGCTTTCAGCCTCCCTGCATACCTGCCCGCCGCTCCATACTCTTCCCTCTGGTACAATTGTTCCAGCGTCATCAGATGATTGCCCATATCATGCCGGAGCCTGCGCATATCCGAATACAGCCGCTCCACTTCCGCAATGTGGCTGCGCATCTCCTTCACCTGTGCCGTAAAAAGCATGCGCTGCTCATTCTCCTCCTGTTCCTGTTTCCACTTCCGAAACACATACACAACGACCAGAATCGTAATGTAACAGATAAGGCTGTATAGAGCCATCAGCAGAAAATGCCCCGGAAGGTCAAACACACTCTTCGCAGTATCCTTTTCATATGCCGTTCTGTAAAGCTGCAGTACGCCATAAGCAACGATTCCGGATACAGACGGCATGGTCAGTAACAAGACTTCCTTCCCCTTCATATGAGCCTCCGTGCCGCTGTAAACCCGAAGCATCAGCCGCACCGCACCGTACATCAGCACTGCTCCCAGTATCATACTGAAGATGCGCTCCGCAATATAGACGTAAAACCAGAATTCATAGCTTTCTGTGGCAAGTACATACAGCTTAGGCAGGGATGCATGCCCTTCTGTTGACAACAGAAAAAACACCAGTTCCTGATACAGCCAGGTTGTGGCCTCAACCCACACCTCCCATGACTGCCAGCGCATACAGAAAAAAGTGACGGCAAGGAATACCTTCTGTCCCGGATTCTTCCTGTCCATCAGACACATGACCAGAAACGCCGCAAAATCTCCTATACCGTAAGCCAGTACATTGGGAATAAAAAAAGGCATCTGCTGCAAGAAAATCATGACTGCCGCATAAGCAATTCCGGTCCAGACAGCCCGGCCAAAGATGTCTGGCCGCACAAACGGCCTGATCCAAAGCACATAGCAAAATGCATCAAACAATGTAACGGCCACTCCGCATATACCGGAGACAATCTGATAATATGGTTCTAACGGATCCATTCTGTCATCCTCTCCCGCCGATATAACGCATATACTGTTTCACAAATCCGGCAAACTGCTTCTTCGACACCAATGCCTTTCCCTGTTCCAGCCAGATCGTTGCAGCGTCATACTTCTCCACATATTTCAGATTCACCAGATAGGCCCGATGTGTCCTGTAGAAATGATCACCGACCTGTTGTGACAGATCTGTCAGTTTTCCGTAGTATTCCAGGGTTCCATTCGTCGTATGCAATGTGACCTTGCGGTTAAATACTTCGGCATAGATGATGCTCTCCACCGGTACCGCCGTAGAAATGCCGCCCCGCTTGACGAGAATGACTCCCTGAAAGCCCTGCCCGGGAGTCTGCGCCGGGATGGCATGCGGTACCGCCGTTCCGGTTCCGTATCTCTCCGTGTCCGCTGTTTCGGGATACTGCGCCTCCGCGTTCCCGGAATGTCCGCGCTCTTCCCTGCATGCCCTCTGACGCTGTTTCTTATACTGTTCCGCCGCCCTGATCAGTATCTCTCTGAGTTTTTCATCCCGAAAGGGCTTCACAAGATAGTGGAACGCTCCCACATCAAAGGCATCATAAACATATTCTGACAGTGCCGTCACAAATATCAGGATCGTGTCCCACTGTCTTCTTCTCAGTTGGGCCGCCGCATCCATGCCGTCTATCCCCGGCATCTGAATATCCAGGAAAAGAAGCTCCGGCATATCTTCTGCCGACAGCAGTTCCTCCCCCGAACAGTAACATTTGACCTGACATGCCATGCCGGTCTCCCGGCAGGCTTTCTCTATTTTATCCTTAAGAATCTCCCGTACTGCCTTTTCATCATCGCAAACCGCAATCTGCATTCTGTCCGTCCCGTTCATCCTGTCCTGTACCACCTGTGCCATATGTTTCCGGCAGCCATTCCGGCCGCGTATAAGTGCAAATTAACTTTAACCCACTACTCCCCGGCACGGCCAGCGCAGTAAATGTGCAGCCCGGCCTGACCTGTTATATTTGTTATATTAGTATACCACGGCTTTCTAGTCTTTTGCTTTCCGGAAGGCCGGAAATGTTGTAAAAGGACCCATCCATGATGTGAATGGCACATCACTCCTTCCGAATCGTCCCTTCCCAGAAGAGCTTCCCGCTGTCCATAAGCAGAATGCCATACTCTCCTTTCTCCTCCCGTAAGCAGCCGTCCTGCCCGTAAGTCCGGAAAAAGTCCCGTCCGATATCGATGGTCACCCTTTGGCGCTCGCCCGGTTTCAGATAAACCTTTCGGAACGCCTTTAATTCCCGCACCCTGGGCACCACATCCGAAGTCCTTACACAACGGTAGCACTGCAGCACCATGGCATCCTCCCATTCCCCGCAGTTTGCCACTTCACAAGCAAGCTGTATTCCTTCTCCCCTTTTGCGAAGCTGCACACTGCCGCAGGAGAAAACAGAATATCCGAATCCCTCCCCGAAGGAATACAGGGCGCCGTCTTTTTCATCGCAGTAATGCATTGCCCGGTAAGATCTTTTGTGATTGTAATACACCGGAAGCTGCCCTGCGCTTCTCGGCAGAGAAACCGGGAGCCTTCCCACCGGCGACCTTTCCCCGCAAATAATATCCGCAATCGCCCTACCGCCCACAGGCCCCGGATAGAAAGCATACAGAAGCGCATCCGTCCTGTCCGCAATCCCGGGAATCGCATAAGGTCTTCCCGCGATCACCACCGTGACCAGCCGGCTTGTCCTGCACCGCACCGCATCAAAAAGCGCATCCTGCAGGCCCGGCAGACCCAGCCCGGCGCAATCCACTCCCTCACCGCAGTCCATCGCCATCTCGCCACCACCCAGCACCGCACCGTTTCTGTCAAATACCGCTCCCTCGAAACGGCTGGAGGAACCGCCCAGTACCAGAACCGTCACATCACTCCATGCCGCCAATTCCGCCGCCTTCTGAATATCCGCTCCATCTGCAAGGCGTAGTTTTGCAGAATCCGCTCTATCGGCCATCCCCTGCCAGACCGTCTTTCCGGTTCCTTCCCGAAGGGGCGGGGAATAATCTCCGATCTGGCGGTATATGTCATCTGCATTCGGTCCGATGACCGCTATTTTCTGCCTTTTATCGGCGCCAAGCGGCAAGGTATGCTCTTCATTCTTCAGAAGAATCACCGATTCCTGCGCCAGACGGCCGGACTGCGGATATTGCTCATAAGAACAGGCCCACACACTCTCCGTCCCGCGTTCCGTCTGCTTCACCGGTAATTCCGCCCTGCCCTCCGGCATAGCTTCACCCGGATACTCTGCCGTACGGGTGCCGTCCATGGAAAGGTAAGGCCTGTCAAACAGCCCCAGCTCCCATTTCAGATGCAGCACTCTTCCCGCCGCCTGGTCAATTGTCTCCATGGAGATAAGCCCCCTCTCCAGAGCCTCCCCCAGACGCGAAAACGCCTTGTCCCAAAGCCCGATATCCACACCTGCATTCAGTGCGGCCGCCGCGGATCCCACATTGTCCCCTGTGATGTTATCCAGCTGGTCGATGGCAAGCCCGTCTGCCATCACGACTCCCTGAAAGCCGAAATCCTCTCTCAGAGTCTTCTGCAAAAGCTTCCTGTTGGCATGACAATAGATACCGTCAATCTCGTTGTAAGCCGCCATGATTCCCTTTACGCCGGCCTCGCAGCAAGCCCGGGCCGCCGGAAGATGGATCTCCGAAAGCTCCCTCTCCCCGATCCGCGCCGCACTGGCATTGACCCCTCCTGTGGTCTCCCCCTGCCCGCAGAAGTGCTTGGCAACGACACCGATTCCCTGCTCCTGCATCTTACTCACGACAGACGCCGCCATACAGGAGGCAAGATAGGGATCTTCTCCGAAACATTCCTCGCTCCTTCCCCATCTGGGGTCTCTCAAAATGTCAAGCACAGAGACAAGCGCCAGATCCACACCCATGGCCTTCATCTGTGCGGCACAGACTGCCGCTGCCTCTCCCGCGCATGCCGGCGCAAAAGTCGCGCCCACCGCCAGATTCACCGGCAGGATATACCCGTCCAGCGCCTGATGGCCATGGGGGCATTCGCTGCTCATCATCACAGGGATCTCAAGCCTGGAATGCTCTAATACATACTTCTGCAGCCTGTTATAAGTTCTGATTGCACTCTCCCCTGTCAGTCCGTTCTCATACGTTCTGCCGGACCAGGGATCGGCCCGGTACAGTCCATACAATGTACCGAGCCCTCCGCAGGCCTCCACCTCCCGCACAAACTCTTCCCCGAAGCGGATTTCTCCACGCTCCGTCTCATAGATTCCAAATCCGTACAGCCGCTGGCAGAGCTGTCCGATCTTCTCCTGCACCGTCATGCGCGAGAGAAGATCTTTGACAAGCTCATCTCCTCTGTCTTCTTTTAAATATGATGGTCTTTTAAATGACATAATAACCTCTCCGCGGTGGTAAAGGCAATGCCCGTCACCGTATCCGCACATCCATAATAAATCGCTATCCGTCCTGTATCCGCATCAGAAAGCGCCGCGCAGGGGAATACCACATTGGGAACGTCTCCCACACACTCATAGTATTCATGAGGCGCCAGTATATAGTCTCTGGAACGAAGAAGAACCTTCCACGGCTCCTCTCTGTCAAGAAGCGCTGCGCCCATCCGGTATACGAATCCGTTGCAGGTATTGATCACCCCGTGATAGATCAGAAGCCATCCCTCGTCCGTCTCGATCGGTATCGGCCCGGGTCCTACCTTGGTGCACTGCCATGCCGAAAGATCTCCGGCAACCGGACTCATCACATGACGGTGTCTTCCCCAGAACTCCATATCCGGACTCTGACTGACAAAAATATCTCCGAAGGGCGTATGTCCGTTATCGCTGGGACGGCTGAGCATCATGTACATGCCGTTTATTTTCCTGGGGAAAAGGACTCCGTTACGGTTGAACGGCAAAAACGCATTCTCGAGCTGTACAAATTTCTTAAAGTCAAACGTGTATGCCACGCCGATTGTCGGCCCATGATATCCGTTACACCATGTGATATAATACCTGTCCTCGATGAAGCAGACTCTCGGATCATAGCGGTATTCTCTCTTCAATATTTCGCCGTCTGCCCCTTCAAACTGCACCGGTGTATCTTCAATCTCCCAGTGAATGCCGTCCTTGCTTCTTCCCGCAAAGATATCCATGCTGATGGAACGGCTGTCGCAGCGGAATACCCCCGCGTAGCCGTCCTCAAAAGGAACCACCGCACTGTTAAATACACTGTTGGATACCTTGTTTCCGTTTCTTCCGATGATCGGGTTGCCGCTGTAACGCCATACGGGAAATTCATACCCCTCCGGGCACTCCTCCCATGGCATGTCCGGCAATGGCCTTCCAATAATTTTACCCATAATTTTCTCCCTCTCTTTCCTTTTTCACCGTACCTGTAGCCGGTATTTTTTCTATTTTCACATCCCACAGCCCCTTGCGTCAATCCCTAAATGTACTTTTTCTGCAATCCATGGTAACAGTTCAGCCATTCGGCTTCCCTGTTACGGAATCTGCCCGCTTTTTCAGAAAACATAATGGGAGTACCTTTCCACTTACGAAAAGTACTCCCATTATACTATCCCTATTTACACAACTCATTCCACTGGCAGCCGCCGCAGATCACTTCACGTTTTCCCGCCTCTAATATACGCTCCCGCACAAGCTCCTCGAAATCTTTCCATTTTATCCGGACGCCGGGTGCAAGTCCGCAGCAGGCGAACACCTGCCCGTCATATCCCGCCGCTTTCTCCGGCGAAGGCACTCCTTCCGGCACTTCTTTTTCAGCCGTCGAAATGCACCTGCCGTTCTGATTGTTCGGACACTTCGCACACACGTCATCCGTCTCCTGCAGCAGAACCACTTCCGGATTCTGTTGCAGCCGCTCTTTCATTTTCCACATATTCTCTGTGAACGCACCGCTGTATCCCTTCCCCTGAAAGAAGGCAAAACACATGCCGTGATGTGCCCTGATTCTGTATTCCACCGGTTCCTTTCTCCTTCCGTATAGGTTTCCGCCCTGTCTTCCTGATCTTTTCTCTTCTCTGAAACATCTCGTCAATCAGGATGCTTCACCCATGATTCCGGACAAGGGCTTCTTCAATGTACTGCCAAGCATCAATGCCAGTACAATCTTAACAAGATCCGGAATAACAAAAGGAATCACACACCAGCCAAGTACAGTCAGCAGCCCTACCGCTCCGGCATCCCTCATATATACAAGCATAAACCAGACTGTTCCGAAGGCATAGCATACCGCAAGCCCTGCCAGCATAGATACCGCCTGTACCCAGAGCTTTCTGCCAAACAGTCTCTCCGCTGCCCACATAACCAGCGCTGAAAACAAAAACCCGATAATATAACCTCCCGTATTACTCATGATAATCCCAAGTCCGCCCGTAAATCCCGCAAACACCGGAATCCCAATGGCCCCCAGCAGAATATATACGGTAACAGACATCGTGCCTCTCTTTCCGCCAAGCAGTATAACAGAAAGAAAAACCGCAAAAGTCTGCAATGTAAACGGTACGGTGGCCGGAATCGATATCCAGGAACAAATAGCGATTATCACCGCAAAAATCCCGATATATGCCATATCATAAGTCTTGCCCCGGGTTGCTCTCTCTGCCTGTATTGTCTTCGCCTGTGTGCTCATTTCTGTATTCATTTGTTATCCTCCCTTACTTTTTTTCTGAGGATATGGTAGCATTTGTTTAAGCATCTGTCAACCTATTCTCAAAATAAGTTAACATATTCGTAACAGGGAAGCCGAAAGGCCGCAACCGCGTACCGGCATCTCCTACATCTTAAGTCTCCTGTACCGGTTGATGCACGCCATAATCTCCTGTTTCCTCGGCCGTGCCAGCTGTGACGAGACATCGCCTCTCTCGAACAGACTCTCCAGGCCGCTCCGGTCAAGCTGCTCCTCCAGCAGATCCCCGATCTGGCGCATACTTTTACGTCCGTCCATCATCTTAAGCTGCGCATATTTTAAGAGATATGCCAGCGCCATACTCTGCTCCTGATCTTTCAACTGCTCTAAATACCGCAGTTCCACGTTCTCCCTGGCAATCGACAGTTCGCTGGTTCCCATGGCCTTCATCTTGATCCGGTCTTCTTTCCGCAGCGCCATATCCGGTGACGGGCAGCGCTTTTGGTTATATTCTGGGAAACGGGCGTTTTGTCCGCTTTCGGCATCCGCCTGTTCTTCCCCAAGCGGCTTCTTTGCCCCGGCAGGATCCGCTGCAGCATTCCCACCGTTCTCAGGACAATTGATTTCATATGCCCTCGCCGCATCCTTAGCCTTCTTCGTGATATCGATGGGCACATATTCCTTCATCTGGATGATTGTATCCGCCCTGTGGAAAAAGGCACCGGAACTTCCCGCAACGATAATGGAGGAAACCCCGAGATCCTCATACATGCCCCGGATTCTGCTGATAAAAGGCGTGATCGGCTCCTCTCCGGGCGTGATCACCTGTGCCATCAGATCATCCCGCACCATGAAGTTGGTCGCCGAAGTGTCCTCGTCGATCAGGATCAGGCTGCTTCCGCTCTCCAGCGCCTCCATCAGATTGGCCGCCTGCGAGGTGCTGCCACTGGCATCCTCCGTGGTAAAATGCGTGGTATCCTTCTTATTCGGCAGGTTCTTAATAAAAGGAGAAATATCCACTCCCGTAACGCTCCGTCCGTCCTCCGCACGCAGTTTGAAGGCAGACGCCTCCGTAATGACAAGCTCCCTTCCGTCTCCGGCGATATGGTTATAGACCCCGTTCTGCAGTGCCTGCAGGATCGTGGATTTCCCATGATATCCGCCGCCCACAAATAACGTGATTCCCTGCGGAATTCCCATCCCGCTCACCTGGCCCCTGTTCGGCAGGGACAATGTGACCCGCAGCGACTCCGGGGAACGGAAAGCCACGGCGTCCTTCATCGGCTTCTCCGACACGCCGCTCTCTCTGGGCAGGATGGAGCCGTCCGCGATGAAAGCACAAAGTTTCCGCTCCGCAAGGCTTTTCCTGATATACTGCTGGTCTTCACACAGACAGATTGCCTGCCGCAGTCTTTCCTTATCAATCTTTACATAATAAAGGCTCTTCCTCACACAATCGGGAAGTATATCGAATAACATCTTCTCCAGTTCTCTTGCATTGATCGTCCGCCCGTTGGCCGGAAAACCCGCCTCGAAGCGCAGAACGATATCCCCGTCCTTCACCCTGAGCGCAGTGCGCTCCAGTACCTGCTGCCCGCATCTTGATACCGACAGAAGACCGCTCTTGCCGGAACCTTTCGCCTGAAAGCTTCCGCCCGAGGCCCATCTGCCAAACAGTCTGGTCAGATGGTCCTGCAGGGTGATCCGCTTGGCCGGTGTGTCATAATATTGCGCAGGGAATCCGGCCTTGTCTTTCTCCACCCGCACAGACAGCCTGGACGGCGACGCAAAAGGATCTCCTTGGACGTGGTCGATTGACAGAATGTAATCCCCGAAGTTATATTGTCCTTTTAAGTCCTTATAAGCCGGATAGCCTTTGTGGTCGATACTCCTTAATTTGTTCCGTAATTCTGTTGCTGTATTCATGGTTTCCTCCTGATATGGCTGCTGTCTTCCGGCAGCAGTCCGGATCTCTCCCTGTTGCAGGAACTGACAGAAGCTGCACTTTGTTTCCTCTTCCAATTATTTTGCAACTTGCGCAAGACTTCGTCAACCCCTCCCCTAAAAAGAATTGACAGAACGGTAACAATCCAAAGCCGAAATTATGCAGTTGGAATTTAATTTCAGTTTAACAGTTTAAAACTTACCGCAGCAGCACCGTCACCACCTCATACGGCTTCAGCACCACATCGATCACATTGCCGTTCACGGCTGCCTCACCTTCGGTCTCCTCCAGCAGATTACAAATATACGCCTTTTCAAAGTCCGCATTCACCGTAAGCTTCGCCTTCGTCAGAGCGTTCTCCGATTCATACATACGAACTACAATACCGTCTCCGTCTTCCGCCCTCTTGACCGTCTCCAGCACAACATTCGGACGGTCCACCGATGCAAAGGAATAGGCTCCCCTGTTCTCTGTTTCCAGTTCTGCCACAAGTGGCTGATTCAGCTTATACGCCTCATCTACCGTCCCCGCCGCACGCCATCCTTCCGCATGGGGATAGATCGCGTAAGTAAATTCATGTTCCTCCTGGTCCGTTGTCGGGTTCGGTTCTATACCGGACTTGACCAGCGTCAACGCCATATCAGAGTCCTGTACGGAATGCCCGTACTTGCAGTCATTCAACAGGGAGACACCGTAATGTCCCTCCGAAAGGTCCATCCACTTCTGTCCACAGCTTTCGAAACGGGCCACATCCCAGCTGGTATTCCGATGGGTCTTCCTGGTAAGGCTTCCGAACTGCACATCAAAGGTTGCCTCATCGGTATGGACCGCCACCGGAAAATGTACCTTCAACAGTGTCTGATGCTCTTTCCAGTTCACATAGGTAGCAAACTCGATCCTGCGGCTGTCCGCGTAGAAGATAACCTTCTGCCTGATCGTGGACTTGGACGCTTTCCTTGTAATCTCCAGCACGGCGCGCACTTCTCCCACTTCCGTCCACTCCATATGCTCTACGTTGTCCACATCCCAGAATTTCTCAGTATAATAGATATCGATATCCCAGTTGTCGAAGTAGATCGGTTTATCCTCGTACATCCGGAGCAGGTTCGCACGCCTGCCTTCCTGTACCACTTCCCGGTCGTTTTCTTTATCATAAATACTCGTGAACATTCCTGCTCCGTCCAGTCTGACACGGTAAAAAGGTGTTTCCAGATCATAGTTTCCATGCAGGGCAAAGGGCGCCTCCTTCTCTGCCGCCTGTGCCGTCCGGAAGGACTTATATCCCTTGGAAGGCAGATTCTTCACGAATGCGATGCTGCCGTCCTCTGTCTTCTGCACCGGATATACGGCTCCCGTCTCATCTGCAAGCGCCTCTCCCGCAAACGCGCCCAGGTTCACCACATCGTCTCTCATCCTGCCGGTTGTATTGAAGACCGTAACTGCATCTCCCTCTCCTGCAACAGTCCGCCTGCGCTCCTTACTCATATCCGCAAGCTGTCCTGCCAGCCGTCCGTACTCTTCTTTCGTCACTTCATAGACTTCGCGAATAGAGGATCCCGGCAGAATATCATGAAACTGGTTCAGGAGCACCACTTTCCACATGCTGGGCGCCACCACCGGATCCTACATGCTGCACACAGGTATGACTTCTTCCGTTATTCCCTCCCGTGTGACCAGGCACCGCTCACAGCCTTCCCCGTAGCGCTCCATAATCCGCTCCACATGTTCTTTCATGGAGTTCCGGGCCTTTGCAGACCAGTACTTATACCATTTCCCTGGCCTGCCGTCCGCATATACCGTCTCCTCTCCATAGATCGGCGGGCTGTAACGGATATGCGGATACAGGTTATCCCCGTTCATATACAGCAGCAGGAAATTATAGGAAAGCCCGTGTTCCAGCGCGGATTTCCCCATATACTCCTGCATCTCTACGTACTGGCTGAGAGCACCCGTCTCGTAACGCTCCCGGAAATCTTCCCACGCTTTGGTGTCGAACATGACACTGTTAAACCCCAGCTCCCTGATAAGTCCCATCGTCTCATCGACAAACTCTCTGTCATCATAAGCCGGACTGTAGAAGTTCCCGAATATCACATTCTTGTATGGTCTGTTGTCTGTTGTGCTGATCATACTTACGCCTCCATAGCTTCCATCAGACGGTCCACCGTCGTAAAGGCCAGCCCGGTCACCGTGTCCGCACATCCATAGTAAATGGCGATTCTGCCGGTAGCCGCATCCGTCAGCGCCGCGCACGGGAATACCACGTTAGGCACATCTCCCACGCACTCGTACAGTTCATGGGGCCCTAAAATATAATTCCTTGTCCGCTTCTTCACCTTCCACGGTTCTTCCAGATCCAGAAGCGCACATCCCATCCGGTAGACAAATCCGTTACAGGTATTGATCACGCCGTGATAGATCAGAAGCCATCCTTCGTCTGTCTCAACAGGAACGCTCCCCGCCCCGATCTTCGTGGACTGCCATGCGGAATAATCTCCCTTGACCGTCCCCATCACCAGACGATGGCATCCCCAGTACTTCATATCCGGACTCTCGCTGATAAAAATATCGCCGAAAGGTGTATGCCCATTATCGCTGGGCCTGCTCAGCATGTAATACTTATCCCGGATCCTGCGCGGGAACAGCACACCGTTGCGGTTAAACGGCAGGAAAGCGTTCTCAAGCTGATAGAAGGTCCTGAAATCGAATGTATATCCCACACCGATCGTCGGATAGCCCTGATAGCCGTTACACCATGTCACATAGTATCTGTCCTCTATAAAACACACTCTCGGGTCATAACGGAAATCCCGCTTCGCCACCTCCGGATCCGCTCCCTGGAACTCCACCGGATCATCGGAGATCTCCCAGTGAATCCCGTCCTTGCTGAATCCGGCAAAAATATCCATGCTAACCGACCGACTGTCGCATCGGAACACGCCCGCGAATCCGTCCCCATAGGGAACCACCGCACTGTTGAAAATACTGTTGGAATGCTTCGTCGCGAATCTTTCTATGATCGGATTCGCACTGTACCGCCACACCGGAAGTCCGGATGCCGCCTCCGGTTCCTGCCAGGGCATATTCGGCAGATCTCTTCCTGTTATTTTTGCCATATACTGTACCTCCTGTTTTACTTATTATAAACCATTGCCACTGCTATTTCATCTCTTCATCTCAGAAAACGCCATAGATTAATGGCGTTTCCCGAATTTTGTTATGATAAGCTTTATTTTCCTACAAACTCATCTACCTGCTTCTGCGCAGCGTCCATCACGTCCTGCCATCCCGCGTTCATCAGTTCTTCCTTGATCTGCGGTACGGCCACTGCCGGATCCTGCACACCAGTCATCACCTCACTGCGGTAGCGCAGCCAGATCTCACGGCAGTTCGCCAGTTTATCCGACACTTCGGCCGTATCGAAGGTAAAGCCCAGCATAACGGAAGGTACCGCCTGCTCATTCAGCGCCTTGATCTCATCCCACTGATTGTATTCGTCCGTATCCACCTGTGTCACCGTGAAGAAAGTACCCTGTGTATAACCTGCCATCTCCCAGTCATTGTTGATCTTGTGCGCTTTGCCGTCCGCCGTGTACTCGAAGTTCACGCCTTCCTCACCATAGTAGAACATATCCCTGAGTTTGGTATCCATATTCACCAGATCCAGGAACTGCAGACACTTCTCCGGATATTTGGTGTTGATGGAGATCATGTTCAGCGACCCTCTTATTGTCTCGTTGGAAAGGATCGTGTCGCCTACCTTCTGTACCTCTACGTCCTTGCCCATCTGCGGTCCCCAGGATGTAATACCTGCAGACTCCCAGCCCTGTGCAACACGCCACATATTATAAACACGTGCCTCGGACAATGTAGACGCGTCAGGATTGATGATCCCTTTCTGATACCAGTCATGCAGGGTCTCCAGTTCCGAATAAATATCCGGCTCTTCCAATGTAAAGCACACTCTCGCATCCTGATCATCATAGCGCACACCCAGAATCTGCGTACCCGCACCAATCTGGTCATAAACGTCGAAGATATAGTACACGCCGTCGTTCTTGACATAAACAGGATAATCATTTTTGTCAGCTTTCAGAGTCTCGAAAGTCTCTGTCAGTGACTCCAGTTCCGTAAGAGAGGCCACATCCAGACTATACTCGTCAACCAGCTCTTTATCCCACACCGCATAGTTGGAGATAGAGCTGTCCTTATAGGTGGGAATTCCGTAGATCCTGTCATTGACCTTTACACCGTCCCAGTACTTCTCCGGCATCAGTTCCGTCAGACCCGTCATATTGTCGGCGATCATATCCGTGACATCATAGCATGCGCCCAGACTGATATCCGCAATATAGTTGTTGCCGTTTCCCCAAATAATATCGTAGGGCTCGTTGGTGCTGACGATGATATTACGTCTCTTATCCCAGTCGCCCCAGGGAATGACTTCCATCTCAATGTTGACGCCGATCTTCTCACCCGCATATTCGTTTACCTTAGCCACCCATGTGTCATAGTTGACCGGCATTCCGTTTCCGATAGTGATCCACTTCAGATTGACAATCTCCCCGCTGTCCGCCTCCGCTGACTGCGAGCCGCCGCCTGAATTTCCTGTCGATGCTGTACTTCCGCATCCCGTGAATGTCCCGAGTGCCAGTGCCGATGCGATTCCTACTGCCAAAACCTTTTTCAATCTCATAATTTTCCTCCTGTCTTATCTGTCTATTCTTTTTTGTAACAGACCAGCCTTTGGCTTCACTGTTACCTTTTTCAACTTCTTAATGATTTATAAGTTCCTTTTTTCGGACTTCTTTTCCGGTTTGGTATTCCTTCCTACTCTTTCACTGAACCAATCGTCAGTCCCGAGATAAAGTATTTCTGGAAGAACGGATAGGTACATGCGATCGGTACGATGATAACGATCGCGATTGCCATTCTCACACTCTCTGTCGGCATGGCTGAACGGTACTGCTGTAAGGATATCCCGCCGTACGGGTTATTCGCGATATACTCGATATTCTTCTGCATGTTGTTAAGCAGCGACTGCAGTGTCTGCAGCCTGGTATCCTGTATGTACAGGGAAGCCTGGAACCAGTCATTCCAGTAGCCGAATGCCGCAAACATACCGATTGTCGCCATCACCGGTTTCGAGATCGGCAGCACGATCTGTGACCAGATCCTGAACTGTCCCGCTCCGTCAATCTTGGCGGATTCGATAATGGAGTCCGGTACTGTTGTCCTGAAGAATGTCCGGCAGATCGTCACACTGAATGCGGAACATGCCAGAGGCAGGATCAACGCCCATATGCTGTTGTTCAATCCCAGAATATTGTTAACCACCACATAGCTTGCCAGCATACCGCCGTTAAATACCATCGGTATGAAGATCAGCCACGTATAGATTGTCTTCAGCTTAAAGTTTCTTCTGGAAACTACATATCCCATTGACGTATTCAGTGCGATCGAGATGACCGTACCTACCACCGTCACCAGCACCGACATAAACGCCGCCCGCAGGATCGTCATACGCTCATTCCACAGGAATTCGTAAGCAGAAGCAGAAAGCATCTGCGGTATCAGCTGGTATCCGTTCGCCCGGATCGATTCCTCATCTGTGATGGAAATCGAAAATACAAACAGCAGCGGAATGACACACATCACCGCAAGGACCAGAAAGATCACATTGAAAATCACGTTGGTAGATGTTTTGATCTGATTCAACGATTGTCCGCTTTTTTCCTCTCTTGCCACTTGGTACACCTCCTCCTATATGATTCTGTTCTCATTATCAATTTTGCTCACAATCCAGTTCGCCAACAGGATCGTTGCGCAGCTGCAGATCGCCTGGAAGAAGGACGCTGCCGCCGTCTGCCCGATCGGCGCCGTAGACTGGATTGCCATGTAAATGTAAGTATCAAACGTCGATGCCGTAGTATACAAGGATGCCGGCAGCTGTCCTGTTACCTGATAGAACAGACCGAAATCTGAGTTGAAGATCTTGCCGCAGTCCAGAATCAGCATCATGATGAAGACAGGCTTAATCGCAGGGAGCGTGATATGCCTTGCCTGCTGTGCCTTGGTCGCACCGTCCACAACCGCCGCCTCATAGAGTGACGGGTCGATTCCGGTAATACTCCTGATTCAGGACGGCCATAAGGAAATCGGTTTTATCGGCGACATCAGCTACGCGCAGACGAATAAGGAGCGCTATCTCGGCTATCGTGAAAGCATGGACAGATATCAGCTTCCCGTTCGCCCGGAACACTGCCTGACCGGCAGCCTGAATATCTTCTCCTATGACAGAGAGATTCCTGCCTTTCTGGGCACCCTGGCCAGCTGGCCTACGGCTTTTGTATGCGTCAGTGATTATGTGGCTCATTTTGTCCGACAATATCTGGATGAAAATCCTCAGAAGCTGCCGCACCCCATCGTCCTGACCGGATTTGACAATACCGATGAATATGCCAATGTTTCGGGCCAGATCACCACGGCCAACGTTCCTACAGGCCTGCTCGGGAAGCGTATGGCGCTGCAGCTGTTGTTCAGAACGAGCCACCCCGACGCCCCCGACGAGTTGACCTATATCAAACCATCCATTATCAGTCACGGCGGCAAAACCAGACAGTCCTGAATAACTCCCGTGAAAAGTAACGACCTGTTGCGGTACAGGCACATATGAAAAACGCAAAGAAAGAAAATGCTGGAAAAATCAAAGAATAATTGAATAGAAGGCAGCACCAAGGCGCAGGTTTTATATACAACCTGCGCCTCTGTTTATGTGCAGATACCGTAAAGAAAATTGAATATGCGGTATAAAACAGTTTATTTGCAACAACAATTAATTGTGTGTGCAAATAGTTTATCACGTTTTATTTACTTTCCGCCGCACCCTTTTTTGTTGTGTGATAATGGCTGTGACAACACACATGCAATAAGACCGCCAACGGAGGTAAGCGATGAAAGAACTGCGACAATTAATCCGCGATCTGCGGGAAGATCACGACCTGACACAGAAAGAAGTAGCTACTTACCTCGGCGTTTCTCAGCAGACCTATTCCAATTATGAAAACGGTGTCCGCGAGATCCCTACGAATACCGTGGTAGCCCTGGCCAGATATTATCAGGTCAGTACGGATTATCTTCTCAGTTCGGGCAGCAGCTATCTCGGCAACACTAACCTGAACAGCACCTATTTAGAAGATACCACCCTGCACGATGTGATGTACGATATCCAGGGGCTTGATGACGATGCCCGCAAAGAACTGCTGCGGTTCATTCAGTTTCTGGGACACACTGATTAATACTGTAAATTTATTCTTTTTATGCAACCCGGAATATGACTTCCCACTGTCCCTCAATACATTCTCCGCTGTCGTGAAAAATACCGTACATCGAATAATCCTCCGGATTATCAAGTTCTCCGATAAACCAGTATTCATAAAACTGATAGCTTACATCTCCCACCGTCTCCTGCCAGCTCACACTATAGTCCTCATACTTCTCCTCTCCGTCAGCATCTACCAAAAACGGCTGCACATGTCTGTCCGCATGCCGGTTATCACCCATACAGACCTGAAGCCGCAACACCCCATCCATGTAAGCGGCCCCGGTCACGGTAAAATCATCCGCAGCACACTCATCCGCACGCCTCAGGTCAAGTACGCTGCTCCTGCAGTAAGGATCCTCCTGTGTGCCGTATGTCATAGCAAGCGACGGCGGCAGACTGTCCTCCTCCATCATTCCACCCATACCGTTTAACGCTTCCATTCTGGTCGGGACAGACTCCCTGATTCCCGTCAGGTCAATCTCTCTTTCCTCACTGCTTTTATCACACAATATCTCCCTGACAGAAAAATGAAGCTTGTCCTTCCGATACGTTCCGGAAGTCTGTGTCGTTATCTTGAAGTATGCTTTCCCCGTTTCTTCATCATAAGCCAGAAAGCTGCAGCCTCCCAATGTCGTTTCGCTCCCGTAATCAAACAGATTATAGCTGTCAAACAAATCGACCGGCCCATGGATCCTGTCCGCCGTACTGCCCTCCTCGTCACACATGGATACGATGATCTGCGCCTCATTCCCCTGCAGATCGATGGCCTCTACCTCCATCGTGATTCCCTGACTGGAACTGCTCTTTTCAATCGGTACAAGCCTGTCTGCCAGTGCGGGCGAAATAAATTCCACCACACGGTAGAAAGCAGGACTGTTTTTCGCACAGACCGGCAGCGCCAGGAAAACACACAGTAATGCGGCTGCCGACACCGCTGCGGGGCCCGCCGCCCTGAAACGTTTCCGTTTCTCTGCTGTATTCACGGTTTTTGCACCGGCTGCATCCAGCGCTTCTGACGCATTTATCAGCACTTCTTTATATTTCTCCGGAGAAGGCCCTATGGAATCATATGCTTTTTTATATTGTTCTGCAAACATCATAACCCTCCTAATTTCTCTTTTAAACGCTTCCTCGCTCTCGTCAGTCTCGTTCTCACCGTGGAAGCTTTCATCCCCGTGATCTTCCCAATCTCCTCCACCGACATCTCCTCATAATAAAATAAATGAATGACAACCCGGTATTTTTCAGGAAGTTCTTTCACAGTTTCTATCAAAAGTTGTTCCTCGCTGCCAATGTCCCCCGTCTCCCCAAACACCGGTCCGAAACCAGCCGGTGCGCACACCTTTTCCCCGGCATACCCCTCATAAAAAGCTGCTCTCCGCCGGATCCACGGAGACTTCCAGTAATTCTTGCAGCAGTTGACCGTCACTCTGACAAACCACGCCTTCTCATGCTCCTCATTGTCAAACACCGGTCCCGCCTTAATGTAGCGCATAAAAACCTCCTGATAGATGTCATCTGCATCCACCCTGGTCTTCACAAGAGAATAAGCAAGCCTGTAGACCATGCCGGAGCTGCGCTCTATCACTTCTTCGTATGGATTTTCCTTATGCATAAGTTTCCCTTTTCCTCCCTTCACAGATAATACAATCCGGAAGGGCAAAAGGCTACAGGATCCTGTAAAAATAAAAAACAATCGCAATTTTTTGTGACCTTTTCTTCTTTTCCTGCATCTAATTATTGTAAAGTGAAACGGCCGTTTCATGAATCACGGGAGAACTACCCGTAATTAAGCGATAAGGAACCTGAGAAAATGAACAAGAAACAGTTTACTACAGAGGTACTTGAGGCAGAAAAAAGTCTGTATCACATAGCAAAATCCATCTTGAGAAATGACGAGGATTGCGCTGATGCGATGCAAAATGCAGTCTTACATGCTTTTGAGAAATTACATACACTGCAAAACGAGATGTATTTCAAGACATGGCTCACCAGAATATTGATCAATGAATGCCACCATATTATTCGTTCCAGAAAGGAGCAGGTGCCCTACGAGGATTACTACGAAGCGGAAGCATCTGTGCAGGAAGAAGAATATTCAGAGGTGTTCGAAGCGGTCATGAAATTGGAGGATAATTACCGAATTCCTTTCGTACTGTTCTATGTGGAGGGATTTTCCATCAAAGAAATCTGCCGGATCTTAAAACTGTCGCAGAGTACAGTAAAAACGAGACTGTATCGAGGAAGAAAACTTTTAAAAGAAAAACTAGTGGGAGCATATGGATATGGAGAGTAAAAATTGGAACAGTGAATTTCCCGAGGTGCCGGAGCATGTGCACCAGACTGTATTAAGTACCCTGGCCGAACTGGAGCATAGAAAGGTGAAAAGGGTAAAGAGAATGAAAAAGAGTAAAATTGTTATTTTAATAGCCGCGGCGATTGCCGTGTTGGGAACGACCGTGTGTGCTGCAGAAATTTTCAAGTGGAATAACAGAGCCGCGGAGGTCTTTGTGGCAGATGAAGAGCAGCGGCAAAAGCTGGTGACAGAGCAGATCGCAACGGGAGAATATCAGACGGTATCGGATGCCGGGCTCACGATACAGGCAATTCAGACCGTTCAGGATAACAGCTGCTTCTATGCGCTGTTTGAGATCACAGCGGATGATAAGTCACTGCAGATTACACCCGGCCACGATATGGGGCTTCTGATTGATTACCCGGGAGGTGAAAATCCTTTCGGCTATGTCGGTTATGGTTTCGTGGATGAGCGTGAGCAGGCAGTTTCCAACAGCAGGTACTATGAAATATATGGAACGAAAACGAATCCGCAATCGACAGGAAATGAAGACCTGAACATGAAGCTCCAATTCACTTCCCTGAACGCACCGGGCGGAAAGGCAACCGCCGGAGAGGTCGTTCTTACAGGCAATTGGGAGTTTCTGCTCAATCTGCATGCAACGGAGCCTGTCTGCTATGAGTTAAACAAGGAATATCAGATTGACGGCTGTGCAGTTACGGTAAAGTCGGTAGAACTTACACCGATCAGCGTTAAATTGACCTGTGATGAGGCAGGCGCAAGACAACTGGAGAAACTGGAAGGAGTCAACATTGACCAGGCAGACAGTCTTGTGTCTCTGTACATCAACGGAATCAAATACCAGGACGGCACCATCGTGGAGGAAGAAGGATATCAGGAACTCTGGGTAAGCTGCGAAAACGGAGACTATACTAAAGCCGCCCGTCTTACCAGCGTGATTGATACAGATAAGGTCAGTGCGCTGCTGGTGGGAGATGCTAACGATGAGATAGCGCTTCCGTAGGCGCCGGATAAAACACGGGAAGCCATGATTCACCGGCTTCCCGTTACTTATGGTTTCAAACCTGAGATATTGGCACTATACTGTCATCACAAAACACCTTTCGTGGACCACACCGAACCTTCCAAGCGCTCCTCATACATCGTCGCCATATCAAGCGCCTTGCCAAACGCCTTAAAGCTTCCCTCCGCAATATGATGATTGTTGTCCCCCGAAAGCTGTTTGATATGGAGATTCATAGCCGCCGCATAAGAGACCGCATAGAAAAAGTCATGAATCATCTCCGTCTGCATCGTTCCCAGCATCGGAACCGTATACTGCGAATCAAAAGAAAGATACGGCCGCCCGGACAGATCTACCGCACACAGCATAAGCGCTTCATCCATAGGCAGGATAAAACTTCCGTACCGTTTGATCGCCTTCTTGTCCCCCAAAGCCTGCCTGACCGCCTCACCCAAGACAATCCCGCAGTCCTCTATGGAATGATGCGAATCCACCGCAAGGTCTCCTCTACAGGTGAGATCAAGATCAAACAACCCGTGGCGGGCAAAGCCGCCCAGCATATGGTCAAAAAAATCGATTCCTGTATTGATTTTACATTTCCCGCTCCCGTCAAGGTTCAAGGTCAGACTGATAGCAGTCTCTTTTGTTTTTCTGTTTACCGTTGCAATTCGTGCTTCCATTATCTTCACCCTTTCGGAATTTAAAATTTTTTTGTGGCCTTTTTCTCTTTTCCTGCATACCATCGTCATTTTGACAGCGGATGAAACTTTTCCATGCCGGCTTATAACCATTGCGGCGCAATTCAGGCTGTCCGGATTTTAATTCATTTCGTAAGCCTGCACAAATGCATCTATATCAGAATACCGCTTTACCTGTATACCTGCCTTCTCGTACTCTTTCAGATATTCACGCAGAATATCGTCATATGCCTTTGCCGTCTTATGCAAATCCTGCGGGTCGTATCCATTCAAAACGTCATACCTGCCAAGATCCGCTTCACTGCTCATTTCAAAAAACATTGCACGAGCGCTGATCAGGCTCATAAACGCAAGATGTCTGTTTCCTGTTTCGGCTGCTTCATACACCTTATTCCGCCAATTTGAATACATCTCCTCATAAGTACCGATAAGCGCATCTGAGGTTACCGTTTTCTTCTGTCCGCCAACAGTTGCTTTCACTTGACGGAACACAGCTGTTGTTTCTTTCATAAGCATGGTTAAACGCTCTTTTATCTCCTCGGCAGAAGATGCCGATATCACATCATCTATCATGTCACAGAGTTTTTCCGGTCTGTTCTGCATGGCGTTCAATTCTTTACGGGCATGTTTTACTCCATAATGAAAATACTGCTTATTCAGCATCGCGACCGCATTCTCTACATAGTAAATAACATTACCTGCACCATCTCGCACCTCCGGCTTACGTTCTGAAACCATAGCCATTGTGTAACCGTGTTCCGCCTCTTTTAGCAACTTTTCTGCTTTCGCATAATCTTCCTCCGAGAAGGGTGCGGACATAATATCTCCGGCTTTTTGCCGCAATGTATCCAGCCGTTCTCTGTACTTCTCATCTGCACAATAAACGATTTTCGCATCCATAAGTTTAGAAATGTTCGGATGTTCATAGCCGGCATCATTCTGTAATTGCTCCCACGTCGTACAGTAAATGTCATGTCCGACTTGTAAGTCATCCTGTATAAAGGCACACCCTAATTGCCAGCCTCTGTCATCATTGATTACAATGAGCAAATCTAAATCTGACTTTTCATAAAAATCTCCTGTCATAAATGAACCGTATATTCCTATTAATGCGAGGGTACCCGGACACATGGCATTCGCTTTCTTTATGACTGCATCTATGATCTTCTGGTTTCTTTCTTCTAAGTGCATCTCTGCTTTCTCCCTGTCTCAATTTTGTACCCGTGTCAGCCCTGGAGAATCTTTTCTTCTTTTTCGTCCTGCCATAACATCATGGAACAGAAATCACGGTTGTTGTCTGATATCTTCCAGTTTCAAGGAACAGAATACCGGTTCACTGTTATTGGTATAGTACCATATCACATTGCCGTTATCAGCGATCGGCTTGCAGTCAGACAAGAAACCTGCGTAAGAGTAGATCCCTGTAGTGGGTTCGCCGGATGCATTGAGCATAACACATTTTACCTGTTCTCCTTCTCCCCACATCAATAAAAATTCACTGCCGCTTACTTTAACCAACTGCGGTGTAGTGACAGACGCTTCGGCTTTATCCTTATAATTTGTGATCCAATGCACGGAAGTACCGTTTTGCGAGAAATCATCTTTTCGGACACATGATACAAAAATATTGCGCACCCCTCCCGAAGAATATGTCGCAGGAGTCTGGTCTACTGAGTTGCCGGTGATCAAATAAGCAGCGTCCGATGCTTCAAAGCCGCCCACCGATACCCCTGTATAAGGATTCCCTCCTTTTCCCGCTATCGCCAATGCGGCGACACGGCTGCAGCCTTTACTGAGAACGTTTTCCTCACCGGCCTTCAACGTATATTTTGCCAACGCAACAGAACGCGGGTAAGCATCGCCATGGTCAACTGCCAGCAAATCCGAACCGTCCTTCAGAATAAACTGGTTAAAGGAATGGCTCACATATGCGGTTTGGGAAATCCCTGCGATCTGCTCCTTCACCTCCATATTGGGAATGTCCACGCTGAATGCCGCGCTTGCCTGATGCCGCCCTCCGTCCGATGTCTGGAACATCTGGTGACAGGTACGGATGTACAACGTGTCTCCGGCTTCCGCCATACGGAGACTGCCGTTCTTAAATGGTGAATATGTATTTGCACCATAAATACTGGCTGCCCCTTTTCGGTTCCACTTCTTATCATATTTTACGATCCGCATCACTTCCGCTTCCTTGCTTTCTTCGGGATTTTCCTTTCCGAATGCAAGGAAGTAATATTTCTCGCCCTCATAGAACCCGCCAAATTTGGGAAGCTCCATCTTGATATATTTCCGGGAACGAAGCGTAAAGTCAGACGTATAGGTTTCTGCATATACCCCCTTGCCGCCGACATGCTCAACACGCATAAAAGTATCTTTTGTTTTTACCAGGTATGAGTTCATCACCACACCCTCAAAAGAAGTATAATTCTGCCTGTTCCTGTTTGAAGAAATAACCGGTGTTACTTTGGATGTGGGAACATCAACTTTTGCAGACTTTTTCATCTCGCCGGTAAAATTCCCCTTTCCGGTAACCGTGACTGCAACCTTGCTGCCTTTCACGGTATCGTACACGGGTTTATTATAATCCCTGCCTTCGGTCAGCGTCCTCTTCTTATAAGCCAAGGTAATTCCCGTTGTCAGGGAGCCCTGTATAGATGCCTTTGCTATCTTCTGCGGTTTGATCTCAAAAGCGGCTGTTTGCTTCGGAGATCTTGCATAGTTCCCTATTCCGGCTACCGTGACGGAGGCTTTTTTATTCCCGGAAGATGCATTCAGGTTATTTCCGTATGCAATGATATAGTCTTTATCAAGTTTTAACGTTTTGCCGCCTGCTTTTACAACCACCTTCGGTTTTTGGAGCGATCCGTTATAGGTTCTGTCCGGAATAGGCTTTATCTCCAATGCCGCGTTTGATGCCGTGATGGTAAACTGTCCGACAACCTTTCCCTTATACTGCCCTTTTCCGGTGACAATAACGTAACCGATACCGGCATTCACATTGTTCTGGTATTGTAATTTGTAGTCTTTGTTCTTGCTCAGCGTTATCGTTTCTTTATTGGAAACTTTGTAGATCACCTTGGGTTCCACTGCCGTCGTAATAGGCTTTCCGGTATAATCCGCTGTCCGCACTTCAAATTGGACATTGCTTGGGCCAAGAAGACGGTCCGTTTCTTTCAGCTCATAGACGGTAACCTTAGTAGTAACAGAACCGGAATAATTGCTGTTCTCTGCCGCATGGACAACTACTTTGGCTGAAGTTGTTTTCTTTTCGGTCAGGTTATCGGCATACTCAAGGGTATATTCGCCTGTGCCTAACCTCCTGCTGCCGTCATATACCCATAACCGCAGGCTTCTCTTTGGATCCTTGCCTACGACCAGGCTGTCTGCCACAACCTTGAGCTTCTTCATGGGTTTCTTCTTGATCTCAAACTCCTTCGTTACATCCCCGGCATAGGCTCCGCCGCCCCGGACGGTCACCTGGCCGGTTCCTGCATCTGTATTCTTCCCATAGATGACGGAATAATCTATGCCTTCCGTAAGCGATACCCATTTTGTTCCGTTTTTATAAGAAACCTTTACCGTTGGCAAGTACCGTTTCCCGTCATATACTTTTGCCTTAATGTTAGAGATCCTGGTATTTTCCACAGTCAGTTCAATTTTAGTGTTTGCGGCTGTCTGCGCACTGCCCGTGCTGATATCCGCCGTATTCCCCTGCAGCCACCCTGCATACAAAACCGTATCTTCCATAACCACATCGGCTTCAAAATCCCAGGCGTTAATACAATCCGCTTCACGATACCATTCCACAAAAGTATACCCTTCGGCTGTCGGAACGTCAGGTACCGGAAGCAGTTCTCCGGCTGCTGCCATTACAGGTTCAAGCTGTGTGCCGAACCCCTGCATATCAAAGGTGACAGTATATGTATTTTCCATATCTGCCACTGCGCCTTCCGTCCATTTTGCGTATAAAACAATATCCTCCGACACGGTATCTGCGGCAAAATCCCACGCATTCGTGCACTCGGGTTCTTTGTACCAGCCCGCAAACAGACAGCCCTGTGCCGTGGGTGTGCCAGGCTCCGTGAGAAGTTCCCCATACTCTGCACTGACAGGATCAATCTGTGTTCCGTATCCCATCATTTCAAAGCTTACGGTACAGATCCCTGCCGTATTTTCCGTCCACTTTGCATACAATGTCACATCCTGTGTCACAGTGTCATTATCAAAATCCCATTTGTTTTCACATTCTGCCTCTTTATACCAGCCTTCCAATAAATATCCTTCCCTGACCGGAGTTTCAGGCAGCATTACTTTATTGTTTTCAGGAACGGACTGTGCCAATACAGCCGTGCCGTCATCTGAGACAAAAGTTACGGTATGGCGCAACAACGCATCTTCCGCTACAGTATAGGAAAACTCGGCTGTCTCACTGTTTTCACAGCCCGCTTTTACTGCAACAGCTTTCACCGTGATATCTGTCGTTATGGAGATCGGTTCTGTATATAAAGTACTTTCAGCGTCAGGAATAGTGCCGTCAAGCGTATAGTATACGTCGGCATCAGCCTCACAGGTCAGTAACAGCCTGGTTTCCTTTGCTACCACTTCCCCCGATGCAATGCTCGCTTCGGGAGCCGGCAGTTTATCCTCTCCCTCAGAGACAGCAAAGAACCGAACATCGTAACTGATATACGGTTTCCCGTTTTTCTCAATCTCTACCCGAAATACATCCCCGTCCGCATACCCGGAGAGGGAGGAACTGTCAGGCCGGAAAATAATACAGCCTTCCTGCGCGGAACCGTCATTGTCTACATAGAAATCCCCGTCGGATGCATCGGATGAAAAAATCCACTCTTTCCCGTCGGATTTCCTGGTAAGCACTACGCGGACAGCCGATGCCTTCAGGCTTTCTCCGGTGGATACGGACCATGGATATTCGCCTGCAAAATACTCGACAGGCATGTTCTGTGCCGGCCATGCAACGCCGAATATGTTTTCATCCTTCCCGGAACGGTCTGCCGTATACATGGCGCCGTACATACCGCTGCCGCCCTTTACGGCGCCAAAGCCGACCTGCTGCATGGCAGGGTTCAGAATGCGTCTGCGGTCATTCAGTGTGGATAAGCTGTCGCTTCCTGCCATCCAGATATCAATAATTGTCTCGTTGAGTGTCTGTTTCTGCCGCTCCGAACAGGCAATATTGGAGTCACAGGCTCCTTCATATCCCTGGCCGAATAACTCATCCGACATGTCCCCGGGCCGGGAGGGCGAATGGCTTAACTCGTTATTGACATAATTTACAAGCGCCGCCGACTGGCTCAACCGGCTGTACTCATCATTTAGCTCTACATCACAGGGCAGACCTGCAATAAAGCGGATCTGGCGGATTAAAGCCGCCGCGGAGCCAAGTGTGGCATCAGACAAGACACCGGCATTGTAAGGAGCCGCCGTGTCAGGTTCTTCCGCATAGGAAATCCGGTCTGTCCTGAAAGCCTTCTCCTGCTCCAGAAATTCCCGTATTTCGTCTGCCGTGCGGTAAGCGGCCTGCAGCTTTGCGGCAGCGGCTGCCGTTTCATCTGTCTTCTCTTCATCCTCCTCCGGCAGCGTTTCCCCGGAGGACCCGGTTTCCGGCTGTGTCTGGTCCGTAGTACCGCCATCATCCGCTGTCTCTGTTTCCGAATTGTCCCCGGAGGAAACACTTCCGTCTGTTTCCTGATCAGATTCATTTCCTTCAGAACCGTCTGTCTGCTCCGGGTCGGATTCGTTTCCTTCAGAACCGTCTGTCTGCTCCGGGTCAGATTCATTTCCTTCAGAACCGTCTGTCTGCTCCGGATCGGATTCTGCAGATATACTCTCGGCATTTTCATTTTCCGGAATTTCCCCCGAAGCGCTGTCATCTACCGTAGCTGTCTCCGGTATTTCCGATGCATATGCCGGAACATCCACAGCAGTAAATACCATTGCAATTGACAACAACATGCATAACACTTTTTTCTTCACCACGCAACCTCTTTTCTTCCTTAAATTTCTCTGCAACCAAATGCATAAGGCAGCACAGTTATAAATATGCAATACATATCCCGCATATCAAAAACGCTGCGCAAAAAAAGAAACCGTAACAAAGTCGGTTGTCTGTCCATGGAAAGATCGGACAGTCGCTTCCCGAAAGAAATACCGACTAAAGGTGTATCAAATCCGGCTTTTTAAAAATATTGTATAACACATTCCCAGCATTTACCAGCACTATTTTAGAGCAGTGCAGGGAAGGTGCAACAGTTCAGCCCAGGACTTTGCATTTACTGCAAAGTCCGTGAGAACGCGTAGATTTAGCCTAGAGAGAATCTGCCCCTCGCCGCAGGCGACTTGGAAAAATTGAGCTTTGCTCAATGGGCAGATTCCGTAACAGGGAAGCCGAAGTCTGAACTGTTACGGGAAGGTGCAGCAGTTCATCTGTATCATTCCAACCTGACCATTTCGTCGTTTTGTGTATATAATATCTCCCATTCAAAGGTTTGGAAATTGACCGCGAGAGACGCCCACGCTTCCTTATTCTGCCATTTAATCCCCAGCGTATGCCCGTCCGTGTCCAAAAGGATAAACTGTCCGCCGAAAGACGGATGGTTGTTGCGCAGTTTCATCAGACGGTTCATCTTCTGCACCGGTGCCATCCAGCGCGCCCTGACATTGTTTCATCAGGTCCCAGATCTCAGGCTCCACAAAGAAACAGCTTGTCCCTTTTCTCTTAGCGGCATAAGCCATGGCATCGGCGCGGATCAGGGAAATTCCTCTCCCCGCCAGATTGCGGAGCTGCTGCGCCAAAAATTTTTTCGCTTCTTCGGAATGGAGGCAGTCAATGTCGATTTGCTCTGCGCTGAAGGTAGTCCAAAGCCGCTCCGTGGTTCCGTCCTTGAACCTGGCATTAATGTAGGGAACATCCTGCCCTTTATACAGCCTGCTCTCATACAGGCTTTCGCCAGGACGGGATCTGTCCCGGAGGTACTGGAAATTGTGGAAAAACATTGACGCCGTACGCCATGCTGGAGATGTTTTCGGCCCGCACCTAAATCCTGCTATCGATGATTTGGGACCGCTGGCTCAGCATGCTCTGGTCCGCGGTAGAGGAAACCGGCCAGGCACAACATACAGATATTTTTTGGGTCAGCGATCATGGACAGCGGGATGTCCGCCGCAATATCAGCCTGAACGTGCTCTTTGCGGAGAATGGTTTCATCCGCCTGGCGCAGGATGGTTCGGTGGCTTCCTGGGACGCCTATTGTCTGTCCAACGGTATGTCGGCCGTGGTTTTTTTGCGGGATAAGGAAAACTTAAGCCTGCAGAAAAAGGTCTTTTCCTTTTTGGAAAAGCTGCAGGCGGAGGAGGTTTACGGATTTACACGCATCTATACCGAGGAGGAATCCCGCAGGGAAGAACATTTCGGCGGATCATTTTCCTTTGTTCTGGAGACCGATGGTTATACCAGCTTCGGCGATTACCTGGATCGTCCCCTGGTGCGGGATTTAAGCAACGAGGACTATCGGTTCGGTGCAGCCACCCACGGCTATCTGCCCAATACCGTCCCTCAGCCCATTCTTTTGGCCAAGGATCCCTCCATCCGGAAAATGTAATTCTTTCCGGCAGCCATATCGTCCATGAAGTGCCCACCTATGCCAAAATTCTGGGGGACGAAACTGACGAATGCAGATGGCAAAGCGATTCAGGAGATTTTGCGGTAAAGAGCCATGAGCGAGCAAGATTTACTGTTCTTTTCATCCCATAAGAAAACCGCAATCCCTCATAACGAGGGGTTGCGGTACTATGGATTCCACTTTTTATTTCCAAATATCATTTCAAGCAGTTCGCCACCTGGCGGTCTGTAATACAGTAATGTTCACAATAATCCTCTACAAGGTTCATTTCAAACCCTGTCTCTCGCATCTGCTCATGAAGCTCCTGCCAATATGCACTATCCCCATATCCATAACTGTCCGGCCTCCTCCGTCCGAACGCCATCCGCCTTAATTACAAACTGCACACTCTAAACATTTGTATTTTTGTCCAAGTAAAGGCATGTTGGATATTATAGTTAACGACATTAGAAATTTCGTTTTCGGCCTTGCAGGAGCTACCGTATATGGCTCCTGCAAGAGCCGGAAACAGAAATTTGTTATGTCGTTTACTATAGAATACCTTGACAGAATAAGTTCTATATAGTACTATTTATCTTATGAAAAGGAGACGTCCTTTTTAACGCTGTACAGCAAAACTACCGCTTCTATCCTTGCGAAGCGGTGGTGCAAGGAAAGGTGTGATATAACTGGAAACACGAACAGGTTTTTTGATTTCTCAGGTTAAACAGGTTCAAGGGAGAGTTTTTGATCGGCTTTTGCAGACATGTGGTGTCGCTGAATTTAATGGACCACAAGGACATATTCTTTATGTGTTATGGAAAAGTGAAGGCATTCCTATTGTGGAACTTGCACAAAAGACGGGCTTGGCAAAAAATACACTTACAGTAATGCTTTGTAGAATGGAGGAAAATGGCTTAATCTGTCGGGATGTTTCCGCTTCTGATCGACGTCAAAGCCTAATTAGCCTGACACCCAAAGCCCGTGCATTAGAGAAACGTTACAATCAAGTCTCTCAGCAAATGAATAGCTTGTTTTTTAAGGATTTTGAAAAGGTGGAAATCAAGGAATTAGAACAGTATCTTGACCGTATTGTTTCCAACTTGGAGCGAGCGGAACAAGCATTAAAAAAAGGAAAGGATGTACATGATGGCAAAGGTAAAAACTAAGATCGGTAATGATTACTGTCCGCAAGCGCTATTTCTTTATGGCACAAAACAGGAAGATGGACAGCCCCATTTTGGTCTTTTCTGCTGGTTTGGATATTATCGTTCCTCAGAGGGACTCGGGGTAATGGCTTGTATAGGTGAGGAAAAACAGACCAAGGATTTGATACGCAAAAATGGTGTATTTTCCGCCAACCTCGTATCTGAACAGCTGCTTCCTTTGGCAGATTATTATGGTTGTACCTATGGCAGAACCACACCTAATAAGATGCAGTACCTGCCTACTGTAGAGCAGGGACAAGTGCTAGATGTGCCAACCATTGCAGAAAGCCCTGTCAGTTTTGAACTGGAAGTAAAAAAAGCAATCTCTATGGGAGATGGATCAGATATTTTTCTCTGTTTAATTCGTAATGTAACTCAGGATGAAAAACTGCTGGATATGGAGGTTCCCTTTACAGAAAGATTGATGAAGGCCGCTCCGGTATTCGCTCCGGGCGAAGATACATATTCTTCCATTGATGGAAGATATCTCGGAAAATGGGGAGAACCTATGAAAAATATGGCTAATATCAAAGAATAGCTGTATAATACAAACGCATTTTGGAAGAACAGACTGCAAAGGTCTTGGAATGAGTTAATCCCCCCGAATTGAGGGGATTAAAATTACCACTTACAGATTGAAGCCAAGAATGTTGCGAAAGGAGAAATATATGAATTTGTTAAAACATGGCGATACTATTGGGATAATATCACCAAGTTGGGTAGCAAATCAAAATGATTATGAAAAGTATGCAAAAGGCATTAACAAATTGGGATTTCACGTCAAATTCGGCAAAAATATTTATAAAGACACTTATAAATATACTGCAAGTGTAGCAGAGCGTGTTGATGATTTGAACCAGATGATATATGACGAGAATGTAAGATTGGTATTCTTTGGTGGGGGTTATGGAAGTGTAGATTTACTTCCGTATATTGATTATAATAGAATAAAAGAAACTCCGAAGCTTTTTTTGAGTTATAGTGATGGAACATCTATACTCAATGCTATATATGCTAACACCGGCATAACGACATACTATGGGCAGACTCCGGGATTATTTGATAATATCAACGAATACGACAGAAAACAATTTGTTTCGCATTTGATTGATGGATCCGTAACAGATTATATCAGTAATAGTGATTGGTATACTATAACAGAGGGATGTTGCGAAGGAATCCTTGTTGGAGGATATTTACTTAATTTCGTTTTGACTCTAGGAAACAGATTCTTTCCATATCAAGCAGACAGGAATTATATATTGTTTATTGAAGAATTGGATAAATTTCAATCGGTTCAAGATGTCAGTATGTTCTTAACTTGTATTGGACAAAGCCAGTTGATGGAACAAGTAACAGGTTTGTTGTTTGGGCACTATTCAGATGATATTTCACCACTGTTGTTTGAAGTACTGGAACGGTTTGGTAAAAAATATAACATTCCTGTGGCTTATTGTGACGATTTTGGTCATGGCTCCAATCATGCAATTTTTCCTATTGGTAGAGGGGCTGTTTTAGACACAAAAAATAAAACACTATTATTTCAATAGAGCATAATTTTACTATTCCTATAGGATTGTTTATAGGTGGTTTTACGGTAGATAACGTATGTGAACCGTTTATGAGAGTATATGGTAATTTATCAGTTCTAAAAACGCTCTTGATAATGAAGGGTAAAGAATTCTTTGACAAAGCTTTTTGCCCTTGTTTTATATATAACAGGCGAAAAATGGTATGTCAAGAGCAGGCGAAGATTCCGCTTGTCGAGGAAACCCTCAATGCGCTACTCGACTATAAGCCAAACAGCTTGTAAATGCGGAGAAGTATGAGCGTTCTGGCGAACGTAAAGGCTATCGTTCCGGTCATTATAATCGAAACTTTCAGACTACATCCGGTAATGTTACTTTAAAAGTTCCCAAACTCAAAGGTGTTCAATCTGAAACTGCCATTATTGAGCGTTATCTTCTAGTGCATTGCAGCCCTACTTGCCCGCTGTCTACGCTTCGCAGCAGCCATTACTGACTGCCACGCAAGACTCGCTACTGCTGGTTGGCTAGACCTTCACAGACAGGATTCGCACCTGTTAGGTTAATTGCCCTTTGCTGGGCACACAATTGGAATTTATCGTTCCAACAGGAATGCAATGATGCTTTCACTTATCGCTTTGTACTCATAATCGTGAACATAATGTGGGCAGTCTAATTCTATCATTTTACTATTTGCAATATTTGCGATATATTCTCTTTGATAGCTTCGCCATGTTTCTTTATCCCAACCTGTCCCATCGCCATTCGATACAAACAGAAGCATTGGAATTTGTGGTATATTATCCGATTCAACTTTGCTTGCATTTTCCTTAATACTTTTTACTTCGTTAAGCATTGTAATTGTTGCTGTTCGATTATAGAATACTGCTCTATATATCTCTTTTTCTTTGTCAGAGAGAGTGCCATTTATTATTGCGTCACTATCTGATACACCCGGCAGTAATCTCGTTATTCCAATGGCAGATGCAAACTGACTTAATTTAAGCATAGTCATATTGATACTATAATCTTGATACGACTTAGGAACTGCCATATCAAGACCTATGATAGCCGATACTTCTTCGGGATATTGTTGCGCCCAATATAATGCTTCAATCCCTGACATAGAATGCGGACAAAGGATATAGGGTGCTTCGATACCTACTGCCTTTAGAGCAGCCCTTGTGTCTGCTAATATGGATTCAATTCCTCTTTTTTTATCAACGACATCACTGAAACCATATCCGAATTTCTCTACAACTACAATTCGATATTTATTGCTCAATAGAGAGTAAAGAGATTTGAAATCCAATATGGGAGAACAAGTCCCCCCACCTGACATGAAAACAAGTGTTGTATCGCCAGTTCCCTCAACATAGATACTCATATTATTTCCGTCAACTTCAACCATCTGTCCTAACGGTAAACGCAATTCCTTTTCCGTCTTTAAATGGATTTGATGGTTGATGCATATAATAAGCAGCAACATAAGCACTGCAACAATCACACCAAAAATTACTTTCACAACTCTTTTCCTCTTTCTCATAGCGTTCCTCATCTCGTTAGAAAATTCAAAATCCGTTCATTAAAATCTTTGGCTTCTTCATACGCCGCATGTCCAAGACCATTATAAATAAACAATTTGCTATGACTAATTTTTTCAGCTATTGCAGAAGCCGCAGTTGTTCCAACAATTTTATCGCAATCCCCGCCAATCACTAATGTAGGGCATACTATGTTACTTAATTCCTCATAAGCATTGTGGCTGATACAGGAAGCTGCCTGTATGAGAAAACGTTTAAAACTTTTGGGTTTTCCTATTTTTCCAATAAACGGATAAATTCGACGGTACTTTTTTAAGTATTTCTCTGAATATGATTTTTCCGCTGTATCTATCATTAAATCCTTATAATTTCCTTGCTTTGCCATTTCAATCCAGGCACCAGCTACTCTTTTAATTATTTCATTAGAGTTTGCGCTTGTTACCGCCAAAATAAGCTTATTGACCAAATCCGGATAATCAATCGCAAGATACTGCGCTATCATACCACCTTGGGATATGCCTAAAACGTCTGCTTTTGAAATACCAAGAGCGGTCATAGCTTCTGCATGGTCTTTTGCCATTTCCCTTGTAGAATATCCCTCTTGCATATAATTTTTCCGGCTGAAAACATACACGGTAAATTCCTTGGCATATATCCTATACATCATTGAAAAAACAAAATCCATTCCTTTTACCGTAGACAGTCCATCTCCCAAACCGGGCAGCATAATAAGATTTCTATTTCCATTCCCAAAAGATACATAATCCATTTCAGAATTTCCAACACGGACACTTCTATTATGAGCATTATAAAGCATAACAACCTCCTTCATTTTACGATTCCCGCTTTTAGAATTTCTATATACTCTGATAAATCTTTTACATATTCTTTTTCTATCATTTCGAAGTCCGCATAGGTTTGTTTTTGTATTTTTGTCAAAAAATCATCATTAAAACCTTTGAGAAACCACCTCACCACATCAAGCGTTTTATGTCTGCCCCACCGAAATTGAGTTGTATCAATATCCTGTAAAAACCAGTAATATATCTCTTGTTCTCTATTGCCATATTTTAATACGGTTTTCTTATAAATGTCGGTGTCGTTTTTGGTGAATGCCTTGACAATCATTTTGGATTTTTCGGGGTACAAAATATACCATGAAAACTCCAAAACAGAATACTCTACTATCCGTTGAAATAAATCAGCGGAAAGGGTATTTATTTTTTCTTCTAAGCTGAAATTAAGCTCCGCAGTGATTTCGTCAAGAACATAAAAATAAAAATCCTCTTTTGTCGTAAAATATTTGAATAAACTTCCTTTACTGATACCAGCTTTTTTTACAATTCGATTTGTAGAACTGTTTTCATAACCATACTCGGCAAATTCAGAAACTCCTGCCATAAAAATATTTTGCTGTTTTTCAGTATCCAGTCCCAAAAATAAAGTTGTTGGCACTATAATCTCCTTTCTTCAATGACCATGCGGTCACCGAAATTACTATACCCAATTTTAGCCTATTTGTCAATTAAATTTCAACATTCCTTTCAGTGCTTCATGGTAAGTTTATCTTTAGCCTCCCCGTCAACAAAACTATGTAGATCAAATGAAAAGTATGAGTAGGGAATTCCGCCGTAGTCGGCATTCGTGGAAAAATCCAAAAGTTTAGATTTTTCCATAATGCTTGCCTTTTGGCCTTTGGTTTCTTTGGTTCGGAATAGTGTGGTGCTGACGGTCTATCCGTTGTTTTGGTTGCTTGCTTCTTTACCGTACATGAGCATTTGCACCTGATTATCATTCCCGTAGCCCTCTAAATGGTTGATAACGCCCCACACCGCAAGGCCTGCCCCAAGGGCGACTACCAGTGTCTGTAAGCTTCTGATCACTGAAGTAAAAAATGCCATATTTTCCTCTCTTTCTGCCGCCATGCGGCCTGATAAATTGACGGTTTTCTTTTTCCCAAAATGAACTGGCCGGATTTTTCTTTGTCCCGTCCATGCTCCGGGCAAAAAAGTGACAGCCATTCCCTGCTGCCGCTAAAAAGCCGCTGACAATCTGCGGCTGCTTTCATGCTGTAATATTTCCCAGCATGCCATATTCAGTTTTTACACCTGCCACGCTTCCCCTTCAGGTGCACGTGCCAGATAAACTATATTTTTTATCGCCTCATCTCCCTATTCTATTCTTATTCCTCCATACCTTCCCCATTGACGTCCAGCTCAATCACTTCAAGTTCTTCATCCGCCCGCAGTCTCAGCCTGTGTTCCAAATATCCTTCCACGTCAAAGATATTCTTTTTGTCATAGTCTGAAAACTCCTTATACCGCTTATGGCTGGTAATATCAAACTTATTGCTCAAAACGGGCGCACCCCTCGAAGCTGCAGGATACATTTATCCCCGTCCATAACTGCAAGCTCATCTCTGCTCATAAGCCCTTTGTCACATTGTCAAGTGAAGAATTCATCCTTTTAGCTTTTTCATACACGGAATCTTGTAGATGTCCTATAAATGTGCTAGACTAAACGCTACAACAAGCGGAATTTGATGAGAATAAGAATGAAACGAGAATTAGGAATTGCAAGGTGTGGACTTGCCTGTTGCCTGTGTTCAGAAAATGTAAAATGCAATGGCTGTTATTCGGATAACTGTCCTGATTACGCACAATGAAATGAATGTTTCTTTATTCTCAAATCAATATCTTGTTCGAAAGATGCGTGTGGATGATGCTGCGGAAATATACACATTATGCTCTAAAAACAGTTTATACTATCAATACTGTCCACCGTTTGTATCAGGACAGAGCATTATGAAGGAAATGTGCGATAAGTACTATCTGGGATTTTATGATGGGGAAAAACTGATTGCTGTGATGGATTTCATCATGGCCTATCCGGATGAATTAACAGCCTTTATTGGATTTTATATGACGGATGTGTCCATACAGAACACTGGAACAGGGAGCAAGATCATCAATGACCTGTGTGCTTATCTGGCCCGTATTGGGATGGCGAATGTCCGCCTCGGTTGGGTAAAAGGGAATCCTCAAGCAGAACATTTTTGGCACAAAAATGGTTTTAGAGAAACAGGAGTTACATATGATACGGGAAACTATACCGTAATTGTTGCCCAGCGAGGTTTATGAATTTCAGTTTGTCGGGAAGTCAATCATAAAAAAATCGGGATTTATTAAGGACGGTAAAACGATGGATAAAGAATGGGAAAAATTATATGAAGAAGCAATGAGTGTTTAAACCCCCATGATGTTTCAAATAAAATGTGGGTAGGAAGTGTGGCATCTGCCGTACTCACAAAAAAAGGTACTATTTACAAGGGTATATGCATTGACACAGATGGCTCTATAGGAATGTGTGCTGAAAGAAATGCTTTATCAACAATGCTTACATATGGCGAAAGTGAGATTAAAAAAGTGGTTTCAGTATATAAAGATGGAAATATAATTCCGTCTTGCGGTATTTGTAGAGAATTTATGATGCATTTAGGCGGGGATGTGGAAAATATTGAAATTCTATTGGATAAAGAAGGACGGACAATTAAACTGATTGATTTGATCCCCGAATATCCACGACATAAATAAATTCTAATTTGTTGTGGGGAGGTACTGGCTTGTATAATCGCTACGGGGATATATCAAAGTTCATTATAAATATGGAGCAACTGTGCATTGTAGAAGATGGGTATATATATATTTCCAAAGAAGAAGATTACGACATTGCAGTAGATATGGAAAGTTGCTATGGTTCACTTGATGAAGTAAAGTCCTTTATTGTTTTTTTATAAAGCATATTTGTGAATTGGACAATCTTGTTCAACGCTTCAACCAAAAAAAAAGAATTAAAAACGGTGGGCGTGGTTATGTGTGCCTTCCAAGCCTCATAGGACTTTTACGGTTGATTATGGCTTTCACAGTCTTGTCCGACACACCGTTCATCCTGCCAACTGCTGCCTAGCTCCCGATCTCCGCATAATCAACTACGATCTTCTTTTTCTGTGCATCCGTTAACCGTGCCGCCATCACCACCACCTCCTCACACTTCCATAGCTGTACTGTTTAGGGCTTCCAGCATAGTGTCATCCAACCTAAAATCCCGATCTGATTATACACTGGTTTAAGCTATTAAGTGATACAGTCCGAAAATCTTTTTCTGAAATGGTGTAAGTTCTGTGGTGTACCTTTTACGGCTGCCCTGAATGCTGACGGTACGTACTGTTTTCATCTCGTTCAGTATCTCCTGCAGGTCGTAATCCTTGAACCAGCCAGCCTCATTCATTACCTGTTTTAATCTTGTCGTGATGAGCAGTGATATAAACTGAATGAAAATTCGCCCTTCCATTGCAGCAGCTGAATGCATCCGTATTCTTTTCATATCCAGGTCGTTTTTAAGGTCGTCGAAACATTTTTCCACGGAATCCTTGTTCCGATAGACTTCAAGCGCACGGACTTTATCCTTAATATCGTTCGTGGCAAGCACAAACCAGCCGATCCTGTTTTGCCTGTGCTCTGTTATGGCGTCTTCGTTATATTCGGCTTTAATGCCCCTGACAGGCGTTTCCCTGATGAAGAAAAATTTTTCGTAATAGGATGCATGTTCCTTAATGCGCTGCCCGCTCAGGATTTCCTGCATACAGCAGTACAGGGTGTGGTCGAATTTCTTCTCATCCAGCGCCGCCTTGAAGCTGTCATAGTAAATATGGACATAAAAACGGTGTCCGTCCCATGTCATTGGTTTTGTGGCGGCGTAAAGCTCATCGCCAAATACGGTGCAGAAGTTATGGTGTGACCGGATCGTGTCACGGAACTCTTCTACTGCATCGCAGGCAAAGCCCACGGTAAAGGGAACGCCGATAGTAAATTTTTTATGGCCTGCATAGAAAGCGTCAATGTTCGGCCCGCTGTAAAAGCCTTTGTCCATAACATAATGGAAAGACGCCTTTTCCATGAAAGATATATTCGCAAGGCTGTCCTGAAGCGTGTCCACATCCTTGATGCTGCCGGGAATGATGCGGTAGTATATGGGCATACGGCTCTCCACCCCGGTAAGCATGAGCAGATTTATCTGGGGAAGTTCTTCGCCGTCGCGGTTGTAGCCCCAGCGCACGAAATCAATAAATTCGCTGTAGGAGGAAACGCTGGTTATGTCCATGGCGTAATAGCTGTCCTGCCTGCTAAGCCCAGCCCACATGGAAAAGAAATCCTGTTGGAGCGACGGCGTAATCCTGATGATCAGTTCGCTGATCCTCTGGCTTGTGAGTTTTTCTTCATATGGGGAACTGAATGCACGCTGCCATTTCTCAACATGGGCAAGTGCCCCGCCCTCGCTGACAAGATAGTAGGCGCAGGTCAGTATACGTTCCCAGTCATCCGGAAACACCGCCTTGAGCGGGACATCCAGTTTTATGTCAGAAACTGCCTTGTCAAGGAGCTTCCCGATTCCGATTGAAACAACAATGCAGCGGCCTGCCGAAGCACCAGATGAATCTTTCATCTGCTTGTTGCCTTTCTTGTAATTAGGAACAATCTCCCCTGTATCCGGGTCAAGATGTCCTATGCTTTTTCGGTAGTGTTTGCAAGATTTTGACTCCTTGTCCCAGTAAGTGGTGTTTTCATAAACGTAGGTTTTGCCGTTTGGATTTTTAACATAAACGTAGGATGACATATGAGGCTCCTCTCAAAACAGTGTATAATATTTGCTATTAAATTATAGCATTTATACACTGTTTAGTAAAGAAAAAAATGTTAAAAATCCAGTATTTTCAATGGTTCAAGCCACTTTTAGTTTCAACCCGTGTATAATTATTTCGGGAGATTAAGATCCAAATCTTCCTCCGGCTGGTTATCCTTTATCTGGCTTTCCAACTTGAGGAGTTCAATTTCGAGTCTCTTTTCATCTATTGGCTCTTTCTGTTCAAGGTACTGCTTCCCAAGCCATCTAGCCATTCTGGAATCCTTTTCTGCCAGCCGGAATTGTGACCGGCGTAAGGAGATTTTGCCGTCGCATCTCTTATTAGCAAAAACCACCGCAAAACTCTCTTTATAGGTTCTCTTACACCATCGTTCTACCGTATCTTCGCTTAGATTGAAAAATCCGGCTATCTCAGCTTTCGTGCACTGCAAAGCGCACAGTTTTTCAAACTCTGCCTGATCAATTTCTTTCCTTGGTCTTGCCACGAATACACCCCAGTCTCCGCTCAACGTCCCTGCTGACACGCGCTACAAAATCTACATTATCCATACCACAGAAATTCATCAGTTCACCGACCTTCTTTTCATCTTTGTAGTCGTAAGAAGCTCCCGGAAGTTCTATGTATTCAGGCGTACTCCTAAAGAATACTGTTACACTGCCATTTCCCTGAATTTTTCCCAGAAGTTCAAGTAGTTCTCTCTCTCGCACTGTATATTCATCAAAATTCCCAAACCATATATGCGCTTCTATCCTCCATTTTGGTTCTTCCATTTCACGCCTCCATAACCTTCTTTTCTTTCTTCCCTTACATTATACCTCACCCGCAGAAGCCATCTGTACCAAGTTTAAGCAGAAAATCCTCTACACAGGAAACGGACAGCATATACCGCCGCCCGCCTTCCCGCTTGCCACTATTTCTTTTTTCTGGACTGTATGGGGCGGATAGAGCCTATATTTTGGCGGTACTGCCAACCAAAGCCATTTGTCCGTGTTTAGAGCCATTTGGCTTTTACCAGGTATCTCTATTTTGGAGACGCCCTAGTTCAAGGCACCCTGCCCCATAATTACCAGCACCCTAGCATCTGATATTTCCTTATGGGCGAGAAGAAATTAATCCTGACTTTAAAAAATCCTGCGCTCGCTATGGCTTTTGATATTTTAAGTATGGCAATTTCGGGGCTAGGGCAAGCCACACGGCATACTGCAAGTTAGCAACCCCCATTTCAAATGGGGGTTTATTTATAACCCCTCCGGGGTCTGCTACTGGTTCCGCCAGAGACGGGTTCGCAAACACCATTAGTACTGGTTGCCTCCGGTGGAGGCTCTTTTACTTATTGCCTTCCTCTAACTTATCATTTTCCTCTTGTTCCCGGATATAATTGCTGAATTAAATAATAGTACCAAATTAGTACCGCAAGGCATAATATAAGGGCGAACCCATAACGGGGACGCCCAATTTTACTGCATTTCTTAATTACTCAATGATAGTAGCAACCCTTCCAGACCCAACAGTTCTGCCACCCTCACGGATTAGGTTGGGAGAACCTTGGATGACAAATGGCTTGTTTTCGGGTTTTTTTGTCATCATATTTCCTGAAAATATTAATTTTCTCTGTATTTTCAGGATTTTTGTAGCCAATTTGTAGCCACGGATATTTTATATCTTAAATCGGTATTTCCCTTTACTATGACCACTTACCGCTTCTAGCAGTCCCTGTTCTTTCATTTTCGAAATTATTTTTCACACAATCATTCTAACTGTACAACTCACTACTATTTTTTCTTAACCCAAACAACAAATCTTTGTCTTTCCTCTTTTTCATGTATAAAAGTCTCAGTCTCTACGCTTGTCAAATAATCCACTTCCTTTAGTTTCTGTAAGAGATGTTTATTATATCCCAAGCTATCAATATCTAAATATTCCTTATGTCTTCTATCCCTACCCGATAATTTCTGATATACCCATGCCAATGATGAAAGCTTATCAGAAATCTCATCTAAAGAATAGACTTCTAACTGGTTTAGAAGTAGTTGATATCTATCTCTCTCTGCTAAAATTTCCCAAGCAGATTCAACATACGATTTAGGCACTGTAAATTCCATGTTTCTTATAACTAATGCCACTTCCCTATCAACATCTTCCGCATTAAATAAACCGAACAATTTCAGTTTTTCCTTGTTATCAAGTTCATTAGTACATAATAATTGTGCTATAGTATGTAAATCCAATGAAATACTATCAATATTTTCAAAAAAGCATTCTTTATTATAAACAATATATTCTCCCACAAACTCAGGAGTTATTTCTTTCATTTCATCAAGTAACTTAATACTAAACGGGATATACCTCTCTTTTACCATTACATTTATCTTTTCAGGAGTAAACTCATGTAAACTATCATTAAATTCCTCAATTCTGAACTTTTTAATTATTTTTTCAAATGTTCCGAGCGTCACCTCATTAACAATAATAGATTTTATAACTTCATCTGTGATCAATTCCGCACGAACATCCCCAATTAAAATATCGATTTCATCATTAACCCAATCTATCAAGGCACCTGTTAATTGATAACAATTATAATAACACATAAAGTTGTTCCATGAAACAACAGTCATCTTATTCTTTAATACATAATTCCATATGGCTTGTCTTGCTTTTTTATCATCTTCATCGTCACCACAATTACAACAATCGCTCAATTTATCCCAAGTCACACTTTCCTTATCAAGAACTGCCTCACATATTTGTAAATTGATTTTATATAAACGTTCAAGAATATCTTCTACTGCGTCAATATCCTCGCAAATATTTGTTTCTTGTCCAAGAACAAATTCAGTTAAATATTTCTCAAAATTGTCATATATACGTCTCATTAACGGTTCATCATATACTGAACAAATAGTTGAATAATTAGCACTTTTCAAGTCCGCCACCTTTTCTGGATACTTATACTCGAAAAGACTTGTAACCATATCTATATTAATAACATATTTGCTTTCTTTAAAAATGTAATCCAAAACAGCATGATCTGCACCATTTATATCCACACATGCAAACTGCAAATCAAGCTGATCAATAATACAAATCATTTTTTCAGAGCAAACAGCCTTTAACTTAGCCAATGCATATTTTCTTTCCAGAATAAAATTTTTTACACTGTCATTATTTTCGACTTTATTCATGCATATTACATCTTCTATAGTTGCATAAGAAAAAAATAATGACAAATATTGAAATTTGCTATCCTCGGAAAATGATTCATTGTGGCATATATCGTGCCAAAAAGCCGGGTAGGATTTGCAAAGAATACTTATAAAAGTAGAAATATGCTGTTTTCGTTCAATATAAGACCTAATAAATTCAATTGCTCTGTTAGACCCCTGTGCTAGTCCCTCAAACAATCTTATACACCTTGCATCACGACTCATCTTTGTGATTAAATAATCGGTCACATCATAATTCCATGCTTCAAATTGTCTAAATTCATAATCCTCAATTCTATCACATACTTGCTCAACATTCTTTATTCTATATGAAAAATCTCCGACAGCCTCTTCCATACGAATACCACGAATATAATTCATTTCATCACTTGTAATGCTTTTCGGATGGAAGTAATTAATATAATCTGCATAGTTTTCATTAATAAACCCTTTCTTTAACAAGAACACTAACACCTTATTCTTTTTTACCTCGTCAGAAAACACTTCTTCTGTTCCATATTTCTCCAATACTGATTTCAATGACAATACTCGCAAATTTATAGTAGAAATCTCATTATCCTCGATTTCTTTTCGTATTACTTCTTTTCGATCTTCCTCACTATTCTTTAGATCATTGAATCTTTGAATATAATTTTTCTTACTTTGTGCAATTTCAATATTTAAACTTTCAATTGACCTCCTTTGATCATAGCCATTTGTATTATAATAATAAGATATAAGTGCTCGTGAATTACTATTAAACACATTCATATCAAAATCTGGTTGCATAATTTGAGTATAAGTATAGCGTTTACCACCCAAATCACAATAGTTAAATGCCCCCTGATACTCTGTAAGAAAGTTCATAAATGCAGCTTTTATCTCATTTGAATCCAAAAGGATATCCTGAGCTATCCCCTCCAAAATAGATAAGAGTTCTTCATTATGATTTTTCAACTGTTCTATCTTTTTATCCACAAAATATTTTTTATCTTTAAACGCCTTTTTTACAATTCCTCTTTCTGCTTCCAATTCTGCAAAATCCGATGGAAAAAGGTTCTTGAAGATCATAATAGAAAACATTTCTTCATCTTTAAGGTGTAAATTCTGTAAAGTTTTCTTATATACAAAAAATTCATTGCAAATGCTCGTCAACACTCGCATATCTTCAATAAACGGAGAAACAAGCGTAATGTAACTTGAAGAAATATCGTACAAAGAGCTTCTATATGTTCCGTCTTCCTGCATAATTATTTTCAACTTGTCTATTAAAATTTCACCTGAGTTCGTTGAATTTATTATCGGAATGACCGGTATAATAAAATCAAAGAATTTCGTTCTCTCATCATCCTTAAACATATCATCTTTAATTGCATATACAAAAACAATACGCCTTTTAATCAAATCATAGTTATTAAGAATGGTATTCAATTCACGCAACTTGACAAATATTTCAGAACTATCAAAACGATCTAAATCTTCTATAAAAACCGTATCATAAGTCGTTTCCTCAAAAAAATACATAATTTCATCCATGTTTCTGTTGAATATAGAATCTTCCTCATGTTCATCAGAAAGAGTTGCCTTATCAGCTATATTTACCTCTTTTACTCTTAAATGTGTTACTATCCATTTACATACATATGAAATTGCAAATATACCACAAAAGCCAAATATACTTGCAATAATATACGATTCTTCTTCGGATAAATGATAATAATTTCCACATTGAGCAATTCTGTCAATACAGTTATGAAAAGTTTCTGGAAAGAAAAATCCAAATACTAATAAAGATAAAAAAGCAATTACTGTTATCCCGCACAAAAAACGCCTGTAATATTGTTTATGAATCTTTCGATATCTACTCTGTGGTATTTGATGCGAATCAACTTTATAAAACAATTGTTTTAATATACCTAATTCAATCTCATTCTTAAATTCATCATAATCTTTTTTCTCCCAGTCAAAAGTTGCCAATGAGATATTCAACGCATTAGTACTTGGATGCTCTTTTAAATAAGATTGGATAACACTGCTTTTCCCTGAGCCATATGGCCCCGCTAAAGCTATATTTTTCACATCCTCATTTTTTAGTGCCCAATGCAAAACCTTTATATATTCTTCCCCATTTTCTATTTTTGACGCTGGTGCAAAATCTTCATATCCAGAACTATTATCCACGGGGATATTTCTAGTCAACTTATCTAACCTATAATCTTTCTTCGATTCTTTTCGAGATTTTACTTCAACAAAGAACTGTTTAATATTTTGCTTTAATAAATCAAATTTACTTATATTATCGCCCATTCTATCCCTCGTATTATAACCATACATATCGCATGACTTATGTTTTATTAATTGCCCCTTATAACCGAAAATCTAAACAATGGTCACTAAATATACCAAAGAATGCCTATAGCAGTGAGTTTGTAACGTAAATTATTTTGAGTGACCATAATTATAGACCCTAGATTGAATTTACTAATTTTCACAAAAGTTCTGTGTTATTTAGTGACTAAAATTCGGAATTTAGGTTATAATGTTTCATTATCGTTTTTCCCATACTGTATTGGAGGCTCCGCTACCATAGATAAATTCTGCGGCATCTCATATGTATAAGCACCTGTCTCATCCAAAGTCTTTATATCCTTCTTTCTCATCTCCCGATACACAACCTCAGCCAACGCACTCATTATTGCATTATACTTAGCCGTATCCTCAAACAAACTCTGATACGATTCTTGCGCTTCCATATATCCGTCCTGCGCTGCCGTACCAAACGCTTTCGGGAAAATGCTTTCCACAAAAATCTGCGGGTCAGAAGACTGCGCCATCTTTTTCAGCTTCTTATCAGAAAGCAGTTTATCCTTTAATGATGACAGAATAACTTTATCTCCCTCCGTAAAATTGCCCTTAAATTTTTCATTAATTTTCGCAATCACCTCATCCAAAGGTGTTTTTTCATCCATCCCCTTAACACCTTTATGCTTCGCCGGAACATATACCGTCTTTGCTTCATCCAAAGCAATTTCACCCTGAAATGTTTTTTGTAGCTTATAATATTCCAGCTTCAGTTTACCCTCCAGATCAACCAACTCCACAGGGTCTTTGGGTAATAAACCAATCAGATAAGAGCAAAAAACATACTCTTTCTGTAACTCTTTATCAAACATTCTCAATATCTGCGATATGTAGCTATACCATTTAATCAGATTACGAACCTGTCTGCGGAACTGGTATCTCTCATTCTGCGTCTTTTTGTTATAACGGTTAGAAACAGGAAGTAAAATGCTGCTCATCCGCCCCATTGCCCTATCGTCCTGCCTGCCTTTTTTGTAATACTCATCCGTAAATGCTTTAATATCCTCATCCGAGTAAATACCATACGCCCGCAGTTCCCTCTGTGTCTGATATAGTAAGTCTGCGTTTACTTCTTCCTGCAGGAATGTTTCCTGATAAAACGGCTGAAATGCGTCCTTGATATCCTCCGCCTTGTTTACAAAATCTAATACAAAAGTATCTGTCTTGCCCTCACAAGTGCGGTTCAAACGGGATAAGGTCTGTACTGCTTTCACATTCTTTAACTTCTTGTCCACGATCATCGTATGTAAAAGCGGCTCATCAAATCCTGTCTGATATTTTTCCGCTACAATCAGCACATTAAAATTGTCATGGAACTCCGCTTTCGTCTGATTCTCCGAGATATGAGAACCGTCTTTGCGTACATTCAGCTTTGATTCCGTATATTCCTCGCCCTTATCATCAATCGCACCGGAAAAAGCAACCAGAATATCCACATCATCATATCTCTTTTCCTCTATGTATCGTTTGATTTCGTGGTAATAGCGGACAGCAGCCAGCCTTGACGATGTGATTACCATCATCTTTCCTTTGCCATCAATCTTATGCCTTGTGGTATCTCTGAATGTCTCCACAATAATCTGCGATTTCTGACTGATATTATAAGGATGCAGCTCTTGATATTTACGGATGACCTTTGCCGCCCTACTGGACGGAACATCGGGATTATCTACCATAGTCTTTGCAATTCTAAAACAGGTATTGTAGGTCATGTAATTTTGAAGAACGTCAAGAATAAACTTCTCCTCAATCGCCTGCCGCATACTATATACATGGAACGGATGAAAAGAGCCATCCTCCTGTTCCTGCCCAAACATTTCCAGCGTGGTCGCCTTTGGTGTAGCAGTAAACGCAAAAAAGGACAAATTCTTATGCTTGCCTTGGGCAATCATTTCTTTTACAAGCCTGTCCTCCGGATCAACTTCTTCCTCCGCTAAACCTTCACGCTCCGCATACTCCCGCAAGGCTTCTTTCGTATCTGCCAGCGCAATCTTTAATTTAAGCGCCGAACTGCCTGTCTGAGAAGAATGTGCCTCATCTACAATAATCGCAAAGCATCTGCCATTTGCTTTATCCACTTCCGTATAAATTACCGGAAATTTCTGTAGAGTGGTAACAATAATGCGCACACCGTCATTAATTGCATTTTTCAAGTCCTGAGAATTTTTATCCTCTCCTATGGTTTCTATGGCACCTAACTTATGGTCAAATCCCGAAATTGTCTCCTGAAGCTGCGCGTCTAAAACAGTGCGGTCCGTCACGACGATCACACTGGAAAATACCGGCATATTGTTTTCATTGAAAAGCGATGCAAGGCGATATGCTGTCCACGCAATCGAATTAGATTTGCCAGAACCTGCGCTATGCTGAATCAGGTAATTCTTTCCTGCTCCGTTTATCCGTACATCTGCAATCAGTTTCCGAACAACATCTAACTGATGATAGCGCGGAAATATCAATGTCCTCTTTTTCTGCAAATTAATAAACTTTTGGATAATATCCAACATACTGTCTTTCTGAAATACATTTTCCCAAAGATATGCTGTAGGATACCCGTTCGGATTAGGCGGATTGCCCGCACCACCGTCCGAACCGGCTCCATTAGAGCCTTGATTGAAGGGTAAAAAATAAGTGTCTTTTCCTGCCAGTCTCGTTGTCATCCAGACTTCTGTATGGTCTACACAAAAATACGCCAATATTCTTTTATTAAATTGAAAACATATTTCTCGTGGATCTCTGTCATACATCCATTGCGTTTTAGCATGATCTACATTCTGCCCTGTGTACTGGTTTTTTAGTTCAAAAGCAAACACCGGAATACCATTCGCTACAAGCACCATATCCACCGACTTTTTCGTATCCGCAGAATAATACCATTGTCTATAGCATTCCACTTCATTTTCCGCATACTGAATCCCTGCTGTATCGTTCAATGCAGATTCGGGTTTAAAATAGCAGACTTTAAACGTAGTTCCTCTATGTTTGAATCCGTTTCGTAAAACATGCAGCACTCCGTCCATATCACAGGCATTGTTAAAAGCAACACAGAATTTGCGCACAGGGTCTATGTCATTCTGCCGTTCAAACGTTGCCCACTCCCTCGGCTGGGTACATTGAATAAAAGAAACCAATTTATCCGGATATAATCCCAACTTCGGATTGTATGTTCCATTTCCCCGTGTATATCCTCCTTCATCTGATATGAGAAAAGCCTCAACATCCGATTCGAACTGCTTTTCTGTGGTAACTGTTATGCTCATGATTTTCCTCCGCAAATCGCTCTCTCATAAAAATTGCTACATGTAGCGACTTTTACTCTTTTCGCTGCTCTAATTGTATTTTTGCTCTTTGAATTGCCAAACGCAGCTTTTCTTCCAGTTCTTCCTTTGACGGCATAGCTGTCAAGTATTGAGCTACCCTAATGTCTCCCTTATCCAATTCAAGTAATTCAATTACTTCATCTGACTTCTCTGCACATAATATTAGTGCAATTGGTGCTTCTTCGTTTTCCATCCGTTCATATTTATTAAGCCATCGCAGATAAAGTTCTACTTGCGCCTTATATTCCGGTTCAAATTCTCCAATTTTCAATTCCACTACAACAAGTCTTTTCAATTTTCTGTGAAAGAACAACAAGTCTATTTTGTAATCTTTTCCATCTATAGTAACCTTTTTCTGCCGCGCCATAAACGCAAAATCCGTTCCCATCTCTAAAATAAATTTTTCCAATTCTGCTAAAATTGCGTTTTCTAAGTCTTTTTCACTATAAGTATCCTGCAATCCTAAGAAATCTAATATGCAAGGGTCTCTATAAAACATATCTACCGTCATCATATCTTTTTCTTCCAAAAGTTGAATATCATTCCTGATTGTTTCTTCAGGGCGCTTGGAAATCGCAGTTCTTTCATATAACATTGATTTTTTTCGTTCTCTTAATACTCTTACACTCCATTTTTCATTTTTACATAAAACAGCGTAAAAATCTCTTTTCAGTTCGTCATTAACAGGCAACAACTCCTTAAAATGAGACCATGTCAATTGTTGCGACAGTGTAGCAACTTTTTCAAAATCTGGAAATTCCTCATAAAATTGTATCATGCGGAAAACAGAACTCTTTTCATAAGAACGCCCATATTGAAACTCTAAATCTTTACTCATATTTTTCACAATTGATTTTCCATATTCTGCCTTCTGTCCATTCAAAATATTATCCTTGAGTTCTTGTCCTATATGCCAAAACAAATATATGGTCTGAAAATTAGCCGTCTCAAATACTTTATGTTTTGCAGTTTCAATCATTTTCACAATCTTGTCATATGTTTGTTTATAATTTTCCGGCAAAATCAATTTGTTTTCCATTTAAGTCTCCCTTTTAATTCCTAATTAAAATTAAATCATCTCTTACTTTACATCCTTTGGATGTTAGCCCCCAAAACAATTTTTTATTATCTTTACTCCATGAGGACTTTATCAAATTTAATGCCCGAAACTGATTCAATATTTTTTTAACAAATTGGCTATCATTCAAATACACCGAATAATCACCCGAATAAAATTTTGTTTTTATTGTCTCTTCAATACTATTTTCAGTGATTGACACATCCATCATTTCCGTAGCAATTACTTTAAAAATTTCCTTCAAATCCGTCGTAACGCTTCCATATCGTGTTCTATGGTCTTCATAATAATGATATTCTATTTTTATCTCTTGATTCTCAAACGCAATATTATTTTGCTCCGTTAAAGAAGAAATCTCTTCTCTTGCAGCCTTTAAATCATTTGCTAATTGTTCATTTTCACTTTTCAATGTCATAATTTCCCGTCGGAGAGACGCCTCATCAAAATCAACTGCCCTCTGCCACCCCGGACGTTTTATTTCCGTTTTTGCCTTCATAATTGAAATTGCCAATTTACCGGTTAAGTCCTCTGTTGAAGCCCATATACTTGCTAATCTATTCGTCATTGCTTTTGTGCGAAACTTCTTTAATTTATCTTTCTTATCCTCATCCGCTTCTGTTTTATCTGATGCAAGCTTCACATTGTCATCAATAGCAAATACCAAAACCGGAATCCCCAGCTCTATTGCATAATCATATTCCATTTCAGTATAACTCTTTCCAGTATCCGGATGAACTGAACCATAACGCTTTCCAATTATCACCACATAGTAATCACATAAATCTATGACTTTTTTTATTACTTCAAATTGCTCTGTATCTGCCGCCACAAATGCTTCCATTCCTGCCGGAATACAATCTGCCATAAAAAGAACATCAAGAATCTTTTTACGTTCTTCGGCTAGGTCAGTATATGTTGAACTGATAAACACCTGATATTTTTTATCGTTCATGTATTTTTATCTCCTTTTTATCCAATTGCCTAAACACTGTTTCGGCAATTTCTTTTATGTTTAGCAATTCTGTGGCACTACTTTTTTCCCTGTCACATATTCGTAGATTAAAGATTTTTTGTAATTCTCTATCTCGGAGAGGTATTGTTCTTTCTTTGCAATAAGTTCATCTATTGCTAAACACTTTTTCTTAAGATAATTCACTATCTCCCTCTGCTCTTCCACTGGTGGAACCGGTATTATAATACTTTTTAAATCTTCCTTCGACACCTTTAGTCTACAAGTATTTACCCGGTCATCTCCCCGAACAATCGCATATATACCCTTTCCCAAACTATATAACACTCTCAACATAGTTTTACTTCTAAATATATACTCACAATATTTTGCTGTCACATGATCTTCTAATTCATCATAAAAAGTATAGTATACCGGACTTACACATCCAAAATAATCAGATACCCCTGTTGCACCTACAATCATATTCATACTATTCATTACCAAATCGCCCTCATAGGCTAATTTATACTGTTCAAAATCATCTTTAAATCTATCCAAATTTGTGGTTTTCTCCGCATAAAGCGTCACTCCCAAATCAATAGATAAAGACAATCGCTCCTCTGATTTTATAGGACTATTTTTTTCTTGGCGTTCCTTAAGTACATGGCGAAACGGAATAAGTTTCCACCCAATAGGTATGCTCCCAATCCACTCAACACCGCTATCCTTCATTTCCCTGTTACCTATTATTCCTTTTGTAACAGCCTGTGTAATAACAGCTTGCTTTAACTTTTTGTATTCCTCTATACTTGCGCAAGTTTTTTCAAGCACATTATCAAGTTCTTCACATTGTGCATATAAAAAATTTGATATACGAACTTGTTCTATCTCTGGCGGCATATGCATAGTACAATTTTTAATAAAATACGGAGATACTCTTTTTAATCCTCCTGTTCCAGTCATAGTCGAACAAGCTTGTGAAACAAATCCCCTATTCTGTAGCCACCAAAACAAATAGTGAATATTAACAGTTTTGCATCTCAAAACAAACAATTCGGAACTACCTAACCCAAATCCAGATTGCAGTTTTTGCATTATAGCAATATTCCCATTTTCAAAGCAGGGCGTAACCTTAGCCATTACAATATCATTTTCCTGAAAATGAGTCAAAGAAGTCGGCAAATCTCCTAAATTACGTTCACGTTTCTCGAAATATCCATTTTTTAAACATTCCATAGGTAAATACGTAACTATACTGTCATTATTCAACTCATTCATATTGCACTTGGGTTCAAATTCAGCAACATACTTTATTCGCTTTATTTCCCACTCTTTCGGTATCTCCGCAATCCACTCAATCCCGCTATCCTTCATCTCCCTAGCCATACTTATTTCTCCTCCGCAAACAGCCTCTCCAAGGAAGCAGAAATATCAGCCTCCAACACATGAATCCGCGCCACGATATCCTCCACCTTTTCCGGCGCCTGATACTCATAGAAATATCTTGTCATAGGTATCTCATACCCTACCTTCGTCTTTTTCTTATCAATCCATGCATCTTCCGCATAAGGAAGCACTTCTCTCTCAAAATACCTGTCGATATCCTGCGTAAGCGGCACATTCTCCGTATCTCGCAGGCTTGCATCCGCTACAGGCTTTCCTTTTTTCAGGACAATTTCCCCGTTTTCATCCCGCTGTGGTCTTTCCACCACAATTTTGTTATATCCAAACTCTACGGTCTCAAATATCTTACTCTCACAATAGATTCCGCTCTTATCTCCATACACAGCGCAGTTTTCAAAAGAACCATAAGCCTTAACAATCAATTCCCGACACTGATCCGTAATATCGTTTCTTTTCGTTCCAATGCTCTTTCTCCTTGCCTCATAGCAATGAGAGGCATCTATAAGCTGCACTTTTCCTTCCCGATATGCCGGTTTATTCTTGGAGCAAATCCAAATGTATGTACTGATGCCCGTATTCATGAACATATCCGTAGAAAGCTGCACGATACAATCCAGCCAGTCATTTTCTAAAATATATCTCCTAATCTCTGACGGACCGCTTCCGGCATCTCCTGAAAATAACGGAGAACCGTTTTGTATAATTGCCATTTTTCCATTCGGCGCAAGTTTGGAAAGCCCATTTAACACAAACAGCTGCTGTCCGTCACTGATTTTAGGAAGCCCGGGCGCAAATCTGCCCTGTTCCCCTCTTGTAGCTTCTTCTTCCACCTTTTTCTGTTCGCGTTTCCAATCAATTCCAAAAGGCGGATTAGAAATGCAATAATCAAAGGTAAATCCTGCAAACTGGTCGTCTGACAAAGTATCGCCGAACCGCATATTGTCGGGATCTCCACCACGAATCATCATATCCGCTTTTGCAATCGCATAAGTAGACGGATTAAACTCCTGCCCAAAACAAGTAACTTCTATATCTCTGTTCAAATCATGTATTCTCTCTTCCATACAGGAAAGCATCTGAGATGTTCCCATTGTCATATCATAAACAGTCATTCCGCCGGCGTCTAAATTGGCATCCGCAAGCAGCAAATCCGTCATAAGGTAAATAATATCCCTGCTGGTAAAATGCGCTCCAGCTTCCTCCCCAAATGACTCTGAAAAACGGCGCACTAAATCTTCAAAAATATAACCGCAATCCACGGCACTAATTTTGTCAGCGCCTAAATACCCTTTTTCAGAATTAAATTCCTTAATAATCAGATACAGTGTATTGCTCTCCACCATTCTTTTAATAATATTATCAAAGTCAAACTTGGAAAGAACATCCTGCGCATTTGCAGAGAAACCGGCTAAATAGTCTTTAAAATTCGTTTCTATATTATCCGGATCAGCCAAAAGCGTCTCAAACGTAAATTTGCTTGTATTATAAAACTGATAGCCGGATGCCCTTGTCAGGAAACCATCAATAACCGCCAAATGCTTCACTTTTTCATACTGCACAAGCACATTGTCATGAGTAGGCAGTAAGCAATCATGAAATCTTTTAACCACTGTCATCGGTAAGATAACAAGTCCATATTCATGCGGCTTGAACGGTCCCCGAAGCATATCTGCCACATTCCAAATGACAGTCGCTTTTTCTGCTATATTGATTCCAACATCACTGATTTTATTGTTGCTCATCCCCATCAGCTTCCTCCTGCGTTCTTTTATAATTTACCAAATCTGCAAAATCGCAATCCAGCTTTTCACATATACGTTCCAAAACAGATAAATTCACAGACTCTCCATTTGTCATTTTCGCCATAGTGCTTGAGCTTAACCCCGTGCTTTTACATAAGTCACCCTTTTTCATACCCTTATCGATCAATAACTTCCATAGTCCGTTATAACTGATTGCCATAAAATAGTTCCTCTTGCTTTCTACAAATCAGAGTTTCATAATATATTTAAAATCATAGCATTAATTTTCCAAATAATCAATTTGAATATTCAAATACTGTAATTTAAAATTCAAATATTTTTCTACTTCAACGCCTCAATCAAAAGATTTAATGCTACCGCTATTTCTTCATTTAATTTCTTTTCGCCTTCGCTCTTAGCATGTATGTCAGCTATCTCATGCATAACATCTATAATGATATGTGCATCTTCTTTAGTCGGCTTATCTGCACTTCCATTATTTAAGACCAATTGCACGGATTTTAAGAAAATTATAGTAACCGAATATCGGTTTTCATCAACATCAAAGTTATCTTTTATAAACTTAATTAAATATGCTGCTGACTTCAGCATTTGTGAAACCGTCATATTCTCTTTTCCATTTGTAGCAAGCACGGTGCTGCCCTGCAATTTCCCATGTGGAACCGGAAATAACTCTCTAATTCCTATTTTTTCCATAAGGTGTTGCACACTTTTTTGCATCAGATTCCCTCCTTCAAATCATCATAAACACATAATACTCTTTTTCCAACGATAAATCAGCATATATATGATAAAAAGTAGCAAGAACTTTTTTATTTTGTTCCTGCCACTTTTTGCTCACAAACAATAAATAATTTCCTCCCTCACAATCTCCTCCGCCCTCGCCCGAATATTATTCATTCTCCGCACCCAAAGTATCTGATCCTGTCCCTTTAACTGTTCCGTCACTCCCTCCTGTTTTGCCATCTGCTCCACAAGTAAATCAAACCGTTCCTCCGCCTGTTCCTGTATCATCAGCAGATGCTCTTTCAGTTTGCCCGATAACAATAACCCCGAATAAATGCCTCTCCTATAATTCTCTAAATAAGATTTCCGCATCAATCCAAATTTCCTCAACTCTCCCTCCGGCTCCGGATCAGGAATTAAGTTCGGTATCAGATAGTCTCCACATTTTTCATAAGTCAAATTCATAAACTTTTCCTTTCTTTCCTATAAACTCATATCTTGCTTTTTGTGCTGCTTTGTCGCTTCCTGTTTATCTTTCTCAATCCCTAAATACTGCCTTATGTTCTTCAACTGCTTATCTGCCTCCTCCGCCTCTTTTTCGGCTGTCTGATATATCTTCCTTAGCTTTGCCTTTTGCGCTGTCATTGTATCATATTCCGCCTGCATCTTTTCCACATCTAAAGATGCCATCTTTACTCCATACCGCTTCAACATATTTTCAGCGCCGCCAAACAGAATAATCTGCGTTTCATGACTTCGGAAATATGCATCCTGATCCTTCGCTCTCTCATATCCTCTCTGGTATTTCCTGTTTGCCATATACTGTTTTGCGTATTTTAGGATTTCCGCTTTGGCTTTCATCTCATGCTCCAAATCCACAACCGCACTCCGTGCCGTTTTTGCTGTGGCATTTTTCTCTGCAATTTTCCGTTTCAGTTCATCTACGGAACCGCCCTCTGCATAACTCGCCGCTGCAATCTTTAAATTCTGTATATCCGCCCAATGCTTTAACGCACCATTCTTTTGAAACTTCTCCTTGTCCGTATCAATCAGAGTCCGCTTTGCATCCGGTCGCTTCGGAAAGGGAAATTTCTTTTTTACGGGAAATTTTTCCTGTGTCATTACACGTTTTTCAATCCGCTCTCTGATTGCTTCTTTCGTATATCCCACACCGAAATTTCTTTCACTGACACGTGTAAATCGGCTCTGTCCCAATGCGCAAAATGACAGATATTTCAATGCATTGTCTCCAAAAGTTTCCCCTTTTACCTCATATCCCTTTGTCTGCATCCGGCTGATAAAATCTTCATAGCTGTGTGCTTCACGAATGGCATTGTCCATATCAGATTTCATCTGCGCTTTCCATGAAGTTCCCGACTTTGCCATCTGCCACTCATAATGTGTCATGCCTTTTTGCCTTGCCGGAATAATAACCGACAATCCATGTTCTCTGCAAAGTTCATCTGACAGATTTCTAATATGACGATAAGTGCGCTTGCAGTCATTATATTTTTTATGTTCTACATTATCAACCGCACAGAAAATAATATGATTATGGCAGTGTTCCTTGTCTATATGCGTTGCAATAACGTAACTATATTTATTTTCTAACAGCTTATCCGCCAGCTCCATTCCCACCTGATGAGCCATATCAAAATCCACTTCTCCGGGTGCAAATGACTGAATCAGATGAAACGCCTGCTTATCACCTACACCGGAAGACTTTGATAACGCATCCATAAAATCATAATGCGCTGTCTCTATCCCACAGGCAAAGGAATCTATCAAAATCCGTCCATCTGTTTTTTCCGGATTGCAGATATATTTTAATGCTTTCTGTACGGTTGCTTTGATAGCATGGATTCGTGTGTATGCCATACCTGTTTCATCAGCTCCTTTACTTCTTCTATGTCATCCTGATAAGTGTTACCCGTAGAACTTATCCTTGCCGCTATCTGGTTCAGGCTTTTGCTGATTCTGCTTAGATTGACATTGTAATCATGCAGTTCCGAGTAATCTACAAAATAAGTATATCCGTACAAAATCAAATGCCGAAGATAATCATTTTTGTTCCTGTACTCTGCATTTTTACATTTGGCATCTAAAATATACTTCTCATCATCACTCAAGCGTAAAATAAGCTGGTTGTTTCGTTTTCGTTTTTCCATTCTCAACCTCCAACATTTTATAGATTGGTAAAAAATTGGTGCTATTGTTTTCTTGTTCCGCATTCTATATGCATTTCATAAGGGGTTAGGGGATTTTTCCCTTACAAGCGGATTGGATATCCATTTTGCAGATGTGTAAACAATGCAAAATCACCATTTGGATATCCGAGTCCAGTGCTTGATATTCTACCAAAAACCTTAAACAAAGAGAGCAACAAGTCTAGAAACATATTTCCCGATTCCTTTGGACAGTTCCTAAAATCAGCCATTTCCCCAACTTATTGCCCTGTCTGCTAAAACTACCCTTTTCTCTGCTACTTTTTCTTCAAAACAAATCCTCCAGTGCATCCAGCACATCTTCACTGATTTTTGGCAGATGATTGTCCTGTTTTTCTGCTACTTTCTCAATTTCTACCGTAGGCAATGCAGTTTTCCCTCGCAGCAGATTCCCCATCTCGCTTCTGAAACGCTCCCAATAGTTTTCAGATATCTCCGCTTTATTCTCTGCATCCGCATTTTCAAAGTAGCGGACAAGCGACTTAATTATGACTTTTGAATAAGTCTTCTCCACCGACTTGTCCATTGTTTGCATATAATCCCATGCTTTCCTATGTTCCTCTTTATCGAGATTGAAGCGGATATTGATATTTTTTATCATGATGCCTTTCCTCTGCTTTGTATCCGTTTCAAGGTCTGTAACGCCAATACCTCATACCCTTTTGCCGTTGCACAAATATCCTGAATAATCACTACTCTGTCCGCATCATACTCCGCAAAATTCTTTATCAAACAGCCGCCACCACCTATTACATACAGTTTCATCAGATCGGGATTATAGCCATATTCCCGCAGTTTACTGAATACCTGTTTTACATAATCCTTTGCCACTTCTGAAACTGCCTGTATGTACCGTTCGGGAATATCCGCAGTTCCTTTGCGGAATATTTCCTCAATAATATGATCCGGAATCTCACACTGACAGTTTCGCATAGCCTCATTTCTTGCTTTTTTCATACACTGATACACGCCAAACTGCTCTGTAAAAATTTTGCCCGCTAAAGGCTTCCCCTTCTGCATAAATGCCACATTCATTGTTCCATTACCGATATCTGACAGCACTGTATTTCCTCTGGTATCCCCATCATAATTGATAAATGCGGCATATCCCTGTGGATGAATGGAAGCATCTGCAATAACCACATGATAGGATTCTCCGTTATATTTGAAGCGTACATCCTTCTCACACAGCAGATATTCCCGAAAACTTTCTTTCTGCTCCTTTACCCAGAATAATGGCACTCCTGCAGCTAAATGGATAACTGCCTCATTCTTTCCTCTGAATTTGAGTTCTTCCGCAACAGCCGCAAGCGTTAATATCCAATAATCCTCGTCATGGATTTTCTGTACCTGAAACTCCTTATGACCGCCGCCGATTCCGTATTCTTTTCCTTTGTACTCCAAAGCTGTTGCTCCCAACTGCACCTCTTTTTCCACACTGGCGGCAAAAATTCTGTGTGCCGTTTTCATGTTGCCATATCCATGATCCACGCCTAAAATCAATTTCCCGTTATAATATAATTCCTGCATGATAAATTCCTCCATTTTTTAAAATTTCTAGCTACAATACAAGATTGCTGTCTATACCTCGTTTCTGCCATCCCCGTATTCATAATAATTCACTTCCGCGCTGTAATAATTACTGATTGTGTTTGGCGCATTATAAAGTGCTGTCAGCAGATATGCCTTGATATTCGCTATATGAGTGGTAGTCTTTTCCATGCTGTCTAAGACATAACGGATATGCCCTAAATCGAGCTTTAGAAATTTCCCTTTGACTAACTCATATGGATAATCTGCACCACCGATACGGATACTTTTTCTATGTACTGCTACCACATCAACAATGATTTCTATCAGCTCGTCCAGCAATTCGTACTGATATTTCATATCTGCTTTCAGAATCTCATAATCTATATTTTCCTTCACAATTTGCGTATAAATCTCTATCATATCCATCTGATCCATATCTGCTTTTCCATGATTGATGGATAGATAATCTTTATTAGTATTCTCTATAGTATTCTTTGTATTTGTCTCCCCTTTCAGGGAGAGACCTATCACCCTTGAAGTAGTACCCTCCCTCTTTTCAAGGATACCCCTCTCTCCTTCTATGGATAGAGGTATCTCCTTTGGTGGGGAGAGGGTATTTTCCTCAATCTCTTCCGGAAATGTTACTTCATACAGCCTTTGGGGAATTAACTCAATAAACAGCACATTATTCAAAAGCTGTCCTCTTACTTGGATTGTCTTAAAAATACGTTTGATAATGCCCATGTTTTCAAGAGCCTTTACTGCCTCTGTTGCCTGCTTCTTTGACAATCCGAAAGTGTCTGCCATTTGGTCATAGCTGCGCTGTAAGTAATCATCACGGAATTTCTTTTTCATACCAATTAACTGTCCGCTTTCCTCATCCCGTTCTTCTTTTGGTCGATACCAATATACGATATCAGCTAAAATGTGAATCGCATTATTATGTGGCGCACCATTCGGGTATCTAATTGTCTTAAACCACACCATAGGAATTACATTTCCTGTAAAATTCATAGTTCCAACTTCATCCACAATGGGATTTCCCGTTGAATACCGAAATGTCTTTTTATATCCCATCCTTTCCCTCTTTCTGCAATTTATTATTTACTTCAAAGAGAGCCTTTGTTATACTAAATCTGCAAGATGAGTACAGTAAGGCTCTGCTTTGCTTACTCCGAAATGCCCTTGTTACCAGCAGGGGCATTTTCTTTTATTCCTGCCATCTTGTCCAGCATATCCGCCACCTTTTCCTGCTCTGACGGATATAAGTGCCCGTAAGTATTCAATGTGATGCGAATATCTTTATGTCCAAGACGTTCTTTAATAATCATAGGCTGAACCCCAAGATGTATGAGGTAGGCACAACTTGAATGTCTTAGGTCGTGGACGCGAATATATTTGACTCCCGCTTTATCCGCATGGCGTTTCATCACATGCTGTACCGCCTCCGGCACAACTGCAAAAATCCTTTCATCTGCGGGCAACTTATACATAGATGCCATATATTCTTTCAGTTCTTCCACCAGAAATTCAGGAATGATTACCGTCCGCACAGATTCCCTTGTTTTAGGTTCCGTAATCTCGTCTTTCCCCTTATGCCGGAAATATGTCTTAGTAATAGATATTCTCCTGTTTACCGTATCAATGTCCGATGCAGTGAGTGCTAGGGCTTCTGCTTTTGTCAAGCAATATCTAAAAAAATTAATTTATTTTTTTAATAGAAAAGACACCACAGAACCATCTCCATGATGCCTTTCCCACATTATTTCCTACATTACTTTATTGCAGCGTAACCACTTCTTTCTCCCTCACTGCTTCGGGAAAGAACCAGTCATCCATCTTCCAGACTATTTCTATCCGTTCTTCGCTGTAAACCAGCACCCTGTCAATCACTGCAGCCAGTCTTCCCTTATCGAAAGTTTCAAGCGATGCCAGCCCTTCCAGTTCTGCCTCCCGTTCTTTCATATGCAGCATCTGTTCCCTGGTCTGTATTACCTCGTCCTTAAGCTCCGGTATCCTTTTTTCTATTTCCAAAATCCGGCTGGCTGTACTTTCATATTCCCTGCGGTACTGTTCCTTTGAGAACTTTCCGGAACGGTAATCTTCATACAGCCTGAGTTTTCTTGATGAAAGTCTCTTTCCCTCCGCTTCCAGCTTCCTTATTTCTTCCTCAACAGCCGCTGTCTTTTCCCATTCCTTTTTCTTTCTGGACACCTCTGCCGACACCATGCCCGCCATCGTGCGGGTACAGGACAATACAGCATTCTCCAGCCATTCCCTGTCCACATGGACCGTCCTGCATTCCGCAATGCCGGAAGTTGCCGCCTCCCCGCACCGGTAGGCATTTCCCCAGCTGGTCAGCGTAAGACGCCTCCCACAATGCGGGCAGAAAAGGATTGGCTGTGGCTTCCGCCCTGCCGGGACAATTTTCTTCTCATGCGTGAACGCCTTTGCATTTGCTGTATCAAACAGTTCCTGCGTCACAAGGGGTTCATGTGTCCCCTCAATAATGATCCATTCAGACCTGTCATTTTTAACCTGACGCTTCGATCCGACTTCCGCCTGCCTTGTTTTCCTCCAGACAGTCTTTCCAAGATAAACCTCTTTTTTCAGCATGTCGCCAATGGTTGTAACGGTCCACAGCTTTTTTTCTTTTTCTTTATAACTTTTTCTTTTCAGCCCCAGCGCCTGGAAATGTTCCATGCAGGTAGGCGTACCCCGCTCGTTAAGGAACCGTGCAATCTCCGGTTTTTTCTTCCCCTCTGCCGCCATGGTAAATACAAACCGCACCACCTCTGCCGCTTCTTCATCGGGAATAAGCTGGTGTACATTATCCGGGTTCTTTACATATCCGTAAGGCGCAAATGCGCCCATATACTCACCGCGGACGGCTCTTGTCCCCATTGCGCTCTTCACCTTTTTGGATAAATCCCGGCTGTACATGGAATTGATGATATTTTTCAGCGCAACGCTCATTCCCCCTGTCATTCCCATACAGTCCTCACTGTCAAACTGGTCATTTACCGAAATGAACCGAATGCCAAGCAGCGGGAAAATCCGTTCAAGGTAGTTCCCTGTCTCCAAATGGTCTCTTCCAAACCTTGAAAAATCCTTGACGATAATGCCGCCTATTTCCCCATGCTTTGCGTCATCCATCATTCTTCGGAAAGCCGGTCTTTGGAAATTTGTGCCGGAAAAGCCGTCATCCACATACTCCAGCGTGTCTGCCGGAGTGGAGAAATTATTCCTCTGCATATAATCCCTGATCAAAATTCTCTGCGCCGCCACGCTGTTGCTCTCCGGCTTTACAATACCGTCAACATTGTTATCTTCATCAGAAAGGCGGATATAGATTGCAGTCTTTCTATTGCCCATGATCCGCCGCCTCCCTTTCCTTTGTATATGCCACCAGCTCATCCAGCATATCGTCATAAACCAGATGGACAGTCACTTTCCCTGCCGAAAATATTTCAATCTTTTCCAAAAATGCGTCCACCATCTTTTTTGTCAGGTGCCGGATATTCCGGTATTTTTCAATAGCTGCTTCCCAATCCACATTGGCACAGTAATTCCGGTCATATTTTCTCTGGTATTCTGTAACCTCATTTATCCTTTTCCTCAGTTCCGCTTCTTCGGCTGCGTCTTTGTCTGCAAAAGAAGCATACTGTTCCGCATCAACCAGCCGCTCTGCATAATCTTCATATAACTGCTGCCTGTGTGCCGCCACCTTTTCCATTTCGTGGTGCAGGCTCCGGATCTCCTTCGTCAGCACATCATATTTTTTCATGCTTTCTGCCTTCCGGTTCATCCGCCTTAACATTTCCATGCTGTCCACATATACATTCATATGGGCACGGATCACACGCAGGACTTCATCATTGACAGCACCCTCAGAAACGCTTTTCCTGCTGCACCCTTTTTTTGTCTGGTGTCCACCGCATACAAAATCTGTTGTCCCGCCTGGGTTCTTTATCAGGTACATGGTCGCCCCACAGTCCCCGCAAACAATCTTCTTTTTATAGAAATTCCGGCAGGCAAGCTCCCCCTGGTTTTTCTTTCCATACTTCGGGGAGTTTTCATGTATCCCTTTAAGCCTTTCCTGTGCTTTGAGGTACAGCACCCTCGGCACCACCGGTTCATGGGTGTCCTCCACAATGATCCAGTTTTCTACCGGCTCCTGCCACTGCTTTTTTTCTGCGAAACTGTCACTGCCATACTCGTTGTGCCTGCTGTCCCCTGCATAATAAGGGTTGCAGAGCATCCGTGCAATGGTATGTCCTTTCCAGACGGCATCATAATTCCGGGGCAGCTCCTTTGTCCTTTTAAAATGCTTGTACGCTTTCGGTCCAATCACCCCTTCATCATTCAGGGTTTTCGCTATCTGTGCATATCCCATTTCCTGGTTCACAAACATTTCAAAGATACGCAGCACCACTGGGGCAGCATCCGGGTCAGCTATGATATGGTGTTTATCCAGTGAATCACTCATGAGCCCGTAGGCAAGGTTTCCGCTGACATTGCTGCCCTTTTTCCAATAAGTGCGGTAAGAAGCCCTGATCTTTTTCGCCAGGTCCCTCGAATAAAATTCGTTGAAAATATTGGCCATGCACACGGAGAGGTCCGCGCCTTCCCTGATGGAATCGTAACCGTCCGTCACGGAAATAAACCGCACTTCAAAGAATGGGAACACCCGCTCCACATAATTACCGGCCTCCACATAGTTCCTCCCAAGCCGGGACAGATCCTTCACGATCACGCAGTTGATGCGCCCGTCCCTGATGTCACGCATCATTTCCTCAAATCCGTCCCTTTCAAAATTTGTTCCGGTCTTAGAGACGTCCATATATTCACTTTCAACTACAATATCATCTGCGCCCTCCACGAATTTTTTCAAAATCCCCATCTGGTTTTCTATGGTCCCGCGTTCCCTGTTTGCCCCGCTTTCAAGGGAGAGCCGTGCATACAGCCCTGCCCTGAATACGTGCTTTTCTTCCTTTACAGCCGCAGTCTCCGCAGCTTTTCCCATATTGACAAAACCAGCTTTCCTGGATTTCCTTGCCATATCACACGACCTCCCTTTCCTCTATGTTTATCCTTCCGGCTTCGTCCATGCATACTGTGCAGCCTGCTGACTGTATCTGGCGGAGCGCCGACTGGAAGCAGTCCTGGAAATTGAAGTCTATTTCGATATGGTCCTTGTCAGACACCCTTACCCTGTCGATCAGCTCCACCACTGCCATCCTGCTTAGTTCACTGATATTCTGGTATTCCTTAAAATAACGGAGCCATTCATATTTATCCGTCTTAGCTTCCATTACCTTCTGTATCTCATTACGGAGCTTATGGACTGCCTCCTCCGCTTTTTTCCTCCTGCTGTTATAGCCTTCATATAGTTCCGCATAATCTTCCTTGGAAACAACCCCGTCCTTCAGGTCCTCATACAGCATATCCCGCAGCTTACGGCACCGCTGTACCTCCTGCTCCTTTGCCTCTTTCTGCCTTTCCAGTTCCTTTATCTCCAACTCCTGGAACGGTACTGTATCAATATATTCAAGGATTCTCCCTGTATCAAGTACGTTTGCGATATGCGTCTTGAGTACCTCGAAAACAAGGCTTTCCAGCTTCTCTTTTGGGATACGGTGTGCCCCGCATTCTTTTGTCGCCGCATTTTTTGAGCAGATATAGTAGGAATAGACCTTCCCGCCTGCCGGGACATTCCGCTTGACCATGGGCGCACCGCAGTCTGCACACACCGCAAGCCCCGCCAGCACATAGACTTCATCCTCATTTGGGGACGTCCTTGTGTCCATCCCAAGGAGCCTCTGGACAATGGCAAATTCCCTTTTGCTGATGACAGGCTCATGGCTGTCCTCTATCCTTACCCATTCCTCTCTGGGCTTATCCACAATCTTCTTTATCTTATGGTTCGGCGTGGAATGCCTGCCCTGTACCAGTGTCCCGGTATATACCTCATTTTCAAGTATCCTGCGGACGGATACCGGGCTCCACTCTGCCTGTTCATACGTTTTAAAATTATCCTGAATGTGAATACCGAGGCTGTGCTTGTATTCCATCGGCGACAATATCCCCTGACCGTTCAGGCTATCCGCAATGGCAGACTGGCTCATTCCATTAAGCTTCATCCGGAATATGCCTTTCACCACGCCTGCCGCATATAAATCCGGCACCAGCCTGTTCCGGTCATTTTCATCCTTTTTGTAGCCATAGGGTGTAAATGCGCCTGTGTACTCACCGTTCTTCCGTTTCACTTCCAGATGGCTGCGTATCTTTATGGAAATATCCCGGCAGTAGGCGTCATTCATCAAATTTTTGAACGGGACTACGATATCGTCCCTGCCGCTTTCCTCCCTGCTGTCAATATGGTCATTGACCGCAATGAAACGTACGCCAAGGGCCGGGAACAGCCTCTCGATATACTTCCCGGAATCAATATATTCCCTCCCGAAACGTGACAGGTCTTTCACGACCACACAGTCAACTTTGCCTCTTTTTATGTCCTCCATCATCATCTGGAAACCGGGGCGTTCAAAATTGGAGCCGCTGTAACCATCGTCCACGTATTCGGAAACCACTATAATATCGTCTTTTTCTTTCAGAAAATCTTTAATAAGATTCTTCTGGTTGGAAATGCTGTTGCTCTCTGCCTTTGCGGCACTGGCAACATCGCCATCCTCTTTGGAAAGCCTCACATAGATGGCGGCATGGTAGATTCTGTCTGCTGTTTTACTCATATGCGTTATCCTCCTTAAACTTTTTAAGCAGGACAAACGCCAGTAAACTTTTATTAGATTTGATACTGATATGGGTGCGCCTTTCTCGCAGGACACCCGTCTGCCTTCCTCAATTCAAATCTTACCATAAACTTTTGCATTTTTCCACTGCTTTTTTACAGAATTTCATTCATTTTATACCTGTACTTCATCACCCCATAAGGAGAAGGCCCTCAAAGGCATCCTCGAAGCTCACACCGTTATTGGCAAACCGTATCTTAACCATGGTACCGCCTACCTTTACAAGATAGGGGTTTCCGACTTTTCTAAGGTACTGCTTCTTTTTTTCCTCCACTGTTCCGCCCTGGTCGATCCTTATTCTGCTTATGTCCTTTAATTCCTCTATCTCCACGTCACCAAAATCCTGCTCCAGAAATCTCCTGTGCTCCTCCACAGTCATGCAGACACCTCCCGGTCATAAAAAATAAAATCCAGCCCTCAATGCCGTGTCATATCTGACACAATATTTTCTCTCCTGTCTGGTATATGCTTTTATCTGGAGTTTTCCTGCCCGGCTGCCTGATACCCTTTCTGGTGCTGTAAAAATATGTATGCAGCCTGCCTTTTCTAAAAACCTGTATCTGAATCTTTCTTTATCCACAAAATAATCCCACACGCCATGCCGGATACCATGCTGCATATACGCACAGCATACCACCCTGCACGGTTTTTCATTTCCTCTCCCCCGGTGTGGGCCGGAATATGCAGGACCGCCCGGCAAGGCTGCCTGATACCTTACAGTCCCCTTTCCCGCTGTAACATACCCCGGACGCCGCTCCGGCTGCCATGTTCTCCGGCAGAGGTATCATTATCACCCGGATTTCAGGGCAGGATGCCACCGCTGCCCCATGCCGGGGATGCCGCTCCTATTTTTCCTTCTTCTATTACGATTCCTCGTCTTACCTGTACAAAAGCACTGCCACCTGCTTTCCACAGACAAATATCTCTCCGCGAAGCTCTCCCCTCATCACCTATAAAAGTGTTCCGAATGTTTTGTGTCCATACATACTGATATTCAGTTCCCGGCAGATATGAAAAACTACTGGAACATTTGTTGTCAAGGTTCGCTGTCTACCTATATACCTATAGAATTTATCTTCATTGTAATTTTTTAGCCTGCGGTCACAGACCTGCCCAAATTCACTCTGTAATAAGAATGCACTCGGGCAGACCGGCAACAGCCGGTTTCTTTTACTTTATTGCTTTCATGTTCTGAGCCATAAATTCCAGAACCTGTACCAGAAATACTGCCTGCGTCTCTGTACTTTCCAGAAATACCTTCTGTGCCCTTGCGGCACAATCCCCTTTTATGCTCCCTGTCACATCTTTTAAGACAACATCAGCCTCCAACACTGCAATCATTCTTTGGTATGTCTGGATTCCGGGTTGTCTGACCCCGGCTTCAATTTTCTTCAGATGAGACTCACTGATCCCTGCCGCCTCCGACAGCTCTACCCTGCTCATACCCTTTGTTTCACGCAATTTTTTAACTGTAACTCCTAAATTTGTACCTTCCATACTTATCACTCTGTACCTCCCAACCGGTGTGTTCATTATAAATTTGTATTTATTATTTGAAAAGGGACTGGTTGTGTCCTTTTTCCCTTAAACAGGGCAGTTCAAGCCTTTCAACTATTTCCGCTCTTTTTCGCTTACACCATCCGCCCTTTATCAACATTGTTTTCTTATTTCCGCAACCGTTTCCCTAATTTTGTCGAACGATTTTTACAACTTATACGGCAAAAGCGTCTACTGGTTTCCCCCAATAAACGCCTTCTCATCGACCATGACCTATCTATTTTCCAATCTTTTGTATATGCTTCTGTCACTGCATCAAAGCGATTTCCAGATTCTATTAATCTATCTCTATACAAATCTGCCTTCAGACGTACATACCGCTCGTTATCTTAATCCCTGAAATTTTCTCCACTTGCAAAGTCACTAATATCATCCTTCACTATTTAAAAAACCTACTTAGGAATCCATTATAAACTTTCCCAAGCAGGCCATTTTCTGTTTTCTCCGATTACACCCACAATACATCAAAATTTATCAACATTATCACTCTCAAGTATCAGGCTGACTCCACTTATAATTGCAATCAGTACTTCGAGATTTACCGCACTACTGACACATAGTATCAGTCCTACAATGCTGCTCAATACAAATTTGAAGTCTTTATCGTTAAACATCTCCTTCATTGTGTCTCGGTTCTGCGAAGGCAACTTATATCTCCAGATCAAACCCAAAATACCGCACGGCATTCCGATAGGAAATATCTTTTACAAGTTTTGCAAGCGCCTTCTCGTCATTCGGATATTCCCCGTTTTCCACCCATCCGCCGATTAGTTCGCAGAGTATCCTGCGGAAATACTCATGCCTTGTGTAAGAAAGAAAACTCCGGGAATCCGTCAGCATTCCGATAAAATTGCCAAGAAGCCCCAGATTTGCAAGCGATGTCATCTGGTCAATTATTCCCTGTTTATTGTCGTTGAACCACCATGCGCTTCCCTGCTGGATCTTTCCGGCGCATCCTTCATCCTGAAAACAACCGATGACAGTGCCAATTACCGCATTATCCGTCGGATTCAAGCTGTACAGGATTGTCCTGGGAAGGGCGTCAGCCTCATTCAGTGCGTCCAGTAAATCCGCCAGCTGGGCAGACGGCGTATGGTTATTGATACAGTCTATCCCGGCATCGGCTCCCAGACAGCGGTATATTTTCTTATTGTTATCCCGCTTCACGCCATAATGCAACTGCATGGCCCATCCCAGCCGCACATATTCTTTCCCTGCGTATAAAAGAAATGCCGTTTTATATTTTAACTCTTCTTCGTAAGACACTTCCTCTCCTGCCAGCGCCCGTGCAAAAATGTCTTCTATTTCCGCCTCTGATGCCGGCACATACATGGCATAGTCAAGGCTGTGGTCCGAGATCCGGCACCTCATTCCATTAAAAAATTCCATCCGTTTTGTAAGGGCAGTTTTCAACTCTCCAAAGGTTGTAATCTCCATATCCGCCGCCCTGCCAAGGCGTTCTATATAACCCGCGAACCCCGGTGCCGCTATCTTCATGGCGGCTTCCGGTCTCCATGCAGGCAGAACCTGCACATCAAAAGTCTTATCCTCAGCAATCTGTTTATGCCATTCCAAATCATCTGCCGGATCATCGGTGGTACACAGCAATGTCACATTAGACTGCCGGATCAGGCTTCTTGCACTGATCTTTTCCCCTCTTAATTTATCGTTACAAATATCCCACACTTCCTGCGCTGTTTCCCCATTCAGCACCCCGTCATATCCGAAATACCTCTGCAGTTCCAGATGGCTCCAATGATACAGAGGATTCCCGATTGCCTTTTCCAACGTCTCCGCCCATTTCTGGAATTTTTCCCGGTCAGGGGCATTCCCGATAATATATTCTTCTGCTATCCCGTTGGAACGCATCTGCCGCCACTTATAATGGTCGCCGCCCAGCCAGATCTGTGCAATATTTTCAAATTGCTTATCTTCTGCAATCTCCTGCGGGCTGATATGGCAGTGATAATCCAGAACCGGCATTGCCGCGGCATATTCATGATACAGCTTCTGCGCTGTTTCAGTTGACAGCAGGAAATTTTCATCCATAAATTTTTTCATCTTTAATATCCGTCCCTTTCGCTTCGCTCAGCCATAAAACACTTTTCAAATGTTCCCCGCCAGACTATCTCTGCACACGCCCGGAAGCGTCTCCGCCTGCCAGCTTCAAGACCTCATCCACCGTCACCATATTGAAATCTCCTTCAATGGAATGTTTCAGACAGGATGCCGCCACCGCAAATTCAACGGTATTCTGTGCATCATATCCGTTTAAACATGCCGCAATCAGACCTGCTCCGAAACTGTCCCCGCCGCCCACACGGTCAACGATGTGCATTTTATATTTTTTACTGAAGAAATAATCATCCCCATCATACAGCATAGCCGACCACAGGTTATCGTTTGCAGAGATTGACTCACGCAGGGTGATTGCCACCTTTTCAAAACCGAAACGGTCTGCCAGCTGCTTTGCAACACTCCTATATCCTTCGTGGTTCACTTCGCCCGCATAAACATCCGTATTCTCAGCCCTGATGCCAAATACATCCGTCGCATCTTCTTCATTTGCAATGCATACATCCACATACGTACAGAGCTCACCCATAACCTGCCCTGCTTTTTCCTTGCTCCACAGCTTATTCCTGTAATTTAAATCGCAGGATATCTTAATTCCCGCTTCCTTGGCTGCCTTACACGCCTCAAGACATATCCCCGCCACATTGTCATTCAGCGCGGGTGTAATCCCTGTAAAATGGAACCACTCCGCCCCTTCTAAAATCGCTTTCCAGTCAAAGTCATCTTTTGACGCCATGGCAATGGAAGAACCTGCACGGTCATAGATCACCTTTGACGGTCTCTGGGATGCCCCTTTCTCCAGGAAATAAATACCAACCCTGTCTCCCCCGCGCACGATCCCGGAGGTGTCCACCCCGAACCTTCTCAATGAATTGACTGCTCCCTGTCCGATCTCATGTGCCGGGAGCTTCGTGACAAAGCAGGCATCAAAACCGAAATTTGCAAGGGACACCGCCACGTTTGCCTCTCCTCCGCCATAGGTAGCACCGAAACTTTCCGCCTGCACAAAACGATAATATCCTTCCGGTGCCAGCCTCAACATGATCTCACCGAATGTAACGACTTTTTTTCCCATATTCTGCTTCACTTTTATCCCATACCTTTCCGCGGTCTGCCGGCCTTGTACCGCAGACACACATCCGCATCATTTATTTCTAATCTCAGCTACCAGTCCCACTGCTTCAGCGGTCAGCCTCTTTACTTCATCAAATTCTCTGTTTCTAATCAGGTCCGCTCTTACCATCCAGCTTCCCCCACACGCCACAATCCTGTCATAAGACAGATACTTCCCAAGATTGTCAGCATTGATACCACCAGTAGGCATGAACCTGATATCCGTATAAGGGGCTGCCAGAGCCTTAATCGCGGCAATACCGCCGAACTGCTCCGCTGGGAAAAACTTTATGACCTTCAATCCCCGCTTAACCGCCTGTGCTGTTTCCGAAGGCGTAATACATCCCGGAAATACCGGAATCCCCTTTTCCAGACAGTAATCCACAATCTCCGCATCAAATCCCGGACTGACAATGAACTTTGCTCCCGCATCCACGGCACGGTCAGCCTGCTCTGTGGTAAGCACCGTCCCTGCTCCTATGAGCATTTCCGGGTATTCTTTTGTCATAATCTTGATTGATTCTTCCGCCGCTTCAGTACGAAATGTAACTTCTGCGCAGGGAAGTCCGCCATCGCATAACGCCTCAGCCAGAGGCAGGGCATCTTTTGCATCATTAAGTACAACTACCGGAACTACTCCCAGTTTTTGAATTATTTCTATTTCGTTCATTTAATCCGCCACTCCTTTCCAAGTCATAAATGTGCTGTGAAGATTTTAGCAGCTCTTTTTCACTTCGCTCTCCTTAGACATATTTCTGCAGTGTACTGCGGACTGCTCCCGGTCCTGCGATCAGTTCCTTAAAATAGCCGCATACCTTATCTGCCATACCTGCCTCATACAGATTGACACCAAATATCTTTGCATTTTCCATGATCGGTCTTATGACATCTTCCACATCGGTATCTCCGAGTCTGATCCCCTCTATCTGCGGGCAGATTTCAGCAAGCAGCGGATCCGGGCTCAGCTCAAAGTGCTTCCTTTCATCGTCCACTGCCATCAGGTATCTCATCCATCCTGCAAAGACAAGCGGAATCATCTGCAGATCATCAACTTTCAGGTTTTCGTCCGCCGCATAAGCCTTAATAGTCTCCCCGAACCGGATCGCCAGTTTCTGGGAAGTATCCGTTGCAATCCTCTGTGGTGTGTCCGGCATAAACGGGTTCGGTACACGTACCTTGAGCACTGTATCAATAAACTCTTTTGGGCTTAAAATTATCGGATCGACTACCACCGGAAGCCCTTCTTTATATCCCACTGTCTCCACCAACTTTACGAGTTCCCTGTCCTTCATCTCATCAGAGATTTTCCGGTATCCAAGCAGGCATCCGAAAATGGCAAGACAGGTATGAAGCGGATTTAAACAGGTACATACTTTCATCTTCTCTACTTTGTCTACCGTCGTGCGGTCCGTAAACATAACGCCGCCTTCTTCCAGCTTCTGCCGTCCGTTGGGAAAATCATTCTCAATGACCAGATATTCCGTTTCTTCTGCGTTTACAAAAGGTGCAACATATGTATTTTTAGACGTGACGACCGGTTCTAATTCTTCCACGCCGTCTTTCCGTAAAATGGCTTCCACAGACGCATCCGGCCGGGGCGTGATCTTATCGATCATGCTCCATGTGAAAGATACCTTTTCGGAATCAATATACTCCATAAATCCGGCATCTGCCTTTCCGTTTTCCATCCAGGCTCGTGCAAATGCCGATACCGCCACATACAGCTTATCCCCATTATGGGAACAGTTATCCGTGCTGACCATGGCAATGGGTTTTGCTCCCGCGCAGTATCTGGCATAGAGCAGGGAAGACACCTTCCCCATATAGCTTGCCGGCCGTTCCGGTCCTGCCGTAAAATCTGCCGCCACATCCGGCAGCTGTTCCCCTTTTGCATTGGTCAGGCTATAGCCTTTCTCCGTAATCGTAAAGGTAACCATCTGCAGGGAATCCTTCTCAAAGATTTCCTTCAGCCTGCCATATGCCGTCTCATTACCTGAATCTAAAGGATGGGCTTCCGCCACGCTTCCTATCACTCTCTTATCAATTGTCCCGTCCGCCTTAAGTGTCACTGCGATCCCCAGATTGTCATGTGTATCGTACATCTTCTCCACAATCTCATAATCGAAGCCTTCCGCGACAATTAATCCTCTGTCCAGCTTTCCTTCATTCAGCATTTTCTCCACGATTGCGGCATGAAAGGCACGGAACAGGTTGCCTGCACCGAAGTGTATCCAGAACGGATTTTCTTTTGTTGCCTCCCTCATCTGTCCGATGTCATACTCTGGAAGGTGATATCCTTTGTCTTCCCATTGTTTCCTGTCTGCAATTCCTTGTAAATCTACTTTCATCATAACCTCCATGATTTTACTCTGCTAAATCTCAAATCCGCACGAAAAAGATTGTTTTCCGGACATACCTCCTGCGTGGGAAAAGTCTACACAGCGGACTTCTTAATAGCTTCCCACAATCCGTTTAAGTATGCCGCCCCAAGTGCACGGTCATAAAGACCATATCCGGGCATTGCTACCTCATCCCAGATCATACGGCCGTGATCCGGTCTGATCGGTCCGTCAAATCCGATATCATATAAGGCTTTCATGATCTCATACATATCAAAACTTCCGTCGCTGGAAAGATGTGCCGCTTCTTCAAAGTTGTCCGGCGTAATAAACTTTAAGTTCCGTACATGGGCAAAATGGATTCTTCCTTTCAGCGAACGGATCATATCCGGCAGGTCATTTTCCAGGTTTGTGCCATAAGAGCCGGAGCAGAATGTCACGCCATTATGTGGATTATCTACCATTTTCATCATACGGAGAATGTTTTCCTTATTGATAATGATGCGTGGAAGACCGAATACACTCCATGCCGGATCATCCGGGTGGATTGCCATGTTGATATCATATTTATCACAGACCGGCATGATTCTTTCCAGAAAATATTTTAAATTTTCAAATAACTTTTCATCATCGATTTCTTTATACATCTCAAACAACTCTTTTACATGAGCCATACGCTCCGGCTCCCAACCCGGCATGACCGTTCCATTCATATCCCCTGCAATGGACTCAAACATCTTCTCCGGGTCAATGGCGTCCACAGCTGCCTGTGTATATGCGAGTACCGTAGAACCGTCCGGCCTTACACGCGCCAGTTCCGTGCGCGTCCAGTCAAACACCGGCATGAAGTTGTAGCATACCAGATGGATATCTTCCTGCCCCAGATTCTCAAGTGTTTTGATATAATTATTGATATATTGCTCCCTTTCCGGCACGCCGGTCTTGATCGCATCATGAATGTTGACGCTCTCTAGACCTGCGATATGCAGTCCGGACGCCTCCACTTCATCTTTCATGCCGCGGATTCTCTCCCTGTCCCATACTTCACCGGGCTGTGTATCATATAATGTTGTAATAACTCCGGTAACGCCCGGTATCTGCCGGATCTGTTTTAATGTCACCGTATCGAACTTAGAGCCATACCATCTCAGTGTCATCTCCATATAGTTGCCCTCCTTTTATTATTTTTACTTATTCAGCCTCTCAATATCTTTACGACATTCCCCTCAGTAATCCCATTTTCATTAAATGCATCCACACGCACATAATATTCTTTTCCCTTAACCAGCGCCCCTATACGCTGCTCATTTCCGAATACCATATGACTGTGATAGAGTTTATCGGGCTGACTGCCCCACAAAATATTATAACCTGTGGCATTTGTACCTGCTATTTTCACCATCATATCCAGCTCATTTTCCCTATACGCTTCAAACTCCGGTACTTCCGGCTTTTCCCCGTCGCCTACGCCAAATATGCGTAAACCGGAAATGCAGGCCGTCTGCCCATATGGTACTTCGATTACCGTCAGTTTCAGGAACCGTGCCTGAACGCCTTCCAGCCTTACAATCAAGTCATGGGGTAAGTCCGTATCTGCTTCTGACTTATCCTCTATCATAAAATAATTTTTACCATCCAGAGAACCCTCCAGTTTCCAGCGGGTCACATGGTCTTTCTCTTCGATATAACGGGCTTGCGTAGTTCCACGGATTTTCCCCGGCACAGGAATATTGATACCATCATCTGCAAAATTAATCTGTACAGCGTTTACCGTATAACTTTTTTCCAGATCTACCTGAATCCACTCACCACACTTAGCTGTTGCGGCACGCCACCATGTCTGCACATTTTCATCTACAGCATATTTCGGTTCTTTTTTCTCTGTAAAGGAAGACGCGGATGCTGTTTTCCCGTAACTTAATAGATACCATTGAGGCTCCTTCCATGGGTTCATCCTGTCGTCTTCTACTTCCATCGGCCAGTCACCATAACGCTGGTTACAGAAAAGCTCGCCGTCTTCATCAAATCCTGCTGGCCAGATTCCTACGCGTCGCTCAAATGTATGGTTCATACTAATCCGCATCGTGGAAGCATGCCACAGATTCCCTTGTTTGTCCCACATCGTCGAGCCATGCCCGGCTCCCGGCAGGAAGCCGCCCGGCTTATAGGAATATGGGTTATTATCCGCCAGCGTAAAAGGACCAAGGGGAAAATCGCTCACATAAACCCCGTCACTATATACATTGTACTCTGCACCTGTACATGCATACTGGAGATAATACCTGCCTTGATATTTATCCATCCACGCGCCTTCAATAAATGGCTTACGGCTCACATGTCCATGTAATTGCATAACCATACTCTCCGGCAGCATCGCTTCTTCTATATGATGTGACTTTAGGAACTCCTGATAACGCACTTCAATTTCTTCTTCCGGAAAAGGCGGTGCACAGTGATTCTCCCCGCTTCTCTCATACCCCTTTGTCCATGCGTCACCCCATATCAGTTCCTTCTTCTCCGTCAGAGGCTTCATAGTCTCAGAGTCAAGCTCTACACCCCATATAGGTGTCTGATTAGAGCAGCCCCAGTAAAAATACATTCTGCCGTCATCATCTACGAAAAGATTCGGATCCCAGAAGGAAAACGTTCCCTTTATCTCCTCATAAGGTCCGTTTATAACATCTTTGGTACGATAAAAACTGCATGCTTCTTCCTTTCTGGAAGCACAGAAATATACATAATCCCCCACCACTCTTGCATCCGGCGCATAATCATACAACGGAAGTGATTCCGGCAGACGGTGGCTTTCCCAATGCACCATATCCTCCGATATCCATACGCTAAGCGTCATAGATGCGAAAATATAATATTTACCTTGAAACTGAATCATCGAAGGGTCTGCCGCTTCGCGCGCCACCTGCACCGGCGCATCGCCGGACATTCCCTGAACCTGCGGTTTATTAAACTGATACCGGTAAGGTACATTTACCGGATTACAAAAATATTCCTTTCCCATAAACTATTTCTCCTTTCAGCAAAACTCAAACCACTGCCAGTCCATGCTGCCACTTCCTTTATATATAAAATATAAAGCATGTACGCCCGGCTCTATATGAAACTCCCCAGATTCCTCCTGCCAGTCCGCCGATGGGCGTACCGGAATAACCGCCCTGATTTCCCCATCCTTTTCATCCTGTACCAGCATTTCACCTTCTGCATTTCCCCGCACACTGATTTTAATCCGGCTGCTCTGTCTGATATCGAAGTATTTAAATCCGGCCCATGCGCCATCCCGCAGATTAGCAATATATTGATTGGGATTATCCTCTCTGTCTTCTCCATCCTGCGTAAAATAAGGATGCCTCTCTTCTCCTGCCGTTTTTTCTTTCTGGTACATGAAAGTTCCTCCGGCACTTGATAAATTGCAGGCAATTCGGGCTTCATATCTTCCTGTTCCCTGCAACGGTCCTCCATTTAAGCCGCAGCTTGTAACTTCTGTTTGTGTAATCCTTCCATCTTCTGCAATCTTTATCTGCTCTGCGCACATCTGTCGGGAATTACGGTGGCGGTTAGTATGCCGGTGATAAAATACATACCACTGTCCCTCTATTTCCACCAATCCACCATGGGTATTACTCAGGTAATTCACAGCCTGCTCCTCTTCTACAATGCCGATATCTCCAATACTGACAATAATACCCCCATATCGGAACCCCGTCACAGGAGATTCGCTGACTGCATAACACAAATCATGGCTTTTAACTGAGGAATAAATCATATAATACCGCCCATTAATCTTCCGCGGGCTGCTTGCCTCAAAAAATCCATGCCCCTCAAAATCCGTTCCTTCCGCCAAAACCTCCCCGGGAACTGTCAGCACAGGCTCGCTCTTTAGTGTCAGCATATCCTTATCCAGTTCGACACAATATGAACCGTCTATCTGAAACATCCCTGCAAGATATTTCCTCATGGGTGCGTCTTTCAGATAGGACAACCCCGTATACAGATAGATTCTTCCGTCATCATCTTTTAGTACTCCCGGATCGAAATTAAATACATCTCCCTGTTTTTGTCCATATAAAATTCCGTCCGCATAATGGATATGTCCATAAAATTGATATTCTCCTGCCGGCTCGTCACAAACCGCCACAGAGACAGTGGGCGAACGATGCAGACAGTAAAACAAATAATACCTGCCGTCTTCACCTACCTGCACATCCGGTGCAAATAGATGCTGTGTACCGTCTTCGTTCAGCGGGTCCTGCACGGAACGGTAAATAACTCTTTCTTTTTTCCATGCCCCCAGATCATCAATCGGCGCTGACCAGCACACATAATCATTCATGCAAAAATCTTCCCCGTCAAACCGGTCATGACTTCCGTAGACATACACCCTGCTTCCGAATACATAAGGCTCCGCATCCGGTATATACTCATAACTCGGCAAAAACGGATTAAATGCTTGTATTTTCATTTCTTATGAACTCCTTTACATCATTATGAAATGGCCACTACAAAACGACTGCCTGATATGACCTCTACGCCTTGTTGACTTCGTATGAGTATTCTCCTGCACTAACTTTTTCCACCCTGCCGTCCGGAAGATAAATTTCCGCTTCCACCGGCACCGTTACCGTAATCATTACTTTCTCACCCTCATATTTCCATGCAGACTTGATTTCCCCTGCTCTGGAAAGATAAGACCCTGTTGCCCTTCCAAGACGTTCATCCGGATAAGGCTGTATTTTTACTTTACGGAAACCCGGCTCCAGAGGCTTTATCCCTAAAATATATTGATAGTAAAATTCTCCTACACTGCCAAACGCATAATGGTTAAAGGAGACCATATTATCATCCGTTATTTTATCTTCATTTACTGTGCCATCTTCACGGATAGCATCCCACCGCTCCCATGTAGTTGTAGCCCCCCTGTCAATCTGATACATCCACCCCGGACATCCTTCCTGAAGCAGAACATCATAAGCAAGCTTCGTCTCTCCAGCCTCCACCAGCATAGGAAGCAGATGCTCCGTAGCAAAAAATCCTGTCGTCAATCCTTCCCGCCGGACATTTTCCACAAACTTCTTCATAACCTTCTGACGCAGTTCTCCTTCCGGAATGACAAACTTCAACGCCATGATATACGCAGACTGATAATCATCCGCTACATCCCCATCCTCTTTTACAAACATTTGAAGGTAAGCATCTCTGGTTGCCTGATACTGTGCCTGATAACGTGCCGCATCCTCCACATAACCAAGCGCCTTTGCTGTTTCGCTTACCACCTTTAGGTCATGTACGATAAAGGAATTGGAAATGGGATTATTATGCTGTGCCTGCCATGCTATATCCTTTCCAAGCGCCAGCCAGTCACCTAAGGATACCCCAAGCCACAGATTCCTGCCCTCCATCTTCCGGATTTCCGCCTCCACAAATTTCTTCATACTTTCATACTGCTGTGGAAGCGCCTTTTCATCTCCAAACTGCCAGTACATCAGCTCCGGAAGAATCGTTACTGCATTTCCCCATCCCAGCATATTCACAAATCCAATTCCTGCCGGTCCGGTTTGGGGCACAGTGGCACAGACATACCCCTCCGAGTTATCAAGCTGCCCTAGTTCAAGGTCACGCAGGAAATTTTTCCAGAAATCATTCGTGTCAAAATTATATGCACCTGTTAAAGCAAACACCTGTCCATCCCCTGTATATCCCATGCGTTCATCTCTCTGGGGACAATCGGTGGGAACTTCCACATAATTGGATTTCTGCCCCCATACCTGATTCTCGAATAATTTCTGCACCTTCTCATGTCCGCATTCAAAGAACCCTGTCCGCCGCATATCCGTATAAAGGGCATACGCCTTTACCATCCCCGGCTTATACTCCGCCCCTGAAAGTTCCACGTAACGGAATCCCATATAGGTAAACCTTGGACGATAAGTCTTTTTTTCTGCCCCTGCATGATAAATGACAGTCGCCTTTGCCTTCCGAAGATTGGCAGTATACAGGCTGTCGTCCGGGTTCAGGATTTCTCCATGTCGGATTGTTAACGTCTCACCCTCAAAAAACTCTGGGTGAATCTCGACAATTCCCGCAAAATTCTGTCCGAAATCCAGAATAGTCTTTCCTTCTGATACTGTCACATTTTTAACTGGCATCTCTTCCTGTATACGCACTTCTGTCAGGGTTTTTTCCAATGCAAAATCTGTTGTTCCCGTATAGGCAACAGGATTTCCGATTACATTATTTCGCCCATCTGCAAAGTATATTTCTCCGTCATATTCTCCGGCATATTCATAGGGAGATTCCAGTTCGTCCACATCTATTCCAGAATGAATCTCTTTCTCGCTTCCATCGGCAAATTTAAGTTGCAGTATCCATGAAACTGCCGGCTTTTCTCCGTATATCTGCGTCTGGTTCTCACAGAGAAACCTTCCGCAGTACCAACCCTGTCCCAGATAAAAGACCAGCTCATTTTCCTTACTGCCCTCACCTCCAGTATTCAGAAATTCCGTCACATCATGCTCCTGATAAAGAACCCGGCGCGGATAGTAAGTATAACCGGGTGCAAACATCTGCTCTCCTGCTTTCTTCCCATTCAGTTCCGCTTCATATACCCCCAGTGCCGTAGAATAAAGTACGGCACTGACAACATTTTCTCCGGAAAATTTCTGGCGTAAAACTGCCACATCTCCCTCTTTATATTCCCTGTCTATGGTAATAAAATAATTTTTCAAATCCTGCATTTTGACTCATCCTTTCTAGGTGATAGACTATACTCATGGTAGTCGGACGAAATTATACATACTTTTTCATAAATTCCGCTGAAAGCTGTATGGATTTTACTGGTGATTTATCCACCCAGTTCTTATGGCTCTCCAGTATCACCGCATCCACTCCCGCCGCTTTCGCCTGCTCTACAAGGGCTTCCAGATTCATATTCCCATACCCCAGCTCCATGCTGTCTGATTTCAAGATAGGTGTCATCGACGCTCCTGTTACTCTGCTTCCCCTGTCATTGATATGGTAAAGCTTCAGTCTATCTCCCAACTGCCGCATCAACTGTAACGCATCCACTCCCGCTTCCGTAGGCCAATAAGAATCAAACTCAAAATTCACATACGCCGGATCCGTCTCTTCCATCAACATCCTGTATGCCGTCTTTTCTTTTGATACCTTGCGAAATTCACAGTTATGGTTATGGTATAAAAGTTCTACGCCGCCCTCTTTTAGTCCTTTTCCTGCTTCGTTTAAATCCTCCGCCAGTTTCCGGACTGCCGTTTCATCTGAGTAATCAAAACGGTACATCCCTGTTATGACCACATATTTTGTCCCGAATTTCTTCGCTTCTTCAATGACAGTTTGCGGCTCCCTTTGAATGGTTCCCAAATCCTCATGTACACTTACCACCGACAATCCTGCCGCCTTTACCAGACCTGCCCAGTCCAGATTCCCGCCTCTTCCTACCGGCATCCCTGCCATCTTCGTCATCATGCGCACCATAAAAGAAGTGGGACGGATCATAAATCCATTTAACTCAATCCCATCATATCCTGCTTTTTTGATAGCAGATAGTGTCTGCACAGCCTGATTTTCTTTTGCAGTCACTGTCCCAAGCATAATCTGCTGTACTGCTCTCATCGGCATTACGATATCCTCCTAATTCCATAATCACCTTTCCGGTCTTTTCATCAATCGGTAACTTTCTTAATCTTCTGCAAAGCATTATTCAGCGCCTTTATATCTTCCGGCTTTATCACATCTCCTGCTTGTTTCAGCATACTCTGCAAGGTCATTCTCTGCATCATGCGCTGCAGCGCCGGATTATCCTTCACACTCTCTGCCACATCTCCCCGGCTTGCTGACGCTTTAGCTGTCAGTCTCTGCACAATTGCATTTGCCTCCGGACTTTTGGCAATCTCGCCAAGAGTATCCCCAATTGAATAACAGTCCTTACGAAAGTCTTCCTTGTCAAACCAGTTGACAATATCTCCTTCTTTCACAAACAGATACTCTTTATTGACTTCAGCGACCTTCTTTATAGTAATTTCGTCCCTGTATTCGCCTGCCTGAGCAGTAACCGTATGAACACCCGATATTGGAACTTCAAAACAGAATACTCTGCTGCCATTCTGCTCTTCCACAAGTTTTCCGTCTACATACAATGCCACTAAAGGCTGATTAGAATACACCTTAATCTTTGTCACTTCCTCCGCCCGGTCTACATACCGCCGGCCGCACAGATGGACAAAAGCCTCTTTGCTCCAATACGCTTTATACAGATAAAATGCATCTTTTCTGAGCTCGCGGTCAATCGTTACCAATCCTTTTTGGTTTTCCCCATGTTTGCCGCCCTCGTCTCTTCCGTCAGCGGCAAAATCAAACATATTCCACACATGAGTCGCCCAGAGCCATGGACGCTCTTCAATCATACGCAGCATGTGCTCATGATACAGGCACTGATATTCTTCTGTATAATCCCCCCTGTCAGGCTGGGAAGAATGATATGCAGGATTTGCGTCCGCCCCGTATTCTGAAAATCCAATGCAGCGATCCGGGTAAGCACTGTGATACTCATCAAAGAATTCATCCGTTTGAACCATCTCTCCCACATACCAGCCAAAATAAAGATTATAACTATTGATATCCGGTATCTCCAGCAATGGGCTTTCCTTTTCTAACATAAATACATTTGCCATTACAGTTTTCCTTGTCTGATCCAGCTCATGGCATAACCGGTTCAGCTCCCGATGGTTCTCCATCAATTCTTCATTTACTGCGCTTGCTGCTGTGATCTCATTGGAAAGTCCCCAGCAGACAATCGACGGATGGTTATAATTCTGGATAACCAGTTCCCGCATCTGGCTTAATGTATTTTCTCTTCCTCCAGACATATGCATAGTAATATAAGGGATCTCCGCCCAGACGATGATTCCGTTTTCATCGCACAAATCATAGAATTCCTGCGCATGCTGATAATGGGCAAGGCGGATGGTATTTGCCCCCATCTCCCTGATTATCTCCATGTCGCGCACGTGATGCTCACGGCTCAGGGCATTCCCCGTTCCTTTGCAGTCCTGATGACGGCTTACGCCCCGCAGTGGATAGAAACGGCCATTCAAGAAAAAGCCCTTCTGCGGGTCAATAGAGAAATGGCGGCAGCCGAATCTTACTGTGACTGCATCTCCACTTTCCAGTTCTGCTTTAGCTGTATAGAGGTAAGGGTCATCCACACCATCCCACAAATGTACCTTGGACAGTTCAAATTCCACTTTTGCATATCCTTCTGTAACCAAAGCCTGTTTTGTCTCCTCCGCAACCGTTACAGTGACCACATCAGCACCACCCTCTGTATACACTTCTACAGTTACCGTTGCGCTTGCCGCTTCTTTCCCTTCCCCAGCCAGAGTGACCACAGGAGTTACTTTAATCCCATCTCCCCCATGATACTCCATAGCAAAATGACCCTCAGGCACTACGACGAGACGTACCATGCGGTACAGCCCTCCATAAAAAGTAAAATCGGCTTTTTGCGGATACACAGTTCCATTGTCCGAATTATCGACAGCGACCACCAATTCATTTTCCGCCGTTGTAAGTTTCTCTGTAATATCTACACGGAACCGTGAATATCCTCCTTTGTGATGAGCCAGTTTTTCTCCGTTTAAGTATACGTCCGCTGTCATGGCAGCACCGTCAAATTCCAGATAAGCCTTCTCCCCTGCTTCTAACTCCGGTTTTTCCAGAAGGCGGCGGTACCAGCAGGTTCCCCTGTGATAATCATTTCCTCCGTCCTGCCCGTCTAAAGCATTCCATGTATGCGGCAGTAAAACACCTGTCCCCTCTGCGGCTGCCGCTTCCTGAACATCCCCAGCATTTTTTACAAAAAACCAGTTATCTTTTAATTCCGTTATCTTTCTCATGTACTTGCTCCTCCTGTCCCTGTTTATTTAATTGTATTTTACCGCTTAACCTTTACTTATGTGTTTACTTTTTCCATAATATGTTTTTAAATTAATGAATTTTAAGACAGAATGAAAGAGACTGCCACACAATGTGAAAACCCGCAAGGGTGACAGCCTCATTATCAAACATAACTATATTCAAAAAACAAATACCTCTTGATAATAAATATCACAAACAACGCTATTTATTACCTAACGCCTGATTCATGCCCTGAATCATCAACTCAATCTGTGCTGCCATCTCTGCACCAGCAAAGCTTGCCAGAGATTTTAGGGGCATTCCATGCATCATTGCCTTCATCATTTCTGCACCCGTACCAAGGGTATCCTCAACATTTTCTGTTGGATCTGACTGCATGGCTCCCATCGCTCCCTGCATATTCTGCATCAAACCTCCGATGATCGGCGCGGTCACAGGATGCGCCATAAGCTCTCCGATCGTTGTCGCTCCACTGACGTACAGCGGAAGCTGCTTTTCGGTCTTGAAGGAAAGTTCCCCTCTCAAAGCAATCTCGTCACTTGCATGTCCTATCAACACCTCGTAAGTTCCTGAAGGTGCATACCAATCGCCAAGCCCTTCATGGTAGAAAGATAAATCCCTTGCAGTAAGTGCAAATTCTACAGTCTTTGTCTCACCCGGCTGCAACTCTACCTTAGCAAAGCCCTTTAGTTCCTTCACAGGACGCCCTGCTGTGCCGTTTTTATCGCTGACATAAAGCTGTACTACTTCCTTACCGACCATACTTCCTGTGTTTTTAACATCTACAGTTACTTTTACGCAACCCTTATCATCCAGACTTTCTGCAGGCATATTCAGATTACTATACTCATATTCCGTATAAGAAAGTCCATGTCCGAATGCCCAGCGCACTGGCATTTTTCTGGCATCATAATAACGGTAGCCTACATAGATTCCCTCCGCATAATCCACATTTACTCCGTCACCGGGGAAATTCAGGTAACTTGGATTATCCTCCAGACGGAGTGGGAATGTCTCTGCCAGACGTCCCGAAGGATTTACATCTCCATAAAGAAGTTTATCTGTTGCTTCTCCCACGCCCTGACCGCCAAGATACATTTCCAGAATAGCTGCTGTCTTATCTGCCCAAGGTACTTCAACCGGACTTCCATTGTGCAGCACAACAACCGTGTTAGGCTGTACTTTGATAACTTCCTCAATCAGTTTATTCTGGCATGCAGGAAGTTTCATATCCTTTCTGTCATAGCCTTCCGATTCAATCAGATCAGGCAGTCCTGCGAAAATAACTGCCACTTCAGCATCCTTTGCCGCCTGCACAGCCGCCGCCAGTTCTCCCGCGTTTTCTTCATCCTTATCAAAAGGGAATCCTTTCACATAAGATACTGGTCTGCCTTTTTCCTTTGCACTCTCCAATGCGGAAGTTACTTTACTGGAATTAATATGACTGGAACCGCCACCTTGATAACGGGGTTTTTCAGCATATTCGCCAATGTATACTACTTTTCTTCCTTCCTTCAACGGAAGTATTCCATTATTCTCCAAAAGAACTGCACACTCTGTCTCTATTTTTACCGCTTTTTCATGATCTGCATCCCTGTCAAACACAGCTTCCGGATGGCGGTTATCCGCATAAGAAAACAATACCTTTAAAATACGCTCTACTGCCTTATCAAGCAGCGCCTCATCCAGACTTCCATCTTTTACTGCCGCAATGATCTTGGCATCATTTACCCCATGGCTGCCCGGCATCTCCAGATCAAGTCCTGCAACAATCCCTGTCACACGGTCTGCCACCGCGCCCCAGTCTGTCATAACATAGCCTTCAAATCCCCACTCGTCCCGTAAAATCTCTGTCAAAAGATGTTTGTTTTCAGAGGCGTATTCTCCGTTAATCTTATTGTAACTGCACATAATCGTCTTAGGCTGCGCTTCCTTTACCGCTGTCTCAAATGCAGGTAAATAGATTTCCCGGAAAGTACGTTCCGACAAATTAGAAGAACAACTCATACGGTTATACTCTTGATTATTTGCGGCATAGTGTTTCATGCTCGTTCCCACGTCCCAGCTCTGTACACCTCTGATATAGGAAGCAGCCATTTTTCCTGCAAGATATGGATCCTCGGATAAATATTCAAAATTCCGTCCACAGAGAGGGCTTCTCTTAATGTTTACAGCCGGTCCCAACAATACACTTAAATTTTCTGCCTGACATTCTTCCCCAAGGGTCTTTCCCATTTCGTTCATCAATTCCGTATCAAAGCTGGAAGCCGTGGCACAGGCTGCCGGAAAACAAACCGCCACAATACTCTCGCCAATCCCAAGATGATCTGCCTCGCCGGGCTGCTTTCTTAATCCGTGAGGTCCATCTGATACCATAACCTCCGGGATACCAAGTCTCTCCACTTTCTTCAAACGCCAGAAATCCTCGCCGGAACACATCCCGGCTTTCTCCTCCAATGTCATTTCAGAAATAATTTTCTTAAGATCTCTTTCCATAATCTCCATCCCATCCTCTCTTTCATTATATCGATATTGCTATTCCATCTTTACTTTTATGAAAATTTTACCCTCATTTATCCTTCCTGTATTGTCTGATTTTAATATACTTTATCTGATTTTAATCTTCCAAAAAATTTTTATCCACATGAGTTCTTCGGTACCGTGCCGGTGTCTCTCCTGTTACCTTCTTAAATACTCTGGTAAAATAACTTTGAGGAGAAAGATTCATATATTCTGCAATAATGGCAATTGACCGGTTAGAATATTTCAGCAGATTACAGGAAACCTGTATTTTTTCCTGCATAATATAATCCGTCAAGGTCATTCCTGTTTGTTTTTTGAAAATCCCTGAAAGGTACGCCGGATGCACACCAATCTCTTTTGCAATTTCCTGTAATGACAATTTCTTAAAAATATTCTTCGCGACATATTCCCTGCTCTGCTCCACATAAATCGAATAAGTCTCTGATTTTGCTCCTTTCCCTAGCCGTCCAAACTCCACAAGCGCATATTCCATTACTTTCCGCATCTCCATCACATTCGTTGCTTTGGCAAGTTTTTGTAAAAGTACATCACTTAATATATATGCAGCACTTTCTTCTACCCCCGCTGCAATAGCATATCTGGTAAGTAAAGTGATTCCACTTACTATGCCGTATTCCAAATTCTTTTTCTGTGACTGGGCCATAACACCTGCATTATCCACCAAATCCTCAAAAGATTTACCTGTTCCAAACGAAAACCTCCCCTGCCCTCCTCCTATAATCCATTTCCACATCTGATCTTCTCTGGCAAATGGAAAATGTTTTTTGTCGCACTCCTCATTTTCCAATTCATATTCCACACGCCCAGCATGTAAACTTTCTTGAAATCGTCCCGCATCTATCCCATCATCAATTTTGACAATATTTTCATACTCATCTGACAAAAGTCCATGTACAAACATTATTATTTCTTCCAGTTTCCCGATTTTCATCAAGGGAATATCACATACACATCCTGCCTTCGCTCCATGCTGTTTACAATACAATAAATTATCATTCTCAGAATACTCCCCAGTGTTCACAGGTCCCCAAATAACATAATCTCCCAAATCATGAAACACATAATACCAATACCCGTCGTCATTCCACCCCTTGTATGTCTTCTGTTCCCTCCCATATTCCATCAACATTTGTAAAAGCTTTGGACTGTTAAATACCGGATCCTCATCCAAGAAACCGTCAAAAGGAACTGCAAGAAATTTTCCTTCTCTGCTTAAAATCCTTCCTGCCAGATGATACAGATGGTATACATTTTTTAATATGTAGACTGCTTTATCCATTCATTTTCTCCTTCATTATCCTAAATGCACATTTGTACTCTCATCTTTCAGTGCTTTAGATTAATAAAATAAATAAATTAAATTAATTTTTTGACATAAACATGAATTTTTCACCTCTTGATATCTTTCTTTTCTATTATAATAAAAAAAACAAATCCAATAAACATCGTATTTGGAGATTATAAATTGCAAGGAGGATTTTCTATGAACAAATTTTCACCGGACTTTCTTTTGGGAGCTGCAACCGCAGCACATCAGGTTGAGGGAAACAATGATAATAGTGACTGCTGGGCAATGGAACAGATGGAACATACCAGCTTTATAGAGCCATCTCTTGATGCCGTTGACCATTACCATCGTTATCAGGAGGATATCCGGCTTATGGCTGATGCCGGATTAAACGCCTACCGTTTTTCTGTAGAATGGGCGCGTATCGAACCAGAAGAAGGACATTTTGATGATGCACAGGCCGAGCACTATCTGGACGTTATTCACTGCTGCAAAGAACATGGTTTAGAGCCAATCGTAACCCTCCACCATTTTTCCAGCCCTAAATGGCTCATAGGAAAAGGTGGGTGGGAAGCAGAATCCACAGTAGACGATTTTGCCCGCTATGTCCGCTATATCATCGGAAAACTTGGAAATGAGCTTCACTATGTATGTACCATCAACGAAGCCAATATGGGAATTCAGGTAGCTGCCATTGCCAAACGCTATATGCTGCAGATGCAGGCGCAGGCTGCAAAAGCTCAGAGCGCGGACGGTACTGTTCAGGTCGGAATCAATCTGGAGAAAATGATGGCAGACCAGAAAGCCACAGCCGAAGAAAATATCAAAGTTTTTGGAGTTGAGAAAGTAGAAAACTTTACTTCCATGCGTACTCCTGAAGGCGATAAGATTGTATGTCGTGCTCACGAAGCAGCGCGTGCTGTCATCAAAGAACTCTATCCTGAAATCAAAGTAGGTCTTACCTTAAGCTTACATGATATTCAATCCACAGCCGGCGGAGAGGAACATGCAAAAAAAGAGTGGGATGATGAATTTACCCATTATCTCCCCTATATCCAAAATGATGATTTTCTGGGCGTACAGAACTATACTCGCTCCCTGATGGGTCCGGAGGGTACACTCCCCGCTCCTGACGGCGCTGAACTTACTCAGATGAACTATGAGTTCTACCCGGAAGCATTAGAACATATCATCCGTAAGGTTGCAAAAGATTTCAAGGGAGACTTAATTGTCACAGAAAACGGCATTGCTACCGATGATGACAAGAAGCGTATTGCTTTTATCGAAACAGCTCTCACAGGTGTTCAAAACTGTCTGCGCAATAACCTTCCCGTACGCGGCTACTTCCATTGGAGCCTTATGGACAATTTTGAGTGGCAGAAAGGCTATTCCATGACCTTCGGGTTGATTGCCGTTGACAGAACAACACAGACCCGCCATCCCAAAGAAAGCTTATCCTATCTGGGAAGTTACCATGGTTAATTCTGCATCAGCATAAAATATTTTTTACCAAAAAACCTGCTGTATTGTCCAGCAGGTTTTTTACGTTTATTTACTCTCAAGCTTCCTTTTCCAGCATACTCCCTAAGAATCTAAGACTTGGTTTAGGCGTCCGTATCTGCGTAGTACGATCAACAGCTACAAGCCCATATCTCAGACTATACGCTTTCTGCCACTCATAGTTATCAATAAAGGACCAGTAGAAATACCCTTTTACCGGAATATCGTCCTCCATGCAGCGTTTCACACCCCAGATTGCTCTTTGGATAAACTCAATTCTTCTCCGGTCATCATCCGTAGTCACTCCATTTTCTGTAACATAGATATCACCTTTAAAGTCTTTTGCCACTTTCCGAATGACATGCTCCAATCCTTCCGGGTAGAACTCGTAGCCACATTGGGTAATGTCCGCTCCGTCAGGAACAGTAACGGAGCCTTCTGGTCCTACCAACTCCCTTGTATAATTTTGCACACCTATAAAATCATCATCTCTGATTCCCGGTAAGTAATGCCTAAATTCTTCATCCCACAGTTTTTCCATGTTTGCCTCCCCGCCGGGAATTGCCTGAAAATCATGCAGGCTCAGTGTCATACCAACCTTGACATCCGGAAAACGCTCTTTAATTGCATTGCGGGCAGCCTCATGAGCTTTCAGAATCAGTTCATCTCCATGAGGACTACAAGGACTATGGAAATTATTAACACTCATCCCTTCTGGAAGATGAAAAATCTGCCTTCCCTCTTCAAACATGGCATCCTGAGCATTCAGCATTGCCTGCACATCCACACCAACCTGCAGATTTTCCGAAACATTCTTATCTGCCGGTGTGCTCTGGCGGATCATCCTTTCCGTATAATTCTTCATGATCCTTGCAAACTGAAGCCTCATATTTGCCTCATTGATTGTGTTGATATAATGTATTTCCTCTCCAAGACGTTCTATTACATAAATGCAGTATGTTCTGAAATCCTCTACAATACTTTCCGCTTCCCAGCCGCCTTTACTGATAATCCACTTTGGGCTGCTGAAGTGATGCAGTGTCACCATCGGTTCTATCCCGTATTTTCGGCAACAGGCAATCACATCCCGATAATGCTCTATCTCATTATCATCGAATATCCCCTCCTCCGGCTCAATCCTTGCCCATTCAATAGAGAATCGGTATGCATTGTAACCTGCCTCCGCCATCATCGCAATATCCCGTTCATAGAGATGGTAATGATCCACGGCATCCAGACTGGGTTCCTCATAGGAAGTATACTTCATATGTTCCATAGCCCATATATCGTTATGGACATTATTCCCCTCTACCTGATGCGCCGCCGTTGCTGTTCCCAGCAAAAAGTCCTTTGAAAACTGTGCCATCTGTTCTCCTCCCTGTTTTGATATAATATTCTATTTTCATATACTTCTACCTCTTTTCTTCCAGCGTCTTTTTGTCTATAATTTCTTTCTCCAGTTTTCCCAGTAAAATGGATAAAATAATAATAAACATAACACAGATACACGGAAAAACGCAGTACAGACATCGTATCATCAAAATAGCGCCCGCCGACTGAACTGTCATCACATCCGAAGTAGAAGATACAAATCCTGATATACCCAGCAGAATCCCACTTAAACCTGCGCCGATTCCCTGCCCTATTTTTCCTGTAAATGCAGTGATCGCACTGCAGGAACTTTCCATCCTTGGCAATTTAATATATTCATTATAAGTTGAAAGCTGCTTCACGATTAGTGTTCCTAAATATCCAAGTGGCAGATTTAACAATGTAACGCATACACCCCCTGCAACCACAACCGGAAGATTTGTATTTCCAAAAAATATTGTAATATAACCTGTTACTGCTATCACGGAAAAAACTACAAATATTTTTGTTATACTTAGCATTTTCATCATCGTAGGGAAAAGAAACATAATTGGCAGCATGATAATGGAAAACATACTCACAATGCCAAACTTCGAAATATCCCCAATCACATATGTATAATAATATGTACCTGCTCCGAAGCTGACGCTAATCTGATAGAAGCCTGTAATTGCCGCATAAATAAGACAGTACTTATTTTTCACCAGCATCAAAAAAATTTCCTTTATATGTACCCGCTCCCTTAAATCTGCATCCACTGCTGGCTCTTCCCTTACAAATACAAACCTTAAAATCCCTATCAAACAAAGAGGTAGCGCATAAATGAGAATCAATATTCGCCAGCCCTCTGAATTTGCTGCCAGTTTTGCCATTAATATGGGGAATGTGACTGATATTACTATTGCACCTGCCATGCTGACAATTCCACCATAAGAAGATACTTTAGCAATTATCTGATAATCATTGGAAAATGCCCGAATCATATATGGTGTCTGATTTGCATTAAGCAAGGTATTAAATACACTGAAAACCATAGTATACATTGCGAATACCCATACCGCTTTTATTGTGCCGCTCCATTGCGGCGATGCAAAAAATAGAAGTACCGTACATCCCCATGCACCAATAATCGCAAATTCATATGGTCTTGCTTTCCCTAACCGAGAATTGGTATTATCTATCAGATATCCGGCAAATAAATCCGGTACTCCGTCAAACACTTTACTTGCCATCATCAGCATACCCACTAACGCCGCTTCCATTCCCAGAGCGTTTGTACAAAATATAGCCAGATAACTTGTTACAATTAGCTGTAAGGAAGCCGCTGATATATCTCTGGTCTTCCACATAAAAAACTTACCAACCGGAAACCTGCCACATTGATTTCTATTTTTTACCATATTGTTACCCCAGTTTTCCAACACTTGTTGATTTTTCTGTTGCTTATATTATAATTACTGTATATATGCAATACAAACTACACATCTGCCATATATGAAGTTTATCCAACAAAACAGTCTAATTTGATGATAAATTAACAAAATCTTCATAATGATATTGGAGGTAAAAATATGAAATCGGATATACGGATCCGCCACACAAAAGAGAATATTAGAAAAAGCTTTTTTACGCTTTTATCGCAAAAAGAATTTTGCCAGATCACAGTTACGGACATCTGCAATCTGGCTGAAATAAACCGTTCAACCTTTTATAAACATTATCTGGATATAATTGACCTGTTAGAACAAACAGAAAATGAGATATTAGACAAGATACGGAAGCTATGGAAAAAGCTGCATCCAAAAAATACCATTGAGGGCATGGAATCTATTTTATCAGAGACACAAAGTACCATGTGGGATTCTGCATTCTATATTTTTAAAGCAGATCCGGATTTTTCATATAAAATAACCGAAATTATCTGCCATGACTCCTGCGTCAGTTTTCTGAATGATTCTTCCTATTCTGTTCAGGAACGAAATATGCTCAACCGCTTTATCGTATATGGCTGCGGCAGCATTACAAGGAACTGGCTCTTATCCGATTCCAATGAGAAGCTGTCTCCACATGAGCTGGCAGAATTTCTTTATCATTTGATAGAAAAAATGACAGAATAATTTCCTCTGCTATATAAAAAGACCAGACACTTACATATTTCCCGTAAGTGTCCGGTTTGTCTAATTTCTATCCGAGTAACCAGATGCATCTACAATAGCGCTGGCAACTCCATTTGTAACGTCCATAACAGTACCGTCTTTCTTTTCAAGTTCAATATGGCAATCAAAACCAATTGCAGAAATCATTGCCGGAAGAAATGTTAAAGGTGCAACAGCAACCCCTACAACGCTGACTGCGACACTGATATTTAATGGTATACTGAGAATCCTTTCATCTCCCTTCCTAACGATTACTTTGGAGATATCCCCCATTTTTATCCTTTCTTTAATCTCTTCAACCGTTTTTTCAGCATTCTTTTCAGCTTCTTCATTCTGTTCACCAGAATCTTTTGCTTCTTCCAGCAACCAATTGACCTCATCCCGAATGGTTTCCTCAAAAGGACGGCATGAAAATCCCAGCTCCTGTTTTGCCTTTGAACAATCAAAATCATTATTGCGCGTCATATTATAAACAGCAAAATCCGTCAATACTGGTTCTTCACCTGTAAATTTGCTCTGCATTTTTATAAATTTCACTGCTAAACTGGCAATGCCTTTTGACAAAATATTAGCATGAACATTCATGTTGGCAGTCTGATTAATAATATCATAAAGTTCCTTCATGGTTACTAGTTCGTTGCTCATAATATAGCACTCGCCCCGGCGTCCTTTATCGCAGCAAGCAATGACCCCGGCTGCTAAATCCCTGACATCCACACTGTTAAAAGTGCCATCTAATCCAATCTTCACTTCTCCATTAAGATATTGGGAAACCGTCTGCGCCACTGGACCAAAAGCGTAGTCATTCGGTCCGCAAATACCGGAAGGATGAACTATGGAGGCATCAAGCTCCGGACACCACCGCAAAGCATCTAAAACCAACTGACTCGCCTGCGCCTTGGTAACAGAATAATAGCCAACAAGTCCGTCTGCAGGCAGAAAGTGATCGACCTCTTTGATTTTCTGTCCATGGGGCAATTCAGGAATTGCCCCGGTAGAACTTACATAAACCAATTTTTTTACTTTATGCTTTAAGCACATATCAATAATATTCCGTGTACCATCCACATTGACAGCATAAACTTTGGGATTCGGATTGGGATTCATTGTTACTATACTGGCACAATGTATTACAATAACCTCACTGCCCTCTGGAACAGTAAATAATTCTTCCATGGAATTAATGTCAAGCAAATCCCCATAAATAATCTGCACCTGATCCGGCACATATGCCACAGCCGGATCATCTTTCAATACTAAAGCACGCACTACTTCTTTAGCATCCACTAGCTGACGGGCAATATTACAGCCCAACAATCCAGCAGCTCCAGTCAAAAGATAAATCTTACTCATCCTGCATTTCTCCTTTCAATCCGGCACATCGTATTTTTTACATTTCCTGCGTGAGAACCTATCAACTTATCTAAGATTCCGCCTTCCATCCGAAGACCGCTCCTTATCTTTTATCAAAACCACAGTTCTGCCTATGTATGAATTCTCCTCAAGCTTTCGATTGGGCAATCGCTTTTTTCTCAGCAATACGCTTCTGAACTTCTACCATGTCCTCTTTACTCAACGGGCAGAAACGCATAGCAATCAACGTAATAATCCAGCCAATAATAGGGAAACCATACATCAATGCCATTGTCATCCAGAAAATACCTGCTGTCAATTCATCTGTAGGCTGCGGCATTGTTTCTTTATATCCGATCAAAGCAATCGCCCCAGTTGCAATAAGCGCACTGACAGAAGATACCAGCTTATCAATCAAACTATATACACCCGTTATAACTGCCGGTATATATTTGCCGCCACGATCCAACTCATAATCAATGATGTCTGCCATAAATGCATTATTTCCGGTTGTAACACCCATCTTCGTTCCATTCGTCAGCAACATCAGAAGAACATATGCAATCATCAATGGTTTTGCGGTTGCAATGCTATGTGTATCTCCAAAAACATAAATTGCAGTAAAGAAAGCAAATGAGATAAACGTTACTATAAGACAGTACCATGTCCAGTCCACTACCGTCTTCTTGTTGCCGTGTTTTCTGGCATACCCCGCACCGACAAAAGCAAATAATATGGAAGGAATAATTCCTAAAGTAGTCAGCTGAGTAGAAATCGCCATATCACCGATAATAATACCTGCAGCCATCGTATTAATAATAGACTGACTGGCAATCTGTTGTGCAATCTTATCGGAAGCGGCAGATGCAATGTAGCACTGCAGCGGACGGTTGCCTTTGAGTACATCCACCATATCCTTTATTTTGAGCTTTTCTTTCTTCATATTCGTTCCGACAAAGTTTTCCGTCTTATCAAACTCCGTAATACCAATACATGTCAGAACAATACCTACTGCAGAAACCCCTACACACACCCAACAGGCAGATGCCAGAAATTCCAGATTAAATCCGCCAAATTTAGGCATAAGCTTCATATAGAATACAAGATTCAGGGTTATAGGCACCAGATAATTAAAAATCGTACTGCAGACACCGATCATAGGACGCTGCCTTGGGTCATTGGTCATCAGCGCATACAATGTCTGTACCGTCATGTTGAACAAGGTATATCCAATGATATAAAGAACATACAGGAGTATAAAAGTTACAGTACCCCTTCCTTTCCCTGCTGCCCAGTTATACATCATAAGCAATGCAAGAACCATGATCGCCCAACCGCTAATCATCAAGATACGCACCTTACCGAAACGAGTATTAACTTTGTCATAAAGGAACGCAAGCATGGGATCGGTAATTGCATCAAAAATACGGGTAAAGGTCAGAATCCCTCCTACTGCCACAGTCGCAATACCATAACCGATACTTGCCGTATAGTTTGCAAGACCTATGAGAGAATAAAACCCCATTCCAATAAAAGCGCTGGTAGATACCATAATAATCTGCCATAATTTTGCGCGTCGATACATCACCCCATCGGCGCCGCCTTGACCTGATCTGTTTTGAGACATAATTAAACCCTCCTTCAATATATCTTAAGTTTTTTGCCATACTATTATTATAGAGAAAACTAAAATTACCCCTGTTTAAAAATTGCTGATTTTGTTTAATGTTTCATGCACTTTATCTTCTTTTTTGTAAAATAAAAGGAAATGCCGGAAGCCCATTTTCATTAAAAAGAGAAACCTGATAATAAGGTGTCTGGGCAAAAACAGCAGTAATTTCATTTGATATAATGGCTTCTTTTATGAAAACTGTTAGCGTATCTTCGTTTACACTCCATCCGGTAATCTCACACTTCTCTTCACCTGTATAAATCTCCAGTTCCTGAAATTCCTGCCCTTCCAGATGAAGGCTGACAGCATTGTCAAATCGAATACATATCTGCTTATCCTGTACTTTCATTTCCACAGCGATAGGAGCGTCCCCCTGCACCGCTTCCCCATATACATGCTGTCTTGCACTCAATGCCATGCGTATTCCTATTGGCTGCTTATTTTTGGGATGAATATCAAACCTGTTTCCACAATCTGAAGTGGAAATCATATGCACATTATCAATATGCTCCCATGCATCAAACTGTTGTTTCCTGAGTTCCGGGAATTTATCCCCCCTGCACTGCATCCAGCTTTCAAAAGGTGCAAGCTGGGCATATATGACCGGAAGCTCCTCTGCCCAGTCCTTCCGAAGCTGCTCCACCAATCGGGTAAACAGTTTTTCATAAATTTCAGGATGCGTGTCATCACTTTCTCCCTGATACCAGATGACTCCCCTGATGGTAAAGCCTGCAGCCTTTGACAGCATGGACTCATACAACCCGCAGGGGCGATTCTCATCATGCGGGCCTGTTACCATAAAACTCTCCTGTGACATGCCGCTGTTTTCTGCCGTTCCCCCCTGCATTTCCATGCCTGCTCCAGCTGCCAGCTTTCCTACATGCTGCATCACCTGTTCCATCGTTACCGTATTTTTCATCATAAAATCGTTGATCATTTGAGAGAAAGGGCTTCCCATTCCCTTTCTCTTCGCATAGTTTATCTGGTAGTATGTTTCCATATCCAAATGTGCAAGATTCTCTTCATACTCACGCAGATATACTGCCAGTTCTTCGTCCGCCTCTAACATTTCCCGGCTGATCCATGCTGATGCTGAAGTTCCTCCCCAATTACAGCTGACTATTGCCACCGGTATGTTATAATGCTTCCGCAGCTCCATTGCAAAATATGCTGCTACCGCCGAAAAACTTCCAATCGCCTCCGGAGTAAGACATCTCCAGCAGTTCCAGTCCTGATTACTTTTCAGCCCCTCTTCTTCCTCCCCTTCAAAGGAATACTTTGCCACTTCATAATAACGTAAATGCTCATCCGGCCGGCTGCTTTTCATTTCTTCAAACTGACTGTCATACTTCATGGGAAATTCCATATTGCTCTGTCCGCCGGCAAACCATACCTCCCCAAAATCCACATTTCTGAGCACAACATCATTTCCTATCCGGACAGTTACATTCTGTGCTGCTTCCTGTGGGGGAAGAAAAAAAGCAAAATCTCCTTGCGGTAGTTCTCTTTCAGCAACTTCCTTTTCATTCATATAAATAGTTACCGTCTTCACTTCTGAACTGGTTCCCCATACTTTGCATGGCTTATTTCTCTGAAACGTCATGCCATCTTGAAATATTTTTGCTAATTTGATCATAGACTCTCCTTGTTTACTTGTTCTATCTCTGTCTTTTGAATGTCAATGGATCACAAATCACTTCATCTTTGATTGGGAATCATGGAAAGCTGATCGTTAACCTGCTCTATTACTTCTTCAGGCATATGAGCATACTCCAATATCTGCCTCAGTTTCATTCCTGATGCCATAGACATCATCTCCGGAGTCATCTGCGGAGCTTCCTGCCCTTCCGGTTTTTCCTGTTTCCCTGCGCCCCCCAGAAAACCTTCCACAACCTTCCACCCTTCCGGATTTCCCATTACGTAACCAAAGGTACAGTCAACGGATAAAAACTCTCCATCATTATCCGTCACATGCGCCTTGCATACGGGCTTTGTCATTTCGCCGTTTCCAAAATCCCCAAATACCTCTTTCAACCACCCGATAGAATCGGACATCCAGTTAGGAACACGTGAGGAAATAGCTGTATCACGACTCTGAACAGAAGTATCGCATGTTGAAAATCCATGAGGTCCATAGGAATAAATATGGCTTTCAAACGAAATATCCGCCTGCACCAACGCTTCCATAAATCGGATACTGTTCATAACAGGAACAATTGCATCTGTCCGTGTTGCAAATATAAAACAGGGACAGGTATTTTTATCCACACAGGAAATTGTATCCGGCGCAGTAGCACAGCAGCCTTTCACATCGGAACCTGTCACCGGATATCCCAAAATTGCTGCATTAGGACGATTCTCTGACATTGTCGCCGCTGCTGCCGCCAAATGCCCTCCCGCTGAAAACCCAATTACTGCAACTTTATCGGAAAATACTTTCCACTCTTCTGACCTCTTGCGGATCATTTCCATTGCCTGTTCATAATCCTGCAGGGGATTCGGCCACACAGAATGTTTCCCAACCGAATATCTAAGGATAAAAGCCTGATATCCTGCTTTGAGATAAGGCATTGCGACCGGATCAGCCTCTCTTTCAGAGCAGAACTGATATCCGCCGCCGGGAAGAATTAAAACTGCCGGGCGTTTGCAGATATTCCGGAATTCTCCCCCGGTATCCAGAAGATAGGCCGTTAATGACACTTCTCTTGCTTCATTCAATACAATTTTTTCTACTTTCATGTTCTCGATCCTCCTATGATAATGTAAATTCTAAAATATCAATACTGCCCTCTCCTTGATAGCGAAGGAACAGTGGACAACGCGAAACTGCAATATCTGTCCTCTCCGCAACAATCCGTTCAGGCGTAAAATCCGTTTCGGATACCGCCCAGTCATCGCTTTGCGAAAGCAGTATTTCTGCAACAGCTTCTCCGGATTCTCCGTTTAAGATTTCAAGCTTCCCTCCGGCGCCGCGGGTTACTACCGAAAGATGTCTGGTATTGGTCATATCAAAATATTTGTAACCTGCCTGGCTGCCATCCTCAAGCCCTGTAATATAGGAAACCGGCGCATCCTTTGCTGTCTCCCCATTAATCTCCGCCCCTTCCGGCTCCGGCGGATCATAATCCGGCCCATCCTGTGTCACACATGGACCTGTCATCGCCATCGGGTTAAACATTTCTCCAGCTGGTTTCCCCATCAGTACACAGGCGATATATGCTGGATAAGTCCCACTTCCTTTCAACGGACCGTCATTAAGACCGCAGCTTGTGGATTCTACCATATCGATGGTTCCATCCGGATGAATGGTGATCTTCTCAGCCACACCTTGTCTGGAAAAAGGGCTTCCATTTGTCACACGATGATCAAAAATATACCATTGTTCTTTTATGCATACCAGACCTCCATGACTGTTTCCCATTGGATAAGAGGCCTGCATAAGACTGCGTCCCTGATAACCAATATTACTGGAACAATGAATTGCCCCCTTATGAACAAAATCTCTGTCTGGGAAACGGCTCATGGAGTAGTTCAGCCCCGTCATGTTTGTTGCCGGATAAACAAGATAATACCATTCCCCAATATGCCGTATGGATGCCCCCTCAAAAAAATTCGGTTCTGTATATACCCATTTTGCAGAAAGGAGAATTTGGGGCTTACTTATCACCGTAAGCATATCTTCAGCTAATTCCATCACGAAGCAGCCCTTAATCTCATGTCCGTATTGTCCGTTCTCCGGCTGGCTGCTACCTGTATAAAGCCATATTCTTCCGTCATCATCCACCAGAACTGCAGGATCAAAGGTAAACCATTCTTCAGGTTTGGTTCCGTAAGCATGCCCGTCCGGCAGGCTCACATCTCCCAGATACTCATATTTCCCTGCCGGTTTATCACAAACTGCCACCGAAATAATGCTGGAATTCACTACAAAGTAATAGAGATAATACCGCCCATCCGGTCCCTGCACACAATCCGGAGCATAATATGCCTGATTACGTGTATTCCACGGTGTCTGATCTTTCCGGAAAATTACGCCTTCATATCTCCAATCTGACAAGTCCTCCACTGGTGCAGACCATGCCACATAGTCGTTTTCACAATACCCTTCGGCACCAAACCTGTCATGACTTCCAAAAATATACAACCTGTCCCCAAATACTCTGGGCTCCCCATCCGGAATATATTCCCACGCCGGCAGATAGGGATTATATGCTTGACGTTTCATCCTCATCATCCTCCTTCTAAAACTTACTTTTCTTTCACATGAATAGACACTTCTTTTGTACCAAGTCCCTCTCCGCTTACTTTTACTAATATGTTTCCTGACTTTTCACCTGCACGGATTACCGCCTGTGCTTTCCCATAGTAAGTTGTATGCTGCCTGCTATGGAAATCTTCTCCCATATTCGGTCTGGCAGAACCAAACGCCTGTAGCGTGCCCGCACCGCTTACCTCTATCGATATAGGCATATCCTCTGATGATTTCGTGATTCCATCTTCACCTATAAGATCAATGTTCAAATAACACAAGTCCTGTCCGTCTGCCGTCAGTTCCGTCTTCTCTGCATTAACAGCCAAAACCGTTTTACCTTTCGCTGTCTTTAATGAGCTTCGGGAAATTTCCTTTCCCTGTACATCATAAGAAACCGCTGTAATCGTGCCTTCTTCATAACGCACATTTTTAAAGACTGTCTTGCATTCTTTTGTTGTTTTTCTTCCGTAAGATTTTCCATTGACAAGCAGTTCTGCCTCTGCTCCGTTTGAATAAACTGTTACCTTGGTTTTTCTTCCTTCACAGCCACTCCATGACCAGCTTCCCACGGCATCCGTATCACGCCACATAGACACAGACCCCAGATCCCCGGCATGTGTCAATGGCTCCACACCGATTCCGGGCGTATTCGTTAATCCCCAGATAAGTTTGTTCCACTGCACCTCAGGACGGATTTTCCCACAGATATCAATAACACCGCAGCCGCCGGAAATAATCGGCGCATCATTCCCCGGTTTTTTAAAGCTTTTGTATCGGACTGTCCCGATACCAGCCTCGCCAAGATAATCCCACCCCGTCCACATGAAATCTCCTATTACATGCGGAAGCTTTTTCACAAGCTGCCAGTTTTTGTATAGATTTTTAGGAAGTGTCTCCGAACCGACAATCACACGGTCGGGATGCAGATCTTTGTCAATCTCATAGCGGGAAGCCGCATAATTGTATCCTCCGATATCAAGGCTTGCGAACGCTTCCTCTGATGCTTTATCCGCCGCCGGTTTGGCTGCCATTTTTTCAATCATTCCGCCGGCCATATTCATCAACATATTGAAAAAAGTACTGGTAGGAGCATTGTCCATCGTCTGGCTTCCATTCTGGTTTTCTTTCTTCTTCCCCTTTTTATCTTTCTTTTCACCGTAAATACCTCCTCCTTTTGCCGTCATACTGCAAAGCATAAGGTTAACTCCCAGAGTTACCGGTCTTGACGGGTCAATACTTCTTGCAAACTCAGCCATTTTCCGACAGTACTCCTGACCTTCCGGCAACGCAAGCTCCGAAATTTCATTACCAATCGAATTCATGATCACGCTTGGATGGTTATAATTTTTAAGCACCATCGCCCTTAAATCCTGCTGCCAGTTCTTTCTAAAATCAGTGTCGGCGTAATCATATGGATTTTTATGTATCAACCACTGATCTGCAAATTCGTCCATGACATACATACCAAGTTTATCGCATGCCAACAGCAAATCCTTTGATGCAGGATTGTGGGAACACCGGATAGCATTAAAACCTGCCTCCTTCAAAATACGTATTCTACGCTCTTCTGCTTCTTGAAAAGAACACCCTCCAAGGATACCATTATCATGGTGAATACATGCTCCCCTAAGAAGCACTTCTTTCCCGTTTACCAGAAAGCCTTTTGTATCCCACGACAATGTCCGGATTCCCAGAAATCCTTTTACACAATCAACTGCTTTTCCATCATTAATCAATTCTAACTGATATTCATATAAGTAAGGATTCTCCGCGTCCCAAAGCTGCGCTTTCTGTATGTCCAGTGACAACTTTACCAATGATTCCTTGATCTCTGTCAGACCTTCAGCAATTTTCCTGCCCTTGTCAAATATTAATGCTCTCAGCTGTTCCCCGCCCGTAACGTCAGCCTCAATTTGTATCCTGTCAATTTCCGGTGTTGTGATTTTTACTCCCTCCGGCTGAATATAACATTCCTCTCCCACATAAAGGTTCACTTTACGATAGATTCCACTGCCGGAATACCATCTGCTGTTCGGGCATTTTGAATTATCAGCAACCACTTTAAGCTGATTGCCCTCTCCATATACAAGGCCATCCTCTAACGGCACATAGAAATTAGAATACCCGTATATATTTGTGCCTGTAAGCTGTCCATTCAGATATACCTGCGCCTGCTGATAGATTCCCTCGAATTCCAATATTATCTTTTTGCCTTTCCATTCAACCGGCGCTTCAAAAGACTTCTCATAGACATATTTTCCACCCGGAAAGTATCCACATGCCCCTGCCGTAACTGCTTCTCTGCTTCTCTGCTCATAAATCATGGCATCATGGGGAAGCGCTACTTCTTTTTTATCCTTTTCATGCCCTTCCTTATAAAACATCCATCCTAAATTAAAATCTGATTTGACCATACCTCCTCTTCCTCCCATCTTTATATTCTTTACACAGATAATAAGCTGTAATATAATTGTAAATGATATAGTTATCACTTTATATAGCATTTAAAAGAACTTTTCCCATTTTTATATCATATTCAATTTAAGGAGCTTAACATGTATCACCTCAGTACAGGCACTACAGGAAAATGGAATATTGTGGGAGACTATAAAAATATCCTGGAACCATCCGGGTTCGTGCTGCCCTTTAATTACCGGACAGAAGTTCCCTTTGAACTTTTCTTATGCACAAGCCTTCCTGATAATCCGGATGCCCGTTTGATTATCATGCAGTCATCACCCAGATCTTCCCTCTATACTTCCTTCAGCAATGCAGAAATTGCACCTTATATAGATAACGGAAAACTTCATCAGCATGACTTCTTTGAATTGATGTTTGTTATTGAGGGCACCGTATATCAAAACATTGAATATGAACGGCATGTTTATCCCGCCGGAAGCTGCTGCCTAATTAATACAAACACACAGCATATCGAAGAATATCATAACGCATCAAGAATACTGTTTCTGCAGTTATCCAAAAATTTTGCCAGAAACCTGTTTACCGCGGAACAATATTTCCCGACGGAAGACGCCCCCTGCAATGGACTGATGAAGAATTTCTTTCTCCAGACTCTGCATCAGGAAAACCCTGAACAGAAAGAGTATATTGATTTCATTCCCCTTAGAGACGCTTCGTGGGTGAAACAATATATTCATTCCATATTTGAAAAAATGTTCCATGAAATACAGGAACCCGTCTTTGGCTCCTCTTTCCAGCTGCGCGCCCTTTGTATGGAATTGTTCTGGCATCTGTTTGACCAAAATAACTATCAAAACACACCCGTCAAACCCGGAACCGAATCAGAAAGAATACTGTTTGAACAGCTCTCACAATTTATGAAAAAAACAGGCAGAAAAGTTTCTCGCCGACAGCTTGAGGAGAATTTCAACTATTCCGGAGACTATCTTTACAAAATAATACGCAAGTATACGGGCCTTGGAATTTACGAATATAGTTCTTCACTCTGTATGACAAGAGCAGCGCAGTTACTGCTTTCCTCCCAAATGAATATTAATGAAATCGCAGAACTGCTTGGCTTTTGTAACTATACCCAATTTTATAAAGCCTTTGAGGAATATTATCATATGACCCCCAAGACTTACCGTAAGACCATGCATTAATCTCCGCTCTGCTCTTCCACCTTTTTAACCAACATACGATATTGACGAAACAAAAGCAGCATGCTGACTGCCACAGACAGTATATCTGCTGCCGTATGTGCCGCAGCAATACCGGACAATCCCATCAACCCGTGAAACAGATACAAAGACGGAATCAGAAGAATCCCCTGCCGGAGTACTGACATCACAGTTGCCGGAACCGCACATCCGGAAGCCTGTACAAAATTAGTACTCAGATAGTACAGCCCGATAACAGGGCTGGCTATTACCAGAAACAATACCATTTCCTCGCCCATAACGGCAACTGAACTTTCTTTGATAAACATACTGATAATCTGGCTTCGGCAAAAATAACAAAATCCTCCCGTCACCGCCCCGACGCCAATTGTAAGGATTGAGACTTTTTGTATGATTTCCTTTAAACGGGCAATATCTTTCGCTCCGTAATTGTATGCCAGCAATGGCTGGATTCCCATACAGATACCCATTTGTATCATCCCAATCAGCATCGTAGTCTTTCCTGCTGCCGCCATGGCTGCAATTGCACCTGTCCCGTAACCCCTAAGCAGCCTGTTGGAAAATGTAGAGGCAAATCCAGACAATATACTGCTGAGTGCATTGGGCATTCCCAGCATAATAACGGAAAACAATTCTTTTCGGTTTTTCGCCGCCAATCGAATACTCATATTCAGTACAACCGCCTTTTTTCTCATAAAATAAACATAATACAATGTTCCCACGAGATTTCCGATTACTGTTGCCGCTGCCGCGCCTGCAACTCCCATTCCAAAAACTAAAATGAATAACGGATCCAGCAGAATATTTACAAAAGTGGCTGCCATATTCCCAACCATTCCTTCCTTGATCGCCCCTTCCGCCCGTATAATGGTTCCGAGCGTTGTGGAAGCAAGCATAAAGGGCACACCCAAAGCGCAAACGTACAAGTAGATTCCTGCATACGGTAAAATCTCCTCCGTTGCACCAAGTACAGGCAGAATAGCCTTTCCTGCTGACAGCAATACCGCGCCAATTACAATCCCAAATCCTATGGCTCCCCAAAAACAAAGACTGGCATAAGCTTTTGCTTCCTGCATATGGTCACTGCCCAATGCCTTTGCAATCAGCGCACAGCCGCCGCTGCCTAACATAGTCGCCACTGCTGCTGACAAAGAAAAAAGCGGACCCACCACAGAAACAGCCGCTACCTGTCTTGTATCTCCTAACTGACCCACAAAAAACATATCTGTCATATTGTAGAGAATCATAACCAAAATAATAATTACTGAAGGAACCGCCAGTGAAAAAATAGATTTCCATACTGACTGTGTCCGAAATAATTTTTCATATTGCATTTTGTTCAGCCTCCTTACTTTTCCCAATTTCTTTCGACAAACAGATTTCTCGTTTCGGATCTCTCAGTTTTTTTATGACCATTCTATCTTAATTGCTAAATGTCAATGTTTTTGAATTCATGTTTTCTTTTAATTTTTTGGGGAAAAATATGTCTTCTAAATTCATTACAGCAATTTTTTAACATAATAATTAATTTTTTAAACACTTCTTCTGTTTTTCCTGTATACTGATGCTATGGCAAAATAAGGAGGACTATTTATGCATATAAACCCGAATATAAACATATTAAATTTCCTAAAACAAGTTCAGAAATGCAGTGCCGAAGTATTATTTGAAACCTCAGAAGGCGACCGCATTGCCCTAAAGTCAACATTAAGCCAATATATCTTCTTCACGATAGCATCTAATCCGGAACTGCTTCAAAGCGGCACAATCCGGTTTGAACAGGACGAAGACATAAAATTATTGAAAAACTTTTTATGCGACTGATTTTGTAAACTTAAGACGCACATCAAGTATGTGCAGATAGGAGCAATATGAATATTCAGGAAAAACTAGATTTTTTTCAGCAGTTAATTCAGTGTAATCATAACCTTCCTCTGCATAGCTTTTCCCCGGATTTTGTCTTTGCACATTCAGATATTTTAGAAGATGTATCTGCAAATGACGACAAAACCCTAATCCTTTTAAGTCTGGAAGAGCCAATCAGAAAACATGTGGAAAACCAGAAGCAGGAACCCTTATTTATTGATGACCATCTGGGGCTGATCTGGATTGTGGCATTTGAATACCATGAGGATTCCTTGTGCGGAATCCATGCACTGGGACCCGCTTATTCCGGAAGAAACTCTTATCAGATGATTAAAAAGGAGCTGGATAAACATAACCTTTCCATCAATATCCGTGCAAAGGTTTTTCGCCTATTTGAACATATTCCAATCATCCCTACTAATCAGCTTTTTCAGTATGCCGTTATGCTGCATTACTGCGTTACCGGCAGGCGGATTACTACCAATGATATTCAATTTACGGAAAAGGCATCTCAAAATCCCTCTTCTTCTGAAATCGATCTGATTACAGAGGAGCACCGGGGCGTATGGATGGCAGAACAGGAATTCATGAATATGCTGCGGGAAGGAAATCCCAACTATCTGGATGCCCTTGCACGTTCTTACAGTTTAAGCGACGGACCACGTTTTGACACAGGTGACTCCCTGCGCAGGGCAAAGTCAACCTCCATTGTCCTCCTTACACTCTGTTCAAGAGCAGCCATCGAAGGTGGTGTAAGCCCTTCCGTCGCTTATACCCTCAATGACTATTATATGCAGATGATTGAAGATAGCAAAAACATTGCAGAAACATCCACCACGTGCAATACTCTTTTGGAAGACTACGTACAGCGGGTACAACAGGAAAAGGAAAAGAATGATATCTCCGGACAGATAAAAAGCGCATGCGATTACATCGCAATACATATTAAAGAAAAACTTTCTATCACACAGTTAGCCAGACAGGCGGGCTATACAGAATACTACTTCTCTCATAAATTTAAAAATGAGACCGGGTATAGCGTATCAGATTATATTAAACGTGAAAAAATACGACAGGCAAAATTACTTCTCTCAGGAACCCAAATGAGTATTCAGGAAATCAGCGATGAACTTTCATTTGGCTCCCGAAGCTATTTTTCTTCTTCCTTTCAAAAAGAAACGGGATTATCACCCAGCGAATACCGGGAACAGAATATAAAGTTTTAATTAATTACAGTGCGTTTACACGCGCTGTAATTAGTCATCTACTTCCCTTTCCTCATGATAGCTTAAAAGATATCCAATATGTTCTCTTTCAAAAAACATCTCTTTGTTAGTAAGTATAATAAAAGCCGCCACAAAGAATATCACAATCGTTTCCACGCATTTTGTCTGCGGCGTCAAGGCTATTTTTTCCTGCATGGTATTCACAAACAAGTGAAAAATGATGCAGGCAAGCATACTGCAGTTGTTCTTTACATATACCCACGTTGTCAAAAATCCCATCGGACTGACACTGATTAAGAAATTCAGCACATAAAAACACGCAATTCCCTTAGTCCGTAATGGTATGTACCCTGAATCCAAAACAGGGGAAGATGCCATAATGCCCATACAAAACCAAAGATAACCGACTCCGTAAACCATGAAAAATGAAATGCTACAGAATCCTCTCCGTATCCACGCCAGCCGCTTTCCTCAATGACTTCCCAAACAATAGTGATAACAGAATTGACACTGCCACAATCGTCATAAATCCAATAACTGCTGCCAAGATACTGCGCGGTCTAATCCGGTAAAATCCTACCAGTTTCCACCTTAGATCAGCTTTTAATGCCTTACTCCCTGAAGTCAATACGGTAATAACTGCCGTAACCGCAGATGCCATTACTCCAAACAGCATCAATAATAAAGAGAGACCATTATCATTCTCTGATTTACTGATAAATGCTGCTGTAATCCAGAATACCCACGTAGCCGCAAAACAAGCCACATAGAATCGCAACGGTTTATATTGATGTCTCTCTGCCATGACTACACCTCCCCTAAAGTACTCTCGGAGATCATGAGTTCACTTTTAATACCGTTCAGCTCAATCACATTGTCCTCATCGGGTGTATCAAACGCTTCTACCTGTTTTCCGTTCTTCTCATAGTAAATATTTGTTCCGATTCCTTTTGTGACAACAGCGAAAATTGTTCCGTCGGGAATACAAAGCTTGGAAATCGCCGACACCTGATTGATAGCAATTTCACAGTCAAAATTGATGATATTAAAAAGCGGATAGTAAATCCAAAAACAGTTGAAATAAATTCTTTGGAATGCGACAGTATTGAGCTTGATATAAAGGCGAAGACAAGGATTTTTTCACCATCATATCACGAAAGTGCCACCTACCTTGCACCACCCAGTTTCATATCGTAGCGTTTTGGCTCGTCAATATCATATTATGTTACGCTCTCGAATAGGTAATCCGCCTGTTTCTTTTCTATTACATTTTCATTTCCTAACAACTTATCAATGGAAATATCAAACAGCTTGGAAACCGCCATGATATTATCAATGTCGGGAATACCCGTGTCGGTTTTCCATTTTGCGGCAGCTTGTCAAGATACACCTAGTTTCTCTGCCAATTTCTCTTGTGATCTACCCGCCTGCTTACGAAGCATTTTTAATTTTTCTGCAAATATCATATTTGTCCTCAGTTAAATTAATTGACGTGAAAATACTTTTAAACAATCTTACTCATACCGTACGCTTTCCCCTCACAGTCGCTTACGGAATGTGCTCCGTTCCTTCGCACATACCGTATCCCTCCGCTTCGCTCCGGGAACGCTCTTACGCAAGCGTTGCCTTGCAACCCTTGCCCGCCGCCTCCACGTTTCCATTCCCTGCCAATTTACTTTTTCTCAAAATTTTCTTTTCCATGCGGTAGCATACGTTCTCTCAAATCGGCTTTTATTATAGTAGAGCTTTCAGTTCTCGAAGAGCAAGTTTCGCCTGCGTAACTCAAAACCCACTTCGTGGATTTTGAGCCACTCCGGCTTACTTGATGGGGCTTCCGCGCCCCATACCCTCGGTTGGCATATCCTCCGGATATGCAGAACTGGCTCCCGTTACACTCTCGCAGCGTGATAAAGCACGATGGCAGAGCCATCCAGCTTTATCACGGGAAAGGATATGATATGGCAAGACCGAAAAAAGAAAAAGAACTGAAACGCAGCCACTGTGCCATGCTCCGCTTCAATGACACCGAATACGAAATTATTATGGAAAATGCTAACGGAGCAGGACTTCCCCTTGCAGAATTTCTACGCAGACAGGTAATGAAAGGAAAGGTAATTGCAAAATATGAAATTGTGGCAGACGTGCCGGAACTAAAAAAACTGGTTGCAGAGTTTGGCAAGATTGGAAGCAACCTGAACCAGATTGCCCGCCACTTTAATCAGGGCGGAATCCATTCACAGGAAATGCGTCAGGCAATAGGCAGGTGTCTTGCAGAAATTCACGAAATGCAACAGGAAGTAATAAAGATGGCAGGTGATTTTCATGGCGATACTGAAACACATAGCAAGTAAGAATGCGGACTATGGTGAGGCACAAAGATATCTCATTTTCCAACATGATGAATACACTGGAAAACCGGTTCTTGATGAAAATGGAAAAATGCAGCTCCGGGAAGAATATTATCTTGACGGTGTAGAGTGCGATCCGTTCAGTTTTGATATGGAATGCAGGGAACTGAATGCCCGATTCCATAAAAATCAAAAATATGACGAAATCAAATCCCACCACTACATCATCAGCTTCGACCCGAAAGACAGGGACGAGTGCGGGCTGACCGGGGAACAGGCACAGCAGCTTGGGCTTGAATACTGCAAAAAGAACTTTCCCGGACATCAGACCCTTGTCTGCACACACACGGACGGGCATAACGGGAGCGGCAACATCCATGTACATATTGTCATCAACAGCCTCCGCAAAAATGATGTGGAGCGTCAGAATTTTATGGAGCGTGACTGCGATTCCCGCGCCGGAAACAAGCACCATTTAACTAACGATTACCTTGTTTATTTGAAGCAGTCGCTTATGGATTTGTGCCTGCGGGAAAATCTGCATCAGGTAGACTTACTCACGAAAGCAGAACGGAAAATAACAGAAAAAGAATACCATGCCAGACGCAGCGGCCAGAAAAAATTGGAAGAACGTAACCGGCAGATGATCTCAGAAGGTATTACACCACGCACTACCGTATTCCAGACACAGAAGGAATACCTGCGCACTTCTATTGACGAAGCTGCCGCCTCCGCGCATGATCTCAAAGAATTTGAACAGATACTTTCAGAAAAATACCATATAAAATTCAAAATCAGCCGCAGCAGGTTCAGCTATCTCCACCCTGACCGTGAAAAGCCGGTCACCGGAAGAAGCCTTGGGACACACTATGAAAAAGATTACCTTATGGGAGTGATTGAAAATAATTCCCATCTTGAAAATACAGGGAAAGACCGGACTGTGCAAAAAGAAATTTTGCCAAAAGAAAAAATCCATACCCCGGAGCACCCTGCACATCAGCAGGAGATACAAACCAAGACAGATACACCTACAGCCTCATTTGAGAAATCCGGGCTTCGTCTGGTAACAGACTTACAGCGCTGTATTAAAGCCCAGCAGAGCAAAGCCTACGCTGGAAAAGTAAAACTCTCCAACCTGCAGGCCATGGCAAAAACACTTTCCTATGTACAGGAACATGGATATAACACTGTAGAAGATGCAGAGGGCAGACTTGCCGAAATAAAAAAACTTGCTTCCTCTTCCAGAAAAGAACTGAAAGATATTGAAGGCAGGCTCCGGCAGGTCAATGAGCAGATCCACTATACCGGACAGTACCTTGCCAATAAATCTGTTTATTCACAGTTCCTTAAGTCAAAGAACAAAAGGCAGTTCCGTCAGGAACATTCTTCAGAGCTTGCCCTTTATGAAGCCGCTGTAAAATTCCTGAAGGAAAAAGCCGGTGGCGGAAAGCTCCCTACCTTACAGACGCTGAAAGCAGAAAAGGAAAAACTGCTGATGCAGAAAAAAGAATCACAGGAGAAATACTATTACTACCGGGATTATCAGAAAGAATTGGATACCGTCTGTACTAATATCCGCTCTGCCCTGGGGCAATCACAAAACAGACCAGCACGAAAACAGGAACGAGACAGCATATCCTGATTTCCATCTCGAATCTTGCTAAGGACTGACTGGTATGATAGGATAAATAAACAAATCAAAAATTCATGAGGAAGTTATATGGTAAATACAATAGAAAATTATTTTCAATGGAAAACTAATCCAAAAGAGCCATCAATCGAAAAAAAATATGAAAATCATATGATTATTTCTCAGTGGAAAAAAACAGATGTGCTATATTCGTTTATAGGTATTTATCAAATAGGAATCTATGTTTTTTATCCAGATAAATGTAAAAGGACAAATTACACTATAAAAAACGAAGTAGGTGAATATTTTTCTTTAGAATATTTAACAGCGGAATTTAAAAAATACGAGAAATTAAATAAGACCATTATAGACTCAAATTTTATACAATACATAGATTCTTTGGGTAATGTCATACCTATATGGCCCGGTGGAAATACTGATAAAGGTAAAAGGTCATATTGCTTTGATATTCCCGATATTTATTTTAAAAAATATGAAAAATGGTTTTCAGCGATGAGACAGCTATATCCCCACTCATGTTTAGATGGAATTATTGATAATGAATTTTCAACGGATAACACTAAAATATTTTTAGACAATATGAATGAAGACACTTATCCTAAGTTTCTTAAGCATGTTGTTGAAGTAATAACAAAACGCAAAAAATATTTGGACGGTTTTTAGAAAGGAAATACTGCCATGGCAAACGAAAAAATATACAGCATGCCCTTTGCGAAGCTATACCCGATGCTGATTGCAAAAGCAGAGAAAAAAGGGCGCACCAGAAAAGAAGTTGATGAAATCACCTGCTGGCTGACCGGATACAGCATAGAAAATCTGAATGGACTTATGGGAAGTGATATTACTTACGGAGACTTCTTTTTACAGGCACCGGAATTAAATCCAAACCGCAGGCTGATAAAAGGCGTGGTGTGCGGTGTCCGCGTGGAGGACATTGAAGAACCTTTAATGCAGGAGATCCGCTATCTGGATAAACTGGTGGATGAACTTGCGAAAGGCAAGGCACTCCCAAAAATCATGCGGACATAAATGAAAAAGGGCATCCGGCGGGAGTGCCAGACACTCCCTCTTCCACTTCCGTTCACGCTCCATGCCATTTTCGCCGCTTGCCAATATCCCTTTTCCCACTGCCCTGTACAATCTACGCCTGTTTCTTATGCGGCTTTTTGATATCCTTTAAAGCAATTCCCTGTAAAATACACATCTGATTATGAACAATTCATGCTTATATTCAGTTCCCCGTCAGCCCCTGCATTCAGTCTCTTTACAGCGTTATAGATTGCCATAACGTCCTCTTTGGGAAATGTTGGAAAAACAGAAATTACACCTTCAAGGTCCAGCCCACACCGGCACATCGATTCTATTGCACGTTTATCCTGCTCCTTCATCACTACCCCCATTATCCTTCTACACCTACCCATTCGCTTCGCACATATGTTCTATTATAAATATTTTTTTCCAGTTTGCAACTGTTTTTTCATAAATGCCATAAATACATCTGCCTCACCTTTTCTGAGGTTTGAATACTTGTTCCACCTTGAAATTTCCCAGAATTTCTTTCCCACATTTATTGACACTAAAGCGGTCCACCGTTACAATGAACAGCAAACGGAAAGTACACATGTAACTGTCAATGATAAGAAGTGTCTGGCGGCTCGGAACCGTCTGACCGGTTGCCATAAGGAGACCATGCCATGAACTATTTCACCTGTGATGCATGCCATTACATATTCCATGCGGATGATATGCCCTCTTCCTGCCCGTCCTGCAGTGCATCCTCGATTATTGCGCAAAACAATAACAGCAAAAAATTCATAATTCCTGCTGTCCGGTTTTCCACCGAAACAGAAATGGAGCAGAGCAGACTGGCTGAAACAGGGGAATCAGCAACAGAATCATTCCTTGAACGTGTGAAAAATCTCACCGGTTATACCCTTACCAATGATGAATATCACACAGCCCTGATGCTCCTCTTCTATTTCAAGTCCGCTCCGAAAGAAATTACTTCCATGCATTTGAATGATCTTCTTTGCGGGAGGAACTCCTTTATCGAAAACAAAATGGCGGAGACAGCCGCAGGGAATTTATATCTCCAGGCTCAGAAACATTTTACATCGGAGCTTGGCAGGGAACGGCGGGAGACCGGCTGCAACGATGCCGTGGAAGTCGCAGTCTATACGGAAAAAGGTTCTGCCGCAAGCCTGCTACTCCTGTTCCGTCAGAACGAAACTGACCAGATTCTCGGAAAAACCCCTAACCTTACAAACATCCGCAGCGTGAAGTTTGACCAGGTTGTCAAAGGACCCAGTGGGGACTATATCCGTTTCCTGATAGACTGGCACAACTCAGTCAGGCAATAAATCAGTTTTTTATCCTTAATTCCCGACTATTCTTCAGTCTACATGACAAACTGCCCATGTTATCAGCAATTTCACGCATAGCGTGTAGACTAAATATTTTACATCTACATTCAGAATGCTAATCGAGAATTCTTTAAAAACTGGATTCTTAAATTGTAGACTAAATTATAATCGGGTAGGAGGTAGATAATCATTTTATCTACCGACCTCCCACACCACCGTACGTACGGTTCCGTATACGGCGGTTCCTTAGTTTTCACATACTTTCAGATATAACTCTGTGAATGTTGGGTATCCAAGTTCACGTAGTTTCTTGTTGTTAAATGCAGTCTGCAATACGAAATATCCACCACAATACCAGTTTCCGTTCCGCATGTTGGCACATATCCATGCCTTTTCTTCTTCCACACCTAACTTCTTTAATTCCCTGAATTTCGTCTTAACTTTCTTCCATTGTTTCCAGTAGATGGTTCTTATCTTATGTCTTAGCCATTCATCGGTTTCCCTTAACAGTCCCTTCATATCTGCAAGTGAGAAATAATTTACCCATCCTCTGACAAACTGTGTCAGTTTCATGGCTCTGTACTCATTTCCCCATCCGTTACTTCTTTTTGTCAGTTCTCTGATTTTGTCTTTCATTTTTGTCACTGACTTTGGATGTACCCGAAATCTGCATTCCCCTTTATAACGATAAAATGCGTATCCAAGGTATTTTACCTTGCTGATATGTGCCACGCTTGTTTTCTTTCGGTTCACTTTCAGAAAAAGTTTCCCCTCAATAAACGGAATGATATTTCTCAGGGTTCTCTCTGCACTCCTTCTGCTTTTGCAGAATATCATGCAGTCATCCGCATACCGCACAAATCTATGCCCTCTGCGTGTCAGTTCCCTGTCCAGTTCATTCAGCATGACATTACTAAGTAATGGACTTAGCGGCCCGCCTTGTGGCATTCCTGTTTCTGTCTTTTCAAATATCCCTCCACTAATAACTCCTGCATTGAGATATTTGTGTATCAGCGATATTACCCGCCCGTCTTTAATGGTTCTTGATAATACTTCTATCAGTTTGCTCTGGCATACCGTATCAAAGAATTTCTCTAAATCCATATCCACGACATACACATATCCATCATTGACATTCTGCTGACATTGTTTCAGTGCGTCATGCGCACCTCTCTTTGGTCGAAAGCCAAAACTGTTTTTCGAAAACTGTTCCTCATAAATCGGGGACAATACCTGTGTAATTGCCTGTTGAAATACCCTGTCAACTACTGTCGGCACGGCAACAGCAAAAAGCACTTGACCACAGCAGGGATTTGGGAACGGCAACGATCCTCCACCCCTACCATCCTCTCTATGGGCAGAGCTTCCCCATCCTGAAGATCAGGAAAGTGGACGGGCAGCGCCGCTACTCGCTCCGTTCTGAGGATGATATCTTCTCCGTCCCGGAGTCCTGGATTACCGATAACAGGCAAAATACTTTCTCCGAAAGCTATTTTGATGCTGATACAGTAAAATCCCTTCTGGAACTTGCCAGGCTGCTGTAAAAATGCGTAAATTTCCATTACCACAGGGTAGACTTTTCCTTCTCCCTGTGGTATAATCTTATCATGAATACTACTAACAAGAATGGCAGACCCTATAAATCAGCAACCACTGACACTCTCAAAACCCGCCGTCAGGAACTCCTTGACATGATGCCGAATCCGGCCCACGTCATAAGGGCTTCCCTGATCACCAGGTCCATCAAATGCGGCAAGCCTAACTGCAGATGTGCCAATGGCGAAGGCCACCAGAGCCTGTACCTTTCTTCTTATTACAATGGGAAGACCCAGCTGGATTCTGTCCCGAAAGCTTATAAGGACAAAGTCTCCCAGTGTATCAAAGATTATGAGGACACCACAGAGCTGCTTGCAGAACTCAGCTGCATTAACCTGGAACTGTTCCGGCGCAGAGAGATCGACCTTTAGCCTGAAAGGAGGAGCCTCTAATGGAAGCAACTCTCATGCATCTGACCGGTAACGACCCCCGTCTTGCGGAAGAACTCATAGCAGCACTTTCAACCCTGTTCATCTCCTTCTTTTCAGCTGGAAAGGAGGACGAAAATGAAGCGGAACCTGCAGATCCCGTCCAAAGTACGGGCCCAGCACCTGAACCGGGAAGCCCTGGTCTATGTCCGCCAGTCGACGATGGCCCAGGTACGGTTCAACCAGGAGAGCACCCAGAGGCAGTACGCCCTCAGGGAAAGGGCATTATCGCTTGGCTGGCCGGAAGAACACATCCGCGTGATCGACGGGGATCTGGGCATATCCGGTTCCGGACGTTCCAAACGCCCGGGCTTTGCCCAGCTCGTGACAAGCGTATCACTGGGCGAAGTCGGCGCAGTGCTCGGACTGGAGATATCACGCCTTGCCAGGTCTTCAGCCGACCTCATGAAGCTCCTTGAGCTCTGCGGGCTGTTCGGCACCCTCGTGATCGACGAAGACGGCATCTACGACATGTCAGACTTTAACGACCGGCTCCTGATCGGCCTGAAAGGCACCATGGGCGAAGCGGAACTCCACTTCCTCCACGCCCGTATGATTGGCGGGAAGGAAAACGCCGCTTCCAGGGGAGAACTACGCTTCCCGCTGCCTGTTGGCTATATCTATGATGCCAGCGGCAGGACCATCATGGATCCTGATGAAGGGGTACAGCATGCCCTTTCCACCCTGTTCCGGGCATTCCGCACATCCGGAAGCGCCTACGGTGTTGTCCGGTATTTCGCCGAAAACAATCTTTCTTTCCCCAAGCGGGCTTATGGAGGCGCATGGGATGGGAAGGTCACATGGGGGACGCTGACCCACAGCCGTGTCCTTGACGTCATCCACAATCCTGCTTATGCCGGAGCGTATGTGTATGGACGCTATCGTGATAATAAGACCATTGATGCCGACGGGCACTTCGAACACCACCCCGTCCGCCTCCCAGACAAAGAAGACTGGAAAGTATTCCTCCCCGACCATCACCAGGCTTTTATCTCCTGGGAAGAATTCGAGGAGAACCAGAAACGCCTTGCCTCCAACCAGACGAATATGGAGCGCTGCGGCCCGGCACGTGAGGGGGCCGCCCTCCTTACAGGAGTCCTTCTCTGCGGGAGATGTGGCCGCCGTATGACAGTCCGTTACACGGGGACCGGCGGCATACGCCCTTTATACGAATGCATCGGCCGCTGGGAGCATGGCAATAAGGCAACCTGTTCCTCTGTCCCTGCCGAAGCCCTTGACCAGGCAGTCTCCGAAAGGATCCTCGCCATCATGAAGCCCTCAGAACTGGAGCTCTCCCTGAAAGTCATGCACAGCATAAATGATGCGGACAGGATGTCGGATAAACAATGGCTCCTCTCCATCGAACGTGCACAGTATGAAGCTGACCGCACAGAGCGGCAGTTCATGCTCGCAGACCCGGAAAACAGACTGGTTGTCCGCTCCCTGGAGTCCAACTGGAACCAGAAGCTCAAAGAACTGGAAAGAGCAAAACAGGACTATGCCACATACAGTTCCAGAAAAGCCTGGGTCCCTTCCGAAAAAGAAGAACAGGACATCCTGAACCTCGCGCAGAAGATCCCAGAGATCTGGAATGCACCGACTTCTACGCCAAAAGAAAAGAAACGTGTCATCCGTATCCTGGTGGACGATATCACTGTCCTGGCAGAAAAGCGATGCCCTGATTTTTCAATAGGCATCCGGTTCCGCAGCGGGAAATGCGAACAGCTTTCCTTAAAAAAGAACCTTCCCTATGGCGACCGCAGGCGGCACACTGACAGTACCGTTTCCAGAATCCGTGAACTGGCAGCGACCCTGGATGATTCCGGGATTGCAGCACGGCTGAACCAAGACGGGCTGGTTACCCCTGAGGGAAAGGCCTTCACATATGCCGGGGTTCGGTGGATCCGTTATAAATATGATATTTCCGGCCCCTACGAAAGAAACCGGCAGGGCATATCTGTCGCTGAGGCCGCAGGGCTGCTCGGCATATCCGCCGACAGGGTCTACTACGGCATATCTGCCGGTAAGATTCCCGCAAGGAAGCAGCATCGGGGCTGGCCATGGGAAGTCCTGATTGATGATTCCAATCTGGAATCGATAAAAGCACTTTACACATGATACTTTTAATAAAGCGACTGCCTTCATGATACCCGGAGGCAGCATTCCAAAACAACGTTGGGAGGTGTGCAGTATGAAGAAACCATGGGTACTCCCAGTTTCCGAAATTCTCCTTTTGTTTCTTTGGGTATTTCTGCCCTGCGGACTGGATTGGGTTTGTATTTCCCATCCTTTAACTGCTGGATTAGTTTCACCTGGTTATCTCTGAGGAACGGCAGAAGTTCATCCACGCTCATCCCATCAACACCGCCTGCTCCTTTGTTTGATTTTACTTTCTTGTATGCATTATTTAGATTAGTTGGCTGTAAAATCTTCTCCAGCAGTCCGTCCGTCTGAAAGTCTGTGATGATGCGGTTGTTTTCAGCAATCCTCTGACAGGCGGACACTTCTGCATACTCTTTCGATTCCGTCGATACCATTTGCAGATAGTCCTCAATATGAAGTTGTCTGTCCTTAAATCTGTCATTAGTCACATTCATTTACCCACATCTCCTAAAGTTCAGTCCTTCCCATTATGTTTGCAACCACAATGGTACTATGACCTCTGCTGACTTCTCGCCATTCGTTGTTACTACGGATTTCCTTTGCTTTTGTTGATGTAATTTCATCCGCTGACGAGACCTCCCCAGGTAAGAACGCAATCTTTCACTCCATCCATCCGCCACATTTACCACAGTTAGTTCCGGGTAGTTATTGGACTTCGACTTGTCAAGCAGCCTTATCCCTAACTGTAGCCTGATGTGATTTCTGTTCGTCAGACCAGAGCTTTGCCTCCAGCTTTCTTCAGATTCCACCTCACGATGGACACCCTTGCTCCTGGCTATACACTTCCCACTACCAGGGCGTGTTACGGACTTTCACCGATTAGATTGCGCCCATACTGGGCGCACTTCCAAAAAAAGAAGTGCCCGGCACAATGCCAGACACTCCTTTTTCTATTTCCGTTCACGCCCCGCATCATTTTCTACCGCCGCCTGCCGCTCCTTTTTCCCACCTCGCTTTGCAATCTCCGCCTGCTTTTTGTGGAGCTTTGCCAGTACTGAAGGCCTGCCCTGCGGCTTCTTTTTCGGTGGCATACTGTTTACCGCAGACGGGGACTTATACCCATTGTTTTTGCGCCCGTCAATCAGATTATAATTCTGCTCTCCGCTGATCTCTGCGCTTCTTAAGTATTCCCCATTTTCCATATATTTCTGCCAGTTGTCAGGCGTAGGCGTATCTGTTCCAGATTCTATTTGGTGCAGCTTTGTTTCCTTTTGACAGGTGTGCGTTCTTTCCGGTTCTGCCGGAACAGGCTTTCGCCGGGTTTCTTCCTTGCTGCACCCTTCCGCTTCCGGCTGTGATGAGCGGATGTACTCTTCCAGCTTCCCCCTCACTTCCCCGTCAAAACCGTTCCTGACATGATCCACCGCCAGCCGCCCTGTTCCGTCCACCACTACCCATGCGGCTTCCTTCCCGTAAGTTTCATGCTCCATCAGAAAAAACTCCCGTCCTTCCAGCCTGATACTGTCAAAGGCAAGCCAGCTCCCGGCTTTCCCTTCTATATGGAAATTTATTGTATCAATGGAAACTGCTGTTCCAGATGAACCGCTTTCTTTATCAACAAAATTTTCTATCACGGTAAACCCGGTCTTTTCCACATAGTAAGAGATGACTGTGCCTTCCCTGTAAAATACCAGCACATCGCTGACGCTGACGGAATGCCCTACAAAGGAACGGGGCGGCTGTCTGTCAAGCCGCTCCTTTACTCCCTCCGGGGTATCCTGCGGACACAGGGCTCCCGTATAGACCCGTTCATAATCTTCCTTCCTGACCCGTATTCCTTTTTCCAGCAGCGTTTGATAGGCACGAAAACGAATATGCCTTGTCTCCGGCGTCTGCCGCATCTGGTAAACTTCAAACTGGTTTTCCATAGTCATAATTCCTGCCCCCTTTTCTTATATTCTTTTAAATTTTCCGCCCTGTTTTCCCGCTTTTCTATGGCCGACTGCCGCTCTTTCAGTGCCGCCAGCACCGACTTCCTTTCCCTGTTTTCTGATGTCTGCCCCGTTTCCATTCTGTCGGGATCCTCTGGTGCAGACCTGGCGGATTTTAACTGTACCTCTTTACCGTCCAGATACTTTTCCGCATTTTCAAGATATTCTTCCAGTGTTCCTGTTTTTTCCAGAGATATGGGGTTCATGTCAATGAGAAGCCCTGCCATGCCAAAATCCTCTCCATGCAGAAGGTTAAAAAAGTCATCCTCACGGATATCCCCTGCATAGGAGATCACAACGTCAATGTCGGAGCCTTCCCGGTACAGCCCATCCCTGGTTCTGCTCCCATATACCCTTGCGCCCAGCAGCTTCACTTCCTCCTCAAATCCTGCATGCTCAATCTGTGCCTGTGCATAGCAGAGCGCCATTTCCTCAACTTCTGCCCGGCTTAATCCATTCAGCGCCTTTTCCGGCTCCGTATTGCCCGATATAAGCGGAAGCTTCTGTATTTCCGTCTGCCCCGCTTCCTCCGCTTTCTCCATAAGCCAGCCATAATCTACCGTCATCATTCCTTCTGCGGACAGTCCTTCACCCGTAAGAATCTCCTCTGCAGCCTCCCAGATCGGCACAGCCGGGTTCTCATATATGCCGCCATCCAATACCCGGTAATCTTCCCCATAAAAAGTATAGTCATATCCCCCTTCCGTCTCCTGGATTGCAAAATATCCGTTCTCTGTCTCACAGGCATACCCTTCCTCTTCTTCCCACGGGTCTTCCAGCTCTTTTTTCCTGCTGTTTCCGGCAGTTTCTTCTATTATATTTTCCTCCATCTCTCTCTCCGGAATATCCTGCATATCTTCTGTCTCCCGGTCCTCATCGTCCAGCCCCACTGCCTCCGCAGGGCTTTTCTCGTCCATGTTAAGAAGCACGTTTAGTTCCGCCAGACGCTCTAATTTCTCCTGAAGCTCCGCTTCCTTCACAAAAGGCCTCTCCACCTCCTCCTTCGCTATGGCAAGCTGGCGCTGCACGTTTTCAAGCTTCTGTCGGGTTTCTTTCAGTTCTTCCGGTATTTTCGCAAGCGCGTTGCTGATGCGCTGCATATTCCCAAGGGCATCCCTGCCGACCTCCACCCGGTAGCTGCACTTTCCCCCAATTCTGGCCATATACTGCTGGCTTAAGGCATTGTAAAAGACTGCCAGCCCAAACCCGCTAAAGCTCCCCACCGGCCTTGCATCGTCCGTGGCCCGCAGCCCCTGGCAGGCATAGATAAATGCCTCCCCGGCTTCTTTCCGGTCCGTATATACCCTGCCTTTTATCTCCATGGCAAAATTATCTTTCCCCTCCGCCTTTTCCAGAACAGGGGCTGCCATTTTAACGTCCGCCAAAAGCCCGGCGACACGTTCTTTCAATTCAGCAATCTCCGCCGGGTAATTCCTTGCGATATCTGCCTCCAGCCGGTATTTCTGGCTGACATGCTCCGCCTTTAACAGCTTTAACTTACTTACCTGGATATCCAGCTCCATCTTTTCTTTTATGTAAACATTCCCGGTGGCAAGGGACTTGATCTCCGCATAGGACAGGGCGGTATCGTCCACGTCCTCGCAGGAGCGCACCGGGGATTTGCTGGTCATAATCTGGGAGATGAACTTCTGCTTATTTTCCAAAATCTGCCATAGGTACGCATCAAATGTTGATTCCGTCACGTACCGGTATATCCACACCTTCTTATTCCTGTTCCCCTGCCGCAGGATGCGCCCTTCCTGCTGTTCCAGTTCCGCAGGCTTCCACGGGCAGTCCAGGTGGTGGAGCGCAATGAGCCGGTCCTGCACGTTGGTCCCAGCGCCCAGCTTGGGCGTGGAGCCTATGAGGATACGCACCTGCCCGGAACGGACTTTCGCAAATAATTCCGCCTTTTTTGTCTCCGTGGCCGCCTCATGGATAAAGGCCACCTGCTCCTTTGGTATCCCCATCGCCACAAGCTTTTCCCGTACGTCATCATAAACATTGAAAATGCCGCCTGCTTTCGGCGTGGAAAGGTCACAGAAGATCATTTGTGCGGATTTACCCTGCATGGTACTTTTCCATATTCCAAAAGCATTTTCCACACAGCGGTTCGCCTTGCTCCCCTCCGCATCCGGCAGCATGTCGTTTAACAGCCGCTGGTCCAGCGCACACTTCCTCCCGTCATTGGTAATCCGCAGCATGTTGTCCTTTGCCGGGTCAATGCCCCCTGCCCGTACAGCTTCCGCCCGTTCCGCAAACGCTTTTACCATTTCCTGCTGTTCATGGCTTGGCTTTAATACTTCATTGACATATTCCGCTTCCGGCACCGGCAGATCCAACAGGTCGGCAGTCTGGATATCCGCACACTCCTTAAACAGGGACATCAACTCCGGCAGGTTATAGAACCGGGCGAACCGTGTCTTTGCCCGGTAGCCCGTCCCTTCCGGGGAAAGCTCTATGCCTGTGACCGTCTCCCCGAACGCTGCCGCCCATGCGTCAAAATGCCCTATTCCCAGCTTCTGTAAGGTGTCATACTGCAGGTAGCGCATTATAGTATATAATTCAACCATGCTATTCGATATGGGGGTGCCGGTGGCGAAAGTGATCCCCCTGCCGCCGGTGACCTCGTCCATATACTGGCACTTCATAAACATGTCGGAGCTTTTCTGCGCGTCCGTCTGGGATATCCCTGCCACATTACGCATTTTCGTGTACAAAAAGAGGTTTTTATAAAAATGGCTCTCGTCCACAAACAGCCTGTCTACGCCAAGCTCCTCAAAAGTCACTACATTGTCTTTCCGCTCCTGCTTGTTTAATTTTTCCATCCTTGCTTCCAGCAGCTTCTTTGTCTTTTCCATTTCTTTAATGGTATAGCGCTCCCCCTCCGCCGCCTTTGCGTCTGAGATTGCAAGGATGATGTCATCAATCTGCCGCTCTATGGCCGCAATCTGGCGCTCTATGGAAAGGGGGATCTTCTCAAACTGGCTGTGGCCGATAATGATACCGTCATAATCCCCGGTGGCAATGCGGGAGCAGAACTTTTTCCGGTTGGCAGGCTCAAAGTCTTTTCTCGTTGCCACAAGGATATTGGCTCCCGGATAAAGGCGCAGGAAATCGCTGCCCCACTGCTCCGTCAGGTGGTTTGGCACTACATAAAGGTTCTTATGGGAAAGCCCCAGCCGCCTGCTCTCCATGCCCGCCGCCACCATCTCAAAGGTCTTCCCTGCACCCACGCAGTGGGCAAGCAGGGTATTGTTCCCGTACAGGATATGCGCCACCGCATTTTTCTGGTGCGCCATCATGGCAATCTCCGGATTCATGCCCACAAACCGGATATGGCTCCCGTCATACTCACGGGGACGGATGCTGTTGAACAATTCATTATAGGTTTTACACAACGCCTCCCGCCGGTCAAGGTCTTTGAACACCCATTCCTTAAAGGCTTCCCGGATCATCTCCTGCTTCTGCTGGGCCACCATGGTCTCCGCTTTATTCAGGACACGTTTCTCTTTCCCGTCCTCCGCTGTTATCTTATCGTATATCTTGGTATCCCGCAGGTTTAAGGCGTCCTCCAAAAGCCGGTAGGCGTTTGCCCTGCCCGTCCCGTAAGTGGAAGTGACGAGGGAATTTCCGCGGGTATCAAGGTTCTTCTCTGAAATATGCCACCGCCCGGTTTCTTTCGCATACCTTGCCGCAATCTTTCTACCAAGATAATTCCCCGGTGTCTGGAACAGTTCCCCCATGAACTGTGTGATATAAGTATCCTCCACCCATGCAGCACCCAGCCGCACCTCTATCTCCGGAGCGTCAAGGTCTTTAGGCTGCACTTTCTTAAGATACTCCACGTTAGGCGCATACTCCGGGAGGCTTTCTGCATAATATTCTGCTGTGCGCAGCTTCTCCCTTACATTGCCGGAAAGATATTCGTCCGCCGCCTCCCACTTTTCTGTCACCGGGTTTTTAAAGATTACCCCGGTAAGTTCCCTTGTGGCTTCCTCCTCCGTTTTCCCGCATAGTTCCGCTATAAACGGTATGTCTACCCTTGCTTTTTCCCCGATGGAGACCGCAAGGGCTTCACTGGCGGTATCCACGCTGGTGACGGGTTCCGCTTTCCGTATGGTGCGCTTGGTAAAGATATCCGCCTTGCGCTCTAAATTCCCGTTCTCGTCAACCACCTCCAGCGCCGCCAGAAGGCAGTAGCTGGAATCCTGTGAGAAAGCCCGGCGGTTGGCGTTACTGCTGATCAGACCATATTTCTTAGTAAAACTGTCATACTCCGTGTCCAGCTTTTTCTGCAGTGCTTCCACTTCCGCATCACTTTTATCTTCCATCTGGCAGCGGATCAGTTCCTGCGTAATATCCCGCAGTTTTACCATGCCAAGGACACGCTCCGTGGTCTTTGCCGGGATCTCCACCGGGTTCATCCTTGCATTCTCCCGGTAATATACCTTCCCGTTTACTTCCGCAAAACTGAAATTCTTCACGGAAGGGTCGGCGGGTATGGAAGCGCCCGCCTGGTCCGGCAGGAGTTCCTCCGGCTCCCTGTCCGTGATATCTCCCTGAATATGGCTTACTGCCTCCTTCAGCTGTTCCGACAGGGCTGTGCCCTCCATGGGCTTTACTGTGAGCGCCTGCTTCCCGAACTGTGTGCTTTCCATGGCAAATTTCCCCAGCACCATTTCCGGGTGGGCAGCAAAGTAGCTGTTTACAGAATATCCCTCCGGCGTGATGCCAAGGCTTGCCCATTCCGGCTGCTCCAAGGCTGCCCGGTCCCTTTTCTGAAAGAATAAAATATCTGCCACTGTTTCCGTCCCGGCATTCTTTAAGAACGCATTCTCCGGAAGCCTTATTGCCCCTAATAAGTCCGCGCGGTTTGCAATATACTGCCGCACAGACGGGTTCTGCTTGTCCATGGTGCCGCTTGACGTAACCACCGCCACAACACCGCCCGGGCGCACAAGGTCAAGGGACTTTGCGATAAAATAGTCATGAATCAGGAAACTGAATCGGTCATACCGCCTGTCCGCCACCTTGTATGCGCCGAAAGGCACGTTCCCGATTACGCAGTCGAAAAAACTGTCCGGGTACTGTGCGTGTTCAAACCCTTGTATGGAGATACGGTTCTCCGGGTAAAGCTGCCCCGCAATCCTGCCGGAAATGCTGTCGAGCTCCACGCCATACATCTTAAGGCCTCCCATTCCCTCCGGCACAAGCCCCATGAAGTTCCCGGTGCCGCAGGAAGGCTCCAATATGTTTCCCTGCTTCAATCCCATATTTCCAAGGGCTTCATACATGGCCTTTATGACCACAGGCGGCGTATAAAACGCATTTAAGGTGGAAGCCCTTGCCTGTCGGTATTCCTCCTCTGTCAGTGCCTGTTTTAACTGCATATATTCCGCCGCCCATGCCCCGTTACCTTCCCCGAAAGCCGCCGGGATGCCGCCCCAGCCCACATACCGGGACAAAATATCCCGTTCTTCCGGCGTGGCTGTGCGGTTTTCCCCTTCTATCTTTTTCAAAGTAATAATAGCTTCCATGTTGGCACGGAATTTCTGCTTTGGCCCGCCTGCGCCCAAGTCATCATTGGTAATACGGAAATTGGCCGGAGCGGGGAGGTTTTTCTGTCCTTCCGGATTTTCCGGTTCTCCTGAATGTTTCTGTCCTTCTGCATTTCCCTGTCCTTCAAGATTTTTCCCTTCTGCTGTCCCTTCTGCTTCCAGTGAATCTTCGGAATGCAAAACGTCTCCTGCCTGTTCCCCCGTACTTTCCTTTTGTGAAGGCTCGTTTTGGAAAAATTCTTTTTGCGGAAATTCTTTTGGTGCTTCCTCTGAAGGCGCTTTTTTCTCCACAGGCGCGGCGTTCATATCCATGAAATCAAATAAGGACAGCTGCACGCTGTCCCCGATCCGTATCCCTTCCTGTATGCCTTTTTTCTTTTCCGGGAAAATGGTATAAGTGCCTTCCACATATCCCCGTACCTTTTCCAGAAGACGCCCCTTTTCATCACGGCCCTCAAAATCCGCTGGGAGCGCCGCCAATGCCTGCCCCATGTTTTCGACAAGCGTTTCCCCTCCCTCCGGGGTTCCCAAAAGGCCGGCAATCTCATCCCTGTGTTCATAAGGGGAAGACGTTCCGTCCCACGGGCGTGTAACAGCTTCCGGGATGCGGCTGTAAAAATTTGCGGCATGGGAAACGATCCTCTCTTTTTCATACTCCGACATACGGGAAATATCGGCTGTGCTTAAATATCTGTCATGCTCAATCAGGTGCTTTATCCGTTTTGCCACAGCCGGCCATTTCAGCATGGCTTCCGCTTTTATATCGCCATATCTCCCTCTGGTGAGGAGCAGTCCCTTGCCATCATGCCATACACCGGAATCCTCTGCGTTATCGTAGATAGTCCCGCCGCCCCCGGTTCCATATTCTTTCCAGAGAAAGGCTGCTCTCTCTTTATCCGTCCTGTCCTGTATAAAATAAGAATAAATTCCCAGCCGCCAGTCTGAATGCTTTCCTTTTGTAAGGTAAGCATCAATCTCGTCCTGGGTGATAAATGCCGGGAGTTCCTCCCCTGAAAAGCCCTCCCTTGCACGGTACGGGACTGCCTCCTGCAGAGGCTTTTTCACCTCTGCCGCCGCACCCTTCGCCATATCCTTTTCCACAGGCACTGATATGTCCGTATGTTCCGTATCTGCATTGGAACATGCCTGGTCCAATACCTCCTGCGGGGCATATTCCCCCTGCCCAAGGAGCTGGTGGATGCGCCCGCTTACCTCTTCCCATGTCAGGAACGCCTTATACAACACTGCCCCATGCACGGAATCCCCGGCGGCGATCTGCATGCCCAGCTCATCATGCCAGACGGAATATTTCATGCCGCCAATAATGATTCCCCTGCCGCCGGTCCCGTATTCCTTACGGATAAATTCCGTATATTCCCCGTCTGTCTTGCCAGGCATGAAATTATAAATAATGCGCGGTAAGCTTCCCTCCCGGTTGCCGCCTGCACGGAGTACCTCGTCCACCACGTCAGCAGGGATCGTGATTTCCCCGGCATACAGCGCCTGCACACGTTCCTCAATCTGCCGGACCTGCTGCTCCACGGAAGGGAATCTCCCTGTATGTACAGAAAAAGCAGGGGTTTCCATTTCCCCTGCTTTCTCCATATCCTGTCCGTTTCCTTCTCCCTCTAACTGTACACCAGTTCCTGCAGGACGCTCTCCTCCGCCATGGTTCTCAGGCTGTTCATGTGGGCTGCCCACGCCATCTGGTCTTTCCCCTTGTCCGGCGCCGGATATTTCTCCAAAAGCCCTTCCACCAGGGCTTCCATCCTCTCCGCTGCCGCTTCCTCTATGTCCGCCAGATGGCTGTCCAGCTTCCCTTCCAGCATCATGCCCTGGTACCAGCCCGCCCGGTTCTCTTTCAGGAACGTCTTCCGCAGCATCCCGTATTTCCCGATGGTCCTCTGCTCCTCCTCTATTGTCAGGTCCGGGATCAGGTAGTCCCCCTCCCAGTGGTATGTCAGTTCCATCTGCGCTTCCTCCCTTCCCGCTTTCAGTTTCGCGCTTTAAAGTGTCAAATTTATTGTAACCGATTCCTGTACGGTTTTCAAGAGCTTTCTGTTCTTCTTTCAGACAAATTTTTTTCACTGTCCGGCCGATGCCCCGAAGGAGCGGCTCCGTAAGGCTGCTTATGGCATTTCCCAATACAGCCAGCGCCGCAGGGGTATTGAAGTCCATGATCCCCACAAAATCCCCTTCCTCAAGGTATTCCATGGGATCCAAGCCGCACCGGATGGCTGCCGCGTAAAAGATGCTGTTTTTCAAAAGCTCCCTAAAAGATACCCGGACAGCGTCCTCCCCAAGCCCTTCCAGATATGTCCCTTCCACTTCATAGTCCAGCCCACGCATGGCTTCCTTTAAGTTCTCTTCCGCAATGCGGGAAGAAACCTCCATAAGCGCCGGGCCTATGCCTGCCGCTTCCTTCCCCTTAAGCCCGTAGGTATCCGACAGGCAGGAAAGCACCTCCGCTTCATGCCGCTGCTCCATCTTCCAGAGGACGGGCGTCCATCCGCCCTGCACCAGACGGGTATCGGAAACGTCAAACACATATTTCAGCTTCATCTTCGTCCTGCTGTCATCTAACAGCGCGATCCCCTTTGCGCCCCGCCTTACCCACCGCCCTACTTTCCCATTCCAGTCCTCCAGCGACACACAGGCAGTGGCGTCCGGGCGCTGGGCATGGACCAGCATGGTGTCTGGAAACGGATAACGGTACAGTTTTGCTGCCGTGCCAAGGTACCCCATCCAGTCCCTTGGGCAGCTGCTGATCTTTTTTGCCTCCTTCCCGGCAAGCTGCTGGATTTTCTGCAGTCTGTCCATTGTAAAGTCCCCCTCTCTGAAATGCTGTTATCTAGCTTTTATTTTCCTTTCTTCCCTTCCTGCTTCCCCTCTTCCCCCTTCTGGAAAGCAAGGCTGAAATCAATCCGCCCGTCCTCCGCCTTCATCACGATATCCGCCGCAAAGGTCTGGTCCTTTTTTGCAGAATACAGATCCTTTGCATGGCTGCGCCCGGTTTTTAAAAGCTCTTTTGCCATCTTTTTTTCAATTTTCTTTTTCATGCCGGAAAGGTAGCGGTTCTCTTTCCAGAGGGTGAACGAACACTCGCGGTTGTTACAGTAAAAGTTCTTCTTTCCCTCATAGACCTCCGCCCCGCATAAGGGGCAGCTGCCTATGCTTTCTTTCCGGCGGAACCGGCCAAGCTCACTTTCCGGGATTTTCCTGCACCCTTCCAGCATCTCCCCTACCAGTTCCGAAATGCCCTGCATAAAATCCTTACTGTCCAGCTCCCCCTTCTCTATGCGCAGCAGGCCATTCTCCCATTCTGCGGTCATGAGCGCCGACTTTAGATATTCCGGCATGACTGCTACCAGTTCCATTCCCTCCGGCATGGGGATAATCTGCCGCCCTTTCCTTGCCGCATAGCCGGAGGATACCAGCTTTTCAATGATCCCCGCCCGTGTCGCCGGGGTGCCAAGGCCTTTTTTCTCCGTATCCCGCTCAAAATCCCCCCTGCCCGCTGTCTCCATGGAAAGCAGGAGCTGGTCTTCCGTAAAGTGCTTCGGGGCGGAGGTAAAATGTTCGCTGATTTCTGCCTGAATGTTTTCAAATACCTGCCCCTCTGCCAGTTCCGGAAGCTTACCTTCCTTCCGGCTCCCGGCAGGTTCCGGCAGTCCCTGGTCCCCTGCATCTTCCGCAGTCTTAAAAGCGCTTTTCAGCATATACTCAAAGTCTTTCCAGCCATTGTGTGTGACGGTCTTTCCGAGGGCGGCAAAAATATGGCCGCTGCAGGAAAGTTCTGCCTTCACTGTTCCATAGATATGCTTCTCCCCTGTCGCGCACAGGAGGCGGCATGCAGTAAGCGCCAGCACTTTCCGCTCCGCTTCCGGCAGGGCTGGAAGGTCCGCTTCCCCGATCCTTGCAGTGGGGATAACTGCATGGTGGTCAGTGACCCTTTTACTGTCCAACACCCTGCTAATATCCGGAACCGGCATCTCCATGCCTGATAAAATATTTTCCCCAAATAAGCCGGAATGGAGGACTGCTTCTATTACCTTCCCCACTGTCTGCCCCATGTCGTCAGACAAAAACTGGCTGTCCGTCCGGGGATAGGTCGCCAGCTTTTTCTCATAAAGTCCCTGCAGGTATTCCAGCGTTTCCTTTGCGGTAAAGCCGAAAATGCGGTTGGCGTCGCGCTGTAAGGTGGTAAGGTCATAGAGTTTTGGCGGCGGTACCGTCTTTTCCTCTTTTATCACGGATACCATCTGTGCCTGCCCGCCGCTGCATTCTTCCAGCATTTTCTGTGCTTCTTTCCTGTTATCCATGCGCCCTGACACTGCCTCCATCCCGCCGCTGGAAATATGGACTGTAAAATACTTTTCTTTCTTAAAACCCCTGATTTTTTCCTCACGCTCCACAAGCATGGCGAGGGTGGGCGTCTGCACCCTGCCCACCGCCAGCTTCTTAAAGTATTTCGTAGTATACGCCCGCGTGGCGTTCATGCCCACCAGCCAGTCCGCCTTCGCCCGGCAGACGGAGGCCTCGCAGATATCCCGGTACTCCTTTCCGTCCTTCAGGTTTGTAAAGCCTTCACGGATTGCGGAATCCTCCATGGAACTGATCCACAAACGCTTTACTGGGAGGGTGCTTCCGGACAGGTCGTATACATGCTTAAATATAAGTTCCCCTTCCCGGCCTGCGTCTGTTGAATAGTTGGAATAGGTGACTTAGAAAATATCCATTATTCAAGGGTTTCCAATGCCCCTATGAATTTGTAATGGATAGTAAGTCGTTGAATTTTCTGCCCGTCAACTTCTACGGGTTCAGAAACAAGAATTTTTTCTATCAGTTGATTGATTATCTTAAAATTGAGTTCCGTTATTCCTGCATAACCGCTTATCTGCTCCGCAAACTGCTCAATGGAAGATAACTGCTCCCTGTCCGCTATGGCACTTTTTTCAAGTTCCTTTATCTTGGCAGTCAGTTCTTCCTGCTCGCTGTCATACCTTGCCGACAACATTTGGAAACGCTTTTCGGTCAGCAGTTCCCTTGTCAAGTCCTCGTACAGTTTGGCATACAGGTTTTCAATCTCCGACACACGCTGTTTACATTGCCTTAGTTCTTTTTTCTGCTGTTCCCTGTCCGCTGACATTTGGAGATTAAGACGCTCCGCAATTTCCGTTACCATTGCTTTCCTGTCCGTCAGTGCCTGTCCTGCGTGTTTCTGAATGTCTACAAGCACAACTTCGTGAACCGTCCTCGCCTCAATGTTGTGTGATGAACAACTTTCTTTCCCGAATTTACGGTACTTGGTACAGCAGTAGAAAGTCTTGTCCAGTACGTTGTTCCGCTTTCTTTTCTGCTCGACTTTGGCAAGCATGGCACTCCCACAATCAGCGCATTTGATAATCCCTCGGAAAATGTTATCATATCCGCTTGAACTTTCCCCGATAACAGGCGGTCGGCTCTGTAAAATCTTTTGCACATTGTTCCAGCGGTTCTGTTCAATGATTGGCTCATGTGTGCCATAGATAACTTCACGCTCTGCAAACGGAATATACTGTCTTTTCTTGGAACGTATGGTCTTAGTTGGTTTGTCCGCAACAGTAAGGTTTCCTGCATAGACGGGATTGTGCAATATCTGACTGACATAGGCAGTATCCCAGTCATACATTTTTTCCTCGTCCATAAAACGCTCAAACAGTTCCTTTTTATAGAAACTCGGTTTCAGCACTTTTGCCTTACGCAAGCGGTTACAGATAGTGTGAAGCCCCACACCCTCCTCGGCGATTGAGAAAATCAGTTCCACAACGGGGGCGGTCACTTCATCAATGACAAGGTGGTTATGGTCTTTCTCGTCTTTCTGATAACCGAACGGGGCGGTGGTTGCCATATACTTGCCCTGCATTCTCCTTGCGTGGAGTGCGCTCTTGATTTTCCTTGATGTGTCCTTTGCGTACATTTCATTGATGATGTTGCGGAACGGTGTAATATCCATTTGTGCGTTGTCTATGGAGTCCACCCCGTCATTGATTGCAATGTACCGCACGTTATGATTAGGGAAAAATACCTCGATATAAGTACCTGTTTCAAGATAATTCCTCCCCAATCGTGACAGGTCTTTTGTGATGAGCGTTGACACTTCCCCGTCCTGTATATCCTCGATAAGCTGTCGGAAAGCGGGGCGGTCGTAGTTTGTACCGCTGTAACCGTCATCAACGTAAAACTGGCAGTTCAGAAAACCGTTGCGCTTTGCATAATCTTTCAGCATGGTTTTCTGTGTGCTGATACTCATGCTCTCATTGTTCGTGCCGTCATCTTTGGAAAGCCTGCAATATAAAGCAGTGATTTTGTCGTTATTCAGTTTTGCCCTTTTCATGTCGTCCTCCTTAATGAAAAGGGACTTCCTCAATTCCTATTATACTATATTCCCTTTTCCGTTTCCAGTGCTAATTTCCGCTGTTTTCCGCTATCTCCTTAACCTTTTTTGTTATCTGTTCCTCGGCTATCCGCTTGAATACCGTTTCCATTTTTTCAGTGCCTACATAGTGCCTTTCCACGATTATTTTTGTGGGTGGGTGCTGTCGGGTGGCTCTTTGCCCTGTGTTGCTGTCTTTGCTCATAAATCTGCTCCTTTACAATAAAATAGAGCGCATAGATTTTTCTATACGCTCTGACGCTGTGTTACTTATTCAGTTGTGATTGTCGTAAGGTAAGATAAAAACCGATTGAAATTAAAAATATATGTTTTCTCAACTTCTAAAGTGAATTATCAAACGTAAATCCTGTTTCATTTGCCTCCATTGCGGTAAATGTATCATATTTCCCGTTTGTATACTCTGCAATAACCTTACCCCAAAAGTTTTGGGCGGGTAAGTTGTTAATCCATTGGGATATTTCCCACCCACCATGAAACATATCAAAAATCTTCATAGCGGCTACCCTGCCAACTCCTTTTTGTCTGTACTTTTTCATTACAAAAAATTCGGCTATGTTATAAGGGCTTGGCAGATTATTATGTTCACAACAAGAACGTACTAAAACCAGTCCCGCAAGTTTTCCATTTACCCTGATAAAAAAAGGGTGTCTGCCTTCTTCATTCCAATAATCATCAATATGCTCATATCCAAAATATCCATATTCGTTTATGTCATCATTGGAAAACTCTGAAAAATCATAATTATACAATTCCAACATCTGAATAAAAACAGATTTCTGCTCGTATAATATAGGCTCTACACGAATATCCATACATATCCTCCATAAAAATATAATTATACTGTCTATGATTTGTGCCCCTAACAAGAATACCACAATCACACGCTCATTTCTATTAGATTTCCATTAAATTTCTTCCTCCCTCCGCTTAGTCCTGTTCTGTTGCCTGTTATGCTGTCGGCTCTCGTTCTGAAGTTCCCTCTCAAGGTTCTTTTTGTTATAACTGATTACCTCGGCATATGCTAACTCTGTGGCGGTCTTGGTCTGCTCCTTGCCGATACTGTCATACTCGGATTGCAAGGACTGTATCTCGGCTTTCCACTGTTTCGGCGTTATCTTCTCGCCATTCTGTAAAAGGCTCTGCATACGCTCCTTTAATTCGGGGTACTTCGATAAGCTGTCCTTATGCTCCTTATCGTATTTCATTTTCGCAAATCCTTTGAGTGACTGGCTCTCCTTATAGGTGGCTTGGATTGGCGCATAAAGGGCATACATTTTTGACAGTTCCTTTAATCGGTTTAGTTTCTGCCCCTTTGAAAGATGTACCGTTTCCAACTGTTGGTATCTCTGTTCCTTATCCGCTGTGAATTTCGCAAGGCTCTCAAAGCTGTCTATCTTCCTTGTCGTGATGAATTTCTCCGCATTGTCGGCTGACTGCAAGGCGCTTCTGTCGGATATTCTTCTTAGGTGCTTTCCGCTGACAATCGGCAAGTCAAGTCTGCCTTTGCGTTCCCTCACTTTTGCAATCATTTCTATGACTTCATTCTTCACGCTGACCGCCGCATTTTTAATCTGCGTACTTTTGTACGTTGCGTACTGTGCGCTGTGAAGTTCCTGCTTGGCAAGCATGAGTATTTCTTTCGCCTGTTCCAACAGTATATTGTTCTTGATGATTTCCCGATTGATGTTTCCCCTCTCGGTCTGTATTCCCTTGCGCTCTAAAGCGTTGGCAATCGCCCCGATATGGATAGTTGGCTCTCGGTCAATCCCCTGTTCCTTAAAAGAACGGTGTTCCCAATGTACCGCAATCCCTAACTGCTCATTGGCGGCATTGATTGTGTCGGCTAAATCCTTGCGCCACATTTTAGCGTTTTCCTTACTGTTCCAGTCGGTGCTGTCGGCGGTGTGGCATTTCCATTGTTTCCTGTTCCGCTTGTCAACTTTCTGCTGACCTGTCTTTTTGTCAATCACTGGTATCTTTTCGCCGTTCTCGTCAAGGTCATAGATTTTCTTCTGTTTCGCTCCCCATTCCCCGTTTTCAGTGATAGGGCGCATGGTAAGCAAAACATGGATATGGAGATTGCGCTGTCCTTTATCGTTCTCGCTGTCATGGATTGCCCAGTCAGCGCACATACCTTTATCAATAAAATTCCTCTGAACGTAATCCCTCACAACTTCCTCTGCAAATTCGTAACTCCATTCGTTGGGGAGTGACGCTTTTAACATTCTTGCAAGCTGTGATTTCTGCCCTTTCTCTGACAGTTCAACAGCGTTCCATAAAGTGGCTCGGTCTGCATACTCTTTGGGCGCATTGGGCGGGAGAGTGATTTCACTATGGACTAAATCCTCATGGTATTTCGGGCGGTAGGTCTGCCCGTCAAACTCGCTGACAAGAACACTCCTGCTGATATAGGACGCTTTCTCAACTGCCGACTGCCCCTTGCTCCGCTTGACTATGGAAAAACGTGTGCTTGCCTGTTTCGTGACATTACCCATACGCAACACCTACATTCTGCCAATAGGGTAGTGGGGTGCATGAATAGACTTTGTGGGCAGATAAAAGCCGCACTTTGGCTTTTGTCTGAACGCAAAGTTCACTAAAGGGTAGCAAGCGTAGCTTGCGAAGGGGAATTGTCGTTTCCCCTTTTGGCTGTCGCAAGACAGACAACGCCCTCTGCAAGAGTCCATGCAAGTGAAACTTGCCCCTCGGAGAGCGCACATACCACCTCTGGTGGTATATCTGTGCGCACCCCGTAAACGGGGTGAATACGTTACCTCGGCTTTCCAGTTCCGTTGCCCTCGTCATTCCGTACCGCCCTCGCTTTCATTTTCGGCATTGGGGAGAGTAGGTTGTGGGGGAGTGGTTTCTCGGCTTTCCGCTTTGATTTTAGATATAATCTGCTGACACTCCCTTGTCTGCAAGGCAACCGACAAGATACGGTTTAACTCGCCCTCGTCATAGCGGTAGCAGTCGGGGAAATACTTCACGATAATACCGCCCATGATGTACTTGTGGTGGTTCTCGGCTTTGCGTTTTTTCTCGTTCTGTTTTTTCTTTTCGTTAGCTACACGCTGTTGCGCCTGTTTCAACGCCTGCAATGCTTTTTCTAAGTTTTTGCTTGTATCATTCTTGCTCTCAATCATTTCTGATACCTCATTCTTTCTGTGCTGTGTTGATAGTTTCTGAAAATAAAAAAGGTAGCTGATTGTCTGTTAAGATAACCGCTACCCAAATAGGACTATTTAGTTTCTGATATTCTTTTTTTGCCTTTGTCCATAAATACAAATTGGGAATTTCCATTTCTGAAAATTCCCTTTAAAGCAAGAACTAAAGGCTTAAAATTCATCAAGCATTTTTTTGCAACTTTCTATGGTTTCTTTTGTTATTCGTTCTATTTCTTCTTCCGTATGAGTGTAATAAAATGATGGGGGAAACAATCCCCAACAACTTCCACCCATAAGTTCCCACAATCTGTCCATTTCCCATAATTTTATTTTGAACATTACTTTGCGTTTTATTTTTTTTAATGTACTGATACATTTCCTTGCAACTGCCATTATCCGCATTAGCCTTTTTCCCTTTCTGTTTTACCTTGCTCCAATTCCCGCTTTTTCTGCAAAGTATTCCCTTTTTGCCATAAGTTCCTCTTGCGTATCTTTAGACAGGCATTTGAATATATCCTCATAATCCAGTTCTGCCATTGGGGTGTTTTTTGTGAGTGCTAACAACTGCGCCTCAAACCATTCGTCCCATAAATCAAGAAAAAGTTCAAGGCTGTCTGTGTAGGCTATGGCGTCATCAAATCCATACGGGAATTTATAATATATCAGTTTCACAAATCCGAACCTTCCTGCGTCTACAACCGTAACTTCAATTTCATCAAGTTCCTTCTCATAAGCACTGACAACTCTTTTGCATTTTTCATATTCTTCATCGCTGATATACTTTCTTTTTTCTTTGGGTTTTTCTTCCTGCTCCTGCCAATCCTTTTCCATCTTAACGATTTCCTTTTCCAAAAATTGGAGTTTACTTTCCATTTCTTCTTTGGAAGTGGCAGCAACAGCAAACTGCAATATTTCTTTTTCATTCCACCCATTAACTTTTTCATAACGCTCTGCCAATGCCGACAGCCTTTCCTGTTGCTCGTCCTCAATTATGTACGTAATTTCATAAAATTTCATTTGGTGATTTTTCTCCTTTCACACTAGGGGTCATACATATTCATTTTTTCCTACTCCCTTAGTATATTCGTTCTTACGAAGATATTCAAGTATGAGAATATACTTTATTCTATTGTTATACACACTATTAAAGGGGGACTGAATGTGATTGACTATTCCCCGTTTTGGGAAACTTTAGAAAAATCAATTGAAAACTGGTATACTCTGACGAAAAACCACCGCATATCGGATAGCACGCTCAACCGTTTAAAACACAATAGAGATGTGACCACTAAAACGCTGAACGATTTATGCCGAATATTAGGCTGTGACATAAAGGATATTGTCCGATACATTCCTTCTGACAAAGACCAAAAATTATAAACTGGCGATAGCAATTTTCACTGTTTGCTGTCGCTTATATTTTTTACATATCATTCTCCCTTGTCTGTTTTTTATTTGTTCTTTACTTTTCTTACTTCAAACTAAAACTACACATTCAGTTTTGCTCCTTTCCTCTTGTTGTATTCGTTTTTACGAAGATATTTAAGTATCGGAATATATTTTATTCTATTGTTAAAGATACTATTAAAGGGGGCGCTGAATGTGATTGACTATTCTCCGTTTTGGGAAACTTTGGATAAGTCAAATGAAAATTGGTATACTTTGACAAATAAACATCATTTATCACATAGTACACTCCACCGCTTGAAGCACAACAAAGATGTATCAACTAAAACATTGAATGATATATGCCGAATTTTAGATTGTGACATAAAAGATATTGTCCGATATATTCCCTCTGACAAAGACCAAAAATTATAAACAGGCGATAGCAATTCTCACTGTTTGCTGTCGCTTAAATTCATCTTTAACATCATTTCTCTTGCCTGTTCTCTTTGTTCTTTGCTTATCCTTCTTGGCTTACGGTAATTAACGTATGATTTCGGAAAGGAATAGGTCTTAGATATTTTGTCCTGCCCTGTCAGCTTGTATATGTCGGGAAATTCATCAACAAGTGTGTCAAGTTTCCGCATAACTGTTTTATCCCTTGTGTAGACGGTGGCAGTCTGTTCTCCTGCATTGTAATTAACAATCGTTTCTTGCTCGTATCGTGAAAGTTTCATAGTGCCATATCCCCCTTTCCTTTGCTGTGGGTTTTGTGCTTTTTTTCCTCGGCAACTGTCGGCTGTTTTGTCTGTTCCTTTGCTTTGGCTAACCTTGCCTTTATGGAATGGTCATGCTCAGTCAGTTTCCGTCTTTTGGTGGTGGCTGTCAGTTCCGCACACGTTTCTTCGGACAGAGAATTTAATTTCTTTAAGGTGGTACTTACTATCTGCTTTGTGTTATCGTCTTTTATCTGCGGAAGAATAGCGGACAGACTGGCACACGTTTCCGCTTTGCTCTGTTCCCCAAACTGATAGATTAAATTGATTTCATCAGCATTAAAAGGTATCTGAACATTTGCGCCTTCACATAAACGCTCCACGCCCACGCACTTAGGTAAATTTCTTGTCAGTTCGTAATTATCCCTCGCTGTAATTATTCCATGATTGTCGGTCTGCCTTACCTCGACTTCGCACTGGCTTCTCTGTTCCAACACAAGCCACTGGTATTTATCACTTTCTTTGGTAAAGACACTCTGATGCGCATTAGAGTGTGTCTTGCTACGGATATATTTCTCTGTGGTACTGTAATAGTATAAAATCTGCTGTTCCTGCTTTTTATCCATGCTCTTTGTCCTCCTGTGATATGGATTGATATGATTGATTGGTTTCCGTGCTGATAAATGATTTTCTTACGTTAATTGTCGGGAGATTGGATTGCGTAATATTGTTGTTGGATATTTCTCCGCTTGTGGGAATAGGAGTTCATTTTATACGGTAATTACCGCATGAAAAAAGACTATAACCGATAGTGTCATAGCCTTTTAAGGATTGAGGAAGTCCCTTTCTTATTTGTATTTGTTTGTCACCCCTCCGCACTATCCAACATCACAGGCATTGACCACGTATTCCAAATCCTTCCTGTTAAGCAGTTTTTTCAGGACTGCAAGCTGTGCCTTCTTATCCTTTGCCACAGTAAGCTTCCATTCCTCCGGGATAATGGGTAAATCCGAAAATGTCCACTTTGCATACCGCCCGTCATAGCTTTCCGGGGGAGCGTATTCCGCAAGGTGCCCGAAACACCAGCTTACAAGGCAGTCTTCCCCGGAAAGGTACCCGTCCTCCTTCTTCCCCGCTTTCAATATCTTTGCCAGCGCCTGCGAGACGCTGGCCTTCTCACCGATGACTAAAAACATATGTTTCCTCCTTTTTTGCGCAAAAAAAGAGCAACCAATCCTGATTGCCCTGGTTAATAAAATATCTTTCCGTTCCCTGTTACACAAATATCTTTATCTTTCTTTTAAAATCTCCTGCATGATTATTCTTTTATAAATGCTTTATCTGCTTCCGGGACTCCGTCTTCATCAGACACATACCGCTCCACTTTCATATGCAGGCCGTATTTTTCCCTGAGCCCAATGATCTTTGCCATCATTGGGGATGCATGGTGGGCATCTATGGAATGCTGGTCTTCCCAGCTGTCAATCAAAAGCACTGTCTCTGCATCCTCCATCGGGAAAAAATATTCATACCTGATGTTCCCGGCTTCCGCACGGATATCATCAGCCACGCCGCTTGAGACCATTTCCTCCGCAAATTTCCTTGCATTTCCATTCTCGCCGCTGTAATAGATGTTCACTGTAACCGCCATTGTGTTTCCCTCCGTAAATCCATTGTCTGGTCATAATAACGCATTGCTTTTTCATATAGCTTCCTGCACTGCGCCTCATCATGGTAAGACAGACAGTCATCTGCATAACATAACGTTAAAAACGGTTCCTCCCGCCCTGTATCCCGTGGCAGTTTATTCCACAGGGAATACATCTTCCCTGCAAAAACCGCAATATCCGTATCTTCATATATCCGCAGGAGTGACCGCATCAATATCTTCCCGAAATATTCTGTGTCGAAGCTGCTCCCCTCCATAATAGAGAGGGTATGCAAAACAGCCTCTTTGGGTGCCATTCCTTCCAGAGTAAGATAGGCCTCATTTTCCATATCTTCCATAAAGAGCCGGTCAAGTTTATCTACATACAAAGGCCACACATCAAAGCCTTCACTATATAGCAATGCATATACAAACAGTTCCTCCATTGGTTCCCCCATACAGTTATGAGCATTATCACGCTCCTTGTGAGCAGAAAGCTGTCAGATCAGCTTAAACACCATCTTGCGATATTTTCAATCAATTCTGCAGGCAATGCTTTATCATAAGGAAAATATATTGCATTTTTATTAGTGGCATATCCGTTTAACTCCGATGCAAATTTTCCAATGGCTTCAGCCCCTGCATAAAAACTGATGTGCTTTTTACAGGCAGAAAATGTGATAGATTTTCCTTCTTTCTCATAATACGGCATGCTCCAAGATATACGTTCCTTTACACACGGAACGCTGTTTTGTAATAAAACCATCATTTCCGTTAAGCGGGGGCGTGTTTCTATAGGCTGCGAATCTATATATTCCAATACTGTTCCGGGTGCTTTCCCGCAGTAATGGCCTTGATTGGTTCTTTTAAATTCTCTCCCGCACTTTGGGCATATCCACATATCCGTTTCCTCCGTAAATCCCGGTTTTCCTCTCTCTCCGTCCCCGCAGTCTTTCTTCTGCAGCTGCCTGTTTATCAGAGAAACATCTATTCCCCGGAAAACAGGATTTCCCCCACTTTCCCGAAATTCCCATCTGCCGCAAAAACATTGACCCTCTCCGTATCACTGCTCCTGTCCTTGAACGCCGGGAACAGGAAGCCGCATTCCGGCTCTCCCGGCTCGTAATCGCCGCTTACCGGGCAGACTGCACAGACTAAGAACCGGTAGACCTCTTCCGACTCCCACAGGCTTTCCTTATCGTTTGCTTTCAGCGGAACGTCATAACTTCCATGGAAAAAGTAAATGGCATAGTTTTTTCCTGTCCGGTATCTCTGCCCGAATTCCTCATAAAAGGTATCCAGCATCGCGTCATTTTTCAGCCCGCACTCATTCAATGCCATAAGCAGCTGCCAGATGCTCCCCGGCCTTCGGTCCGCCTCACTGAAAACATACTCTTTCAGCTGCACGTTTGTATCGGAAAAGGGAATGGCCTTTGCAATATTGAGGTTGTCCTGCTGGTCTTTCTGTGACAGTTTCTGGAAATGCTTGTTGAAAGTCCCGTCCACAAATCCCTCTTCGTCCAGATATGCCCCGGCAATCCTGTCAAAGCAGTTCCGCTTTAATGTCATGCGCCTTGTCAGCTCCAGCATATCCTCACGGTTGATCTTTCCCATATCCGCTACCCCTCTGCTGCATACTGCCGCACCCCGGAAGGGCATGCGGCAGTGCTTCCCTTTTTTCTGCTATGGAAAATTATAGCGTATTTTCTGCCGGAGGGCAATGCCTGCCCATACTCTCTGTCCGGATATGTACCCCCTTTCAGTCCTCCGGTTCTTCGCTTTCCCCCTCTTCCTTTCCGTTTTCCCGGTCCTCATTGACATAAGCTCCCCCGTCATAAAATTCAAGGTCTTCGCTCTCCGCCTCCTCTTCCTCGCGCTTCGGCTTCCATATTTTGAAATAATAATAGGCGCCGATGCTGCCAGCGCCCAGAAGAATCATGGTAAGCACCGCCCCCATTCCCATGCCGCCTTTTTCCGGCTCCGTCCGGGGTTCTTCCTGTACAGGCTCCAGCCGGGGCTCTTCCACCGCCACCGCAGGCTTTTCCTCCTCTAGTTCCGTTTCATCTTCCCCAAGAAATTCTGCAAGGTCATTCTCGTCAATCAGGGAGAGCATATACACATTCTCCGAATTTCTGGAACGGTCTATGACCATGAAAAAGGTGTTCCCGTTCTTTGTCTGGACGGTAAGGAACTGCTTCGTTTCATCATCGCTGATGTCATCTAAAAGCTGCCCGTTCCCCGCCACCGAAAAAGGCGTGGTCTCCGTCTCCTCCGGCGTTTCCTCCGAAATGACCGGCTCCGGTACCGCCTCCGCTGTCTCGTCCACATAGGCATATGCTGTCATTTTCCCTGATAAAAGGACTGCCGCAGCCATCACAAGCATTGCCGCCAAATTCCTAACCGTTTTCTTCATCTTCCCTGTCCTCTCTTTCTGCCGGCGCTTCTTCCGGCTCCCTGATATTTTCTGCCTCTCCCGGCATGATTTCTTCCTGCCGTGCCTCCCCTATGTGCTGTCCCTGCTGTGCAGGCACCGCCCCGTTCCTGATATTTTCCAGGAAGGCAAGCATCTCCCGGCTGCCCAGCTTCATGGAGCGGATGCTCTTTATGATCTCCGCGTCTTCCAGCTGGTTTTTCCTGATATTCAGTTCCTCCAAATGTTCCTGCCATGCGGCAATCTTATCCTCCGTCCGCTTAATCTCATCTAAAACCCTGTTTAATTTTGCATTCATGCCACGCCTCCAATCTGTGGAATATAGTCCCGTTTTCTGCCATACCCTTTACGGATATCCGCCAAGACATGGCAGCGTATGCCTAACTGCCCCGCCTGTAATCAACGTCAAGGTATGCAAACTCAAGCTGCCGCTCACATATCCCGCTGCACAGGTAGCCGCTCTGGAAAGGCGCCCTCATAGGGAGCTTCCCGTCCCCGGTCATGTAATAAACCCTCGGGCTTAACCAGAGCATTTCCACCCTGTTTTCCCTGAACATGCGGAAGCGTTCCCTGCTGTCGAAAATCCCCTGGAAATTGACCAGCATGGCGAAAGGCTTCCCGATCTCATACAGCCGCTTTAAAATTTTGCCCTTTAAGCTGTAAGGCGGGTTGCTGACGATATAGTCGCATTCCGGCACTTCCGCATGGAAAAAATCCTGCCCCGTCCGGATATGCCCGTACAGGACGCGGAAGCCATTTTCTGAAAGCACCCTGACAAACGCGCTCTCTTCCGTATCAAAAGGGCACCATACCGCCGCCCCTGCCCTCAGGCGTTCCATGATCGGGTAGACCGCATAAGGCGGCGTGTAATATTCATCATTTTTTTTGAACTGGTACTGCAGCTGCGCCATACATTCCTCCTCCCCTGCACTTTTTATCAATCTTTTTTGTCACTTTATCAGTTATAATTGCCACTCCCGTAACCGCTTTTCAGGGTATCCGCCCATAGGAGAGTAGATGCCCCTCCCAGTACGGGGTTCTGATGTTGGAATATTTCACCGGATTGCCCGCGTGGATCATCATCCCGTTCCCGGCATAAATGCCCACATGGCTTGCACCGGAGGTGTTGTAGGTTCCCTGGAAGAATACAAGGTCTCCCGGCCTTGCCTCCGAAGCAGGCACTGCCGCACAGCTTCCCCGAAGCCCTTCCGCAGTCTGCCTTCCTACGTCCCAGCCATTCCCGCTGTTGTTGATGACCCAGCTCACAAAACCGGAGCAGTCAAAGCCCGTCTCCGGCGAAGCGCCGCCCCACACATAAGCCATGCCGAGGTACTTTTCCGCTTCCCGTATCATGCGGGCAAACTGCTCGTCCGATAAGGCTTCCTCAGGGATTTCATATCCGGCCCCGCCAATGCTTTCATTCGGAATCCCTGCTATATCAAACAGATAACTCCTGTTCCCATAAGTCAGGTTGTAGGCGGTATAAAGCTCCGTCTGTTCCTGCGTCATACGCCCCCTTGCCACCGTGTCAAACCCTTTGTTGGTCAGGCAGATACAAAGCACATGCCATTCATACTCCACTTCCACCTCTGTTTCCGTTTCTTCCCCCGTCATGGGATCTGTTACAGTCTGTGTCTCCGTCCTCGTCCGTATCTCCGTGATTTCTTCCACCGTAAGCCGGTACTGCTCTTCAAACAACTCTGGAAGGATATCTTTTACCTGATTGTAGGTAAATTCCTCATATAATACAGTGAGAAAAGAGATAAGCTGGTAAGGATTGTGAGTGATCTCGTCTACCTGATAGCGGTATTCGTCATAGCCCGGATGGGTGCTTTCCATGGTATTTATCTGTTCGTCCAGTGCCTCCTCCAGTTCCTTGTAGCCTGCCTCAGCATCATAGATATCTTCATCCTCGCTGGGGTATGTAGTCCCGATAAAAGTGGAAGACGCCCCCTGCACCATGGCGCTGCAGCTGGAAAGCCCTGCGGAGAAGAATAAAAATATCATCAGAAGGAAGGACGCCGCTATCAGCAGGCCTTTTTTATTCCTGAAAATCTCCGCAGCAATGCTTTTCGCTTTCCCAAAAAGTCCGTTCGCTGCTTTTTCAGCTTCTTCCGATGTCTTTCCTCCCCGCTTTGCTTCTGCACAGGCTTTTTTAATCCGCCGCTTCTGGTAAAATTTCCTCAGCTTTTCCCTGTCCGCCCCCGGCATCTGATTTCCTTCCGGATGGCCCCTTTTCTGCATCCGGCGGCTGGACTGGCGCAAGGCAAAACGAAGCGTCCGCTCCCCTGCCTGCTCCATGCCGCACAGCACTTCCGCTTCCATATTTTCCTGCTGCCTGTCCGCACCGTCATCTGAAAGGGCGGAGGCGGCAAGCCCCGTAGCTTTCCATGCCGCCCTTCCTGCCAGCCGCATCCCTGCGCTACGCGCCATGCCTTTCTCTTCCCCGAAAGAAAGGCGGGAAGCCTTCTCTTTCCGTTCCTGGCGCAGACGCCCATGCCCGTTCTTCTTTTCTGTGTCCTTTTGGGAAACCTGCAATGCCTCCCCTGCCGAAAGCCGGTTCCCTGTATGTCTTGCCTCTTCCCGGTGGGCTGTATTTTCCTTTCCCTCCTGCGCTTTCTTCTGTTCTTTTTCCCTCTGGCAGTGGGCGTACACCTGTTTTTTCTTCCTGTTATGGCCTCCGCCCTGATCCGGCGCAGTACCTGTACCGGAAGCCTCCCCACTCATTAGGGGCTTTGCCCTGATATTCTCCATATGGGAAGGGGCTGCCTGCGGATTCTGTATTGCTCCCGTATCTGCATTACCGGAAACCGGCGTGTTACCCACCACAGTATCTTCTCCCATACCAGAAGCATTTTCCGCCGGACTGTCCGGGAATCCCGCCTCCCTATGGAAATCTTTTCCCTGCACCGCTCCTTTCCCGTCCCTGCGGTAACGTGCCGCCAGAGGCTCCGGGATATAATTTTTCCTTTTTCCGGAATGGCTGTAAGAATGATCTGCCGGAACCTGCCTGATGCTTACTTTCCTTATCCCACTGTCCGTTCCCGGCATTTTTCCCGTATCCGGATAGATTCCCTGCACATTTTCCCCATAAGCCTCTGCCGGTACAGTATCTTCTGCATAAAAATCTGCCTTCTCCACGCCGGTCTGGTAAAGGCCGGCCTGCGCACCGTCATCTTCTCCGCAATCCGGCCTTTTGAAATCCGGTGAAAATCCGTTTCTCCGTCTGTCTCCTGCTTTCTGATCCTCCGCCCTGCGGCTGCGCCTGTCCTGAAAATTCATGGAGTCATCTGCTGCCGCCGGAGGCGCCTGGCAATCAGCTTCCCTTCTGCTTATCCTGACTGTTTCGCCGCTCCGGAGGTTCTCCTCCGTAAGCCCGTCCCTGTTCATCTTCCGTACCGTTTTATCCCTTGCCCTGTAATGCTGTCCACGCATATTTTAACTCCTTCCTGTCCTGTTCCACAGACGTTCTTACCGGCCGCCCTTATGCTCCCGATACCACCCGGCCATAAATACATTCCGCTCTGGGAAAGGCGGCAGGAGAATCCCGGAAGCCCCCCTGTTTAAATGTCTCCGGCAGGTCGCCACATAAGAAAGAACTTCCTTATAGTAGGCACAGTTTGCTTCCCTGTAATCTTCCGTCCCTGCCTCTTCCTTTCCCGTAAATGCAGTCTCTTCCTCCGCCAGCCGCTCCAGCCCGCACAGGGTAAAATGGATTTCCAGATAGCTGTAAATCCCCATAATGTCCGCCTTTGCATTGCCGGAGCTGATGTTATTTTTAAGCAGCTTAAGAAAAGTTTCCTGTTTTTCCCCGGCAGACAGGACGCCTGTTGCAAATTTATCCGTACCGCTCCGTATGTAATCTGCCCGGTACAGGATCTCCCTGCCCTCCGCTTTCTGTTCCCTTAAAAGGCTGTCGGCTATAAAAAGAGGATGCGGCCCTATAAAAACTGCACCCTCCTTTTCCTTCATGACAAAAGAAATAAATGGTATCCCTTTTTCTTTTTCTGAAGTAAAATTTTTCATTCTGGATATATCAATTTCAGCAAACGCCATAAGCGCTTCCTCCATGGGCATGCTACCCTCCATAAACTGACACCGCCTCCCCTGCCCGTTTTTCCGCAATGGCAAAATATCCCCTGTCAATCTCCGCCCCAAGATATCTCCTTCCCGTCAGCACCGCCGCTGCCGCCGTACTGCCGCTTCCCATAAAACCGTCAAATATAAGCTCCCCCGGCTGGCTGGAAATCTGTATGAGCCATGAGAGGAACTCCACATTCTTTATGGTAGGATGGTAGATACCATGCTGTTTCTGCCAGACGGAATTGTAAGTCGCCTTTGGGTATTCCGGCCCGAACCAGCAGGCATTGAACCTTGTCTTATACTTCTTTACGGGCTTCCTTCCCGCACAGCAGACAGTGCCCTCTTTTTTCCTGTTCTCCAGCAGCGTGGTATGGTTGAACGGACGCCGCCCCTTCTGGCAGAAAATTACCCATTCCGCATTGCCTGCATAGCTGCCTTCCAGGTCCCCGATGCCCCCTACCGTCCCTTTCTCCACCACCATGCAGTTTTTTATGAAGAACCCTGCCCGGCGTAAGCATCCATAATGATAGGGGTAACAATCGAACCTGGTAAAAAAATATGCATGGGAATCCTCCTTCAATATCCGGTAGCTCTCCCTTGCAAACCTTTCATAGTCAATCCCTTCATCCCCTGCAAGCACCCGGTGCTTTCTCTTAGTGAAATTATTCCGGTAGGAGATTCCATAGGGCGGGTCAGTGAGTATCATGGATACGTACCCGTCTGGAATCTGCGCAAGAAGTTCCATGCAGTCCATGCAATAAATCCCGTTATACAGTTTTTCTGCTGTCATTCCTTCCTTTCCCCCATTTCCGAGGGCTTAGTCGTCATCAGCTTATACAGGCGCAGCGAACGGTCAAATTTGTCTTTAAACGGAATAATCGTGCTGCCATAAAAAATCAGCCCTTCCCCTTCCCCGCTGTTGGTCACATAGGAAAGCTGGTGCGGGGAAATGTTCAGCTGCTTCGCCAGTATCTGCCGGTCCCCTGCCGCCTGGTTCAGCATATAGATGAAGTCCGAATTTTCAAAGATATTCTCTATCTCCCGGCTGGCAAGCAAATCTTTAATATTCTGCGTGATCCCGGTCGGGATGCCGCCCCATTTTCTGAAACGCTTCCATATCTCCACGGAATAGGCTGCCGTCTGCTCCTCTTTCAACAGGAGATGGAATTCATCTATGTAATACCGTGTTGATTTGTTTGAATACCTGTTTATCGTCACCCGGTTCCAGACCTGGTCCTGCACGATGAGCATACCCAGCTTCTTTAACTGCTTCCCAAGGTCTTTGATGTCGAAACAGACTATCCGGTTGTCCAGCTGCACATTCGTCTGGTGGTTGAACACCTTCAGGGAACCATTCACATAGATTTCCAGCGCAGTGGCGATCCGCTGTGCCTGTACTTCCTTCTGCTCCCGCAGGCACTGGTATAAATCCCCGAGCACCGGCATATTTTCCGGCACGGGGTTCTCAAAATACTTCCGGTACACAATGGGAAGGCACCTGTCAATGACCGATTTTTCCTCCGCCTCAATCCCGTTCCTGCTCCCCATGATCAGCTCACACAGGGATAAGATAAAATCGCTCTTTACCCCCAGCGGGTTGTCGTCCTCCGAATAGTCCATGTTGATGTCCATGGGGTTGATATAGTCATGGCTGGTGGCAGATATATGGACCACCTGCCCGCCAAGTGCATTTACAAGTGGATAATACTCCCCTTCCGGATCTCCGATGATGATGTCATCCCGGGTGGCAAAGAAAGCATTGGTGATCTCCCTCTTTGCGGAAAAAGATTTACCCGAACCGGGCGTTCCCAGAATCAGGCCGTTAGGGTTCTTCAGCTTTTTCCTGTCCACCATGATCATGTTATTGCTTAAGGCATTCAGCCCGTAATACAGCGATTCTCCCGGCATGAAAAGCTCCTGCGTGGTGAACGGTACAAAAATGGCAGTTGAAGTGGTGGTGAGCGCCCTCTGGATGGGGATTAAATTTAAGCCTAAAGGCAGGCTGCTCATCAGCCCCTGCTCCTGCATATAGTCCAGCCGCCGCAGGGAGCAGTTGTACTTCTGTGCGATCCCTGCAGTCTGGAAAATCCCATTATCCAGCTCCTGTTTCGTCCCTGAGGTGTTCATGAAAAGCGCTGTCACAAGGAAAAGCCGCTCATTCCTCTGCTGTAAGTCTTCTAAAAGCCGCTTTGCCTCCCCTCCGTAAGTATTTAAATCAGAAGGGATGATATCCATATCGTACCCTGACCTTACCGCTTTTTTCTGCTCTTCCAGCTTCATCCGGTCGATGTCCGTCACTTTCCCCTTTACCGTTTTAATGGCTTTCAGCTGGTCTAAGGACTGGACGTGCAGGTTTACCACAAGGTTCCTGTCCATATCCAGAAATTCTGCAAGCATCCGATCCGTCAGCTCCGGCGCAAGTATCTGTAAGTAGGACACCGCCCCAAGGGTACTGCCCATCTGGAAATCCTTCCCGCTTTTAAACACAAAGCTGGGCGGCGCGACAAAATCCTTCGTGTTCATGCCGGAGCGCAGCACCTGATTATAGGAAAACCGGAAAGGCTCATTTTCCTCCTGATTGAATGTCTCATATAAAATCTGCAGCCGCTCCTCCCCGCTTAAAGGGTACGCCTGTACGCCAAGGACCTTGAAATTATTCAGGATATCCGCCTCAATCCTCTCAAGCTTCGGCTTTGCCTCCCGGAAATTTTCCGCCCCGATGCCGAAAGTGATATATTTCGTCCGTACCAGCCCATTATTTCCCTTGGCAAGCTGGTTCTTTAACATCTGTGCATACTCCATACGTACATCATCAAAAGCATCGTTCTGCGGCATGATCCTGATCACGGATTCATATTCCTCCATACTGCTCCTTCGGTTGATGAAGGAAAGCTGGAAATGGATGGAGCTGTCAAAGTAATTGAGGAAGTCGCACCAGTTCTCGAAAATGGCATTCTTGTCCTCATTCTGCGCCAGCTGATAATTGATATCATAAAAACGGATGGTCTTGGAATAATATTTATCCTGCACCCGGCATATCCCGTCCTTTGCCATTTCCCGGTAAGGGATGGACTGCTGGGCGGAGATACGCTTCTCCTTCCCCTTCTTTTCCTCCCCGTGCCCGTTCCTGCCTCTTTTGCTGTAATGCCCGTTCCTGCTTTTATCCCCGGTATCCGCCGGGATGTTACTTTTGTCTCTGCTTTTTCTTCCCATTTTTACCTCCATTCCGAAGCGTTTTACGCTGAGGATGCGAGCAGAATTTCATATTCTGCTCTGCGGTCAACAGAATTTGTGACGCTTCGGCACAAATTCTTGGTTGAAGGAATTGCTCATCAGAGAATTTATTCAACCTTCTTTCCCCCTTCCCCTGGTTTTAAATGCGGTATTTCCTCTCCCGCTCCATATAAATTTTCCACCTCATATCTCCGAATAGCCGGGCGCAGCAACTTCACCCTGACCATGTTCATCAGTATCTTTTCAAAGGGAAGCCCGTCCTTCTCATACATGGCAAAGAAAAATGCCGGGAGCATGATCAGCACCATGCCTGTCGCCGCGTTGCTTGTCCCGATATGCCCTTTGGTGAAAAAATAAAAAGGCAGCCCAAGAGCCGCCGCAATCCCAAGGCACACCGCCTGTCTTTTCGTCAGGTTGAACAGGACCTTGCTCTTTACTTTTGTCAGGTCCTTCGACACACTCACATATGCCATTTTGATACCTGCGGCAGAAACCCTTCCGGCAGGGGAACGCCCCTTTCCGCCGCTTATCCTTTCTTTCCATTTCCCCTTAATGCGCCCCGAAAATGGCTTTTGACAGTCCCCCTGTCTTTGTCAGCCCGAAGCACAGCACCACCGTATATGCCGCTACCCCGAACAGGGCAGAGTGCATATCCCCCGATATCTGGATGGAAGACACCAGCACACTGTAGATACCTATGCATATCATCATAAAAAAGCCCTGGAACCCGAGGGCAAAAAGCCCCCGGAAGTAGTTGTTCCCCACCTGCCCCCATTCCCTGTTGGACAGGGTTGCAAAAGGAATCGGCGCGACTGATGTATAGAGATAAATCTCAATCATCCTGACAAACAGGATGACCGTGATAATCACTGACATGATCTTCATGCCAAGGCTCACCAGCATGGTCTCAAGGGCCAGCACCGCCAGTTCCCCGATCCCCATGGACACCATGGCGGCATCCATCTGGGTTATCAGGGAATCCACGTTGATGGAAGTCTGCCCGCTGATCGCCCCGCCGGCGGCACTGACCACATACTGCCCCACGTCAAACACCGCCATGGTAATCTCAAAGGTATGTCCCACAAGATAGACCGCCACCCACATCTTAAAGAAGTATTTGAAGAACATCCATGTATCTATCTCATGCATGTTGTTTTTCTCCGTCAGCATGGTAATCAGCTCATAGCACAGCACAAAAGTGATAACCATACCGGCTATGGGCATAATGACCGAATCCGACAGGTTACGGATCAGGCTGAAAATATTCCCGTTCCACCCCTGCGGCGTCTGCCCCACCTGTGCGGCAATCTCCCCAGTCTTCTCATTGACATCCGTGAACATGGTAGATAAGTTGGAGCTGATCATGCCGGAGAGAAGCTCCCGCATCCACTGCTCGATCGCCTCGAAAATGTTATCAAACATGGGCAAGCCCCCTTTCCCATCTTATCCAAACAGGCCCGAAAGGAGCGGCACAAGCTGGGTGCCGATGAGCGCCACCCCTCCGCCTGCCATTAACTGCTTGATCCCTTGTGATTTTGCTCATGTGAGATAAAGAAGTAAAAGAAGTGTAAAAAATTTTGCCGTTCCCTGTCCGGCTGACTGCCGGACGGGTCGGGCTTTAGTCGGGCAATTCTACCTTGCCGACAAAAGAGTAATAGATTTCGATTTCCTGTCTGCGGAGTTTCCCCCGGCGTTTCCCGTCAAGGGCTTCCGATTCGTGGATTACGATTTTCTCCACAAACTCCCGTAACAGGGTAGGGGTGAGTTCCTCAAAGCTGGTGTACTTGCGTACCACTTTCATAAACTTTTCAGCGTTTGCCGTGGCTTCCAGCGTCTTGGAAAGCTCGCTCTGCAAGGCGGCGGCTTTCTCTTTCAGTTCCTTTTGCTCGGCTTCGTAGTCTGCCGAAAGCTCCGTGAAACGCTCGTCCGATATGCGCCCCGTCACGCTGTCCTCATACAGCCGCTTGAAGATGGCGGAGAGTTCCGCAATCCTTTTTTCCGCCGCTTCCAGCTCTTTCTTCTTGGCGGCGTTCCGGCGTTTGCTCCCGTCCTCGGTCTGCTCGGTCAACAGCTTCATAAACCGGGCTTCATGCTTGGCGGCGTAGCTGGTGACTTTCCGTAGGTTCTCGGTCACTCCCTCGGTCAAGAGGTCGGTGCGGATAAAGTGCGCCGTACAGTCTGCCGTGCGCTTCTTGTAGCTGCCGCATATGTAGCAGTCCTGCCGCCGTTTGTCCGTCTGGTATCTCTGCTGGTACATGACGCTGCCGCAATCGGCACAAAAGAGTATGCCGGAGAACAAACCCACTTCATCATAGCGGTTGGGGCGTTTGCGCTGCTTGCGTAGCTCCTGCACACGCTCCCATGTTTCCCGGTCAATGATTGCTTCGTGGTGGTTCTCAAAGATTGCCTGTTTTTCCACGGGGTTCTCTTTGCTCTGCTTCACCTTGTAGGACACTTTCTCGGTCTTGAAGTTCACAAGGCAGCCCGTGTATTCCCGGTTTTCAAGGATATGCGCCACGGTGTTTGTCGCCCACCTGCACTCATAGCCGGGGTGGTAGCGGCGGGTTCTCCCTGTCCGGCGGTATTCCAGTGTTCCCGGCGTGGGGATTTGCTGTTCCGCAAGCATACGGGCTATCTTGGTCGGTCCGTTCCCGGCAAGGCAAAGGCTGTATATCTGCTTCACCACGGGGGCGGCTTCCCCGTCAATGATGAAATTTTCGTCCTCGTCCATGAGGTAGCCGTACACGGGCTTGCTTGTGACGGGCTTCCCGCTCATTCCTTTTGACCGCTTCACGGCTCTGATTTTTTTGCTCGTATCTCTCACCAGCCATTCGTTAAAAATGTTACGCAAGGGGGCAAAATCGTTGTCGCCCTGTGCGCTGTCTACTCCGTCATTGATTGCAATGAAACGGACGCCGTTCTGTGGGAAAATCATTTCCGTGTACATTCCCACTTGCAGATAGTTTCGCCCTAACCGTGACATATCTTTTACGATAACCGTTCCCACAAGCCCCGCTTCAATGTCGGCAAGCATGGACTGGAAGCCGGGTCTTTGGAAATTTGCCCCGGAGAATCCGTCGTCCGTGTACCATTTGAGGTTGGAAAAGCCGTTCTGTTTTGCGTAGGCTTCCAGAATCCGCTTCTGGTTGCTTATGGAGTTGGATTCGCCTTGAAGCGTGTCCTCGTGCGACAATCTCGGATAAAGGGCGGTAATGAGTTTTTGGGTGGTCTGTCTTGGCATAATGTCCTCCGTTTCCGACAGCCAGCCCCACTATTCCGTAAGTTTATCATACCACATGGGGCGGCTGTCTGTACAGTCTTTTTTGCTTCTTTACCGCCCGTCAAAATGACGGTTTTTATCTGCGGGTTGTCATGCGCTGTAAATCGGCTTGTGTCCGGCTGCGCTTTCGGCTTCCAGCACTTTCATCATCTTGTCGGCGGCGGTGGCGGTCGTGCCTTGCTTGAAGTAGCCGGAAACCACAAGGACGGTGTTCCCCCGGCGTACCTCGGTCACGCAATCCGGGCGGCGGGCGGTAGTGGCGGTGCTTCTGTTGGGGGTGTCGGTCATAGGCTCTCCTTTCTGTTCAGCAGCGTTTTAAGCTGTTCCATTTTCTCCCTTGCTCTGGCTTTTCTGAAATTCTCCCCGGTAATGCGAACGGGGGTACACATTTCTGTAAGGCGGTCATAAATGCGGGCGTGGGCGGTGTCCTCCGGGTTCTGCAATTCCTCCAGCGTCAAATTTGTTGTGACAATCAGCGGCTTTCTGCTGCGGTATCGGCTGTCAATCACGTTGTAAACCTGTTCAAGCCCGTATTCCGTGCCACGCTCCATGCCGAAATCGTCAAGGATAAGCAGAGGGAAGCTGCAAAGACGGGCTATGTATTCGTTGCGGTCTTTGAAATTGGCGGCAAGGTCATTGAGGATAAGGGCAAAGTTTGTCATGCACACGGAAACTTCTTTCTCCATGAGGGCGTTGGCGATACACCCGGCGAAATAGCTTTTGCCTGTGCCTACCATGCCCCATAACAGATAGCCGATATTCCCGGCTTTCATTTCCTCCCAACACTCTACATAAGCATGGGCTTTGTGCATTTGGGGGCATTTCCCGTTGTCGTTTTCAAACGTCCATTCCCGCATAGCCGGGTCTGTAAATCCCTTTCGTTTCAGCCGTTCCACTTCCTCCCGGTGCTTGTATTCCCGGTGGCTGGCTTCCAGCGTTTCCCGGCGTTTTCTCTGGCAGCCACATTCTTTGGGGTGGCGGTCACGTCCGAAAAAGGTCTTACCCTCCGGGAAGTAGGCTTCTTTGGGCTGGCGGCAGCTCCCGCAATATAAAAGCCCGTCCTCGCCCGTGTAGTCCTCCGGCTCTGCTTCCTGTGCCGTGGCAAGCCGGAAAATGGCGTTATCGTAATCACTCATAAAATCTTCCTCCTTGTTCATGGTCTTTTACGCCCTGTTTACGGGGCGTTGTGTCTATGCGGTCAAAGGCTCTCGCCCTCCTTGTAGGAATAATCGGGGATTCCTTTCTTTCCTGTGCCTTTCCTGTCACGTTTTGCCCACATACGGACAGCTGCGGCATGGTTGGTGTACACTTTCCCGTAGGCGGCTATGTACTCGCTCAATTCCTCAATGAACCGTTCCAGCCTGTCCGGGTATTCCCCTTTCAGCTCCGCATACTCGGATTCGGAGAGGAAAAGGTTTTTATATCTGCCAAAGGGTGCGGGCTGCTCCCCACTCACTCCTTTTCGTTGGTTCTCTTTTAGTTGGTTTATAGTAAGTTGGTTAGGGGTCGGTTTTCCGTCCAACGCAAAGGTCGGTTTTCCGCCCTTATGAGGGTCGCTTTTCCGGCTATCAGAGGGTCGGTTTTCCGGCTGTATGGCTGTCATATGGTCGGAAAACTGTACCACTGGCATTTGCGGTATTTTTATATAAAGGCGGTTCGGTGCGGAGAAGCCCCGGCGTTCCCTCACCAGAAGCCCGGCAGCGTCCAGCTCGTTCAGTGCGCTTTTTATGGCGGTGCTGCCTTTATCCAGCATTTCCGTTATCTCCGAAACGGGATAGACAATATACGTCCTGCCCTCGCTGTCCTGCCAGCCGTTCTTCTGTGAGAGGGTGGAACGGTCAAGAAGCAGCCCATAGAGCAGCCTTGCAGTATGTGACAAGTCCATTTTCAGCAGAAAATAGGGATAGGGCAGAAAACGGGGCAATATGGTGTCGGCTGTGATGTATTCGGTTATGGTTCTCACCTCCTGTCTGTGGCTTCTTGTTACGCAGTTAAAACGGCATTTTCGGGGGTAAAGGATAAATGTATCGGCTACCTGTTGAGGGCGGTCAAAAAAGCCTTGATTTACGGGCTTCTTTCATAGCCTAAATGCGTAGAAAGGTGGTATCTTTTCCGCTGTCTGTCGGCTTCTTTCCGGCGGCGCACTCTTGCGGCGCAATCCGGGCAGTATTTCCCCCGGTTTGACTTGGGGAGAAAATACCCGCCGCACTCGGTACAGCGTTTCCTGTCTGCCCGGTGCAAAAGGGCGGCTTCCAGTTTCCCGTCCAATGGCAGTACGGCGGCTATGAACCAGCGGCACAAGAGAGAATAGCTGATACTCTGGACGCATACGCAAGGCTCGCCGTTATCCAGCAAGATACAGTTGCCGTTATCGTAGTTGCAGCACTCATGCACAAGGCGGCGGGCGGCTCTGTGTTGTTGATAGTCCATGTAGGGGCGTTTACCGTTCATTTTCCCGTCCCTTTCCCCGTTCCGGCTCACGGCGTAAGATTTTGTCAAGATTGCTTTTCACGGTCTGCAATTCCCGGACGTTCTCTTTCTTCTCCCGGTACTCGTTGTAAAGGGCGTTTTTCTCTTTGGTAAGCTGCTCAATCTCCGTTTGTAAGGTCTTGGAAGCTGGCAGTTTGGCGATTCCCTGTGCCTTGAAATACCGGGCGGCAGATTCGGAAATGATAAACTCGCTTTCGTGCTGCTCCCGGTAGGCTCTCCGGGCTTTCTCCGTTTTCTGCGCCCGCAATCCGTCACGGGCTGGCTTGGTCTTGATATACGCCAATAGCTGTTTCTGCAAGTCTTTTTTCTCCCGCAAAGTGCTTTCCACGGCTTTCAGTTTCCCGGTGGTTTCGTGCAGTTCTGTATTGGCGGCGGCAAGGGCAGCTTCCAGTTCCTCCGGGGAAGAAAAGCCGGATTCCTCGTAAACGCTCATGGTAGCCGCCATTTGCTTCAAGTTGTGCAAGGTCGCCCACTTTTCATAGCCCCGCCCCTTGCCCTCGGCTTTCTTGGCGGCTATGTCTACCATGCGCTGTACGCTGTCCTGTTTCGGGGCGTTTATAGTGGCTTTGCCACGCTGTAAGCGGTCTTTTATGCTGCGGGGGTATTCCTGTTTGGGTGCGGGCGTTTCGGCGGCTCTGACGGCGTTCTGTGCGTTTATGGTGAGTGCTTCCAGTACGGCGGCACGGTCAAAATCATCACCTAATTTCCGGGCGGTGATGGGCTTCGTCCTATCCGGCGTGAGATATGACAATCTCCCCCGGCTCTCTTTGACGGTCACGCCCTCCCGGAGCAGCAGAGAGGAAAAGTCGTCAAAGGTGGCAGCGGCGGCAAGGGCTTTCCGTATGGTCTGCCTTAGCTTTTCCTTGTCGGTTTCAAACTTGGTCTGTTTGGGCGGCTCTCCTGTGGCGGCAAGGGTAGCGTTCTCTTTATCCAGTGCGGCTTGTCCTTTCCGTTTCGCCCAATACTCACGCTCGGTAACTCGGTTCTTGCTCCCATGCAATAAGTCAATCTGATAGAGATTTTCCCGGTGGCACATCTCCATGACTTCCGCTTTGAAGTATTCCATAGCTGCGTCTGTACAGCGGTGCTTGCAGCCCTCTCTTGTGTCGGCTGGTCTTTCCATGTAGGGCAATAGCGGCACTTCCGCAATCCGCAAAGAATTGATTACGATATGCACATGGATATTTCCGCTGTGGTTATGCCCGTCCGGGTGGGTGCATACAAGGGCTTGGTGTCCGGGGAAATGCGTCTTGCAAAATTCCTCGCCCAACGCTTGCGCCCGGTCTACGGTCAAGCCGTTGTCTGGTGCGTCACGGGGGTCAAAGGAAATAATATAGTGGTGGCTCTTTACGTCCTCCCGTTTCTGGTTCTTGCCGTATTTGAGATTAGAACGCATACAGGCGATTGCAAAATCTTCCTCACCGCAATTCAGAGAGGAAATGCGGTAATCGTCACGGAGAACAAGCCGCCCGTTTCCGTCCAGTGTGGGCTTCATGGTAAACTCGTCATGCTCAAAGGTTAGGTACTGTTCAGCCGCCCCATAGTCGGCATTTTTAGAGCTGATATGTTTGAACGTTGCCAACGGCTTCACCTACTTTCTGCAAGACTTCAAACTTCAAGGCGGCAAGCTCCGCTGTGGCGGCTCGTACCTCTTGGGAGAGGGCGTTATAAGGTGCGCCGTACTCGTTCAGACAGCGGGCAATCTGGTTCAAGTTGCCGCCGATTTTCCCGTATTCGGCTGTGAGTTTTCCAACGGCAGAGAGTAATTCATCATTGACCGGGGAAACGGTAATGACCGGGCGTATGCTTGATTTGATAAGGGCTTGCCGGATAAACTCGGCTTGGCTCATTTTGCAGAGGGTGACACGCTCGGAAAACTCGGCGTATTCTTCCTCGGTCAAGCGTGTCTTGATTACCCGGTGACGGTGTGGCGTGTTGTATCTTTTCATGGCTGTGAATCTCCTTTCGTGGGTGGATTTTTTCAAGCGGCGCAAGCCGCAAAAAGGCGGGCTTGGGGTGGCAACCCCAACAAGATTCCCATAGGACAAAATGAGCCGGTAGGCGAAATTTGGTACTGTGGTAGAATCTTGCTCTAAGAAACTGCGCTGTGTGGTCTGTTCGCTTACTATCCGGCTATTGGCGGCTGGTTTGTTGCGTTCCGGCGAAAATATCTTATGGAATTTTCTGATACCCTCGACGGACAGGGCGGGGATTTTGCCAACTCGGCGGCGGTATTTCTCCCCCTACTACCTACAACACCACGCAAAGCAAAAATGACGGTGATTTGCGGAAATTTCCCCTCATTTCTTACAAAACCACACAAGCCCGGATAGGCGGGAATTTTGAGAAATTTCTTCATTTTCCTTTCATTCCCCACACCACCGAAAATTGAAAACTGCCAAACAAAGAGCGTGTCATGTTTCCCTTTTCGTGGGGCAATACGGCGGTTTTTCAAAAACGCCGAAAATAAACGCAAAAAAACAGGAAACCTTTTTATGATTTCCTGTTTTGGTGTGCCGTTCTATGTGGCGGCGGTTATTCAGTTTTGGGGTATGGCTGTTCATCAAAGCGGAACTGGAACAGGGCAGCGATAAGCCGCCGTTTAATGTTGTCCTCTGTATCTTTGTTGACGTGTCCGTTTTCAAGGGAAGCAATTCGGATTCGCTTGCTGTAATGCCGTAAAACCTCGTCTACGGCTTCCGGTTCTCCATTGGTCGCTCTGACAATAATTTCATAAGGAATAAGATTAGGATTCTTCATGCGAAAACACCTCCATTTTTTCTTGTAACATTTGTAAAGCACTGTGTATGTGATGCCATGCCGTACTCCGGCAACGTCCATACATTTCACCAATTTCCTGTTGCGTGTAATGACCGAAAAAGTAGAGATAAATGATTTCTCTTTTTTTCTCTGGCAAGGATAACAGCGCAGCGGCAAGCTCTCCATTGGTGAGGATAACCGTCTGACCACATATGGTGATGGGGTACTGCTCATAGGGGTCTATGAAATATTTATTAGACGTACTGAACGGGTAAAATTTTTCTTCTGTAAGATATTCAAAAGATATTTCTCTTTGCCGTTTCCTGCTTCTGTCACGCCATGAGTTGAGAGTTGCATAGCGTATCACCACTCTACAAAAAGCGTTAAAAGTATACATAATGTGTTCTTTGTATGCTTCGGTGCAAGCTGAAAGCCTTTGTTTTTTATTTGCTGTATTTGTCCGCTCTTTATTCAAAATAGGTTCTCCTTTTTTATCAGATTTTTTCTCCATATAATTCACAAAAACTTACATTGTCTTTTGAAACATATACCGAATCTTATCTAACCGACTGTTAGGGCGGCGTGGCTGCGATACAAACTCCCCAGAAGTTTCTTTATACCCTTTTAATTCTGTAAGACAAACACTTCTCCCGTTTGTATAAAAATTTAAATCATTTTTATATTCATTGATACAGCGGGCGGGGATTTCTCCTTTAAAAATAACCTCATCATTTTCAAGTACAACCGATTCAATCACTGCACAATATTTTGGCACATCATTGTAAGCCCGTGAAAGATATTCCTGTGGAGCAAAAAGGGTAAAGGAAAGGTATGGCTCCAAAACCTGTGTTCCTGCTTTTTTCAATGCCTGTTCCAATACGACAGGAGCAAGGAAGCGAAAATCTGCGGGGGTACTAACCGGGCTGTAATAAACTCCATAGTCAAAACAAATGCTGCAATCTGTCACTTCCCAGCCATATAAGCCTTGCTCCATTCCATAATGCACACCCTCCATGACGGCATTTTGAAAACTTTGGTTCAAATAGCCAAGAGATACCTTGCTTTTATACTGGGTTCCGCTTCCGATAGGGAGTGGTGTTACAGTTAAACCAATAGACGCCCAAAATGGATTTGGTGGTACTTCAATATGAATCGTGTAGGCTGCCTTTTTTAACGGTCTTTCCAGATAAATAACCGTAGGCTCTTTCATAGCCACTTTTACATGATACTTTTCTTCCAGCAATGAACAAATAACCTCTAATTGCACCTTTCCTAAAAAAGACAGAATAATCTCACGGGTGGCAGTATCAATTTCAAAGTGCAAAAGTGGGTCTGTATCGGCAATTTCTATGAGAGCATTCAGCAAGGCTTCTCTTTGTTCTGGCTCTTGTGGCTCAACGGTTGTCCGAAGTAAAGGCATAGGATTGTCAATCCATGCTTTGCGAGGTAAAAGTTCTTCATTTCCCAAAATGTCATATAATTTTAAAGTATCATCGGATAAGACAACAATTTCTCCCTGACAGGCATGGTCTGCCGAAACAATTTCGCCATTTGCCGGAATGTACATTTCTGTAATCTTTACCTTTTTCTTTTTTGACAGCAGAAGTGTATCTCGTAAATGGAGCGTTCCATGATATAGGCGTAAGTAGGAAAGACGTTTTTTCCCTTCTGTATACTCAACCTTAAAAACATACCCACATAATTCAGACTGATTATTTTTTGTTTCTGTAACAAAAGTTTCAGTAATTACCTCAATCAATTTTTCTGTTCCTAAATTGTCTTTTGCGCTTCCATGATATACAGGAAACAAAGAACAACATCTGGTTCTCTGGCACTTTTCAAGTTGTAATTCCTGTATGTCCAATGAATCCTCTGAAATATATTTTTCTAATAGTTCATCATTCCCGGAAATAACGGAATCCCATTTATCCAAATCAGCAATATCAGTAATATCTATTTTGGGCGATAAGATAACCTCTTGCATGACGATTATATCACTGGTAAGTTTTTCCCTGATGTTTTGGTAAACACGCCGTAAATCAATTCCGTTTTGGTCTATCTTATTTACATAGATAATTGTCGGAATGTTCATTTTCTGAAGTGCATGGAATAATATTCGGGTCTGTGCCTGTACACCGTCTTTTGCCGAAACAACTAAAACAGCTCCGTCAAGGACAGATAAAGAACGATATACTTCGGCTAAAAAATCCATATGACCGGGAGTGTCCACGATATTGATTTTATAACCATTCCAGCAAAAAGAAGTAACTGCCGTCTGAATGGTAATTCCCCGCCGCTGCTCTAAAACCATAGTGTCTGTTCTTGTGGTTCCTTTATCTACACTTCCTTGTTCTGCAATCGCTCCACTGGTGTACAACAGGCTTTCTGTTAAAGTTGTTTTTCCCGCGTCTACATGGGCAAGAATGCCAATATTGATTATTTTCATGTGATTGTCCTCCCTTTACAAGCCCAAAAGGGCATAAAAATCCCCAGCAGTAAAATACTTTTACCACTGGGGATTACAGTTTGCGGACATACACATATACAGCATACACCTGCTGGTGATTGCTGTTCTTTTTCAGATATGTCAAAATTGATAAGGCAAAAGTATTCTTAAATTGGGTACAAAAAACCAAGCCCCCTTATTTAGGGACATTCAAAATTCTTTGAACCCACTATTTGATTGAAGTTTTATTTAAGAATACCTTGCCGCATATTTTTTACTCCTTTTTTGGAATGAAGCTATTATAGCACATCAATTTTAGAAAAGAAAGTAGAAAAAGGAAAAATACTTTGTACACCATAAGAAAGATGTAATGAGTGAGAGGTTTCGTAGTCATCGACATTGTGGAAAAATCTAAACTTTTGGATTTTTCCACAAATCCAAACTTAGAAGAAATCCAAACTTTTCTCTGTAAATCCTTTATTCAAGGCATTTTCTGATAAAAAAGTTTGGATTTTGTTTTGTACTTCTCTTGTCAGAAATGAGAATAAATTGATTGAAACAGAGCTAAATAGCAATGTTTTACGCATTTTGTCATAATTGGAGTATTGTACTTTGTGAAACGAAATCCAAACTTTTTCCGGCAAGAATCCCCAATTATCAAGCTGTTTTCAGAAAAGTTTGGATTTTATATAAGTTTGGATTTGTGGGAATGTGTATAACTGGCTGCCTTATGAAGTTGTGGGTAACTCTGTTTGCAGGACGTGGGAAAGCTGCATTTTAGCTTTTCCATGTGCTGTGAATAGAGTTATCCATGACGGAATAGCCTGTTATGCACATTTCCATAATGCTTGTCTTTTGGTCTTTGGTTCGGAATAGTGTGGTACTGGCAGTCTATTTCTTGTTTTCGGTTACTTGCTTCTTTACCGTACATGAGCATTTGCACCCGGATTATCATTCCCATAACCCTCAAGCAGGTTGATGACACCCCACACCGCAAGGCCAGCGCCAAGGGCAACTACCAGTGTCTGTAAGATTGTGATCGCTGAAGTAAAAAATGCCATATTTCCCTCCGAAACCCAAACCCCCGAAACGCCCTATTTTGTCGTTTCACCACAAACTGTGTATCTCAGGATACGGGTTCTTTTCCTTTCTTAAGTTTTTATTTTATTTTTGAGATAAAAAAAGAGGTCCTCTGTATCCGGAACCGCTTTGGGAAGCGTCCATACATACGAAAAGCCTCTGGTTTTAAGTTCCATATTCAGTTGTTTTTCAAAATGTACCGTCAAGTACCTGACGCATTCCCTGCATGATATAAGCTGCACAGGGAACCGCAATGCTGTTCCCCAGCATCTCATAGCGTCTTGTATCCCCAATCTCTCTCCCGTCATGCCGGTATCTGGTCCAGCCGTCCGGGAAGCCCTGCAGACGCTCACATTCCAGCGGCATAAGGCGGCGTGCCATACCGTCAAAAGCCACCACCGGCAGGTTGCCATGGGGCTGGCCCCGCAGTGTCGGGGAAAGCCCGGAATGTTCCACAGCCAGGTAACTCCCGCCCTGGTCATTCAGTATCGCAGCTTTCCCCCGTCCAGCCATTTTTTGTCCGTTTTCCGGTATTGCCACCACATGGCGGTCTGCTGTTGTCAATGTATAGGAGCGTTCTCTCTGACAGCCTATGCCATGCCCTCCGTTTCCGGGCTTGCGGCCTATGGTATTCCCGGCAATGCAGTACACCTCCTTGTCCGGCATACCGTTTCCCGTCAGCCCTCCGTTATCTCCGCCGCCTGCCTTTTCAGGATCATCTCCACCAAAGGCGGAAACGCCCTGCCGAGGAGTGCCGCCCGCCTCAAAATACTCCCGCAGGCTTTTGGGGACAAATAATATTTCCCCGGCGCTCCTTCCTCTAAAATCTGTGACAAGGAACACTCGCCTGCGCCGCTGTGCTGTTCCGAAATATTGGGCATCGTACACGCACCAAGCGAGGTCAGCTGCTCCGCCTCGCACCATCCCGGCGTTTGCCCACTTCCCGGAGCAAGGCATTGGAACTTCGCCCGCTGTGAGCGCTTCGAGCACCGCCCTAAAGTCACGCCCTCCGGCGGATGAAAATGCGCCGGGGACGTTCTCCCACAATGCAAATTTCGGGTATCTCCCATCTGTCGCCTCCCTCATTTCATCAATGATTCTTACCGCCTCTTTAAACAATCCGCTCCGTCCGTCGGCAAGCCCCCGTCGCTGCCCCGCAATGGACAGCCCCTGGCAGGGTGAGCCGAACGTGATAATATCCACGGGCGGGAGCTTCCCGCCGCGGAGACAGGTAATATCCCCCATATGCTCCATATCCGGGAAATGCCGCCTTGTGACCGACACACAGTCCGGCATGACCTCACTGGCCCACAACGTGCAGATGCCATAAAAAGATGCGGCATAAGGGAAGCCCCCTATACCGTCAAAAAGGGAGCCTAATGTAATCCCTCCCATAACCACCTCCCGTAAAAAAGCAGCAGGTATCCTGCCGCAGCCTGTCATGCTGTATTGCTTTTACAGCACACAATATCCAGTTACGCTTTATCCATCCGCCCCTGTCAGGCGCGCGTATCCGGTTAAAAGTATTATCCCTTACCATTTTCCATCCCCTTCACCGTCATGTCTTTTATGTTTCAGTCAAAAACCTCTTTTTCCGGGAATATTTTTATCAGTTCCCGTACCGCCTCCCACACGAAAGGATTGCTGTCAGCTTCCGGCACATAGCGGATCAGCCCGGTATTGATCGCCCTGCCCGAAACAAGGTCAAGCACTAAGTCCTCACTTTCCGGCTCCCCCGCCTTATGAATCCTGATCCCAATGGACGGGACCCCGTTCATACGCCCCGGCGGGATATTCCGGTAGATGGAAACCGCCTCTTCCAGTGTCCCGATCCCCTCATGGCATTCCCCAAGGCTGTGGAACTCCCCACATTCTGCCACTGTAAAAGTCAACCCCTCTGTGCCTGCCTTTTCCTTTTTTGCATTGTTTCCTGCCATAATCTCCCTCCTTCCTGTCTGCAAAAAAATTCTGCCTTATCCTTCTGTTTCCGCCGCATTTCCTGTATTTTCCGTATCCCCTGCGGTTCCTTCCACCTCAATCAGTTCAAACTCCTCATCTACCCGCAATTTCAGCCTGTGTTCCAGGTACCCTTCCACGTCAAATGTGTTCTTCCTGTCATAGTCTGACAGTTCCTTATACCGCTTGTGGCTGGTGATGTCGAACTTATTGCTCAAAAATGGACGCACCCCGCGGAGCTGCAGGATACATTTATCCCCGTCCATGACTGCAAGCTCATCCCTGCTCATAAGTTCCTTTCCGACCTTTTGAAAATTTATGCCATAAGAGCGGCTCTGCCCCCTGGTGTCGGAAGTATTGTACAAGTCAATGGTCTCACGCCCTAAAGTCTCTGAAATCTCCTTCAGGGTGGTGTTCTCCTTCCCGCCAAGGAATAACATGCTGTCACAATTCCCTAAAATAGTCTCGCTGGCATCCTTGTAGATCGTCTTTAGCTGGCTCTGCGACTGCAGAATAATAGAGGCAGAGATTTCCCTGCTCCTGATGGTGGCGATCAGCTTGTCAAACTTTGGTATCTGCCCGATATTCGCAAATTCATCGAGTAAAAGCCTTACATGGTACGGGAGCCTGCCCCCATGTACGTCATCCGCCCTGTCGCATAAAAGGTTGAAAAGCTGGCTGTACATCACCGCAACGATAAAGTTGAAAGTGTCATCCGTGTCGGAGATAATGACAAACATGGCTGTCCTTTGGTCGCCCAGCATATCCAGCTCCATCTCATCATAGGAAGTCAATTCCCGAAGCTCTGCGATGTCAAATGGCGCAAGCCTTGCACCGCAGCTAATTAAGATCGATTTTGAAGTTTTGCCCGCCGCAAGCTTAAATTTTTTATATTGGCGCACCGCAAAGTGTTCCGGCTTCTCCTGTTCCAGTTCCTCAAACAGCTCATCCACCGCATTTTTAAATTCCTCGTCATCTTCCCTTGTCTCCGAGGCGTTAATAAATTCCAGCAGGGTAGAGAAATTCTGCTCTTCTTCCGGTGCTTCATAGTAGATATACCCAATCAGCGCACAGTATAAGAGCCTTTCGGATTTGACCCAGAAATCTTCGGCGGATTTTTCCCCTTCCCCTTTCGTGTTGGCGATAATGGTATTCACCAGCTTTAAAATATCCTTTTCGGAACGGATATACCGGAAGGGGTTATAGTGCATGCTTTTCTTAAAATTAATGGTATTCAGCACCTTGATCCGGTAAGGTTCGTAAACCACCCTCCCGTTTTTATCCCTGACCGGTTTCCCGTTTTTCATCTTCGGCGTGCCCCTGCTTAACATTTTTCCGCATTCCAGCAGGATGGTACCTTTCGGATCAGTGACCACGAAACTGACATTTTGGGGCATCTGCATGAGCTGGGGCTTGACATAGAACCTTGTCTTCCCGGAACCGGAACCGCCGATCACCACCACATTTTTATTCCTTGCGTACTTCGGCTGTTTCAGCCTGCCATTCATGGTGAGCCGCTCCGTCTGGGTAAAGAGGATATTGTTGTCGGACACCGGATCGATAAACGGTGCGATATCTTTCGCATTCCCCCACCTTGCGGAACCGTACTCCACGCCCTGCCGGTATTTCTTCGCATTTTTTCCTTTCAGGTACACCATAGTTTTTACTATGGCCGCACCGATTGCCCCGGCTGCCAGGTCACGGGCATGGAAGCTGGGAACCGGATTTTCAAACGCTATCTGGAAATTCAGGAAAAGCACCCCTGCCCTCTCCGCAAAAGAATTTCCCATGCAGTGCCGGTACAGCCATGAGAGCTTATCTGTCAGGTAAAATACAATGATGTAAGGCACATTCGTCATGAGCAGACGCTTCTTATCTGCCATGGAAACTTTTTCTGCAAAACCCCCCATGATTTTATCCGTCAGGCCATGCAGTGACAGGCCCTCTTTCTTCCCGCTCATAATTCCTGCCCCCTGTCCTTGTGTTTCGTCTTTTCCTTCTCCCTGTGCTTTGCCACGCGCTCCTTTGCCAGTTCCAGCTTTTTCCGGACGGAAGGCTTTTTCGCCTTGTTTAACGTCCTGCCTGTATACTCCTTGAAGGCGGCAGTGATGGAATCCACATCCTTTGCCCGGAAGAATACAAAATACCGGGGCGGCGATACCGACTTATCCTTTTTCAGGCTGTAAAGCACATGGTATTTACGGGCGCATTTCTCAAAGGATTTGATGTTCCCGTCAGTGACCTCTATGTTGGAAAGCTGTGCCCCGTTCTCCGCAAGTTTCTTAAGGCTCTGCTTTCCGCTGCTTACCGTCTGCTTTTTCTCCTTCTGCTTTGCCGGGGCATTATATCTTTCCTGCCGGTTATTCCGTTCCATATCGACAAGCGCCTTTTCCATTGCGCCCTTCAATATCCGCGCTGAAATCTTCCCGCCGCTGATGCAAAGCGCTATGAGCTTCTCGCTTACCTCGTCCTGCATAAATCTTCCCCCTTCCTGCCCTATACTTTTATCTTCAATTCCCGGACAATCTTTAACAGGCAGAAGCCGATACAGGGGGCATGCTTCCCATAAGGACAGCCCTCACAGGTTCCCTCCTCCTTTTCCGGCTCTTCCGGGAGCAGGTAGTAGCATTTTTCCAGCCCGCAGACGCCTTTCTTTTTACGGAAATAGCAGTAAGCGCAGTCCGGTTTATCTTCCGCATACCTTTGTTTTTCTCCTTTCCCTCCCTGTACTCTGGTTTCCTCATTTCTTTATTTTTAATATCCGTGAACATAGTTAAACTATCAATCACCCTGTTGTATCCCATAAAAAAGCGTCCATGGTTTTTCACTGTCCATGAACGCTTTTTCCCTTATGTATCCCATATCCTGCGCAGAATCCGGGAACGGTCTTTTGTTCCGGGAAATCTATCGCTGACATTTCCCCGCCACAATGACAAGCCTCCCGTCTTTCCCGAACTCGGAACGGTCACAGGTGGAAAGGGTAAGTATCTCCGCCGGGGCATGGTCAGGCTCCGCATAATAAAGGGCATATTCCTGAAGCTGTTCCATCCAGAGGTTGTAGCCCTCCATATCGGCATGGTTCCTTGTGCGGAAATCCCAGCTCCCTGTATCTTTGGCATTGTATTTTACTGCCGCCATGATCTGATATTCTGCTGTTATCCCGTAACACTGCGTATAATAAAGCTGCCTGTGCGCCATAAAGTAGTCTTCGTCCTTGAACCTTAGAAGCGGGGAGAACATGGTGTCAGAGGCGCCGCCCATGTTGTGGGCATAAACCGTCCTGTTAAAATCCCACTGCCCGGTATCCTTATCCATGAACGGGCAGCCCGTGCTCTTTTTCTGTTTCCAGAAATCATGCGTCAGGTAGTAATCATTATCGGAAGTGCCGACCACGGGAAGGTCAATGGGCGTATCCGGCAGATAAAGCCAGCCTTTGACATCCTCATTTGCTTCCAACAGGGAATCCCAATCGTAGGTAAACGTTATGGCATTTTTATCAATTTCCCCCATATCCTCCACACCGTTCCCATTTTCTCCCTCCTGTGATTCTTCTCTCGCTGCGCCCATCGGCATAACCGGTATTTCCGGCAGGGTAATCCCCGCCCCTTTTATCTGCCGGAATCTCTGCTGTTGTTTCACTTCCTGATGGCTGTAGAAAAGCATTCCGGCTATGGAGAGCAGGGCAATGGAAAGCCCTGTGACGATCTGTATCACGATCCGCCTGCCCTTTTTCTCCTCCACATCAGGAAAAATCAGTTTCCCCAGCTTCCCTGTCAGATCCTTCATTTTGCCATAACGCCTCCTTCTTACAAAATGCAGGGGCATGACACCCCTGCAATAAAATTTTATTCCTTAGAACTGCGTTTTCCCTCACGGACAGAAAGCGCCGCCAAAAGAATGCCAGCCATTCCGATTGCTGCAAGAAAGTAAATCGGCGAGGTGCGTCCTGTCTGGATCACGGGCTCTTTTTCCGTTCCTGTCCCCGGTACGCCCGCTGCTGTATCCCCGGATTTCCCCGTTGCGGAAGTATCTGATTTTTTATCCGGGCCGCTGCCTGAACCGGTATCCGCTGTAGAAGTTTCTGTTTTGGCATCAGAACTATTTCCGGTATCTGCAGTGCCGCCATCGCCGCTTCCGCCGGATACCTTTTTCCAGCCTGCATAAAGGCAGATATCCCCGTCCGGCTTATAAACAGCGCCGGCCCTTCCAGCCAGTATCTGTTTATCCGTATACCATCCGGTAAAAGCATATCCTTCCCGTTCTGCGGCAGGGAGCTTTACGCCTTTACCCTTTGTTACTCTGGCCGAGGATTCCTTTACCGTACCGCCATTGGCGTCATACTTTACGGTATAAGCATCCGCTGTTTCTTCAGTACCGCCCTGGTTTGTATTGTCGTCTTTTTTATCCTCTTCTTTGGTTTTCTCCCATTTTGCATAAAAATCAGTGTCTCTTGTAATACGGTAAGAATCCCTGTATGCCCCTGCATACTGCGTCAGGGATTTGTCCAGATACCAGCCGGTGAAATCATAACCCTTTTTCTCCGGGAGCGGTAAATAAAGGCCTGCGCCTTTCACAATGGTAAGCGTCTGGTTTTTCAGTGTGCCGCCCTCTGTGTGGAATACCACTTTACAATTCCCCGGATTTTTATCCCCGGTCTCTCCCGTTTTTTCCTTTTCCCACAAAGCATAGACGGTCATATCTTTTTCCACTTCCAGCTCGTCACCGGCAAGGCCGAGAAGTATGCCGCCCTTTTTCTCCGTATACCAGCCAAGGAAAACATAGCCGGATTTTTCCGTGCCGGGCAGGGTGATCTTTTCCCCTTTTGCCGCCTTTATGGGTGCGGCTTTCCTTCCGCCATTGGGATCAAAGGTAATGAGATAAGTAATCTCCGCCTTTTTCTCATAATGCGCTTTCAGAATAACATCACCAGCGACAGTATATTTCTCCCCTGCCTGCCCTGCACAGGTATCCCCGTCATACCAGCCCGTAAATTCATAGCCCTCCTTAGAGCAGGCAGGAAGCATAATGATATCGCCCACTTTTGCGGTAATGTCACCGCCTTCCATCTCCCCACCGTCCGCGTCAAAGGTGATAGTGGCTTCCGGTTTTTCCTCCGGCTTTTGGTCTTCCTTTTCCCAGCGGGCGTAAAGCATGGTATCTTCCGTCACGGTAAATTCCGTGTCCATTCTGGTACCGCCCTCCTTCGCTGTGTGCCAGCCAAGGAAAATATATCCTGCCTTTTCTGCTTCCGGCAGCTTAACCGCCTTTCCTTTTTCCACTTTCATGGGTGAAATTTCTTTCCCTCCGTCCGTATCAAAAGAAACAGTGCATACGGGCGCTTCTTTCCTTACATAATGGGCTTTCAGGATAACGTCATCGGCGACAGTATAATCTTCCCCTGCCTGCCCGGCACAGGCATCCCCGTCATACCAGCCCGTAAATTCATAACCTTCTTTGGTACAGCCGGGAAGGGTAATGGTATCGCCAATCTTTGCGGTAATATCCCCGCCTTCCATCTCTCCACCATCTGCGTCAAAAGCGACGGTTGCTTCTGTTTTCTCCCATGCGGCGTAATAGGAAGCGTCCTGCCGGGGTGCAAAATGCTTCTCCCCTGCATTTCCTGCAAATACAGTCAGTTCCTCGTCTTCATACCATCCCTTAAAGCGGTAGCCCTTTCTGGAAGCCTCCGGGAATACCGTATTCGTGCCGGGAATGACCTGCTCACTTTCCGTCTCACCCGTGCCGCCATTATAGATATAAGTCAGGGTGACAAGGTCTTTTTCCTGCCATTGTGCGTAGAGGTAAAGGTCATCTGTCAGGCTGATTTCCTGTCCGGGCACATAGCCTGTCCCTGACCCGTCCTTCTCCGTATTCCATCCGGCAAAGTCACAGCCGAACTTCACAAGGTTTCCCATAAGGGGGAAAAGCTCTTCTTCACCCATAATAGTTACGGTATCTTCGCTGGTATAGTCATTAGGGTCTGAGCAATAGACGCTGTCGTATCCGGGGGAGCTGTTATTCGCATCATAAGTCACCGTATAAGCCTCCGGCACTTCCGCAAGGTAAAGGTTCTCTCCCCTTTTTTCCGTCCGATAGTTCCTTGTGTGCCATACAAACTGTTCCGGGCTGGCATCCTTATGGTAAAGCGTCCCGTCAATTAAAACCCTGCCCGGCTTGATCGTGTCATAGCCGCCCAGCACAAAGGTGGAATCGCTTTCAAAATCTTCATCTAACAGAATGGAGGCCCCTGTATTGTAAAAATAATGGATATCGCAGGGTTCATAACCCACGGAAAGGTTATCTTCCATGACGATATGCCCGGATAAGATAATCCCCGTCTCGTTCATGTAACAGACCGTGCCCCCTGCATGGATTTTTTCCCCCGAACGGTTCCCTGTAATCGTGCAGTCGCGGATGACCAGTGGCAGTACGCCTTCCCCTTTGCCCGTCTGGACTGCACTGCCCCTTGGGGCTTTATTTCCGGTAAGGGTACAGCGGATCAGCTTCGCCTGGCCCCCTGTAGACATATAGACGCCGCCACCGTCATAGCCGGAACTGTTCCCTTCAATGACACAGTCCGTCATGACCAGGGATAATGTTGACCACACCGCACCCCCTGTTGAATCGGAATGGTTCCCGCTCAGTTCCATGTCTGATGCTTCGGAAGGCCCCATGAGCCCAAGCGCCCCGCCCCATACAGCCGCACAGTGGCGGATCGTGCCCGATGTGATCGTAACTTCCGCGGTCTTGGCAGACTGGATGCCGCCGCCCGCCCCTAATGTATAGCAGTCCTGTATCAGGCCGCCATCCATGGTCATGCTTGCGTCCCATGCGACATCTACCGCCCCTGCAGTCCTGACGCTCCTGGAACTGTCTGCGCTTTCAGAATAATCCGTGTTATAGTTATTCTGAAGGACAGTCCCTGCTCCCATGGCATAGGAGCCTTTCACATAAATAAGGGGGCTGTCCCAGACCTGCCCGGTGTTGTTAAAATCCTTATCCAGCACCGCGCCTCCGTCAAGGATAATATCCTGCGTGGCAAGGCTGCCGCTGCTTATCCCGACCAGAACGTTTCCGGCATCTCTGGCATAGCTTTTACCGGCAAACTCCTCTTCCCTGCGGATGGTCACCGGATTTTCCGCGTCTTCACTCTTTAAGGTAATGTTATCAGCAGTGACCTCAAGCGTCTTTGACACGCCGCAGTCCTTAAGGACTATAATCGTGTCGCCTGCCTGTGCGTTGGCAAAAGCCTCTTCCAGCTCTTCATACTGAATATCCCCGATCCTTGCCTCATAAATAGCCGTAATATCCTGCTCCTGTTCCGGCTTCCAGTTGGCATAAAGGTTCAGGCTCCTTTCCGGGGTGTACTCGTTCCCGGCCCATCCTATGGCTTTAAATGTATGCACGTTCCCGTTTTCGGTCACTTCTACCCAGCTTTCCAGATAATGCCCCTCATAGGATGCGTCTGGCAATATGATGCTTTCCCCCTTTGGCACGGAAATGCTTTCTGTCTCACAGATCCCTTCATAGGCCTCAAACGTGACCGTGTAACTGTCCTCTTCGGCCGCCCTGGCAGGCAGCGGGACGCTCCCAAGGATTCCCGTTGCGACCGTGGCTGCCGCCGCAAAGCATGTAAGAAGCTTCGTCATGATTTTCTTTCTTCCCATACGTCCTTCCTTTCTTCCATATTTCTATAAATATTAAACGTTCTGCCTGTGTCCCTCCCAGACCCGTTCCTGCCCCGGCTTCTGTTTCCGCGGCGTTCCCTCCTGCCAGGCGCGCCAAATGCACACTCATCTGCAGGATATCAATCTGGGCAGGCTGTGAAATTGTCAAGGTTCAACGAAAGGGAATTTTGTATGAATTGAAAATGAGATTTATTTACCCCTTCACTAATAGCAGGCGGGAAGGAGTGAAAAATAAACAGTTTATAGAAATTTTAGAAATAAAATTCTGCTGTCGGTTTGTCTTAATATCTATCCGTCCGTACAAATCTCCATTAATAATATTGTGTATTAGTCCAAAATTGTGTTAGCAGATATAATTTGTTGCCTACACATTCTGAATTTGCGGTCTGAAAACGAATAATTTTAAGAACCAACACATTTACTGACTAATACATTTTGGCATACTGATTTAAAGCAAGATTATATTTTATGTGGTGACTGGTACAGAAATAGTGTATAATAATGTAATTGTTGGAAATGAATGGGAGGGAAATTTATGCAGGAAATTTTGTTGGATAATGTAAGCTATTCAAAACTAAACAACTTAATTACTCATGCAACAGCTTATACTTGTGAAGAAGACAAAGTAATAGATGAATTAGGGATTTGGAAAAGGGAAGATATTATTGAGGCAATTAGATCAGGGAAAAAAATATCAAGGGCATCTGTCACACGCAACTATTTAGGCATATATCTTGGACAGCGTATATGCCATGTGATAACCATAGAAACAGAAGGAGAAATATATTTAATTAATTCAGATTATCGTAATCGTTTGGAAAAAGAAGATATGATAGAAATGAATGAATGGTTGAAGCATGATAGAACTCATTGATCATTAAAGTCTGGTGTTAGTCCGTAAATATGTTGGCATTCAAAATTCCCAGTTTTGATTCGCATGAATACCGGAGATATAGAATGCAGATTATAGCACCAACACACTTTCGGACTAACATCTCTTTTATCAAACATAGCTTTCGTTTAATACGAATTTTTTTAGAGAAAAAGGTGATTGCATGCAAAATCAAACAAGACTGTATGGTATAGTGGAAGGATATGAAAATATTTCTTTTGTAATAGAAGATTTCCAATGTATCTTCTTTCATTCAGACCCCCAGCCTAAATCTCCTATTATCCTTCCCCAGCAACAGGGATTTATCCTGGGACGTACTCCCGAAAGAAAATATGTCTATATCTATGCCAATCAGGAATTAAAAATATGGCATGAACTGACACTTAACACCTGGACATACTTTGTCAGTAGTTTTCCCGATATTAGTACCTATAAAATCCTTTGTTTTGAAAACGGTATTCTCAATAAGCTTTTCTTCCCATCTTCTGTTATATTTGAATATACTGAAAAGGCAGAAACGAAAGTTAAATATCAGGATGACAGCCTGACCTACACGTTGGCAGGCAAAAATGTGAGAGGGAATATCTCTATCCATTCCACACCTCATGACCGGAGATCAGCCGAAAAAGGCGATTCCATTTCAACGGGAGGAATTAATTTAGAAATCACATTTGATGAAGAAAAAGAAATCCAGACTTTCCCCGAAATGTTTGGATATATATTAAACATGTGCCAGTTTATGGCATTCCGCCGAAATATAAGTTTTGAAAAAATAACATTCAGAGATTTTATTGATAATTTCCCAGAAATGACTGACTCTGTTGCAGAATGCTATGTTAATTATGAGCATGTGCATGATACAAATAAAGGAATCCATAGTTGCCTGACTTTCAATATATTGCAAGAATCCGTTACCAGCCTGTTAAGCTCAATCGTAGACAACAAACCTAAGAAACCAAGCTTTAACATTGGATTTATTCCTGATGACGATAAAACCGCTGCTTATATTACAAGCATAAAGATAAGGGAAATCTGTTCCGCACTGGAATCAGAAATGGAATTATCTAAAGTCCAGGTACAGCAGGAGAAAGCTTTTGACAGCCTGGTAGAAAAACTAAAAAACACCGTGAAAGAAGACCGTGATGGAATCCACTCTCTAACCGACCCAAAATCATATGACTATATCCTCGGCACTCTCCGGCATTTGTCAGGTGCCCTTGCTGACAGGATTGAAAAATGTTTCTCTGAATACCAGCCATTGATAGGTGAATACATATCCAGAGAAGATATTGATAAACTTGTACAATATAGAAATACCATTACACACGGTAATTTCATGCCATTAGACAATAAATTAGCAGAGACTGCCTTTGTACTTATAAAACTGGTATATTGCTGCATCTTAAAACGGATAGGGCTGACAGATAAGGTGATTAAAGAACTTTTTAGGCGGCAGCTTACATCATAAAAAAGGAAAGCCTTCCGGGGGCTTAAGGCGCTGCCCTAAGAACCCGCAAGGGACCTGTCCCTTGATCCTTTGCCGGGCTCTGCCCGGACCCGTCCTCGCCGGAAGCAGGAAAAGGAGCAGCAGCCCCTTTTCTACTGCACAAGGATAATCCGTGAACCTTATGTCAAGAGGCTTTCGCGGCATATCCTCACGCTTCGCGTTCCGGTATTCCACGGTCCTCCTGACAACGGTTCCGCTCCGTTGCCGGCATGGGCGTTATCTCTTTTCATGGAGACGTTTCTGACATCATCTTTCTTATTTTTTCCAATACCTTTTCCCTCCTGTTATGGATTGTTTTTCTGCTGCACCCGAATATTTCCGCTGTTTTCTTTACTGTCATATCCTCGAAATACAAAAGCCTTACCAGACGTTTCTCCTGTTCAGACAGTTTTTTAAGGGCATTTTCCAGCCTGTCCCGGCATTCGTCCTTTAAAACCGTTTCCAGTGTCGTATCCTTAAGGTAATTTGATTTTTCAGGATAATATCCTTTTTCATGCAGTTTATTGATACTGCACACACCATGCTTCCTGTCGCATTCCCTCTGGTACCGCTCCCTCCGTTCTGAGCGGTACCATTCCAGATAAATCTCCCTGCCCACTTCCACCAGCGTACTGCCGCCCAGACGGATAAAATATTTTTCCCGTTCCTTTGGCTGCTTTCCCCTCATACAGCCGCCACCGCCTTTACCGCCTGCTTCCCGTCCGGGTATTGCTTCCGCAGTCTCCGGGCTGCCTGCGAAAGTATGGCTGATACTGCCGGGCTGGTGATCCCAAGCTCTTTTGCCGCTTCTCTCCGGGTCTTCTGCTGGAAAAAACAAAGCCTGGCTGCCATTCTCTGCCGCTCCGTCAGGCATTTTAGCAGCTCTTCCATGTTTTCCCTTTCCAGCAAATCTTCAACTGTTTTCGCACATACGTCTTCCATCGCTTCCCACTCTTCCGATATGGCGCTGTAGGAAACTGTCCTTTCCTGCTCTTTTGCCCTCTGGTTACGTTCCAGCCTGTCCTCCCCTTCAAGGACAAGCCGGATATGCCATGGTTCCTTCGCAAAAAAATGTTCCGGTAAATAACTGCTTATCCCGCTGGATGCATACAGATAATCTCCGCATGTATGAACCGGGAATACGGTGGAATGACCACCGGCATGGTATAATGCATAGCCATTCTGATAGGCTGCAATCCATGTGTCATTTTTCAGCTCCTTTTCTGCCACCAGCCTGCCTGTATTCCTTAGATTCCTTGCGGTGGGCATTTTTCTTCCATGTTCCGGTATTTCGGTAATCTCCTTCAATTCCTGCAATGTCAATTCTGGCCGCCTTTCCAACGGGCCGTGCCGGAATTATACTGGCTGCATTGCCTGCACCATCGCAGGACAGGCAGTAAAAAACAGCTTCCGGCTTACCCGTTTTTTTTAACGGGGCTGGAAACTTTTCCTTACTGCCTGTTATCTTGTGTATATTTTAACGAAACCAGCGGCCGCTTTCCTCACCGGTCAGGTAGAAATCCACTTATTTTCCCACCATATCCGTAGAATCCTTTCATCTGCCCCTCCGCAGGCTTTCCACCAGCGCCTCTATCGTCCGCAGCACGATCTCCCGCTCCGGTTCCCTTAAATGACTGATGCGGTGGAATATATCCCCATGCCGCTTTTTCCCCGAATCGGAAATAACGCCCAGAAGGCTGTCTGCGTCTGCATCCATTGCCTGTACCAGATTTATGAAAGTCCCTATGCCCATGGCCATTTGTCCTCCCTCAATCCGGCTTACCGTGTTGGCGCTGATCCCTGCTTTCTCCGCAAGCGCTTCCTGTGACAGGCGCAGTTCCATCCTCCGTTCCCGTATACGTTCCCCAAGGGCTGCCAGTTCTTGTGATTCTACACGTCTGCCCAACACGGTTTCCCCCTTTCCTTACAGATTTCCATTCCCCGGTCCCGGCAGCAAAGCCAGCCAGACCATACGCAGGCTGTCTTTTTCCAGAGATTATGTATTTGCATTGACATTGTGGCCGCTATCCGCTCCCATATAGGTCGTGGTTCACCTCCGCCCGGTAATAATTGCCTATGGTCAGTGCTGAATTATAAAGCGATGCCAGCAGGTACGCTTTGATATTCCCCACTTTGCCGGTATTCCCCTGCAGGCAGGCAAGCACATAGGCTATATGCGAATCGTCCAGCTTCAGGAACCGCTCCTTCACAACCGCCGCCGGCCTTTCCGCCCCCGCTATCCGCAAAATTGCATGGTCAGGCATCATCATCACATCCACCATCAGCTCCACCAGCTCGTCCAGTTCCTCCCTCTGGCAGCCCCTGGCACCCAAAAAACACTCATACGAGATATTTTTCCGTATGGCGGTACGGTAACGTTCCATCTGTCCTGTCACATCAGATGGATAAAGATTGACAGGATCAGTCTCACTGAAATCAGTTTTATTAAATTCAGTATTATTAGGTTGTGATTTTGGAAATTCTTGAATTGCGGCTTTCACTACTCCTGAATTGTGATTTTCATCATTCTTGAATTGTGATTTTAATAATTCCTGATTTGTGGTTTCCACAGTTCTCCTGTCATAATTGCCGGCTGCCCTGCTTTCCGGCGTTCCTGTCGTTTCCCTTTCGTCAGGGTCTCCCCCTTTCTCCGGCAATGGCGGCTCTTCCCTTACCATGAAATTCTTTACATAGATCACGTTAGGCCTGCCCAGTCCCAGGCGCTTTTTCTCTATCAGCCCGATGCCCTTATCAGAATCCAGTTCCTTCATCAGCTTTACCGCTTTCTGCATTCCGCAGTTCATCAACTCCGCTGTCTCCTCCACCGTAAAGACAATGTAAACCCTGTCCTCTTCATCGATCCACCTGTTTTTAATGCTGAGCCCCATGCGGTCCAGCATCAGCCCGTATAAGACTTTCGCTTCACAGGAAAGGCTCCTGAAGCACTCCGCTGTGAACAGCATTTTCGGGATACGGTAAAAGCTGTACTGCCCCGCTTCCATCCCATGGAAATAATCAAACTGGATCCTCTGCATCTTCCACGCCTCCATTCCACACAATCTTTTTATGGTTTTCTCCACATAAAAACAGAGGCAAAATTCATCCCTCTGCTCTTATGTGGAACAATATTCTGTTTTTCTGACGGAGCATACCGCTCTGCCAGCGCTATTCCCCCTGCTCAAATCTCCACCTCTTTAAGAGGCCATAGATCACTTCCTCTATCTGCTCCGCCGAATAACCAGCCGGAAAATATTCGTTCAGCTTCTTTCTCTGCAGCCTGACTGCCTGGGCTGCCGGTTTTTCATCAGAAAGGATGATCTCCATTCCGTTTTCGTCCAGTTTCCCTTCCCTGCCTGACTCCTTAAGCTTCCTTGCCTGTGCCAGATTAGGGAATACGCATAAACGCTGCATTGTCTGGCAAAGAAGCTCCTGCACTTCCGGTTCCAGATAGGATAATTCCACCCCGGCGCCAAATGCAATGCGTTTTTCATCTACATAATTGAGCATAGGCTTTATAAGGAAAGTCAGGCGGATATACCGCTCAACCTGTTTATAGCTCTCCCCGCTTCCTTCTGCTGCCACCTCTGTGGATTTCTTCCCCAGATAATCAGGGACAACCTGTCCCTCTTTTTTAGGCCTGCCTTTTACCCTGTCTATCGCATCCAGCTTCATTTTATAGGCGTAAGCTTTTTCGCTGTACAAAAGCTCTTCCCTCTGGATGTTGGAATCCACCATCGTCACGGTGGCTTCTTCATCTGTCATGCTGCGGACAAAGCATGGGACCGCCTTAAGTCCCAGCAGTTCACAGGCCCTTTTCCGCCTGTGCCCCGATATGATCTCATACCCGCTTTCCTTCCCCGGACGGACGAGCAGGGGGCTGATGATCCCATGCTCCCTGACGCTCTCCACGGTCTCCTGCATTTTTTCATCATCCAGCACCCGGAATGGGTGGGAATCAAAGGAATGCAGCTGGTCAATGGCTATATCCTCTACCTTTTCCGATAACCTGCCTGTGTCCTCTTCCAGCCCAAACAAAGCGTTCACATCTGGCATTTTGATATTGGAAGCGCTGCTTTTTCTACCTGCCATGCGCCAGCACCTCCTTTGCCAGCATTTCATATGCTGCCGAGGCCCGGCCTTTCGGGTCATGTGCAAATATGCTCTTCCCCTCTGCGCTTGCTTCCGCCACACGCACCGACAAAGGGATATAATTCTCAAATACCGGTATCCTCTGCCCGTAGTTTCCGCGCACCATCTCCATGATCTCCCTTGCATAGTTTGTCCGGGCGTCCACCATGGTCAGCAGGATTCCCTCAAAATCCAGCGCCGGGTTAATGCGCTTCTTTATCCTCATGATCGTTGCGGTCAGCTGTTCCAACCCTTTTAAGGACAGATATTGTGCCTGCAGGGGTATGAGTACCGTATCCGCCGCCGCAAGCGCATTGATCGTCAGCATCCCGAGGGATGGCATGCAGTCTGTGATAATGTAATCAAAATATGGTGCCACCGCCTCTATGTACTCTTTCAGCATATACTCCCTGCTCATGGCGCTGATCAGCGACACTTCCACTGCCGCAAGGTCAATGTTTGCCGGAAGGAACCGCACCCCTTCCCCGTGGGTGAGGATTCCATCCTCCGCTTCTATTTCCTGCCCTTCCATGATGGAGGTAAGCACCGTGGCAAGCGTATTGTCCAGCCTGTCCGGCTCCCTTTCCCCCATGCTTGCGGTAAGGCTGGCCTGTGGGTCGGAATCTATGAGCAAAACCCTGTTTCCCGCCCTTGCAAGACCAATCCCCAAATTTACCGTAGTGGTTGTCTTTGACACACCGCCCTTTTGGTTTGCGAGGGCAATGACCTTACATCTTCTTCCTGTTGTTTCCATATATCCGCTCTCCTTCCTATCTCACACGGACGTTCAGCCCTTCCATGGGGATATCTTCATATCCCATGAGATAATAATCCTCCCCGTCATGCTCTACTTTTGTCTGCACCCAGCAGGGCGCTTCTTGGGAATCTTCCTGCAATAAAGCTTCAATCAGGCTTCCGCTGCGGTAACAGTATCCTTTCTCCGTCCTGTATTCCCCGTTTTCATCCCTGTGCAGGGTACTGGTCTCCTGAACCGGGCGGAACAGGTATTCTATGCTGCCGCCTACGTCTGCCAGCTTTTCCATAATTCTCCTCATTTCCCTTAACTGGAACATCTGATTGTTGTCCTTATGGTCCGCATGCAGCCCCCTCAGGTCTGCATGTTCATCATAAGTGGTGACATATAAAATATCATCAATCCGGCATTTCAGCCCTTTCATCTGCACTAACGCCATACTTAACTCTTCCATACTGCCCTCCTTCTGCACTTTACGGTTTTAAATCCCAAACTCTGATAAATCTATCGGGAAACAGTATTCCGGATAGCGTACTTTAATCGCCTCCCAGAAATATACTGCGTATTCACAGCAGAACAGGTCTTCCACTGTATACCGCCGGCACTCTTTTACCTTTTCTTCCCCTTCAAGGGCATACACGCTGGGCGCACCGTTGCAGAAAAGGTTGAACGCCATGCGTACCACCCTTGCGCTGCCGCTGGTGATCCAGTCTTCCCTAAGACATTCTGTCTTTATGAAATCTTCCTCAAAGTCATAAATACGTTCCACATTCCGTCTGGTATCCCCGTTAATCCCAATGCAGTAAGCCAGCGCCTTATGGTATGCATCCCCGGACTTACAGTTCTGCAGGAAGTTCCGATAAAACATTTCATGCTCCTGGTCCTTAAAACTAATTGTACGTTTATTTCCTTTCATCATACCCATCGTCATACCGCCTTCCCCTGATATTCTGCATCTTCCGCCACCATCCCTGCCCCTTTGGGGTCAGACCATATCCTGCCGGTCTTTTCCACGATAAGCCTGCCGCCATCACAAGTTACTGATATCCTATCACCCGTGGAAAAACCCAAGTCCCGTAGCCATTTCCCCTGCA
>CAJTEN010000007.1:0-45495 GCA_910575245.1 Clostridia bacterium | reverse complement strand
TCAAGAATTTCCTGAATTTTGTTTATGCCGTCTTCCAGACTGCCGGAAGCATGGACTGTATCCATAATTTCCCCTGCTATGAATTCCATGCTTTCCCTGGTAATCCGATTGCCCATATGCACCCTCCCTGTGATAATAAAAAACAGGGCTAAACCAGCTTTCCCCTCTCTGGGGTTCTGAATTTAGTCCTGCCTGAATAATTCCAATATTTTTTTGCACCAAAATACAGTTTCCACCTCCCTGCCCATATGGCATAAATCCCCGCCGGAACCCTGGTGCTCCATATGCTTTTGTGAGATATCTGACCGAAAAAACAGCGCCGCCTTCCATCAATATCATGCTTCGTTGCAGTTTTGAGAAAGGACTAAATCAGCTCAAACCAGCGTATTTACTGGGTTTGTCTAACTTTAGTCTTATTATAACGTGGTCATCGCCAATCCTACAGCCACTGTAAAACAACAGATCAAACAAAACGTGATACTTACTCCCCAAGTCAAAAGTTTCGATAAAACAATTAAATTCGTCTAACGTCCAAAATTGTAACTGTTTTTTATCTGCATCTGCTCTGCCCATGCGTTTTACTTTCGTACAGGGATTATCTTTTAAGTTGTAAATCTTTGCTGCGTGGGTAAATAATGCCGTCATCTGATTTTGAAGCATACGCTGATAAGTTTCCTTAAATCCTTTGGAGCGGATTTCGTTCTGCCACTGGATAATATCCGCTGGAGTTATATTATCCATAGCCTTATTGCCCAACAGCGGAATAATGTGATGCTCGATCATGTAACGCTTATTCCGAATCGTGCGCTGTTTCAACTCACCATCTTTATCCCTGAAATATACCTCTACAAAATCTGCCAGCTTCATGTTCATATCTGTTTTTGAAGCTAACAGCGCATTGCGCTCCCATTCCAAGGCTTCTTTTTTACTCGCAAATCCCCTTTTTTTCTTATGCTTTTTCTTGCCCTGCCAGTCCTCTACCCATATCTGAGAAGTCCAAGTGCCTTTTTCTGTATCTTTCGATACTGCCATTCTTCAATCACTCCCTTCTTTATACGATATTTCTTTTTCCGAAGTAAAATCTTTCACTCCAATATGTACGGGGTACTTTTGCCTGTACCGTCATATATCCGGCAGCCGCCAACTCTTCGTTAAGCTGACGGATAATGCGATACCCTTTCTGCTTTGACACGCCCAGCTCCTGAGCGACATCATCAACAGTCATCATATAGTTTGTCTTTTCCATGTCAGTTCTCCTTTCGCATTATATTTTCTCTAATTACGCATTTCGTATTTAGATTAATCTTATATTATTACTCATTGCGTATTTTGTCAATACTATTTTAAAATTATTTTTTGATATTTACGAATTGCATAATACATTGTGCAATGGTATAATACTGTTTATAAGACAGATTAGGAATTGGAGGCATTATCATGGAGGAATTGTTAGTTTATGCTATTTTGCTTTATGAGGAATTAGCAACAGAAACCGACTACAATAAACGGCTTGATGAATTATTTCTCAACAACCCCGAAAACGATGATTTTCTTTATTTGGAATGGGAAGCAGACATAAAAAAAGCTATTATTTATATAAGGACACATATTGATTACAAAAAGCTTGACCTTGAACGGTTTGGCAGAATTTTAATGAGCAAATTAGAGACGATTTATGCAAACTGCTCGGATATTGAATATTTTGCAAATCGAATGTATAGCTTATGGGAAAGTCTTCCCGGAAATATTCAGGACATAGAACCATTTTGGACTCTATGCTATGCCGATGACCTTTTATCATGGGGAGACGAAAAACAGACCAGAAACATTTATGAACATATGCTAAGTTACTATAAGGATTAAGTTAATATAACAAAAAATTGAAAAGCTGCGTAAAAGTGTTGAAAGGAAACATAGACATAAAAAATGAATTCAAAAACCTCCAGTTTATTTTAAGAACACATTTATAAAAATGAAATAAAAAACATTTAACAGAAAGGAATGTAATTACATGGGTTATGGTCAAAATCTAAAAGATATTTTGGACAACAAAGGCATGACAGTAAAAGAACTTGCACTAAAAGCAAAGATAGCACCGACAACGCTTTATTCGATTATCCAGCGGGACACTGCCATCCGCTTTGACACTGCACTTAGAATTTCTAATATATTGGATATCCCCATCAGTTCTATCTGCAAAGATAATCCCTATGACGATATCGAAACCTTACCAACTCTTCCGTCTGACAATGAAAAGTGGAATATTAACAGCCATAAGAACGCCTATATATCAGATCGTACTGCCCGTATCTTGAAAAAGTTTGATTACACAGAGCTGCCTATGGTAGATCAATTGATTGCGGATTTATATGTGCTAGACGATATAACCAGACGTGATCTGTTTGAATATGCAAAAATGCTGAAGAAAAATCATACATCGCCTGAAAGAGCCGCTGATTTGAAGGATATAAAGTAGAAAAATAATGCAGGTTTAAAATATCGTAGCCATTTTGTAGCCACTTTAGTTCTCTAAAGTAGCTTTCCACGTAAAAAGGCTTTCGGAGAACCCCCCGAAAGCCTTGATTTTACTGAATAAATTGTAATTACTCGATGATAGTAGCAACCCTTCCAGAACCAACAGTCCTACCACCCTCACGGATAGCAAACGTAAGACCCTGCTCCATAGCGATCGGATGAATCAACTCAATGCTCATCTCTACATTATCGCCAGGCATGCACATCTCTGTACCTTCAGGCAAGTTACATACGCCTGTGATATCAGTTGTTCTGAAGTAGAACTGCGGTCTGTAATTGTTGAAGAAAGGAGTATGGCGTCCACCTTCATCTTTGGTCAGAACGTAAACCTGAGCCGTAAATTTCTTGTGGCATGTTACTGTGCCGGGTTTCGCAAGAACCTGACCTCTTTCGATATCTGTTCTCTGGATACCACGAAGCAGAACACCGATGTTATCACCAGCCTGTGCCTCATCCAGCAGCTTACGGAACATCTCGATACCTGTTACAACGGACTTCTGTGTCTCTTCCTTAACACCGATAATCTCAACATCATCAGACATGTGCAGTGTACCACGCTCTACTCTACCTGTAGCAACGGTACCACGTCCTGTGATAGAGAATACATCCTCGATAGGCATCAGGAACGGCTTATCCGTATCACGCTGAGGATCCGGAATATAATCATCAACTGTGCTCATGAGTTCCATGATCTTGTCGCCCCACTCACTTGCAGGATCTTCAAGAGCCTTCAGAGCAGAACCCTGGATGATCGGGCAGTCTGTGAACTCATACTCTTCCAACTGCTCTGTGATCTCCATCTCAACCAGCTCAAGCAACTCAGGATCGTCTACCATATCACACTTATTCATGAATACTACGATATAAGGAACGCCTACCTGACGGGACAGAAGGATGTGCTCTTTCGTCTGAGCCATAACGCCGTCTGTAGCAGCTACAACAAGGATAGCGCCATCCATCTGTGCAGCACCTGTGATCATGTTCTTAACGTAGTCAGCATGTCCAGGACAGTCAACGTGTGCATAGTGTCTCTTCTCTGTCTCATACTCAACGTGAGCCGTAGAAATTGTGATACCTCTTTCTCTCTCTTCCGGAGCTTTATCGATATTCTCGAAATCTGTAGCCGTGTTACCCGCAACTCTCTCGGAAAGTACTTTTGTAATTGCTGCTGTCAGAGTTGTTTTACCATGGTCAACGTGACCAATGGTTCCGATATTACAATGTGGTTTGTTTCTTTCAAACTTAGCCTTAGCCATTTCTAATGTCCTCCTTAAAAACTAGATAAATTTTTAAATTGTTTCTGTTCAATCAGCTATCTTTGATTATATTAAAGATTGCCAAGATTTTCAAGCATTATTTCGTTTTTACAGCCAAAACCTTTGTATTTGTGGTTTCTACTGGCTGTAAGCAACTTTGCTGCCTCATTAAGCACTGTATCCTTATTTACTCTTAGCCGCCAGTACTTTCTCTTGTACACTCTTCGGTACCTGCTCATACTTCTCGAAGAACATTGAGTAGTTACCACGACCCTGTGTCTTGGAACGCAGATCCGTAGAATAGCCGAACATTTCAGCAAGCGGTACATAGCCCTTCACCATCTTGCCTCCGCCGATATCCTCCATACCTTCGATCCGTCCGCGGCGGGAGTTGATATCGCCGATTACATCGCCCATATATTCTTCTGGCATGGTAACTTCGACTTTCATAATAGGCTCAAGCAGAACAGGTCCTGCCTTCTTCATTGCCTCCTTGAAACACATAGAACCTGCAATGTGGAATGCCATCTCGGAGGAGTCAACTTCATGGTAGGAACCGTCATATACATTGGCATGGACACCAAGTACCGGGAATCCTCCCAGGATACCGGCTCTGGATGCCTCTTCGATACCCTCTCCGACTGCCGGAATGTATTCCTTCGGAATCGCGCCGCCGACTACACTGGTCTCGAACTTGAATGTCTCTTCACCGTTCGGATCCATCGGCTCGAATTTCACTTTACAATGTCCGTACTGTCCACGGCCGCCGGACTGTTTCGCATATTTGTATTCCTGATCAACCGGCTTGGTAAATGTCTCTTTATATGCAACCTGCGGAGCGCCTACGTTAGCCTCTACTTTATATTCACGAAGCAGACGGTCTACGATGATCTCCAGATGCAATTCACCCATACCCGCGATGATTGTCTGGCCTGTCTCCTGGTCTGTGTGCGCACGGAAAGTAGGATCTTCCTCGGCAAGTTTCGCCAAAGCCTCACCCATCTTGCCCTGACCTGCCTTGGTCTTCGGCTCGATCGCCAGTTCGATAACCGGCTCGGGGAATTCCATGGACTCTAAGATAACCGGATGCTGCTCGTCACAAATAGTATCACCTGTTGTGGTAATTTTAAAACCTACCGCCGCCGCAATATCTCCGGCATACACTTTATCAAGCTCAGCTCTCTTATTGGCATGCATCTGCAGAATACGTCCTACACGCTCTTTCTTACCCTTTGTAGCATTCAGTACATAGGAACCGGAATTCATCATACCAGAATACACACGGAAGAACGCCAGCTTGCCGACAAACGGGTCAGCCATGATCTTAAAGGCCAGCGCGGAGAAAGGTTCATCGTCTGAAGAATGTCTCTCCACTTCATTACCGTCGCTGTCCACACCCTTAATAGACGGGATGTCAGTAGGCGCCGGCATAAACTCCAGAATAGCATCCAGAAGCTTCTGAACTCCTTTATTCCTGTATGCAGATCCACAACATACGGGCACTGCCGTACACTCACAGGTACCGCGGCGAAGCGCTGCCTTTAACTGCTCTACAGAAGGCTCTTCTCCTTCCAGATACATCATTGTCAGATCATCATCCAATTCACAGATTTTCTCTATCATCTCGTCATGATACAGAGCAGCGTCATCTGCCATATCTTCGGGGATATCTGTGATCGTGATGTCTTCACCCTTGTCATCATTATAGATGTAGGCTTTCATCTCAAAAAGATCGATGATTCCTTTAAATTCATCTTCCTTACCAATCGGTAACTGAAGAATAATCGCATTTTTACCCAGTCTTGTTCTGATCTGATCTACGGCGCCGAAGAAATTAGCGCCTAAAATATCCATCTTGTTGATGAATGCCATTCTCGGAACATTGTAGGTATCAGCCTGTCTCCACACGTTTTCTGACTGTGGCTCAACACCACCCTTTGCGCAAAATACTCCTACAGCGCCATCCAGTACACGGAGTGAACGCTCAACTTCTACAGTAAAGTCAACGTGACCGGGAGTGTCGATAATATTGATACGATGCTCTAATGCACCAGGCTTCGGTTTGCAGTTTTCTTCCAAAGTCCAGTGGCATGTCGTAGCGGCCGATGTGATCGTAATACCTCTTTCCTGCTCCTGCTCCATCCAGTCCATGGTAGCAGTACCTTCATGAGTATCACCGATCTTATAGTTCACACCAGTATAATACAGGATACGCTCTGTCAATGTTGTCTTACCGGCATCGATATGAGCCATAATACCTATATTCCTGGTTCTCTCTAGCGGATATTCTCTTCCAGCCAAGGTTTTTCCCTCCTATATTTTATCAAATATCGGAAGAAATCTGTGATTTCCTCCAGACAAAAGCTCCGATTTTTAATCAGCGTTTTGCTGACTTGGAAAATCTGTTTGTCTTTTTAGAAGCGATAATGCGCAAATGCCTTGTTGGCCTCTGCCATCTTGTGCATATCTTCTTTTCTCTTAACTGCTGCGCCGGTATTATTGGACGCATCTAAAATCTCATTGGCAAGTCTCTCTTCCATGGTTTTCTCGCCTCTCTTACGAGAAAACATAACCAACCAGCGAAGACCCAAAGCCTGACGTCTGTCCGGACGAACCTCAATCGGCACCTGATAGGTAGCGCCGCCGATACGTCTTGCCTTAACCTCCAGAACAGGCATGATATTGTTCATAGCCTCCTCGAAAACGTCAAGCGCCGGCTTACCTGCCTTATTCTCTACTCGAGCAAATGCTCCGTATACAATCTTCTGGGCTACACCCTTCTTGCCGTCCAACATGATATTGTTGATCAGCTTGGTAACCACCTTATTATTGTATAAAGGATCTGCTAATACATCTCTTTTTGCAATATGTCCTTTACGTGGCACGTTTCTTCCCTCCTTAAAAATAATTTTAATTCATCGGTACTCACATGTGTCCTCTAATTCAATGTGTCCGTGCGGTTTTCTGTAGCCAGCGGCCTACGCCGCTTACTCTATATACAAGAATCCCAACACTAAATTAGTTCTGTTTGTGGTCCTAAAATTCTCAACCTAAAGCTCCTGCCCAGCCTTCCGTTCTCCTTTGCGAAGGATAATTATCGCATAAGCATCACATATAAGCTGTCTGTAAAACAAATCTGCTTATTTGCCTGCCTTAGGTCTCTTAGCGCCGTACTTGGAACGGGCCTGCCTTCTGTTAGCAACACCAGCTGTATCAAGAGTACCTCTGATAATGTGGTATCTTGTACCAGGTAAGTCTTTTACCCTTCCGCCGCGGATCAAAACAACGCTGTGCTCCTGCAGGTTATGGCCTTCACCCGGAATGTAGCTTGTCACTTCAATTCCGTTGGAAAGACGTACTCTGGCAATCTTTCTGAGTGCTGAGTTAGGCTTCTTAGGAGTTGCTGTCTTAACAGCCGTGCAAACACCTCTCTTCTGCGGAGAAGCTGTGTCAATTGCAGTCTTGTGAAGGGAATTGTAACCTTTCAACAAAGCCGGTGCGGTTGACTTCTTTACAGATGTCTGACGTCCTTTTCTAACTAACTGGTTAAATGTTGGCATTCTTTTCACCTCCTGTAAGAATAAATAAACCTCATGCGTACCTGCACTTTCCTGTCGTATAGGGTATATTTTCCCACAACACAAAAAATGCATTCACATGCACACTAAAACAGTATACTTGCATGTGAATGCATTGTCAATATATTTTTCTTGAATTTCCTGAGGAATTGTAACAGTTCAGCCTTCGGCCACCCTGTTACAAACTTTGCACCAAATGCAAAGTCCTGGGCTGAACTGTTGCGGGGAATTAACTCTCGACAGGTTCCATCTCCGCTTCTGCTTCTGTCTCTTCCTCCTCGAAATCTTCCAACTCTTCTATATCCAGATCCTCTTCCAGGGCTTCTGTATCAATATCGATCAGCTCTTCCTCATCGTCCATTCCATCCGGCACTTCCGGAGCCTCGAATCTGGGTCTTCTGACAAAACCGTCATCAAAACGCAGCTCATTCTCTGCCGCAAGACGGCTGAGCAAATTCTCATCGGTGCTCAGTCTGGTATCACGATAGCGTTTCATACCGGTTCCTGCTGGAATCAGCTTACCGATGATAACATTCTCCTTCAGGCCGATCAAAGAATCAACCTTGCCCTTGATCGCAGCCTCTGTCAGTACCTTCGTGGTCTCCTGGAAAGATGCTGCCGACAGGAAGGAATCTGTTGCCAGAGCCGCTTTGGTGATACCAAGCAGAATCTGCTTGCCCTCTGCAAGCTCTTTGCCTTCCTTGAACAACTGCTCGTTCATATCCTCATAATCCAGGACATCAACCAGTGTGCCGGGCAGGAAATCCGTGTCACCGCTGTTTTCAATGCGGACTTTCTTAAGCATCTGGCGCACGATAACTTCGATATGCTTATCGGCGATATCAACACCCTGCAGACGGTACACACGCTGTACCTCGCGCAGCATATAATCCTGTACCGCACGAATCCCCTTAATCTTCAGCAAATCATGAGGATTCACACTACCTTCTGTCAACTCGTCGCCGGCCTCTAATACCGCACCGTCCATAATCTTAATTCTGGAACCATAAGAGATCAGATAAGTCTTCGACTCGCCTGTCTCGTCGTTGGTGATTACGATCTCACGCTTCTTCTTCGTATCCTTGATCGTCGCCACACCGCCGAATTCCGCGATGATCGCAAGTCCCTTCGGCTTACGTGCCTCGAACAGCTCCTCCACACGGGGAAGACCCTGGGTAATATCGTCACCAGCCACACCGCCTGTATGGAAGGTACGCATCGTCAGCTGTGTACCGGGTTCTCCGATGGACTGCGCCGCGATGATACCGACTGCTTCACCAACTTGAACAGGTTCTCCTGTCGCCATGTTCGCACCATAGCACTTCGCACAAATTCCTACATGAGAACGGCAGGTCAGTATCGTACGGATCTTCACTTCTTCGACCGGTTCGCCCTTCTCGTTCACTCCGGTGCTTAGTATTCTGGCGGCACGGGCAGGTGTGATCATATGATTCCTCTTAACGATCATCTTACCGTCTCTGTCTTTAATATCTTCACAGGAGAAACGTCCTGTAATTCTGTCTTTCAGGCCTTCGATGGTTTCCTTGCCATCCATGAAGGCTTTCACAGCAATGCCCGGAATCTCATCCCTACCCTCACAGCAGTCCGTCTCGCGAATGATCAGCTCCTGAGATACATCCACCATACGTCTGGTCAGGTATCCGGAATCGGCTGTACGCAGCGCCGTGTCGGAAAGTCCCTTACGTGCGCCGTGGGCGGACATAAAGTATTCCAGTACGTCCAAGCCTTCACGGAAATTGGACTTAATGGGCAGCTCAATCGTCCTGCCTGTCGTATCCGCCATCAATCCACGCATACCAGCCAGCTGTTTGATCTGCTGATTGGATCCACGGGCTCCGGAATCCGCCATCATATAGATGTTATTATACTTATCCAGACCGGACAGAAGCACCTCCGTCAATTCTTTATCCGTCTCATTCCATGTCTCAACAACTGCACGGTACCGCTCCTCTTCCGTGATCAGGCCACGCCTGAAATTCATGGAAATCTTATCCACCGTAGCCTGTGCCTCTTCCAGCATCTCTGCCTTTCTTGCGGGCACAGTCATATCGGAAATAGATACGGTCATCGCAGCTCTGGTAGAATATTTATACCCTGTGGATTTGATCAGGTCCAGCACCTCTGCCGTTCTTACCGCACCATGAATATTGATTACCTTCTCCAGTATCTGCTTTAACTGTTTCTTACCTACATGGAAATCCACTTCCAGCTTCAGCAAATCTTCCGGCGTGGTTCTCTCCACATAACCCAAATCCTGCGGCAGGATCTCATTGAAAAGGAACCTTCCCAGTGTGGATTCTACATTGCCGGTCACAGTCTGGCCGTCCGTTGTCACCTTGGTAACACGCACCGTAATCCTGGTATGCAGTGTACATGCACCGTTCTCGTATGCCAGAATCGCCTCATTCACATTCTTAAAGAACTTACCCTCACCTGTCGCGCCTGGTCTCTCCTGTGTCAGATAATAAATACCCAGCACCATATCCTGGGACGGAACCGCCACCGGCCCACCGTCTGAAGGCTTCAACAGGTTGTTCGGAGAAAGCAGCAGGAATCTGCACTCCGCCTGTGCCTCTACGGACAGGGGAAGATGTACTGCCATCTGGTCACCGTCGAAATCGGCATTAAATGCCGTACATACCAGCGGATGGAGCTTAATCGCCTTACCTTCCACCAGAATCGGCTCGAATGCCTGAATACCAAGCCTGTGCAGCGTAGGAGCACGGTTCAGCATAACCGGATGCTCTTTGATCACTTCCTCAAGCACATCCCATACCTGTGTATCCAGTCTCTCTACCAGTTTCTTGGCATTCTTGATATTCTGGGAGATACCTCTGGATACCAGTTCCTTCATAACAAAAGGTTTAAATAATTCAATCGCCATTTCCTTAGGCAGACCGCACTGATAGATCTTCAATTCCGGTCCCACCACGATAACGGAACGTCCGGAATAATCTACACGCTTGCCTAACAGGTTCTGACGGAAACGTCCGGATTTACCCTTCAGCATATCGGACAGAGACTTAAGCGCTCTGTTGCCCGGTCCGGTCACCGGACGGCCTCTTCTGCCATTGTCGATCAACGCGTCAACCGCTTCCTGCAGCATTCTCTTCTCGTTGCGGACGATGATGTCCGGCGCGCCCAGCTCCAGCAGACGTTTCAGACGGTTGTTTCTATTGATAATTCTTCTATATAAATCATTCAGATCACTTGTTGCAAACCGGCCGCCGTCCAGCTGTACCATAGGACGAAGATCCGGCGGAATGACAGGAATGGCATCCATTATCATCCACTCCGGCTGATTGCCTGATTCCCTGAAAGCTTCCACCACTTCCAGCCGCTTGATAATACGGGCGCGTTTCTGCCCTGTGGAATCACGCAGCCCTTCCTTTAATTCTACTGCCTCCGTCTCCAGATCGATAGCCTGCAGCAACTCCTTGATCGCTTCAGCTCCCATGCCGACGCGGAATCTATTGCCCCATGTCTCTCTGGCATCCTGATATTCCTTCTCGGAGAGAACCTGCTTATACTCAAGATCCGTCTCGCCGCCGTCCAGTACGATATAAGAAGCAAAATACAGAACCTTTTCCAGTACTCTCGGGGACAGATCCAGGATCAGGCCCATACGGCTTGGAATTCCCTTAAAATACCAGATATGGGAAACCGGGGCTGCCAGTTCGATGTGGCCCATACGCTCCCTGCGGACACTTGCCTTGGTTACCTCAACACCGCATCTGTCACAGACTACACCCTTATATCTGATCTTTTTATACTTACCGCAGTGACACTCCCAGTCCTTGCTGGGCCCGAAGATCTTCTCACAGAAGAGGCCTTCCTTCTCCGGCTTCAACGTTCTGTAGTTGATCGTCTCAGGTTTGGTAACTTCTCCCCTCGACCACTCTCTGATCTTTTCAGGCGATGCCAATCCGATCTTAATCGCATCGAATGTCATAGGTTGATAAGTTTCTTGTTTCATATCTGACATCTTCAATCACCATGCTCCTTCCAGATTATATAGCGACTTGTCAACGCTTACTTAAAAGTTGCAATCAGTCCTGGTAACAGTTCAGCCAGGTCTGCGCATTTACTGCGCTTAGAAAATTTCCTTCTCCTCCTCGAAGTCTGCATCCATCTCCAAGTCATCTTCTGCGAAGTCATCTTCCTCCTCGCTGCTCACGAGTTCTCCGCTGTCTTCATCGAATTCTTGTTTCTGATATCCCATGGATCCAAGAGAGTCCTGCTCATAGTCATAGCTTCTGGAGTCACCTTCAATCTCATAACGGTAATCGTTCTCGCCGTAGTCAATTGTTTCCATGATTTCAACTTCTGTATGGTCATCACGAAGCACTCTTACATCCAGTCCCAGTGACTGCAGTTCCTTAAGCAATACCTTGAAGGATTCCGGCACACCGGGTTCGGGAATGTTGTCTCCCTTAATGATCGCTTCGTAAGTTTTAACACGTCCTACCACATCATCGGACTTCACTGTCAGAATTTCCTGCAGGGTGTAAGCCGCACCGTAAGCTTCCAGAGCCCAAACCTCCATCTCACCGAAACGCTGCCCGCCGAACTGTGCTTTACCACCCAGCGGCTGCTGTGTTACAAGTGAATAGGGGCCGGTTGAACGGGCATGGATCTTATCGTCTACCAAATGATGCAGCTTCAGATAATGCATGTGGCCGATGGTAACCGGTGAATCGAAATATTCTCCCGTTCTGCCGTCACGCAGCTGTACCTTGCCGTCACTGGAAATCTCTACCCCTTTCCATAATTCACGGTGCTCTCTGTGTTCGGAAAGATAATCCATGATTTCTTCCGAAATATCGGCTTTATGCTTCTCCTCAAATTCTTCCCATTCCAGGTTCACATAATCATTGGCAAGCTTCAGCGTATCCGCGATATCGTCTTCCTTCGCGCCGTCAAACACCGGCGTAGCAACGTTAAAGCCAAGCGCCTTGGCAGCCAGAGACAAGTGGATCTCCAACACCTGTCCGATATTCATACGGGAAGGCACACCCAAAGGGTTCAGCACAATATCGAGGGGACGGCCGTTAGGCAGATAAGGCATATCCTCTACCGGAAGTACGCGGGAAACCACACCCTTATTACCGTGACGGCCCGCCATCTTATCCCCTACGGAAATCTTTCTCTTCTGTGCGATGTAGATACGGACCGCCTGATTGACGCCGGGTGAAAGCTCATCCCCGTTCTCTCTCGTAAATACCTTCGCATCCACGACAATACCATATTCGCCATGAGGTACTTTCAGGGAAGTATCCCTTACTTCTCTCGCCTTCTCACCAAAAATCGCACGGAGAAGCCTCTCCTCTGCCGTCAGTTCAGTCTCACCTTTCGGGGTAACCTTGCCGACCAGAATATCACCTGCACGGACTTCTGCACCGATCCGGATGATTCCTCTGTCATCCAGATCCTTGAGCGCCTCGTCACCTACGCCCGGAACGTCTCTTGTGATCTCTTCCGGCCCTAATTTGGTGTCACGGGCCTCCGCCTCATATTCTTCAATGTGTACAGAAGTATAAACATCCTCCTGTACCAGTCTCTCACTCAAAAGTACGGCATCCTCATAGTTGTAGCCTTCCCAGGTCATAAATCCGATCAGCGGATTCTTACCCAGTGCCAGTTCGCCGCCCTCTGTGGACGGTCCGTCCGCGATTACCTCGCCCTGTGCCACATGGTTGCCTTTAAATACGATAGGCTTCTGATTATAACAGTTGGACTGGTTGCTGCGGGAGAATTTCGTCAGACGATATTCATCCTTCTCACCGTCATCATATGTCATTCTGATCAGATTCGCCGATACGTAATCGATTGTGCCGGCTTTCTTTGCCACAACGCACACACCGGAGTCAACGGCCGCCTTAGGCTCCATACCGGTACCTACCACTGGAGTCTCTGTAAAGAGCAGCGGTACTGCCTGTCTCTGCATGTTGGATCCCATCAGTGCGCGGTTGGCGTCATCGTTCTGTAAAAACGGAATAAGCGCCGTCGCAACAGAGAATACCATCTTCGGCGATACATCCATATAATCGAACATCGCCTTCGGATATTCCTGTGTCTCCTCCTCGAATCGTCCGGATATATTATTACGTGCGAAATAGCCATTGGCATCCAGCGGTGCAGATGCCTGCGCTACATGATAATTATCTTCTTCGTCCGCCGTCATATAGACAACTTCATCCGTAACACGCGGATTCTGCGGGTCGGTTTTATCAATTTTGCGATAAGGTGCCTCCACAAATCCGTATTCATTAATCCGTGCATAGGATGCCAGCGAATTGATCAGACCAATGTTCGGGCCTTCTGGTGTCTCAATAGGACACATTCTGCCGTAATGGGTATAGTGCACGTCCCTGACCTCGAATCCGGCCCTGTCTCTTGACAGACCGCCCGGCCCCAATGCGGAAAGACGTCTCTTATGTGTCAATTCACCCAGCGGATTGTTCTGATCCATAAACTGTGACAGCTGGGAAGAACCGAAGAACTCCTTGACCGCAGCCTGTACTGGTTTGATATTGATCAGTACCTGCGGCGAGATCTCATCCGCATCATGGGTTGTCATTCTCTCACGGACTACTCTCTCCAGTCTGGACAAACCGATACGATACTGATTCTGCAGCAGCTCGCCCACCGCACGGATACGTCTGTTGCCCAAATGGTCGATATCGTCATCATTGCCGATCCCGTATTCCAGATGGATGTTATAATTAATGGAAGCCAAAATATCTTCCTTCGTAATATGCTTCGGAATCAGTTCATGTACATTCTTCTGGATCGCCTCCGCAAGCATCTCCGGATCGTCACTGTACTCCTCCAGAATCTGCTGAAGGACAGGATAATAAACCAACTCTGTAATGCCAAGCTCCCTGGGATTGCAGTCCACAAAGTTAGTGATGTCTACCATCATATTGGAAAGAACCTTGACGTTCTTCTCCTCTGTCTGGATCCAGACAAAGGGAACTGCCGCATTCTGAATGGCGTCAGCCATCTCAAGGGTGACTTTATCGCCCGCCTTGGCCAGAAGTTCTCCAGTGGTAGTATCCACCACATCTTCTGCCAGAACGTGCCGTCTGATTCTGTTTCTGAACATTAACTTCTTATTAAATTTATATCTGCCTACTTTAGCCAAATCATATCTTCTGGGGTCAAAAAACATAGCGGTGATCAGACTTTCCGCGCTCTCCACGCTCAAAGGCTCACCGGGGCGGATCTTCTTATATAACTCCAGGAGACCCTCTTGATAATTCTCGGAAGTATCCTTGGCGAAGCTGGCCTCGATCTTAGGCTCCTCACCGAACAACTCTCTGATCTCATCATTGGATCCTACACCCATGGCACGGATCAGCACCGTGATCGGCACCTTCCTCGTTCTGTCCACACGCACATAAAACACATCATTAGAGTCCGTCTCGTACTCTAACCATGCGCCTCGATTCGGGATAACGGTAGCGGAAAAAAGTCTTTTTCCAATCTTGTCATGTCCGATTCCGTAATAAATACCCGGAGAACGTACCAGCTGGCTTACGATAACACGCTCAGCGCCATTGATTACGAACGTACCGGTAGCTGTCATAAGCGGCAGATCACCCATGAAAATCTCATGCTCAGTAATCTCATCCTTCTCCTTATTGATCAGGCGAACCTTGACCTTAAGCGGAGCTGCGTAAGTGGCATCTCTCTCTTTACATTTCTCAATAGAATATTTTACATCCTCTTCGCATAACTCGAAGTCCACAAACTCCAGACTCAAGTGTCCGCTATAGTCTGAAATAGGAGAGATATCATCGAAAACTTCTTTCAAGCCCTCGTCCAGGAACCACTGATAGGAGTTCTTCTGAACTTCAATCAGATTCGGCATTTCCAGGACCTCTTTCTGTCGTGCATAGGTCATACGCGTATTTCTGCCGGCTGCAGTCTTACGGATTCTGTTCTTTTCCATTGACAATTTCACCCCGTTCCTTCTGATTTGCTGCCTATTAGATTGCTTGTCAGATTGAAATTAAAATCCAAATAAGCATACCACACCACAATAGTGCATCATCCATTCTACTACAAGTTTTTTGGAGAGTCAACGTTAATTTTGAAAACTTTAAAAAGTTTAAAGTTATTTAAGAAGTGTAACAAGCAGGAAAACCGCTCATGCCGGATGTGTAATACATTCCGGATGTGAGCGGTTTCTTTCTTATAATCTAATCCGATCAGATTATTTCAAAGTAATCTTAGCGCCTTCTGCTTCCAGTTTAGCCTTAACATCTTCAGCCTCTTCCTTGGATGCAGCTTCTTTTACCATCTTCGGAGCGTTGTCAACCAGGTCTTTCGCTTCCTTCAGACCAAGCCCTGTCACTTCGCGGACAACCTTGATAACCTTAACCTTGTTCGGGCCAACATCTGTCAGCTCAACATCGAACTCTGTCTTCTCCTCAGCTGCTGCTGCGCCAGCGTCGCCGCCTGCTGCTGCAACTACAACGCCTGCTGCTGCAGATACGCCGAACTCTTCCTCACATGCTTTTACTAAATCATTCAGTTCCAATACTGTCAACTCTTTGATAGCGTCAATAAATTCCTGAGTGGATAACTTTGCCATTATTCTTTACCTCCATTATTTCTGTGTTTGATTGTTCCGTGATCTTATTGTTTATGCTTCTGTTGCAGGAGCCTCTTCTGCTGCGGCCTCCACCTCTGCAGGTGCTTCCCCGGCTGCGGGTGCTTCACATTCAGATGCACCGCCTTTTTCAGCCAGCTGGTTCAATACACGAGCAAAGTTAGCAACAGGTGACTGCATACTTCCAAGCAGTCTGGACAGCAATTCTTCCCTGGAAGGAATCTTGGATACATTCTCGATTCCCTGTGCGTCATAAAGCGTACCCTCTACGACACCGCCCTTCACTTCAAGGGCATTTGCTGTCTTAGCGAATTTGCACAATACCCTGGCCGGTGCCGTAGCATCCTCTTTGGATACGGCAAGCGCGCTGGGGCCTTCCAGATAAGGAACCAAAGATTCGAAATCTGTACCCTGGAATGCAAAATTCATCATAGTGTTCTTGTAAACCTTGTAGGTAATCCCGGCTTCACGAAGCTGCTTACGAAGTTCCGTGTCCTGCTCTACCGTAAGTCCACGGTGATCGACCAGAACAACAGACTGCGCATCTTTGATGGTAGCTGAAATCTCTTCTACGATAGGTTTCTTCAATTCAACCTTTGCCATTACATTTACCTCCTTATAGATTCTGCGCCGAAAGGAGTCAAAAAAACTCCCTGAAGCCAGGGAGAATAAAATCGTCAACTCATATAGTAACTCTTCTCCTCGGTAGGCGGATTGCTTACGCCGACATTACGGCACCTACTGTCTCCGGCATGGTTTAACAACCTTACATACTGTACCACAGGGTATGAAGGGATGTCAACTGTTTTCAGAAATATTATTGTAACAGTTCAGCCCAAGACTTTGCACTTACTGCAAAGTCCGTGAGAACGCGTAGATTTAGCCAAGAGAATCTGCCCCTCGCCGCAGGCGGCTTGGAATGGGCAAATTCCGTAACAGGGCAGCCGAAGGCTGAATTGTTACATATTATTTATATCCGCGTAACAGGAACCGTCCGTATTGTTATCACTGACCATGCTGCTGTATGCCGCGCTGTCATCCGGTTTGGAAAGCTCCACGCTCATCTCTCCAAAAGAAGTGGTAATCATCATAATCCTCGTCCCGTCTGCGCGGGTGATGATCCGGATATCGGAATCCTCATCTTCCTCCTTTGCAGCTTCTTTGGCCGCGGCAATTTTCTCCTCCATCTGCTCCCGCAGGACTTCCTCCGCGGCATCTATCTTATCCAGCAATTCCTGCCACTCCTCCTGCGTATAAGCTTCCCCGCCAATCTGGAACTTAGGCTGGATAGTCCCTTTTCTAATATTGACGCGCATTTGATCCATCTTTTCCTGCAAAAACTTCCTGTAGTCGATGTCTTGTTCCGATGCAGCCTGCGTCTCCTCTGCAGCTTTCTTCTGCGCCGCATCCTCCCCGACAGTTCCCAGAACGGAGTCAAAACCCGCTCCCTGTCTGCCCTCGCCCGGATGGGTTTTATACCGTGCTGCATACTGATTCATGATAAAAGTATTTCTGTGTCCGATCTCCATACCATACTCCCTTTCTGCTCATTCTTTTCGCTCAGCGCAACGAGTGCGCGTGCTTTGTTAATAATACGAGTCCGGCTGCCGTAAAGTTTCACTCTTCTCGAAAAATTCAGAAAATATCACTGTCTTATTACATAGCCATCCTCATCAATCTGCACACCCTCGGACAGACTGCGCACATAATCCAGGATCCGGTTCTTCTCTTCCCCCTGAACAAGAGATGTCTTGCAGCCGCTCTGCAGGCAAGGAATAAACTGCAGGCTCTGCAGGCCGTTTTCATTCAGTGTCACCTTGACCATACCTGTGTCCACGGTCTTGGAATTAAACCAGAAATTACCCAGACTGTACACTACCGGCACACCGTTCACCATACTGATCTGCTGTAAACAGTGAGGATGGGCTCCGATAACCAGATCCGCCCCCGCCGCCACAACCTCCGGCGCCTGCTTTTCCTGCGCCCAGTCGATGGTTTCCGAGTTCTCAGTACCCCAATGCAGAAAGACAATCACAAAGTCGCTGTTCTCGTCAGCCTTCCGGACCGTTTCCAGCAGGTTATCACCATTCCAGCATCGGAATACGCCAGGCGTAGTGTCTGTCGCTCCCTTTGTATCCGGATTGTCCAACCGCTCAATCTGTGTAGCAGCCACAAATGCGATCTTCAGATTATTGATAATATAATATACGGGTCTGCGCGCCTCCTGCAGATTACACCCCGCACCTATGTACGTGATACCTGCTTCCCTCAGCGTATCCATGGTATCAAGGAAAGCATCCTCCCCATAATCATAGGCATGATTGTTGGCCAATGATACCAGATCCACTCCCATATCCTCCAGATAGGAGACGCTGGATGGCTTCGCCCGGAAAGTAAACTGCTTCTCAGGCGTGGGTGTACCTCTGTCCGAATAAGGGAATTCGTTGTTAAGCGCCATAATGTCCACACTCTTCATCTCACTTAACAGTTCCGGTGCCAGGCCAGCCGTTATATCTCCGCCGTTCTGTATCACCCTGTTCATAACAGCATAATTAGGATCAAACAAGATATCTCCGGCAAAAGCAATCGTCACCTGCGCCGGGTCACCGGCATCTTTGGCATAGATATTATTTTCTGCCATATACGCCGGGTCGTTCAGTACATCCGTATATTTATCATTTACATCCAGGATTTCCTCAATCTGCTCCTGTTCATCGGCCGGTGTCACTTCCGCACTTACGGCACTGGATTCAATCTTCTCCTTCGCCAATTGGAAATGGCTGGTGTCCTTCGGCCGGGCAGGCTCTATGATCCACAAAAAGGAAAATAGGGCAAAAAGACCGATCACTATAACGATCGTCAATGTGATACAGAACGGCCGTATAAAACTGGATTTCCTTTTACGCCTTTGCTTTCTCATGAATTCCCCTTCATTATAGTGAAAAAAGATTCCCACCGTTTCCGACAGGAATCCTTTTTTATTAATATTTCGCTGTGTTAACCTTTACACCAGGACCCATAGTGGTTGCCAATGTAATACTTCTTAAATACTGACCCTTTAATGCCGACGGTCTTGCCTTAACGATCGCTTCCATCAGCGCATCCATATTCTCCTGAAGCTTAGCTTCGTCAAAAGAAACCTTGCCGACCGGAACGTGGATGATATTGGATTTGTCCAGTCTGTACTCAATCTTACCTGCTTTGATGTCGTTAACCGCTTTCGTAACATCCATGGTTACCGTACCGGCTTTCGGGTTCGGCATCAGGCCCTTCGGTCCCAGAATCTTACCGAGACGTCCTACCACACCCATCATATCAGGCGTAGCCACCACCACATCGAAATCCAGCCATCCGTCATTCTGGATCTTCGGAATCAGCTCATCGCCGCCCACATAATCAGCGCCTGCTGCCTCTGCCTCAGCAAGCTTGTCGCCTTTGGCAAATACAAGGACTTTAACCGTCTTACCTGTACCGTTCGGTAATACAACCGCGCCACGGACCTGCTGTTCAGCATGACGTCCGTCACATCCGGTCTTAATATGAACTTCTACAGTCTCATCAAATTTAGCTGTTGCTGTCTTCTTTACCAGAGCGATCGCGTCCGCCGGATCGTACAGAGTAGCACGATCCACGAGCTTCGCCGCTTCTACATATTTTTTACCATGCTTCATGTCAAATCCTCCATTACTCTTCTACTGTGATGCCCATACTTCTTGCAGTTCCGGCGATCATGCTCATTGCTGCTTCAAGACTTGCGGCATTCAAATCAGGCATCTTGGTCTCGGCAATCTCCTGCAGCTTAGCCTTGGAGATCGTAGCGACCTTAGTCTTGTTGGGTACTGCAGATCCGGATTTGATATTGCATGCTTTCTTCAAAAGAACTGCTGCAGGGGGAGTCTTTGTGATGAAACTAAAGCTTCTGTCTGCATAAACTGTAATAACAACCGGGATGATCACATCACCCTTGTCGGCTGTTCTTGCGTTGAACTGCTTCGTGAATTCAACAATGTTAACGCCGTGCTGTCCAAGTGCAGGACCAACCGGCGGCGCTGGCGTAGCTTTACCAGCAGGAATCTGTAACTTAATATATCCTGTAACTTTCTTTGCCATAATGGCACCTCCTAATATAATGTGGTACGGGCGTATGCTCCCGGCTTTACCCTATGCAGGAGATTCCATGCATTAATCTTCCTCACTCCTGCTCAGCCCCGGAAGAATCCAGTGCAACGGATTCTTCCGATTTCGGCGCAGCCGAAATCAAACTCCCACAGTATATCTAATCCGCCGAAGCGGAATAAATATCATTTACATTCTTCTGACCTCTGCAAAGCTGATCTCCACAGGTGTCTCTCTTCCAAACAACTCGACATTGATCGTTGCCGTCTGTTTACTGTAGTCCATCCTCTGGACAACGCCGATCGTATCCTTCCAGACACCGGCAACCACTGCAATGGTATCGCCCTCTGCGAAATCAACACTCACATTCTCCGTCTTGATACCGAGCGGCTTCATCTCCGCTTCGGAAAGCGGCACCGGTTTGCTGCCTGGCCCGACGAATCCTGTAACGCCTCTGGTATTCCTTACGACATACCACGTATCATCATTCATGACCATATTGATCAATACATAGCCCGGAAACATTTTCTTCTGAACAGTCTTGCGCGCACCGTTCTTCAACTCCACGACATCCTGCATAGGCACCCTGACTTCCAGAATCTCTTCCTCCAGATGTCTGTTCTCGATCGTTTTCTCAATGTTGGCTTTTACTTTGTTCTCATACCCGGAATAAGTATGAACAACATACCAATTTGCTTCTGCCATACCAATACCATGCCTTTCTCAGAACCTGTTTTCAAAGCGTCTTAAAATTTCAACGTCGTAATAAAATCCACGCCATACTGTATGCCGAAGTCCAACACCGTAATAATCGCACCTACAACAACAGAAATAATAACAACCGCAACAGATTGTTTTAAAAGGTCATCTTTATCCGGCCAGGTTATTTTCTTAAACTCAGCTTTCACACCATTCCAGAATTTTACAAGTTTGGATGCTTTTTCTGATTTTGCAGAATCTCCCATGCTAATCCTCCATTCTCATAAAACCCAGATTATTTTGTTTCCTTATGCAGTGTATGTCTCTTACAGAATCTGCAGTACTTCTTGGTTTCCATTCTGTCAGGATGTGTCTTCTTGTCCTTAGTTGTATTGTAGTTACGCTGTTTGCACTCTGTGCATGCTAAAGTGATTCTCGTACGCATCTTGCTACCTCCACATGTATTGGTCAATCATCTGATCCACTAATTTTAAGCATAAAAAAAAGACCTAAATCTTATCTCGTGCAAACACTATAGCATACACGGCCGGTGAAGTCAACTGATTTTCTTTCATTTTATTTTTCAGGCGCCAAAATGCAGTTTTTCGTATTTCGACTAAGAATAGTAACTTTTTATAAATTTTCTCTTTATTTTTCATTTAAAATGTACGATATATACGGTATAAAATGGTTGCGGATAAATCTTCTCCAATACTGTTGATCTTTTACCTATGATGATCGCAAATCCATATAAATAATAAAGAAAATGTCCACATCGGATGTCTTGCAGGCTACGGACAGCCTGCGCAGCAGACATCGGTGAGTCAGAACTTATTCTGATTCATTTCATGGAAGAAAGGAGTGGCTATGTCGAATACGATCAGTAATTTATCCAATGTCTATAATTTCTATATGACCACATATGCACCGAAATCCAGCAGCCCCTACGACTCTCATAAGAAGAGCGAGCTGCGCCGTGTATATAATTCCATCGTCAAGATGAATAAGGAGGCTCCTATCTATATTCTGGACACCAGCAGTTCTTCCCAGCAGTTCGCCATCAGCATCAAGGAGAACGCCAGAGAACTGCGCAATACCATCGCGTCTCTGGGCGGTCTGGATGAGGAAGAATTATTAAATAAGAAGGTGGCCTATTCCAGCAATGAAAATATAGCGACAGCTACCTACATCGGCTCCTCCGAGCAGAGTGACAGTGCGCCTTCCTATGACATCGAGGTGGAGCGTCTGGCCACATCCCAGGTCAATATGGGCAAATTTCTTCCCGCCAATGAGTCTGTGGGACTGGAACCGGACACTTATTCCTTCGACGTAAGGATTGAGGATCTGAATTATGAATTTCAATTCAGCATTAAGCCCACCGATACCAACCGCGATGTCCAGGCCCGGCTGTCACGGCTGATCACCAACGCCAATATCGGTATATCGGCACAGGCTGTCACGGAAGCAGGCGGTTCTTCCTATCTGGTTATGGAATCCAATGCCACCGGCGTGAAGAGCAGTATGCCCCGCATTTTTAATATATCCGACAATCATACAAGTAGGACTTCCGGGGCGGTAGAGTATTTCGGCCTGAACTACGTATCCACACTTCCCTCGAACGCTTACTTTGCGGTGAACGGGGAAGAACGTACTTCCACTTCTAACCGCATCGCCCTGGACCGTATTTATGAAGTACAGCTGACCGGCGTCAGCAGCGAAGAAGGCGAGACCGCTTCTATCGGCCTTAAGACCGATGTGGAGTCCCTGACCGAGAATATCAATACTCTGGTACAGGGTTACAACACTTTCTTAACAGCCGTTTCCGAGCACAGAGAGGACCATCCCAAAAGCGGACGGCTCTTCAATGAAATGAGCGGCGTGGCCAGAGTTTACGCCCGTGATCTTACTTCTGTGGGACTTAATTTAAATCTGGACGGCACTCTGGAAGTCGACGATGACACCTTACGGGAGACTGCCATGAGCGAGGATGCCAAAGAAGCCTTCTCTCCCATGAAGAACTTTACCAATTCCGTTCTGCGCAAGTCCGACCAGGTCTCCTTAGATCCTATGAACTATGTAAACAACATTGTCGTGGCCTATAAGAATCCCGGCAAAAATTTCGCAAGCCCTTATATCACGAGCGCATACAGCGGAATGATGTTTAACGGTTATTGCTAAGCAATTGATTTAAGAATCCCAAACCCCGCAGCAGGCTGCGGGGTTTACAATTCTTCCCGTGTTGTTACAGCGGAATATTCCCATGCTTTTTCTTCGGTGTTTGTTCTTGTTTATTCTTAAGTCCCCTCAACGCTTTCACAAGTGCCGTTCTGGTCTCTTCCGGTTTGATGACTTCATTCACATACCCCCTGGCTGCCGCTACATAGGGATTCAGGAAGCGGTTCTCATATTCCGCCTTGCACTGTGCCCGCATAGCTTCCGGATCAGGCGCGTTCTTGATCTTCCGCTTAAAAGCGATATTGACCGCACCATCGGCGCCCATGACGGCAATCTCCGCGATCGGCCAGGCGTAGACAATATCCGCCCCCATCTCCTTGGAATTCATGGCAATGTATGCGCCACCGTAGGCTTTGCGCATGATCAGTGATATCTTGGGAACCGTCGCTTCCGAATAGGCATACAGGATCTTGGCTCCATGACGGATAATGCCGTTGTGTTCCTGGGCCGTACCAGGCAGGAAAGCCGGCACATCGATCAGCGTGATCAGCGGAATGTTAAAGCAGTCGCAGAAGCGGATAAATCTTGCAATCTTATCCGATGCATGATAATCCAGAGAACCGCCCATGGAATTAGGCTGGTTCGCCACAATCCCCACCACTTTACCTTCCATCCTGCAGAATCCTACCACAGCATTGGTGGCAAACTCCTTCTGCACTTCAAAGAAACTGGCTTCATCCACAATACAGTCGATGACTTCCTTGACATCATAGGCATGACGGGAATTATCCGGGACGATGTCCATGATTTTGGCTGCTTTCGCCTTCATGGAAGAGGAAACCTTACCATTCTCTACCTTTCCGAATACTTTCCCCACCTTGGGCAGAATACTCTGCCGTTCCATATTATTAATGACAGGCGGTTTCTCGGTCCAGTTCCCCGGCAGATAAGACAACAGCTTGCGTACGCCCATCAGACATTCATTCTCCGTATCATACGTAAAGTGGGATACGCCGCTTTTCTTCGCATGCACCTGTGCGCCGCCCAGTTCCTCCACCGATACCTCTTCATTGATGACCGTCTTCACTACATTGGGTCCTGTAATAAACATCTTGGAGATATCCTTGACCATAAAGATAAAATCACAGATAGCAGGCGCATAACATGCACCGCCGGAGCAGGGACCCAATATAACCGCAATCTGCGGAATCACTCCGGATGCCTTCGTATGCCTCAGGAACATGCCGCTGTATCCGCTCAGGGAAGAGATGCCCTCCTCAATACGGGCTCCGCCGCTGTCATTGATGCAGATCAGCGGTGCTTTCATCTCCATCGCCATATCCTGAATGCGGCAGATTTTAAAGGAATGATATTCTCCCAACGTACCACCAATCACCGTAAAGTCTTCGCTCGCCACAAATACCTGCCGTCCGTCGATCTCTCCATATCCTGTCACAACACCGTCCCCCGGCACTCTTCTCTTATCCAGGTCAAAGTCATCAATTCTGGATTCCATGAATCCGTCCACTTCTACAAAAGTTCCCGGATCAAGCAGCACTTCGATTCTCTCGCGTGCCGTCATCTTCCCAATGGCATGCTGCTTGTCAATTCGATTCTGACCGCCTCCCAAAAGCGCTTTCGCTCTCCTGTTATCCAGATCTTTAATAGCCTCGTTCCAGTTCATAACGCCTCCTGATATCCTTTTAAACTCTTCTAACCGATTGCCGTCCAAAATCATTTGACTCTCTAATACTTTGATGTTCAAACTATCATTTTGTATTATAGGCAGAGTATTGTTTGTTGTCAATACTCTGCCTGGAAAATTTTGAACTCTACGCAACAGTCCGTAACAGTTCAGCCTTCGGCTTCCCTGTTACGGAATCTGCCCATTCCAGGTCGCCTGCGGCGAGGGGCAGATTCTCTCTCGGCTAAATCTACGCGTTCTTACGGACTTTGCAGTAAATGCAAAGTCCTGGTCTGAACTGTTACAACAGTCCAGCCTTTCGGCTTCCCTGTCCCCTCTACAATACATGCTCTGCCGCATCCAATGCGGCTTGGATCACCTTATCCATATCATAATAACGGTACTGTCCCAAGCGCCCACCGAAGATGACATTCTCTTTCTTCCGCGCCAGTTCCTGATACGCCTTAAGCAAAGCGTCATTCCGCTCATCATTCACAGGATAATAAGGTTCGTCCCCCTCCCGCCATTCTGCCGGGTACTCTCTGGTGATCACGGTTCCGGGCCGGGTTCCGAACTCGAAATGTTTGTGCTCTATTACTCTCGTGTAGGGAACCTCCCGTTCCGTATAGTTTACCACCGCATTCCCCTGGTAATTATCGCACGCCGGCATCTCCTCTGTCTCAAACCGCAGAGAGCGGTACGCCAGATGCCCCAGACTAAAATCAAAGTACTCGTCCAGCATGCCGGTATAAACTACCTTCCTGTAAATATTACCGGCATGGTCCACGGCACAGATTCCTTCCGCCGTCTCCCGCTCCGCCGCAAACTCCCGATAGGAAATCCCGGTCCGCACCTCAATCCCCTGCAGCATTTTCTCTACCATAGCGGTATACCCGCCCACAGGAATCCCCTGATATCTGTCATTGAAATAATTGTTATCATAAGTGAATCTGAGCGGCAGGCGTTTAATAATAAAAGCCGGCAGTTCTTTGCAATCCCTGCCCCACTGTTTCTCGGTATATCCTTTCACGAGCTTCTCATAGACGTCGGTTCCGACCAGGGAAAGCGCCTGTTCTTCCAGGTTCTTCGGCTGCGTGATATGCATACTTGCAATCTGCTCCGCAATCCGTGCCCGGGCCTGGTCAGGGGTCACCACTCCCCACATCTTATAAAACGTATTCATATTAAAAGGGAGGTTGTACAACTCTCCCTTATAATACGCAATCGGTGAATTTATATAGTGATTAAACTCGGCAAACTGATTCACATAATCCCAGATTTTCCTGTTCGAGGTGTGAAAAATATGGGCTCCATACTTGTGCACCTGAATATCCAGAATCTGTTCTGTGTAAATATTTCCGGCGATATGCTTCCGCCTGTCGATCACAAGAACCTGTCTGCCCTGCCGCTTCATCTCATGGGCAAAGACCGCCCCATACAATCCCGCACCCACTATCAAATAATCATATTGCATTAGTTTTCCTCGACCGCTTTATACTTGTCTAACTGCGCATAATCTTCCATCAGTTCCAATGCTTTCTTACGTCCCGTCTTGTTCAGCTTCACATAGTACTGCATCACACGGTTTTCCATAATCTTACTTCCAAGCACGCTCTTCTGGTTAAGAGGCGTAAAATCAACAGGATTCAAATTCAGTTTGTCACACATTCTGATCACAGTACCATATGCCATGCCCTCAATTCCTCTGTCCAGTGCCGTAACCAATGTGGAGTATGGAATTTCCATCTCAATGGCGAACTGTCTGACACTCTTGTACTGTTTCAAAATTTCTGCCTTCAAAATCTCTGCTTTTGTCATAATAGTCCCTCCTATAATGTATGATTCTGCTTATTTGTATACATTTTAACACATATTCTTCCGAAAAGGAACCACCCAATCCGATTTTTTAACGGTATTTCGTCTTCATCGGCATTTTGTCACTTTTTTATGAGAATTTTTGTGCAAAAAGTATATAAAAAATTGATATTGTCGTACCATACATAAAATGCTAATATTAATACTAAAGAAGATGATTAGAGGTGATCCCATGCTCCCCGTCTCGGTATGCATGATTGCGAAGAATGAAGAGCATCATATAGAGGAATGTTTAAAGAGACTTCGTCCTTGTAAATTCGAAGTCGTTGTAATAGATACAGGTTCTGTGGACAGAACGATAGAGATTGCGCAGAAATATACGGAGAAAGTATTTCATTTCGCCTGGTGTGATGATTTCAGCGCTGCCAGAAATTTCTCCATCCAGCAAGCCTCCAATGACTGGGTACTGGTCATAGACTGTGACGAATACCTGGAGAATGTTAACCTGGCGGAATTGGAAGAAGTTCTGGGTGATAACAGCCAATCCGTCGGCATGATCGTGCGCAATAATCCATACATCATTCAAGGTGTACGCTCCATCATGTCGGAGCGCATCGGCAGGCTGTTCAACAGACAGCACTGCCATTATGAAGGAAGCATCCATGAACAGGTATGCACTCTGGACGGCCGGGAACCGAAATCCTTTCAGATCCCGCTGACCTTTTATCATGAAGGCTATGTGACGGAATCCGACAAGCGCATGCGTGCCACCCGTAACCTGGAAATGCTGCTCCATGACCTGGATATCAAGGGACCCAGCCCGTATATTTATTTCCAGCTCGGGCAGAATTACATCTCCCTGAATGATATGGAGAAGGCCTCCTACTATTATCAGAAGGGGTTGGAATTAGATGTTGATCCCAAGTCCGCCTTTGTACAAAGTATGGCGGAAACCTACGGCTATTGCCTGCTGGAGCTGGCCAGGTACGATCTGGCCATGACACTCCGTGATAAGTACGAACTCTTTTCCCACCGGGCAGATTTCGTCTACCTTATGGGAATGCTCTATATGAAGAAAGGCTGCTACAGCAAGGCGATTGAAGAGTTCAAGAAAGCAACCACCCTTTCTACCTGTTCCCGCAAAGGTGTCAACAGCTACCGTGCCAATTATAATATTGCATCCATCTATGAAAATACAGGGCATCCCGATGAAGCCCGAATCTATTATAAGAAATGCGGAGACTATGAGCCTGCAGTCAGAAAGCTTAAGGAACTTGCTGCTTCCTGAAACGGCCCGCAGCGAACCGCCGGAGTTATCAACCATAAGATAAGTTCCGTATCCGGCGCCCGGAAGCATTCCGTGACCGGCCAAATATAAAACCGAAAGAAGAGAGGCTTCCCGTGATCCCTGTATCCGTCTGCATCATAGCCAAAAATGAAGAAAAACATATCGAAGAATGCTGCCGTTGTCTGCAGCGTTACGGTTTTGAGATCGTTCTGGCTGATACAGGCTCCACAGACCGCACAATCGAACTTGCCCGAAAGTATACTGCTTCCATCTATCACTTCGACTGGTGCGATGACTTCAGCGCCGCGAAAAATTTTGTGATGCAAAAAGCCTCCCATGACTGGATACTTTCTCTTGACTGTGATGAATATGTTGAGAATTTGGATCAGGACGCTCTGCAGAAATGTATGGAGTTATATCCCCGCTGTGCAGGACGTATCCTCATTCGCAACCGCTTTACAGAGAATGGCCGTACCTCCTGCGAACAAGTCCGGGTCAGCCGGTTTGTAAACAGACAACATTTTCATTTCGAAGGCGCTGTACACGAGCAGCTGGTGCCCGGTTCTGTATGGCATGCCGCTGTGATGCACCCTTGTTCAGACTCTGGCGCCGGTATCCATCCGTCAACCGCGGTTCCCGGCCAGACAGAATTGTCTGTTAAATATGTGTATTCTGCTCCCGTTACCGTGCTTCATGTCGGTTATGACGGTTCCGATACGGAAATGCTTGCGAAATCCAGACGCAACATCGCCCTTCTGGAAGCAGAATTGGCTAAACAGGGCGAAGACCCCTATCTCTACTTTCAACTGGGACAAAGCTACCGCAGATTACATGACTATGGGCAAGCTGTCCGTTACTTTGATAAAGGACTTGCCATGGATGTGGATCCGGCATTGGATTACGTGCAGACTATGGTGGAATCTTACGGCTATACCCTGCTTGACTTGAAACGTAACCAGGATGCCCTGAATCTGCTTGGTGTATATGAAGATTTCTCTTCCCGGGCTGACTTCGTCTTTCTGATCGGGCTAATTTATATGAACAACGGATTGTTCAACGAAGCCATCAGCGAGTTCCAAAAGGCTACCACAATGGAAGAGTTTGCTGTAGATGGGGTGAACAGTTATAAGGCAAACTATAATGTCGGTGTCATCTATGAGTGTGCCGGCTACCCACAGGAAGCTAAGGCGGCATACCTGAAATGCGGTGATTACGAACCTGCGAAAATGAGACTGCGATTACTATAAAATGATTACCATATGAATATTATCAACCCTAACAGAAGGAAAGGCAGGCATTATCATGGAGATACATGAATCTTCTGAAGACTATTTAGAAACAATCCTCATCTTAAAGGAACGTACCGGGCAGGTCCGTTCTATTGACATTGCCACTGAAATGAACTATTCCAAGCCAAGTATCAGCGTGGCTATGAAGAAACTCCGTGAAAACGGATATATTGAGGTCGATAGAGACGGCTTTATCACACTTACCGACTCGGGATACGAGATTGCATCCAGCATTTATGACCGACATAAATTATTAACCAAGTTCTTTATCTCTCTGGGGGTGGATGCGGAAGTTGCGGCAGTAGATGCCTGCAAAATCGAACATGACCTGAGCGAGGAAACATTTCAGAAAATCAGGGAACATGCGCTGAAAACAATCAAGTGATGCCAGCATCCAGATACCCTGCGTCAAGCTGACAGGTGTCAAACCTGCCGCGCGGCAGGGGTTCGGGAATCAGACCAGACGTAAAGAGAGAATCTTTTGATGAAAATACTATTTATTGAATGGGCCAGTTTTGGAAATGAAGATATCAAGGAGGCTTTTACCGCGGAAGGACATACCCTCGCCTGCTTCCCGTTTTCCAACAAAGACGGACGCAAAGATGCAGAAATCGAGACAGAATTAACCAGGATGCTGAACACAGAAACACCGGATGTTGTTTTTTCCTTTAATTACTTCCCCGTAATCTCGCAGGTTTGTAAGAAGGAAGGTATCAAATATATTTCCTGGATCTATGACAGCCCTTATGTCATGCTCTATTCCTATACCGCTGTCAATCCCTGTAATGTGATATATGTCTTTGACAAGGAACTGTATCTGGAATTTCACAATGCAGGCATCCATACGGTTCACTATATGCCGATGGCTGCCAATATACAACGGCTTGACCGGATGACAAGTACAAAGCCACTGACTGCACCTGCAGACTCTTACGGAGATATTCCGTTTTTATATAATGTCTCTTTCGTTGGATCACTTTATACCGAGCAGCATAATTTCTACGACCGTATGAAAAACCTGTCCGATTATTCCAAGGGCTATCTGGAGGCCCTTATGGCTGCACAGATGAAAATACAAGGCTATAATTTTATCCAGGAATCCCTTGCTCCCGTCATGGACGATCTGTACAAGGCTCTGCCTATGGATCCCAATCCCGACGGTGTGGAGAGCCGGGAATACCTGTATGCCCAGTATGTCATCAACCGTAAGATTACAGGCTTAGAGCGCGTGGAGCTGCTTCAGGCTGTCACCTCCCGCCACACACTGGATCTTTTTACACACGATACTGCTTTCGTGGCGGATCATCTCCGCAATCATGGTACCGTAGATTACTATCGGCAGATGCCGTATGTTTTTAAACAGAGCAGAATTAACCTGAATATTTCCCTGCGGAGCATCAGAAGCGGTATTCCGCTCCGCGCCTTTGATATTATGGGAAGCGGTGGTTTCCTGCTCTCTAATTTTCAGGCGGATTTCCTGGATGAATTTGTACCTGGGGAAGACTTCGTCTATTATGAAAGCAAGGATGACCTGTTGTATAAGATAGACTATTACCTGAACCATGAGGAGGAACGCGCCGCAATCGCGCGAAGCGGGCATGATAAGTTGGCTGCCGGCCATACGTTCCGGCACAGGGTCAGGGAGATGCTTTCCTGAAAATGCCGCTTTCCATGAAATGCCCATACCACCCGTGGCACCGGCATTTCGTATCCCTGTCCGCAACAGTGTATCAAACATCATTGGACAATAATTAATACACCAAAAGGAGCAATCATGCCGTATCCTGTTTCAGTCTGCATTATCGCTAAAAATGAAGAAAAACATATCGAAAAGTGTCTCTCATCCATTCGTTCGCATACCGCAGAATCCGCGGATTTCGAAATTATTGTGGTGGATACCGGATCCACTGACAGAACGAAAGCGCTTGCTGCCAAATATGCCGATAAAGTATTGGATTTCACATGGGTGAATGACTTCAGCGCCGCACGGAATTACTCGGTTGCGCAGGCTTCCCATGACTATATTCTTGTGCTGGATTCCGACGAAATCATTACCCGGCTGGATATGGATCAATTAAACGCGCTGATGGAAACACACCCGGAAGCCGTAGGCCGTATCGCAATCGATAACCATTATCTCTCCAATCAGACAGACACTGTTTACCGGGATCGTTTGGGGCGGTTTTTTAACCGAACCTTTTTCCATTTCGAGTCCCCGATTCACGAACAGATCGTTCACAGACAGACCGGACTCCGGTATGACAGCTATGATGTGCCGATACTTGTTGACCACGTCGGATATCTGGGCAGCATTGAAGCGCTTCGTCCCAAAGTGGAACGCAACAATACACTTTTATTCCAGGAACTGGAGAAAGATCCGGAAAATCCCTATCTCTATTTCCAGATAGGACAGTCTTATAATATGATCTATGATTATGAGAAATCTTATCAATATTATCAAAAAGCGCTCGCCTATGACGTCGATCCGGATGCAGAATGGGTTCAGATGATGATTATTGCCTACGCCAATGCCCTGCTGCACACAGGCAGGGAAGCCGAGGCCCTGCAGCTGGAAGCTGTCTATGATGCATTTGCATCCACAGCGGATTTTCTGTGCATTATGGGACGTATTTACCTTGCCAACGGACAGTACATCAAGGCAATGATGGAATTCGTGAAGGCCATTCACTGCCCGGTTGCAAGAGAAAGCGGTACAAATTCGTTTATTCCTACTTATAACATAGGGCTGATCAATGAAATGATGGGGGATGTCAAGACTGCTTTGACGCATTATAGGAATTGCGGGGATTTCCCGATGGCGGTGGAGAAAATTAAGGAATTAACGAAATAATTTCTCTAACCCGATTTGATAGGAAAATCTCTCCTGCACTTTCCTTTGGCCATTTGCGGCAATCTGCCTTCTTTCTTCCTCATGGATCAGATAATATTCTATTTTATCAAGACAGTCTTCCAGGCTGTCAAACGTGACGATCTCGGCTCCTTCTTCGAAATATCCTGAAATCTCAGGCTGCCAGTTAGACAGGACGAAGCCGCCGCAGGCCATGATATCCAATACCCTAAGCGGGATACCTGAATGAATGGAACGCAGAGAAATATTCAGATTTATTTTGCTGCCTGCAAAGACGAGCGGCATCTGTGTCTGATAATCAACCATACCATAATTATAGGGAGCTAACTCCGGCAAATTCTCAGTATCCGAACCGGTAAATATTTTAAAATCAAATTTCGCATCTATATTGCTTGCTGATTTTGCCCTTTTTCCACCGTTGTTACAGGCAAACCGCTTCGCTATTTCTGTCAAAAGGATCCTCCGCTCTTCCACAGTTACCTTTTTCTCCAGAACTGCTGCCAGTAAAATATCTTCCGGTTTCGCAAAATAGTCCTCTCCAAGCATCAGTCCTTCTTTTTCCATCCGGACCCGGAGCATGGAGAAATCAATGTCCCCGTCTGTGACAGCCTGTCTTAAACAGCCTTTTTGATAGGAAAAGCATTGCCGCTTGATGATCACTCCGATGTCTGAATGTTTTGTCAGTTCTGCACTCATTCCATTCTTTATCTCCTCTGCACATGCAGTCTTCCTTTTCTGTTCATGCCCCAATCCATTTCCATCTGCTGTATCGGCCTCTTCTGAATAATTTTTGAAGAAAAGGTTGTCGTAATAATTATAATCACCTGTATACAAAGAACCTACAAAGGAAATATCACACTGGTACTTTTCCTTCTCTTGTCTGGATGCCTGTACGATTATTTTTTCAAAGTATACCGCATCTGCTGCCAAAGGCACATGGTAGGCCGTGTTTACACCATAATTTTTCAGTTGTCTGACCATCTCCCGGTCAAAAATACCGATATGATTACAGGGCATAGTAATCTGCTTCGCGAATAAGGTGAAATGCGGGCAGTCATATACCCATGCATAATACGGAATCTGACAGGTATTGCATATCATCGAGATAATGGGGAAATAATTGAAGGATACTACCACCTCTATTCCCTGTGCATGAATAAAGGGAATCATCTCCATCGCAAGTTCCATGTCACGGGTATAGTGTTGACATTCTTTATGAAACCATATAACCTCGAATCCCGCTTTCATCATATTATCCGCCAGGATTTGTTCATTGTTGGCTTTCCAGGAATATAATAACAATCTCATCTGCTGCTTTCTCCTGCATCATTCACTCCCGACCATTCAGATATTCTGCAATGAATTTCTCTTTTTCCACATCATAATTTTTCAGATTGATGAAGCCGCAGTCATGCACGCACCATGGCTGCTTCATATTGGGAATTACAACCTTATATCCTCTTCTTCCGAACTCCATACTCTGTGAACAGTCATAAAAGTCCCATTTATCAAATAAATCTGCGCGCCACGGAATATCATACTGCGTTACCATCAGGAAACCGTCTATCGCTTCTACTTCCAAATACGGTAAATCCAGAGGAAACGCATTCGCAAGCAGTACCGTTTCATAGATATGCTGCTCGTACAGCATACCATATCGATCCGCATCCCACATCACACCACTGGCCGGCATTTTCTTTACTCCCACATTTCCGATCATACCGATCTGCGGATTTTTCCTGAAAATCTGCAGGCACTCACTGATAAAATCACAATTAATAATAAAGGTATCGTGGTGCAGGTAGACTTTATATTTTGCATTGGAACATTGCATTGCCTCATTATAGGCCGAAGCCAGAGATGATGCCTTTTCTACTGTCAACACATCTATTCTGACTCCGGTCGGTACATTCAGGTGATTAATATAATAAATACATTCCTGTGCATAAGAATGATCGTTTGTGCATATTATGAAGCAAACCTCCTGTATATCGCTATTTTGCGCATCCTCTGTATTGTCTGCAGTACCTATGCCACTGTCTTCTACGCATTTCGGATAATTTGTACTGTCTGCTTTATTTGTTTCATCCTGAACCAGTCCATCATTAATCTCCTGCAATATCTTTTCCTTATTCACTACACTGAAGTCAATAGCTCGCAGCAGCTCGTAAGAAGACACCCTGTTTTCCAGGAGAAACCGATAGAACATTTCCACATCATCCAACATATTAAAATCAATTCTTCTCAAATAGAATTTTAATGCGGTATAGCGTTGCAGAAGTTCTTCCATATCGGAAATCTTAGAAAAGATCGTCGGCTGTCCACTTTCCTTTTCTCTCTCATGGATCGTACATAAATAGCATACCATGGCAAGACTATTGTTGTGCTCAGTCAAATCCTTATATGAAAGCAGCAAGGGTTTAATATCATCATACTCATGGCTTCTGAACAGTTCATTCACCTGTTTTGTCAATTTCTCCGCATTCATATATATTCCTTCCATGCTGTGTCAGTTGTCCTGAATTTTCACATACTTTTTCTGCGCTTTGACAATATACTGAAAAGTTTCATACATCCAGTCTTCCGTATGATCTGAAAAACGGAGTAAAACTTCTATGATTTCCTTCTCTCTTTCGGATAGGCTAAATGCAACGCGATTCATATCTCCTACGGCATACCCCGCCTGTTCAAACATTTTCATGATCTCATAATAAGTGAAGAAATGTATATGCGTCCTGTCCAGCAATCCGGCATCGCTATAGGGAAATCTTCCTTCAATCAACTCTTCCATAACAGAAATATGCATAAGGTTAGGTATGCTTGCCACAATATAACCGTTTTCGGTTAACAGATCACGGCACATACTGATTACCTCTTCCGGATGCCGCAGATGCTCCAGCACGTCTCCGAATATGATATAATTAAATTTTTCCTGAAAAGGAACCTTCAGCTCATCTATATTTCCATACTCAGCCTTTGTTATATGTTTTGCTATGTCTATTGCCGCCTCATTAATATCCAGACCATAGGTCTGACAATTCGGATAGCATCCCTTAATCGCAAACAGTGTTGCTCCCAGATCACATCCTACCTCAAGTACATTAAATTCCTTGTCTCTTTCTTCCTGAATGCAATTTACCAACAGCTGATTCGGCTGCAGGTTAAAGTAATTCATGCCCCAGAACGCTTTCAGGAATACCCTGTCCTCAAACTTCCATTGTCCTGCCTCAGCATAAATCTCATCGCTCTTACGCAAACTTTCATAAACATATGCCCCCGCGCAGACTGCCTGTGTGTATTCTTTTTGAATCATTCTCAGGGAAAAATCCGCCAAAACATTTTCCGGTGCTTTGATTTCTTCCCGAAAAAGTCCGTTTACAACGATTATATCCTTCCTGACCGCCCAGATTCTCCAGTTGGTTAACAACGTTTTGTAGAATGCAGCCCGCCCTGTCTGCCCCTGATTCATCAATCTGATCCGGGAAAGTTCTTCTTTGCAGTTGATCGCGCATTGATTATTCCCGTAATAATTCGAAACCGGATTCGCAATTCCCGTCTCTTGTGTCTGCAAAGCCTCTGCCAGCTCGACCAGGCATCTTTTCTCCGGAAACATGCCTGCCTCCATAAAGACAATACTGTCTTCCGTCCCGAAATTCTGCAAAGCTGCATTCCACAACTTTCCATATCCCTGTGCTCCCTCATCGAACCACAAATATTCATACTGCTGTGATGAAAGCCATGCTGCAGTACCGTCATTTGAACCATTGTCCACTACGATAATGTTGGAAATTCCATCTACATCTTTAAGCCAGACAAGGGTCTCCTGCAACGCATCTTTTTGGTTATGCGTCGTAACCACCACCGTAACTTTATATGAATCCTGTTTTTCTAAAGCAGGCATTTCCTTGCCATACTCTTCCAGAAATTTTATACGCTCTTCGTGATAATGTGTATAATTCACAAAACCACTGTCATGTATGCACCAGGGCTTCCCTAATTTGGGCACTACCACTTTATAACCGTTTCTCTCGAATTCTTTACTCTGGGAGCAATCATAGAAATCCCATTTATCAAACAAGTCCTCTCTCCATGGAATATCATACTGCGTTATCATAAGGAACCCGTCTATTACCTCTACCTGTGTCAATGCATCATCCGCCATCCACGATTCTTGCGTATCACGGATACGCCATGTATACAGGGCTCCGCATCTGGGTCCCTCCCACATAACACCGCTGGCAGGAAGCCTGGGCGCCCCGACCATACCGATCATACCGATTGTTTCATCCTGCATGAAAACATCCAGAAAATCCTGTATAAAATTCTTATTCACGATAAAAGTATCCTGATGCAGATACACTTTATATTTCGCACCGGAAGCTCTCATCCCTTCATTATATCCTGATGTCATGGACGCAGCGTCCTCTATTGTCAAAACATCGGTCCGATACCCCTCCGGCACATTCAGATGTGCGATATAATAAAGGCACTCCTCCATATACAATGTATTATTGCTGCATATAATAAAACAAACCTCTTTGTCATTCACAATTTTACTCATAATGCGATTTCCCCGCTTATCATTTTATCCCTTACGATTTGTAGAACCTTTTCCTTATTAATGGTTCCGCAATACATGACCACAAACAGCTCCTGGAGCGATACCTGGTTCCTTTGTAAAAACGCATTGAACTCGTCCATGCCGTCATCCATAATATCAAATTCAAATCTCCTGAGGTAGAACATTAATTTTGTATAGCGGCTTACTATTTCCTCTAAACTGCTCACTTTCTCAAAAAGAATCCTCTGTCCCTCTTCTTTTTCCTGCTCACACACAGAAATCATGGTTCTGGCAATGGCGAGGTCATTTTTCTGCTTTACGATACTGTCACATGAATCAAACAATTCTTTGATTTCATCATATTGCCCTGCCCTCAGCAGTTCATTTAATTGATTCCGTATTTCCTGTACTTCCATATCGTACTCCTCCATCATGGAATGATCCGAATATTTTATTTCGTCATTTTCCGTCACCCAATCAAGCAGGCTTTTCATCTTCTTTTCAAAAGTATAGCAGCTCATTACCTTCTCATATCCGGCTCTGGCAATCTGTTCGCGCTCTGCGTCATGTGTCAGATAATATTCCACTTTCTGCTTCAATTCTTCCGGTGTCCGGAACATTACAATTTCCTTATCCTCTTGAAATAACTCCGCTGTCTCCGGACAGTAATTTGTCATTACAAATCCTCCGGCACCCATAATATCCATAACTCTCAGAGGTGTTCCGGCTTCGATACATTTCAATGATATATTAAGGTTGATTTTACTGCTCCGAAAGATTTCCCAGGATTCATGTCCCGCACTTACAGGCGGCTTGACTGTTACATGATTCAATACCGAATCCGCTGCCTTGCTCCCCGTATAAAGCGTTACCGGATATTTCTCCGCCAGCATATTCAGGGTACATACTCTCTCAATATATGCAAGCTTACGGAATAAATAAGCAACTTCAAAATATCTTGTATCTTCAATCTCGAAGAAATTAACCAACTGAAATCCCGGCGTCACTTCACGGATATTGGCAAGCATTTCGTCACTCACCGTGCCGTAAATCTGATTTGTGCCATCCCAGCAAAAAGCATTCTGCTCAAACAGATCCGCAAAAAAATCCATCAAGTGCTGCGGCATATTCTGACAAAATTCATCAAAGAAATTATCATCATACAGATTCCCAAGAAAGCAGATATCATGCTTATATTCCTTAGATTCTTCACCTTCACAGGCTTTATTCCACTCCTCGATCGCCACACTGTCTACCGCCAGCGGCTGGTACAGGATATGCGGAACCTTCCTGCTTTCGAATCTTTCTAAATCCTTTTTATCGAAAACGGCAAACCAGCAGTTATCCCTCCGTCCATACTCCGAAAAGAGCGGAAGATAAGGTGCATCCCAGATAATGGATAAATATGCGATATTTGCTCTTTCTGCTGCCAATACCAGATTATCCACGAGATTGACTGAGATTATATGCGTAATCCTATGCCTTACCAAATAACGCACTATTTCTTCTATTTCCTTCTCATCCGGAAAAGAGATTTTCTGTACTTTAGGATACACCTCATAAGCAACCCCAAGCTTCATTAACGCATTGATAATTCCGTTAATGCGTATTTTCTCTTCATTTACATATAAAATCTTCATCCGTCACTCTCCTGCCCAATATAGCAACTCTTTCAATTTCTTCTCATGTGTATAGCACTTCATCACCTTCTCATAACCTGCCCTTGCGATCTGCTCACGCTCTGCGTCATGTGCCAGATAATAGTCTGTCTTTTCTATCAGTTCTTCCGGTGTCTTAAACATGACGATCTCCTTATCCTCTTCAAATAATTCTGCCGTTTCCGCGCAATAAGAAGATAATACAAATCCCCCAGCTCCCATAATATCCATAACCCGCAGAGGTGTTCCTCCTTCTATTCCCTTCAAAGAAATATTCAGGTTGATTTTGCTCCCTGCATAGACCATAGCCGTTGCCTTGCCGTAGATCACCGGAGGGCCGATCTCTACATTTACCAGCTTCTTTGCGGCCAACATATCATTTGTATATAGTTTGACGGAGCGACTCTCCGCCAGAAGATTCAGCACTGCGACCCTTTCTATATTCGCTATTTTCCTGATCAAATAATAAATTTCAAAGGCTCTCACATCTTCGATTTCCTGATTATTCGGAATCTGGAATTCAGGATTCATCATCTGTATATACTGCAGGATTTCCTTTCCGGTTTTGCCATAGACTCTGTTAACGCCATCCCACTGAAAAGCCGCCTCTTCGAAAATACTGTTAAAATACGGCTGTATATTGACGGGAATCTGCGCTAAATGATCATCGTATAAGTTCTTCCCGTACAGGCTTCCGATAAAACTGATATCATGTATATAGTTTCCCCGCAATGTATCCTGTACCTCTCGATTCCATTCTGTCATTTTCTTCGCATAAACGGAAAGCGGCTGATACATCACATGCTTCACTCCATTCGCAAGCATCCTGTCTCTGTCCAGTCGATCAAATGTGGATATCCATACATTACCCATTTTCCCCAAAGGATTATAAATCTCTGTATATGGCGCATCCCATAATATGGAAACATAACGGATTCCCGTCTGACAGGCCGCAAGTCCCGCACTCATAATAAAATGTATCGATACAAGCAGCTCTATTTCATGTTCCTGTATAAATTCCGTCACCCCTCGGACATGACTGTCATCCAACACTGTCACTACCATCGGCTCCTCGGAGTATACCAGCACATCATTTCCGGTTTCCTTAAGCGCCTGTACCATATTCCTGCCGGCTTCATCCGTTATACGTCCATGTATGTACAGAATCTTCATCTATGTCTCTCCTTCTACCCATTCCATAAGCCGTTTCAGCTTCTTCTCATAAGTATAGCAGTTCAATACCTTCTCATATCCGGCCTTGGCGATCTTTTCACGCTCTTCATCATGCGACAAATAATAACCGGATTTTTCTACAAGCTCTTCCGGTGTTTTAAACATGACAATTTCCTTATCCTCCTCAAACAATTCCGCTGTCTCGGCACAATAGTTTGTCATCATAAATCCGCCGGCGCCCATAATATCCATAACTCTCTGAGGCGTTCCTCCTTCTATTCCTTTCAGGGATATGTTCAAATTGATCTTACTGCATGTATAAACCTTTAGCAAAGGCTTACCCGGCTCTACGGGCGGCATCACTTTTACATTCGGCAGCATTGAAACATCCGTTCCTCCATTGGTATACAAAGTCACGGGAAACATTTCTCCCAGAATATTCAACACACAGGTTCTTTCAATATTTGCTATTTTCCTGATCAGATACAAAATCTCAAAATAGGCAGCATCCTCAATGTCATATTTGTTATCCAGGTCAAACTCCGGAACTGTCCGCCTGATACAATCCAGTACCGCCCTGTCTGTCTTCCCATAAATACGGTTAACGCCGTCCCACCGAAATGCCGCTTCTTCGAATATGCTGATAAAATAATCCTGCAGATGCCGCGGCATCTTTTCCAGCTCCTTATCATAGGAATTCTGGTCATACAGGCTGCCTACAAAGCTGATCTCATCTTTGTAAGTTCCTACCATCCGGGTTATTAAATCCCATTTCCGCAGGTTGTCCTGATTCACAGCCAGCGGCTGGTATAATATATGAGGAATCCCCGCTGTGCGAAACCGCTCACAGTCAAGCTTGTCAAAAACCGAGAAGTAACAGTTGTCCATCCGTCCAAACGGTGTATACAATTTAATATAAGGTGCATCCCAGATCATGGACACATATTTGATACCGGTCTGATACGCAACATAGGCCAGATTATAGATTAAATGAATCGACATCAGATGTGTAATCTTATGGTCTTTTACATAGGATGCCAGCCTCTCCATCTCTTCATCGTTAAGTACTGACGGATTCTGCCTGCGGGAATATTCTTCTGCATTGTATCCAAGTTTATGCAGATTATATATGATATCCTTTGTCTGTTCCATTCCATATACATATAGTATCTTCATGATATGTTCCCTCAATCATTTATTCTGAATTTCGATTTCTGGCGCTTCCCTTTTCCGCTCACTCTCCGTCTGCCCACTCCAGAAGCTGTCTCACCTTCTTCTCATAAGTATAGCTCTCCATCACTTTCCTGTGCCCTGCTTTCGCGATCTGTTCCCGCTCTCTGTCATGAGACAAATAGTAATCCACCTTCTCCAAGAGTTCCTCCGGTGTCCGAAACATGACAATCTCCTTGTCTTCCTCGAAAAGTTCCGCGGTTTCCTCACAATAATTCGACATTACAAAACCTCCGGCGCCCATAATATCCATGATACGCTGAGGCGTACCGCCCTCAATTCCCTTCAGGGAAATATTCAGATTGATTTTACTGCCGGCATAAATGATGGCAGTCGCTTCTCCCGTAACCACTGGCGGCGATATATGCACACCCGGCAATTGTGACTGGTCCACCTCACTATATGTGTATAAATGCACATCATGCTCCTCGGCCAGCAGATTCAGCACGCATACTCTCTCTATATTAGCCAGCTTCCTGATCAGATATGCCACCTCAAAATAGCGCACATCTTCTATCTCAAACGTATTGGCAAGCTTGAAGTCCGGGCTGACCAGTCTGATATAATCCAGTATTTCTTTCCCCGTCTGCCCATATACACGGTTAATGCCGTCCCATTTAAATGCCGCTTCCTCAAAAATACTGCGGAAATATGCCTGCATATTTTCGGGAATCATGTTAATGCAGCGGTCATAGTCGTTTTTTTCATACAGGCTGGCTATAAAGCTGATATCATTGACATATTTCACTTTCGACAAAGACTCCCTGGTCCATTTGAGGATGTTGTCTTTATTCACCGATAACGGCTGGTAGAGAACATGCGGACAGCCTCCCTTTCTCATCCTCTCAGCATCTATTTTATCGAAAACAGAATACCAGATATTATCCAGAGTCCCCATGACAGTATATGGCTTCAAATAAGGGGCATCCCAGATTACAGGCACATATTTGATCCCCGACCAGTATGCCGCCACGGCTATATTGTAAATCAGATGAATCGACATCAGATGTGTAATCTCATGCTCCTTAATGAAATCCACTACCTCATTGATCTCTTCTTCCTCCATTGTAGACGTACTCTGATGCTCCTTGGGATACTCCATCACATCATAGTTCAATTTTCTCAATGTTTCCACAATATTTGTCGATGTTACCGAGCCATACACATATAAAATTTTCATCCTGATAAACTTCCAATCCTCTATCGATTTTTTGCACTATCTATAGTATAATAAACAGCAGCTTAAATGTAAAACAATAATTAAGATAAGTGAGGCGTCTCATGTCTGTTTCCATCTACACAATTACTCATGTACCCTTTACACCACCCGAAGATTCTGTCTACATCCCCCTTCAAGTCGGTCATGCCATCCATGATGACTATGGATACCTTGGGGATGACACAGGTGATAATATATCTGTCAAGAACCCATATTACAGTGAGTTGACCGGCTTATACTGGATCTGGAAGAATGTCACCGACACAGATTATCTCGGCCTGTGTCATTATCGCAGATATTTCCTGAACGACCGCGGCGAATTGATGACGGAAGCGGACTATACGGATATTCTGTCCCGATATGATGTCATTCTGGCTAAACCTCATATCGGTCCTTATGACTATCGGACAGTTTACAGCCGTTCCCACGATGTACGCAATCTGGACCTGGCCGGAGAGATCATACAGGAATTATTCCCTGACTACTATGAAACCTTCCGGCGTGTCATCTCCGACAATCGATGCTATGTCGGTAATTTATTCGCAGCCCCTAAAGCATTATTCTGTGCTTACTGTGAATGGCTGTTTCCAATTTTCTTCGCTCTGGAAGAACATCTTGATGTGTCCGGTTATGATGACTACCACAAAAGGGTATTCGGCTTTCTCTCCGAACAGTTATTGATCGTATGGGTCATTCACAACCATCTATCCTGCTATGAAGCAGATTTCGGACTGATTCAGGAGAAAGCGGAAACCGTAAATCTTAAAGAAACTCTCCGTGAATTGATCCACAAAGGTGATATTACGGATGCCTACCAGCATCTGTGCAGTACTCTGGACAAACGTCCAGACTTGTCCCTGGAAATGTCCGACTTTGGACAAGAATTGACAACAATAGAACATATTCTCAATATCTGCAGGATCGAGATGGAAGAAGGCCTGCCCACACTGCTGCAGTTTTCACAGGATCTTGATATCCTGATCCGGCATTTTCGCCTTCTGCTTACAATTCTCGAACATATTGTATACAATACAGTATCAGAAAATGAAATCCGGTATCTTCTTGACTGCAAAGTCTCCTATAAAGCGATCGTCTACATGATGCAGAATTTCAGGCAGTTTTCCGGTACTCCGCAGATATGGCTGAATACATTTGCCCTCATCTACGCCAATGCCGGAGAACACTTAAGCGCTTTATCGTTTCTGTACGAATCGCTTGCCATCTGCGAAACAAACAGAAACACTTTATCTAATATTATATCTGTTATGGAGCGCATGGGACAGGCGGAGCTGGCGGAGGAATATCGGCAGCTCTATCATAGTGTTCCCAAAAGAATCACTGTCTTTATGGGCGGGGACATACCTGTTTTAAACTACCTGGCCGAACAATATGCTTCTGCTGCGGAAAAACTGGGACATACCGTCTACCGGTATGACAAATCCACGATGGACAAAAGCTTCGAAGGTCTGATGTGTTTCAGAGAAAACGGACTTGATGGCGCTGTCGTTTTCAACAATGTTGGTTTCCAAATGTTCCTTGAATCGTCGGGCAAAAGTCTCTGGGATCTTTGGAATATTCCCTGCTATAATATAATCGTGGATCACCCCATGTACTATTTCGACACTCTGGATCATGCACCCGAGAACGGAATCGTTGCCTGCGCGGACAGAAACCACCAGGATTATATCAAGCGCTTCTATCCTACCGTTAAAAAAACAATATTCCTTCCGACCGCAGGAGAATGCCTGAAACCGTTTGCCGATTTAAAACCTTTCGCCGAACGTCCCATCGATGTCCTCTTCATCGGAACTTATAAATTCGATAGTGCCGTATCTTATCAGGAATTCGATATGCAACTGACGAAAGAATTAATCACACATCCGGACAGGACTTTTGAAGACACTGTAGAATCCTGTCTTCGAACTGCTTCTCTTCATCTATCCGAGGGTAACTTAAAGGAGTCCATCCAGGAGCACCGTTTTATCGATAAGAACACGGGCGCCCTATTACGTCTGGAAATCCTACGGGCACTGGTTCATTCCGGAATCACTGTTACCGTATATGGCGACCACTTTGAAAATACCGACCTTTATGGTCATCCGAATTTCATATACAAAGGACGCTGCACGACTGAGGAAGGTATCCGTATCATGGAAGAGAGCAAGATTGTGTTGAATCAATTGGCATGGTTTAAAGCCGGTTCCAGCGAAAGAATTTATGAGGCCATGCTGCAGGGCGCCATTTCCCTTACTGATGACAGTACCTATCTAAGGGAGACTTTTGTGGACAATGTAGATATCAGATTCTACTCTCTCACAGCTCTGGATGAGCTGCCGGCCATCGTTCATTCCATCCTTTCCAATCCCGAACAATCGGAACTGCTCCGAATGAACGCATACAGAAAAGCTTCCGAACAGCACACATGGATACAGCGTACGGCAACAATCCTTGTGGAGCTATAATTCAAAATCTCTGGTCAGCAGTTCCGCAATTTCCTCCTGTACATCATAGTTTCCTGCCAGTTCTATGATATCTGCCTTCACCAGATCAAGTATTCCAAATTCCGTCATTTCCTGACGGTATTTGGATACGATATAGCAGCCGCTGATAAGCTGATCCTGCGCCCGGTATGTGAGACTTCCTTCAGTCTTATGAATTTCCACCAGTTCTTCGTCTACGAAGCCAATCTGCCAGTTTCGTGCAATCCGCAGAACCAGTTCATAATCTTCTACACAACGTAATGACTCCTTAAATCCTCCTGTCTGTTCCAGACACGCTCTACGAACCAGCATCGACGGCGTACCTATCACATTCCGCCTTAGCAGGAGAGGAAACATGTCTCCTTCCAAACGAGATCTGTCATAGTCATACGCCGGAATACAGAATCTTCCACTCCCGTCTCCCCGCTCGCCTGACATTCTGCAATAAACAAGACCAACTTCCTCGGGCAGTTCCTGCATCCTCTGCATCTGCAATTCCAATTTGAATCGTTTCCATTCGTCATCACTGTCCAGAAATGCAATATAATCATATCTGCTTTCCCCTATGCCTGCATTCCTCGCATAGCCCGCCCCGTGATTATGCTCTAAGCGAATATATCGAATTCTTTCATCTGCTATTTGCTCCACAGCCGTCTTCGTATGATCTGTTGATCCGTCATCGACAACAATGATCTCATAATTGTCATAAGTCTGACTCAGAACACTTCGGATTGCCCTGCCAATAGTTTGCTCTCTGTTATATGTAGGTATAATGACACTTATTTTCTCATCCATGCCTTATCGTTTCCTTTTCTTCAAAAAACAAAGGTTGGCCAAAGCCAACCTTTGTCTTGTATTGTAGTAAATATAACTTCTCAGTATTAGCCAAGTAAGGACAGTGCCAACTGGTTTGACTGATTAGCCTGTGACAGCATGGATGTACCAGCCTGCTGCAGGATGTTGTTGTTAGCATATCTAACCATCTCTGTAGCGATATCTGTATCACGGATCTGTGCCTCAGCTGATGTTGTGTTCTCTACGATGTTATCCAGGTTGCTGATGGTATGCTCAAGTCTGTTCTGGATTGCACCGAGATCGGAACGCTGCTGGGATACATCTTTGATAGCGCTCTTAGCAAATGCATTCAATGCTGCAAAGTCTGCTGCTGTAGGTGCATCATTTAATGTATTGTTGGTGGTAACAGTTGCATTAGCAACCTGCTGATTAGC
>CAJTEN010000006.1 GCA_910575245.1 Clostridia bacterium | reverse complement strand
GGTACGCGAGCTGGGTTCAGAACGTCGTGAGACAGTTCGGTCCCTATCCGGCGCAGGCGTAGGATATCTGAGAGGAGCTGTCCTTAGTACGAGAGGACCGGGATGGACGGACCGCTGGTGTACCTGTTGGCGACCAACGCCACGGCAGGGTAGCCAAGTCCGGCAGGGATAAACGCTGAAGGCATCTAAGCGTGAAGCCCCCCTCAAGATGAGATATCCCTGAAGGAAACTTCGTAAGACCCCTTGAAGACTACGAGGTAGATAGGCTTAAGGTGTAAGTGCAGCAATGCATTAAGCTGATAAGTACTAATCGGTCGGTGGCTTAACCAAAACGAAGAGTCCATCTAAGGTTCCAAAGAACGGAACCTAAGAAAGACTACAGCTTCGTTTAGAAGAATTGCAGGCAGTTCTTCCGGGGCTATAAAAGGATAGGAAAAAGCATTGTGAGATTTTCAGGTTCGGTTTTGAGGGTATGTCATTTGTTTATATTTAGCTTTTAAAATGTTTTCACTATTTGCAAAAAAATGCAAATAGTGTTTTTTTTTTGCTTCTTTTATGGTATAATAGATTCAGTTTTGAGATTGCCGTGTATTTTGTGCCATAGAGACAAGGAAGATGCGCGCAATTAAATGATTTTAGATGGTTTTATCTAAATATATAACTATTACGTGAGGTGGATTACATGGATACGAAGATTCTGCTTGAGAATGGAACTAATGAGCTTGAAGTGCTCGAATTTAGGCTGGATGGTAATGCGTACGGAATTAATGTTGCTAAGATTAAAGAGATCATTACCTATGAGGATGTCACACCGGTACCGAATGCACATCCCAGCATTGAAGGTATATTTATGCCGCGAGACACAATGATCACAGCGATCGATCTTAAGAATTGTCTGCAGCGTGGAACTTCGGAGCCGGGAGGTTTGTTTATTATAACAAATTTCAACAAGTTGGATATTGCATTTCATGTTGATTCTGTTATCGGAATACATCGTGTTTCCTGGCAGGATATCATTAAACCGGGCGCCGCTGTTTCGACAACAGAAGAAGGGGTTTCAACAGGTATTATTAAGTATGAAGACCGTCTGATCATCGTTCTTGACTTTGAGAAGATTGTTACTGACATTAATCCGGAGACAGGATTGAAGATGGCGGATATCGAGGAGCTTGGCGAGAGACACAGGATAGATGTTCCTATCTTGATTGCAGAGGATTCACCGCTGTTAAATAAACTGATCGTAGATTCTTTACATAAGGCAGGCTATGCTAATCTGATCCATACGGAGAACGGACAGCAGGCCTATGATGTTATACAGGAATGTAAGAGAGAAGGAACACTGAAGGAGCATGTGCAGTGTATCATTACGGATATCGAAATGCCGCTGATGGATGGTCACAGATTGACAAAGCTTGTTAAATCTGACGAAGAGACGAAGGACATTCCGATTGTTATTTTCTCATCGCTGGTGAATGAAGAAATGAAGAGGAAGGGTGTATCGCTCGGTGCGAATGCACAGCTCTCTAAACCGGAAATTGGTAATTTGGTACGTGTTGTAGATGAACTGGTGTTAAATATGCAGTAGATCAACATAATTATTATGACAATAAAGGCTGGGAGTTTCCCGGCTTTTATTTGGTGCGAGGGCGGATGATGGAGGATAATGGGCTAAAGGAGTTGTATAGACATATAGAAAGGTCCGATAAAGTACTCTTGGGCATTGGAGAAGACTTTCAATATGATTGGGGTGCTTTGACACATGGTCAGCGGTATCAGGAGATAGAGGCTGAGATCGATGCTCGGGAAGAATATCTTTGGATTACACCTTTTATCCAGAAAATGGCACTACAGCAGAACAAAGAGGATAAATGGAAAAAAGCATATTATAACCTGAACAAAATGCTTGCCGGAAGAGATTATTTTGTCGTATCCTTGTGTATGGATGATTATATTTATACAGCAGGCTTTGATGAGGAACGGATTGTGACACCGTGCGGAGGCTTTCGAAGGATGCAGTGTGACCACAATTGCTGCCATGAACTTAGCGATATACCGCAGGATAGTTATGAAGCTGTGATGCGGTATTACAGAAGAGAAATTCCGATTGAGGCCTTGCAGGAGCCGAGTTGTATAAAATGTGGAGCCAAATTACGATTTAATCAGCTGGGGGTGACGAGATATGCGGAAGAAGGATATCTGAGCAGATGGAATGCGTACACCAGATGGCTGCAGGGGACTGTAAACAGACAATTATGTGTTCTGGAATTAGGAGTCGGGATGGCATATCCGACAATTATTCGCTTTCCTTTCGAAAAAGTAGTTTATTATAACCAGAAGGCATTTATGTATCGTATTCATCCGAAGCTTTACCAGGTGAGCGAAGAGATAGACGGAAGAGGTGTGGGAATTCAGGCAAATGCTGTGGATTATTTAGGAAGCGGCTATTGTATGAAAGCGTGTACAAGCGACAGTGCCTGACCGAAAGCGAAGCTTCTAACGTCGTTAACTATAAAATATGAAATGATATTTATTTAAAGAAAATTGTATAATACACCCGTATGTGTTAAAATGAGACAGATAATTTTATTGGAGATAGATTTATGAGCTCAAGTGAAGAATATTTAGATAATCTTTTAAACGCCTTGCTTGGAAATGAAAACAACATGGGGGAAGAACAGGCGGTGAAGCCAGATTCGCCGGAAGAGCCGTTTGTCTCGATAGGAGACATGCCGGAAGAAGAAAGTTCCGGAGAAGGTGGTGCATCGGAGACTCCTCCGATAAAGTCTTCGGCGAAAGAGTCCAATAAGGCTATGAGCACAGATGAAATAGAAGAAATGCTTGCATCTATGGGTGGAGGTATAGTGACCAGAGCCTCTGAGGTTTCGGAACTGCAGGGATTTAATGAAGCTGAATCAGAGGAAGAGCCTGTGGAGAATGATGAGGCGGTACAGCAGGCAGATGTGCCGGCAACGACGGGTAAGTTCGTGCCGGAAGATTTGATTTTGGATGAAATGCTTTTACCGAAAGAATCTGAGGCAACGGAAGCAGATAGCTGGACATTGGAGGAAGAACTTCTGCCGGAGATGACGGGAACAGAGGAAATATCCGGGCCGGACAGCTGGGCATTGGAAGAGGAACTTCTGCCGGAGGAGGCGGAAACAGAGGAGGCATCCGGGCCGGACAGTTGGGCGCTGGAGGAAGAACTTCTGCCGGAGGGATCGGGAATGGAGGAATCATCCGAGCCGGACAGCTGGGCACTGGAAGAAGAACGTCTGCCGGAAGAGGAAGAAGCGTTTGAGCCGGACAGTTGGGCGCTGGAAGAGGAACTCCAGCCGGAGGGGGCGGAAATAGAGGAAATATCCGAGCCGGACAGCTGGGCATTGGAAGAAGAACTCTTGCCGGAGAGGCCGGAAATAGAGGAAGTGTCTGAGCCGGACAACTGGGTGCTGGAAGGAGACATCTTGTCAAAGGAGTCGGAGCAGAATGAAAGAACCGAACCGGACAGCTGGAATTTGGAGGATAATCCTGTGCCGGAGAAGCCGGAAGCAGAAGAAATGTTTGCTTTGGACGAGACGCCACATGAGACGGAAGCAAGTTCCGAGTTGGAGGAGTGGGATCTAAAGGAAGATGTTTTGACGGAAAATACAGGGGATGACTGGGATTTGGAAGAAAATCCACTGTCGGAACAGGTGATAGAAGAAATAGCGACGGAGGAAGGAAATATTTTGAGCGGTATTGGGACAGAAGAGGAAGAACTGGCGATGATGCCGGATGCAGGAGCGGACACATCAGAAGATGCAGAACTGACAGATTTGGAGACGGACAGCCCGGATGCAGACAGTTTCGGAATGGAGGCGGACAGCCCGGATGCAGACAGTTTCGGAATGGAGGCGGACAGCCCGGATGCAGATAGTTTCGGAATGGATGCGGACAGTCTGGGTGCAGATAGTTTCGGGATGGAGGCGGACAGCCCGGATGCAGATAGTTTCGGAATGGAGACGGACAGTCTGGGTGCAGATAGTTTCGGAATGGAAGCAGAGCCCCCGGCTGGCAATACTATGTCGGAGGAAGAAGTAGATCGGCTGCTTGGCGATGATTTTGGATTGGAAGAATCCGGAGAGGCTGACGAAGGTTTGTCCGAGCTTCTGGAGAGTATGGGACATGACGAGGATCTTTCAGAAATCAACGATTTACTGGAGAAAGCGGACCGGGGATTGATGGAAGATGATGACATGATGGCTCTGCTGGGCAATCCCCTGGCGGATGAGACAGAAGAGAATAACGACGTATTTGATTTCTGGGGCCAGGATGATGTGGCAGACATTCCCAGTCAGAAGAGTCAGGAGAGTCAGGAGATTATGCCGACGGATAACGAAGAGGGAGTTTCTGACAAAAAAGAAAAGAGGAAAAAGAAGGATAAAAAGGCTGGAAAGAAAAATAAAAAGAGTGAGTCAGAACAAGGAGATACAGGAGAAGAGAAGGTGAAGAAGAAAGGGGTTATGGCCAGATTTCTGGAGTCCCTGCTTGAGGATGAGGAAGAACTTTCGGATAATGCTGATGATGGCGGTGAGTTAGGAAGCTTGTCGGCGGAAAATGCGGAACTTCTTGCAGAGCTTAATGCTGAGGATAAGAAAAACGCGGCCAAAAAGGATAAAAAGAAGAAAGCAGCCAAGAAAAAAGAGAAGAAGGAAAAGAAGCCGAAAAAGGCGCCAAAACCTAAGAAACCGAAGAAAGAAAAGAAGGCGTCTGCCCAGGAAAACAAGGTGCCGGAGAAGAAGATTTCCAGGACAAAGATTGTCTTCGTATTCTTGTTCTGTGCATCAGTTGCGGCATGCATTATTGTGGTGGATATGTTTATACCGGACTATATGCAGAAGCAGGAAGCACAGGAGATGTTTGAAGACGGCCGGTATGAAGAAACCTATGGACTGCTCTACGGGAAAGAGTTAAACGAGGAAGAAGCGGCAATGCTGCAGAAGAGTAATATTATTCTGCAGGTAAGGCGGAAGCTTCAGTCTTATGAAACATATAATAAGCTGGATATGCAGTCTGAGGCGTTAAATGCTCTGGTAGAGGGCGTGGAGCGTTATCAGATGTTCAGAATGGATGCTGAACAGTATGGTGTGACCAGTGAAATTGATGATATTTATACAAGGATTTTGTCCGCATTATCAGAGAATTATGGGGTGTCAGAGGCAGATGCATTGGATATTCTTGCATCAGAGAGTGATCTGATCTATTCCGAGAAGATATATGGAATCATCAACGGTACCGGTATGGAGAGCACGGAGGAGCAGCAGGATATCGAACAGGAGATTGAACAGGATATCAAGCAGGATGTGCTGCCGGAAGAAGAGGAGATTATTGACAGACTGGATAATCCGGAGGTTTCGGAGTGATCGGGCAGAGGGGTTGATAGGTTTGCGGTCACAGGAGAGGCAGGGCGGAAATAACAGAGGCAGGGCTGGATAATGGTTGCAGTGATTGATTATGATGCTGGTAATATAAAAAGTGTAGAGAAAGCGGTTATAGCGTTGGGAGGAGATGTCAGAGTAACACGGAATCGGGAGGAGATCCTAAGGGCTGATCATGTCATTCTGCCGGGGGTAGGAGCCTTTGGAGATGCGATGGAGAAGCTTCACCGATATGGATTGGTGGATGTGATTATGGAGACGGTTCAGGCTCATATTCCTTTTCTTGGAATCTGTCTCGGACTGCAGCTGTTGTTTGAGAGCAGTGAAGAGAGTGAAGGGGTGAAAGGGCTGGGAATTTTGCCGGGGAGGATTGTAAGATTGCCGGAGGAGACTGGCCTGAAAATACCTCATATCGGGTGGAATTCCCTGCGGTATCCGAATAAAGGCCGTTTGTTTGAAGGGATTTCGGAAGAGTCGTATGTGTATTTTGTCCATTCGTATTATTTAAAGGCAGAGGAACCCGGGATCGTAACAGCGACAACAGAATATGCGGCACATATTCATGCTTCCGTAGAAAAAGGCAATGTTTTTGCGTGTCAGTTTCATCCCGAGAAAAGCTCTGAGGTGGGAATGCGCATTCTCAGGAATTTTATGCAGGTTACGAAATAGCGCAGGTGGAGGAAAATGCATACAAAAAGAATTATTCCCTGTCTGGATGTCAAAAACGGCAGGGTGGTCAAGGGCGTAAATTTTATAAATTTCAAAGATGCCGGTGACCCGGCGGAAGTCGGCGCCGCTTACGATAAATCAGGAGCAGATGAGCTGGTATTTTTGGATATTACGGCTTCTTCCGATGCGAGAGCAACTGCGGTAGAGATGGTCCGCAGAGTTGCGGAGCGGGTTTTTATCCCGTTTACGGTGGGCGGCGGAATCCGTACGGTGGAGGATTTTAAGGTTATCCTGCGGGAAGGGGCCGATAAAGTATCGGTTAATTCCGCGGCGATCATGAATCCCAGACTGATATCTGATGCGGCGGATAAATTCGGAAGCCAGTGTGTGGTGGTTGCCATAGATGCGAAGCGGCGTCCGGATGGAAGCGGCTGGAATATTTATAAGAACGGCGGTCGGATCGATATGGGGATCGACGCAGTAGAGTGGGCCGTGCAGGCGGACAGGCTGGGAGCTGGAGAGATCCTGCTGACCAGTATGGACGGGGACGGAACCAAGGCAGGGTATGATTTGGAATTGACCAGAGCGATAGCGGATCATGTATCTGTTCCGGTAATCGCATCAGGCGGCGCGGGGACAATGGAACATTTCTACGAAGCTTTTACAGAAGGAGGCGCTGATGCGGTTCTGGCAGCTTCTTTGTTCCACTTTAAGGAAATGGAGATTATGGATTTGAAGCGTTTTCTGAAGGATAAGAAAATTCCTGTCAGGATATAGACGATCGGGAGAATAAGATATGGCAATGTTAAGTAACGACTGGGCTGCGGCGCTGAACCCGGAGTTTCACAAAGAGTACTACAGGCAGCTATACAACTTTGTCAGGGAAGAATACAGCAGGCGGGTGATTTATCCGCCTTCGGAGGAGATATTCAGCGCTTTTCATTTTACGCCTTTACATGAAGTGAAAGTGCTTCTGCTGGGACAGGATCCCTATCATAACGATCATCAGGCACACGGAATGAGCTTTTCTGTGCCGCAGGATCAAAAGGAAATTCCGCCGTCCCTGCAGAATATTTATAAGGAATTGCAGGATGATCTGGGATGTTATATCCCGAATAACGGATATTTGAAGAAATGGGCAGATCAGGGAGTGCTTTTATTAAATACGGTACTCACGGTACGTGCCCATCAGGCCAACTCCCATCAGGGAAAAGGCTGGGAGCAGTTTACGGACGCGGTTATTCAGGCTGTAAACGAACAGGACAGGCCTGTGGTGTATTTGCTTTGGGGACGTCCGGCGCAAAGTAAGATTCCTATGCTGACGAATCCCAGGCACCTGATTTTGAAAGCACCGCATCCCAGTCCGCTGTCGGCCTATCGCGGTTTCTTCGGGTGCAGGCATTTCAGTCAGTGCAATGATTTCCTGAAGGCTAATGGGGCAGAGCCGATTGACTGGCAGATTGAGAATATATGACGGATTTTCCGAACGAAAGGAATTAAGATAAAATGAATAAGACACCATTTGTGACAAAGCAGCAGGTTGAGGAGATCGCAAAGACATACCCGACGCCCTTCTATCTGTACGATGAGAAGGGAATCAGAGAAAATGCGAAAGCGGTGCAGGAGGCTTTTGCATGGAATAAAGGATTTAAAGAGTATTTTGCGGTGAAGGCGTGTCCGAATCCGTTTCTGATTCAGATACTGCACGAGTATGGCATTGGATGTGACTGTTCTTCCCTCACTGAGCTTATGTTGAGCAACGCGATTGGGATTAACGGACATGATATTATGTTTTCTTCCAATAATACACCTGCGGAGGATTATGCCTATTGCGCCGAAATAGGCGGAATCATCAATTTGGATGATATCACACATATTGAGTTTGTGGAGAAGATCTTAGGAAAGCTTCCGGAAACCATGAGCTGCAGGTATAATCCGGGTGGCGTTTTTCAGATGAGTAATGGAATTATGGACAATCCCGGTGATTCAAAATACGGATTTACACCAGAGCAGCTGTTGGAAGGATACAGAATACTGAAGGAAAAAGGGGTCAAACATTTCGGACTTCACGCATTTCTGGCGAGCAATACGGTGACTAACGATTATTATCCGCAGCTTGCAAAAGAGCTTTTTGAACTGGCTGTCCGGATCAAAGAACAGACCGGCGTGGTGTTGGAGTTTATCAATCTGTCCGGTGGTGTCGGTATTCCTTACGTACCGGAGCAGACGGGAAATGATATCCATGTGATCGGCGAAGGTGTGCGAAAGGTGTACGAGGAAGTGCTTGTTCCGGCAGAGATGGGCGATGTGGCTATCTACACAGAGATGGGACGTTTTATGATGGGGCCTTACGGGGTGTTGGTGACCAAAGCGATCCACGAGAAGCACATTCATAAAGAGTATATCGGTGTGGATGCCTGTGCGGTCAACCTGATGCGGCCGGCAATGTACGGTGCGTATCACCATATCACAGTACTTGGCAAAGAAGAGGCTGTCTGTGACCATAAATATGATGTGGCAGGTTCTTTATGTGAAAATAACGACAAGTTTGCAATCGACAGAATGCTGCCGCAGATTGTAAAGGGTGACTATCTGGTGATCCACGATACCGGGGCACACGGTTTTGCAATGGGATATAATTATAATGGAAAGCTGAAATCCGCGGAACTTCTGCTGAAAGAGGACGGCAGTGTGCAGCTGATCAGGCGTGCCGAGACACCGAAGGATTATTTTGCGACATTTGACTGCTTTGATGTTTTTGACAAGCTTACGTTGTAAGAAGGACCGGTCTGTGAATAAGTCAGCACAGGCCGGAGATGATATCAGGGTATAAGTGATGAGGAAAAATGCAAAATCTGATTTTTTTTCAAAATTACTTGTCATTTTTTCACAGGTATGCTATTATATAACTCGGTTGTTGGATATGCCGGCGTGTCGGAATGGCAGACGAGGCAGACTCAAAATCTGTTGTGGGCAACCACGTATGGGTTCAAGTCCCATCGCCGGCAGTTGATAGAATGGCTGGAAAGCTTGTTAAATCAAGGTTTTCAGCCATTTGCGTGTTCTTGCAGTCACTTTCCCCATTAAAAAGGTGTAAAGCCTTAATAATTCAACAGACTTTACACCGCATTTTGTGATATATTTGTTTGTTAATCTTCAAGTGTTTGCTGTAGGTTATCGGCAACTTTTTGCAACTTGTCTTTCTCTTTACCGTCTGGCATATTTTCAAGCACTTCTCTGATATCGTCTAAAACAAATCTGACAAAACCCTTGAATTGACTGTCTGTCATAGCCATGTAATCACCTACTTTCATATTGCGGTGTATATTGATTGTTATAATATAAGTGTATCACAACTAAGGTGCAAAGTCTATTCAATTATCAAGGTGCCAAGGTGCTTGGTCGTTACTATTCACGGCTGAGCCGTGAATCAATGCCATTAAGTTAAGTCTATACACAGCGTCTGATATGATAGGATTCTCCGGAGGGCCATTGGAAAACGCCGGTACTTAATGAGGTTTTTCACGAATTTAGTACCGCTGCGTTTGGAACTGAGCGAAAGCGCGTCCTTAGGAGATTCCTATCATGTCAGGCGCGTCCGGCTTAACTTAATGACATTGGCCGTGAATAGTAACGCTTGGTTACCCGATATCTTATTTTTTCAGATCATACACTTTTCAAGAAGTACCCTTATGGTATATAATAAAATTTGTGTGGGCACATACAGGATGGAAACAATGAGTGATCTGATGAAGTATCCTTATGGAAAGATGTGGTATGAGTATGGACTGTAAAGAAGTGGAGAAAAAGATACCTTCCTTTCTGCAGGAGGAACTGGGCGGTGTCAGTCTTGAAGAGTTCATGGCACATATTGAAAGCTGTCCGGAGTGTGAGGAGGAGCTGACTATTCAGCTTCTGGTTACGGAAGGATTGGAACATTTGGAGGAAGGCAATAATTTCAACCTGCAGGATGAACTTATGATTAAACTGGAAGATGCCGGGCACCGCATCAGGGTACATCGGACACTGCTGTATATCTTGTTCTGTCTGGAAGCGATGGTGGCAGCGGCGATCATCATTGCCCTGTGTGTGGTATTCCGGCTGTAAGGAGGCATATAGCATTTGGAAGGATGGGAGTTTACATGAGTCAGAAGCTTGTATTGATAGATGGGCACAGTATTTTGAACAGGGCATTTTATGGGGTTCCGGATTTGTCGAACAGCCAGGGACTGCATACCAATGCCGTATATGGTTTCCTGAATATTATGTTTAAAATCGTGGAGGAAGAGAAGCCGGATTATCTTACGGTGGCATTCGATGTGCATGCCCCCACGTTCCGGCATGAGATCTATAAAGAGTATAAAGGTACAAGGAAGCCTATGCCTCAGGAATTGCGGGAGCAGGTGCCGGTTATGAAGCAGATGCTTTCGGCAATGGGCATCTGCATCATGGAGAAGGCGGGGCTGGAAGCGGATGATATTCTGGGGACGGTCGCGAAGCGGGGCGAAGGTGAAGGGATGGAAGTATCTCTTGTGTCCGGAGACCGGGATCTGCTGCAGATTGCTACGGAGCATATTAAGATCAGAATTCCCAAGACAAAAGGCGGAAAGACTGAAATAGAAGATTACTATGCGAAGGATGTGGAAGCCAAATACCAGGTCGATCCAATTCAGTTTATTGATTTGAAAGCGCTTATGGGAGACACGGCAGACAATATTCCCGGTGTGCCGAAGGTTGGAGAGAAGACGGCCACAGAATTGATGGTACGTTTCGGCTCCCTGGAAGGCATTTATGCCCATTTGGAAGAGATCACCAAAAAGTCGGTCAGAGAATCGCTGATGAACAACAAAGATCTGGCAGACCTCAGCAAGACACTGGCAACCATCAATGTGGAAAGTGATATCGACTACAGCTTTGACAATGCCAGAGTAGGGAATTTCTATACGGAAGAGGCTTATGTGCTGTGTAAGCAGCTGGAATTTAAAAATCTGCTTTCCCGGTTTGAAAAGGATGTAACCGTATCGAATGCCCAGACAGCTTATTTCGCGCAGATAACGGAGTTTGCGGAAGTGGAAGCGTTATTTGCGGAATGTCAGGGAACAGCAGACAGGGAAGGCGGAAGCCGGGAAAAAGAAGACGGACATGAAATAGGAATCGCAATTTTGGCGGATGGAGCGGCAATTAAGGATTGTGTCGGCGTGGCAGTTGCGCTCCACAGGGAGAAGATACGTTTCATTCCTTGCCAGGGACTTGTGACGGCACAGTACCTGCGGGAGAAGATTGAGCAGGCCATTGATTCCAAAGGGTGCCAGCTTACTTTATTCGATATTAAGAAGCAGTACCGTTTTATGGAGACTGCATTTCCAGCCAATGATACGGATGTCATGGAACCTTACAGGGAACGGCGTTATTTTGATATTCTGCTGGCGGCATATCTTTTAAATCCGTTAAAGAATGATTACGCCGTAGAAGATATAGCCAATGAGTATTTAGGCCTTACGATGCCTGGCAGAAACCAGATATGCGGCAAATTATCCTATGCCGAAGTCTATGGGAAGGATCCGGAGGCTCTTGCAGAGTTTGCGTGCTACAGTGCGTATGTCTGTCTTGCGGCGGCGCCCCTTCTGCGTGAAAAGCTGCAAGAGCAGGAGATGGAAGCTCTGATGTATGAGATCGAAATGCCGTTGACGCGGGTACTATATGAAATGGAGGAGTACGGCGTACTGGTGAAACCGGATGAATTGAAAGCATACGGAGAAGCGTTGGTGGGCAGAATCAGGGAGCTGGAACAGTCCATATACGTACAGGCGGGGTGTGAGTTCAATATTAATTCACCGAAGCAGTTGGGGGAAGTGCTTTTTGACAAGATGGGAATCCCCGGCGGCAAGAAGACGAAAACAGGTTATTCGACGGCGGCGGATGTATTGGAGAAACTGGCGGCCGAATATCCGATTGTATCAGATATTCTGGAATACAGAGGACTTGCCAAATTAAAATCCACCTATGCGGAAGGGTTGTTCACCTGTATTGCAAAGGACGGCAGAATCCACTCTACATTTAATCAGACGATCACGGCAACCGGACGGATCAGTTCCACAGAGCCGAATCTGCAGAATATTCCCATGCGTATGGAGCTTGGCAGAAGAATACGTAAGGTATTCGTGCCGAAGGAGGGCTATCTGTTTACCGATGCGGACTATTCCCAGATTGAACTGAGGATTCTGGCGCATATGTCGGAGGATGAACAGCTGATCGAGGCATACAAGACGGATGCGGATATTCATCGTATTACGGCCTCCAAAGTATTTCATACACCCTTTGAGGAGGTGACCGAACTGCAGAGGCGCAATGCGAAGGCGGTAAATTTCGGCATTGTGTATGGCATCAGTTCTTTTGGGCTGAGCCAGGATCTCAGCATATCCCGGAAAGAGGCGGCAGATTATATCGAGCAGTACTTTAAGACTTATCCGGGGGTAAAGAAATTCTTAGACAATATGGTGGAAAAAGCGAAGAGGGACGGTTATGTGACAACCCTGTACGGACGGAGAAGACCAATTCCGGAATTATCCTCCGGTAATTTCATGCAGCGGTCTTTCGGGGAGCGGGTAGCTATGAATTCTCCAATCCAGGGAACTGCGGCGGATATTATGAAGATTGCCATGATACGTGTCTGGGAGAGGCTGCACAGAGAGGGACTGCAGTCCAGGCTGATTCTGCAGGTGCATGATGAACTGTTGATCGAGACGCTGAAAGAGGAAAAAGAAAATGTGCGCCGCATTCTGGAAGAAGAGATGCAGCAGGCGGCGAATCTGTCAGTGACGCTGGAAGTGGGAATGAGCTCCGGAAAGGATTGGTACGAGAGTAAATAGAATCAGGAGGTAGGGCGGCTTATGAAGGTGGTCGGCATCACAGGCGGTGTCGGGGCTGGTAAGTCCTGTATATTGGAATATCTGGCGGATAGGACGGACTGCCGTATTATCATAGCTGATCAGGTGGCACATAGGCTGGAAGAGCCGGGAGAAGTTTGCTACAAACAGATCGTGGCGATGCTTGGCCGGGAGATTGTGGCACCGGACGGGAGTATCGACAGGGGCAGGATGGCGACCCGGATTTTTGGAGATAAAGAGATGCTCTTGCGGGTCAATGAAATTATACATCCTGCGGTGAAAGCATATATCACGCAGGAGATAGCTAAGGCGAGGGAAGAGGGAACACTGAGATATCTTTTTATTGAGGCGGCGCTTCTGATTGAAGACGGATACGGGCAGATTGTGGATGAGATGTGGTATATTCATGCGGATACGGAGGCCAGAAGAGAGAGACTGCGGAAGGACAGAGGCTACAGCGATGAGAAGATAAATAAGATTATGCAGGGACAACTGTCGGAAGAAGCGTTTTACAGACATTGTCCTGTGGTGATAGAAAACAGCGGTGAATTGGAGAGTGTTTATAAGCAAATAGATGAGAAACTGGGGGAAGACTCGTGTCAGAAACAATGAAATTTCCGGGGAAATTAGTATTTGGTTTGGATATCGGGACGAGGAGTATCGTCGGGACAGTCGGTTATCGCGTGGGAGAGAAGTTTCATGTGGTCACACAGAGTATCAGGGAACATGGAACGAGAGCCATGCTGGACGGACAGATTCATGATATCTATAAAGTCGGATCTACCATAGGGGAAGTGAAGGCGGAATTAGAGCATCGTATTGGCAGGCCGTTAAAAGATGTCTGTATTGCGGCGGCCGGACGTGTACTGCGTACTGTTACAGTCAGGGTTGATGCGGAGCTGGACAGCGACAAGGAAATTACAGGGGAAGATATCTACGCCCTGGACTCTATGGGGGTGGAAAAGGCTTATGGAGAATTTCTGGACGGCAATGACTCTGATGTGAAATTCTACTGTGTTGGCTATTCTGTTGTGCGCTATTATATGAACGGTTATTCTATGGGGAATCTGGAAGGGCATAAAGCAAGAAGTATCGGTGCGGATATCATCGCCACCTTTCTGCCGGAAGATGTGGTGGACGGCCTGTATAAGGCGGTGGATATAGCTGGCCTGGAAGTGGTTAATCTGACATTGGAGCCGATTGCTGCCATTCAGGTGGCCATACCGGAGATGTATCGTATGCTGAATATTGCGTTGGTTGATGTGGGGGCAGGTACCTCGGATATATCTATTACCAAGGATGGCAGTATTGTTGCCTATGGGATGATTCCTGTTGCGGGGGACAGCCTGACAGAGGTGATCGCGAAGCATTGTCTGGTGGATTTCGCGACGGCAGAGCAGATCAAACGTGATACGGGTGTCAGAGAGCAGATAGAATATAAAGATATTATGGGATTATCCCAGACAATCAGCGAGAAAGAGATAGAAGAGGTAACGGCGGGTACGATCGCCGATATGACACAAAGAGTGTCGGATAAGATCAAGGAACTGAATGGCGGGAAGTCAGTCAGTGCTGTTTTTGTGGTGGGAGGCGGCGGCAGGCTGCCGGGATATACAGAAGCGCTGGCGGAAAAGCTCGGTATTCAGAAAGAGAGAGTTGCCGTGCGCGGCGAGGAAGTCATGCAGAGCATAGAATTCCAGGAGGCAGATGCCAGGAAAGACTCTCTGATGGTCACACCCATCGGGATCTGTCTGAGCTTCTATGAGCAGAGCAATAATTTTATTTTTGTATATTTTAACGATCAGCGGATCAAGATTTACGACAATAATAAAGTGGCGGTGGTAGACGCGGCAATGCAGGCGGAGTTTGCCAATGACGGGCTGTTCCCGAAACGCGGCAGGGAGTTGAATTATACTGTAAACGGCAAGGCGCGTATCACCAGGGGAGCTCTGGGGGAATCTGCGGTCATTACTGTCAATGGGAACGAGGCTGATATTCATACGCCGATCCATGCCAATGACCAGATCAGGGTGATTGAATCGACAGCGGGCGAGGCGGCACAGCTGGATATCAATCAGCTGCCGGAATTTGGCGCTGTCATGCGGGTGGAAGTGAACGACACCTCCATCGACCTGCCTAAATTTGCCAGTGTCAACGGTGCGCTGCAGTCAGGGTATTACAGTATTCAGGAGAACGATTCCATTGAGATACTGAATTACTATACGGTGCGGCAAGTTGCCGAGTTCATGGATGTAATCATCAATCGGGAGATGAACATCTATGTCAACAATAAGCTGGCAGATATGGACAGTAAGGTATATGAGAATTTCTCAGTGATCTGGACAATGGAAGAACTGCAGCTGTCTGACCGTGATAAATATGAAAACGAGCAGCCGGAATCCTTTGCGGAATTGCCTGAAGATGACGGTACTTATCAGAAGGACGATGCCTATACCGGATGGGAAGACGGCAGGCCGGATTTTGAAGAGGAAGCCGAAGCAGACAGTACCGGGGAAGACAGAGAGGATGAAGCTGGCGAGGATGCGGAGGTGCGGTGTTCGGAGAATCAGGATGAGGATAATTCTGAGGGAACGGAGGATGTGGGTCTTTCGCTCTATGTGATTGTAAACGGTGAGCAGATACATCTTACAGGTAAGCCTTCTTATGTTTTCGTGGATGTTTTTGAACATATTGATTTCGATCTGTCCAAGCCTCAGGGAAGCGGTATCGTGACGAAGCTTAACGGCAGGGATGCGCAATATATGGAAGAGATCCACAGTGGCGATATGATTGAGATTTACTGGAAATAAGGGAGCCGAAGATATGCATGAGAGTATGAAGGATTCTTAGTGAATGGAATGGACAGAAGACAATATTAACGGAAAGAAAAGACAGGGATTATGAGATTATGTAGTATAGCCAGCGGGAGCAGCGGGAATTGTGTTTATGTGGGGACGGATGCGACGCATTTGCTGGTGGATGTGGGAATCAGCGGGAAGAGGACGGAAGCAGGGCTGCAGGAACTGGGGATCAGAGCGCAGGAGCTTGATGGAATCTTTCTGACGCATGAACATGCGGATCACATCAGTGGTTTGGGAGTGATCGCCAGGAAGTATGGTATCCCTATTTACGGCACGGCCGGCACGATCGGGGCGATCAGGGCGAATCATTCCATGGGAACGATTGATGAAGAGTTATTTCACTATGTAAGAGCGGATGAAAAGTTGACAGTAAAGGATATGACTCTCTATCCGATACGGACTTCCCATGACGCGGCAGAGCCGGTGGCCTACCGGGTCAGCCATGATAAGAAGAAGATCGGTATCATCACGGATCTTGGCTGTTATAATGATTATACGGTGGAATGTCTGAGGGGTCTGGATCTGCTTTATCTGGAAGCGAATCACGATATCAGCATGCTGCAGGTGGGACCTTATCCCTACTACCTGAAACAGCGTATTCTCGGCAAAAAGGGGCATCTTTCCAATGAAGCGGCAGGCAAGCTCTTAAGCAGGTTGCTGCATGATGGGATGAAAGCAATCGTCCTGGGGCATCTGAGTCAGGAGAATAATCTTCCGGAGCTGGCTTACGAAACGGTCAGGGTGGAAGTGGAGATGTCAGAGACGGTATATAAGGCGAATGATTTTCCGCTTTATGTGGCAAAGAGAAGTGAAGTATCGCAGATGCTGGAAGTATAAGAAGACGAAAAGATTTTCTAAGGCGTCAGAGGACGCCGCCTAAGAAAATCTAAGTTTCGTCTTGAAGAATCGCCTGCGGGCGATTCTTCCGAAATGATTCATGCATTGTATGTGCCGCCGATGGCGGCACGAATAATAAGTATAAGAAGACGAAAAGAATTTCTAAGGCGTCGGAGGACGCCGCCTAAGAAAATCTAAGTTTCGTCTTGAAGAATCGCCTGCGGGCGATTCTTCCGAAATGATTCATGCATTGTATGTGCCGCCGATGGCGGCATGAATAACAGATATGAAAAGACTTTGGAAAACGGAGGCGGCTATGAAAAAGACGATTATAACGGTGGTAGGAAAAGATACGGTAGGTATTATTGCCAGGGTATGTACTTATCTGGCAGAGAATCAGATTAATATATTGGATATTTCCCAGACGATTGTACAGGGATATTTTAATATGATGATGATCGTTGATACGAATCGTACCGAGAAGGATTTTGGAGTCGTTGCAGAAGAGCTGGAACGGCTGGGTGAGAGCATCGGTGTTATCATTAAATGCCAAAAGGAAGAGATATTTAATCAGATGCACAGGATCTAGTATGATTTAATGGATAGCAGAAAACGAATGTAACAGGGAATACACTTGAGACATTATAAAAAAAGTGCGTGTCAGGCACGCGGGCAGGAGCGATATGATTAATATATTTGAAGTGGCGGAAACAAATGAAATGATAGAGAAGGAGAATCTTGATGTCAGGACGATCACCCTGGGAATCAGTCTGGTGGATTGTATCGATGCGGATCTGAAACTGGTCAATGAGAAAATATACCATAAGATCTATGATGCGGCCAAAGATCTGGTTGCCACGGGAGACTACATTTCAGGAGAGTATGGAATACCGATTGTAAACAAGAGAATTTCAGTCACACCGATTGCTCTGGTTGGTGCTGCAGCCTGCAAGACACCGGAGGATTTTGTTTCCATTGCCAATACGCTTGATAAAGTAGCGCATGAGGTGGGAGTGAATTTTATCGGTGGTTATTCTGCACTGGTATCCAAAGGAATGACACAGGCGGATGAGATGTTGATCAGGTCTGTTCCGAAAGCACTTGCTTCGACAGAGAGAGTCTGCAGTTCCGTCAATTTGGGTTCCACGAAAACGGGAATCAATATGGATGCGGTAAAGCTTATGGGAGAGGTTATCCTACAGACGGCAGAGGCGACCAAAGAGGCAGATTCGCTTGGCTGCGCCAAGCTGGTAGTATTTTGTAATGCGCCGGATGATAATCCTTTTATGGCAGGTGCTTTCCATGGTGTGACTGAGACGGACAAGGTGATCAATGTAGGAGTCAGCGGACCGGGTGTAGTCAAGACAGCCCTGGAAAAGGTCAGAGGTGAGAATTTTGAAGTTCTGTGTGAAACAATCAAAAAGACGGCCTTTAAAGTGACCCGCGTGGGACAGCTTGTGGCGAAAGAGGCATCCAGACGTCTGAAAGTGCCCTTCGGTATTGTTGATCTGTCCCTGGCGCCAACACCTGCGATTGGGGATTCTGTGGCAGATATTCTGTGTGAGATAGGACTTGAGCATGCCGGAGCGCCCGGAACAACAGCGGCTCTTGCACTGTTGAATGACCAGGTGAAGAAGGGTGGCGTGATGGCATCTTCTTATGTCGGGGGATTAAGCGGCGCCTTTATTCCGGTCAGTGAAGATCAGGGAATGATCGATGCCGTAACAGCAGGTGCATTGACCCTGGAAAAACTGGAGGCCATGACCTGTGTATGTTCTGTAGGGCTTGATATGATCGCTATTCCGGGAGACACGAAGGCAACGACTATTTCCGGTATTATAGCAGATGAAATGGCCATTGGTATGGTGAACCAGAAGACGACAGCGGTACGTCTCATTCCGGTGATCGGCAAGGGTGTGGGCGAGACGGTAGAGTTCGGCGGATTGCTTGGGTATGCACCTATCATGCCTGTCAATGGGTTTTCCTGTGATGCGTTTGTTAACCGCGGGGGAAGAATACCGGCGCCGATCCATAGCTTTAAGAATTAATGATACTTGTTTAATAACTGTCATACGGAGTCAATATTTATAAGGTTGATTTCGTGTCGTTAAACGCCGGTTTAAATGGCATAAAAAGAGGATACATAGATGGCAGCCGTGCCACTATGTATCCTTTTTTATGATGCACAGGTTGACTATTCCGAAAATACCTTTAAATGTTCCCGTTCAAGAGCCTCTGCATTATCGACAATCTTCTTGAAATCACCGATCAGTTCTTCGGAAAGCTTCACAGCAGATCTGTATTCGTTATCGGCTCTTGCATAATCCTGATTCTTGATAGCAACGATTACATTCTTACCGTATCCGTGGAAACGGCGGTGTTTCTCAGCCAGACCGGTCCAGAGAGGAGAGATCATCCTGTTGCGGGGATTCATGGCATAATAGAAATGTCCGAAAGCACATTTGGTGTCATCGGTCTGCAACGGAATACATTCCCTGTTCTTGACGATGGTATCCAGCGTCTTTAACCAGTTCTGATGCGCGGTGATTGCATTCTGGACATTCGTTATAAACTGGCGGTTGCTCAGCATATAGAAGACATCCTGTACCATGTTGCCCATCAGCTTGGCAGAATCATCCAGATCCTTTTCGATGGAAGCGACAGGACGCATATTCTCCTTCAGGTCTTCGGATACGCTGCCGAGCATATCGGACTGTTCATTCAGAGAAACACATTCTTCACGCAGTCTGCCCATCTGATCCTGTACATTGGTCACAGCGCTGAAGATTTCCTGGCTGGTAGCGGCGATGGTAGTGATGGAGTCGGTTATATTAACGATATTGGAGACGTTGCGTTCGTTATTGGAAAGCACCTTGCTGAGATTCTCCCGCATGGACTCCAGCTCTTCCACAGTATGATCAAGGCTGTCGCAGCTCATCTTGGATGCCGCTTCGATCTTGGCTACAAAACCGTCCATATTGCCGGTGAGCTGCTTCGTCTCATCGGCCAGGCTTCTGATCTGTTCTGCAACCACAGCGAATCCCTTGCCTGCTTCACCGGCTCTGGCAGCTTCGATGGAAGCATTCAAGGCGAGCATGTTGGTCTGGGCAGAGATAGAATTAATGCCCTTGATGACTTCATTCATGCCTTTGATGATCTCCAGCAGTTCCTGCATGTCATTTTTCATCTGGTCTGATTTATCAATGGTAAATTGAGACTCTTCAACGATAGAAGAAATCTCATGGCTGCTTGCCTCCATATCATCCATGATGGATCCGGCCGCAGAAGATACCTGTGCGATAGATTCGGCAAAACCTTCATGCGCGTTTACAACTTCATTCATATTCTCTTCCGTCATCTGGGAAGCTTTGACTACCGTTTCCGATATATGCTTGACAGTGTTGCTGATATATCCCATCTTGTCGGTGCTGTCGCCCATGGCAAGATCAAGGGCACTGATTTGCATAACGGATTTGCAGATGCCGCCTACCAGCTGGTTAAACTTATCTCTTCCTTCATTCAGCCGCTTTTGGATTTGAAGCGCCTCCCCGTTGCCTTCGACAGGTTCCATCTTGCTGATGGCCTGTAATATTTTGTCGTTTTTGTTCTTCATCTTGTTCCCTCCTGTCACCCATATATAAATGAATTATAACAGAGTGTATTTCTTTTTTCCATAAAAAAATATGTAATAGTTCATGTAACGCAGTAAATGCAGGTAACTGTACTGCCAGGTCTGCGCATTAACTGTGCCGTCTGTGTAAAGTCTTTTCGGCTGTTTACGCTTAAGTTACACTAACATTATATCAAATTTTGTGCCATTGTAAAGGAAATTAAGTCTAATGGAAAAATGTTTCCGATGAGTATGCAGTACCTGAAAATGAATTGACATCGTATGGAAATATGAATATAATATAAAGAAAAAAAGAAATATAAAATGGTGAAGGGATTTTGCACATTTTATATCCATAAGTAGTTCGCCAAAGTATGCTTTGACGGACTATTGTCTGTAAGTGCACATCTTAAAACGCATTAAAAGTGTAAATGAATCGAAGGTAAGGGTATTCTTTATATTAACTTTACATTTAAGAATATAAAATATAAGAAGAACCCGACCGAAGAGAAGGTTAAGGATGGTAAAATAGCGGATGAATGTATTATTAATTGGTGGCGGCAGCAGAATGGCAGATGCCGTAATTGATAAGCTGAATAAGAGTAAGCATCGGGTATTTCTGCTGACTGGCCGGAGAGACAGAAAGTTTTCCTACAAGCATGTGTTTGAGAGATACGATTATCCCTACGAAGATGAGAGTATCAAGGATATTTTCGAGAGCGTCAAGCCGGATATGGTAATCTTTATGGGAGCCTATGATACGAATTTTGACTGGCACAGGGAGCGGCAGGAGTCGGTGCGTTATACGGCATCACTGATGAATATTCTGTCTACCTATTCCATGGTTGGTAAGGGGCGGTTTGTCTATTTCTCATCCCATGAAGTGTACGGAGGTTCTCATTACAATAATATTCAGGAGCAGGAAGCGGCTCAGCCCCGGGGGTTTAAGGCCATGGCTGTCGCACAGGGAGAAGAGATCTGTGAGAATTATCGGAAGACCCAGGGGATAGAGACGCTTGTTCTGCGTTTTGACCACCTGTACGGCGTACCGCGCAAGGGGCAGGAGGAGAGCAATCTGTGTTTCCAGATGTGTCTGGAGGCGTTGAAGACCGGTAAGGTCTCCGCCAGTGACAGAAGATCCTTCTCCATGCTCTATCTGAATGATGCGGTGGAGCTGGCATATAAAGTAATGATGGAGGAACAGCCGGCATTGTACTGCTATCATATTTCTTCCATGGAAGAGATCAACGAGGTCAATCTGGCTGAGGCAGTCATTAAGGCGATGGGCGGCGGCATCAGACTGGTCAATAATTCGGTAGGAGACCGGTATCGCCTGGTATTGGACGGCAAGGCATATCAGGAGGAATATGACCAGCGGATATTCGTTCATTACGAGGAGGGTGCAGAGCAGGTTGCCAGATACATGAAGCGGCATGCGGATTCTTTCATCAGTGCGGAGGATACAGGCGGAAGCCGTGCAGCCAGAATCTGGCACGGTATTAAGGTCGGCTTTAAGAGGGTGTTCCCGTTTGTTGAGAACCTGATCTGCTTCGTTCCGTTCTTTATCCTGAACAGTAAGGCGGCGGGCAGTGAATATTTCAACAGGCTTGATTTCTTCCTGCTGTATGTTCTGCTGTTCGCGATTGTCTATGGACAGCAGCAGGCCATCTTCTCATCTCTGCTTGCGGTGGTGGGGTATTTCCTGCAGCAGATGTATGGCAGGACAGGATTTGAAGTATTGCTGGACTATAATATATACATATGGATGGCGCAATTGTTCATTATCGGTATGGTTGTGGGATATATGCGTGACCAGCTGCAATTTATCAGGGATGAAAACGAAGAAGAGGTGCGCTATTTAAGCAGGAAAGTGGATGACATCGCAGATATTAACGATAGTAATGTCCGCATGAAACAGAGTTTTGAGACGCAGCTGGTTAATCAGCGTGACAGCCTTGGAAAGATCTATGAGATTACTTCCAGCCTGGAGGCATATGCTTCGGAGGAAGTGCTGTTCTATGCTGCCAAGGTATTGGGAGAGCTGATGGACAGCAGGGATGTGGCTGTCTATACTGTTGCCAACGGTGACTATGCCAGATTATTCTCCTTTACCTCCAAAGAGGCGAAGAAACTGGGGAATTCCATTAAATATACGGATATGGAAGATTTGTATAATGATTTGAAGGAACACCGGGTTTTTATTAACAAGAAGATGGATGAGAAGCTTCCGCTGATGGCAAGTGCCGTGTATACCGAGGATCAGATGGAACTGATTCTTATGGTTTGGGGGATTCCATGGCAGCGTATGACGCTTTCGGAAGCGAACCGCCTGACGATTGTCGGCGCTCTGATCCAGAATGCAGTGGTACATGCGAACAGATATCTGGACGCACTGACCAATCAGCGATATATTGAGCAGACCAGAATCATGTCCCCGGATGCCTTCGGACAGCTGGTACATGCCTTCTTCGGGGCGAAAGCGAATGGACTGACAGAATGTGCGCTGTTGGAGATCGGGGCAGCCGACCGCGTGCAGGCGGCGGAGGCACTGGGGAAGAATATGCGCCAGACAGACTATATGGGTGTGCTGGATGACGGCGGTTTCTACATATTGCTTTCCAATACGGATGAGAAGAATGCAGAGGGAGTTATAGAACGTTTCCGTAGTGCCGGCTATGAATGTGAGCTCAGAGAGGGGGCAGAAAAATGACCTTGACGTTAGATGAGTATACCTTTCTCATCGTTGTTATTATCAATACGATCATAGCGGTTCTCTATCTGCTGATCGGGATACTGGTCATGGTTCCTGTCCGAAACAGGAGAAAAGAAGGGGAGACCGAGCGCCTGCATGACAATCGGCGGACCTATCTGCTGCGCTTTATTGTGATGATATTATGCCCGGTTGTAGGACCGCTGTTTTTCTTTGCCGTTCATCTGTTTTATTTGACGATATTCAGATTTCAGGTAGAGCTGGATGACGTTATTTTCAGTAAAGAGCGTGTGCGGACACAGCTGAAGGCAGATGAGGAGAGAGAACGGAATGTGGTTCCTCTGGAGGAAGCGATTGCGGTTAACGATCAGAAGAGCCTGCGAGTGGCAATGCTGAATGTGCTGAAGGGGGAAATACAGAATTCCCTGGCGGCGATTTCGCTGGCTTTGGAGACGAAAGACTCCGAGTCCTCCCATTATGCGGCGTCTATCCTGAGCCATGAATTGAGCGAGTTCCGCATGGAAGTACAGAAGCTGTATCTGGGAATCAGAGAGGAGAAGGAGGATCAGACCGAGTATGAAGATATGATGATCAGCTATACGGATAATGTTCTCAGACAGAATGTTTTTACGGAACTTGAACAGAAACGGTTTGTACATATGATGGCTGAGGCAGCAGAATCCTTTTATATTAAAAATCCCTCAGGGATGTCTGAACAGCAGTATGAGAGTATATGCCTGAGACTGCTGGGCATTAATGAGTTCGAGAATTCGGAGAAGTGGTGTATCCGATTGGCGAACCAATATCCGGACCGACTGTCAGCTTTTACCTGTAAGTTAAAGTTGTATTTCATTGTCAGAAACAGAGAAGCCTTTTTCCAGACGCTTGATGCATTAAAGAAATCGGATGTTGTGATCGATAATGAAACCTTGGAGTTGATCCGGATTTTCGGCTAATTGCATTCTTTCAAGCGCAGGTCTGTGAGAAGGTCTCTGTGCACAGGCCGAGGAAAGGACATGGTTATAAGAAATGATATCACGTCGGAATTATTTTACGATCACGATTGTAATGTTTATCGTGTTTTTCCTGTTCCAGTTTTCGAATGTTGCGTTGGAAACCTGGAATCATTATGAGGAAAATTCCTATATTGTAGATACGGCAGAACTCTCCAACAGAAGCGATGCCTATCGCGCGCAAGCCGGGGACCGGGAGGAGGACTTTGCAGGAGAGTTACGGGAGACGGTTGTCTATATAGGCGAGGAAGACGGGCCGGTCGGTGAGACGGTTGCTTTGTGGGCTACATATGCGAAGAAAAACATAAAGACCTATCAGTCGCTGGAAGACTATGAGGCAGGGAAAGAGACGGATGAAACAGATGCGCCGGTAATGGTGGCGGTTGATTCTTCGAAGCTCGACTGGAGCCAGGAGAACGGCTGTGACCTTCTGGAAAGATATGTGCAGTCAGGCGTTCATCTGGTATTCTGTAATCTGCCGGAGGTATCTGTATTGAAGGCAGACAGTAAGTTGCAGGAGTTGCTGGGGGTTCAGATGATCAGAGCCGAAGAGATGACGGTTGAGGAGATTCATCTGTACGAAGGCTTCCTGCTGGGCGGTGAGGCATTCTATCCGGCGGATGGTATGGAAGAGGGAATGGAATATACACTGCCATGGTACGTTGTTTCTTCCGACAGTGAAATCTATATGAACGGGATAACGAAGAAGAAAGCTGTAGGAGACGAATTAATTCAGGATGATGAGATGCCGGCCATTATCTGGAGAAGGGATGCCGGGACGGCGTCTGTATTCGTTGTGAACGGCGGGTATATGGCAGATGTGTCCGGCCTGGGGATTCTGTCAGCATTTTCTGCGCAGATGAGTCCGTATGAACTTTATCCGGTGGTGAATGCATGGAACATGATTTATGCAAATTTCCCGGGTCTGGCAGACGAGAACGAAGAGGTATTGATGGACCATTACAGCCAGACTATGAAAGGGTTCTTCCAGAATGTTATCTGGCCCGATGTGGTGGCTGTGCGCAGAGAGAGCGGGGCAGCATTGTCCTGTATGCTGGCGCCGCAGTTTGATTATGAGGATTCTAATTATCCGGACAGTGAGCAGTTTCAGCGGTATATGAAGCTTCTGAATGAGCAGAGTGCGGAGACCGGTCTGTCCGGTATGCGGGTGTCAGACACACCGATTGAGAAGAAGGTGGCAAGAGACTATGAATTCATGCAGGATGCTCTTCCAACCTATCAGTTTACCTCTTTTTATGCAGGTAATCTGACGGAGGAAGAGGTGAGAAATGCTCTTTCGGAGGATTTGCTGGCATCTGTCAGAACAGTCGTTGAAGACTGCAGTGAAAATAAAGAAGTAATAGGTTATCTGTCGGAGTATATTACCAGGCAGAGCGCTTTGATCGACGGATGGGAAGACTCTGTAAGGAAGGATTTCCAGGTGAGGGCACTGGAGACAGTATTGGGGTATAACAGTATTCTGGTGGATATGAGCAGGATTGCATATCCTGCTCAGGATGGTATTGACTGGGTGGAAGCAGCCAGTACGTTACGGCAGAATATTTCGGATTATCGGATTGGAGAGAATGGGTTTGACAGTACGACGGTATCGGAATGTGATGAACGGATCCGTAAGTTTCTTGCGTTGGATTATCGGGTGACAAGAGAATTTAATGCAATTTATCTGGATGTGGACAGTGCAAAAGGGCCGGTATGGTTTGTCCTGAGAACAGACCAGGAAGCAATTGACAGCATGGAAGGCGGCAGCTGGCAGCGCCTTGAACAGGATGTATATCTGCTGACAATAGAACAGGAAAATGCCGTTATCACAATGAGATCGGCTTATTAAGATTTGTGTCAGGAAGCCGAAAGTTCTTTTGATCGTTGTATTTTATGGCTGCACACCTGCAGACTAAAAAGGAGGCATGGTTACAAGGATGAGAATTTGCATAGTAGCAGAAGGATGTTATCCATATACAGTAGGAGGCATGTCCAGTTGGACACATGGTCTGATTCGTTCCTTTCCCAAACTGGAGTTTGTCATTCTGGCAATCGTGGCAAATCGGGATCTGCGGGGGAAATTTGTATATGAGCTGCCTGAAAACGTGGTGGAAGTGCATGAACTTTATCTGGATGATCTGGATTGGTGCAGGCGCAAAAGAAAGAGCCGGATGAACAAGAAAGAATATCAGGCTTTGCGCAGTCTTCTGCTGGGCAGGCAGGTGGAATGGGAAGCGCTGATTGACTATTTTCAGAAAAAGAAGCGTTCCCTTAATGATCTGCTGATGGGAGAGGATTTCCTGAATGCCGTTACGGAATTTTATATGTTAAATTACAGCCAGATTGTATTTACGGATTTCTTATGGACGATGCGTTCGATCTATCTGCCGCTGTTTCGGACGTTGCAGATGAAAGTTCCGAAAGCGGATGTGTATCATTGTCTGTGCACCGGCTATGCAGGTATACTTGGCTGTATGGGAAAGCATATCCATGGAGGGCGCTTGCTGGTGTCGGAACATGGTATCTATACCAGGGAACGTGAAGAAGAACTGATCCGATCCAAATGGGTGAAAGGTATCTATAAGAATATTTGGATCGAGCAGTTTCGCAAAATGTCCAAGATGGCCTATGACAGAGCGGAACTGGTAACCAGCCTGTACGGACGTGCCAGAGAATTGCAGGTTGATCTGGAATGTCCGATGGAAAAGACCATGGTGATACCCAATGGGATTCAGGTTGAGAAGTTTCAGGATCTTCTAGGAAAAACGGATGCCGAGGAAGAGGAGATCTATGTCGGTGCAGTGTTCCGTGTGACACCGATCAAGGATGTGAAAACACTGATACAGGCGTACGGATTTGCGAAAGAACAGGAACCAAGATTAAAGCTATGGATTATGGGACCATGGGATAATGATGACAGTTACGCACAGGAATGTTTTGACATGGTAGGTATCATGGATATTCCCGATGTTATCTTTACCGGCAAAGTGAATGTGCTGGAATATTATGGGAAAATGGATATGATGATCCTGACCAGTATCAGTGAAGGGCAGCCATTGACGATTCTGGAAAGCTTTGCGGCGCATAAACCTGTGATTGCAACGGATGTGGGAGACTGTAGCGGACTGATCCTAGGGAACGAGGGAGATCAGTTCGGAGAGGCAGGGATCATAACTCATATCATGAATATAGGAGAGATAACACAGGCGATTCTTATGCTGGCAAAGGATAAGCAAATGCGTCTTCGGATGGGAGAAAACGGTTATTACAGAGTATCGTCGCTCTATCGAATGGAGAGTATGCTTCAGGCATATGGTGAAGTGTATAAAGATTTTGCAGCAAGTATGCAGCAACCCTGGCCGGAAGAAGATGTACAACCTGTGAAGCAGCAGGAGGAAACTTATATAGGAGAGGTATAAGACCATGGCAGGTATTGGCGTTAAACTAAATCATATCTTTGAGAAAAAGTCTGTTTTTGCAAATCTGGTGGGCTTTACGTACAGCACCATTGCTACGGTGGCTCCGATGATTCTTGTCATCGCGAATATCATTCTGATGGGTTATGTGCTGGGACTGAATAAATCGGCGTATCTTGACAGGGAAGTGTTTTTCTGTACGGTGTTATATATTTTTATCTTTGCATTGCTGACATCGTCGCCTTTTAATGCGGTGTTGTCCAAGTATATGCAGGACGCTATTTTCGAGGAACGATATCAGGATATATTACCCTGCTATTATCTGGGCCTGATGTTCAATGTCGTATTCAGCTGCCTTTTTGGGATTCCGTTCTGCCTGTGGGAACATTTTGTGGGCGGGGTGAGCGTATTTTACGTGTTTACGGGATTCTGTGGTTATATCTCGCTGGTACTGATTTTTTACTCGATGCTGTATCTTTCCATATGTAAGGATTATCAGAAGATCTCCCTTTATTTTCTGATCGGTATGGTAATAACCTTTATCCTTTCCCTGGTTTTAAAATTCTTATTCCGCTGGGAAGTTACGATCAGCATTCTGTTTTCATTGATGGTCGGATTCTTCTTCATCGCTGTCATGGAGTTTGCTACGGTGAAACGATACTTTGTCAAAAACAGCAGCCGCTATAAGCCCGTGTTGAAATATTTCGGGAAATGGTGGCAACTGGTGGCAGCCAATTTCCTGTATATTCTGGGGCTTTATATTCATAACTTCGTATTCTGGACAACGGATATGAGGATCGTTGTGGTTAAGAGTTTTGTGTGTAACCAGCCCTATGATATGGCAACCTGTATCGCAATGTTTACGAATATATCGGCAACGGTTATCTTCATAGCCCGGATTGAGATGCATTTTCATGACAAATACAGAGCGTATTCTGAGGCGGTAATCGGCGGAAAGAGAGCGGACATTGATAATGCGAAACGCCGGATGTTTCGCTCAATATCTAATGAACTGATGAGCCTTGTGCGGATTCAGTTCATCATATCCGTGGTAGTATATTTGTTGTGTATTGTACTTCTGCCCCGGTATGGATTTGGAGGAATGGTGATGCGGATTTATCCTTGCATGGCGGCGGGATATTTTGTATTGTTTCTGATGTATGCGGCAATTTTATTCCTGTACTATTATAATGATCTGGCGGGAGCGGTATTGACTACATTTTGCTTTTGCTTTGTTACTTTTCTGGGAAGCGTTTTCGCCACACATCTGTCAGAAATCTGGTATGGGCTCGGCGTACTGTTTGGGGCTTTTGCCGGATGGACAGTGGCTTATGCCAGACTGCGCCGTGTGGAAAAGAATCTGGAGAGGACAACATTCTGTCAATGGATGCTGCTGAAGCGCGGTCATGGGAAGATGCCCTCCAGTGTAGTTTATCGGAAGTCTGACGGGACAAAAAAGAAAAAGATACGCAGAACAGCGGGTTAGAAGAAAGGCATGGGTATGAAAATAGAAGCAGGCAGCATTGTGGAAATGATAATGTTTGCTGCAGGCATTGCGGTCATGTTATGCAGCTTCTGGTTTCTCTGCGTCAAAAAAATGACCGCCGATTTTGCTGTTATCTGGGAGATCATAGGGGGGATATTGATCATTCTGGCGGCAGTTTCCTGGCTATCTGGATGGATTGCGGAACTTAAGGGAATCGGAGAACTGGTGATGAGCGGTATCGGAGTGGCAGGCTTGGTTGTCAGTTATCGATTCAGCCTGCTTATTTCCCACCTGATGATGAAAAATCAGGAACTGGCGATTAATCTCTCCATGCTGCTTCATGAAAAAGAGGGAGGATATCACCGGTCAGAAGAGAAGGAACTGTTGATCATTCTGCCGGTTAAAAATGAGGAGAAAAATATAGGTAAAGTATTGGCACAATTATCGCAGCCGGAGATCCGGGAGAAGGCGGATATTCTGTGCATCAATGATGCTTCTACGGACGCTTCCGGCCAGATCATAGACGATTATCCGTGTATGCAGATTAAGAATGTGTATGGACTCGGCTATGGGAGTGCGCTTCAGCTGGGGTATAAGTATGCGGTGCGGAATAACTACCGGTATGTGATACAGATGGACGCCGATGGACAGCATGACCCATGCAATATCCCCCTGATCTGCCAGAAGCTGCAGGAGAAGGGACAGGATGGGGAGCAGCCGGATATCATTCTGGCTTCCAGATTCATGGAAGGGAGTACGGCATTCAGGATCTCTGTGTGGAAGCGATTTGCTTTTAGCCTGTTTCGGACCATGATCCGTGTGGCAACGGGAAGACGGATCGCGGATCCGACAACCGGGCTTCAAGGATTGAGCAGGAGGGCATTTACTTATTATTCGAAGTATAACAATTTTGATCATCAGTACCCTGATGCCAATATGGTCATGCAGATGCTGCTGCTTGAGTTTCAAGTGGCTGAGATGCCGGCGGTGATGCATGCGAGAACGGATGGTAAGAGCATGCATTCGGGATTGGAACCGGCAAGGTATATGCTGCGTATGTTTCTGAGTGTACTGGCGGTTGTGTTTAGCGTGAAGGTGCTGCAGCCGGACAGCCATGATCTGGTATAAGACAATATGAATCGGATAGACAGAATAAGATTTTTCAGGGTGCTTATCATATCGCTGATCGTGATAACGCCCTTATGTGTTGTGATATTAAATAATTATCAAGGGAATATCAGGATGGAAAATTACAGATTCCGGGAGTCCGCCAGGGAACTGAGAAATCCCAGGCGGGGATTCTATAATCTATACCGTTATATGATAACGGATGAAAAGGTGAATTACTGGCAGCTGGTGCAGGAAATGTATCAAGGAGACGATAATACAAGCCTGACTCTGGTTGAGATCAATCTGCAGTACTATCGTTACGGGGAAGTCAGTGAAACGGGAATGGCCAATATCGAAGCGTTGTTCCAGGCACTGGGAGATCTCGACAAGCAGTTGATCGTACGTTTTATGTACGACTGGGACGGGGAGAATGAGAAGTACGAACCGGAGACGATCGATATTATTCTGCGGCATATGGAGCAGCTGGAGATTGTACTGAGGGAGTCAAGCGAACAGATTTTTATTATTCAGGGTCTGTTTACCGGCAACTGGGGCGAGATGAATACTACGAAATATTTCGGAGCCGGTGATTTGTTCCGGCTGACTGAGAAATTGGACAGTGTGACGGAGCCGGCGATTTATCTGGCAGTCAGAACGCCGGAACAATGGCGCAGAATCACCGGTTTGCAGGATGGGACGGAGGAATCTATGCAGGATCACCTTCTGGCCGGCAGGATCAGTCTCTATAATGACGGGATGCTGGGAAATGAGAGTGATTATGGTACCTACAGGGCATATGAGGTTCAGGGAAAGGTGGTCACGGAAAGGGCGGAGGAATTGGCCTTTCAGGAGGAGTTGTGCCGCTTCGTACCTAATGGCGGGGAAGTTATTGATAATAATCCTTACAATGATTTTGACAATGCTGTCAGAGACATGGCACAAATGCATGTCACATACTTGAATGAAATGCATGATCAGGCGGTTCTGGAGAAGTGGAAGGAAACGAAGATCACGGAAAATAACTGCTTTAAAGGGATGGACGGCTATACTTATATCGAGCGCCATCTGGGCTATCGGCTGTTGATCAGGAAAGCGGAATTTTATCACAATACTTTTATGGATCATATTGAAGTGAGAGTGGCAATAGGAAATGTAGGGTTTGCCCCGATGTATATCGAGCCGGAGGCGGAATTGATCTTCTATGACAAGGATCAGGGTGGGTACCTGACCTTCGACATAAGTGGTGAACTGCGTAGTCTGTCAGGCGGGAATGAAAGGGAAAGGACGGCGGTTCTGGAAGCGGATATTCCGTTAAAAGAACTGCTGCATGTGAAGTATGAAGTATATTTTCTGCTTACAGATCCGATTACCGGCGACAGGATTCTCCTGGCGAATGACCAGGAGATGGCGAAGTATGGATATAAGATCGGGATGATTGAATTGTACTGAAAAGTCGCGCAGAAGATTTTATGATTGATAAAAATTGAACGACATGTGCGAAAGGAGAGAAGCAGCATGAGCATGAATATATGGTATTGGGTATTGGAATACGGGAAGGTGTTTTGCGGGTATCTGTTTCTGATGTTTCTCTGGCCATCGGTGGTCTTTCACAGTCATTTAAGAGGAAAGTCAAAGACCTGGCGTTTTGGTTTCTGTGTTACGGTTCCGATTGCGATCATGAATATAGTGGTTTTAGTCCTGGGATTGTTCCAGGTATTGAGCCAGTGGATTGTATGCTTGTTGTTTTATGGCGTATTCCTATTAGCTTTGGTAAAAAATATTGCGGCATATCTAAACAGAAAATATAAGGGCATGATGGAGGCGAAATTTCCTGACGTTAGGACATTAAAAGGAAAATACAGGGAATTGGTACTTGTGATGCTTTTCTTCATCGTGTTTTTTAAGTATGTAAAGAGGGCAGCCAGATATCTCAGTTTTGATTATATTAAAAAGTTAAAGGCGTGCAATTGGACGAAAGTCAGGGTAAGGGCAAAAGAGAAAATCTGGTGTTTTGGACGTAGAGTAAGCTTACTGTTCTGGCGTTACGGCATCTTGGCTATAGTGCTTCTGTTCGGCATGATCTATTTTAATTATGGTGCGTTTCAGGTATATTCATACGGGTACGGAGATCTGTATACACATCATAAATGGGTGTATGAATTGATCCAGGGAAGAATTTTTCCCGACGGTGTTTATCCAGAAGCGATGCACTGCTTTATCTATTGTATGCACACCCTGCTTGGAATTAAAATATACAGTATTTTGCTTTTTTTGCAGGGAATTCATGTGGCGGTTTTCCTGCTCTCGGTTTATCTTTTGCTCAGAGAGGTATTTTGTTGGCGATACACGCCGCTCTTCGTGTTGATGCTGTTTCTGACGATGGATCTTAGCAATGCGGATCTGATTCACAGCATGTTCCGTCTGCAGATCACACTGCCGCAGGAATTCGGATTGCATACCGTATGCTTGAGTGCCTTGTATCTTACGGAATATCTGAGACGGGAACATATCGTCGGTTCTGTGGGAAAAACGGGAAAGGTTTGCAGGTACTTCTGGGATGAAAATCTTTTTCTATTTCTGATGTCGTGCACTGTCGTGGCTATGGTTCATTTTCATACACTTCTGATGGCGGCGGTGATTTGTGCATCTTTTGCTGTTTTTGCATTGAAGAGACTGTTTAACAGAAAGTACTTGATTCCGCTGGTATCTTCGGTTCTCTGTGCGGGCTTGCTTGCTGTGATGCCAATGGCAGGAGCATTGGCTCAGGGAATGCCCTTCAATGTATCTATAGATTGGGCGGTAAATGCCATAAGCGGCGAGGAGAGCAGAGGGACACGGAATCAGAGCGGAACTGTGGATCGTACAGAAGAGATCAGTAATGCAGAAGAGATAGATGATATGGAGAAGACTGTTGAGAACGCGGATCCAGGAGAAGGGATTCAGGATCTTCAACGCAATGAGGCCAGTATTACGGCAACCTTACTTCGTGGTGTGGTAGAAGTTTTTGATAAGGGATACAGTGCATTATATGGAAAGAGCCGGGGTGGCTGGATGATAGTGATTTCTATAGCGGCGGCGATATTTTGCTGGCTGACCGTACGAAAGGAGAAGTTTGCCCGTTTTCGCGAGGTTTGTGCAGGATATCCGCCTGTGATTCTGGCTTCGGTTCTCTATATATTGAGTTATGCGGCGCCTATGATCGGCTTGCCGGATTTCCTGCCGGAGGGACGGTTTTTTGCACCAGGTCATATGATGCTGCTCGCGGTTATGGTCATGCCGGTTGATGTGTTGTTATCAGGTATATTGGGATTTTGTAAGGATCTTGTGCGCAGAGTGGCTTCACTGGTAGCGATTGTGGGTATTTATGTTGGGATGATTGTGACAGGAAACTTCCGTGGACTGTTGTTTTATGAACTGTCGCGATATAATGCGGCGGCGATGGTGACGGAAGAAATTATCAATACCTTTCCGCATTATAGCTATACGATTGTGTCGCCTACAGATGAATTGTATCCTGTTATCCAGTATGGGTGGCATGAAGAACTGCTGAGTTTTGTGGAGAATTGCAGCAAGGGAGAATATAGTATCCCTTCGGAGTATGTATTTATCTTTGTAGAGAAAAAACCGCTTCTCTATGCACAGTCGTATTTTTTCCAGGGGCCCTGGTGGATGGGAGAGGAGAAATATTTAGAGCCTTTCTGGAATGTGTATGCTTACAAATACCTGGACAGTGGGGCGAGTCAGAGTCCGGATATTATAGCAGGACAGGTTTCGGAAGAGGAGGCAGCCGGGGAATTTCCACCGTATGAGAACGCATGGCTGATGTATTTGAAGCTTGAAAACCGCTCTGTTTTGGAGTCAAAGGCATATGATTGGTGCCAGAGGTTTGCCAGGGAACATCCATCGGTGCTGAACGTGTTTTATGAGGATGATGCGTTTGTATGTTATTATTTCAGGCAGGATATGGGGAGCCCAGCGTATGAGTTGGGGAGGGAGTAAAGAATAGAAGCAGGTATAAATGAGACGTATTTGAATTGTAAAGTATTATAAAAGAAATGGGTAAAATGACATGATAAGGATGTTTAAATATCTAATGTATGTTTTGGAAAAAGAGGAGAAAAACCTTTGGAAGATTTTATCTGTTTTTAGTTTGATAAGTCCTGTAATGGATATCTTTGGATTTTCTGTGATTGTTTTTATAATTAATACTGTGACTCGTGAAAAGCAGGCATCAGCGGAATTGATTTTGTTTACTTTTTTTATGAGTGTTATTTCAATTTTAAAAGGTTTTTTTGAACTATACAGATGTAAAATTTACAATCGTTTTTTATATGAAGGTTCTCAGAAATTATCGATGAAAATATATGAAGTATTGATAAAGGAGGATTTAATATTTCATAATCAGAAGAATATGATGCAGGCCTTATCTATGATTCGGAGTGATACGGAGAGTTGTATTGGAATTGTTATTACATGTATAGAAACGGGAGCGAATGTGCTTACTATGAGCGGGTATTTTATATTGACGATTTTCGCTGGCAAGTGGATTGGAATAGTAAGTTGCATTTTAATTCTCTTATTAATGATTGGTATGTTTATTCGTTATCGTGTACGAATGAATGATTATGGGGAAAAGAGCAGGATATATTCAATTAAATCGAACGCGCAGATTTCGATTGCATTTGGGACATTTAAAGAGATAAAACTCATTAACAATTCGGATGCTATGTTAAGAAAGTATAAAGAGGTAAGTCAGAAGTATGCTCATATACAAGGAGAATATAAATTTCATAGTAGTGTTATTAGTATGTTAATGCAAAACTCTGTCATGGCGATAATTTTTATTATGTTGGGTTTTTTTCTGTGGAATCCGGAAGAGAACTTAATATATATTTTGTCAACAACTATTTATATTGCTGTGCTGACTAAAATGATACCACTGGCATATAGTATTGTCAGTGGCCTGAATGGTATTGAATTTGCAAGAAAGCCATATGAAGTAATCAAAGAATGTTTAGGTAGATACGAAGAAATTAAGGAAAAGGAGAGGATTACTAAATCGGCAAGACATAAAAAAATAATTTTACAAAAAGGGATTTATGTCAGGAATTTATCATTTTGTTATAATGATCGGATACAAATATTTATAAAAGCATCTATGGATATTCCTGTAGGACATTCGGTTGCTGTTATAGGAGTTTCCGGAGTAGGAAAAACAACTTTTTTAGATTTGGTCATTGGTTTGTTGAAACCTCAGGAAGGGAGTATTTTTTATGATGATTATGATATTATTGCACAGACAGATTCTCAGGGGAAGTGTGAATCAAATATAGGGGAAATAGTAAGTTATATTCCACAGGTTGTATATCTGAATGGAGAAACAATTCGGCGGAATATAGCTTTTTTCGAAAACGAAGAAAAGATAGATGACAATAAAGTAATTGAATGTTTAAAATGCGCACAGATTTGGGATGATGTTGCACGGATGCCAGAGGGGATTGATACACTGATTGATGAAAATGCAACAATTGTGTCAGGAGGGCAGCGGCAGAGACTTGGCTTGGCCAGGGCTTTATATAGAGATTTTGAACTGTTGGTTATGGATGAAGCTACTGCCGCATTAGATATGGAAACAGAAAAGGCTGTGATAGACTCTATACGACAGGTGAAAAAGAATAAGACGATACTTATGGTGACTCATCATATGAGTCTTGCAAATGAATGCGATATTATATACAAAATAGAAAATCAGGGATTTGTGAGGATTAAATAAGATTAAAAAAAGAATGAAACTATATTTTAGAAAAGAAGAATGTTGTGGGTGTGGTGCTTGTGTAGATGTATGTCGAGTACGAGCAATCCGTATGATTTCGGATAAAGAGGGATTTCTATATCCCCATGTGGACAAGGCAAAATGCATAGATTGTGGTAGATGCAAACAGGTTTGCCCGACAAAAAAGGAGAGTATTTTAGACGATCAAAATGAATATTTTGGAGTAAAGGCTAAAGACGAGACAACAAGGTTATCTGGGTCATCAGGGGGGGTTTTTCCGATATTAGCAGAATTTGTTCTTTCGCGGCAGGGCATTGTTTATGGCGCTGGGTATGATGAGCATATGTATGTTTTGCATCAAGGAATCAAGACCTTAGAACAATTACAGAGAATTAAGAAAACGAAGTATGTTCAAAGTAATATGGTGGGTATATATTGTAATATAGAGCATCATCTAATGAAAGGACGATGGGTGTTATTTTGTGGCACGCCATGCCAAGCATATGCTTTAAGACTTTTTTTAAAATATGATTATGATAAACTTATAATTACTGATCTAGTTTGCTATGGGGTGCCGTCTCCTGGAATTTGGAAGAATTATGTTGAGCATTTAGAACATGTGCATCAAGGAAAATTATCAGATTTTTCCTTTAGAGATAAAAGAAACCAAGACAATGGACATATGTGTTCTTATAGGATAGATGGTAAGGAATATGCTAAGTCTTTATATAGTGATGTGTATTGTAAAATGTTTTTTAAAGGAAATTCTGTGAGGCGTTCTTGTTTTAAATGTAAATTTTGTACGGTGAAAAGGAGCAGTGATTTTACGATTGGGGATTTTTGGGGAATTGAGAAAGTAAGACCAGATTTGAATGATGGTATGGGAATATCCATGATGATAACACATACTGACATGGCAAAGAAAGTATGGGATATGATTAAAGAGAAAACGATATTTTTTCAATGTAGTAAAGATGAACTTTTACAACCACGTTTAATTGAGCCGACTGCTATTGGAAAAAAGCGTTTTGAATTAATGGTTATGTACAGGGTTTTACCTTTTTCGTTATTTATAAAGTGGCTAGAAAAATTTAACTGATTGTTATGTATATTCTTTATATTATATGGCATAAAAAAAACGGAATATTTCATATAACGGAAAACAATGAAATATTATGAAAATTTTTATCCGTATTTTTAGGTTAGAGAGTGGATATATCTCTAAATTTTTTTCCGCTAGTGCTATTTGTTTTAAATATCGGCATAAATCATGTTTTTTCTCTTTTTTAGCTAATATAAACCATTCACACATAAGTTTTAATATATAATTTTCTTTTAATAAAGCATTTGATAGTCTGTCGCTATTTAATTCATTATCACGTATATAGCTTTCGCAATTATATATACTTTGACATGATTCTAGTTGCATTGCCTTTTTCTTATGGATTCTATAATAATACCATTTTTTCTGCAAAATAATAATGTTTATTTTTTGCAAAAGCAGCTGATATATAAATTTAGTATCTTCTCCTTTTGAAAGTGTTTCATCAAAAAGAAGGGATTGTATTATAGATCGACGTAGCATAATGCCGCCAATTCCATATAAAGTATTAGTTTGTCCTAGCATAAACATATCTATAGCCACTTGACTGGGAAGACATAAATAATCTTTTTCGTTATATACTAATTCTCTATCTGCGTAATCTGAGAAATGTTCGGTTTTAAAATAAAAGTAATTTTCAGTAGCTAAATCTGACGAGGTTTCTTTAAGAAGAGAATGCAATAATTCCAATAAATGCGGATGAATAATATCGTCACTGTCTAAGAAAAAAATATATATCCCTTTGGATAATCTTAAGGCTAAATTTCTTGCAGAGGACACACCTTTATGATCTTGAGAATAGAAAAAAATTCTATTATCCGTATAGCCCATTTTTTCACAAATACTTTTACTGTTATCCTGTGAACCATCATCTAAAAGGATTAATTCAAAATTAGTATAGGTTTGGCATAAAACAGATTTTATGCAACTGGATATAGTCGGTTCTGCATTATATATAGGAACAATAATGGATATTAAATCATTCATAAATAAAGCCCCTTTACGTTTTGAGGATTGCTTAAATATCAAATTGTAGAGCGTCCGTAATAAATTTGAAGGATGTCTCTTTCTCCTTTTCGAGGGCTGACCTTACAAATGTCCAATCTATTTTCGCATCGATTTCAGTAAGTTCTCTATTTTCGTCTGGTGATATCAGTCTTGATCCCAAATTTAGCTTTTGTAAAAGACATTCTAATCGAGCATTTCTGGAACTATGACTGAAAGCCCAAAATTGTTTTTCGAAAATGATAGAAAATACAACACCATGAAAAGAATTAGTAATAATATAATCTGCATTATCAAAAAAACCTATGTATTCAGTAGGACTGACAGTAGCATAATTTTCTATTACTCCATATTTATCATTATGCCCAAGAGGTGCTAGTTGAACAATTATTTTTCCAGTCTTTTGTGAAAGAGCATATAGGCATTGCAACATTTTTTCATTTTTTTCGGTACGAATATAGAGGATGTATTTTTTTCTGGAAGGTTTCTTGCTTATTTTAACCCATTCATGTTTTTCAAGTAATAATGTTGGATCCAGTACATCTATTATATGTCTATTGAGCAGATTTTCAACAAAGGGGATTGCGCTTTTTTCACGAAGCGATATAGTAAAAAAATTATGTTTTATAGCATTTGCAAATTCTTTTCGGTATGCTTCCGGTAAATTATTGCCACCAAAACTTGCAGCATACGCTATTAATTTACAGGTTCCTTTGTTTTTAATATTTCCAATATAGGCAGAATCTAAATCTATAGTGATATCTGGATTCCATATTTGATCACTTCCAATAAATACGGATTTATATTTTTTTACAGAAAGTTTACTACTCTTTCTGATCGGAAGTTTTTTACTTAGATAATGATAACGAAAAATATGCATATTTATTTTTCTCTTTATAAAAATAGGTAAATAATACATATTTGTATGAAACTTAGAGCGATTAAAGGAATATTTAATTTCCTCTCCTTTTTTTAATGTAGATAGAATTGGAAATAATCTGTATCTTCCAGTAAATTTAACTGGTGCATAAGGAATAACTTCTACTTTTCCATGACCGATTTTTTCTAAAGAGTATTTGAGAGCATAAGCCTGAAGAAGGGCACCGTAATCATCAGCCCAGTAAAATGTTAAAAGTCCGATCATATTTATCTCCACATTATTCATCACTTGAAAATATTTGCTTTAAATTATAATGGTTTTAGTCTATAATTAGACTGATATTTCACATTGCTTGGTTATAATTGTATAAATAGCAATTTACAACACATCTGTGCATAGCACCATTATAATATATATTCTAAATTTTACAAGGTATTTATCAGCCGCCTTTTTATTGGCAGAGTTAATTTCCTTTGGTATACTTATCATAGGGATGGAGTATGGTATGTATCAGGAAATTTACATAATAGTACAGATTAATAAAGGATAATATTTATTTTATGAAAGTGATAGAGAAGGTTCCATTTTTTTCAATTATTTTACCAGTTTATAATAACGAACATAATCTGGAGAAGTGTATTTACAGCATACTACGTCAGTCTTGTAAAGATTTTGAACTGATTTTGGTTGATGACGGTTCTACAGATGGTTCAATCCAAATTTGCGACGAATTTGCTTGTAAGGACAAGAGGATAAAAGTTATACATCAGGAAAATAAAGGCACTGCAAGGGCGCGCTACAAAGGGTTACTATGTGCAAGAGGAAAGTATATATATTTTGTTGATGGAGATGACTGGGTAGCAAAGAACCTTTTAAAAAGGGCGCTAAAAGAATTAAATATAGAAAATCCGCCTGATATTTTTGCATTTTGCTATTTGGAAGTGAGAGCAAAGGGAAAGTGCGTTAAAAAAAATTTTGGAATTCAGGAAGGTTTATACAATAAGGAAAGATTAGAAAGGGTAGTTTATCCGAAGTTGATCTGTAGACTTGGGAAATTTACTTATCAATCTGGAGTGGATATGGGTTCATTATGTAATAAAATAATAGAAAAGAAATTGATTTTGGAACATTATTGTAGAGATTTTTCTCTATTTTGCGCAGAGGATAGTGTATGTTCATGGGAATGCATGTATTTTGCTAATAGAATTTATTTTTCAGAAGAAGCACTTTATTATTACAATCGATTAAGTGATACTTCGATTCGAAAGAAATATCATGCAGATCTATTTGAAAACTATAAAACAGCAGCGTCCTATGTTCGAAAATTTTTAGTGGAAAAAGAAGAGGACTTATTTGAACATCAAATAAATGCCAAAGAAATATGTTGGATAATGGAAGCAGTGAATCAAGAAATTATGTTTGATCATGCTATATATGAGTCGAATGTTTTTTTGAAGAATAAGACGCGGGTTGCCGGTGATTTTCCTGTATGTATTAGTGAGGAACTGCCATTTTTTTTGCGCATATATGCCATACTTTTGAATGCGCATTATTTTTGGCTAATAATGCTGGGTAGAAAATGTAAAAAAAATTTCTGGCTTATATGTTCACAGTATAAAAGGCGTGTGTTACACATGTTCAAGTGTGAAAATAAATTTATGTGAGAACAAAATTTGAATATAAGGCGGATACGGAGGGGAAGTGAATGAAAGCACTGTTTTTTTTGAATTCATTTGCTGGTGGAGGCGCCGAAAGAGTTTGCTTAAATCTTGCAAGTCAGCTTTATAAGATGCACATTGAGAGCGATTTTGTTACAGTTTATAATAAAAACTCAGATTATGATATTCCGAGTTATGTGCACGTTTTTCCTCTTGGTATTGAGGATAAGCCCTTGGCGTGTCTTAAGATCATAAAAGAAATACCCAGAGTAAATGCATTTCTTTCAAATAGTGAATATGTGTTGATAACGGCACATGTACAGCCATCACAATTTTTAGCTGCACTGACATCTGTTAGAAAAAGGTGCCTTTATGTTATGCATAAAAGTAGTCATCGTATTGACGAAAAAAGTTCATGGCTGGGTAGGGTCAGTATGAAATTGTTTTTTAAAGCTAGGAAAATAGTAACAGTTTCCAGAGGAATTGAAAAGGAATTGAAGGAAGAATACGGTATTAGTATTAAGAACTTGGTAACGATATATAATCCTTGTACGGTTGAGCCTTCGAATAAGGAAAATAATTCAAAATCCTTGAACAAAAGGCCATATATTCTCGTTATGGGAAGACTGGTGGAACAAAAAAATCCACTATTAGCATTGGAATTGTATTATCAGGGTAGATTTTATCTTAATTATGATCTTGTTTATTTGGGACAGGGACCCATTAAGAGTGACTTAAAAAGACAGATAGAGAAATATGAGTTGTCAAAATATGTTTTTTTGGTAGGATTTCAGAAGAATCCGCGTCCATGGCTTTTGAAGGCTTCCTTATTGCTATCATGTTCAAACCAGGAAGGTCTTCCAATGAACATGATAGAGGCACTGCTTTGTGGAACTCCGGTTGTAGCAGCGGACTGTCCATACGGACCAAGTGAGATTTTGATAGATGAATTAGCGAATTATCTTATTTATCCTGAAAAAGAATTTGAAAAGAGTATTTTGACTATTTCTTCTGCGCTAAAATCTTATCCCGAAATTACAGAGAAGTATTATGAGAAATTTGACTCTGAATTAATTACTAAAACTTATTTAAAAGTGTGGCGAGAATGTTTTGTACAGAATGGAAAAGATTTTGTTGAATGAGGTGAATTTATGGTAAGGGCTTTGTTTTTTTTAAATTCATTTTCAGGTGGCGGTGCTGAAAAAGTTTGTTTAAATCTTGCGAAATGTCTTTATGCACAAAAGATTGAAAGTGATTTTGTTATAATTTATGATAAGAAAGCAGATTATGAAATACCTTCTTATATACATATATTGTCATTGGGTCTTAAGGATCCATTTCTTACGAGATTAAGTATTATTAAGCAGATACCAAAAGTTAATGCTTTTATTTCAGGAAAAGAGTATGTATTAATAACGGCACATCTTTATTCGGCTCAGTATCTGGCATCTTTATCAAAAGTCAGAAACAAAACCTTATATGTTATGCATGTAACCCAGCATCTGAAAGATAATGATAATTCGTTTATTTATTATTTAAAGTTAAAGAGGTTTTTAGGTGGGAAACATGTAGTTACAGTATCAAATGGGTTAAAGGATGAATTAAATAAAGAGTATAATATTGATGCGAAAAATATTGTAACAATATATAATCCATGTATCCTAAACAGCATAGAAGACGAGGATAAGCGTGAAACACTTCCTCCACGTCCATATATTCTATTTATGGGAAGACTTGAGAAGCAAAAAAATCCTATGTTGGCTCTTGAATTATATTATATGGGAGGATTTTATAAAAAATATGATTTAGTATTTCTTGGAAAGGGATCTCTTGAAAATAGTTTAAAAAAAAGAATAAACGAGTACAATTTGGCGAATCATGTGTTTTTGATTGGGTTCAGAAAAAGACCCGAATGGTGGCTCACAAACGCATCACTTTTGCTTTCATGTTCAAAGTACGAAGGATTTGCCATGAATTTAGTGGAAGCGCTATTATGTGGAACGCCTGTGGTAGCTTCTGATTGTGCTTATGGACCTAATGAAATTTTGACAGATAAATTGTCAGACTATTTGCTTTACCCAGAATATGATTTCTCTCAATGTATTTCAATTATCGCTTCTGCGCTTGACTATTATCCTGATGTTGAAGAAAAATATTATTATAGATTTGATGGTAATTTAATTCTTCAAATATATTTGGAAAAGTGGAAGGAATATTTTGGCTATAGCGTAATTTTTTAAGAAACATTGAAAAAGGATTGTGTTTTTGCTTGGGAATGTAGAGGATTAGATTTATGATTCAATATTGGGCATTAGAATATGGAAAGGTTTTTTTTGCTTATATTTTCTTAATATTTATTTGGCCGCTTGTTGTTTTTTGGAATCATATAAAAAGAAGAAGTGCGATATATTGTTTTGGTTTTTGCGTGACTGTACCAATTTTTATAATTAATGCAGGAGTGCTTTTGTTAGGTCTTTTGGATATTTTATATGATTGGTTGTTTGCATGCCTGTTCTATGGAGTTTTTTTAATAGCTGTTTATAATAGGAGCGTTAGGATATTCCATTTTTTACATCAAAAAAGTGAAAAAGAAGGGGTAGGTCACTTTGTTAAAATCAGAACAGATATATTAAAAATATTACGTAGGATTCGCGAATGGATTTCACTGCGAACAGGAGAGTATCTTCTTCTTTTTGTTTTTTTGTTATTTGGACTGATATATTTTTCATATAATGTATTTCATTTGCATTGCTATGGTCAATCAGACGTTGCGTTTCACCATTTATGGGTTAATGATCTCTCTAATGGAGAGGTGTTTTCGTATGGCGTTTATCCAGAAGCGATGCACTGTTTTATTTATTGCTTTTCTGCATTGTTTGGCGTTGCTACTTATAGTGTGATGCTCTTTTTGCCGGGAATACATATTATAATTTTATTTCTCTCGGTTTATTGCATGTTGCGTGAGATATTTTATTGGCGCTATTCGGCTTTTTTTGTTCTGGGATTGTATTTGACTATTAATTTTCCCAGATTTGAGTACAGTATGTATCGTTTACAGACAATGCTCCCAATGGAGTTTGGTTTATATACACAATTTATATGTACTTTATTTTTAGTACGGTTTATAGAAAGAGGTAAGTCTATTATTGTAAGAGGGAGAAGTACCAAATGTTATTGGGATGAAAATCTTTTCCTTTTTATGATATCTCTGGCTGTATCTATTGAAATTCATTTTTATACGACGATTATGGCATTTATATTATGTATTTCTTTTTTACTTCTACGTATTAGAACCATAGTCAAATTCAGATATTGGATACCATTAATGGTGTCAGTAACGTTAGGATGTACTATTGCGTTTTTGCCGATGGTTGGAGGTGTGTTATCTGGAATTCCTTTGGAAGGTTCCATAAATTGGGGATTAAGTAGTATAACTGAAAATAATAAAGAAGAAATAAAGGAGCAAGATGACGCAGAGAACGACGAGGTTGGGGATCCACTTGATCTGACAGCAGAGGATTGGGAAGTTGTAAATCGGTTACCTGATCTGGGACAGAAAGTTGTAAGGGGTATTATTAAGATGGAGTATGTAGTTAAGGAGGTTTATAGAAAAGGTTATCAAGGCATGTATAGAAACGAAAGAGGTAGCCGCATTTTTGCAGTAACACTAATAGCTGGCGGGTTGTGTTTGTTGGGAGTGTTGAGCAAGTGTAACACTATAAAAAAATATGTTAATAAATATTTTGCGCTAATTCTGGCTTCCTTTTTAGCCATGCTTGTGACAGCGGCATATGATGCGCCCGAATTGGGACTTCCAGTATTAATTGCCGGTGATCGATACTGTTCGTCTGCGCACATGATTGTTTTGGCTGTTATGATAGTACCTATAGATATTCTGTTCTTTATTGGCAGCTTTTTAGTAAAAGAGAGGATATTATACTTTGTATCTTTGAGTTTTACAGCAGGAATATACCTATCAATGCAACTATTCAATATATATCATAGTTGTTTATATTATAGAATATCACGATATGATTCGGCAGTGATGGTAACGAATCAGATTATCAAAACATTTCCAAAGAATAGTTATACAGTTGTGTCGCCGATAGAAGAGATATGTCAGCTTGATTTATATGGGAAACATTTAGAGATATATGATTTTGTTAGAAATTGTGATGAAAATTATACAATTCCGACAGAATATGTTTTTATATATGTAGAGAAAAAACCGATAGTTTATTATCAATATTATTATAGTGATGCACCTGCCTGGCTTTCAGCGAAGGGAAAATTAGAATCAGAAATTAAAGCTTCGGAGATATCTTATGAAGCTGCCGAGAAGGATCTTGAAGAATTTGATGGAAAATCGTGTTATTCTGCTGGCAGAACGATTTTGGAATCAAAGGCATATAAATGGTGCCAGGATTTTTCACAAGTATATCCTGAAGTTTTGAATGTATATTATGAAGATGATAGTTTTGTGTGTTTCTATTTGGAGCAAGATAAGAATCAGCCATATAATCTTGCGATAGGAAAGGGGAAGTGAGTGTTATCGTGATAAAATGGAAATCTAATTTACTTACGAGCTTTAGAAATACCTGGCTGAGATTGCGCTATTATCGTTTAAAACCGCAAACTGGTGTGTTGCAACATGCTGTAATTATGTTTATTGATGATAAATATTTTATGTGGCATCATCCTGGACTGGTAGATAGATTTAAGGCAATTGTTGGATTATATTATTTGGCGACGATGAATAAGCGAGTTTTTAAACTACAATTCAGCGAACCATTTATGTTGGAAAAATATTTACTTCCAAACGAAGTTGATTGGTCGCTAAGTGGCAAGGAGATTGATTACGGAATAAAGTCTACAAGACTAATTGAGTATAGTTTTTTGGGTTGTGAGAAGTTACATTTCGATGATAATGTAAATCAATATCATTGCTATTTATATACAGGGCATAATTACCTGCAATGGAAACGGATTTCCGATTGGGAGAGGCAGTGGAGGGCTATATTTAATAAATTGTTCTGTCCATCTAAGTATTTGAATGAGTTATTAGAGCATGCGTTGCCTATAAATCCATATATAGCCGTACATATTAGATTTATCAATGCGCTAGGCAGGTTTGAAAAAGGTTTTAATAAAGTATTATCTCAGAAAGAGCAGTTACAATTGATTAATAAATGTTTTAAAAAAATTGATGAAATAAAACAATCTGAAAATTATTCATTATATATAGTTTCTGATAATGGATATTTTATTCAGCTTGCTGAACAAAGAGGTTATTTGACTTTTGGTGCAAAAAATATTGGTCATATATCGTTTGATTCAGATGTTATGAGTCATGATAAGGCTTTCATTGACTTTTTCGCATTGACAAGAGCAGCAAAAGTCTATGCAATACATGGATACGAGCTATATGATTCAGTTTTTCCTTATTATGCAACTATTATTGGAGGTATCTCTTTCAAAGTAGAAAATATATAGATATATTTTCTACTTTGAAATATAACAGATGTATTTGCTAATGATTAGGAGAAAACGCTATGATTTTTTCATCATATATTTTTGTTTTTTGCTTTCTTCCAATTACGTTGGTGGTATATTATATATTTTCAAGTGGCGACAATTCAATATTTCAACGTCTGTTTTTAATATTTGCATCATTGTTTTTTTATGGATTTGGGAATCCTAAATATTTGATACTGCTAAGTATATCGCTTTTCATTAATTATAGCATTGCATTGCTATTACAGAATCTCATTTCACATAACTATAGAAAAATTTTATTTTTATTCGGAATTTTGTTTAATATTGGTTTACTGATATATTTTAAGTACTATAATTTCTTTATTACAAATATAAATTTTATTTTTAAGACCACGTTCATACCCCAAAGTATTTCCATTCCATTAGGAATAAGTTTTTTTACATTTCAACAGATTTCTTTTCTTATAAGCATTTATAAAAAAGAAGAAGAGGCTGGATCTATTTTTAATTATGGTCTTTTTGTTACTTTTTTTCCACAATTAGTGGCAGGACCTATTGTTTTATATGGTGAGATGTTACCACAGCTTAATGACTATAAAAGGAGATTTTCGAATGCGGACAATTTAGTAAAAGGGATATGTTTATTTGTAATAGGATTGTTTAAGAAAGTGGTTATTGCGGATACAATTTCGACGATTGTGGATAATGGATTTAAAATTAGTGAGATTGGGTTTGCAGCAGCACTTATTACGTCTGTAAGTTATACACTACAGATATTTTTTGATTTTTCAGGATATTCAGATATGGCAGTTGGACTAGGAAAGCTATTTAATATTGATCTTCCGTTTAATTTTGCAGCACCGTATAAATCAGAGAGTATAACAGATTTTTGGAGGCGCTGGCATATTACTTTGGGGCGAATGCTGCATCAATATTTATATCTTCCGCTTGGAGGAAATAAAAAGGGAAGCATAAGAACCTGCGTTAATTTATTAGTTACTTTTTTGGCAAGTGGATTCTGGCATGGGGCTGATTGGACATTCGTGCTGTGGGGAGGTTGTCATGGGTTTTTGGTTGTTGCGGAACGATTACTGGGAAGGCGATTAGAGATTATCCCTAAAAAGGTTCGTATTGCAATTACTTTTTTGACAATTAATTTTTTGTGGATATTGTTTAGAGCGGAAAAGCTGCGTTATGCTCTAGTTATGTATAAAGGTATACTCGGACTGTCTGGTATTAAATTTTGGCAAGTATCACAATTAGCTGAAGATGGAATTATTAATTTTCCTGATATAATAAATTGTCTTTATATCTTAATGTTGCTTTTATTTTTACTGTTTGTAGTATTTAAGTGTAAAGACAGCAGAGATATTGTTTCTGATTTTAAAGCGACAAGAAAAAATGCTGTTTGTATTGCAATAATTTTTTGCATAGCAGTTTTATGTTTATCTCGTGAGGTAATATTTATTTATTATAAATTTTGAGTAATACGTGTAATTCCGTTAGTCTGTTTTCACAGAATACTTTGTAATTAGGGTGGTTTAAACAGTGATTAAGAGATATAATAAACAGATAACAAGTCAAAGGTGGCTTGTAAATTTCATATGTTCGGCAATAATAATATTGCTTTTCTTTGCTGTGTTTATTTTTGCATTTGACCCTTGCTTCCAATATAGGGTAGAAAACAGAAAATATTTTTTCTATGAAAGATATGTAGCGCCAGGATTAATTTCCAATTATGACTATGATACACTTGTGATTGGGTCATCTAGAGCTGAAAATTTTGATATGGCATTATTCCGGGAAAAATTTGAAGTAAAACCCTTACTAATAGGGATTGGTGGTATGGGAGTCAAGGATTTAACAAAATTGATGGAGATAGCTGAAGATGTTCAGCGTGCAGAGAGATATTATGTATGTATTGATTATAGTATGTTTTTAAGTGATAGACAATTGGTTCCTGAATATTTATATCATAAAGATATATTATCGAGATGGAAATATGCAACCAGTTATGAAGCTTGGTTTCGATTCATTCCAGCGGACATTTGCGGAAGCATTATGCATGTATTGGATATTGGTATGCCTAAAATTATGGAAGACAAGATGGAAATTGACAGGTATAGTAATTGGAATGATTACACAGACAGTGGTGAAAAGGAAGTTATTTCAACCTATGTACCGAATAAGAAAGTGTTGAGCGAATTTGAGAAAGAGGATACCTTGGATTCTATGCAAACAGAAATAGACGCTTTTATAGATAGTTTGAATCTGAGCAGAGGAGAATACATTTTCTTTTTCCCACCCTATTCATGTCTATGGTGGTGCGACGTTGAGAATACAGGACATGCAGAAGTATATTATGAGGCAAAAAAATATTTTATAAAAAGAGTAGCAGACAAAGGGACAATTTATGATTTTCAACATGCAGCACTTACGTTAGATTTAAACAATTATTGTGACAGTGGACATTATGATCAAAATATAAATGATTGGATGATAGAACAGTTTTCAAATAATCAGTATAAAGTGACAACAGAAAATATTAATGAGAAATTATCGCTTATGAAAAAAAACACATCGGAATTTAGAAAGGAATATCTGTGGTTATGGCAAGACACAAAATAATGAAAATGCAAAAAAATATGAAATTGTGCAATGTGTTACATATTAGCCAGAGTTAGTTGGATTAGCCGGAATTTTTTTGAGGTTCTTTTTATATCGGCGAATTGATTGATATAAATCAGAAATAAGCATAAGTTTGTAGCCTTTTTGTTTTAGGGCGGGAATTATGAGATCCAAAGCTTCTGCAGTATGAGTGCCACTGGTGTGCATTAAAATAATAGCACCGTTTGATAAATTATTTGATTTAAGTATATTATTATAGATATCTTCGGCGTTGATTCCGGTCCAATCTCTACTGTCAATGGTCCATTTAACAGGGATATAGCCGTGATTTTCGATAAGTAGAGTTATCTCTTTATTTCGTCTTCCATATGGAAAACGGAAAAACTTAAGACGATTAGAGTCTCCTGTTACTTGCTCTATAAGTTCTTGAGTTTTGGAAAGTTCATCTAGAATTTCGGGTTCCGATAGTTCTAACATGTTAGGATGATTATAGCTATGGTTTTCAATCTCATGTCCGGATTTAAAAATTTTTTGATAAATGCTAATATTTTCTTCCATATAGGATCCACATAAAAAGAAAGTGGCTTTTTCACCATGCTGTTCAAGTTTTTCCAGGATTAGTGGAGCGTATTTATGACCATCATCGAAGGTCAACGCTATCTTTTTGGTAAAGTATGAATGATGGTTTATGCGTTTGAAAATATGGCAAAGATGTTTTGAAAATATTTTCATATTGATTGCTCCGTAAAAATATATAAATAAATTGATTACAATGTAAAGTTCACAAAATTGAAAAATATATAGTAGTAGTGTAATGTTTTATTTGACATTAGTATAAATTAAGTAATTTGTCAATAACAATGCATCTGTAAAAATGAGAGTGTATTGAGTAGGTTATCGAATATAAAAATAGAAGAATTCAAAGGAGATGAGAATGAAGTCAATCTTATTTGTAATTAATACCATGGGCATGGGGGGGGGGGGAGAGAGCGTTATTAGAGTTATTGAAGTACATTGATTTGAAAAGATATAAGGTATCAATATTTATTCTCACCGGACAAGGGGAGCTTATACAGCAGATTCCAAAAGAAGTTAATATTTTAAATAAAGAGTATTTTCCAATTTCTGTGCTTAGTCATATAGGAAGGATGAGGCTGGCAAGGACTGTGATAAAGGATTTGTTTATCAAAGGAGTGGTATTTACAAGAAGTGGATATATCATGAAAAATTTACGTTTGATGGTGGCAGAGGGAAACCTAAAAATTGAGAAGATTCTATGGAAAATTATTTCAGATGGAGCACAAAAGTTTGAACAGGAGTTTGATCTTGCAGTAGCATATTTGGAAGGTGGCTCTACCTATTATGTTGCTTCACATGTAAAAGCAAAGAAAAAAGCGGCATTCATACATATTAACTATAAAGATGCAGGATACGGCAGAAGCTTGGATGAAGATTGCTATTCAACATATGATCGCATATTTGCTGTCTCAAGAAATGTAAAACGAGTTTTTCTATCAATTTATCCAGAATATAAGGATAAAACGACAGTTTGTTTTAACTTGATTGATAGGGAAAAGATTATAAATAAAGCCAATTTGAAAGGAGGATTTTCAGATAAATATAGTGGATTCCGTATTCTGACAGTTGGACGCTTAGTTACTCAAAAAGCGCTTGATATAGCGATAGAGACTATGAGAATTTTAAAGTGTACGGGAAAGCCTTTTCGGTGGTATGTATTAGGTGAAGGGAAACTCAGAAAGAAGTTGGAAGAAAAGATTCACACATTTGGCCTGGATGAGGATTTTATTTTGCTTGGGACAGTGGACAATCCGTTTCCATATTATAGGCAATGTAATCTCTATGTCCATACTGCACGTTTTGAAGGTAAAAGTGTTGCGATAGAGGAAGCACAAATTCTTGGATGTGCAATATTGGCATCAGAATATAATGGAGTGGAAGAACAAATAAAGAATGGAGTAGATGGAACGATTTGTAAACTAGAGCCGGAAACTCTGGCCAAAGAAATTTTGATTTTTTTTGAAAATCCGCAAAAAGTTAAGGCATATGGAGATGCTGCATCATCTAGAAGGCAAACAGATAATTTGATAGAAATCAACAAACTCATGGAGCTGTTATAGTAATAACAAAGGTGATAACAAAATGAAAAGAGTGTTATTTATAATAGAAACTTTGCGAGGTGGAGGGGCTGAAAGAGCGCTTTCTAATATTGTTATGCATTTCCCAGACGATTGGTGTGTTGATATTTTGATAAATGATAAATCTTTAGTGGAATATCCATATAAAGGAAATCTTATATCTCTTTATGCGCCAGAGAAAAAATCAGCAATTTATTTTACTAGAAACATTATAAAAAGAATATTTCTATTGAGAAAATTAAAGCTAGAGAATGGGTATGAAGCATGTGTTAGTTTTTTAGATAGTGCAAGTATTTCTAATGTTTTATCTGGAAATAAGCATTGCAAAACTATTGTTTCAATACGGAATAATATGATGTCAAATAAAACGGGTTTAGTTGAAAAAATAGGAACTATATTATTAATAAAATTGTTATATATACATGCGGATAAGATAATTTCTGTTTCAAAAGAAATTGAGACTATATTAGTTAACAAATTAAAAATATCTGAAAATAAAGTTCAAACAATTGTCAATGGTTATGATAGTAAATGGATAAGAGAAAAGATGAGGATAATTCCAGCAAATAAAATACTTAGTTTGGGTCGTGATAGAAGTAAATTAAATGTTGTGGTTACAGTGGGACGTCTTGTTGATCAAAAGGGGCAATGGCATTTAATAAGAGCATTTTCAGAAGTAATAAAAAAAGAACCTCAAACAGTTTTAGTGATTATTGGAGAGGGGATTTTAAAAGAATATTTAAGAAAATTGATCGAGTCCTGTAGCTTGGAAGGAAAAGTATTTCTTGCAGGATATAGTGAGAATCCGTTTTGGTATAATGCACTGGCAGACACTTTTGTATTACCTTCTTTATATGAAGGGTATCCTAATGCACTGGCAGAAGCGGTTTGCTGTGGAACACCATGTATAGCAACGGATGTACATTCAGGTGTAAGAGAGATATTGGCTCCTGATTTGAATGTAATGGGTAAGAGAGTAGTAAATATTTCAGAAGAAGAATATGGAGTGTTGATTCCTGTTTGCAGTGGTAGGAAATATGGAGATGGAGAATACCTTGAAACTGAAGAACAGATGATGGCAGAGGCGATTATAGAAATGCTAAGCAATAATAAAAAAAGAGAGTATTATAGAAAAAAGAGCTTGGAAAGGAGCTTCGATTTAGACATCAATTCTGTATTAGATAAATGGATTGGGATAATCTCGGAAAAATAATATACAAGCTATACAGATTATAATTCGATATTGAATGTAGTTAATGATGGAAGAAGAGTACAGGAAGTATCGCTACTATGAGTGTCTTGTGGATGAGGTCGTTGCGATCTGTTTTATAAAAGACAGCCTATTGTAGAAGCGGGTTACATATTGGAAGACAAAACGGAGATATAGACTGGCTGCGAAATATGGAGATAGAAAGCAGAGGGTAAAGACAGTTTGGCGGATGAGAAAGTAAAGCGATTGCAATTATTGCTAGGGACAGAAAGGCTGGAACTGTTTACAAGATATAACCGGAAAAGAAACTTCTGATGACACAGGAAAAGGAAGTGGCGTAATATGGATAAATGGATAAAGAAGTTGAAAGAAAAACCTGTCAGGACAATAGGCAAGATTCTGCTTTTGCTCTTTTTGATTGTCGATGTGAGCAGAGCCTTTGGCATCTCTTTTAAGATCCCTTATCAGTATTTCAAAAAAGATCTGTCCGGCATCGGTAAGCCGACTTATATGATATATTACGGGGAATTGAACGATGACATTATTGAGAAAGCTGGACAGTATGATCTTGTGATTATACACCCTAAACAGGGCAACACGACTCGTGAGCAGGTAGAGAGAATACAGAAGAACGGCGCTTATGTCCTAGGTTATATTTCCATTGGCGAGGATCTGAGGACGAATGGAATGACGCCAGAGCAGATGCAGCAGGATTCCAGGTTTACAGGGGACGGGACAGGGCCGCGGATCGATCCGCGAAGTGCAGGAGTGACGGATCTGGATGATATTGTTCTTTCGGGGAATCCGTCTCCCGCCGGAGGTGGTTTTGCCTCTTATTATCTAGATGACAATGATCACGACGGCAATCCGGATTTTAATCCCAATTTTAACTGTGCCTATACGAATATGGGAGATCCCGCATGGTTTGACGTATTGGATAATATGAGGATCGATGGCGTGGATGGCATAGCCGGTATCCGGGAGATCCTGACAAAGGAGTATGGACGCGGGCTCGGATGTGACGGAGTGTTTCTGGATACGATCGATACATGCGCTCCGAATCTGTTTACGGAAGATGAAGAGGCGAACAGGACGAGGTTTGAATGGACGGCTCCTGGCGTAGCGTTGTTTGCGGAACGTTTGAAGGAGCAGTATCCGGATAAATATGTTTTACAGAACAGAGGAATCTTTTTCTACAATTACAGTTATCCGCATTATGACCATTCTCCACGTAGCTATATCGATTTTCTGATGTATGAAAGTTATATGCTGGATTCTGATCCGTCGTATCTGTATAACGAGGGCTATTTTGCAGATAACAGGAATGTATTTGCACCCAAACTGAGCGCAGAGGCCGGACGGCCGGACGGATTTAGGGTATTATCATTGGGATATGCGGAAGGACCGGAGGAATTCGGGCTTAAGGAAACTTTGGTCGGAGAGTCGGATGCCGGCCTGGATATTCTCATGGAAGATATTGATCAGGCACAGAATAAGGCAGGTTTTTCACATTACATCACAGATGGCGGGGTAATGCTTGTGAATTCGTTTGTGCTCGATCACAGCGATAAGGAGGATGATGCGGTACCGATATGGAGCAGTGTTCACAACAATTCTCTGACATGGCCCCGGGAGGAACCCATTCCGCGTGCCGGAATCGGACAGATAGAGCCGGTGCAAAACGGGATGATTGTGCGCTGGGATGTAGCCATGGATCAGAATGATGTAGTGTATACGTTGTATTATCAGAAAAAACCTTTCGACTTTAAGGAAGACCCGGATCTGAAAAAGGCGAAAAAGGTGAACCTGGTTCCGGAAGCCGGGGACGGATACGGTTATGGAGCCGGTACAGACACCTATCCGTATCAGGCAACCGTAGAGGGCCTGGACGGCGGGGAGAGATATTATTTTGTGATCAGAGCGAAAGACTGTTCGGCAAATGCGAATGAAGAGAAAAACACTATAGTAATGACGGGAATTCCAGGCGGACAGGAGTAGCTGACTCCACTAAGGAGAAACAGGATATGGAAAAAGAAGAGAAGAAATATGACTTATGCAAGGCATTTGTGGATATGAAGCTGGAAGGGATTGAAGAGGGAAAGGCTGAGGGCTAAGTTGAAGGAAGGTTTTATATAAGGATTTTGAGGTCCTCATTATGGACGAGGCTACGGCTGCATTGGATATGGAAATAGAAAAGGCAGTGATAGATTCAATACGTCAGGTTAAAGGAAGCAAAACGATTTTGCTTGTAACACATCATATGAGTCTTGCAAATGAATGCGACATGGTATATAAGATAGAAAACATGAAATTTGTAAGGATGAAATAGCCCATATAGACTATCGTTTAGGAATGTGATTGTATAAAAATAGTATAAATCCACTTTACATCATACTGATTCTATGCTATCATAATTTCAAACATATCTGGGAATCTGAAGTTCTGATATCACGTCTGTGACCTGTCATTTAATCTTAACGAATCCCTTATATGGAAAATCAAATAAGGGAGGAAGGACAATTGGGAAGATCAGATGACTATCAGTTTGATTATCTGGACGACAACAACAGATTTGCAGATCAGGTGAACGGCGCGTTGTTTCATGGCAGGCAAGTGGTGAAGCCTGAGGAACTGGAGCCGGCGGATGCGCAGTTTGTCTATCTGGGAAAAGAGGCAGGGAAGCACAGAAGCTTTAAGACGATTGTGGATAAGACGCGGCTGTGGCGCGGTAGCCTGATCCACATTCTCGCGGTGGAGAATCAGACTTTCGTTGATTACCACATGGTGTTTCGTAATATGCTGACAGAGAGCCTTAGTTACCATAGACAATGGGAGCATAAGAAAAAGGCACATGAGTGCACACAGGATCTCAGGGTAGGAACGGATGAATTTTTTTCAGGAATGACGAAAGATGATAAATTCATGCCGGTTATCACTCTGGTAGTATATTGTGGAAGACGCCGTCCCTGGGATGGAGTAAGATGTCTGCATGAATTGTTGGAGATTAACGAGGACATGAAGGAATTTGTCACGAACTATAAGCTGAATCTGTATGACTGCCACGAGCATGATACTTTTGATGAATATCATACCGGATTACGGCAGTTATTCGAAGTAGTGCGATACGGTAATGACAAAGAAGAACTGAAAAGAATCATGGAGGAAAATAAGGAAGCCTACAGCAGGATGGATAGTGAGACAAAAGAACTGCTGGAAGTAGTAGCCAGGATAAAAATTAAGGAGAAGAATAAGGTTATGAGAAATGAAGAAGAAACATACGATTTGTGCAAAGCATTTGTGGATATGAAGCTGGAAGGGGTGGAGGAAGGAAGAAGAGAAGGAATGCAATATCAACTGGTCCGGACTGTATGTATCAAACTCCGAAAAAACAAACCGGCAGAGATAATCGCGGATGAACTTGAGGAGGAACTTTCCGAGATCAAGAAAGTCATAGAGGCCCAGCGGCAGGTGGGAAGTTATGATGTGAAGCGGATTTGTGCGGTATTGATGGAGCAGTAACAGCTATGGGAAAAGTTTGGAAGTTAAAACTTCTGTTACGCATTCAGAGTTATTACAGGCATAGCCAGAAATATCCACGTAGAGGTAAAAATGGAAGATAACGGATATCAAAAGAATAAATTGGATTACATAAAGGGCAGAGTGTCGGCAGTTGTACCTGTATTTAACGGAGAATTCTATCTTTCAACGATTTTGGCCTCTCTCTTAGAACAGACCTATCCGCTGATGGAGATTATTCTGGTTGATGACGGTTCAACAGACAAGACGGTGCAGGTGGCGGAGGGATACCGGAATAAATTTGCGGCAAGGGGGTATGAGTATGAGGTGATACGGTCTGCTCATAAGAACGCATCTGCTGCAATCAATCAGGGGCTGCCCTATGTCACCGGAGAATATCTGATCTGGCCGGACAGCGATGACAGACTGGAACGGGATTCGGTGGAGAAAAGGGTGAACTTCTTGCAAAGACATCCGCAGTATCAATGTGTAAGGTCATTGTCCTACTATTATGACCCTAAAACGGGCGGACTTCTTTCGGCGGATGAGAAGACAGGGGATATATCAAAAGAGGATTTATTCTGGGATATTTTGGAATCCAGGACTTATGTATGCTGCGGATGTTATATGCTGAGATCGGAGCCGTTCTTCGAAATATATCCGGAGCGTCATATACCGGAATATAATGTGGGACAGAATTTTCAGATGCTGCTTCCATTTATGTTCCGGTATCCATGTCCTACGATGCCGGAGCGGCTGTATGGAGTTTGTGTCAGGGAGGGCAGCCACTCCAGAAGGAAATTAACAAGAGAAGAAGAATATCAGAAATATGATGACTATGAGATGCTGGTAGATGAGATTTCTGCAATCTGTCAGATGAGGGATGGGGTTTCACAGCGGCGGATCGCATATTGGAAGATAAAGCGACGATATTGTCTGGCAATGAAATATGGGGACAGAAAGCAGATGTTGAAAGCTCTGTGGCAGATGCGTAAATACGGAGAAAAGGATTTTTATCATGGAATGAAAGATTTCATTTGGAGATTGATGACGAAGTGAAAGCGCAAAGTGTTTGTGGATATGAAACTGGAAGGAATTGAAGAGGGAATGCAAGAAGGAATGCAAAAGGGGATGTAATATCAACTGATCCAGACTGTATGTATTAAGCTCCGGAAAAACAAACCGGCGGAGATAATCGCGGATGAACTTGAGGAAGAGCTTTCCGAGATAGAAAAGATCATCATGGCACAGAAGAGAGCAGGCGATTACAATGTAGAAGAGATCTGCAGGATATTGGCACAGTGAAATGATGCTCCATAACAGGTATGATGAGCTTGGTTTTATCTTTCGGATGGGAGATATTTCTTAGTCGGTTGATCTCCGGCTGATTGACTGCGTACTTGCACCCTGCTTTTCATGAGAATGTGTCCGGAAAGATATAAAGGTGTGTTTACTATAGCGGCAGACGGATGCAGCCCGGACGGGCTTGGCTTCTTGGATGACGGCCAGGAGAGGTACAATAGTGATAACAGGAATTCCGGGTTGTTAAGATCGTTCGGCGTGCATATATATTTAAGGAAAGACAACCGGGAGCACAGTCAATGCGCCTTTTCAGTAAAATAATATGTCATGGAACAATTTGTGATAGAAGGATCTGTATAATCAGAAGCTGCGGGATAAAAAAACGCAGCATATACAGGGACAGAGGATGTGCAGACAAGGTAATCGCTGTTATATCGGCAATTGCCTTGTTTTGCTGTCCGGCGTCAGTCGTCAGTGCAAGGGAAGCCGTGCAGGGCAATGAAAGTATACAGGACATACTTCCCATATCTTATGAGGAAGCGGACACAGGTACAGAGACATCGGAGCAGGAGAAGCCCCTCACACTCTACGCCCAGTCCGCCGTCCTAATGGACGCAGATTCCGGCCGTATCCTGTATGGCAAGAACGAGGAAGATATTCTGCCCATGGCCAGCACGACGAAGATCATGACCTGTATTTTGGCGCTGGAATACGGCAATCCGGAAGAAATCGTGGAGGTTTCCTCCTATGCAACAACCATGCCGAAGGTGAAACTGTATGTCAGGCAGGGAGAAAAGTACATACTGAAAGATCTCCTCTATTCGCTTATGCTGGAATCCCACAATGATTCCGCGGTGGTGATTGCGGAAGCGGTGGGGGGAAGCGTGGAAGGCTTTGCTTCTATGATGAACCAGAAGGCGAGGGACATCGGATGCTTCGACACTTATTTCATCACGCCTAACGGGCTGGATGCGGTGGTGAATGATACCGGGAAGATTCATTCCACGACGGCCGCAGACCTGGCGAAGATCATGGCGTACTGCGTGACAGATTCTCCGGCGAAAGACCAGTTTCTTGAGATTACCAGGACGCTTGGATATGACTTTACGGATGCTGAAGGGAAGAGGAGTTTTCACTGTAATAACCACAATGCGTTTCTGGGTATGATGAAAGAGGCGCTTTCCGGTAAAACAGGCTTTACCAACAATGCAGGTTATTGCTATGTGGGGGCGATAGAGAGTGAGGGCAGGATCTTCACAGTTGCCCTGCTGGCATGCGGATGGCCGAACAACAGAACCTATAAATGGAGTGACATGAAGCAGTTGGCGGCCTATGGAATGGAACGGTATCATTACCGGGATATCTATGAGACCAGGGAGTTCGAAGACATTCATGTGATAAACGGAATAGACAGGGATACGAAGAAGCCGTATGCACAGGCATATGTGCCGGTAAAGGTGGATGACAGAGGGGAGTCGGATCTGTCTTATCTGCTCTGTGAGACGGACCAGATAGAGGTAAAGACCCAGGTGGCCAAGTCGCTGCAGGCTCCGGTGGCGGAGAATACGGAGATCGGTACAGTATGCTATTATCTGAACGGCGACCTGATCAGACGGTATCCTGTCATTACAACAGAAGGAGTGGAAGAGCGGACATACCAATATATTCTTACGTATTTATTACGAAAGTTCCTGGCAGGCGGGCCTTTATGAGCTTCCGATAAGGCTGTCCATAATCTTAACATTTTTTTGGCAACATAAATGAAATTTTTTGGAAATTCATCTGGTAGAACAGGGGATTCTGTGTTATACTACTGTCGTGTGTTATGCACAGTGTGCAGACCACGGTGATAATTGTTATAATTATTTAGTATTATAATAAATGGAGGGCTGAAAAATGAGTACTACTTCTCAAGCGAGCCAAAGAATTAACGCTTTGCTCGATGAAAACAGTTTCGTTGAGATCGGTGCGCTTGTAACGGCGAGAGCAACAGATTTCAATCTGAAACAGACAGAAACTCCTTCTGACGGTGTTGTGACCGGCTATGGAGTGATCGACGGTAATCTTGTGTATGTATATAGCCAGGATGTATCTGTTTTAAACGGAACAGTCGGCGAAATGCATGCTAAGAAAATTGCAAACCTCTATGATCTGGCGTTAAAGATGGGTGCGCCCGTGATCGGGCTGATTGATTCTGCCGGACTCAGACTGCAGGAGGCAACAGACGCTTTGAACGGTTTCGGTGAGATCTACATGAAGCAGACGCTTGCATCAGGTGTGATCCCGCAGATCACGGCTGTATTCGGCAGCTGCGGCGGCGGACTTGCACTGATTCCCGGAATGGCAGACTTCACATTCATGGAGGAGAAGAAAGCGAAATTATTCGTAAACGCGCCTAACGCGCTGGCAGGAAACGTGGTTTCCAAGTGTGATACGGCAGCGGCAGCGTTCCAGAGCGAAGAGACAGGCCTTGTAGATGCAGTAGCTGACGAGGCGTCCATCCTTGCGCAGATCAGACAGCTGGTTTCCGTTCTGCCTGCCAATAACGCAGACATTGCGGTTGGTGATTGCACGGATGACCTGAACAGGGCATGTGCGGAAATTGCAAACTGTGTGGGTGATACATCCATCGCGTTATCCCAGCTCGCTGATGACGGTGTGTTTGTGGAAGTAAAGCAGAATTATGCCCGGGATATGGTTGCAGGATTTATTAGGTTAAATGGGGCAACGATCGGTGCTGTGGCTAACCGTACAGAAGTATATAATGCCGACGGTGAAGTGACAGATAAATTTGATGCGGTTTTGACTGCAAGAGGAGCGGAGAAGGCAGCAGAGTTTATCAATTTCTGTGATGCTTTTGATATCCCTGTATTGTCGCTTACCAATGTAAAAGGTTTTGCGGCTACCAAATGTTCCGAGAAGAGAATGGCTAAGGCTGTAAGCAAGCTTACATATGCCTTCGCAAATGCGACAGTGCCGAAGGTTAATGTGATCATCGGCAAGGCATACGGAAGCGCTTATGTGGCAATGAATTCCAAGGCGATTGGTGCAGATATCACGATTGCATGGCCGGATGCGGAGATCGGTATGATGGATGCAGGCCTTGCGGCTAAGATCATCTGTGACGGACAAGGTTCTGATGCGATTGATGCCTGTGCGAAGGAGTATGCGGCACTGCAGAATCATGTGACGAGTGCGGCGAAGAGAGGCTATGTGGATCAGATTGTCGAGCCTGCTGATACAAGGAAATATGTGATCGGCGCTTTTGAAATGTTGGCGACTAAGAGTGAAGGCCGTCCGGAGAAGAAGCACGGTACGGTTTAGAAAGGATGATACTTAATATGAGAAAATTATTGGCAATATTAGGTGTGATTACCTGTATGGCCGGCTTGTGTGCGTGTGGTCAGGAGGAGACGGCTCCCTCATCATCATCCAATTTTGATGAAGCATCATTATTACAATATGGTGAGGCTACGGTCCAGCAGGTCGATATGATTGTAAGCCAGGGCACTATGGAACAGTATGCGTCTGATCCTGTCATTTACAACGGACTTGTTGACTGGCAGAATGCGCTGGATGATATAGGCAACTTTGAAGGTACAGACGGCGGCTCTGTAGAGATCGGTGAGGAAGAGATCGTTATCAGCATCAATATAACAGGTTCTGACCATAATGCCGTGATGGAAATTGTCTGCCCTGCTGACATGTCCGGCTATGAAGGCATTTCAACAAATATTGAATATTCCACTTCAGAGAATATGGGAAGAGCGGCTATGAATACATTGATCGGTATGGGAACCGTGTTTGTCGTACTGATCATCATAAGCCTGATCATTTCCGCATTCGGTGTGATTCCGAAGCTTGAAGCCAAGTTGAAGGCTAAAGAGAAACAGCCGATACCGGAAGCGAAGCCGGTTCCGGTGGCAGCACCTGTGGCAGCGGCGGAGGAAGAACTGAGTGATGACACTGAACTGGTGGCAGTGATCGCGGCGGCAATCGCGGCATATGAAGGTTCCGGTTCTACAGACGGATTCGTAGTAAGATCTATCAGAAAATCTAAAAAGAGCAAATGGCAGAATGCCTGAGAGTCATAGGAGGATATGAAGATGAAAAATTATACCATTACCGTAAACGGAAACGTATATGATGTAGTAGTAGAAGAAGGCGCAACGAGCGGCGCACCCGTGGCAGCAGCGCCTGCGGCACCCAAGGCTGCTCCGAAGGCAGCACCCGCAGCAGCACCGGCAGCCGGCGCAGCAGGCAGCATCAAGATCGAAGCAGGTGCAGCCGGTAAGGTGTTCAAGATTGAAGCCAATGTAGGACAGGCAGTTAAGAAAGGTGACGCTGTCGTAATCGTAGAGGCAATGAAGATGGAGATTCCTGTAGTTGCTCCTGAGGACGGTACTGTAGCAAGTATTAATGTAGCTGTAGGTGATGCTGTAGATGCAGGCGCGTTACTGGCAACATTGAACTAATGGCCAGCGGCAGTCTGATGCGGGCTGGCATCTGAGAATGAAGCTGTTGTCCACAGCGGCAGTCTGAACAGCAGCAACTAAAACTACAGGAGGTTAACAAAATGTATATAGTAGAGACGCTTGACAATCTGGTTCATCAGACCGCGTTCTTTAACCTGACCGTCGGTAACTATGTCATGATTGTCGTAGCACTTGTATTTCTATATCTGGCTATAGGCAGAGGATTCGAACCGCTCTTGCTGGTTCCGATCGCATTCGGTATGCTGCTTGTCAATATCTACCCGGATATTATGGCGCCGGTCGGAGAGGGCGGAGCAGGCGGCGGTTTGCTGTACTACTTCTATTTGCTGGATGAATGGGCGATCCTGCCGTCCCTGATCTTTATGGGTGTCGGTGCCATGACGGATTTCGGGCCGCTTATTGCTAACCCGAAGAGCTTTCTGCTTGGTGCAGCGGCACAGTTCGGTATTTTTGCAGCATATTTCGGAGCAATTTTCTTAGGATTCAATGATAAAGCGGCGGCGGCTATCTCTATCATCGGCGGTGCTGACGGCCCTACATCAATCTTCCTTGCAGGTAAGCTGGGACAGACAACTTTAATGGGACCGATTGCGGTGGCAGCATACTCCTATATGGCACTTGTGCCGATTATTCAGCCGCCTATTATGAAGCTCTTCACAACGGAGAAGGAAAGAAAGATCAAGATGGGCCAGCTGCGTCCGGTCAGCAAGCTAGAGAAGATTCTCTTCCCTATCGTTGTTACGGTTGTGGTAGCTCTTATCCTTCCGACCACGGCGCCCCTTGTTGGTATGCTGATGTTAGGTAACCTGTTCAGAGAGAGCGGTGTTGTAAGACAGCTGGCGGATACAGCCTCCAATGCTCTTATGTACATCGTAGTTATCGTTCTGGGTACTTCCGTAGGCGCTACGACCAGTGCGGAAGCATTTCTGAACTGGGATACAATCAAGATCGTTATTCTTGGTCTGATTGCGTTTGCATTTGGTACGGCGGCCGGTGTATTGTTCGGTAAGTTAATGTGCGTATTGACCAAGGGTAAGGTTAACCCGCTGATCGGTTCTGCCGGTGTATCTGCAGTGCCTATGGCGGCGAGAGTATCACAGAAAGTCGGTGCGGAAGCAGATCCCACGAACTTCCTTCTGATGCATGCTATGGGACCTAACGTTGCGGGTGTTATCGGTACAGCGGTGGCGGCCGGTACATTCATGGCAGTATTTGGTGTATTCTAAATCCTGCATTTCGGGTTGAAATTGCAGAACATGCAATAATAAGAAATTTAAATTGAATCTATGAGTTTTATACTGAATCTATCATGAAAGCTTAAGGTATAATCCATAGGCTGAGAGAAAGGAATGGTTATTAAAATGGCAGAACAAAAACCGGTTAAGATTATGGAAACTGTTCTCCGTGATGCACACCAGTCTCTGATCGCAACGAGAATGCCTACAGAGATGATGCTTCCCATCGTGGAGACAATGGATAAAGTTGGCTACCATGCAGTAGAGTGCTGGGGAGGTGCTACCTTCGATGCTTCTCTTCGTTTCCTGAAGGAAGATCCGTGGGACAGACTGAGAAAGTTAAGAGACGGCTTTAAGAATACGAAATTACAGATGCTTTTCAGAGGTCAGAACATCTTAGGATACAGACCTTATGCAGATGATGTGGTGTATGCGTTTGTTGAGAAATCCATCGCAAACGGTATTGATGTGATCAGAATTTTTGACTGTCTGAATGATATTCGAAACCTTCAGGCGGCCGTGGACGCGACTAACAAAATTAAGAAACAGGAGGGCAGAGGAGAGTCCCAGATTGCTCTTTCCTACACGCTTGGCGATGCTTATACTTTAGAGTATTGGGCAGATATGGCAAAGAAAATCGAGGAGATGGGTGCTGATTCCATCTGTATCAAAGATATGGCGGGTCTGCTTGTTCCTTACCGCGCAGAGGAGCTTGTAAAGACGTTGAAGGAGAGCACTAAGCTGCCGATCCAGCTGCATACGCATTATACGTCCGGCGTAGCGTCCATGACGTATCTGAAAGCAGTGGAGGCTGGCGTTGACATTATCGATTGTGCGATTTCTCCTTTTGCACTTGGTACTTCCCAGCCGGCGACTGAGGTTATGGTAGAGACTTTCAAGGGCACGCCGTATGACACAGGCTATGATCAGGAGATTTTGGCACAGATTGCGGATTATTTCCGTCCTTACCGTGAGGAATGCATCGAATCCGGCCTGATGAGCACGAAGGTACTCGGTGTCAACATCAATACGTTACGTTATCAGGTTCCCGGTGGTATGCTGTCCAATATGGTAAGCCAGCTCAAAGAGCAGAAGGCAGAAGATAAGTATCAGGATGTGCTGGAAGAGATTCCGAGAGTCCGTAAGGATTGTGGTGAGCCGCCGCTGGTTACACCTTCTTCCCAGATTGTCGGTACGCAGGCTGTATTTAACGTATTGATGGGCGAGAGATATAAGATGGCTACAGGAGAGTTCAAGGATCTGCTTCGCGGCAATTATGGACAAACGGTTAAGCCCATGAGCCAGGAAGTGATCGATAAGGTCATTCCTGGCGAGAAACGTTCTACCGCTCGTTCAGCCGAGGCAACCGGTCATGTGGAGCCGGAGCTTGCAGGTTTGGAAGTGGAGATGAAGGAATGGAAACAGCAGGATGAGGATGTACTGTCCTATGCGCTGTTCCCGCAGGTTGCCATTGATTTCTTCAAATATCGTCAGGCACAGCAGGAGAAAGTTGATATGAGTGTTGCTGATACGAAGAATGCGGCATATCCCGTTTAATGAACGATAAGTTTTAAAATTCATAATTGCGAACTCAGTTTTTGTTGATTTCTGCGAGCAAAGAAGCAAGCGGATGTGCCAGGAAACACATTGGTTATTCGGGCCGTGCTTGACGATTGATGCAGGAACCTTCGGAATCAGGGTTCGCAATTATTTTATATAAATCATAACTAATTTATTGCGCTAAAATGAAATGTGAAGGAGGAGATGCATGGTGTTTAAACAATTACTGACATTTGCATTGGCAGGCATTCTTGTGTTGGAGACACCGGCGACCGCATATGCAGCAGGGCAGAGTATGAATATTGCTGTGGCGGAAGACTCGGCAGGCCATTATGAAATGACCGAAATGAGTGAAACCGGAGACAACCTCACAGAGGAGAATGGTGCTGAGAAAATTGAGGGGGGGGGTGATTCAACCTCTGACCAGTCCAGTGAGAAGGATGAGAATCAGGTAGGCGAAGAGTCTGGCAATGATAGTGACTCGTCAAATGAGACAGGAAATACTGGTAACGAAGAAGGTTCATCAGATGAAACGGCAGGTGACTGCAGCGGAAATGATTCTCCGGATGAATCAGGAGACACCGGCAGCGGAAATGATTCCCCGGATGAATCAGGAGATAACGGCAGTGGAAATGATTCCCCGGATGAATCAGGGGATAACGGCAGCGGAAATGATTCCCCGGATGAATCAGGGGATAACGGCAGCGGAAATGATTCTTCGGATGAATCAGGAGATACCGGCAGCGAGGATGATTCTCCGGATGAGACGGGAGATACCAGTGATGAGGATACTTCCCCGGATGGAACAGGAGAGGATGGGGACGGCCAGGGAACCAGGAATGAGACACCGGAGGAGAATGGCACAGACCTCGATAATGGAACAGAAGAGGAAATTACGGACACTGTGTCTGCCAATGATCTGATGGCGGCGCAAGCTGATACGGCAGTCAGGGCAGGTGTTGTGACAGAGATTTCCTATGAGGAAGCATCAGGAACCGGTGTACAGGTTGTTGCGCCTTATGGGGCCGAAAATGCCGCGCAGTATTCTTTTACTGCACCGGCAGATGGACGATATGTTTTCTATACGGAGGAGAAAACATCAAGTACCGACAGCATCTATTTTACTGTAGATTCTCCGTCTTATAGTACGAAAGTTTCGAAATCATTTAGCGGAACTCAGTTTCTTACCTGTAAAACTGATTTCCTGAAACAGGGCGAGGCTGTAACAATCCAGACCTATGCGCAGAAGGAAGCGGATGATAATTGCACGTATACTTTGAAGGTGGCCGGGCAGACTTCGCTTGTGAAAGGGGAAGATGGCAGTTATAGTGTTACCTTGCCTGGTGGGGAGAATCTTGTGATTAGCGCGGATGAGGGCGTAAGACATCTGCGGTTCACGGCGAAAGCATCAAGCGGAAGTTGGCCGGTAGATGCTTATTATTGTGCTAATGATCATTTGTCCAAGGATGCTTCTTTTGGCAGTCTGACGGCAACGGCTTCATCTACATCCAAACCAACGACAGGACTTTTGGAGTCCGGCAGATCTTATGACACGGCTTATGTGATTTATGATAGTTCCAATAAATTTGTAGCCTTGTATTCGGATATATTGACTACAAGGACTTCCGGGACAGAAGAGGGAGTCTATATCTATAATGCTAAGACAGATGAAGCGAATGGGATTACGCTGGATGTTGAAACATTCGGTAATTGCTATATAACTTGTTATTATATGCCGGCAGATGGTTCTGGGACGGAGCGAAATAAATCGATTGGTAGTAATAATTGGAGTGACGCAGTATTTAGTGATCTGAGATCCGGAACAAGGTATAAGTTTGAATTCCAGGATTATTATTCAGATGAGGTATTACATACAGTAGAATACACGACTGCTGGGGATAAAGTAGAGGCTTCTACTGCTGGTTCATTAGGTACAATTTCAGATGATTTTACTTCAATGATGCTAAAAGTCAAGCCAGAGTATAGCGGGGAAGCGACTAATGCAATTTTGCATTATAGTTTTAAGGATTCCATGAATCAGGTATACGATGGTTTACAATCGATATCCTTGGATGCGAGTAAAAAAGATGAAGAAGGATTTTATTCTGTACCTGTTACTTTGGCGAATTATAGCAAAAATGCTTTTTTACTCCCAGGTGAAACATATCAGGTTGAACTCTATTTGGAGTTTTCAAGTGATTATGTGACTTCAGAACCGGAAGTGATTTCTGTTAAAGCTCCGGACCGGGCATATGTTAGTTCGGATGATATCACGTTTTCTTTAAATCAGAATGAAACGACAAAGACACGGGTAGATTATAGTGTTCAGATCTCGTCAGCAGATCCTGTACCTGCTAGCGGATGCATTTATTATAAGCCTATTGGAGTGCAAATGTATCAGTCGGATTCCATTAGCTTGAATAATGGCAGTGCATCAAAGTGGGTTTCTGGTTTAAGTGTAGGGGCAACTTATGATTTCATGCTGTATGTCGGAGGCGCAACGAAAGAGCAAACTCTGAAATTGGATACTGCTTCCGGTATAGAATTGACGAGAGTTGAGGATGGTGCAACGGATTATACCGGTCCTTATGATATTGTTCGTACCTATAAGATGACCTCAGTGGATGGAGCGGAAGAACTTACAGGAAGTTATTATCTGCAACTGCAGTATCAGAACGAATACGGATCTTATTATAATCTCGGTTCATCCGTGGAACTTAATGCAGACAATGGCTATCAGGCAACAGTGTCTTCAATAGAGCGGAGTTCTACACTATTACAGCCGGATATGGACTATACGTTGAGATGGTTGCTTGGAAAGTCTTCCTCCGTCTTTGACAGCAGTGCCGAATATTGTGTCTATGAAGCCATACATACGGCTAAGGCAAAGATAGTGCTGGAAGCGGGAGATAATGGATGTAATTATCAGAATTACACGGTGAAGCTGGATGCGGATGATATTATAAATGTGAAGGCGAATAACCGTAATATATCTTTATATGGATATCTTAAAAAAGAGAGTGAAACTCAGTATGTAAATACGAATAGTTCTTGCTATCTGTCCTCTTATAATGATTACAGTAATACTTTGACACTTAAGAACCTGGAGGCTGATACGCGTTATGAGTTATCTTTAAGGGGTCCTAATAGAAAGATAGAATACGCTAAAACAACCTTCACGACGCCGGCGGATCAAAGAGCGTTATCGGTTACTTCAGCAGACACCTTTATTGACAATGCTACGATCAATTACTCGATTAGTGGTTTCGGAGAGCAGACAACTGACTATATTTTGTGCTATTACAGGGAATGGACAGAGGACAATTCCGGCACATGGAAAAGGAGCGGTTATCAAACAGCAAAGTCAACGTCTTCGAAGATATTTACGATTAGCGATTTAAAGGAAAGTACCGCTTATGAGTATATGATTGGTATCGGTACTTCTTCCAGTACTATTGTATCTAATCTGGTTTCGCCGGTAAAAGGCAGTTTTACTACCAGAGCCGATGAGAGACAGATTAGAATAACTTCTGAGAAGATTATGGTTACTACTGCCAGAATAGAGTACGCTCTTCAAAATATGGAGTTTGCAGGCAGCGGTTACGTGCACTGTTATGTTAAGGAAACGCAGAGCGGAGAAGACGGAACCTGGGAGCGAAAGGACTATAACGATTATTCTGCTTCCAGTACTGCAGGCAGTTTTTATCTGAGTGATCTGAAGAAAAACACAGCTTATGAGTACAGGATGGGTTTTGGAAACTATAATGTTTCTTTTGACAGCCTGAAAAATGTAATATCCGGCAGTTTTACAACCTATGAAGACTTGCGTAAGATTTCCGTAACGTCAGTGGAACCAAGAATGACAACGGCTCTGTTAAACTGTTCTCTGGGTGGCATGAGCAATGCGGATGAGGGCAGTCAGTATCTGGTATGTTATGTGCAGGAGAAGGACGGGACAGAATGGCAAAGACTGTACAGCCGGTCTATCAGTACATATGATAATCCCGCACATGAGGTACTGCTGACGGGACTGACGAGCAGCACGGATTATAGTTACAAAATAGGTTTTGCAAACAGATATAGTGCAACATTAGAAGACCTGGCTAATGTGACAGAAGGTACCTTCACGACTTATGCGGATACCCGCAAGGTGGAGATTACAGGTACAATGCCGCGAAGCATTTCTGCGAACATTGCCTATTCGCTTAGCGGAATGGAATACGCTGGCGACGGCTATCTGATAGGATATGTCAAGAAGAAAGCGGATGCGGATGCAGCGTGGGAGCAGGGCTTCTCGTTGGCAACCAGTGATCAGGACACAACCGGGACAGTACTTATCGAAAGTCTGGAAGAACAGACAGAATATGAACTGACAGTCGGCTTTGGGGACAGAAGCGGCGACAGCAAGGAGAATCTGAAGCATATCCAGACGGTGACCTTTACTACATTGGAGGATCAGCGTAAGCTTTCAGATCCGAAGGTTTCCGTGAATGGAACCAATGCAACCTTAAGTGTACATTTTGAAGGTAATATAGAGTATGTAAATACTTATGTGCATTTCTTCTACAGAGTGAAGGGTGCGGCAGACTATATAAAGGCTGAACGTGTCATCAATGTATCCAGGGTAAAAGAAAAGGAATGCAGCGTGACACTTACAGGACTGAGCAAGGGTGCAGTCTATGAATTCGCAGCCGTATTATCTGAGAACCGTTATAACTCTAATGAGCCGGATGATGTGACAAAGGCAGAGTATAGAACAGATGCTTTTGAATTTACGATGGGGGCTGGAAACAGTGTATCGATAAATCCTACGTCGATCAAACTTTCACAGACGAATTTGTATCTGAATGCAAATGAGGTATATCGCAATAGCAGAGGATCCGGTTACGAGAATTTGAAAGCTGTGCTTAGTCCTGCTAATGCGGCATCTGGCATCAGGTGGTCAAGCAGTGATGAAAGTGTAGCAACAGTATCTTCAGGCCGGGTAACGGCAGTAGCTCCGGGGACGGCAACAATTACTGCAGAAGCGGGGGCTGAGGGAAATGTAGTATCTGCAGCCTGTGAGGTTATAGTAAGCAATTATCAGCTGGCCAGGAAGAACGATACAGGGATGGAACTTTTGAGTAATCCCGGGATGAACGCTTCTAAGGGCGGACAATATATCGGTTATACGGTATGCAGGGTCGCTAATGATGCGCAGACCGAGACAGCGTTTAAGGTTACATCCAATAACGAAACAGTGGCTTCGTGGGATGAGAGTGTTGGTGCAGTCATAGCTAACAGCACCGGTGTAACGGATCTGGTTTTCGAAACAGTGGAAGATCATGTAAAGCTGTATCTGACAGTTACGGTATCCTCTGCACCGGGCAAAGGTTTCAACGTGACAGGGTTTACTGCGTCAGCAGGCTATGAGGCATATGCCGCAGTACAGAATAGCGAGAATGCGTACACACTGGCATACACACCCGGCATCAGTTATCATGCGGAGGGTGAGATCATACCGAAGAATCCGCAATTCAGTGCGGGCGACTTTAACTGGACAATAGACAAGGCGGATGTTGCCGTTGTAGATGAGCGGGGAAATGTTACACCGCTGAAAGCAGGGGAGGCCGTGTTGACTATCACCCCGAAAGAGGCGGGAGAAACGCCTTACACAAATGAAACATGTACGGTAACATTGCATATCCAGTCTCTGGCGTCGGCTGATCTGGAGAATGCTACACCGGTTTATGCACTGGCTGATATTTCCAGTACGATCGGCGATGTGAAGTTCCCGGACGAGGAAGCATGGAAGGGCTGGGAATGGAAAGAGCCGACAACACCGCTGGTTATCAATGGCGTGAACAGGGAGTCTTATCCCTTCGAAGCCGTCTATAAGGGAGAAGACCATTATCCGGAAGAGATGACAGTCAATGTGTATATTGCCAAAATAACCGGTATTTCAGCATATGAAGATGCGGAACCCGGACATAATCAGGTCGTGGAAGTAGGCAGTGTGGATGGGGAGAACAATCCGACGGCAGACTCTGATTCGATCACCCTGACAGTGGAACCGCTGTGTTACGGTTCCCTTAACGTAGAAGAAGCTACCAATTATTTCTGCGATGTAAATGTGGACGCTCCGGCAGGGGTTGTTGTGAAGAAGAATGATTCCGGGACCTTTACGGTCACAGCGACGAAGAAGGGGACATACACACTTACGCCTGTTATCAGGGTAAAGGATAAGAATAACAGCAATGAAAAAGTTCTGGCCAAAATATCTTATAAGATAAAGGCGGTTGAAGAAGAACAGGCCTATATCAGGCTTACACTGGAAGAGCCTGTTCCGGATGGCTTAAAGCTGGAGGACGGCAGACTTATCGTGGACTATGATAAGAAGGATGAAATCACAAGCTTTAAAGTAATTGCGGAGCTGGCTGACAGGAATCAGCTGAATGCTGATAATTTCAGCGCGACAAAGCTGGTCTGGAGCATAACGGATAAAAAGGTTGCCACAGTTACAGCGTCTGCAGATACGAAGTCTGCGGAAGTGAAGCTTGTGGGAGAAGGCCATACGGTCCTGACGGCAAAGGTGAAAGATGCGGCGGGACATAAGGCGGAACTTAAGGTTGAGATTCAGAATCATAAACCTCGTGCGGATAAATCCAGTGTGCAGATGAATCTGGCGTATGACTTTGACACAGATGAGGGACGCTGGCTGGCAGCATGGTCATCCGGTGCAGTGGAATTAGTTCCCGTATACGGGGAGACAATCCAGAGTGTTAATCTATATGAGGACGAAAAGGCAGAAACACTGTCTTCCGGTATGCAGGTAGTCAAAGGCAACGGTTACAACTGGGTAATCTGCCCGACTGCTGAGACTAAGACTGGAGAGGGAAGTTATTATCTGGGCGTCAAAACAACATTCAGGGATGAACTGTATGTCTATCCGCTGAAAGTGAAGGTGATCGAGCAGCAGGCGACAGTGACGGCCAAATCTGTAAGGCAGGCCAATCTGTTCTACCGTTCAGACCCGGGATCACTGGATATTGGGATTAAGGGCAATTCTTATGGTATTACCAGCGTGAGGTGGACAGATAATTCGGCTGGTGATGACAATGGATTTGACGGTGAAGGTACAACAAATTATTCTTCATATGATTCTGCGAAGAGAACCAAGAATACGACAAGGTACTATTTTGCACAGCAGGATATTCAGCTTACGGCAAACAAAAAGCTTGCGGATTCCGGTATTGTGAGTGGTACATTAGAGGTGCAGTTAACAGGCTATAAGAAGCCGAATGTGGTGAGCACTTCGCTGAAATGGAACTACAAGAAACCGGTCATCAATACCATCAATGCATCGATTACGCTGATTCCGGAGGTGCCCGGTAAGCAAAGCGGTTATTTCAGCTTGTACAATAAGACAGAGAGGATGTGGTTAACTTACGGAAGAGACAGTTATTCAGGTGGCAACCCGAAGTATTATTACAATGAATTGATCAGTAACAGTGAGGATGTGAAATTTGGCTCAGCCGGTTCAACGAATTACAGTTATGCAGGCGATAAGACAAGCGGAAGCGAGAAGTTTACGGTGACGCTTAACGGGGATGACTGGAGAGAGCCGCTTACGGCAGTGCATACGATCAAACTGGCAGCGCCGAAACCTTATTTGAGCCTGACGAAGTTGACGATGAATACAAATCGTGTTGGATCCATGTATACTTATGTCAGGTTGAAGAATGCTTACTCATACAGCCTTTCCTGCGCGGATATTGTGATCAAAGGCAAGGATGCCAAATCACAGAAGCTGCTGGATGATGATTTACTGGAGATCAGGCAGGGAGAGAGTGATAAGTCTCAGATTGTTATAACGGAAAACCGTGCCAGCACGATGAAGCTGTCTGCAATCACCAATGGTTCATATAGCTTTACTGTAGTACCTTGCTATCTGGATGCCGACGGCAATCGAATTTCGCCAAAGGCGCTTAGTCTGAAGATTACCGTGACGGACAAAGAGATTACTGCCAGGACGAAAATGTCAAGAAGTCTGGATCTGACGAAGGCTGTTGATGATTCCAGGATAAATGGGAATTATATCAGGTTGGATACGACATTCCAGAATATCGGCAGTTTTTATGAAGTGAAAGACAGCGAACTGGTCGGTGAATACAGTGAGTATTTCAATTTGCGTTATAATAATAGGCGATCTGATCAGCGCCTGACAATCGCGAATGAGAGTGAATTGAGGGCGGGCCAGAAGTACAAACTGGCGATCAGGTTTACGCTCAGGATGAGTAATGGCGATATCTTCACCGTGACGGGCGCACCTTTCACGGTAAAACCGAAGCAGACATCGGCGAAGATTAAAGTCTACAGCAATAATCAGACGCTTTACGCAGCGGCATCGGAAGTGAGCAGAGAATATGAACTGCAGACACCCTATAATTCTGATTACAGGATTATCAAGGTAAGCGGAAGTTTAGACTGCAATAAGGATGGGAAAGCTGATATTACAGTATCCTATCAGAATGCAAATAATAGTCGGTATTATGTGTTTGCCGATGTGCGGATAGCCGACAGGGACGGTGTCCTGACGGTTACGGGAGCAAAGGGCAAAACATACACGATTCCTGTCACAGTGCAGCTGAAAGGCAGGGACGGTATTACGAAGGATGTTAAGACAAGTATTAAAGTGACTGTTAAGCGTTAGCTATGGTTACTGTTCACAGCCGAAATGCGCAGGCTTCGTTACTATGCGCAGCCGGAGGCTGTGAATAATAACCGGTTATGGGACAGTATGGCAGGGGGCAAGTGTTTTCGCTTGCCTCTTGCTTTGTCTGCAGCGCTATAATTAAATTTCTCTTGCCGGTTGACGTAAGATACATAATCCATTATAATAACATATGTTACCGAAAATATCTGATAGTAACGATTGTGATACAAGAGAGGGAATTCTTATGGCAAGAAAAGAGACGATTACAAAAAGTGAGATACTGAATACGGCGTTCCGGATGGCCAGGCAGGAGGGAATCTCGCAGGTGAGCGCCAGAACGCTGGCGGCGAAGGCAGGGTGTTCCACACAGCCGATCTTCCGGCTGTATAAGAATATGGAAGAACTTGGCAATGAATTGTATGACAAGGCGATCGAATTCTTCGGCGACTATTACGAGAATTTCCCGAAGACCCATGAGACACCCTTTGTAGATCTGGGGCTGGCATACATCCGCTTTGCGCAGGAAGAGCAGCAGCTGTTTAAGCTGTTGTTTGTTTCCGAGAACCGTCACGGGAAGAGCCTGTACGATCTTCTGAACGGAGAGAGAAGCACGGTTGTCAAAGAGATTAACAGTGCGAAAGCATTTGGCTGTAAGGATCCAAGCGGTATGTTTATGAGGATGTGGATCTTTATTCACGGGTCGGCCTGCATGTCTCTGACAGATGACTATGATCTGCCGGAAAATGAGACGGTCAAGCTTTTGGAGGAATTTTACCGTGTATTCCTGAATGCTTAGGAAGTGCCCGAAAAGTGGGCGATAATAATAGAGACAGGACCAGGTTCCGATATCAAGAAGGGGATATTTTAAAGCAAGCATGGCAATAGAGAATCGATATGATATTATCACGAGAATCAATGAGCACTACGGTAAGATGAGTAAAGGGCAGAAAGCGATTTCGGCTTTTATATATGATCACTATGACCAGGCGGTTTTTATGACCGCTGCCAAGCTGGGGGATACGGTGGGAGTGAGTGAGTCCACTGTGGTGCGCTATGCAATGTTTATCGGATATAACGGATATCCGGAATTTCAGCGGGACCTGGAAGACTGGGTGCAGAATAAGATCAACTCGGTGCAGAAGATTGGCGCGAAATATGGCAGGAGCACACAGTCGGAGATTTTGACCTCGGTACTGCAGGCGGATATGGAGAAGCTTCAGGATACGATCGAGAGAATTGACCCGACAGCCTTCGAGACGGCAGTAGACATTATTCTGGAGGCGAAGACGGTTTATGTCATGGGAGTCAGGAGCTGTGAGCCGCTGGCGGAATTTCTGAATTTTTATCTGAATATGATCCGGGGAAACGTGACGCTGCTTAAGACCACCAGTATTTCGGAGACCTTTGAGCAGATGATCCGGATTGGCGAACAGGATGCCATGATCGGGATCAGCTTTCCGAGATATTCGATGCGCACCCTGAAAGCTATGGAATTTGCCAATGACAGGAATGCCAAGGTAATCACCATCACGGATTCCGTGCATTCACCGATGAATCTGTATTCTTCCTGTAATCTGCTTGCGAGAAGCGATATGGTGTCAATCGTAGATTCCCTGGTGGCTCCGCTGAGTGTTATTAACGCGCTGGTGGTAGCGATGTGCCTGAAACGGCCTGAGGAAGTTAAGAAGAGTCTGAAGAATCTGGAAGAGGCATGGAATAATTATCAGGTATACTTGAATGATGAGATCAATTTTATAGACGAAGAACCGATGCTCAACTATCCGCTGAGAAAGAAAGAAGGGTAATGGGCAGTGGACAGGCTGGAGATAAGATGAGTCATGTGATTGTGGCAGGCGGCGGCGCGGCGGGAATGATGGCCGCATACGCTGCCGCAGAATGCGGGCACAGGGTTGTGCTTCTGGAACAAAATGAGAAATTGGGCAAGAAACTTTTTATCACGGGTAAGGGCCGATGCAATGTGACGAATGCCTGTGAGAGGGAGAAATTGTTTGAGAATATGGTGAGCAATCCGAAATTTCTCTTCAGCGCTTTTTCCGATTTCGATAACGGGCAGATGATGGAACTGCTACAGGAGGCCGGGTGCCCGCTTAAGGTGGAGCGGGGCGAGCGGGTTTTTCCCGTATCCGACCATTCTTCCGATGTCATAGCGGCGCTGACACGGCTGTTAAGGCAGCGGGGCGTGGATGTGCGGCTTCGTACAAGGGTCAGGGAAGTGCTGGTGGAGAGAGGGGAGCAGGAGAGCAATAGGACTGCAGTGAGCCAGGCGGACGGGAAGGCTAAGGTAAAGGGTGTCTTGCTTGCGGACGGCCAGCGGCTTCCGGCTGAGGCTGTGGTGTTGGCAACAGGAGGCCTGTCTTATCCGACTACCGGCGCCACGGGGGACGGATATCAGATGGCAGGGGAACTGGGGCATACCATTAAGGCATGTTCCCCGGCGCTGACTCCCATGGAAACCGCGGAAGACTGGTGTGCTTCCCTGCAGGGGCTTTCACTGAAGAATGTGGCTTTGTCAATGAATTGCGGGGGCAGAAGGATCTGGCATGGATTCGGGGAAATGCTTTTTACCCATTTCGGGATCAGCGGGCCGTTAGTTTTGTCTGCCAGCAGTTATTACGGGAAATGTAAGGACAAGGATCAGGTTACGGCAGTTGTGGATCTGAAACCGGCGTTGTCCGCCGGGCAGTTGGACCGGCGGATCCTGCGGGATTTTGAGGAGAACCGGAATAAGCAGTTCAAGAATGTGATCGGAGGGCTGTATCCTTCCAGATTAGTGCCGGTTATGATCGGACTTTCCGGGATCGATGGGGAGAAGAAGATTCATGAGATTACGAGACAGGAGCGGGAACGGCTTGGCAGCGTGACGAAGAATTTGACGATGCATGTGCTGGGGCTTCGGGACTTTTCGGAGGCGATCATCACACAGGGCGGGATCAAAGTAAAAGAAGTGAATCCTTCTACGATGGAATCCAGGATTGTACGCGGCCTGTATCTGGCAGGGGAACTGCTCGACCTGGATGCGGTCACGGGCGGCTTTAACCTGCAGATTGCCTGGTCTACAGGGCATTTGGCGGGTAAAAGCATTCCATAGGAAATGTTATGTTTCATTGCGGCAGCGCAATGTGCCTTGATAGAAGGCATAAGCGCGGAAAGGGAGGAAATGATGGGAATCAATATTGCGATAGACGGCCCGGCGGGAGCCGGTAAAAGTACGATTGCGAAGCAGATCGCAAGAAAGCTGGGGTATATCTATGTGGACACAGGCGCTATGTACCGTGCCATGGCGCTATATTTGCTCCGGGGGGAAATATTGCCGTCAGAGACGGAAAAGATAAACGAAAAGTGCCGGGAAGCAGATATTTCAATCGGATATGAGAACGGAGAACAGATCGTTTATCTGAACGGTGAAAATGTGAACGGCCTGATCAGGACCGAGGAAGTCGGCAATATGGCATCGGCCAGCAGCCCGAATCCCAATGTACGCAGGAAACTGGTGGAGCTGCAGCAGAAGCTGGCTGCCGATCAGGACGTGGTTATGGACGGCCGGGATATCGGAACCTGCGTATTGCCGGATGCCCAGGTCAAGGTCTATCTGACGGCAGACAGCAGAGTGCGTGCCACGCGGCGCTATAAGGAACTGGTGGAGAAGGGGATTGCCTGTGACCTGGATGAGATCGAGAAGGATATTATCGAACGGGACCATCAGGATATGACAAGAGAGATATCTCCCCTGAGGCAGGCGGCGGATGCGGTACTGGTTGACTCGTCGCATATGACGGCCGATGAGGCGGTAGATGCCGTTATCGCGCTTCTGCGGCGGCTTTGATGGCCTGGCACTGCTTTGAAGCTGCGTCCGATCGGTTCGGCTTTTATGAATAAATGCAGGCTTGAACGGTAGTAATAAAGAAACTTGTATGTGTGTATTCTGTACTTGCACCGAGCTTTTTATGGGTCTTTGTGTCCAGGAACACATGGAGATGCAGGCAATTATGATATGAGGTTTTTATATGGAAGTGATTCTGGCAGAACACGCCGGATTTTGTTTCGGCGTTAAGAGAGCTGTGGAACAGGTTTACGAACAGGCCGCCACAGGGGAACCGATCTACACCTACGGCCCGATCATCCACAATGAAGAAGTGGTAAAAGATCTGGAGAAGAAAGGGGTGCAGGTCATAGAGGGTGAGGGACAGCTTCAAAAGATCCGGGAGGGAACCGTAGTGATCCGCTCCCACGGCGTGGCAAAGCGGATCTGTGAGAAAATAGAGGCATGCGGATTGGAGTGCGTAGACGCCACATGCCCGTTTGTGAAGCGGATTCACAATATTGTTGAGAAGGAAAGTGCGGCCGGTAAGCAGGTTGTGATCATCGGCAACGCCGGACATCCGGAAGTGGAAGGGATTATGGGGTGGTCCGGGACACCCGCCGTAGTGATCGGATCGGCGCAGGAAGCGGAGAAATTCGCCTGTAAACGAGGAAAAGAACTGTGTGTAGTTTCGCAAACGACATTTAACTACAATAAATTTCAAGATGTGGTTGAAATTCTTATGAAAAAAGGTTACAATGGTAGTGTTGTGAATACTATATGTAACGCTACGGAAGTGCGACAGACGGAGGCGAGGGAGATTGCTGCCCGGGTCGACGTTATGATAATAATAGGTGGTAATCATAGTTCTAATACACGGAAGCTGTATGAGATCTGCATGCAGGAGTGTGCGAACACGTATTTTATACAGACACTTAACGACTTGCATTTGGATTTACCTAAATCTGTCCGACTGGTGGGTATTACAGCAGGGGCATCTACCCCAAACAATATTATCGAGGAGGTTCAAAATTATGTCAGAATTAACTTTTGAACAAATGTTAGAAGAGTCTTTAAAGACAATACACACAGGAGAGGTTGTTGAAGGTGTCGTTATTGACGTGAAACCCGAAGAGATCATTCTAAACATCGGATATAAATCAGACGGTGTCCTTACCCGTAATGAATATACGAATGAGCCTAATGTAGATTTGACAACCGTTGCGAAGCCTGGCGATACCATGGAAGTGAAAGTGCTTAAGGTGAATGACGGTGAGGGACAAGTTCTTCTCACTTATAAGCGTCTTGCTGCTGACAGAGGTAATAAGAGAATCGAAGAAGCATATAATAACAGAGAGGTGCTGAAAGCCAAGGTAGCACAGGTACTGGATGGCGGTTTAAGCGTAGTAGTGGAGGAGGTAAGGATTTTCATTCCGGCCAGCCTTGTATCCGATACTTATGAGAAGGATCTGAACAAATATGCAGGTCAGGAAATCGAGTTCGTGATCAGCGAGTATAATCCTAAGAGAAGAAGATATATCGGCGACAGAAAGCAGCTGATCCTGGAGGAGAAGGCGGAGCTGCAGAAGAAGCTGTTTGAGACGATCAAGCCGGGAGATACGGTGGAAGGTACTGTTAAGAATGTAACAGATTTCGGCGCGTTTATCGATCTGGGCGGCTGTGACGGACTGCTTCATATTTCCGAGATGTCCTGGGGCAGAGTCGAGAATCCGAAGAAGGTATTCAAGGTAGGCGAAGTATTGAAGGTGCTGATCAAGGATATCTCCGGTACCAAGATTGCGCTCAGCCTGAAATTTGAAGATGCGAATCCCTGGAAGGGCGCTGCGGATAAGTATGCGGTAGGCAATGAGGTCACAGGACGGGTTGCCCGCATGACGGATTTCGGTGCATTTATTGAGCTGGAGCCGGGTATTGATGCACTTTTGCACGTATCCCAGATTTCCAAAGAACACATCGAGAAGCCGTCGGATGTACTGAAGGTTGGCGAAGAGGTAACTGCTAGAGTCGTTGATTTCAACGAGGCTGACAGGAAGATCAGCCTGAGTATTAAGGCTATGCTTGCTCCGGCGCCGGCAGAAGAGAAAGATGCAGATGTTGTTTCTGTAGACATCGATGCGGTGATCTCGGGTGAGGAGACAGAGGAATAAGGGCGCGCTGTATGTTAGGGCATTGGGGAATAATTATCAGAATATTAATGATAGGCGGTATAAGGCTATGACATATGATTACGAATATTTTAAAAAAGCGATTTACGATTTAACGAAAATAGACCTGAATGCTTATAAAGAGAAGCAGATGAAGCGTCGTATCGATACACTGATTGCCAAAAATAAAATTGTCGGCTACGATAAATATGTAGCGGCACTCAAGTCAGACAAAAACATGTTTGAGGAATTCGTTAATTATCTGACAATCAATGTGTCCGAATTTTATCGTAATGTGGATCAGTGGAAACTGCTTGATCAGGAGATTATTCCGGACCTTATCAGGCGTTACGGCAATCGGCTTAAGATCTGGAGCGCAGCCTGCTCCACCGGGGACGAGCCGTATTCGCTGGTAATGGCTTTCTCGAAGCATCTGCCTTTAAATCAGATTAAGATATATGCGACGGATCTGGACAAACAGGTGATTGCCAAGGCGAAAGCCGGATTGTACAGTGAGAAGAGCATTACCGGAGTCCCGGCGGACCTGAAGAAGAAATTTTTTACGAAAATCGGACCCTCTTATCAGATTTCGGAGGAGATTAAGGAAAGAGTAGAGTTTAAGGAGCATAATCTGTTAAAGGATACATACCCAACGGATTATCATTTGATTGTGTGCCGTAATGTGTTGATTTACTTTACGGAGGAAGCGAAGGATGAAGTCTTCCGTAAGTTCCAGAAGAGCCTGAAACCGGGCGGATATCTGTTTATCGGCAGTACGGAGCAGATCATCAATCACAAGGAAGTAGGATTTGAGAGGAAGAACTCTTTCTTCTATCAGAGACCACTCTAGAGCATAATACCCGGAGAGAAAGTTTTCTGAGTAAATGCAATACATAAAGAATAAGAAGCCTCATAAAATTCTTTCATAAGATAGAATTTTATGAGGCTTCTCATTCATTTTATTCTTATAGTTGACGATACTGGAAATTTCAAGTAGTACAGATCAGCGTGTTTAATAGGTCTTGGCCATCTTACCCAGCAGATATTGGGCATAGCGTGAGAAAAATGCCCGATCTGTCTTCATATTATCGGTGAGTTCGAAGAACAGATCTTTGCTATTGTAGTCCCGCTTGAAGAAGGGCTCTGCAAAGATGTCCCACTGAGGCAGGTAGACAGCGTATTTGCGGGTATAGCAATTGGCGGCATTGGCCTGTACGCGATGGCCTTTATCTACAAAAGCAGCCACGGACTTATGGAGTGCAGTATCCTCATCGGGCAGATAGTAATAATCTTTATAGTTCGAGTAGAAATATTTCATCTCTTCCTCATAAACAGGCACTTTAAGGATGCCCTCTGCAGCTTCCCCGCTGAAGTAGCATCCGTTGGAAAGCGTGGAGATGGAGAGGGGAAGCGGAGTTGGGAGTTCCAGCTTCATTAACAGTTCCTGTTTGTCGTGGCCGTGATAATCGGTAAAGCTGTTGGCCTGTACTTTCCGGGCTTTCAGCGGGCAGTTGAACAGGTCGTAGAAAGAAAGGAGAGGCAGGATCTGAAGCATGCCTTTCATGTCATCCATATTGTGAAGGAGCAGAAAATGGCAGACCTCCTCCAGGGGATGCTTTACATATTCGTGATAAATACTGATCAATTCCCCGCCATTGTATATATCTTCCCGATTGATTCCCAGCAGGTCTTCCAGTGTTTTCTGCTTGCAGTTGGGAGTGTGCAGGAAGAATTTGTAGGGGGCAACTCGCTTGTAAATATCAATGCCCTCGAAACTGTCGAAATTGTACGATAATTCATACTGCTTACACTTCTGCAGAAGATAAGGGAGGTCAAAATTGTTGCCATTAAAGTGAATCAGATGGGAATACTGCCCGGCAAAAGTAAAAAAATCATTCAACAGGTGCAGCTCCTCATCAGGGCGGTCGGCAAACCATTGCCGGATGCGCCAGGAACCTGACTGGTAGAAAGCGGCGCCAATCAGATACAGATGAGAGTTTTTTGCAGTGAATCCGGTGGTTTCAATATCGACAAACAATATCTGATCAAGGGGAGCGATCCGATCTAAGGGATATTGTATTGTGAAGTTTTTGTAAGCTTGATTATTTGTCCGCATATAGTTCTCCTCGTATAAATAACTTAGGTATATATTAACATATTTTTTGAAATTACAGTAGTTTTTTTCGTCGAAAAATAGTATATTGATAGAGTGGGTAATTACGAATGAGAATCATTTGATAAAATCATGGAAAAGGAACGATAAAACGGAAAGAGGGGCAGAGAATGGCGAAATTAACATTTAAGGGCGGAATTCATCCGTATGACGGTAAGGAATTGTCCAAGGATAAGCCTATCAAAGCAGTGCTGCCGAAAGGGGATCTGGTGTATCCGCTGTCGCAGCATATCGGTGCGCCTGCCAGGCCGATTGTGGCGAAAGGCGATCACGTGTTGACGGGGCAGAAGATTGCAGAAGCGGGAGGTTTTGTGTCAGCGCCTGTTTACGCTACCGTTTCGGGAACTGTCAAGGCGATTGAACCCAGGCGTGTGGTGACCGGTGATAATGTGATGAGTATTGTCATAGAGAATGACGGACAATACGATGAGGTAGCGTACCCGAAGGCCAAACCGCTTGCGGAGATGACGAGAGAAGAAATCATTGAGCGGATCAAGGAGGCGGGTATCGTAGGTATGGGAGGTGCTGGCTTTCCGACCTATATCAAGCTTTCGCCCAAGGAGCCGGAGAAGATAGATTATGTGATCGCCAACTGTGCCGAATGCGAACCGTATCTGACATCTGATTATCGCCGGATGCTGGAGGAACCGGAGAAGCTGGTTGACGGCATGAAGGTATACCTTAAGCTGTTTGAGAATGCCAGGGGGATACTGGCGGTGGAGGACAATAAGCCGGATTGCATTGAACTTCTGAAGGGAGTGACCAAGGACGAATCACGTATCAGTGTTAAGGCGTTGAAGACCAAGTATCCGCAGGGCGCCGAGAGACAGATTATCTATGCAGCCACCGGCAGAGCGATCAATTCTTCCATGCTTCCGGCAGATGCAGGATGCGTTGTCAATAATGTGGACACCATTGTGGCGGTTTATCATGCAGTCTATGAGGGCAAACCGCTGATGAACCGAATTGTTACCGTAACCGGTGATGCGGTGGCTGATCCGAGGAATTTTATCGTGCGGATCGGGACGAATTATCATGAACTGATAGAAGAAGCGGGAGGATTTAAGAAAGATCCTGTTAAAATTATTTCGGGCGGGCCGATGATGGGCTTCGGTATTTTCGATCTGGATGTGCCCACGACGAAGACGGCGTCGGCGCTTCTGTGCCTGACGGAGGATGATGTCTCGCGTATGGAGCCTGGCCCATGTATCAATTGCGGGCGCTGCGTGGAAGCATGTCCGAGCCGCCTTATACCAAGCAAGCTGGCGGACTATGCGGAACATTATGAGGAAGAGGCATTCCTGTCCCATGACGGGCTGGAGTGCTGCGAGTGCGGCTGCTGCAGCTTTGTATGCCCTGCGAAGAGATCCTTGACGCAGTCTATCAAGTCCATGCGTAAGATGCAGCTTGCCAAGAAGAAAAAAGGTTAACTATGGAAGAAAGGAGTGCAAACATAAGATGAGTGATTTAATGAAAGTATCATCCAATCCCCATGTCAGATCCAAGACCGACACAAGCAGTATCATGCTGACAGTCGTGATTGCCCTTCTTCCTGCGGCAGGATTTGGCATCTATAATTTTGGAATGGATGCATTGATCTTGATTCTGGTTACTGTGGCATCCACAGTACTGACAGAATTTCTTTTTGAAAAAATATGTAAGAGGAAGGTAACGATAGGTGATTACTCCGCAATCGTGACGGGGCTTCTGCTGGCAATGAATCTGCCTGCATCCGCGCCCTGGTGGATCGGCGTAGTCGGAGGAGTATTTGCAATTCTGGTAGTTAAGATGCTGTTCGGCGGCCTGGGACAGAATTTCATGAATCCGGCACTGGGCGGAAGGTGTTTTCTGCTGATTTCCTTTACTTCTATCATGACCAATTTTGATTGCGATGCTTACGCGGGCGCTACGCCTCTTGCGAGCCTGAAAGGTGGAGAGACGGTAGACATTCTGGATATGGTGATCGGAAGGACGGCGGGAACGATTGGAGAGACTTCCATGATTGCCATTGTGACCGGCGCGTGTATTTTGATCCTGATGGGGATTATCGATCTGCGGATTCCCGGAAGCTACATAATAAGTTTTGTGATTTTTATCAGTATTTTCGGCGGACATGGACTTGACTGGGCGTATATATCGGCACATCTGGCCGGCGGTGGATTAATGCTGGGGGCATTCTTTATGGCTACGGATTATGTTACCAGGCCGATCACGAAGAACGGACAGTATGTGTTTGGTATTCTGCTGGGGATTTTGACGGGTATTTTCCGTATCTTTGGTCCTTCTTCGGAGGGAGTGTCTTACGCGATCATTATCGGTAATCTGCTTGTGCCGCTGATCGAGAAGATTACGCTTCCGACAGCATTTGGTAAAGGAGGGGCGAAAAAATGAAAGAGATGATGAAGAATACAGGCATCCTGCTCGTGATTACGCTTGTGGCAGGCCTTGTGCTGGGATTTATCTATCAGATCACGAAGGAGCCTATCGAGGAGCAGAATGCGAAGAAGAAGCAGGAGGCATGTCAGGAGGTATTTCAGGATGCTGTCTCTTTCGAGCAGCTGGAAGTCAGCCAGCCGGATGCTGTGTCGTGGACAGCGGAAGGCTATGGACAGGAGACGGTCGATGAAGTGATGGGCGCACTGGATGCGTCCGGCAGTCTGTTAGGGTATGTGATCACTGTGACAACGAAGGAAGGTTACGGCGGAGATATTCAGTTCGCGGTGGGTATCCGCATGGACGGTACGGTAAACGGTATGTCTATTCTGGATATTTCCGAGACTGCAGGTCTTGGTATGAGGGCGGAAGAGGTGCTGAAGCCGCAGTTTGCAGGCAGACAGGCAGATAAATTCGAATATACGAAAAGCGGCGCCACATCGGATAATCAGATCGATGCAATTTCCGGTGCCACCATTACAACAAATGCAGTGACTAATGGAGTTAATGCGGGGCTTTACTATTTCCAGACACAGTTGGGAGGGGGTAGTGAGAATGAATAATGCAAAAGAACGTCTTGTAAACGGTATTGTAAAGGAGAATCCTACCTTTGTGCTGATGCTTGGTATGTGCCCTACGCTGGCAGTTACCACATCTGCGGTCAACGGGCTGGGCATGGGACTTACGACTACGGTGGTGCTTGCGCTGAGCAATGTGTTTATTTCTCTTCTGCGGGGTATCATACCAGATAAGGTGCGTATTCCGGCATTTATCGTCATTATTGCATCCTTTGTGACAGTGGTGGAGCTGTTACTGCAGGGTTATATTCCTTTCTTATATGATGCACTGGGAATTTACATCCCGCTAATCGTTGTTAACTGTATCATATTGGGGCGTGCCGAGGCCTATGCGTATAAGAATCCGGTACTGCCGTCTTTATTTGACGGTATCGGTATGGGACTGGGATTTTCTGCAGCGCTGACCTGTATCGGTGCGGTACGCGAGCTTCTGGGAGCCGGAGAAATCTTCGGGATTCATGTTATGCCGGAAAGCTATGTACCGGTAAGTATTTTCATCATGGCTCCGGGGGCATTCTTCGTTCTGGCGCTTCTTACGGCGATTCAGAATAAGGTGAAGATCAGCGGGGAGAGAAAGGGCAAGGATATGTCCAGGATACAGTCAGGCTGTGGAAACGACTGTATGAACTGCTCTGATGCCGGCTGTGCGCACAGGATTTATGATGATAAGACAGAGAAGCGGGCTGATGGTGATGCGAAGAAACAAATAGCAGAAGCCAAAGATGCAGAAATAAAAACGGGCGACAGTAAGAATACAGAAGTAACGAATGGTGAGGAACAGACAAAGGAGGAGAAGAAGAATGGTTAAAGAGCTGCTTGTAATTTTGATTTCATCTTCTTTGGTAAATAATGTTGTCTTAAGCCAGTTCCTGGGCTTATGCCCATTCCTGGGGGTATCGAAGAAGACAGAAACGGCAACCGGTATGGGTGTGGCGGTCATCTTTGTCATAACGCTTGCGTCTGCCGTGGCAGGGCTGATCTATCAGTTCATTCTGGTGCCGCTTGATATTACGTATCTGCAGACAATCGTATTTATTCTTGTCATAGCAGCGCTGGTACAGTTTGTGGAGATGTTCCTTAAGAAGTTTATACCGTCCTTATATCAGTCGCTGGGCGTATATCTTCCGCTGATCACGACGAACTGTGCGGTGCTGGGTGTGGCGCTTACCAATGTGCAGAAGAATTACGGCATTGGCACAGGAATCGTGAACGGATTTGCTACTGCGGTAGGATTTACCGTTTCTATTGTGATCCTGGCAGGCATTCGGGAGAAATTGACCTATAATGATATACCGGAATCTTTTCAGGGCATGCCCATCGTTCTTGTCACGGCGGGACTGATGGCGATTGCTTTCTGTGGTTTCTCCGGATTATTATGAAAGGCAGGGATAATAGGATATGAATATAACCGGAATATTAATGGCAACAGCGGTCGTGGGGGCAGTGGGGCTGTTCGTCGGTCTGTTTCTGGGTGTTGCCGGTATCAAGTTTAAAGTGGAAGTTGATGAGAAGGAGGAGGCTGTTCTGGGAGTCCTTCCGGGAAATAACTGCGGCGGCTGCGGATTCGCCGGCTGCTCCGGACTGGCAGCAGCGATCGCCAAGGGAGAGGCGCCTGTAAATGCCTGCCCCGTGGGCGGCGAGAAGGTGGGAAAGCAGATCGCACAGATCATGGGAGTTGAGGCGCAGGACAGTGCCCGTAAGGTTGCCTTCGTGAGATGCCAGGGGGATAAGGACCGCACGAGAATGGACTATGATTACAGCGGGATTGAAGACTGCCGCATGCTGTCCTTCGTGCCAAACGGCGGACCGAAATCCTGTAACGACGGCTGTCTTGGATTCGGGAGCTGCGTCAAGGCGTGTCCTTTCGACGCGATCCATGTGGTAAACGGTGTGGCGGTAGTGGATAAAGAGGCCTGCAAGGCCTGCGGCAAGTGTATCGCGGTATGCCCGAAGAATCTGATCACACTGATTCCGTACGATGCAAAGCACGTTGTGGCATGCAGTTCCAGAGAGAAAGGCCCGGCAACGATCAAGGCCTGTGATGTGGGCTGCATTGCCTGCCAGCTGTGTAAGAGGAACTGCCCGGCAGATGCAGTGACAATTGAAGAATTTCATGCTACAATAGACCAGGATAAATGTACGGGGTGCGGTGCATGCAAGGAGAAATGCCCGAAGAAGGTGATTGTCTAGTATAATCCACGATAATTACCGATCCCTTACACGCAGGATAAATTTTCATGTGCAAGGAAGCTGAATGAGGCGATGCCGGTAGCATCGTCGATTGAAGCTGACGCGGCAGATGGAAATTTAGACAAGTGAAAGGGGCGGATAATTATTGTGGATTATACTAGTATGATTCGAATCATACTACTTTTCAGGAAGCGTTTGTATAGGAGCTGACACAGGCACGATAGATGGAGGATAAGATGACAACAGTGACACTTGGGAAAACAGGGATTACCACCAATAAGAACGGATTCGGGGCACTGCCGATTCAGAGAATTTCTGAGGAAGAAGCGGTATTTCTGCTCAGAAAAGCATATAATAATGGCATTACTTTCTTTGATACTGCAAGATGGTATACGGACAGTGAACACAAGGTCGGGACGGCCTTTGCGGGAATGCGGGATAAGATCTTCATCGCAACCAAGACCGGTGCGCAGAATGCGGAGGACTTCCGGAAGGATCTGGAGACCAGCCTGGCTAATCTGCAGACGGACTATATTGATCTGTATCAGTTCCACAATCCGGCATTCTGTCCGAAGCCGGGAGATGAGAGCGGGTTGTATGACGTTGCACTGGAAGCGAAAGCGCAGGGCAGGATACGGCATATCGGTATTACGAATCACCGCCTTACGGTGGCGCATGAAGCGATTGACAGCGGATTGTATGAGACACTGCAGTTTCCCTTCTGTTATCTTGCCACTGAGAAGGATATTGAACTGGTGGAGAAATGCAGGCAGGCGGATATGGGATTTATTGCAATGAAAGCATTATCAGGCGGCCTGATCAATAATTCCGCGGCGGCTTATGCTTATCTGGCCCAGTATGACAATGTGCTTCCCATCTGGGGCGTACAGCGGGAGACAGAACTGGATGAGTTCCTGTCTTATATAGAGACGCCTCCGGCTATGACGGAGGAACTTGCGGAGGTAATCCGGCACGACAGGGAGGAGCTTCTGGGAGATTTCTGCAGAGGCTGCGGATACTGTATGCCCTGTCCGGCAGGTATAGAGATCAATAACTGTGCAAGGATGTCGCTCCTGCTTAGGCGCTCTCCGTCCGAAGGCCATTTGAGCCCGGAAGGACAGGAGAAGATGAGGAAGATCGAGGATTGTATTCACTGTAACCAATGTAAGGGCAAATGTCCTTACGGACTTGACACCCCGGCTCTGCTGCAGAAGAATCTGGAAGATTACAAGCGGGTTCTGGCAGGAGAGGCCCAGGTATAATCCGGCCCACCCGTATCGATTTAGGATGGCCGGATATGCGCAACAGTGAGGCTGAAGGCCTCCCTGTTGCGGGGAATCATGGTAACTTACGAAGCATGGCAGTGTGAGAGGCATTTCACTGCGGGCAGATGGAGGTTTGTGTATGAGATTACCGGGAGATGAGGAACCGGTGGGAAGTGGTCTTCCTGTTGTCTATATGGTGGTCGGTGTATCCGCCTTTGTCCTGATCCTTTTATTTGCAATTCTGAAAAGCAATGACAAGCAGAACCGCGGCAGCACATATCTGAAGGAGCTGCAGCAGCAGGAGGAGATGGCGGCGGAAGAAGAAGCACAGGCGGAGGAACCGGAGAAAAAGCTGCGTGCCGAGGATCTGGATTTCTGGGATATGTATCCGGTAGAGGAAGAAACAGAGGGGGCTATTCCCGGTGAGGGAGCGGCAAGAACGGAGAAGTCCACTTTTACCGAGAAAGCGGAGCGGGTAGAGAGGGAAGAGCAGGAACGGAAAGCGCAGAGTGAGGCAGAGGAAGCGGCCCAGGCGCAAAGCGACCCGTCTACGGACGGCAGACATACACGGATCATTAACAGAGACGGCACAGAAGAATGGGTAATGCTCAATCCCTTTCTGACGAAGAACACCTATAATCTTACCGGATTGGAAGATAAGGCCGGTCTGAAACGTTACATGGAGAACGGCAAGAAGATATCCTATGTTGGTGTTGATATTTCCAGGCAGAACGGGGATGTTAACTTTGCGAGCGTAAAAGCTGCGGGAGTGGATTATGTGATGATACGTCTTGGGGGACGGGGGTACAATACAGGACAGATCACATTAGATGAGAATTTCAAGAAGAATATAGAAGGCGCGGCAGCGGCCGGGCTTGATATAGGGATTTATTTCTATTCACAGGCGATTTCCCAGGAGGAGGCTGTGGAGGAGGTTAACTTTGTGATTCAGAATCTGGAGCCATACCGGGCACAGGTCAGGTATCCGATTGCCTTCGACATGGAATTTGTGGCCAACGACGCGGCCAGGATAGACGGGCTGAGTAAAGAGGATAAGACTAACATTGCGACTTCCTTTCTGGAGGGAGTGAAGGCGGCGGGCTATGTCCCTATGATATACGGAGACAAAGAGTGGCTGATCAAAGAGATCGACCTGGCAAGGCTGAAAGACTATGATGTATGGCTGGTCCAGGAGGAAGATCTGCCGGATTATCCCTATCAGTATACCATGTGGCAGTACTCCACAGACGGAGTATTAAATGGTGTGACCGGAGAGGCCAATCTGAATATCTGCTTTGTGGGCTATTCACAGCGATAGTTTCTGATCCTGCAGGATATTTTAACGTTATTATATAAGTCGGCATAAGCGGCGGGAGACATTCCTTCCAGGTAGTTGGGAGTGTAGGCCTTGTTTATGCCGGCTTTTTTGAGCAAATCGGCGGCTTTGTTATATGCGATTGCAGCTTCTGCTTCGGAGGCATAGCTGCCGACCTTAATATCTCCCTTTACATGTATTTTCACCCCATATCGTGTAATACCGTTCTTAATTGTGGCAGTCACGCCATTGTAGCGGTTAATGATCTTAATATTCTCGTAGCGCAGATCCTGATTGTTCCCATTAATAAAACAGTAATCCCTGCCTTCCACGGCGTAGTTTTTGATACCGTAGCGATTCATGATATTGACCTGCATGCCGTAGTCTGCCACAAAGTAATGGCCGCCCCGGCGCAGGATCCGGTGGGATGAATAGTAAAACAGATCATCGAGATCAAAGATAAAGAAGTCTGACAATGTAAAATAGTAATAGAAAAATTTAGGGCGGACATAAATCGGAGTGGCAAAATAAATTCCGTTGTCCCGGAAATTGATCAGGCTGACCCATTTGGGGAATGGCAAAACAGACATTTCATCGTAACTGTTTAAGGAAATGGAAGAATCTCCCAGCAGAGAGGAGGCCAGCGTATATGCCAGATGTGCATTGCGGGAATTGTCGTAACTTCCCAGACTTATATGTTTATTGCGGTAAGTTATTGAGGCGCGGTAATATACGGTGTTATCTTTGCGTTTTGCCGTATAAACGCCGGGTAACTGTTGTTCCATACGGTTATCCTCCTTTGTTATAATTGTACCATTTTTGAGAAAAAAAACAAATTCAGAAATATTTTTCCTGTTTCCTGTATAAAATAGTAAAGATTATTGTTTGGAGTGCCTGCTTTTCACGGTGAGGCAGCATGGGCACCTATATGTGATAAGACCTGATAAGGATGGAGGAAAAATGTACAAGGAATATATAACACGGTTTATTCTTGCGGGCATGGTTCTTGTTTCCTCAAGTGTTTGTGCCAGGGAACTTAAGATTAACCGGATAGCGGCCAAGCCTGCATTCCGGATGGAGTATATGAGTGAAAGCATGACAGAGGATAAGAAGAGCTTTATGGAGATGATTTCTGCAGTTTCATCCGGGCAGAGAGTGGTGGATTATGAAGTGCTGGAACAGACTATGAAGTATCAATTGTCGGACAAGGATCTGGAGGCGCTGCAGCGTATTGTGGAAGCCGAGGCCGGCGGAGAAGACCAGGACGGAAAGCTTCTGGTTGCAAATGTGGTATTAAACAGAGTAAACAGTGAGAAATTTCCTGATACGGTAGTGGATGTTGTCATGCAGAGGGAGAAGGGGGTAGCCCAGTTCTCGCCGACGGTGGACGGAAGATATCAGAGTGTCCGGATCAGTGAGGATACCAGAGAAGCAGTGGAGCGTGCCCTGTACGGCGAAGATATTTCCCAGGGTGCTCTGTATTTTTGTGCCAGAGAGAAGGTAGATTCTGAGAGGATGCAGTGGTTTGACCGGCATTTGACAAAGCTGTTTGCTTATGGGCATCATGAATTCTTTCAATGATTATGGATTGTTGCGTAATATCAGATTATATGTTACAATAATCTGCACAGAACATAAATGGTTGAAAGGCATGGTCGGATAAAATGGAAATATTATACAGCAGCACAAGGAACAGTGAGAAGAAGATGACTGCTTCCCAGGCAATTTTGAAAGGTCTGGCGGATGACGGGGGCCTGTTTGTCCCGGATCATATTCCGGCGCTTACCTGCTCTATGCGGGAGCTGACAGGCAGATCTTATCAGGAGGTTGCCTATGAGGTGATGAAGCTGTTTCTGACAGACTTTACGGAGGAAGAGTTAAAGAATTGCATTAGGCGGGCGTATGATTCTAAATTTGATACAGATGTGATTGCGCCGATCGTGGAAGCAGAGGGTACATATTATCTGGAACTGTTCCATGGTGCGACGATTGCATTTAAGGATATGGCATTGTCGATTCTGCCGCATTTGATGATCACTTCCGCAAAGAAGAACCATGTGGAGAATGAGATCGTGATATTGACGGCTACTTCGGGGGATACCGGAAAGGCGGCACTGGCAGGATTTGCCGGGGTGGAAGGCACGAAGATCATTGTGTTCTATCCGAAGAACGGTGTGAGTCCCATTCAGGAGAAGCAGATGGTGACGCAGAAGGGTGACAATACTTTTGTAGTCGGTATACACGGGAATTTTGATGATGCCCAGGCAGGCGTCAAGGAGCTGTTTAATGACCGAGAACTGGCAAAAGAGCTGGCGGCAGCCGGATTGCAGTTTTCCTCAGCCAATTCGATCAATATAGGGCGTCTGGTACCCCAGGTAGTATATTATGTATATGCCTACGCGAAGCTGCTGGAGGAGGACAAGCTCTCAGACGGAGAGAGAATGAACGTGGTAGTTCCTACCGGTAATTTCGGAAATATTCTGGCTGCATTTTATGCAAAACAGATGGGAGTTCCGATCGGCAGGCTGATCTGTGCATCCAATGAGAACAAAGTATTGTATGATTTCTTTACGACGGGCAGGTATGACCGCAACCGTGAGTTTGTGCTGACCAGTTCTCCTTCGATGGATATTCTCATTTCCAGTAACCTGGAGCGCCTGATCTACCGCATTGCCGGAGAGGATGTATCTAAGAATGCTGAATTGATGAATTCACTGGCCCGTACAGGTTCTTATGAGATCACAGAACAGATGAGAGAGCAGCTTGCTGATTTCTATGGCAATTATGCCGGTGAGGAAGAAACTGCAGCGCGGATCCGGGCTGTGTATGAGAATACGGGATACATACTGGATACACACACGGCAGTTGCCAGTGCCGTATATCAGAAATATGTGGCAGATACGAAGGACAAGACAGTGACGGTGATTGCGTCCACGGCAAGCCCTTTTAAATTCACGAGAAATGTGATGAATGCGATTGACAGTAAATATGATACAATGTCCGATTTCGAGCTGGCAGATGAGCTTTCCAGAATCGGTAATGTAGAGGTGCCGAATGCAATCACAGAGATCAGGACGGCGCCGGTAGTTCATGACAACGTATGTGACAAGACAGAAATGAAGGCGGTTATAAAACACTTTCTGGGAGTCGATGCATAAATATAAAGATATTATGTTAGTTGATGACGTGTCAACCAATCTGAAATGCTCTCTGGCGTCTTGAAGCCGTGCTTCCGGTTATTCTTTTGACAGCAGACGGGCAGGAGAGTGAAGAGCGCAGTATTGAGCCGGGGGCTGCCGGATTTATCAGGAAGCTGGTTGGACCGCAGATGCTGCCGGACAGGATTGAGGCGGTATTAAGAACAGAGGAGTAGAGGGCATGGGATCCGGAGCAGGCGGAATGATAGATGTCATGTTTGTGTTGAGCGGAGTGTATATGATCTGTACAGCGCGGAGGGCGAAGACGAAGGGCGATGTGGCAGGCAATATTATGCTCGGCAAAGACATGAATGAGAATGACATCAGGGATAAAGCGGGATTCATCGTATATATGTACAAGAGAATTGTTCTGGCTGGTATTATAATTATCCTTGCCGGTATTATGCAGATGGTGAATGACTGGTATCTTGGCTTGCCGGTATTGACATGGATCGGGATTGCCATGATCCTGGCGGCAATGGCCGTCTATACGGCGGCTTACCTGCAAGGGAAGAAACGCTTCCTGCAGGTGCAGAAGAAAGACAAACATAAGAAATGATGGAAAGAGACGCCTCTCAGGCGTCTCTTTCGTTTATCTTAATATAATCTCTGTCGGTACAAATGGTCTTGTAGGCAGGTCTGATGATCTTACCGTTGTTAGCAAGCTCTTCCATGCGGTGAGCGCTCCAGCCGACGATTCTTGCGATAGCGAAGATCGGCGTATAGAGCTCGATAGGCAGATTCAGCATGTCATATACAAATCCGGAATAGAAATCCACATTTACGCTGACGCCTTTATAAATAGGACGTTCTTTGGAAATAATTTCAGGTGCAAGACGTTCCACCATGGAATAGAGTGCGAATTCGTCATGCAGCCCCTTTTCCTCGGAGAGCTTCTCAACGAAGGATTTGAAAATAACGGCACGAGGATCTGACTTGGAGTACACGGCGTGTCCGACACCGTAAATCAGCCCTGCATGGTCGAAGGCCTCCTTGTGCAGCAGCTTCAGGAGATAATCAGCCACCTCGCCTTCGTTGGTCCAGTCGGATATCTTGCTCTTCATCTCTGCAAACATCTGCACTACCTTGATATTGGCGCCGCCATGTCTGGGTCCTTTCAGGGAGCCGATGGCAGCGGCGATAACGGAATAAGTATCTGTCAGGGAGGACGTGACTACATGAGTGGTGAAACTGGAGTTATTACCGCCGCCATGTTCCATATGAAGGATCAGGGCAATATCCAGAATCTTCGCCTCAAGAGGCGTGTAGCGGCTGTCAGGCCGCAGAATATGTAAGATATTTTCGGCAGTGGACAATTCGGTCTGCGGCTGATGGATGTAGAGACTCTCGCCGTTATGATAATGGCTGTAAGCCTGATAACCGTAGATGGACAGCATGGGGAACAATGCAATCAGCTGCAGACACTGTCTGAGTACATTGGGAAGGGAAGTGTCATCTGCCCTGTCATCATAGGAATAGAGGGTAAGTACGCTCCTGGCCAGTGTGTTCATCATGTCGTTGCTGGGCGCTTTCATAATAATATCGCGCACGAAGCTGGTGGGAAGAGAACGGTAGCCGGAGAGGAGCTGTGCGAACTGTTCCAGTTCTTTCTTATCCGGCAGCTTGTCAAAAAGAAGAAGATAGGTGATTTCCTCGAAGCCGAAACGGTTCTCACCGGAGAATCCCTCTACCAGGTCCTTTACATCGTATCCACGATAGAAAAGCCGCCCGTGGGTGGGAACCTGTACGCCGTCCACGATTTTGCTGGCGCGTACGTCGGAGATATTGGTCAGTCCGGCCAGGACGCCCTTGCCGTTCAAGTCACGGAGACCACGCTTAACATCGTATTTCGTAAATAAATCGGTATCTATAATACCGGCTTGCTCACTCATACCTGCAAGTCGAATAATTTCAGGTGTAATTTCGGAAAAAGTGTTGTGTTCCATGATGTGTACCTCCTTTCGCAAATATTGTTTCACATCTATACTATAATAGCATGAACAAAAAGACGGGCACAAGAAAAAACGTTAAGTTAACAAATATTTAACAATATTCACAATTTTTTTGGAAAGATAAAAATGTTTTCAGATGTGAATTTATGGGAATTTCATTATTGACTTTTATAGACGATTTTGAGATAATTAGAGCGATGTACGGACACACTGTACATAGAAGGAAGGCGACGGAAGATCTATAGTCTTTCGTTCAATAATACAATTTTAAGGAGGAGAATATAATATGGCAACAAAAGCGTATTATCCCGTTTCCGAGATTGGCGCCGGTAAGGTTGGTTTTTCCAAGACACGTTCCATTATCGAGGCAGCTTTCTACGGAAACAACGTAGTGAAAGTTAACACCTTAAGAGAAGCTTATGAACTGGCTAAAAATTCGCCCGGTACAGTTGTAACGGATATGCCGGTTAAGGATGGCGAGACATTCGGACTTCCGGCAGATGCGAAAGTTCTTCTGTTCAATGACGGTGCCGTAACAGGCCGTTATGCGGCAGCACGCCGTATCAAGGGTGAACCTGGTGTTGATGCGGCGAAGCTTGATAAAGTTGTTATGGATGCCATCTATGAGACACGCTGGAAGACAATGTATCATGCAGAGTGCTTCGTAGGCCTGGATCCTGAGTTCATGGCCAAGGCACATCTTCTGATTCCGGAAGGAGAAGAGAACCTGCTTTACAACTGGATGATCAATTTCCAGTACATGTCTGACGAATATGTTAAGATGTACAAGAAATCCAAACCGGTAGGAGACGGCAATGAACCGGATATCTATATCTTCTCCGATCCTCAGTGGGCTCCTCATGAGGCTCCTGATGTGGACTACAGCTGCTTAAGTGATCCTCTTACGCTTTGCTATTTCGATACCAACGAGAACTGCGCAGCAATTCTTGGTATGAAATATTTCGGTGAGCACAAGAAGGGTACACTGACCATGGCATGGGCGCTTGCTAACAGAAACGGTTATGCATCCTGCCACGGCGGACAGAAGGAGTACCTGTTAAAGGACGGCTCCAAGTTCGTTGCATCCGTATACGGTCTGTCTGGTTCCGGTAAATCCACATTGACACATGCTAAGCATGGCGGCAAATATGAGATTAAGGTACTTCATGACGATGCGTTCATCATCAACACAGATACCTGTGCATCTGTAGCGCTTGAGCCGACTTACTTTGATAAGACAGCAGATTATCCGACAGGATGTCCTGATAATGAATATCTGTTATCTGCACAGAACTGCTCCTGTACAATGGACAGCGAAGGCAAGATCCAGCTTGTTACAGAGGATATCAGAAATGGTAACGGCCGTGCGATCAAGTCTAAATTATGGTCTCCTAACCGTGTAGATAAGATCGATGCGCCTGTTAATGCAATCTTCTGGATCATGAAAGATCCTACAATCCCGCCGGTAGTTAAGCTGAAAGGTGCAGCGCTTGCATCTGTTATGGGTGCTACACTGGCAACCAAGACATCTACCGCTGAGCGTGTTGCAGCAGGTACAGACCTGAATGCGATCCGTATCGTTCCTTATGCTAACCCGTTCAGGACCTATCCGCTTGTTAACGACTATGATAAGTTCAAGAAACTGGTAGAAGAGAAGAACGTAGCTTGCTATATCGTTAATACAGGTGATTTCATGGGTGAGAAGGTTAAACCTGCAGATACTCTCGGAATCCTTGAGACTATCGTAGAAGGCAAGGCTCAGTTCGAGCAGTGGGGACCTTTCGAGGATATCGAGATCATGAACACATGGGACGGCCAGACAGACGGCTTCAAGAACTTCAAGGCAGATCTGGGCGATGCTGATTATAAGGCACAGCTTAAGAGCGCTATGGAAACCCGTGTGAAAGCTGTAGAAGATTTCGCTACGAAGAAGGAAGGATATGACAAGCTGCCTGATGAGGCACTTGCTGCTTTGAAGAAGCTGGTTGACGTTCTCAACTAATCTTTGGGATTATAAGATTTATATTGGGAAGGGGTGCATGACATTCATGCGCCCCTTTTTTAAAGAAACTCACAAGGTTTTCCAAAAAACAAAAAAATCCGGTTGTAATATGTTACTATCTCGGATATAATAGAAATAACCTGAAATGTGCGATAAAGTCTTGTTATTTTGAACCTACAGATACTTTAAACGGGATTCTTATATTGCCATATAGATGTCAGGCCTCCGGCTTTAGGCCTTATGCAGTGGAAGACAGAAGTATGGTTGCGGTTACCCACCTAGCTTTGCTAGGAGTCAAAATACAAGATACGGCATTTCGGGGGAACAAAAGAGAAAAGGCAGTCGCTTCACGCGGCTGCTTTTACTGTGAAGGGTATCTGTTTTGTTTGGATATTAAAGATTTGCTTGAAATTAAGTAGAAAAGGCAGGGATTAGATATCAGAAACGAGATCAAATATGATGCGAAGATACTTGCCAAACTTGCGTTGATCTTCCTGGGGCTTCTGTTTTTAGTCTGTATCTGGCTGGGAAGAAGAGAGCGCAGTAAGGAACCGCTGGCTGGTGAGAAAATCCCGGTGGAAGATGCTGTGATCCTGATGCAGGCGCTTGACATATCCCTGGCGGGTTCCTCTGTCCTGGAAGGTGCGCAGGAGGGCGCAGAGAACCAAAAGGAACAGGAAAAGGCGGATACGGCAGAAGATTCGGGAGTATATCTGACTTACGGACAATACATAGAAATCTGTGAAATAATTCACGGGGAAGAAATGGAGCTTCCCGATTACGCGGAGCGATACGACGAAGACCAGGCAATGCTGAAGGCGGACTGGTATGCGGCATTCCGGCGGATGCTTGCGTATCTGGATCCGGAGTCTACTGTCTGGGAGACTACGGTTATTCTTCTGAAAATTGACCAGCAGACAGATACGGCATATACGGAAAGCGGAGGGAAGCAGACACCCTATCAATATCATTCTAAGGCATTTGAACAAAATATCCTGCAGCAGATGAAGGTTTACGTTAAGGGCAGCGAACTGTTGACGGTGACAGAGGTGCTGCCGGAAAAGTATGAACTGCGGAACGTATGGATTATGGAAGCTGCGGGTGGAAGACAGGAATGCTTTTATCATCAGATTGACTTTCAGGCGGAGACTGAAGAATTGGTGGAGAGGGAAAGAGTGGCCGACCTTACTTTCCAGGATGGCCGGATCATTGCCGCCCGGACGAAAGAGGATAAGGTGCATGGCAAGCTGCTCAGGCTGTCGGGAGAGGAAATGGAAATAGAAGGCTATGGTATCTGTCAGATCGCAGATGATATGGAAGTGTATAAGCTCTATGGCACTCTTGAGACGATGGCCCGGGCCGATCTGAGGATCGGTTACGCAGACACGGATTTCGTGGTGGATAAGGGGAAGATCTGTGCGGCTTTGATTTCTGAAGAAGAGGCGGCGGACAGGATCCGGGTTTTGCTGAAAAATACTGCCAGCGGCAGCAATTATCATGACCGGGTAGAATTGGTAGTGGACGGGGAAACGATCCAGGTGAATTCTGAGGAGATGAAGACAGGAGAACGCAGGGTATACCAATGTGTGGCGCTGACGGATAAGATTCTGCTGGACTATGAGGGAAATACGAAGGAGGACAACGCATACCGCGGCGAGATAGAATGTTATCGGACGAAGGACGGGATGGTGATAATCAATGAGCTTCCGTTGGAGGAATACCTGTATGCAGTGGTTCCCAGTGAGATGCCGGCGGCCTATCCGCTGGAATCGCTGAAAGCACAGGCTGTCTGTGCCAGAACCTATGCTTACCGCTATATTTTGCATGCCGGGCTTCCGGAAGTGGGGGCGCATGTGGATGATACCACAAGCTATCAGGTATATCATAATATCGGCGAAAATGCGGCAACCACGACAGCGGTTAAGGAGACGAACGGCATCTTATTGACCTGGCAGGGGGAACCGGCACAGAATTATTACTATTCCACCTCTTGTGGTGTGGGTACGGACGCTCAGATCTGGCGGCCTGGGAATGGGCAGGACATATCTTATCTGCAGGCTGTGCGGCTGAGCTGGGATGCCTACGATAAAGTAAACGATACGGAAAATGCGTCAGATACAGGAGCGGAAAATAATCCGGTACAGGCAGGATCGGATACTGACGGAGAAACTGAAGGTGTGACAGAAGAAGTGACGCCGGAGGAGTTGCGGGAAGAGGATAATTTCTACAGGTTTATTACCGCAGAGGGGGAGAACGATCTGGAGAAAGAGGAACCCTGGCACCGCTGGAAGTATCAGGTGGAGGAACTGGATGAGAAGGCCATGCTGGCACGCATCCGGGAGCGTTATGCGAGCGATCCGGCCTCTGTATTGACGAAGACGGATGGAGATTATTATGTATCGGAGCCTGTTGAGAAGCTGGGAAAGGTCAAGGAACTGTCCATTGTGAAAAGAGGCGCCGGAGGGGTGGCTGAAGAACTGTTAATCAGGGCGGACAGCGGCACTTACAAGATTCTCTCCGAGTACAATATCCGCCGTATACTGTGCGATGGCATGAGTGAGGCCGTGAAGCAGGATAACAGCACTACTGTACCGGGCACGCTGCTTCCCAGCGGCTTCTTTGTACTGGAAGCTGGAAAAAGGGATGGGAATGTGGTAAGATATACGTTGACCGGCGGCGGATACGGGCACGGTGCAGGAATGTCCCAGAACGGGGCCAGGGCACTTGGAGAGGCAGATGTCTCCTACCGTGCGATCCTGACATTCTTTTTCCCGGGATGCGAGCTTGACAGTATAAGCTGAAGCGGAGGTATGAGTGATGTATTTCCGGATCCCGGGCCAACAATTATGAAAAGGTGAGCTATGAAGACAATATACAGGCTTTACTACATAATGCGTGATTTTAACTGGCAGATGACGAAGAAGAATATCAGTGCTTTTGCGGCAAGCACTTCCTTTTTCCTGTTTCTGTCTATGATACCGCTGCTGATGGCGCTGTGTGCGATTCTGCCATATACGAGACTGACAGAGGCCAACCTGATCACTGCCATTACAAAATTCACACCGGATGCCATGGATGGGCTGGTGATCAGCGTTGTGTCCGATGTGTACGCAAGATCCGCAGGCACGATCACTGTTTTCGCTATCGTCACGATATGGTCTGCTTCCAAGGCCATGCTTGCGCTGATCAGAGGGTTGAATGCGGTGAATGATTTTGAGGAAAGACGTAATTACTTTGTGCTTCGGTTTATTGCGTGCATCTATACGGCTATCATTCTGATCGCAATGGTTCTGGCGCTGTTTGTAATGGTGTTCGGCAATGTGATCGTGGACCTGCTTCTGGCGGATATTCCGCCGCTGCATATTCTGGTCCAGTTTGCCATGAGATTCCGGTTCCTTTTTTCCTGGGCGGTTCTGATGCTTATTTTTGCATTGATCTATGCCTATGTGCCGAGTAACAAACTGCGTTTTAAAGGACAGATTCCGGGGGCGGCATTCTCGGCGGTCATGTGGGGCATAGCCTCTTACTTTTTCTCGGTGTATGTGGACCATTATAACGGATTCGGAACCTACGGAGGATTAACGACTGTGGTCATCATGATGCTGTGGTTCTATCTGCTGATGTATATTCTGATGATCGGGGCTCATATCAACCGATATTTCGGGCCGGTATATAAATTTCTGTTCGGATGGCTTGACAAGTCGGCGAAAAGTCACTAGAATGTCAATAGATTTGATTTGCTGATGCTTGGCGGCAGGAGATGCGCCTGGCAGAGAAATCACAGGATTTAATAAGAGAAAGACTATGAAGGTGCCAGTAGGAAATTGTTTTCCGACAGAGAGAAGGAGTCATCGGCTGGAAGCTCCTTTCGGTTCAGATAATATTCCGAATTTCCCACCGGAGTTGTCCGGATGAAACTATGGAGCGCTTGTGCCCGGGATGACAGGGAGCACAGGCATGGACAGGAATCGAGTAGTCCGGGCCGTTATGACACGTTACGTCGAATGAAGTGTCTGTTCATGAAGGATGCGGCTGCCAGGATCAGCAGGCAGCTGATTTGAAAGAACAGGAAACTGGGTGGTACCGCGGAGAAGATTCGTCCCATGTGTAATTTATTACATGTGGGTTTTTTGTTTTATCGGTCTGAAATCTCTCTTTTAAGCTTCAGGGAAGAGAATTTTATCAGGAAAAGGAGAATGATGATGAAAGAAAAGTTGGAACAGATCAAGGCGGAAGCGCTGCGTCAGATCGCATCCAGCGATGCGCTGGAGAAATTGAACGAGGTAAGAGTCAATTATCTGGGTAAGAAGGGGGAACTGACGGCCGTACTGAAAGGCATGAAGGATGTAGCCCCGGAGGATCGGCCCAAGGTGGGGCAGCTTGTCAATGAGACACGGGCAGAAATCGAGAAAGTGCTGGAAGAGTCTGTGAAGAAGATGGAAAGGGCAGTCAGGGAGGCTAAGATGAAAAAGGAAGTCATCGACGTTACACTGCCTGCCAAGAAGAATAATGTTGGACACCGCCATCCCAGCACCATAGCGCTGGAAGAGGTGGAGCGAATCTTCATCGGCATGGGCTATGAAGTGGTGGAAGGTCCGGAAGTGGAGCGGGATTATTATAATTTCGAGGCATTGAATATTCCGGCAGACCATCCGGCGAAGGACGAGCAGGATACATTCTATATCACAGGAGATATCCTGCTGCGTACCCAGACTTCCTCGACACAGGTACATGAGATGGAGAAAGGAAAGCTGCCGATCCGTATGATCGCACCCGGCCGTGTGTTCCGTTCGGATGAAGTGGATGCAACCCATTCTCCTTCCTTCCATCAGATCGAAGGGCTGGTGATTGATAAGAATATTACGCTGGCGGATCTTAAGGGAACCTTGGCTGAGTTTGCGAAAGAACTGTTCGGAGAGGAAACGAAGGTAAAATTCAGACCCCATCATTTCCCGTTCACAGAGCCCAGCGCCGAGATGGACGTTACCTGTTTTAAGTGTGGCGGCAAGGGATGCCGTTTCTGTAAGGGAGAGGGCTGGATCGAGATTCTGGGCTGTGGTATGGTACATCCCCATGTGCTGGAAATGAGCGGGATCGATCCGGAGCAGTATTCCGGATTTGCGTTCGGCGTGGGCCTGGAGCGTATTGCGCTGTTGAAGTATGAGATAGATGATATGAGACTGTTGTATGAGAATGATATCCGCTTCCTGAAGCAGTTCTGACAGGGGCGTATGGAAACCAGGAAGCGTTTGTGCCGGGGACAGCATGACACAGGTATGATGCAGAGAAGCAGAAAGCAGGCAGGGCGCCGGGCTGATTTTGGTGTCGGAATGCCTGCGACAGAATGGAGGAGAATATGAATACAGCATTATCATGGATCAAGGCATATGTACCGGATCTGGAGTGCACGGATCAGGAATACATGGATGCCATGACATTATCGGGAACCAAGGTGGAGGGATACAGCAGACGGGACAATAATCTGGAGAAGATCGTGGTCGGCCGGATTGACAAGATCGAGAGACACCCGGATGCGGATAAACTGATCGTATGCCAGGTCAATATCGGTTCTGAAGTGGTACAGATCGTGACCGGCGCACCGAATGTAAAAGAAGGAGATAAGGTGCCGGTGGTTCTGGACGGCGGCAAGGTGGCAGGAGGCCATGACGGCGGTCCGCTTCCGGAGGACGGCATTCAGATCAAAGCCGGTAAGCTGCGCGGCGTGCCCTCTAATGGTATGATGTGTTCCATAGAGGAACTGGGTTCCGACAGGAATATGTACCCGGAGGCGCCGGAACTGGGTATCTATATTTTCGAGGATGATGTGGAGGTCGGCGCTGATGCCGTAGAGGCATTGGGATTGCATGACACCGTATTTGAATATGAAGTGACATCCAACAGGGTGGACTGCTACAGTGTGATCGGTATCGCAAGAGAGACGGCGGCAACCTTCCGGAAACCTTTCTATCCGCCGCAGGTTACCGTGACAGGGAATGGTGGAAATGTGGAAGACTATATTTCCGTTGAAGTGGAAGACAAAGAATTATGTCCCCGCTATTGTGCGAGAGTATGTACCAATATTCAGATTGGGCCTTCTCCGAAATGGATGCAGAGGCGTCTGGCGGCCAGCGGTATCCGTCCGATCAATAATCTGGTGGATATCACCAATTATGTGATGGAGGAGTACGGACAGCCTATGCACGCATACGATCTGGATATGATTGCAGGCCATAAGATTATCGTCCGCCGTGCGAAGGACGGCGACAGCTTCCGGACGCTGGACGGGCAGGACAGGAATCTGGATGCCGATGTACTGATGATCTGTGATGCGGAGAAGGAAGTCGGCATTGCAGGAATTATGGGCGGTGAGAACTCCATGATAACCGATGAAGTGAAGACGGTTCTGTTTGAGGCGGCGGCGTTCAACGGCGCGAATATCCGTAAGTCCGCCAAGAGAGTGGGACTTCGGACAGACGCATCGGGCAAGTTCGAGAAAGGTTTGGATCCCCATAATGCGGAGGCGGCGATCAACAGGGCATGTCAGTTGATCGAGGAGCTGGGCTGCGGTGAAGTGGTAGACGGTATGGTGGATGTAAGCGGTGAGCTGAAGCAGGAAGTGGTGCTTCCTTTTGAGCCCGACAAGTACAATAAGCTGCTGGGAACGGATGTATCAAAAGAGGAGATGCTGGATATCTTTAAAATGATAGAGCTATCCTATGATCCGGCGGCAAATAATCTGACGATACCGACATTCCGGCAGGATCTGCTGCGCCAGTGCGATATTGCGGAGGAAGTGGCACGTTTCTATGGATATGATAAGATTCCGTCCACGCTGCCAAGCGGTGAGGCCACGACCGGCAAGCTGCCTTTCAAACTGCGCATAGAGCAGAAGGCAAGAGATATCGCCGAATATTGTGGATTTTCGCAGGGGATGTGCTACTCCTTTGAGAGTCCGAAGGTGTTTGATAAACTGCTGCTGGATGCAGACGATCCGGCCCGCCGTGCAATCAGCATCGCTAACCCCCTGGGAGAGGATTTCTCGGTTATGAGGACAGTTTCTCTCAATGGTATGCTGACCAGTCTTGCAACGAATTATAATAGAAGGAACAAGGATGTAAGGCTCTATGAGCTTGGAAATATTTATGTGCCGAAGGCACTGCCTCTGACAGAGCTGCCTGATGAAAGAATGCAGTTCACGCTGGGTATGTACGGCGACGGCGATTTCTTTACCATGAAGGGCGTCATTGAGGAATTTTTGGACAGTATCGGACTGCATAAGAAGATCAAATATGACCCGAATGCGGGTAAGAACTTCCTGCATCCCGGAAGGCAGGCAAATGTGATTTATGAGGGGACTATATTAGGGTATCTTGGCGAAGTGCACCCGGAGGTGTGCGACAATTATGATATGAAGGCGAGAGCTTATGTGGCAGTTCTTGATATGCCGCAGATTGTTCCCTATGCGACCTTTGACCGTAAATATGAGGGAATTGCCAGGTATCCGGCAGTAATGAGGGATATCAGCATGGTAGTTCCCAAGGAGGTCATGGTAGGACAGATTGAGGCGGTCATAGCACAGCGCGGCGGCAGGATTTTGGAAGATTACCAGCTGTTTGATATCTATGAAGGAGATCAGATCAAGGAAGGCTATAAGTCTGTGGCCTATTCCATTACATTCCGTGCCAAGGACAGGACACTGGAGGATGCGGATATCACGGCAGCTATGAAGAAGATCCTTAACGGGCTTGAGGGCATGGGAATTGAGCTGAGAAGCTGATTATGCCTTCGTTGTAATTATAGTAAACGACATAACAAATTTCTGTTTCCGTCTCCTGCCAAAGCTATATACGGAAGCTTTGGCAGAGCCGAAAACGAAATTTTTAATGTCGTTAATTGCAGAAACAGATTGTGAAAGGAGATGGGTATCATTATGGAATATAAGAATACATGGGAACTTTATGATGAGGAACAGTTGAAGGCGGTGGATACTTTTGCGCAGGAATATATGGAATTCCTGGATCATGGCAAGACAGAGCGTGAATGCATCGATCAGATCGTGAATCTGATTGAGGAGAAAGGGTACAGGGAACTGGATGCCGTGATCGCAGCCGGTGATAAGCTGTCAGCAGGGGATAAGGTTTATTCCGTGTGGATGAATAAGTCCATCGTCATGTTCCAGATCGGAAAGGATAAAATGGCAGACGGCATCAACATTCTTGGTGCGCATATCGATTCGCCCCGTCTGGATATCAAACAGAATCCACTGTATGAGGACGGAGGATTCGCTTATCTGGATACGCACTATTACGGTGGTGTGAAGAAATACCAGTGGGTTACCATTCCGCTGGCCATTCACGGCGTGGTAGTAAAGAAGGACGGTACCACCGTGGAAATCAATGTGGGGGAAAAGGAAGATGATCCGGTGTTCTTCGTGTCGGATCTGCTGATTCATCTGGCACAGGAGCAGCTGGAGAAAAAGGCGAATAAAGTCATCGAGGGAGAGGCGCTTGATATTATTGTCGGGAACAAGCCGCTTCTGATCAAAAAGACGGATGACAAAGAGGAGAAAGAAGAGAAACCGGCAGAGAAGGATGCCGTGAAAAAGGGTATTCTGGATATTTTGCAGAAATCTTATGATTTTGAGGAAGAGGATTTTATCTCCGCGGAACTGGAAGTGGTTCCGGCAGGCAAAGCACGGGAGGCAGGCTTCGACCGCAGTATGATCCTGTCATACGGCCAGGATGACAGAGTGTGCGCATTTACTTCTCTGAAAGCAATGCTGGAAACGGGACAGACCAATCGGACAGCATGCTGTATTCTGGTAGATAAAGAGGAAATCGGCAGTGTGGGAGCTACAGGCATGCAGTCCAGATTCTTTGAGAACGCGGTGGCAGAGGTAATGAATCTGACAGGAGAATACAGTGAGCTTAATGTGCGCAGATGCCTGGCCCGTTCCTGCATGCTTTCTTCCGATGTGAGCAGCGCTTTTGACCCTGCTTATGCATCCAGCTTCGATAAGAAGAATGTTGCTTATCTTGGCAGCGGTATGGTATTTAACAAATTTACCGGCGCCAGAGGCAAGTCAGGCTCCAACGATGCCAATGCAGAGTATCTGGGACATATCAGGGCAATCTTCGAGAAAGCGGGCGTCAATTTCCAGACGGCAGAGCTGGGCAGGGTGGATCTTGGCGGCAGCGGTACGATTGCCTATATACTCGCACTGTATGGCATGAACGTGATCGACTGCGGCGTTGCGGTGTTGAATATGCATGCGCCTTGGGAAGCGACAAGCAAGATAGATGTCTATGAGACGAAGAGAGGCTATGTTGCGTTTCTGGAGAATGCGGATTTATAACAAAAGGAGAGCAGCCCGTTTGAGAAAATCAGATTTTTATTTTGAACTGCCGGAGGAACTGATTGCGCAGGATCCGCTTAAGGAACGCTCCGGATCCAGGCTTTTGATGCTGAATAAGTCAGACGGCAGCATGGAACATCATATTTTTAAGGAAATTGTGGATTATTTGAGACCGGGCGACTGCCTGGTCTTAAATAACACGAAGGTATTGCCGGCCAGGCTTATGGGGGTTAAGGAAGATACAGGAGCGGCTATCGAGGTTCTTCTTCTGAAAAGAAGAGAAAATGACGTATGGGAGACTCTTGTGAAGCCGGGCAGGAAAGCCAGGCCGGGAACATGCATCAGCTTTGGGGATGGATGTCTGCGTGCCAAGGTACTGGAAATTGTGGAGGAGGGAAACCGCCTGGTACAATTTTCCTATGAGGGTATTTTCGAAGAAGTGCTGGACCGTCTTGGAGAAATGCCGCTGCCGCCCTACATAACGCACAAATTACAGGACAAGAACCGTTATCAGACGGTGTATGCCAGATACGAGGGATCTGCTGCGGCGCCTACGGCAGGGCTGCATTTTACGAATGAACTGCTTCGGAAGATAGAAGAAAAGGGAGTTGAGACCGCGTTTGTGACACTGCATGTGGGACTGGGAACTTTCCGGCCTGTCAAGACGGATAATATACTGGAGCACCATATGCATTCCGAATATTATCAGGTGACGGAGGAGGCGGCGGAGAAGATTAATAGGGCGAAGGCGGCCGGCGGACGGATCATCTGTGTGGGAACTACCAGCTGCAGGACTGTGGAGAGTGCGGCGAAGGAGGACGGCACACTGGAGGCGTGCTGCGATAATACAGAGATTTTCATATATCCGGGCTACCGGTTTAAGGTAATGGATTGCCTGATCACGAACTTTCATCTTCCGGAATCTACTCTGGTTATGCTGGTTTCGGCGCTGGCAGGCAGAGAGAATGTACTGCATGCCTATGAGGAAGCGATACGGGAAAAGTACAGATTTTTTAGTTTTGGGGATGCAATGTTCCTTACGGATTCCTTTACAAAAGACAATAAATAGAGTAAAATAAAAGAGAAGTATGTTTTGTGTGAAAACACAGAGAGTATTTTACGAAGAAGACACACTTCAATACAGGATGCTACTTTTAGGTAAGAGGAAGGTAAAGAATTATGCAGGAAAGAAGAAAAAATCAACGGATAGAACTGGAAGGCAAGCTGGTGGTCAAGAGAATGGACCAGGGCGGTAAAGCAGAGAGGATAGGCATCGAGATAAACGATTGTTCCAAGACAGGAGTTGGTTTTACCTGTATGGAGAGACTGGATATGGGTGCGGTATACGAAGCCTTTCTGACGATTTGGACCAAGGAAGTTCTCCATGTCTTTCTGGAGATTGTGCGTGTTGAGAACCGCCAGAACGGTATGTTTGAGTATGGCGCGATTTTTATCGGCATGTCAGAGATGGATGCCAGCAGGATCGAGACATACAGCACGATCAAGAAAATGAATGCATAGGGATTATATAGCAGAATGAAGCATGAAAAACATAGAAATCTATGGCTGGAACTTATCGTGATCTTTGCATCAGTCCTTGCGCTGGCATTGCTGGTATATTTTGTGATGATAGTTTCTTTTCAGAACGGTGCAAGCTCTATCAACGTAACGATGCGGATGGCTGAAAGGGTAGCCGGTGCGATTTTTGATGATCCGAAACAGGACCAGATAGAAACAATCAGCCGGGTAATTCGCTATGGAGCACATTTGGCGTTGTTTTTTGTGGTAGGACTGGTATCGGCCTTTGTCAGTATGGTCATTTTCAGAGGATATTTTAGAATTGCAGGGGTGTTTCTGGCGGGTGTGGTTTGCTATATGATGGCATATTATACAGAGTATTTTAAGCAGTACATAGACGGCAGACATTTTCAAATGACGGATGTGGAATTGAATTGGTATGGGTGCCTGACAGGAATCATATGCATGGTAGGTTCTTATTTTATAAACCGGCTTCTGGTTAAGATGTCAGGATAAGGGAACCGGAAATTAATATGCGTTAAATTATAAAAAGCAAGCGGACAGGAGTGTACCGCTTGCTTTTTATACGATAGGAAATTGCTCCGGATTTGCGGGATTTGCTTACCGTAGGGGCGCTGTTACTGCATGAGTTTCTGCAGATCTTCATAGAACCCGGGATAGCTGATGGTGACCACATCACTGTCCGTAATCTCGGTGGTACCATCGGCGGTCAGGGAGGCGATGGCGAAGCTCATGGCGATCCGGTGATCCATGTGCGAATCTATGGTGGTACCGTGTAAGGCTCTGCCGCCATGGATGACCATGCCGTCATCAGTGCCGGTGATATCACATCCCATTTCGCTTAAATATCTGACCATGACATCGATGCGGTTGGATTCTTTGACCTTCAATTCGGCAGCATCTTTGATGATTGTGGTGCCTTCCGCACAGGCAGCCAGGACATTGATGACCGGGAGTTCGTCGATCAGAGTCGGTATAATATCTCCCCCGATCGTGATACCGTGAAGCGTGCTGTGCTTTACAAGCAGGTCGGCGGTAGGTTCTCCGTCGTTATTTACATTCAGACAGGTAATGTTACCGCCCATTTCCAGGGCAACTTTGAGGATACCGTCTCTGGTTGGATTGATCCCGACGTTTCGGATCAGTATTTCCGCGCCGGGGACAAGCAGTCCGGCAGCAATAAAATAGGCGGCGGAAGAGATGTCGCCGGGTACACATACTTTCTGTCCAAATAAAGAAGGCTCCGGCTGTATGGTAGCAGTGGTACCTTCGGTATGTACGGAAGCTCCGAAATAACGCAGCATGATTTCAGAGTGATTGCGGCTGACGGTTGGTTCGGTAACTTTTGTAATGCCGTCGGCATATAAACCGGCCAGCAGGATGGCTGATTTCACCTGGGCGGAGGCAACTTTGGAGTGATAGTGTATGCCGTGCAGGGGAGCGCCTGCAATATGAAGCGGCGCACAGTCATTGCCATTGATACTTGTAATGTGGGCTCCCATCATAGACAGTGGTTCCATGATGCGGCGCATGGGACGCTTCTGAATCGACGCGTCACCGGTCAGAGTAGTCTCGAACGGCTGTGCCGCCAGAATACCGGAGATCAGCCGGGTGGTGGTGCCGCTGTTGCCGGCATCCAGTACGTCCTCAGGCGCCTGCAGGCCGTGAAGCCCTTTGCCATGAATCAGAATATGTTCCGGTGTATTTTCTATTGTGACTCCCATTTTACGGAAACATTCTATTGTGGAGAGGCAGTCCGCGCCCTGCAGGAAATTGAGGATCTCTGTAGTGCCTTCAGCCAGCGCCCCAAACATTACGGCTCTGTGTGAAATGGATTTGTCTCCCGGGATTGTCACTTCTCCCTTTAAATGCCCTGCTTTATGAAAGATCATGTTGTGCCTCCTTGGTATGTATTTTGTATCCCTGACCGGTTAACAGGCCGATTGCTTTCCGGGTGGCCGCCGTTCCATGAAACTCAATTCGGAGTGCGCCCTCGGCCAGCTCTCTGTTGTGATTGATGCCGATATTTTTAATGCTTACATCGTGCCGGGCAAGCAGAGAAGTGATGGCGGCAACAGAGCCCGGCTTGTCCGCGATATCCACGGTAAGAACATGTTCTGTCTTGATCGGGCCGCTGGATAGGTTGGTAAAGGATTCTCGGTAATGTCTGGCAGAATCAAAGAACTCATAGAGAGCATCTGCGGACCTGCTTTCTATGCAGTCGGAAATCTCTGTCAGATAGTGGATATATTCTTTCAATAATTTTGTGATGTTGGCTGTATTCATAAGGCAGATCTGCTGCCACATGTCGGGTGAAGAAGATGCAATGCGGGTGATGTCCTTGAACCCGCCGGCGGCGATCAGCTTCATGATGCCTGCTTCGGAGTCGGAGTTTCTGACATGGTTCACCAACGAAGCCGCGATCACATGGGGAAGATGAGACACGGCGGCAGTCACATAGTCGTGTTCTTCATAGTTTAATATGAGCGGAATCGCGCCCATGGATTCAACCAGAGTCCGGTAGCTGTACAGTTTGTCACCGGAAACGGTATCGGAGGGGGTCAGAATATAGTATGCGTTTTCCAGAAGAGACGCCTTGGAATTCTGATATCCGAAACGCTCGGAGCCTGTCATGGGATGTCCGCCGATGAAGAGATCTTTTAATCCAAGCGCGTCCACCTGCCTGTGGATGCCGGTCTTGACGCTTCCCACATCAGTCAGAATCGTCTGTGGGGACAGATGCTGCTTTAAAGTAAGCAGATTTTCGTCATTGTGGGAAACGGGGGCACACAGGAAAATATAGTCACAGCAGCCGAAAGATGCATTGATAGAGGGGCAGATCTCATCGATCACCCGGTCTCTATGGGCAAGCTGCAGGGAAGCTTCCTGAATATCGTATGCAATCAGGCGGGCGTCCGGGCAGGCGCTGCGTATGGCTCTCGCAATTGAGCCGCCGATCAGTCCCAGGCCGATAAAGCCGCAAGTTAGAGTATTCATATGTCTTGTTACCTTTCATAATTCATAAAATGAATGCATGTAATAGTATAGCATTTCGGAGTTTTAGCCACAAGAGGAAAAAGAAGCCGATAATGGGTAATAGTAAGAAAGCGGACGATTGCGGAAACTGGCGTGGGTGGGATTTGGAAGGAGCGTTTGTTGTGAAAATGGAAAAGGACAGATAAAATTGACGCAAAAATCGTGTGCAGAATGTATAATTGTTGTTGAAATTTTCTGCGCAATTTAGTAAAATATACTTATATTTGTGCTTGGGAATAAACAGATATGAATTGTACTGTAAATACAGACTGAGATTTGGCCCAATCATAAGTGAATAACAGAACTGGAGGATTGCGAGAAATGAACATTTACACAACGGATAAGATTCGTAATGTGGTTTTACTGGGGCATGGCGGCTGCGGTAAGACCAGCCTGGTGGAGGCGATGGCATACCTGTCCGGTATCACTTCCAGGATGGGTAAAGTAGATGACGGGAACACAGTAAGTGACTTTGGTAAAGAAGAGCAGAAGCGCCATATATCCATTGCGACATCTGTTATTCCGATCGAATGGGAGGGTGTCAAGATCAACGTGCTGGATACGCCCGGATTCTTTGATTTCGTAGGAGAGGTTGAGGAGGCTGTATCCACAGCGGATGCGGCGATTATTGTTGTATCCGGTAAGGCCGGTTTGGAGGTCGGCACAGAGAAAGCATGGGAGCTGTGCGATAAGTATAAGCTGCCCAGATTTGTATTTGTGACGGATATGGATATCGATAATGCTTCTTTCAGACAGGTCGTGTCAGACATGACCGATAAGTACGGTAAGAAGATGGCTCCTTTCCATCTGCCGGTCCGTGAGAACGAGAAGTTCGTCGGTTATATCAATGTGATTACAGAGCAGGCATACCGCTGGGAAGGCAAGGAAGTTGTGGAGTGCGAGATGCCGGAATACAGCAAGGATAACCTGCAGCTTTGCCGCGATACTCTGATGGAAGCGGTAGCCGAGACCAGTGAAGAATTTATGGAGCGCTATTTTAACGGTGAGAGTTTCTCAGAGGCGGAGATCAGGGCGGCGCTGCGCACCAACGTTATGGACGGCAGTATCGTGCCTATGTCTATGGGATCCAATGTACTTTGTCAGGGTATTTACACATTGCTTGATGACATTGTTAAATATATGCCGAGTCCGGAGAACCGTGAACTTGCAGGTATTGATCTTAAGAGCAATGAAATATTCCAGGCGAATTTTGATTTCTCGAAACCGAAATCCGCTTATATCTTCAAGACGATCGTTGATCCGTTTATCGGTAAATATTCATTGATTAAGGTATGCTCGGGCGTATTTAAGAATGATGACGTGATCTACAATGACGAGAAGGAAGTGGAAGAGAAGATCAACAAACTCTATGTTATGCAGGGAAGCAAGCCGATCGAGGTGAAGGAGCTGCATGCGGGAGATATCGGCGCCATTGCGAAGCTGACGGCAGCCAGAACAGGTAATACTCTTTCCACGAAAGCAAGAATTATCCGCTATGGCAAGGCCGAGATCTCTACACCGTATACATACAAGAGATATAAAGCTAAGAATAAAGGCGATGTGGATAAGGTATCCCAGGCATTGCAGAAGATGCGGCATGAGGACCAGACATTATGGATTGTCAACGATGCGGAGAACAGACAGTCCCTGCTCTATGGTATGGGCGACCTGCATCTGGAAGTGGTTGCCAGCAGACTTCTGAATGAGTATAAGGTGGAGATCGAACTGGAAGATCCTAAGATTGCTTACAGGGAGACGATCCGTAAGAAATCGGATGTAGAGTATAAGTATAAGAAGCAGTCCGGTGGACACGGCCAGTACGGACATGTCAAGATGCGCTTCGAGGCATCCGGCGATCTGGATGCGGCTTATGTATTTGAGCAGGAGGTTGTAGGCGGTGCGGTTCCGAAGAACTTCTTCCCGGCAGTGGAGAAGGGCCTGCAGGACTCTGTAGTCAGCGGACCGCTGGCAGCTTATCCGGTGGTGGGCGTGAAGGCAGTGCTTTATGACGGATCCTATCATCCGGTAGATTCTTCCGAGATGGCATTTAAGATGGCGACGATCCAGGCGTTCAAGAAGGGCTTCATGGAGGCGGGGCCGGTTCTGCTCGAGCCGATTGCCAATCTGAAAGTGACTGTACCGGATTCCTATACCGGTGACGTTATGGGCGATCTGAACAAGAAGAGAGGCCGTGTGCTTGGCATGAATCCGGCAGGAGAAGGCAAGACCGTGATCGAAGCTGATATCCCGATGGCATGCCTGAACGGATATTGCACCGATCTTCGTTCCATGACCGGCGGACGCGGTACCTACATGTATGAGTTCGCGAGATATGAGCAGGCTCCGAGTGATGTACAGGCGAAGGAAGTTGCGGCGAGAGCGGGTAAGGTTGCCGAGTCTGGAAGTGATGCGTAAGGGTATAGTGCTAAGTCAGTGCAAGAGCTTCTTGCATATTCCTATGCGGCGGTTACATGCCGCGTAGGAAAGTACCCATGACAGGGTGGTAGTCCCCCAAAGTTTAATGAACGGGGTGGTTTGACCGGAATACATAAGAAAAATGCGTTGCTGAACTTTCTTGATAAGAGAAACAGTAAGTGAAAATAAAGAAAAGCATCCATTTTAAAGTGGATGCTTTTCTTTATGTCCACTATAACACTTCACCCATTAAAAATGAACAATGATTTCAAAAACATTACTTTGATTACAATAATTAATATTGCAACATAACCGCAAAAAGGTTGACAAATCTGCCAAGTATACTACAATATAAACCGTGGATAAAAAGATACAGGAACCGATAGAATGGAGGCAGTATGGCAGAAATATACAATCATAGAGAAGTGGAAACGAAGTGGCAGAAGGTTTGGGATGACGAGAAAGCATTTAAGACTTCCGATGATTATTCCAAACCGAAATATTACGCATTGGTGGAATTTCCTTATCCGTCAGGACAGGGACTTCATGTAGGACATCCGAGACCCTATACGGCGCTTGATATCGTAGCCCGTAAGAGAAGAATGCAGGGATACAATGTTCTCTATCCGATGGGTTGGGATGCTTTTGGACTGCCTACAGAGAATTACGCGATTCAGAATCATATTCATCCGAAGATTGTGACGGAGAATAATGTGGTCCGTTTTAAGAATCAGCTTCATTCTTTAGGATATTCCTTTGACTGGGACAGAGAGATCAATACGACGGATCCCGATTATTATAAATGGACACAGTGGATTTTCCTGAAATTATTTAAGGCAGGGCTGGCATATAAGTCCGAGATGCCGATCAACTGGTGTACATCCTGTAAGGTAGGACTTGCCAATGAGGAAGTGGTGAACGGTGTCTGTGAGCGCTGCGGTTCAGAAGTGGTGCGTAAGGTGAAGAGCCAGTGGATGCTCAAGATCACGGAATATGCGGATAAGCTGATTCAGGGCTTGGATACCGTAGATTACGTGGAGCGGGTGAAAGTATCCCAGAAGAACTGGATCGGTAAATCGACCGGTGCGGAAGTGGACTTCTCGATTAAGGGCAAGGAAGACAAACTGCGTATTTATACGACCAGATGTGATACTTTATTCGGCGCGACTTATATGGTATTGTCCCCGGAGCATCCGCTGATCGATAAATATAAGGATGAGTTGAAGAACTGGGAAGAAATCTCTGCCTACCGTGAACAGGCGGCGAAGAAGTCTGATTTCGAGCGCGCGGAGCTGGCGAAGGACAAGACAGGTGTCAGAATTGACGGATTGTCAGCTGTCAACCCTGTCAATGAGAAAGAGATACCCATCTTTATTTCCGACTATGTTCTGATGAGTTACGGAACCGGCGCTATCATGGCGGTACCTGCCCATGATGAGAGAGACTGGGATTTCGCCAAGAAGTTCAATCTGCCGATCATAGAGGTTGTTGCAGGCGGTAAGAATGTCCAGGAAGAAGTTTATACGGATGTGGCTGAGGGCACCATCGTCAATTCCGGGTTTATTGATGGATTGAGTGTGAAAGAGGCACAGGCCAGGATGATCGCATTTCTGGAGGAAAAGGGCATCGGCTGTGCCAAGACGAACTTTAAATTAAGAGACTGGGTATTCTCCAGACAGCGTTACTGGGGGGAACCGATTCCGATTGTATACTGTGAGAAGTGCGGTTATGTGCCGGTAAATGAGAGCGAGCTGCCGTTAGATCTTCCGGAGGTGGAGAGTTATATGCCTACGGATAACGGAGAATCACCGCTGGCGCTTATGACGGATTGGGTCAATACCACATGTCCGTGCTGCAAAGGCCCGGCGAAGAGAGAGACAGATACCATGCCTCAGTGGGCAGGCTCTTCCTGGTATTTCCTCAGATATACGGATCCCACGAATACGGAAGCACTGGCGAGTAAAGAAGCGCTGGATTACTGGATGCCGGTGGACTGGTATAATGGCGGCATGGAACACACCACGCTGCACCTTTTGTATTCCAGATTCTGGCATAAATTCCTCTATGACCAGAAAGTAGTTCCTTGTCCGGAACCTTACTTAAAGCGGACTTCCCACGGCATGATCCTGGGATCCAATGGCGAGAAGATGAGCAAATCCAGAGGAAATGTAGTCAATCCGGATGATATAGTGAGAGAGTACGGTGCAGATACATTGCGTACCTATGAGATGTTTATCGGTGCCTTCGAGTTATCCGCATCCTGGTCGGAAGATGGCGTGAAGGGCTGCCGCCGTTTCCTTGAGAGGGTATGGAAGCTGCAGGATATTTTGACGGAAGATATGAATTATTCCACAGATTTGGAAGTTAAGATGCATCAGACGATCAAGAAGGTCAGCAATGATTTCGAGAGCCTGAAGTACAACACGGCGATTGCGGCTATGATGGCGCTGATCAATGAATTCTATCGGAAGAATGCCGTGACAAAAGGCGAGTTCAAGACCCTGCTTACTATGTTGAATCCTGTTGCACCGCATATTACGGAGGAATTGTGGCAGAGCGTAGGATTCGAGGGCAGATTATACGAGACTGCCTGGCCTGAATACGAAGAGGCCAAGACGGTGGAGGCTACCGTAGAGATCGCTGTGCAGATCAATGGCAAGACGAGGGCTACGCTTATGATTGGCAAGGAAGACCCGAAGGATGAGGTTATCGCCAAGGCGAAAGAAGTGGTTGCAGATAAGCTGACAGGAACCATTGTAAAAGAAATCTATGTTCCGGGCAGAATTGTGAATATTGTGCATAAATAAAACAGAAAAACAAAGCACACAGGATATAAAAGCTTACGGGACGAGTTAATGATGTATAGCAATGTATAGCATAGGAAAGGCCGCCGGAAGAGGTATTCGTAAGAATATCGCAGACCGGCGGCTGTCACTTTATTTTTTCCTTAGCTTCATCAGTTTATCGATCTTATCCAATTCCTCCGGAGTGGAGTATTTGCGGATCGTAGCGGTAATTGTCTCGATTTCTTCATTGCTGAATGAGACATGTTGGTCCATACCTCTCTTAGCTATGGACATCAGGAAGGGCATCATCTGCTCCTTTTTGAGAGATTGGCTTTCGAAGACGAGAGCCTGCAGGAAATCAAGCTTAGCCTTGTCAATTCGTGAGACGGCAGGGTCATCCATCCAGTTACCGGACATAAGTTTTCTCCTTTCTATGGTCTGATATGATGATTCTATTCGATATTCTGCTGCTGAAACATTTCGTACATTTCCCGCTGTTCCGGCGTGAGCATATTCATAAGCATATCCATCATGTTAAAGCCGTTCTTTCCGCCATCAACAGTCTCATTGGCATTCCCATCAGGAGAATTGTTTCCGAAGGGCGGTGTGCCGGACATGTCGGGAAATATTTCCTGGAGAGCGGAAAAAGTTTGTGACATTTCCTGAAATGTTTCCATAGTCTGAAGCATATTGCGCAGCTGTTCCAACTGTTTGATTTCTTCGGGGGTAGAGTACAGGCTTAACTGCAGGCAAAGCGATTGCAGATCCGGTTTTTGCTCGGTGGAAATACTGCATCCGCTGATCTGGAAAGGATGCTTACGGACATAATGCATTGTGTATTGCAATTCCATGTATTTAATGTAGACAGCCAGATTTTTCTGCATGGGAGGTTCTATGTAGGGGAGAAGAACCTTTAATTTCTGTATTTGATTGGTGGTGTATAAGGCATCGAATGCCATAACATTTGCAGCTTCTTCGTGATTGTTTGCCATTGGATCATATGCCTTTCTTATGCCTGTGATTACACCTTGTCAGTTCTGATTATCTGCCGTACAGCCAGGTGTATTGAAAACGGTATTTTAGTATATGCCTATGTAATTCAGGACAGATTTATGAAAAGTGTATGGAAATCTTTCTCAAACAGGAGTCACATGTGAGAAAAATAGGCTCTGATGGAGCTAGAGCCTATTTCCCAGATGTGAAATAATAGATGTGAAAGGGATGGTAACTTATCCTTTAGTTGCAGCAGCAGCTGGAGAGGATCAGTAACCAGATCAGGGTATTGCAGCAATTGTTGTCGGAGTTACCGAACAGGCTAAAGCCGTTGCCGTCACATCCGCATCCGTCGTTATTGTTGTTGCAGAATGCCAAAAGGATAAGGATCCAGATCCAGGAACCACATCCACCGCCGAAAAATCCGCCGTTATTGTTGTTGCATCCGCAGTGAGTTGCTGATAAATCACTCATATTTTTGAGCCTCCAAATGTTAGTTATGGTTTATCTTATGTGGATGGAGGATATGTGTTACAATAAAAAAAGAGAGTTTTATGATATACATTGGAATCAGATTTATGACGATATAAAAGCAGAAGAATATAAAGAATATGAAAAGAAGAATTTACAAGGAAATTTATTTTAGGTATAATTCATTATATAAGGAGGAGAGAACAATGAACAGGGGATTCCGGAAGAAATATATGAGACTGACAGCGTTGCTGCTCTCGGTTGCTGTCGTGTCTGGCAGTATGGATACTCATATGCTGTATGTGCATGCGGCACAGGAACAGGGCGTCTATGCGGAAGATGCAGAGGGGACAGTGCCCGGCGGTGATATGAATCAGGACAGTCTGTATGTTGAGGAAGAGCATGACGGCCTGGATGCTGATGATGCCGATACCGATGAACGGCAGGATGATGCCGGTTCGCAGGATGGCATAGGATCAGGTGACGATGGCGCACAGCAGGATGATGGAAAATCAGGCGACGGTGCCGGTTCGCAGAACAGTGAGAAACCAGGCAACGATGCAGGCTTAGAGGATGGTGCAGATACCAGCGATGCTGCGGACGGGCAGGAAGAAGAAAATGATGAGGATGCAGGTACTGTTTCGGATAATAATGTAAACAGCCCGTTGCCTCCTTCCGACGTGAAAGTGCAGGCCGAGGATGATACGAATCCAGCTCCTGAGGGGCCTGTTAAGGTAGGAGGAACTATTTCAGGGATTGCAATTGCTGATAAGATATATGATGGGAATCCGAGCTCATATAGTGGAAACCCGACGGTGACGGCTAAAATAGGTGAAAAGGGTTCAGAGGAGGATGTGACATCTTCAGCGCATTTGTCATATTTTATTTCGGGAGTGACTACGGCCGGAACTGATTATGATGAGAATCCTGACACGATCGCTGCCGGTATGCCGAAAGATGCAGGGATATATACACTGAAAGTGACAGCTAGTTACAAGGATGATAATTATATCTATGAAGGATCGCAAGAGTACAAATTTACAATTTCGAAAAGGACGATCACAGTAAGAGCAAAGGATAAGGAAATTAAAATAACGGATGCAGTGCCAAAAAAGTTTGCTTATTTGTATTCTGGATTTGAAGATGGTGAAGCAGGAGAAGAAGATGAAGATACAGATATAGCAAAGAGTCGGTTTCTTACAAAACCAACAGTTTCCTGCGAAGCCGGAGAGAAGAATTTTGGTATTCCTGGACAGTATTCAATTACTATAACGGGAGGAGACGCAGGACCAAACTATCGTATTGTACATCAGAACGGTACTTTGACAATATTGGGGAAAGAACTAGCTACAATTTCTGGATTCCGCATAGCAACTGATGAGTATGACGGTAAGCCGAGGGAAATTGAATGTACGGATAAAAATGTCGGTCTCAAAGTATTTGGCGGTACAGATGATACGGGTGTGAGGGCATCAATTGAATATGAATATAGTATTTATGGTATTGATGAAAGCGGGGATGAATACAGAAGGTCTGGCATAATACCTGCAAACACAGACGGGACAGAAGATATTAGTAAGGATATGCCGACAGATGCTGGACGATATAAATTTAAGATAAAGGTTCCCAGCAATAATGATGGATACAAAGGTAACTGGCAGTATGACTTCGAGATTACCCGTAAGAAAATTACGATCACGGCAGATGATATTCAGATCAAGAAAGGTGCGGGATTCCCGAGGTTTACATACAAGGTAGATGGATTTGTAAACGGGGACGATCCTTTCGGGGAGGATTCCGGAGAAGGAGATTCCACTGTCGGTGATGAGGGGAAACCCAGGGCACCGAAACTGACCTGCAGTGCAAAGGATACAAGCACGCCAGGCCAATATGCGATCGTTCCATCAGGAGCATTCGCTGGTGCCAATTATTCGATTGAGTATACACCGGGAACTATGACAATATTGGATGATGAAGCGATTACACTTTCAGGAATCGAAACAATCAATAAGATATACGACAGGGATCCGGTTGAATTTAAAAAACTTGCACCGGAAGTATTGGTGGACGGTAAGCCTGCTGCAGATGTAGAATATGAATATAGTATATCGGGTACTCTTGCGGATGCGGACGGCACGAAGTATACTTCCAAGGGTGATATGAAAGACCCGGCTAACAGACCAAAATACACAGGGCAGTATGTCCTTGAGGTGAGAGTGCTGCAAGTGACGAAATCTACAGATGGAGATTCTCCGGCTGGAAAAGACGCGGATGGAGATTCTTCGGCTGGAGATGGTTCAGATGGGGATAATTCGGATTCATCAGGCGGCGGACAGGAAATTGTAACTAAAAAGGAAATTTTCCGACAGGATTATCCTTTCACAATCACCCCCAGACCGATTTCTGTTACCGTGAAGGATAGGGAGATAACGGCCGGTGACACTTTGCCTGTTCCGGCAGAAGATGAAGAATGGTATGAAGTGGGAGGTTTTGGCTTCCTGGATGGAGAAGGTTTTGTGACGGAGCCGAAATTTGAGTGTAGTCTGGAGGACACAGAAACCCCCGGGACATACCCCATTACCGCATCCGGAGCAGATGCAGGCTATAATTATACCATAACCTATGTGCCGGGAACGCTGACGATTGTGGAAAAAGAAGTGGTGAAGACCAGGGAACTGGTGCGCATCGTAGCACCGAATCCGGTATACAACATCAAGAACGGTACGCCGTTAGACGCAATTGAACTGCCGGAAACGGTTTATATCAAGACAAAGGAAATTACAGGGCAGGACGGATCCTCCGGGGAAGGTTCTTCGTTGGAATGGACACAGAAGGTGGATGTGGAATGGGAGAGAAGGGCTGCAGAAGGCACTTCATACAGTCCGGGAACCAAGACGGCACAGAACTTCATCCTGCATGGGACGGCGGTACTCCCTGCTGATGTGGACGCCGGAAAAGTTTCCACGGTTGTGAGGATTGAGGTTTCCGTGCGGGAGGAGATTACTTCCCGGGAACAGGTGAAAAATCCTACGGCCAGTGTTCCCACGGGAACGGCTGTGCGGCGTGGAACCAAAATCACGCTGTCATGTGAGACAGAGGGGGCTGAGATCTACTATACGCTGGATGATAAAAACCCTCCGACAAAAGAAAAGGGGCTTCGTTATACGTTCCCCATTGAGGTGAGTAAGTATACGGTTATCTGGGCGTGCGCTTATAAAGACGGATGTCCGGAAAGTGAAATTGTGAAATTTTCCTATTATATAGACAGTTCGATTGTTGGTCCGGGAGGGGATGACGATACGGAGGGGCCGGAAGTTCCTAAGGAGGATATCCCAAGCGACGGCAGGATTCCTTCAGGCTTGTGGGTGACAGAGAATGCTGTAGGGGACTATATCTATACCGGTAAGGCAATCAAGCCGGTGGTGAGGGTATATGACTACAAGACACTGCTTGTGGAGAAGAAGGATTACACGATATCTTACAAGAATAATGTCAATGCCGCCGATAAGAATGACTCGCCGAAGCCTCCCACAATCACTATTACGGGTAAGGGGAATTATAAGGGTAAGCTGACCAGGAAATTTACCATTCTCCCGAAGAATATCGGAGATCCGGATGTCAGCGTGGATGATATCACACTTGCATATAATGCGAATAAGCCCAAAGCCCAGAAACCGTCTCCTATAGTGATGTGGAACGGCAAGAAGCTGACGAACAAGAAGGATTATACGGTGCCGGATGAGAGTTATACAGATGTGGGTACCCGTGGTATCACCGTGACGGGCCGTGGAAACTATACAGGAACGAAGAGCTTTAGTTTTACGATTACAGATGGGATTCTGATGTCCGGCCTGACCGTCAGCAAGATTCCGAATCAGGTATATACCGGGGAGGAAATCGAACCGCAGCCTGAAGTTAAGTACAAAGGAGAACTGCTTATCCTAAATCAGAATTATACACTGGACTGGGATAATAACAAGGATGTCGGAACTGCGGCTGTCATCATTAAGGGTATGCCTGGCGGCAGATACGTGGGAACCAAGAAAGTAACCTTCAAGATTACAGCGGTTGCATCTTTGAAGAAAGCGAAAGTGGAGCTGGAGACTGAAAGCATACCTTATACGGGACAGGAAGTTAAGGTGGACGCGAGGAGCGTGACTCTTAAGGTTGGCGGTGAGGAGCGCAGTCTCAGCAAAGGAGCCGATTATGAAGTATCCTACCAGAATAATGTGAAGGCGGGCAAAGCTACCGTAATCTTCACCGGGAAGGGAGCATATAACGGACAAATCAAGAAGACCTTTAAGATTACGCCGCTGAATATTGGGGAAAGTGCAGTCTCACTGAGTACTTCCTATAATTACGAGAAGGGTGGTGTGAAGCCTGAACCGAAGGTAATGTACCGTAATCAGGTATTGAAATTGGGCACGGATTATACGTTGTCTTACAAGCAGAATAATGCGGCGGGCAGTGTTGCGACTGTGACCGTGAAAGGAAAAGGGAATTTCAGTGGATCAACGAGTAAAACTTTTACGGTTACTCCTCAGGCGATCAGTAAGGTGACAGTGACTGCTTCCGATAAGATTTACAAGAATAAGAAGAACATTTACAAAACAACGGTGCGCCTGACGGATACGGACGGCAAGGCGTTGAGCGCAGGCAGCGATTATGACAAGAATATGAAATATACCTATGCCTGCGATGTCAAAGATACCGACGGCAAGGTAATAAAAGCCGCGGGCACAGAGGTGGATAAGGAGGATATTATTCCGGCCGGGACTACGATTAAAGTAGAGATAACCGCAAAGGGAAGCAACTACACCGGAACTGTTTCGGGCACATACAGAATCGCAGCATCGAATATATCCAGAGCGAAGGCCACGATTCCTTCTATGTCCTATACAGGGAAGGAGATTAAGCCGGATTCACAGATTGATGTGAGCGTGGACGGGGCAAAGCTGTCTCTGAATACAGACTACGAAATTGTAGGATACAGCAATAATGTGAAGAAGGGAACAGCCAAGGTAGTGATTCACGGACTCGGCAGCTATGGCGGAACCAAGACGGTTTCTTTCAAGATCGTGAGCAAGGCACTTGGTGATTAGCAACTGTAAAAATGGGACTCTCAAGACAGGGAGTCCTGTTTTTTGGAAAATCCTGGCCTGATTCTTTTTGTATATATTGTATAAATTCTGACAAAACACTTGCATAAATCTCAAGATATAGTAAAATTATACTATATGCCAATAAACTTAAATTAGGATATTGGCATACAATATAGTTATAAAGGAGAGATCCCCTTATGGCGGGATTTGAAGTGGCAGGCAGAAGATTCCGGACGGAGGCGGATTACAAGGCGGCTCTTCGGGATCAGACAAGAATTGAGAAGATCAGAGCACAAGTCAATATGGAGCAGCCGGGAGAAGTAATCACTCTGTATGCCGATATGCAGGCCGGGAAGCATCGTTTTGAAACTGCTGTGGGCAATGATTTCGATGATGAGATCTATGAACTTGCACAGGAGTTCAAGCGGCAGGGCTATACAAGAGACAGCAGACTTCCGGATGCAAGTGATAAGAAGGACAGACTGCCGGGGCGCTGGGTGAAGCGTCGGGATAAGGAGAATAGAAGAACCGGCGGTAAGGTGAGGAAGAGGGACAGCGTCGCTCATAGGGAACCACCCGGTAAGAACATCAACAGAAATACGGCGGACGGCGAGATTGACGGGCAGATGCAGAAGGAAATTCTCCATGAGCTTAAGAAACGTGAGAGACGCCGTAAGCTGGCGATTGCTCTTTGCTCGGTGGGCGCGTTTTTGTGTTTCGGCTATTTCGGAATATATTATTATTCTGCCGGAAGGACACAGACGAATTATGAGAATCTGGCGCAGCTTAAGGAGAATGTGGGGGCACAGACAGGAACCCTTTTTCATCAGATTCATTATACGGAAGAGGAAGATATTGAACTTGAAGTATTAGAAGAGTACCAGACCTTATATAATAAAAATAAAAAACTAATCGGATGGCTGAAAATTGACGATACAAATATAGATTATCCTGTTATGCAGACGGTCAATAACGAATATTATCTGGATCATAATTTCAATCAGGAGTACGATAAGAACGGCAGTTTGTTCTTAGACAAGGATTGTGATGTGGTTCACAGGAATACGAATCTGATCATATACGGACATCATATGAAGTCAGGTAAGATGTTCGGCAGTCTGGATAAGTACAGCAGTGAAGCGTATGCCAAAAAGCATCCAACCATTCAGTTTGATACTATTTATAAGAAGGGTACCTATGAGGTCATGTATGTGTTCCGCTCCAGGATTTATAATGAAGATGAAGTAGTGTTCAAGTACTATCAGTTCCTGGATGCCGCTTCCGAGAAAGAGTTTGACTCCAATATGCAGGAGATGGAAGCACTTTCACTTTATGACACCGGCGTGAAGGCAAGTTATGGGGATGAGTTGTTAACGTTATCTACCTGCGATCATTCCGAGACCGACGGAAGGTTTGTAGTAGTGGCCAGAAGAGTGAAGGAAGAGAATTGATTGTATGGTTTTGCGATAGACAGAATGTGTAAGGGAATGAGGAAGAGACGATGGCAAAAAAGACAGTATCGAAAAAATCTAAGAGAAGATTGAAGAAAACGGTGCGGCGAAGTATTGCGGCGATGCTGATGATCACAGCAATCGTCATAGCTGCGATTCCTGTGCCGGAGAACCGTGCGGCGGATGAACAGCCGGGCGGAACTACCGGAGGGGATGAGGGAATTCAGTATGTGGAGGCATCCAAGGCAGATGGTGATTATGAGCTGAATCCCGGCAAGACGCTTAATGAGTATGCGGACAGCAGCGATGAAGAGCTGGAAAAGGCTGTGAAGGATGAGGAACTGATTCAGACAGAGATTGTGGTACGTGACGGACAGTCTCTTGTTCTTACGTGGCAGTTCCTGTATGAGCCTATCAGTTCCAATTACGGACGTCTGTGCAGATATAATAATTATTTCCCCCGGGACGTCGTAAATCTTGGATTACAGCCGAATGAGAGTTATTTCGCGGTTAAGGAAGCGCAGTTTAACGCTTACTTTGGAGTGAACGGGGCAGAACCGAAGGACTGCGGCATCCAGTATATGGATAATCTGAACCAGAGCAATCAGTTTTATCCGACTGCGGAAATTACATATACCTATTTGGATTATGATCCTACAATAGATTCTTCCACGTTGGACGAGAAGACGGCAGCTTTTTTCAGTAAATATTTTGCGGCAGACTATGCGACCAAGACGGCAGAATTCAAGGCATATTACCAGAACAGGGATAAGGATCCGTCGATAACGCCGCCGGAGAGTATGGTGAGAAAGCCGTCCGAGAATCTTGACAGTAATCAGAAGATAGAGTTTTTCTGTGAGCATAACAATATTCTGAAAGGAACGAACTATAAGCTGACGGCTGCGACAGACCAGCGGCTGAATCAGGAGAAGTCGCTCATCTATGTGGCATACGGAAGCGCAGGTTCTGAGGCAGAACTTCCTTACGGTTATGCGGATGTGGACGGTTATCTGGTACAGCTGGATGTGCGTTATATCAGCACGATCGGAGACCGGGCATTTCAGAATGTCCAGAATGTGGGACAGATCGATTTTTCGGATAAAGTACAGTATATTGGAGAGAGCGCTTTCGAGAATTCAGGTATTACCAGCGTTGTGATCGGTAATGCGGATATGATCGGCAATCGGGCATTCTATGGATGCCAGAAGCTGACAACTGTGACCTTCACAGACACGGCAGACACGAATACGATCGGTGCGGAAGCATTCCGCCGGTCAGGTATCAATACGGCGCTGACACTTCCGTGGACAATGAAGACAATCGGGCATGGGGCATTTTCGGATTGTTTGAGCCTGAGTGAGGTCAAATTTGATGACAGGATCAGCGAATGTAACGTAGGGCCATATGCTTTCTTTGGAGATACCAGACTTGCGACGGTGAATTTCGGTACGGCCAAGATCAGAAATCTGGGCAAGGGCAGTTTTGCGGTTGCAACGCCCAGTGGAGATTCCATGCAGACGTTCTCCTTCCCCAGTGAGGGGCTTGAGACGATGGATGAATATGTTCTGGCGAATCACAGGAACATGACGGAAGTTAATATACAGAATTTCACGAAGAAGATACCGGAGTCTACGTTCTATAACTGTTTTGACCTGGAGAAGGCGGTTTTCACGGATAAGTGCGGGGCGGCATCTTTTGGCCCGAATCTGTTTAAGTATGTGGCCAATGAGAATTTCTGTGTCTATGGACCGGAACTTTATTCCGGGGGACCGGCATTCCCAAGAAGCAGCACCTGGGAGGCTGTCAGAAATGACGGACAGGGAATTCCTTATGTCTATGAGCGGGGCGGCAAGACATATTATGAGATGGCGCTGGCCAGCGAGGACGGAACCAGATACCGCTATGCGGCAGGAAATGACGGAGAGTTGATTTCTTGTGCGCTGATCGACCCCAGCAGCACGAAGAGTGTGGATATTGTTATACCGAGCAAGATTGGCAATTTTGATATCAAGAGTATCGGCTCGGATTGCTTCTCTGACGAGGAACTCAGAAGTAAGATTAAGAGTATCACAATACAGAACCGGTCTGTCAGCACGATTGCTGACGGGGCATTCAAGGATCTGCCGCTTCTGCAGAAGGTCAGATTCGGTGATTCCGTGACCAATATCGGCAGAGATGCTTTTGCAGGATGCAGTAATTTGTACGATGTATACTTTGCGAAACCAGCGGCAGGGTATGATTCGCTGGTGATGGATGAGACAGCTTTCGTGACACGCGGCGCCCAGCTGACGTTCCACGGCGATATCGTGGAGGGGTATGCTCCTTATGAGTGGGCTACGGATACCTCACATGTTTTGAGGGATCCGGATAATGTTAATCTGCCGGCCATCAATGTATGTTACCAGAGTCTCTGGGACAGCGAGAACGGAACACATTTGACGGTAATGTGTGATAAGGACGGTGTGGTGACACTGCTTGATTATCCGAAATTCAGTGATCTGAGTGAGGATAAGATCCATTATGATGAAGAACTGCAGGATTACTGCAGCGATATGGAGAATTATTATTATTACACTGTCTATAACAACGGAGACAGTGTTGAGAAGATGCGCAGAGAGTATGCGTATATCTGGAACGCTTATCAGGAAGGGGAGCCGGCAGTCACTCTGGACGATGGAACAACGATTCTGGAGGCCGATTACTCATCCGCTCTTGACTTAAGATATGGCCCGTGGATTAATCCGAATTACTGCGAGCCGGGATTCTGGAAGGGATATCTGCCGGGCGGCGGTGAGACCGCTTCTGTTAAGAACGGTGTGGCGGATCTTCTGTTTGAGCCGATTGTGGCGGAGGCAGCGGGGAAGAATCCCATACCATACTTTACAGCGAAACCTTATAATTTTATGGATAACTATAACAGTTATCTAACAGATCCTGATTATGATACCTATCCGGATTACAAGAAAGTGCCGGATAAAGTGTGGAATTTTATCAATGCCACACAGGATATCGTGGTTCCCGCAGGAGTGGAATCCATTGATGTCAAGGCATATTATGAGAATAACAGAGATAACTATGACACATACATCACGAAGAAGAGACCTACGGAAAGTGACCGTATGTACAGGATTTCCACGAATGGATCGGTCCCCGGGCTGTTCAGCGGATATTACAAGGATTATGATGACGGTGATCTAAGAGAGCAGAACCCGAACGGTAACGACCATATCAGAAGTATCACGCTTGCGACCGTGAAGGCATTGCCGGATTACGCTTTTGACAGCTGTGAACAGTTGGAGAGAGTGGTTTTGGGTACTGTTTCGGAGATGGGTAAACTGCCCTTCAGAGGATGCGGTAACCTGATTTATCTGACCGGCAGCGACAAGTATCCGGTAGAAAACGGCATTGTTTATGAGAAACAGGGTGAGGAACCGGAGAAGTATAAGATCGTGGAATGTCTGCTCGCAAGAGGGATATCCGGAACCGGCGTGGAAGGTCTGGAGAATATCAGCATAGGGCCGGAGTGGGACAGCAGGATCAATGATGTGGTGGAAATTGCCGAGGGTGCCTTTGAGGGTTGTATCGGTGTTTCTAATGTGATTCTGGCCGATGCCACCGGATTGCAGACAATTCCGGAGAATGCGTTCAAGGATTGTGAAGAGCTTATCAATGTATCTCTTCCTCCGAGTGTAAACAAGATCTGGGATAATGCCTTCAGCGGGGCGCTGAATAACTGGACTATCACAATTCCGGGCCGCGAGCTGGATATTTCTGATATCGCTTTCGATCCAAAGGATAAAGTAACGATTTATACCTACGAAGATTCAGCGGCTTACCGGTATGGTAAAAGACAGAATATTAAAGTTGAACTTTTGAACGCGTATCGTGTTTTGTTCTATGACTATGACGGTACACAGGTCGGTGAGACGCAGACTGTAAAGAAAGAAGACGGCGGAAGAGCCGTAGAGCCGGAAGAAGCTGCTGCACTGAAAGAGAAAGATCACAGGCCGGGATATACTTTTAGCGGCTGGCTGTCAGCGGACGGAAAGACTCTGGCAGATGAGATTACGTCTGATCTTACGATCTTTATGGCACAGTATATTTCTGACGGAAGTATGGTTAACGGCAAGTATGTGGTAGAGTTCCTCGATGGTCTTGACGGACGTCTTTTGAGCGGACGTAACTCCAATGAAGAGGACGGAAAATATTATATAGAAGCAGGAACCAGCTTTAAAGATGCAGGCTGGGAGGCTCCGGCTTATTATCCGCATGACGGATATCAGTTTAAGGAATGGAGCCAGAGCTGGACGGAAGATACCAAGATTACTGCCAATACGACGATCATTGCATTGTATTCGGCGAATTCGTCCAATACCAGCGGCGGTTCCAGTAATACGAGCCGGAACAGTACGACAAGCCGGAACAGCTCGACAAGCAGAAACAGTACGACAAGCAGAAACAGTACATCATCGTCATCGTCCAATAGTTCGTCATCAAGCTCCACCAGTACGAGTTCAACGACTTCCGGATCTTCCACGGCGCCGACGATGTATACGGTGACGGTAGTAAACGGAAGCGGAAGCGGAAGCTATGCACAGGGCACGACGGTAGTAATTGCGGCCAATGAACCTGCTGCCGGGATGGTATTCCAGAAATGGACAACAGAATCCAACGGTGTAACACTGGCAAGTGTCAGCATGCCTGCAACCACATTTACGATGCCTGCGGGTAATGTTACAGTGACGGCGAACTATGTTGCCGCGAGCAATGCAGCAGCACCGGCGGGTAACGGAGGAAACGGAGGAAACGGAGGAAACGGAGGAAACGGAAACAGTCAGAATAACGGTTCCGGAAGTACCCGTGTGGATATCACGAAACCGGGCATCTCGAATAAAGATCTTGCAGCGGCCAGCGTCAATGGATCGACCGATAATTTCATCGTGAAGATCACAGAGACCGATGAGGCAACGAAAGCTGTGTCGGATGCTTTGACAAACAAATATGGAAGCCTGGATAATATTCTGTACTATGCAATGGATATCAGCTTGTATGATTCTACCGGAACGACCAAAATCACGGATACGTCAGGAATTTCGATTGACATCACGATTCCGATTCCAGATGCGCTGGTTGCATACGGCGGTAATAATATGGCAGGTGCGGTTGTCAATGGCAACCAGTTAGAGAACTTGAATGAGAACTTCACAACGATCAACGGAGTTCCATGTATTAGATTTACCGCAACACACTTTTCACCGTATACTATTTATGTAGATACGGGTAACCTGACAGAAGGTATGCTTGATGCGACGCCGAAGACCGGTGATCCGATCCACCCGAAGTGGTTCTTATCCATTGGTCTGGCATGCTTATCGATCGTTCTGTTCATGAAGAAAGATAAGAGAGTTAAAGTAAAAACAGCATAAAGGGAATTCTATGAGTAAGAGAATAAGAAATCTGATAGGTATACTGCTTATCGTGACCGCGGTAGTGGTAACACAGATCCCTGTATCAGATGTGGAAGCGGCTCCGACCTCTTCCGCATCTGATTTTCAGATGGACGGATCAACATTAGTGAAGTATAACGGCACGGCTGAAACCGTGTCTGTTTCCAATTATGTTGAGAAAATCGAGGCGGAAGCTTTCGCCGGCAACGACCATATTAAAAGTGTCAAGATTGGAGACGCGGTGGAGGAGGTCGGAGCGAGAGCTTTTGCAGAGTGTAAGAATCTGGAGAGCGTTACGATTCCGGATTCTGTTAAATCGGTGGGTACTGCGGCATTCAGCGGTTGCCCTTCCCTGAAGGAAGTGACGGTGGGCACGGGACTTACGAGACTGGGAAGTGGCGCCTTTGCGGGGGATCATAGTCTGCAGAATGTCCGTTTCAGCAGCAGTAATCCTAAATTTACCTGTGATGACGGGGCAATCCTGAATAAGGACGGGAGAGATACGTTATATCAGTTTCTTGCCGGGAGGAAGGGAAATAGTTATGCGATGCCTTCTACCGTGAAGACGGTCAAACCTTATGCTTTCTGGGGAGTCTATAATCTGGATAAGGTGACCATCAGCAGTAATGCGAAAGAGATACCGGCGTATGCTTTTTCCAACTGCCGGAACTTGAAAGAGGTAGAAGTTCCCTTCTCTGTCAAAAATATTGATATGAAGGCATTTGAAGACTGTGTCAGGCTGCGGGAGATTACGATTCCTCCTTCCGTAAGTTCGATTCACAGTACGGCTTTTGACGGGTGTACGAAGCTGGAGATCAAAGCGGATGTTGGTTCAATGGCGTACAGTTATGCACAGGCGCTGGAATTGGAAGATATCGAAGTGTCAGAGTATGAGGAAGCGCCGGTTGCTGACAGTGTCAGCAGTGTCAGCGGAAATGACCTGTCGGAAGATAAGGATGAAGAGACAGGGGATGCACCGGAGACTCCGAAGATACCGGTGGATTACTATCATGAAGTGTCTCATATGAATGCGATGGAAGAGGAGGAGGATGCATCGGTCAAGGGTAAGACAAGAGTGATCGGGCAGCAGGCCTATGTTCTCATTGATAATGCGGCGGCGACGATCAATGTGGGAAGTACCGGTGGAACAATAGGCGGAGTACCGGCAGATGAGACGGAACAGAATACAGATACCGTGCCGGGACTGGCAGGTTCTAAAGATGCGAAGGGCGGTTCCTTTCCGAAATATACGATTGCGAAAGACAGTGACGGCAGAACGGTCGTTTCGGCACAGGCGTATTACGATGATGATATGACATCCTACTCGGTTCCGGAGGATGTGGTCAGAATCGGGGAGTTTTCTTTTGCCAGATCCGGGCTTCAGTCTGTTACGATTCCGGACGGTGTGGAAGAGATCGGGTATGCTGCATTCTATCATTGTGACCAGTTGACTGATGTAACGGTTCCGAAGAGTGTTCAGCATATTGAAGCGGCAGCGTTTGACCAGACACCGTGGCTCTCGCAGTGGAAACAGAATGGAAGCGGTGATTTTCTGATTGTTGGAGACGGTATTTTATTGGCGTATAAAGGAAGCGGCGGCGAGGTTTCTGTTCCGGACAGTGTTAAGAGAATTGGTGCGGAGGCTTTTAAAGACCGCGGTAATATCAGTAAAGTGATTCTGCCTGACAGTGTGGAAGAGATCGGCGAAGCGGCCTTTGCGGGATGCAGCAGCCTGACGGAGACGGAAGGCGGGAGCAATGTTCGGAAGATAAGTGACAGGGCGTTTGCGGATTGTCCCATCAATACAATACATATTCCGGCATCCGTTGAATCGATAGGGCTTCGGGCTTTCGACACGTCAGGATCATCCGGAGAGGATGGGGGCGGTGTGGTGGTCTTCGAGGGAGAGAGTCTCCCGAAGCTATCTTATGAGACAACATCGACGAAGCTGTACAGGGACACTTATCGGGATAAGGCATTAAAAGGCAGTACAGTGGCGGTGGTGCCGGATGAGGTCAGTGATCTGACGGATACGGTATTAGGTGACGGCAAAGCCGGTTTTCAGGGCGTTGTCTGCAAGAGGTCAAAGGAAGCAGCGGATGGAGAGAGCGGTATTTTGCAGATTGTTTCGCGGCAGGGAGACGGTTCGCTTCCGGCGGCCGGCGAGACTTGTACAATAGATGGCTTACCTTATGTTCTGGAAGAGGGCAGTTCGATCGCGGGAGGAGCGGATGCTTCTGCAGCTAATGATGGTGCGGGAAGCCCCGGGATTACTGTTCGGGTCAGCAGCAGCACACTGCCTGACAGCGGTGTAGCAGGCGCCGTTATGGCTGGTTCAGAAGAGAGTTATACATTGGCCATTGAGGATAATGAGGAAGCCAGGATTAAGATCGGAGATGTCTATAAAAAGATATACGGCAATACACTGCCGCGTAATCTTTGTGCCTATGAGATCAGTATGACAGAAGAAGCTACCGGGGTGCCTATCACGGGACTTGGCAAGATGAGCGTGGAGGTGACGGTTCCGATGCCGGATGGCATAGGGGAGGAGAATCTGCATGTGGTATGCCTTGATGCGGATGGACAATTAGAGGAGGCAGAAAGCAGAGTGATCTCTGCGGACGGTATAGATGCAATTACTTTTACAGCCAGACATTTCTCGCCTTATGGTATTTATAATTACAGCTCCGGTAACAGTGTGGTAGCGGATGTGAAAGAGGGACAGGCGGTATTTGCGTCTCTTGGCAATAAGGATGATTCTCCGGATACGGGGGATTACAGTATTCATCCGAAATGGTTTTTAAGTGCCGGAATGGTCTTCGTGGCGATGGCGATGTTCTTTTACCGTGGAAATAAGGGCGGCAGAAGACGGAAGGCCGGACAGAACAGTTAAAACTGAATACTGAACAGGATCAGATTCCCGGCATAGAATAAATCTATAAGCCGGGAATTTTGCTTTATATGACAAAGATTCATCTTATTTTCCGGCAGATTTTGATATGTATGGAGAAATGCTGTGAATCGGGTAAGAAAACAGGTAAGATGTTATGATGATATACAAAAAAGTATTATCGAGGACAAAATCGCGGTAGCGATTCTGGATACCGGGATCGGCAGACATCCGGATTTCGAAAACAGGGTGGTTGCATTTGCCGATTTTGTAAACGGGCGGCTTGCAAGTTATGATGACAGCGGACACGGGACTCATGTGGCAGGATGTGTGGGAGGAAGCGGATATGCATCCCATGGATTATACAGAGGGATGGCTCCCGCCTGCCGGTTTTGTATCGGCAAGGTATTGGACCAAAACGGTGAAGGGTGCATTGAAAGTATGTACCGTGGGTTGATGTGGGTGCTGGAAAACCGTAAACGGTACCAGATCCGTGTGCTGAACGTGTCCCTGGGGATAGGTACAAGCGGCGAAATGGAGCGTATGGGGGAACTGGTGGAGCTTTTGGACGCAGCATGGGAGCAAGGGCTTGTGGTCGTGTGTGCGGCGGGGAATAATGGCCCGAAGGAGGGGACGATCTCTCCGTTGGGAACCAGCCGCAGGGTGATTACGGTGGGATGTCATGAAGGAGGGTATTTCGGAGCGCGAAGAGGGTTGTGTGAGAATTATTCCGGCAGGGGAAGCCGCAATATGTTATATAGGAAGCCGGATGTGGTAGCGCCGGGAACGGATATTATTTCCTGTAATATACAGTGGAAGGGAAATGACAGAATCGGCTATCGCAATGCCTATACGAAGAAGAGCGGTACTTCCATGGCAACTCCGGTCGTATCGGGCGCGGCAGCGCTTTTTGTGCAGAAGTATCCTCAGGCAGATAATGAGCAGGTAAAGCGTCGCATGATATACAGCGCCCATGATATTGGAGACGCCTGGAACAAGCAGGGATGGGGGATGCTGGATGTGGAGAAAATGTGTGGCAACGGTGATGGGATTTGAGCTGTCATATCAAACTTGCAGAAGGGAACTGGAAGAAGATTTTATAGTTGACATAAACGGTATGATTGTATACAATTATACGTGTTGTACTTATGCGGCAAGTCTGCATGTATGATTCTGTACTTGCACTGTATTTTAGGGCAGTTTATGTTGGGGAGGACATTGAGGTGCAAGTAATATAGGACAAAATACAGTCAGGAAAGGTGTGATGACAGCTATGCATAATGAGAGAAATTTCGCAAATCGCCCGGTGACCATGAATGCTCATAATAATCTTCTGGAAATAGAAGAGCATATGTATATACTGGATGATGTGAAGAAGCCTAATGTTTTCAGGAATATGTTTCCCTATTCCGAGATACCGAAAATCCCGTTTAACGACAGGACAGTACCTCATAATATGCCGAAAGACATCTGGATCACGGATACGACATTTCGGGACGGCCAGCAGTCCAGGGCGCCTTACACCACAGAACAGATCGTTACAATTTATGATTATCTGCATAAGCTGGGAGGACCAAACGGTATGATCCGTGCCAGTGAATTCTTTCTTTACAGCAAGAAGGACAGGGACGCTGTCTATAAGTGTATGGAGAGGGGCTATCAATATCCGGAAGTCACGAGCTGGATTAGAGCCAGCAAAGAAGACTTCAAACTGGTCAGGGAGATCGGCATGAAAGAGACGGGAATTCTGGTAAGCTGTTCGGATTATCATATTTTCCTGAAGCTTAAGATGACCAGGAAGCAGGCGATGGAGCATTACCTGAGCGTGATCCGTGATTGTCTGGAGGAAGGAATCAGCCCCAGATGTCATCTGGAGGATATCACCAGAGCGGATATTTATGGTTATGTTGTACCTTTCTGTATGGAACTTGTGAAACTGATGGAGGAGTATCAGATTCCGGTCAAGGTGCGTGCCTGTGACACTATGGGCTATGGGGTCAATTATCCGGGCGCGGTTATTCCCAGAAGCGTGCAGGGGATCATATATGCGTTACATACTCATGCGGGAGTCCCGCATGCTTTGCTCGAATGGCATGGGCATAACGATTTCTACAAGGCGGTAGCGAATTCTACCACTGCATGGCTCTATGGATGTTCGGGGATTAACACTTCACTTTTCGGCATCGGTGAGAGAACCGGAAATACGCCACTGGAAGCGATGGTATTCGAATATGCACAGCTCAGGGGAGACCTGAATGGTATGGATACTACCGTTATTACAGAACTCGCGGAGTATTATGAGAGAGAGATCGGCTATGAAATTCCGCCCAGGACACCTTTTGTGGGCAGGAACTTTAATGTGACGAGAGCCGGCATTCATGCCGACGGCCTTCTTAAGAACGAGGAAATCTATAATATTTTTGATACGGACAAGTTCTTAAACAGGCCGGTACTCTGTGCGGTGTCCAATACTTCCGGATTGGCAGGAATTGCACACTGGATCAATACCTATTATCATTTAAAGGAAGAGGATCAGGTGGATAAGAACTGCGATCTGGTAAGAGCGTTAAAGGTATGGGTGGATGGAGAATACGCTTCGGGCCGTGTGACTGTGCTGACGGATGGGGAGTTGATCACGCAGATCCGGGAGGCGTGCAGAGAGCTTGGAGTGGCGCTGCCGGGTGCAGATCCGGCAGGATGTTCTTATGCGTGACCGTAATAGTTTTGTAGTGGAGATAAAGAAAGAGAAATGGCTAATTATGATTTAAAACATGAGGTGAACGATAAATATTCTTTGAGGGGCAGAGTGTTTCAAAAGTTGCGGGAGGATATTTTGAGCGGTAAGTATAAGGAGCACGAGGAGCTCAAAGAGGTGGCGATCGGCGAGGAACTGGGAGTCAGCCGTACACCGGTCAGAGAGGCTTTCCGGCAGCTTGAGCTGGAAGGACTGATCCAGATCGTACCCAACAGAGGAGCATATGTGACGGGAATTACGGCTAAGGATGTGAAGGACATTTATATGATCCGCTCCCTGCTGGAAGGGTTGTGTGCCAGACTGGCTACCGAAAAGATTGCGAAGGAACAGTTAGAAGAGATGGAGGAGAATGTTTATCTGGCTGACTTCCATGCTTCGAAAGGACATCTGGATCAGATGGCAGAGCTGGATAACCGTTTTCACGATATCCTCTATGAAGCATGTGATTCCAAGATGTTGGAGCATACCCTGAGAGATTATCATCAGTATGTGCTCCGTGTCAGGCAGAAGACCCTGGCTACCAACACAAGAGGACGGGCTTCCAATGACGAACACAGACAGATCATGGAGGCAATCAAGGACAAGGATGCGGGCAGGGCAGAGCAGCTGGCGAACAGACATATACTGAATGCCTATGATAATATGGTGAAAAACGGGTTGTATGAGATATACGGCGAGGAGGCGTAACGGATCCGGCGGGATGCGGCTTATCGTGAGACGGATTTGGGCAGATATCCGCAGCAGTGGAGAGACTTGGATTTAACTATAATAAGTAATGTAAATTCGGCAAAGGAAGGGAAGAAGAGTATGGAAAAAATTAAAATGACAACCCCTCTCGTGGAGATGGACGGAGACGAAATGACCAGGATTCTCTGGAAGATGATTAAGGAGGAACTTTTGCTGCCTTATATCGATCTGCAGACAGAATATTATGATCTGGGGCTGGAGCATCGTAATGAGACCGATGACCAGGTGACCATTGATTCCGCGGAAGCTACGAAGAAATACGGTGTGGCGGTTAAATGTGCAACCATTACGCCCAATGCGGCCAGAATGACGGAATATAACTTAAAGGAGATGTGGAAGAGCCCTAACGGTACCATACGTGCAGCACTGGACGGGACGGTATTCCGAGCACCTATCATCGTAAAGGGCATAGAGCCCTGTGTCAGGAACTGGGAGAAACCGATTACACTGGCACGTCATGCATATGGTGATGTCTATAAGAACACAGAGATCAAGGTGCCTGGTGCGGGCAAGGCGGAGCTAGTCTTTACGGCGGAGGACGGCACACAGATTCGGGAGACGATACATAATTTTACGGGTTCAGGTATTCTTCAGGGAATCCATAATACGGACGAGTCTATTACCAGCTTCGCTAAAGCATGTTTTAATTACGCACTGGATACGAAGCAGGATCTGTGGTTTGCGACGAAGGATACGATTTCCAAGAAGTATGACCATAATTTCAAGGATATTTTCCAGGAGATCTATGATGCCGGATACAAGGATAAATTTGAGGAGGCAGGCATTGAGTACTTCTATACGTTGATTGATGATGCGGTAGCCCGCGTTATGAAAGCGAAGGGCGGTTTTATCTGGGCATGTAAGAATTATGATGGCGATGTGATGAGCGATATGGTATCCTCAGCCTTCGGTTCTCTTGCAATGATGACTTCCGTGCTGGTGTCCCCCAGCGGTGTCTATGAGTATGAAGCGGCACATGGTACCGTGCAGAGACACTACTATAAGCATTTGAAAGGGGAAGAAACTTCTACCAACTCAGTGGCGACGGTCTTCGCATGGACAGGAGCGCTCAGAAAGCGCGGTGAACTGGACGGCAGTCAGGAATTGATGGCGTTTGCCGATAAATTGGAGCAGGCGACAATTCAGACGATTGAGGAAGGGAAGATGACCAAGGATCTGGCACTGATCACCTCCCTGCAGAATGTGACTGTTTTAAACAGTGAAGGATTTATCAAGGCAATCCGTGATACCTTTGAGAACTTATAAAAACAGGCGGGAACTGCTCTCACTCCGAGAGCAGTTCCCATTTTCCATAGAGTTCATTTAAGTTTGTTTCATTTGTTTCTCTTTCTTTACTCAGTTCCTGCAGTTTCTCGACGTTGGTACAGACTTCCGGTGAGGCCATGAGCAGATCTATTTCGGTGTTGCGCTGTTCCAGCTGTTCAATGGCTTCTTCGCATTTCCGTAATTCATTTTCTCTCTTGCGTTGTGCGGCCTGCTGCTCTTTCTGGGCTTTCCAGTTCTGCTTTGTATCGGGAGTCTGGGATGACTGAATAGCAGGAGCGCTATGGCTGTCGGAGGGAACTGAAACCTGCGCTTCTTTCTTTTCCAGGTAATATTCATAATTCCCCAGGTAGTTGGTCAGTACTGCGTGGTCTAAGTCAAGGATCCGGGTGGCTGTCTTGTTGATAAAATACCGGTCGTGAGACACATAGAGTACCGTACCGGTGTAGGCGTTTAAAGCATCCTCCAGAATTTCCTTGGACAGGATGTCCAGATGGTTTGTAGGCTCATCCAGGATCAGGAAGTTAGCTTCCGAGAGCATCAGTTTGGCAAGGGATACCCGGCCGCGCTCACCACCGCTTAAAGACTTAATCTGCTTAAATACGTCATCCCCGGTGAAGAGGAATGCGGCAAGGGTGTTGCGGATCTCCGTGTTGGTAAGAGAGGGATAGTCATCGGAGATTTCTTCAAACAGGGTCTTATCCATATGTAATACATGATGTTCCTGATCATAGTAACCGATCGCCACATTACTGCCCAGATGAATTGCACCGGTATCGGGAGCGGCCAGTTCATTGATGATCTTCAGGATTGTAGTCTTGCCGGTGCCGTTGTCACCGATGATGGCTACATGTTCTCCCTTTTTCAGTTCGAAGTTCAGATGCTCAAACAGGGTCAGGGAACCGAAAGATTTGGACAGATCCTCTACACGGAGCACATCATTGCCGCTTGTAAATTTGGGTTCTAATTTCAGATGCATATCGGCACGGACTTCTGTGGGCTTGTCCAGTACTTCGATCTTATCCAGCATTTTTACACGGCTTTCTGCCCGGCGGATGGATTTCTCACGGTTAAAGGAACGCAGCTTCTCGATAACTTCCTCCTGGTGTTTGATCTCCTGCTGCTGTTTCATGTATGCATGGTATTCTGCTGTGCGGAGCATTTCCTTCTTAGCGGCGTAGGCAGAATAGTTGCCGGAAAAAACGGTGGCTTTCGTATTATCGAGCTCAATCACCTTATTTGCGATCCGGTCCAGAAAATAACGGTCATGGGACACGATGATCACTGCTCCTTTATAGTTGAGCAGATACGTTTCCAGCCAGGTGATGGAGGACATGTCCAGATGGTTCGTAGGCTCATCCAGAATGATCAGGTCAGGTTTCAGCAGCAGAAGCTTACCCAGTGCCACACGGGTTTTCTGGCCGCCGGAAAGAGTGGAGACAGAACGTTGGAAGTCCGCCTCCTCGAATCCCAGTCCTTTTAATACGCCGGTCAGTTCACTTCTGTATGCGTATCCGTTGGCGGATTCGAAGGCATGCGTCAGGCTTGCATAGGTGTTCATCAGATGCTGCAGGGTATCTTCGGAAGCTGTTTTCATCTGCAGTTCGATGGAGCGCATTTTCTGTTCCAGGTCGATAATGTCCTTCTTTACGGACAGTAATTCATCGAATATGGTATTTTCACCAGATACTGCTCCGTGCTGGGACAGGTAGCCGATGGTCTTTTCGCGGGATACGGTGACGATCCCCTCGTCGGCAGACAGTTCTCCCATAATAATGCGGAGGAGAGTTGTCTTACCGGCGCCGTTTATGCCTACAATCGCAGTTTTATCATACTCTTCTATATGAAAAGATACATTCTTTAAAACAGGTATTTCGTTAAACGATTTATGGATATTGCTGACGGAGAGTATCATGATACACCGTGCCTTTCTATAATAATTGATCGGTTCTGCAGCCGGCGAAACAACCAGAAAGCAGCCGGGCAATAAAAATAGTTTACAATCCGGAGGAAAAACTGTCAACGGGGTACTCATATCATTCCTTGTTTGACAGTTTTTTAACGCAGTTGTATACTAAGAATATTAATGTTCTTAGGAGGCAGCGAAGTGGAAGCAAAAGGGATTTCACAGGCTGTGATTGGCCGTCTGCCCAGATATTTCAGGTATCTGGGGGAATTGAAGGATGAAGGAATTGAGAGAGTTTCCTCACAGGAGCTGAGTGATATCATGCAAGTGACAGCATCCCAGATCAGACAGGATCTGAATAATTTCGGTGGTTTCGGACAGCAGGGGTATGGATACAATGTGGAGTATCTTTACGAGGAGATCGGTAAAATACTCGGGCTTGACAAGGAACACAATCTGATTATTGTGGGGGCAGGACATCTGGGACAGGCGCTTGTCAACTACATGGATTTTGAGCGCAGAGGATTTATCTTCAGGGGAATCTTTGATATCAATCCGCGGATCCATGGGTCGAAGATTCATGGAATACTGGTGCGTCCGATGCAGGAGATGGAACAGTTTGTCAGAGATAAGGAGATTGATATAGCAGTGCTCACCGTACCCAAGAGTGTGGCGGTGGAAGTGGCGGAGCAGCTTGTATCTTACGGTATCAAAGGGATATGGAACTTTGCCCATGTGGATCTGCATGTCCCGAAAGGAATCCAGGTGGAAAGCGTACACCTTTCAGATAGTTTAATGAAGCTGTCTTATAATTTATCCTCATATGATAACTAATGGGAAAGGTATAATGGCGTATGGAAAGAACAGAAGAAATATTTCAGTCGGCTCTGGCGGATAAGAAAATTCCGATTCTTACATTGGATCATAAGTGGCACAAGCTCTTTACGCAACAGGAGTACTCTTCGAAGATCAAGGATATGGAGTGTGAGCTCAATGGCCTTTTAAAGCGTCAGGGTAAGGTCAATACGAAAAACAGAGAGATCAGAGCGCTTAAGAAGAAACTGATGGATGAGATTGTCCTTCTTGCGGATGAGATGGAGAAAAGCCCTACGCTGAGGCTGGAGAAGGAAATGGAGACACATAAGCGTCTTGTGAATGAGTGTAACGAGAAACTGGAAGCATGTGAAGAGGAGATGCTGGAACTTCCCAGGCAGATCGTTCAGCTGAACAATAAGCTGATGCTGGAGACGATGGAGGTCTGCTATCAGAAGATGCATGAGAATACGGAAGATCTGGAGGAGATCGAGGAATGGATCCGTAATATCCGGAGAGAATTAAAGAAGAAGGTAGTCCGTAAGCAGGAAAAAGAGATGATGAATCATCAGCTTTATTCTTATATGCATGATATTTTCGGCGCGGAAGTGATTGAGATTTTCGATATGAAATATAATCCGGAAGAAGGGCGCGGCCAGAAGAAGGCGGCTGTGCAGGAGAAGAAGGAAACGGAAGAGACAGAGACGGAGAATATGGCAGAGGCGCCGGAATCATAAGATTTGGGTGCTTCTTTACTGTGTGCGCCCGGCATACGCATGGAAAGAGAAAGAGGTGGTACGTAAATGAAACAATATCTGGTTACAGCAGAGGAAATGAAGCGGTATGATGCAAATACGATGGAGAAGTTTCACCTGCCAGGATTGTTGCTTATGGAACGGGCAGCGTTGGTCACTGTGGAAGAAATCGTGCACCGGTGCGTCAATCGTCCATGCCGGGTACTGGTATTGGCAGGGTACGGGAATAACGGGGGTGACGGATTGGCTGTGGGACGCCTGCTCATGCTGCAGGGATACCAGGTTACTTTTGTGATGCCCGGAGAAGATGTCTATAGCCGCTGCACGGAGGAGACCAGGAGGCAGACCGATATTCTGCATGCATACCAGACGCGTATTTTTAGCAGGATGCCGGAAGGTGAATATGATATAGTGATAGACGCTGTTTTTGGTGTGGGTCTGTCCAGGCCTGTGGAGGGCATCTGGCAGGATGCCATACAGTGGATTAATCAGAGCGGCAGCTTTGTATGCAGTGTGGATATTCCTTCCGGGATCCATGCGGATACCGGTGCAGTCATGGGGTGTGCCGTGCATGCGGACCTGACAGTCACGTATGGGTTCCGTAAGATGGGGCATATGCTGTATCCGGGAGCGGCATATGTCGGCGAGCTTGTATGCAGGCGGATGGGAATAGATGAACACAGCTTTCTGGGCAGGGAACCTGGCTGGTATACTTATATCGGCAGGGAATATGGCCTGCTGCCTGCACGGCGGGCAGACGGCAATAAGGGAACCTTCGGCAAGGCATTGATTATTGCGGGAAGCCGAAATATTGCAGGGGCGGCGATGATGGCGGCTAAAAGTACATTCCGCACGGGTGCGGGTATGGTGAAGGTAGTGACGGCGGTTGAGAATCGGGAGACTGTGCAGCAGTTCGTACCGGAGGCAATGCTGCTTACCTATCGGGAAGATATGACGGCGGAGGAGGAAGCGATGTTTCTGGCGTCACTGCGGGAGGCGGCAGAATGGGCGGACTGCGTACTGATCGGGCCGGGTATCGGTACGGGAGAGAAAGCGGCCGGGATGCTCCGCTTTATGATACGGGAAAGTGACCTGCCGATGGTCATAGATGCGGACGGGTTGAATCTGCTGGCAATGGATACGGAACTGCAGGAAGATATGGCAGGCAGAAACGCGCAGGAAAGAACAGTCATTCTCACGCCGCATCTGGGAGAGTTCGCAAGACTCTGCGGGTGCACGGCAGCGCAGGCAAGGGAACGGCTGACAGAATATCCGCGTCAGCTCAGTGACAGGCTGCATTGCATCGTAGTCTGTAAGGATGCAAGAACCGTGGTGGTGAAACATGGGGAGCGGCAGGGGTATTTGAACACCAACGGCAACTGCGGTATGGCCACGGCAGGTTCCGGAGATGTGCTGGCAGGCATGATAACAGGGCTTCTTGCGCAGGGCATGAATGGAATGGAGGCGGCAGTGGCAGGGGTATACCTGCATGGATATGCGGGGAACCTGGCGGCGGAGCGGGAGACGGAATGGGGCATGACGGCAACGGACCTGATTGGCTGTATCAAGGATGCGGTCTGCCAGGTACAGGACAGGAATAGAAGAAGCGGCATGGAGGAAGCAGTATGACGGCAAAATATCAAAGAGTCTATGCACAGATCGATCTGGATGCCATACACAATAATATGGAACAGATGCACCGGAATCTGCCTCCCGGGACGAAAATGATCGGTGTGGTCAAAACAGATGCCTATGGCCATGGGGCGGTGCAGATCGGCCGGGAACTGGAACCTCTGGATTATGTGTACGGCTATGCCACAGCCACGGCGGAGGAGGCGTTTATTCTGCGGCACGCAGGATTACAGAAGCCGATTCTTGTCCTTGGATATGCGTTTCCTGACTGCTATGAGGAACTGATCCGACAGGATATCCGGACAACGGTTTTTCGGGAGGATAGTATAGAGCAGCTGGCGGATCAGGCACGGAAAGTCGGAAAACAGGCTAAAGTCCATGTGAAGGTGGAGACCGGCATGAACCGGCTGGGGATCGGGCCGGATGAAAGCGGCCTTCGGTTTGTGGAGAAGGTGCTGCATACGGAAGGCGTTATATTGGAAGGGATGTTCACCCATTTCGCACGGGCAGATGAAACAGATAAGACAGAGACCAGAAAACAGCTTACCCTGCTGCAGGATTTCATGAACCGGGTGGAGGAAAAACTGGATTTTCACGTCTTGGTGAAGCACTGTGCCAACAGTGCTGCTATTGTGGAACTTCCCGAAGCCGGCATGGATGTGGTCAGGGCAGGTATTACACTCTACGGAATGTGGCCGTCGGCAGAGGTGTCGAGGGATATCATATCCCTGCAGCCGGTGTTAGCGCTCAGAAGCCATATCATCTATATCAAAGAGGTGGAGGCAGGGCAGCCTGTCAGCTATGGAGGCACTTATGTGACGCCGGAAAGGATGCGGATTGCAACGATTCCGGTGGGGTATGGGGACGGCTATCCGAGAAGTCTGTCCGGCAAGGGCTGGGTTCTTATCCGGGGAAAGAAGGCGCCTGTTCTGGGCAGAGTCTGCATGGATCAGTTTATGGTAAGCCTGGCGGATATCCCGGAGGCGGAAGAAGGGGATATGGTGACTCTGATCGGCAGGGACGGCGGAGAGCAGATCACGATGGAGGAACTGGGGGAACTGTCAGGAAGATTCAACTATGAGCTCGCCTGTGGTCTGGGCAAAAGAATTCCGCGTGTTTATGTAAAAGGGGGTAAGGTTACGGCGACGAAAGATTATTATGATGATTATCGATAGAGCAGAAATTTCTTCTCCTATTGTATATCCTTAAGATAAACGGACAATAATATTATTGGCATGCAGTAACAGGGAAGATGGCTTAACTGTTGCGGCAGGTAACTGTTTGAAGAAGAACTGAACAGATACAGAAAATCAGAATAAGGAAGTGTATGATAATGAGAAGAGGAGATATTTATTATGCGGACTTAAGACCGGTGATCGGTTCTGAGCAGGGTGGTGTCAGACCGGTGCTGATCATACAGAACGATGTAGGGAACAAACACAGTCCCACGGTGATCTGTGCGGCTATTACATCCAAGATGAACAAGGCGAAGCTGCCAACCCATATTGAACTGAACGCCAGCAAATATGATATGGTCAAGGATTCTGTGATCCTGCTGGAGCAGCTCAGGACGATAGATAAGAAGCGTCTGAAGGACCGAATCTGCCATCTCGATCAGGATATCATGAAAACCGTGAATGTGGGACTGATGGTCAGCCTGGAATTGAATACATAAGGATGACCGAATTGACACCGATTCTATTCCTTGCTATATTTATGTAATAAGCAGAGCGCTTATCGCCAAACCTTTATTAAGTGCTTTGCAATACAGAAATGGCAAGGGAGAGGATGAAAACACATGGACGATGGTGGCGCGGGCAGCAGTTTTATATGGTTTGTTGTTTTGTTGTTGCTGGAGATGTTATTTTACAGTTTTGATGCAGCTTTTCAGCACAGGAAAGAGGCACAAAGAGACGAGGAAGAGAAGGAGGAGAACGGCAGAGCGGATAGGAAGCAGATAAGAGCAGCCTATCTGATGGGGCATCTGTCACAGTATACCAGCGCGATTCATCTGGGAATGGTTACGGTTAATATTTTATTCGGCGCACTGTATCTGTACCAGCTGAACAGTTATTTCAGTTATCTGGTCTACCAGGCGGCGGCCGGCAGTATCAGTCATCTGCTTGACTGGCATATTCGGCTGTTTGCGGTAGCGACGGCAGTACTTGTCACGTTTGCCCTGCTGTACATAATCGTGACTTTCGGCGTGTCGATCCCTAAGAAAGTCACAATACGCAATCCGGAGAAATGGTTCAGGCTTCTGATTACTCCCATTTACTATTATGTCCGTATCACGGCGCCGCTTACGGCGCTGATCTCGGTGACGGCGGGAGGCATTCTGCGGATCTTCGGTATCAAAGGAGCAGGAAGGCAGGCCGATGTGACGGAGGAGAAGATTCTTTCCATGGTCAGCGCCGGCCATGAACAGGGAATCCTGGAGGCCAACGAGGCGGAGATGATCACCAATATTTTCGAGTATGGTGATAAAGAAGCGAAGGACATCATGGTCAATCGGAATAATATGGTGGGAATCGAGTCTACCATGACGCTGCAGGAGGCAGCAGCATTTATTGTGGATGCGCACAACAGCCGCTTTCCGGTATATGACGGGACGATAGACCATATTATAGGCATTCTTCATCTGAAGGATGTGATGCGCATGCAGATGAATAACAGAATGAAGAACCGGCCGATCGGCAAGATCAGGGGACTGCTCAGAGAGCCGAGATTTATCACGGAGAAACGTAAGATCGATGATTTGTTCCGGGTGATGAGGGCGGAGAAGATTCAGATGGTCATCGTTGTGGATGAATACGGACAGACAGCGGGACTGGTGGCGCTGGAGGACATCCTGGAGGAAATCGTCGGGAATATCGAAGACGAATATGATGAGGAGGCAAGCTATATCGTTAAGAACGATGCGGGCGGCTATGTGATTCAGGGCAAAATGCCTCTGGAAGAGCTGGAAGATCAGTTGAAGATCAACTTTGACGAAGAACCCTTTGATACGGTCAACGGATTCGTGATTTCCAGACTGGAGCACATACCGGAGGAAGGGGAAGATTTTGAATTCGAGTATGAAGGGTATACCTTCAGAATCCTTGAGGTGAAAGACCGTATGATTCAGAGCGTGCTTGTAATGCAGACAGTGACCGGGGATGATACGGATATGGAAGAAGGTAACAGTTCAGCCTAGGACTTTGCATTTACTGCAAAGTCCGTGAAAACGTGTAAATACAGCCAAGAGGGAATCTGCCCTTCGCTGCAGGCGCTAGAGAGAGGTTGAATCCTCCGCAAATTGATGGTATGATAACTAACTGATGATTTGTATCTGCCGACAGACCGGCAGACACGGTAATACAGAGAAGACAAAGGAGACCATAATATGTCAGGACATTCTAAATTCGCAAATATTAAACATAAGAAAGAAAAAAACGACGCGGCGAAAGGCAAGATCTTTACGATTATTGGACGGGAAATTGCTGTCGCTGTCAAGGAGGGCGGCCCGGATCCGTCCAATAACTTCAAGCTGGCACAGGTGATCGCAAAGGCCAAGGCCAATAATATGCCGAATGATACGATCGACAGAGGGATTAAGAAGGCGGCCGGCGAGGGCGGTAATGTCAATTATAAATACGTGACTTATGAAGGATACGGCCCTAACGGCATCGCTATCATTGTGGACGCTCTGACCGACAATGCCAACAGAACGGCGGCCAATGTGAGGAGCGCGTTTACGAAGGGACAGGGTAATGTGGGCACACCCGGATGTGTCTCTTTTATGTTTGATAAGAAAGGACTGATCATCATTGATAAAGAAGAGTGTGACATGGAGGCGGACGATCTGATGATGACGGCTCTTGATGCCGGGGCGGAGGATTTCTCCGAGGAAGAGGACTGCTATGAAATCTATACGGATCCGGATCAGTGGAGCGAGGTGGATGCTGCGCTGAAGGAAGCGGGAATCGTCCCGGTGTCTTCGGAAGTCACGATGATTCCCCAGAACTGGGTGGAGCTTACGGATGAAACCGCGATTAAGAATCTGCAGAAGACGCTTGACCTGCTGGAAGATGATGACGATGTACAGGCTGTGTATCATAACTGGGACGAATAAACGATACTGCTGAACAATGTGAATCGGTGTATGGCACAGGAAGGAGTATTATGGAACCGGAACTGATAGCAGGACTGCTTGATCTGGCGGAAGATAAGATAGCTGAGTTCAGGAAGGAAACCTATGAGGAATCCTTTCGGCAATATCTGGAAGACCATGTTCCTGTATGGAATATGATCTGTGATACGGAGACGGATGACAGGAGACAGGAGCAGGTAAGGACGCAGGCGGTAGATGCCCTGATTCATAGCGCCCGTGAGCGGACAGAGAACATCAAAGGCAGATCAAAAAGAGAAAAGATGCAGTATCAGCTGAATTTATACATGGTATCCTATGTGCTTCCGGCGGTTATTGCCTGGCAGAAGCGCTGCAACAGGCCGGAAGAGGAGACAAAGGCGATCACGGATCTCATATGCGGCAGCTGGCAGGAAGCTTTCGGGGCGCGTATTCAGGCATCGGACTATGCTTCCATTCAGGCGGGATTCAAACAGAAGCTGTGTTTTGTGACAACTGCAGTATGCCGTGGGTTGCAGAAACCGCAGGATTGTAAGGAAATAAAGCTGATGAAGCAGTTTCGCGACGGTTATTTCTCTGAAAGCACAGAGGGGAAGCAACTGATTCAGGAATATTATGATATTGCGCCTACGATTGTCAAAAGGATTTCGAAAGAAGCGGATCCTGAGGAAAAGTATCTGTATCTTTGGGACACCTATATCAAAAGGTGCGTGGATTACATTGAGAATGACAGGAACGAGCAATGCGGCTGCCTGTACGAGTCCATGATGTCAGAACTGAAAGAGGAATATATGGTGACGGACAGGCAGGAACATAAGAACCGGGGAAAGGGGCATTACAAAGATGAGCAGGCAGTATAAGAAAGAAACGATATGTATTCAGTCAGGGTGGAAGCCGAAGAACGGGGAACCGCGTGTACTGCCGATTTGTCAGAGTACGACCTTTAAGTATGAGTCATCGGAACAGATGGGGCGGCTTTTTGATCTGGAAGAGAGCGGTTATTTCTACAGCAGGCTGCAGAATCCCACTAACGATCATGTGGCGGCCAAGATCTGTGAACTGGAGGGCGGTGTGGCAGCCATGCTGACATCCTCCGGACAGGCGGCCTGTTATTATGCGGTATTTAATATCTGTGAGGCGGGGGATCATGTAGTATTGTCCTCAACCGTATATGGCGGAACCTATAATCTGGTCACCTGCACGATGAAGAAGATGGGAATCGACTGTACCGTGGTGGACCCGGATGCACCTGCGGAGGAAATCGCGAAGGCATTTAGGCCGAATACGAAATGTGTTTTCGCAGAAACCATAGCCAATCCGGCGCTGGTGGTTCTGGATATAGAGAAGTTTGCGGCTTTGGCGCATACACATCAGGTACCTCTGATCGTGGATAATACCTTCGCTACACCGATCAATTGTAATCCCTTTGCGTGGGGCGCCGATATTGTCATACATTCCACGACGAAATATATGGATGGACATGCGATGGCTGTAGGGGGTTGTATCGTAGACTCCGGTAATTTCGACTGGTGTGCCTGTCCGGATAAATTTCCCGGCCTGTGTACGCCGGATGAGTCTTATCATGGCATTACATACACGGAGAAATTCGGAAAGGCGGCATATATCACGAAGGCTACAAGCCAGCTGATGCGGGATTTGGGTTCCACACAGTCGCCGCAGAATGCCTTTTTGTTAAATGTGGGGCTGGAGACACTGCCGCTTCGTATGGAGAGACATTGCTGGAATGCACTGAAGACAGCGGAGTATCTTGCACAGAATGACCGGGTGGCCTGGGTGAATTATCCGGGACTGAAAGGAAATAAATATTACGGGCTGGCACAGAAGTACATGCCGAAGGGTACCTGCGGCGTCATCTCTTTTGGCTTGAAAGGCGGCAGGTCAGCAGCGGCTTTGATGATGGATCATCTGGAACTGGCCTCGATTGTGACCCATGTGGCAGATGCGCGGACAAGTGTACTGCATCCTGCCAGCCATACGCACAGACAGATGAATGACGGGCAGCTGAGAGAGGCCGGGGTTGCGCCTGATTTGATTAGATTGTCTGTTGGTCTGGAGCATATTGATGATATTATTGCTGATTTAGAGCAGGCAATTTCAAAAGTTTCTTAAAGGAATATTCGGGTTATGACTTATCATAAAACATGGTTCAGTTATGTGCTGTGGGTGGTATATACCATGCTGTGTGCCATATTTCTTATCTTTGCAGGCAATTATATCTGCGAGAGTTATTTTGCGGACAGTCTGGTACAGATAAGCAGCATAACGGTGCCCGTCCATGGATATGCGCTGAAGATTTTCGGATTACTTGCTGTTCTGGCAGTCATTGCGGTATATTGGACCATACGCGCTGTGTCAGGGCAGATCAGAAAGAAATATGCGGTGAAAGAGAGCACATGCCGGATCATGGAGTGCGTTGTGGTGCTGGCAGCTCTTACGGCCGGTATATTCCTGCGGGTTGTGTGTGCCCAGGATTATATACATCTGCAGAATGCGGCTGAAAACAGTACACAGGCTTGTGTGAATGGGATTGAGTATTTTGACAGGGCGGTGGTGACGGAGCAGGGAACCATAGAACCTCTGGATTACGGCAGTGCGTATCTGTATGTGGCCTGCCTTTCGTTTGTTCTGTCCTTTTTGGGCAATAAAGTTGCCTCCGCGATTCTGTTCCAGGTCTTTTTGCAGATAACAGGGCTTGTGCTTGCTTATCTGGTGACAAGGAAGGCGGCCGGCCGGATTCCGGCCTGTACGGTGCTTATTTATCTGTCATGCTCGTCCGGTTATCTGGAAATGCTCAGGAATCTTGGGCCGGAATGTTTATTCTTTGTTCTGTATCTGCTTGGTATGCTGGTTTTGCTTGGTTATGTGGAAAGCTACTGTGGGAACCGGTTAAGAATAAAACAGGCGCTTGCCGGGGCAGTGATGACCGGTATACTGGTTGGTGTCCTGGGGTATCTGGATTTGACGGCATTCACGATTCTTCTGGTCATGACGGCGATTGTAACAGGGAGAAGGAGGAAGACTGAGGACGCACAGTTCCGTCATCCGGCCGGTATTAACGCGGCAGCGCTCCTTACGGTGCTGATCTCATGCGCGGTAGGAGTGTGCGGGATCATCGGAATAGTTTCTCTGTGCAGGGGAACCGGTTTTGTACAGGAGATGGAGACATGGGTGACGTTACATATAGAGAATACAAGGACGTTTGGGTTCAGGCCGCTTTATCCATATTCTTCGGATATGCTTGTGTTCGGTATTCTGGCAGCTTCGGCATCTTTTCTTATATTTGAGTTCTATCGCAGCGGCAGAGAACAGAATTATATGCTGTGGATTTTGTTCTGTATCGTTGTGGCCCCTACGCCGCTGGCAGTATTTGGGGTGCAGCCCTTTGGACTGATCTCTATGTACATCTGGGGTGTTCTGGCCGGGCTCGGCCTGCAGAACTGTATGCTTGGCGGAAAAGCGAAGCTGATACAGAGGATGATCGAGGAGATCAACCAGGCTGCGGAAGAAGCTGAGAGGGCAGAAGAGGTCGGACGGGCAGAGGAGAAAGAAAAGCTGGAAGAAGCTGAGACGATAGAAGAGAGAGAGAAACCAGAGGAGGCTCAGCAGGCAGAAGAGAAAGAAGAGCCGGAGGATATCCCGGCACCCAAGCCCCGATTCCTGGAGAATCCGCTGCCGCTTCCCAAAAAGCATGTACATAGACAGATGGATTATCAATATACTGTAGAAGAGCAGGATATGAAGTTTGATGTGGAGATCAGGGAGGAAGACGATTTCGATATCTGATATTTGTCTGGTGATGCAAATAATTATTTTCTGATGTATAAATGATAAAAGATGACACAAACTATGAGAGAATCACAGAAAGTTGACTGTGGTTCTCTTATTTCATTTTATCAGGAAAGAGTTCCCTGTGAAAGAGACGGGTGCGCTTATACGGAGGTACATGATGGGAAATAAAGAGAATAACAAAAACAGCGGCAAAGACAATAAGAATGCCAAAGAAGAAAAGAGAGAGGAACAGGAAAAGAGACAGGAAAAAGAAAAGCATAAGGATGAACGGATCGAAGAGACCGGTCAGATTACATTGGACGAAAACGAGAAACATCATAAAATACATTTGATCACGATCATAGGAGAAATCGAAGGGCATGATAACCTGAGCAGTTCCTCAAAGACAACCAAGTATGAGCATGTGCTGCCGCAATTGGCAGCGATAGAGGACAGCAAGGAGATAGACGGGGTTCTGATTCTGCTCAATACCATGGGAGGAGATGTGGAAGCCGGGTTGGCTATCGCGGAGATGATAGCATCGATCAGCAAGCCGACAGTGTCTCTTGTGCTGGGCGGCAGCCATTCCATCGGAGTACCGATCGCGGTCAGTACGGACTATTCTTATATTGTGCCTACGGGAACCATGGTCATTCATCCGGTACGGCTTACGGGTATGGTGATCGGGGTACAGCAGACTTTTGATTACTTCAGACAGATTCAGAACAGGATCACAGGATTTGTATGTGAACACTGCAGAATTTCTAAGTCCAGGATAGAAGAATTGATGATGGAGACAGGTGTTTTGACGAAGGATGTGGGAACCATCCTGGTGGGACAGGAGGCAGTGGAAGAAGGGATTATCTGTGAAGTGGGCGGTATTAAAGATGCGGTTTCCATGCTTCATGATATGATTGACAAGAGGAAAACTGATACAAAATAAAGGATGACAACCTAAAATGAAAATGCTATACTATAGGGAGTCTTATTTTGGTCAGGAGGCATGGTAATGGCATCAGGACAGGGAGGAAATCGTTCTTCCGCGAAGAAAAAAACAGCGGCTTCAAGCGCAAGTACGGCTAAGAATAGAAGCACACAGACGAGAAAGCGAAATTCAGGCAATAGAAATAATCACGCAGAACCAATGGATGTGGCAATCCGCAACGAGATATTACTGATCGTGTTTCTTGCGCTTGCGATCATCCTTTTTCTTTGCAATTTCGGGGTGGTTGGTAAGGCCGGGAACACGGTCAGCAGCGTGATGTTCGGTATTTTTGGTTTGACAGCATATATTGCACCGGTGATTATTTTCCTGGCGATTGCTTTCGGGATGTCCAATGCAGGAAATACCATTGCGACCAGGAAACTGATTGCGGGCGTTATATTGTTTTTGCTGGTCAGCATGGTTTGTGAATTATTCAGTATAGAACCGGCACAGGCAGAGAGTTATCATGTGAAGGAGATCTATTTGCGCTGCAGCGAGCAGCATAGCGGCGGTGGTATCATTGCCGGTTCGCTTTTATATGGGTCCTACAAATTTCTGGGGATGGTAGGTACGGTGTTGGCGATTCTGGTTCTGGGGGTTATCTGCATGGTGATCGTCACTGAGAAATCCTTTATCGGCGGGGTCACGAAACAGGGGCGCAGGATGTATGAGCGTTCCGTGGAGGATGCCGAATACCGCAGAGAGCGGGCGGCGCAGCGCCGGATCGAGATGGAAGAGAGACGTGCCAGAGCCGAAGAGAAACGTGCCAGAGCGGCAGAAGAACGCAGGATTCGTGAGGAGGAGCTGGAGAACGAGAAGATTCTGCGTATGGACAAGAAGGTGTCCGGTGTCATGATCAATACGGCATTGAACCAGAAGAAGGAGAAAGAGGCTGTAGAGAAAACCAGAGATGACATTCATGAGATTACGCTGCAGATACCGGAAGATACTTATGAGGAGGAAACAGCCCGGACGGTGAAGGAGGCACATTCCAGCCATTACATAGAGAATGAATCAGATGATATGAATGAGATCCGTATTCATGGGGCAGCGGACGAAATACAGGAACTGCCGTATGAGAATGAGGGCGAAGAGACATATCTGCGTCAGGCAGAGAATTATCCGGAGCCGGCGAAGGAAGAACTGGACCGGGTGCATGAAAGTACAGCGGAGGTGATGGAAGACAGGCAGCCGGTGCCGGAGGCAGCGGTGCAGGAACCTCCTAAGCCGAAGCCCTATAAATTTCCGTCTTATGAGCTGCTGGCCAAGAGCAAGAACAAAGCCAGCGGGGATTCTGCCAGAGAACTGAAGGAGACGGCCATGCATCTGCAACAGACACTGGGAACCTTCGGTGTCAAGGTCACGATCACGGATATCAGTCAGGGTCCCTCAGTCACCCGGTATGAGTTGCAGCCCGAGCAGGGGGTGAAAGTCAGCAAGATCGTAGGACTTGCCGATGATATCAAACTCAATCTGGCGGCTACAGATATTCGTATAGAAGCGCCCATCCCGGGCAAGGCAGCTGTGGGAATAGAAGTGCCGAATAAAGAGAATATGGCAGTGTCATTCAGAGAACTGGTGGAGTCCAAAGAGTTTCGTGACTTTCCTTCCAACCTTGCTTTCGCGGTGGGTAAGGATATCGGCGGCAAGATTGTGGTGACGGATATTGCCAGGATGCCCCATATGCTGATAGCCGGTGCTACTGGTTCCGGTAAATCGGTTTGTATCAATACGATCATTATGGGAATTCTGTACAAGGCGAAACCGGAAGATGTCAAGATGATCATGGTGGATCCGAAGGTAGTGGAGCTGAGTGTATATAACGGGATACCGCATCTGCTGATCCCGGTGGTGACAGATCCGAAGAAGGCGGCAGCAGCGCTGCACTGGGGTGTTGCCGAGATGACGGACCGTTACAAGAAATTCGCAGATTACAATGTGCGTGATCTGAAGGGATATAATAATAAAGTAGAGAGTATGCGGGAAGCAGGAGATCCGGAGGCACCGGCCAAGTTGCCTCAGATACTGATTATCGTAGATGAGCTGGCGGATCTGATGATGGTATCTCCGGGAGAGGTGGAGGAGTCTATCTGCCGTCTGGCACAGCTTGCCAGAGCGTGTGGCATTCACTTAATCATAGCGACACAGAGGCCTTCCGTTGATGTAATTACGGGGTTGATCAAGGCGAATATGCCGAGCCGTGTGGCATTTGCCGTGTCCAGTGGTGTGGATTCCCGTACAATTCTGGACATGGTCGGTGCAGAGAAGCTGTTAGGTAAGGGGGATATGCTCTTCTATCCGCAGGGATATCCGAAGCCGGCCCGTATGCAGGGCGCCTTTGTGTCGGATAAGGAAGTCTCGGATGTGGTTGATTTCCTGAAGAATCAGGCAATCGGCAATGTATACAGTGATGATATTGAGGAGAAAATCAAGAATATCGGCACCGGTTCGGGAGCATCCGGGACATCGGCAGGCAGTGAAAGCGGCTCGGGGTACGATCAGTATTTTGCGGAGGCAGGCCGGTTTATTATCGATAAGGATAAAGCCTCCATCGGTATGCTGCAGAGAGTCTTTAAGATCGGATTCAACAGGGCGGCACGGATTATGGATCAGTTATGTGAAGCGGGCGTTGTGGGCGAGGAGGAAGGTACTAAGCCCCGTAAGGTGCTGATGACGGCAGAGGAGTTTGAACAATTTGTGGAAGAAGCGATATAATTATAGTAAACGACATAACTAATTTTTGGTTCTTGGCCTTTACAGGAGCCATATACGGGAACTTTTGCAAGACGAAAGGGAAATTATTAATGTCGTAAGCCATAAGAAAGGCAGGGAGCGGGTATGAAGACAGACATAGAAATTGCACAGGAAGCAAAACTGGATCATATTGTGGATGTTGCCGGGAAGATCGGGATAGAGGCGGACGATCTTGAACTGTACGGGAAGTACAAGGCGAAGATATCAGATGATTATATGGAACGGATCCAAAGCAATCCTGACGGGAAGCTTATTCTTGTGACAGCGATCAATCCCACGCCTGCCGGAGAGGGTAAGACAACCACGAGCATAGGCCTGGGACAGGCTTTTTATAAAATGGGCCGTAAGGCTGTCATCGCGCTCAGGGAGCCGTCGTTGGGACCGTGTTTCGGTATCAAGGGAGGAGCAGCGGGAGGCGGTTATGCGCAGGTAGTGCCCATGGAAGATCTGAATCTGCATTTTACAGGGGATTTCCATGCTATTACTTCAGCGAATAATCTGCTGGCTGCACTGCTTGACAATCATATACAGCAGGGAAATGAATTGGGAATTGACACCAGGCAGGTGGTCTGGAAACGCTGCCTGGATATGAATGACAGAGTACTTCGGAATATCGTTGTAGGTCTGGGGGCCAAGGCTGACGGTGTGGTACGGGAGGATCATTTTGTGATCACAGTGGCCTCAGAGATCATGGCGATCCTGTGTCTTGCCGCAGATATGAATGATCTGAAGGAGAGACTGGGCAGGATCATCGTTGCCTATAATTATCAGGGAGAACCGGTAACGGCATCGGATCTGAATGCGGTAGGGGCCATGGCAGCTTTACTGAAGGATGCCATGAAACCGAATCTTATTCAGACATTGGAGCATACACCGGCGCTTGTGCACGGAGGACCCTTTGCCAATATTGCCCACGGATGTAACTCTGTCCGTGCCACCAGGACGGCGCTTAAGATGGCGGATTATGTCATTACGGAGGCAGGGTTCGGCGCTGATCTGGGTGCGGAGAAATTCTTTGATATCAAGTGCCGTATGGCAGGACTCAGACCGGATGCGGCAGTTCTTGTGGCGACGATACGTGCGCTGAAGTATAATGGCGGTGCTGCCAAAGAGTATCTGTCCGCGGAGAACCTCCCGGCATTACAGAGCGGCATTGTCAATCTGGAAAAACATATTGAGAATTTACATAAATACGGTGTCCCGATCATAGTAACCCTGAATTCCTTTGTGACGGATACACAGGCGGAGATTGATTTTGTAAAGAATTTCTGTCAGGAGAGAGACTGTGAGTTTGCCATTTCAGAGGTATGGGAGAAGGGGGGAGACGGAGGTATCAAGCTTGCCTCGAAGGTTTTGGAGACACTGGAGAAGAAAGAAAGCCATTTTAAGGTATTGTATGAGGATGGGTTATCCCTGCGGGAGAAAATAGAGACCATAGCTTCCGAAATTTATGGCGCCGGAAGTGTGACTTATACGGCGGCGGCAGAGAAACAACTGCAGAATCTTGAGAAATCAGGGTTTGGCAGCATGCCTGTATGTATGGCAAAGACACAGTATTCTCTGTCGGATGACCCCTCGCTTCTCGGGAGACCGGCGGGCTTTCCTATGCATGTCCGGGAAGTATATGTATCTGCAGGAGCGGGATTTGTGGTTGTTCTGACGGGTGCGGTCATGACGATGCCCGGACTGCCGAAGAAACCGGCTGCCTGTCAGATCGATGTAAATGAGGAAGGGAAGATAACAGGATTATTTTAGGTGGAGTAAGCGCAAGCATGCTTCAGAATGGAGGTAATGATGCCGCAGGTGATAGATGGCAAGGTGATTTCGGCCTGTATAAAAGAAGAATTAAAAGAAAGAGTTGCAGTTTTGAAGGAGACCCGGGGAATGTCCGTTTGTCTGGCGGTCATTCAGGTTGGGAAGGATCCGGCTTCTACAGTCTATGTAGGGAATAAGAAAAAGGCCTGCGCATATATCGGCATCGATTCTTTGTCGTATGAACTTCCGGTGGAGACAACGCAGGAAGAATTGATGAGGCTGATCGAGGAGCTGAATCACAAGGAGGAGGTAAACGGAATTCTTGTGCAGTTACCTCTGCCGGACCATATTGATGAGAATGCAGTCATTCGTTCGATTGACCCGAAGAAAGATGTGGATGGTTTTCATCCGCAGAATGTAGGTGCGCTCTGCATCGGCCAGCCCGGCTTCGTGTCATGCACACCGGCAGGTATCATTGAACTGTTGAAGCGCTCCGGAATCGAGATAGCGGGTAAGGAGTGTGTTATTATCGGCCGAAGCAATATTGTGGGCAAACCGATGGCACTGCTTCTTCTGCGGGAAAACGGAACGGTGACTGTTACACATTCCAGGACGAGGAATCTGAAGGAGGTAACAAGAAGAGCTGATATTCTTGTGGCAGCGGTAGGCAGGCCTAAGATGATAACAAGGGAATACGTGAAAGAAGGAGCGGTTGTAATAGATGTGGGCATTCACCGGAATGAAGCAGGCAAACTGTGCGGTGATGTGGATTATGAGGATGTTGCACCGGTATGCGGTGCGATTACTCCTGTGCCGGGTGGTGTGGGACCAATGACAATCGCTATGCTGATGTATAATTGTGTGGAGGCTGGCATCGCCGGAAAGGTGCCGGGGACAGATAGGAAAGGGAACTGTTTATGAAGTGCCCACATTGTGGTAATGAGATGGTCGAGGGACATCTGATCTGTGAAACATGCGGAGAAGAAATTAGGATTGTGCCTGATTTTGAACCGGAAATAGAAAACAGCATAACGGAAACCCTGTCTACACTGGCGGCGGAACAGGATGGTGCGGACAATAAGGAAATGCAGCAGGCGGACGGAAAACAGGAGGAAGATCAACCGGAGACGGTTGAGGCGTCTTTGGACAGCAGAAGAATATGGTTTTTTGCCAGCCTTGTTTTGTTTTTTGTTGTTGCACTGGTGACATACAGCGCCTATGCTTATCACATTCAGACAGTAGAATATCAGATTGATAAGGCTAAGGAGTATGCGGCCAATGGATCTTATGCGGAAGCGATTGCCTGTCTGGAAGCGGCATATGAGAAGGATCCTTCTGAAGCGAAGCTCCTTTTCATGGAAGCGGACTATTACTATATACAGCAGGATAATGCGTCCGCGCTTCAGGTGTTGTACAGGATTATAGAAGGCAGTGGTTTTCCCTATGAAGATGTAGAGGAAGCTTATAATAAGATCGTTACGATTTATGCCAATCAGGAGCAGTACGGAAGGATCAGCGAATTGCTGCAGGACTGCCCGGAGGACAGCATCGTCAATATGTTCCAGAGTTATCTGGCTATGGAGCCGGAGTTCAGCTATGTGGAAGGAGATTACGCGGAGGTGATTCCACTGAAACTTAGTTCCAACACATCAGGGACGATCTATTACACTACGGATGGTTCAAGACCGGATAAGAACAGTCAGATCTATACCGCGCCCTTGTTCCTGGAGGCGGGAGAACATACGATCAGTGCCTTTTTTGTAAATGATTTCGGAATAGAGAGTGGAGTCGTTACCAAGAGATATGTGATCAATCTGTCTGTGCCAAATGCACCGGAGGTGGAACTGTACAGCGGAGAATACACGGAACCGATGATGATTGTGGCAGAAGGAATAGAGGGCTGCAAGATCTATTACACGACAGACGAGTCTGAGCCGACTGCCGACAGTGTCCCTTATACCGGACCGATTCCCATGCCTCTTGGCAGGACATTGTTTAAGTTTGTGAATATCAGTGAGGAAGGGGTATCCAGTGATGTGACAATGCGCACCTATACCCTGCGGCTCACAGATGCCATACCTACTGAGCAGGCAGTTTCAAATCTGATTGAAAGATTGGTGGAGACCGAATATCTCGAGGATGCTGCCGGAAACAGCAAGCGGTTGAGCGGCAGATTGAGTTATCAGTTCAGTTCGGTTCTGGGAATTGGAGGTGAAGGCTATTATACGGTCAATGAATATTATGATGACGGTACAGGCATTCTGAACCGGACGGATAAAGTATTTCTGGTTCAGATACATACAGGAGAGGCAGCGCAGCTCGGGTACGATGAGAATGGAGAGTTTGTGGCGGTTGCCATATAAGGCAACGGTTCAGCCCAGGACTTTGCATTTGCTGCGAAGGCCGGTTTTGAAAACAGTTGAAAAAAATAACAAGTTACATTATTATTAGTAGGATGCACAGTAAATCAGAAATATCAGTTTAGGAGGATAAACAGCGATGTACAAGATACTAAAAGCAGAAGAACTTACAACGAACATTTATCTTATGGACGTTGAAGCACCGCGTGTTGCCAAGTCTTGTCAGCCGGGGCAGTTTGTCATTGTCAGAATGGACGAAGAGGGAGAGCGCATACCGCTGACCATATGCGATTATAACAGAGACGCAGGAACGATTACGATCGTATTTCAGGTAGTCGGTGCAGCGACGGAGATGATGAGGAAATTAAAGACCGGCGACAGCTTTCATGATTTTGTCGGACCGCTGGGCTGTCCTTCTGAATTTATCCATGAGGATACAGAGAGCCTGCAAAAGAAGAAGATTCTTTTCGTAGCGGGAGGCCTGGGGACCGCGCCTGTCTATCCACAGGTGAAATGGATGCATGAGCATGGCATTGATGTGGACGTGATTGTCGGGGCCAAGACGAAGGAACTGCTTATTATGGAGGAAGAGATGAAGGCTGTTGCAGGCAATCTCTATATCACTACGGATGATGGTTCTTACGGCCGAAGCGGTATGGTTACGAAAGTGATCGATGACCTGATCACGGAAGAAGGTAAAACATATGATACATGCGTGGCAATCGGCCCGATGATTATGATGAAGTTTGTATGTCTCACGACGAAGAAATATGAACTGCCGACTATTGTCAGCATGAATCCGATCATGGTGGATGGGACCGGCATGTGTGGCGCCTGCCGCCTGACAGTGGACGGAGAAGTCAAATTTGCATGTGTGGATGGTCCGGAGTTTGACGGACATAAGGTTGATTTTGATCAGGCTATGAAGCGTCAGCAGATATATAAGACGAAAGAGGGAAGAGCGTTTCTGAAGGCACAGGAGGGAAATACCCATCATGGCGGATGTGGAAACTGCACAGACGGGAACAAGTAATAAGTAACCCGTCTGCAAACTTACAGGCTGAGAAAGGAGCATGGATCAAATGGAAATAGATGTATTGAAGAAAGTACCTGTCCGTGAACAGGATGCGAAGGTACGTGCGGCAAATTTTGAAGAAGTATGTCTGGGATATAATAAAGAAGAGGCAATGGGGGAGGCCACCCGTTGTATTAATTGTAAGAATGCGCAGTGTATCAAGGGATGTCCTGTTGCGATTAATATTCCAGGATTTATTGAGAAGGTCAAGGAAGGCGATATCGAAGCAGCCTATCAGGTCATCAGCGAGGCTTCTGCCCTTCCGGCTGTATGCGGCCGTGTCTGCCCGCAGGAGAGCCAGTGTGAGGGTAAGTGTATCCGCGGCATTAAGGGAGAGCCGGTTTCTATCGGCAAGCTGGAGCGTTTCGTGGCTGACTGGGCAAGAGAGAACGGTATCAGGCCGGAAGGTGCGAAAGAGAAGAAGGATAAGAAAGTAGCGGTGATCGGTTCCGGCCCCTCCGGCCTGACCTGTGCCGGTGATCTGGCGAAGATGGGGTATGATGTTACAATCTTCGAGGCATTGCATGAGGCGGGCGGAGTGCTCGTATATGGTATTCCGGAATTCCGTCTACCCAAACAGGACGTGGTAGCCAAAGAGATCGAGAATGTGCGGTCCCTGGGGGTTAAGATCGAGACGAATGTAGTAGTGGGTAAATCTGTCACCATTGATGAATTGCTGGAGGAGGAAGGATTTGATGCCGTATTTATCGGTTCCGGCGCCGGCCTTCCGAAGTTTATGGGAATTCCCGGTGAACAGGCCAACGGTGTCTTCTCTGCCAATGAATACCTTACGAGAAGTAATCTGATGAAAGCTTTTGACGAGAACTCCAATACGCCGATCATGCGCGGCAGGAAGGTAGCTGTCGTGGGTGGCGGCAACGTGGCAATGGATGCTGCGAGAACAGCGCTGCGTCTCGGTGCGGAAGTACATATCGTGTACCGCAGAAGCGAGGAAGAGCTCCCGGCCCGTGTGGAGGAAGTACATCATGCGAAGGAAGAAGGCATTATTTTTGATCTGCTGACCAATCCTACCGAGATCATTGCGGACGAGAACGGATGGGTGTCCGGGATCCGGTGTGTCAGAATGGAACTGGGAGAGCCGGATGCGTCCGGAAGAAGACGTCCTGTTGTAATTGAAGGTTCTGATTTCCTGATGGAGGTAGACACGGTGATTATGTCTCTGGGAACATCTCCCAATCCATTGATCTCTTCTACGACGAAGGGACTGGATGTGAATAAATACCAGTGCATCGTAGCGGAGGAAGAGTTTGGTAAGACTTCCAAGGAAGGTGTCTATGCCGGTGGAGACGCAGTTACGGGAGCGGCTACCGTGATTCTTGCCATGGGGGCAGGCAAGGCGGCTGCAAAAGGAATTGATGAGTATTTGAGCAAATAAGAGAGGCGCTGCATCGGGCAGCACGCGCCGATGTAAAAGAATATACGGAGAGTCTGCCGGAAGGGCGGGCTCTTTTCGTGTTACTGATTCATTAGGAAAATCTTAATAATTTGATTAGTAGTATATTAAGGAATATAGGATATAATGGTACTGTAACATTGGGAGGAATTGCAGGGGCGCCTGGCGCAGAGGTGTAGCGGGTGCTCTCTGCCGGCATCTTACGCGGATTGGCTGTAATGCGGAAGCGGCATGGCAGGAGTGAGAAAGGGTGTGTATCGTATGAATCTGATGGAGAGGAATAACCGTTCAAAAGAGCAGGACTGGCGTGACGATATCAGGGACGGAAGAATGGAGAAGCAAAGAGAGGATGACCTGGCGGTTGAGGATCTGGATACCGATGACGGAAGCGGGGCGGACGCAGGCACCCAGGGATTTCTGCAGCGTCCTTATATGACCACGGTACTTCTGGGAGTAATCGTACTTCTTCTGATATGTATCATCGTGCTGCTGCTTCTGATGCCGGGCAGGAGGAACGCAGAAGTTTCCAATGGAGACCTGCAGCAGAATATTACAGAATATGCACAGGAGCAGAAGCAGAACGATGTGGTAAAGAACGTATCGGGAGAAGCCGTAGTCGTGAAGCTTCCGGACCAGAATGACGAGGGGCAGTCCGCCGGTACGGTCAGCGGACAGGAGCTGCAGACCGGAAAGGAGCCTAAGCAGTATAGGCCGGGCAGCGATGCATTTGTTTCGGCTGACGGCGATAAGACCGCGGTGGTGATCGATATTGAGGACGAAAATGACGTTGCCTATACGAAAGAATTTATCCTGAATGAGGCATTGCCTTATTTCGCGGATAATAATCAGGATGCCATCTGGGATCTTGCGCATCTGAAGCGTTATGTGAAACTGTCTTCGGAGCTGGAAGGCACAAATCAGTATTATTATATGGGCAGTGTGAACAACAGCGGCAGGCCGGATGGCAAGGGACTTGCGATCTATGAGAAGAACAGCTACTATTACGGCAGCTGGTCTGATGGCATAAGAAGCGGCGAAGGTACTTGGTTCAGGTTCTATATCGGGCAGAAAAGTAAGGATAATGCCATGGGCAAATATACGGCACACAGTTATTCCGGGAGCTGGGAGAATGATCTTCCCAACGGACAGGGTGCAGAGCACTATGATGTGGACACTTCCAAACTGGAAGTACGGGAGAGAATCCTGCAGAATATAGTCGGTAATTTCAGCGGCGGTCTGTATGACGGCGAGATGTATGCCAATACGGTGGATTATACAGGCAATGTGGAAGAATGGGACGGTGTTGCGCAGAAAGGTGTGTTCGGCCTGTGGAGAGATATGAGTGCAATCGGGGAATGCTCTGTGTGGCAGAAAGTTGACGATCCTTCTCTGTACATGGATATTGACAAGTCCGAGAACAAGAATCAGGGCATACGGGAATTGCTGAAGCTGCAGACAAAATAGAATATAATAGTTCAGCCCAGGACTTTGCAGTAGAATATAACAAAAAGCTTATATACTTGACAGATTTGTATTGCAATTCGTGCAAAATGATTATAAAATAGACCTGTGTAATGGAAAATTTATGCATTTTTAAAGCAAATTTACATAAGAAAATGCGTGTCCGAATTGCAATAAGGAGGGTGACAGATATGCCCTGGTGTCCGGTATGTAAGAACGAGTACAGAGAAGGGATTGAACGCTGCGCAGAGTGCAAGGCTGCTCTGGTGGAAAGCCTTGAGGAGGATGACAGCACAGACAATAGCGAGGAACTGAAAGAGGAACAACTGGCGCGTATGCGTGCTGCGTATGAAGCAGAACAGGAAAGACGGAGGAAAGACGGTGAACAAGATCAGGACCCCAAAGAGAGGGTGTCCTATCATCCCTATCAGAACAGTGCGGCCAAGGCGGAGGATAACAGATCATCCGCATACATATTATTGGTTATGGGGATTGCAGGCTTTGCCGGGGTTCTTCTGGTGTTTCTGGGGGTGATTCCCCTGTATCAGAGTGAAAGCACTACGAAATATCTGGTATGCGGTGTCATGGGAGCATTGTTCGTACTGTTTATTGTATTCGGTGTTGTATCCATGCGCAATTCCAGGATCTTGCTGGTGAAAGCCAGGTCTGAGGATTCTCTGTTAAGTGAACTGACGAGGTGGTGTGAAAATAATCTGTCGGCAGAGCAGGTGGACGAAGGTCTCTTTGAGGAGGAAGTATTGGAAGAACAGAAGTATTTTATGCGTACTGACTGTATGAAGACGATTATCAATAATAAATTTATGAATCTTGACCAGGCATTTCTGGAACATTTTGTGGATGAATATTATCAGAGGTTATTTGAGGACGAATGAAGATAACGGTTATTGCAGCAGGTAAGATAAAAGAGAAATTTTACAGGGATGCCGTGGCGGAATATGAGAAGCGGCTGGGCCGTTATTGCAAGCTGGATATCATACAGGTGGAAGATGAGAGGACGCCTGACAAGGCAGGAGCGGCGCTGGAAGAGATGACCCGCAGGAAAGAGGCGGAGCGGATTCTTAAGCATATCAGGGAAGATGCCTATGTGATCACGCTGGAGATCCAGGGGAAGGAATACGATTCTGAAGGCTTCGCTGCCAGGCTGGAGAAGCTTGCGGCACAGGGGGTCAGCCATATTCAGTTTATTATAGGCGGTTCTCTGGGGCTGCATGAGGAGATAAGTAAGAAAGCTGACCTTGCGGTCAGCTTTTCTAAAATGACGTTTCCCCATCAGCTGATGCGGGTGATTCTGTTGGAACAGATTTACAGAGGGTACCGCATTATAAACAGAGAACCATATCACAAATAGAAATACAGGCATGATTTTTGCTCATAGAACATATAGTGAACTATGAGAAGGAATAACAGAAAATTATCCATACCGACACTGTCCGGTTCCAAGGAGCTGATCGTGGAATCCCTGAAGCTTCCTAAAGATACGATGCTGGGGGCGTCGATCGTCACCCTCACCGGAAACAGGGAAGCATTTATAGAAAATTATAAAGGAATACTGGAATATACCAGGGAATCTATCGTACTGCAAGGCAAGAACTGCAAGATCTGCTTTGAAGGCAGACAATTGTCGATCGATTACTATACCAATGAGGACATGAAAATCAGCGGCAGCATTGACGCTGTCCGATACGTTTAGTTCTGATGGAAATATGGAGGTAGGAATGCTTCATTGGGTACAGTATATCCGGGGTTACGTGACGATCAAAGTGTGGGGATATTCCACGGAGAGACTGCTGAATTTATGCGGAAACCATAATATCCTTGTGTGGGATATTGTTAATCATGGTGAGTATGATACCATGAATATCAGTGTGCGCGGCTTTTTTGCATTAAAACCGCTGTTGAAGAAGACCGGAACCAGGGCAGCCGTTTTGGGAAAATATGGACTGCCTTTTTTTATGTCTAAAATGCAGAAGCGGAAAGTGTTTGTAGCCGGGCTGCTCTGTTGTCTGGTGTTCTGGATGCTTACGGCCAGATACATCTGGAATATCGAGATTGAAGGCAATTATGTTCTGACCGATGATGTGCTGTTAGACTATCTGGAAGAGAATAAGATACATGTTTCCATGAAAAAAAACGAGCTGCAGATCGAGGAACTGGAGAAAGCGCTGCGTGAAAAATATGACGTCATCACATGGACATCCGTACAGCTAAAGGGGACAACGCTGCTGATCTCTATCAAGGAAAATGAAATGCCTGTATATGAACAGAATGACCAGACAGATACGGAGAAGGGGACCGATCTTATTGCAGCCAGATCCGGCACCGTATCTTACATCATTACAAGAAGCGGCGTACCGCAGGTGGCTCTGGGGGATACCGTGGAGAAAGGGGATGTTCTGGTCAGCGGCGCGGTACCGGTCTACAATGAGGATACTACGGTAAGAAAATACCAGTTCACAGAGTCGGATGCAGATATTTTACTGCGCTACACAGAATCAGTTTCTGTAAAAAGAGACATCCTATATGAGGAAAAGAAATACTCCGGCAGACAGAAAAAAATGGTTATGTTCGGAATAAACGATAAAGAGTGGAATATCAGGCTGGGAAAGATTCCTTATGATGAGTATGATATCAGCGGAGAGAAGAAACAGGTGCGCCTGCTGGACCGCCTCTATCTTCCGCTTTTCTACGGCACCAAGACGATTCAGGAATACGAGATGGTAAGGCAGAAATATACGGAGGAAGAGATGAATGCGGCCATGCAGGAAGAGTGGAATAAAATTATCTCAACTTTAGAGGAAAAAGGGGTACAAATTACAGAAAAAAATGTTACAATAAAAAAGAATGATGATAATTGGGTATTGAATGCCCATATGCAGTTGGAAGAGGCGGCGGTACAGTCTGTGCCGACAGAGACAGAGCCGGTTGTTGCAGATGAGACAGCTGAGGAAGAAGAGCCTGAGTAAAGAGGCAGAAAGGCGACAGTCTGGCGGCTTGCTGTGGAGCACCGGATATAACTGCATAACAGAGAGGCAGATGATATATGGAAGAATTTACAGTAAGCATGGATATGCCGATGGAACACATGCAGAATCTCTTCGGCAGAAGTGATGCCTATATCAAGAGGATTGAGGATGATTTGCATGTGATGATAGTGGACCGTGACGGGGCTGTAAGGATCAGCGGGGAACGCAGTGCAGTTATGAAGGCATCCCATATCGTACGTGAGCTGCTGACACTGTCGGAGAGAGGCAATGTACTGGAAGAACAGAATGTGGACTATGCACTGGAGATGGAGAGGGAGAACAGTGAAGACGTTCTCCTGGAGATAGACGGCGACTGTATCTGTCACACCGTCAGTGGCAAACCTATTAAACCGAAGACTCTGGGACAGAAGAAATATGTAGATGCAATCAGAGAACATATGATTGTTTTCGGAATCGGGCCGGCGGGAACCGGTAAGACATATCTGGCCATGGCCATGGCGATTACCGCTTTTAAGAACAATGAAGTAAGCCGTATTATATTGACAAGGCCGGCTATTGAAGCCGGGGAGAAGCTGGGCTTCCTGCCAGGTGACCTGCAGAGCAAGGTGGATCCCTATCTGCGGCCGTTGTATGACGCCCTGTATCAGATTATGGGGGCGGAGAGCTTCGCGAAGAATATGGAGAAAGGCCTGATCGAGGTGGCGCCGCTTGCCTATATGCGCGGCCGGACGTTGGATAATGCCTATATTATTCTGGATGAAGCACAGAATACCACACCTGCGCAGATGAAAATGTTCCTGACCCGTATCGGTTTCGGCTCTAAGGTGGTAGTGACAGGGGATGCCTCTCAGAAGGATCTTGCCCCGGATGCGAAGTCGGGACTGGATGTAGCGGCTAAGGTATTATCCAGGATTGACGATATAGCGTTCTGCAAGCTGAGCAGCAAAGACGTAGTACGGCATCCCCTTGTACAGAAGATCGTTAAGGCATATGAGGATTACGAGGCAAGAGAGACCAGACGCAGTGAACTAAAACAAAAAAGCAGGAATTACAGCCGTGGGAAAAGATAATAAAATTTTTGTAAAAAGAATACTGATATTTAGCGTAATGTTTTTAGCTTCAGGAGGAATTGCCTTTGCAGGAAGTCTTCTGCATCAGCCCGGAACGGAAACGCTGATGCGCAATATCATAATGGCGCTGGCAGGGACAGGCATTGTGATCTATGCCTATCTGTTCAGTGAGGTGACGGGATTGTTTATTTACCGTAACGAGGGTAAATATGGAAGGTTTGCGTCTGTGTATCTGGCAAGTCTGGCCGGGGCGGTTTTATTGCCGTACCTGCCAGTGGCCGGGTGGCCTTTTTTAGTGATTTTTGTGCTGCTGGGAGTGTTCAGCAATGGTGTGGCCGGAATGGCGGCGGGCAGTGTATGCCTGCTTCTTGCGGTTAATTTCACAGGAGGTGACATGGCTGTTTTCTGGCTCTACTTTATCAGCGGCCTGGCAGGCATTCTCATGTTCTCTAATTTGAATGATGATTTTTTGGTAGGGCTTCCGGTTGTGATATCTCTGTTGGTGCTTATCCTGTGCCTGACCGCCAATATCGTGCTCTTTTCCAGGGAGAAGCTGGCGGCGGAGCAGTTTACAATTCCTGCATTCAATACGGTGATCTGCTGTGTTCTGCTATTGATTATTCTCAAGGCATTCAGTTCCTCCGTGATCCATAAGGATCAGGAGAAATATATGGAGATCAACGATCCGGAATGCCCGCTGCTGGTACAGCTTAAGGATCTGTCTAAAGAAGAGTATTACCATGCGATACATACGGCATATCTGGGCGACAGGATCGCCAAGCGCCTGCAGCTGGATGACGCGGCGGTCAAGGCATGCGGGTATTATCACAGAATCGGTAAACTGAGAGGGGAGAACACATGGGAAAATGTTTCGATTATCTGTGATGAATATCATTTTCCTGCGAATACGAAGAGAATTTTAAAAGAATATGTGGACGGATCCGAGAAAGTGGTATCAAAAGAGACAATAATCGTGCTGTTTGCTGATTGTATTGTATCTTCGATATTGTACCTTTTTGAGAAAGATCCCAGAGCGCAGCTGGACTATAAGAAGTTGATTGATACGGTATTTAAGAAGAAGCTGGAGACCGACGAGCTGTGGGACAATGAAATATCGTTAGCACAGCTCTATGAGATGAAAAAGATATTTGTCGAGGAGAAATTGTACTATGACTTCTTACGTTGAGAATGAAACCGGAGTTTCTTTTCCGTTTGATATACAGGAGTTACTGGATAAAATCATGGAGACAGTGATGGATATGGAGAATTGTCCTTATGAGACTACCGTAAATCTTCTTCTGACGGATAACGCAGGTATCAGGGAATACAACCGGGATTACCGGGATATGGACCGGGAGACGGATGTGCTGTCTTTTCCGAATATAGCCTTCGATAAAGAAGGTGATTTCAGTGTTGTGGAGCAGGATGAAGCGGATTATTTCGACCCGGACAGCGGGGAACTGCTGTTGGGGGATATTATTCTGTCGGCTGACCGTGTGGAGGTGCAGGCCCAGGAATATGGGCATTCAACCCTGCGGGAATTTGCTTTTTTGACGGCTCACAGCATGTTTCATCTATGCGGATATGATCATATGAGCCCGCAGGAGGCTGCCGTTATGGAGCAGAAACAGGAGGAAGCGCTGAAGCGCCTTAATATTATGCGCGACAGGCAGCTGACAGAAAACGCAGAAGACAAGAGGTAAAGATACTATTATGAAATTACGAAAGAAAGAGGACTCCCGGGGAGGTTCTGTGGTCACGGCAGTAAGGACACCTTTGATCCAGTCTGCGGGAATGATATCCTATATTATTTTACTTTTGATGCGGATTCCCCTGTCGAAGGCTATTGGGGATGCCGGGATGGGATTGTTTGCACCGGCTTTTGAGATTTTTATATTGCTTACTTTTATCACATCATATAGTATGGCCGGCGCTATGTCCGGCATTATCCGTTTCAGGGTGAAGCGGGAGCAGCACCGGAACGCGAAGAAAGTGTTCACTTCCGTATTCTTTATGGATCTGCTGATCAGTGCCGTATTAGCGCTGCTTCTGGCATTGACAGCTTCGAGAATTGCAGACATCCTGGTACTTGAGTCCCTGAGCCGTATGGCGATTCTGGCTGTTGCACCGACGATCCTGTTTGCGGCGGCCATCGGTACTTTCCGGGGCTACTTCAATGGTTATGGGATGGGTACTCTGACGGCACATTCTCAATATATAGAGAAAATAGCCATGATATTGTGTGCTCTTGGATGTGGACGGGCTTTTTATTCCTACGGAAATGCAGTTTCCGCATTGCTGCAGAAAAAAGAATACAGTTTCGCCTATGGAGCGCTTGGCGCCATGCTCGGCGTTCTTCTGTCTCAGGTGATCACAACAATATATCTGTTAGTGGTCTATATCATATATTCCGGTACATTGCGGGGCAAGGTGCAGTCGGATGACAGCAAACGGGGAGATTCCCGGTCCTCTGTACAGAGAACGGTGCTTGTCGGCTGCCTGCCGATGGCGATTGTTGCGGTCTTTACGAATTTATTTATGCTGATTGACCAGCGGATCTTTAACTATTGTATGAATAAGAGGGTGGAGGAGTTAGGAGAGATACGTACCGCAATGTGGGGAGCGTATTACAGTAAGTTTGCAGTATTGATTGGTGCAGGCGCTGCTCTGTGCCTGCTTACGGTTTCTGCCATGGCAGGAAAGATCAAGGGCGCCTACGACAGAGAAGAGTACCGTATCATGCGGGACCGTCTGGAAAAGGCGGTCTCCAGATTGTCAATTGTTGCCTTTCCGATCGCCATTTATCTGGCAGGGTTGGCTGAACCGATTGTAAAATGTCTGTACAAAGGAGAGACGGCTGCTGTGGCATCGTGGGTGCAGAAGGGTGCAGTCATTATTGTATTGTGCGGATTCGGCTTCTTCTTTGCACAGCTGCTTTTCAGAATGCATATGCTCAGGGAGTTGTTTGTTTCAGTATTTGTCTCTATGGCAGTGCATATTCTTGTGGCATATCTTTTTGTACAGAAGGCTTTGCTTGGCGCGGACGGCATTATATATGCGCTTATAGTGTATTTTGCAGTTTTCGGCGTGTTGAATTTCCTGTTTCTGAGCAGAAATCTTAAATACCGTCAGAACTGGCTGTCCGGATTTGCTTTTCCGTTTGCCGCAGCCTGCGTCTCAGGCGTGGCGGTTATTCTGATCGGTAAGTTCATGCTGGAACCTGCGGGGGCAGCAGTGACGCTTCTTACCGGCATTGTGGCCGGTGTGTTTCTGGATGTGACAATGCTGATGATCCTGCGTGTGATTGGTGAAGAGGAATTATCCCGGATACCCCTTGGTTTCTTCTTCATCATGTTTGGAAAAAACATTGGTGTCTTATAAATTTGGCACTTATTTGTATAAAATCATGAAAATGACTGATACTGATTACAGAAAATCCGATTAGAAAGGCAGGCCTGCAGTACGCAGGGGTGTAAGGATGAAATTTGTAAGACGTATCAGTCTTTTTCTTGTAACATCTGTTTTCCTGATGGGAGCGGGCGGATATGCGGCTCTGAAGGCAGAGCAGTTTTTCTATCCCAACAGATATCAGGAAAAGGAAGTGAAACAGATTGTTGAACAGAAAAATGACAGTATAACCGAAGAGGCTGATATACAGGAACAGGTCATAGAAACGGCGGTGGAGAATGTTCCGGTGGTGACGGCGGATACCACCTATCTGATAGAGGAGATCAATCTGGTGGATGGGTCGATCCGGGAGAAACAGGAAGCTGTGCCGGTCAAATATATCGGACTGGACCGTGAAAGCCTGATTAAAGAACTGGAATCCTATGACCGGAATCCGCCCTTAAGCGAGCAGGAAATGGGGTTTGAGACGATTGAACTGACTGCTTTCTCCAAGGACAGAGTCGTAATATGCAAATATTATAAAGAAGAGGAGCCGAAGGGCTATTATCTTATGGTGGAGGATCATTTTATCGTTGTCTATGAAGAGGATAAGCAGAGACTCCATATGAACACGGATATTCTGCTGGAGGATCTTAACGATAAATTGAAGGCTGAGATCATACAGGGAAAGTATATAGAAAATGAAGAGGAACTGTATAATTTCCTTGAATCTTATTCCAGTTAAGGATAAGATATGAGGGGTGGCAGTTTATAAGGGTCTCCTTCTTCAAACAGGGGAAGATGGGGGAGGCGCTGCGAACGGTTATGTCCTGGCAGAATGCCGGAAAGGATTTAGTCTGTATGAGAAGAAAGATTGCCGTGATAGGCGGCGGCGCTGCCGGGATGATGGCGGCGATTCAGGCCGCCTGTGCGGGAGCACATGTGACGGTGTATGAAAAGAATGACAGAGTCGGGAAGAAAATCCTGTCCACCGGCAACGGGAAGTGCAATTTCTCCAACGAAGTCATGAATGCAGGATGCTATTATGGAAGCGGGAGCGCCTGTGTGGAAGAACTGTATCAACGGTTTGGCGTCGGGGAGACGAAGGCATTCTTCCGGAAGCTGGGTATGCGGGTCAGGGATAGAAATGGATACTTGTATCCCGCCAGTGAGCAGGCAGCAACGGTACTGGATGTTCTGCGGTATGAGACAGAGCGGCTTGGGATCAGGATTGATACAGGCTGCAGCGTAACTGATATCAGGAGAAAAAAGGAAGCATCAGAGAAAGGCTTTCTGACGGTGATTACAAAAGACCGTGGGGAAGAACGGTATGATGCAGTCATCTTAGCCTGCGGCGGCAAGGCGGCGCCCCGGACAGGCTCAGACGGATCGGGATTTGCGATTGCAAAGAAGCTGGGACACAGGATCGTTCCGGTGGTGCCGGCCCTTACGGCATTGCGGTGCGAAGAGAACTACTTCAAACAGGTGGCTGGTGTGCGGTGCGATGCCCGCCTGACATTGTACATAGATGAGAGAGCGGTATGTTCCGTGCGGGGAGAATTGCAGCTTACGGATTACGGTATTTCAGGAATTCCCGTCTTTCAGTTCAGCAGAGTGGCCGCGTATGCTTTGCAGAAGCAAAATCGTACTGTAGTCGGGATTGATTTTATGCCGGAGGATGAAGATAATAGGTTTGATAATGGTCCTGCTTTTTGGAACGAGAGGTGGAAGCGGCAGAAAAGCCAGAGTATGGAGCAGTTTGTGACCGGAATCGTAAACAAGAAGATCGGCCTGCTGTTATTGAAGCTGTCGGGCATAAAGGAGACAGACCGGGCGGGCGGCCTGTCCCCTTCCCGCAGAAAGAAGCTGGAGAAGCTGTTCCGGGATCTTATGGTGACTGTGAGGGAAACGAATTCTTTTGAACAGGCCCAGGTAAGTGCCGGCGGTGTGGATTTTGGCGAGGTGACGGATAAACTGGAATCGGTCAAAGTACCAGGCGTTTTCTTTGCCGGTGAGATACTGGATATTGACGGGATCTGCGGCGGATATAACCTGCAGTGGGCATGGAGCAGCGGCGCAGTGGCCGGGAGAGCGGCGGCGGAAGATATATAAGTGGGAAAGTGCACCGGCTGATAACAGTTAGCAGATGGACGGGAGATTTATAAATGGAGCCGGCGTACTGATCAGCAGAACAGACGGCCGGAAGAACGGGAAAGAAACAAATGATTCGTATTAATCAGATAAAGGTTCCTCTGGAACATACACAGATGGATATTGTAAAGAAAGCAGCGGATATACTGCGTATCACGCCGGATAAGATTCTCTCCTGGCAGATCAGAAAGAAGTCGGTCGATGCCAGGAAGAAGCCGGATATCGTGATTATCTATGCCTTGGATGTATCTGTTGCGGCACAGGAGAAGGTACTGGCGAAATGCAGAAATAAGCAGGTGCAGGCTGTGACAGAGAAGCCATACCTGTTTCCTCTGCGGGGAGACAGGCAATTAAACGGCAGGCCGGTTATTATCGGTACAGGACCGGCGGGGCTGTTCTGCGGTTATCTGCTTGCGGCACATGGATGGAAACCGCTGCTTCTGGAACGGGGAAACTGTGTGGAAGAGCGCATCAGGGATGTAGAGAAGTTCTGGCGAGAAGGAGTACTGGATCCTGCGTCAAATGTCCAGTTTGGCGAGGGCGGTGCAGGCACCTTCTCAGACGGTAAGTTAAATACGCTGGTAAAAGATAAGTACGGAAGGAACAGAGAGGTTCTTCGGATTTTCGTGGAGGCGGGTGCGCCGGAACAGATTCTGTATGAAGCGAAACCGCATATCGGCACGGATATTCTGATCGGCGTGGTGCGTAATCTGCGGAGGCAGATCGTGGCATGGGGCGGGGAAGTGAGATTCGGGTCGCAGGTGACGGACCTGCTCTTTCAGGCGGGCAGAGTGGCCGGGGTGGTCGTTAACGGGACGGAGAGGATACAAAGCGAGGCAGTCGTTCTGGCAATCGGGCACAGTGCCAGGGATACCTTTGAGATGCTGTACCGGCGGAAGATTCCCATGGAGGCCAAGTCCTTTGCCGTGGGACTTCGCATGGAGCACTCCCGCAGAATGATCGACCAGATGCAGTATGGCCGTGCGGACGATCCGCGGCTGCCGGCGGCGAGCTATAAGGTGACAGCACAGACAGCTTCCGGCAGAGGCGTCTATTCCTTCTGTATGTGTCCGGGCGGATATGTGGTCAATGCTTCGTCGGAGCCGGGCAGGCTGGCGGTAAACGGAATGAGCTACAGCGGGCGAGACGGGTATAACAGCAATAGTGCGATGATCGTGACAGTGACACCGGAGGATTATGAAGATAAATCGCCTCTGGGAGGCGTTTGCTTCCAGCGGGAACTGGAGGAGAGAGCATATCGTATCGGAAAAGGCGCGGTTCCGGTAGAAAGATATGGGGAATTCAGGAAAGCTGTGACCGGGGCGGAGCCGCAGACATCCGGAAGCCTGCAGGATGATCCGGATTTCCGGCCGGAAGTGAAAGGGGAATACTGCATGGCCAAGGTACATGATATTCTGCCGCCTGCCTTAAACAGGGCGCTTGTGGAAGGAATCGATCTGATTGGCCGGACCGTGCATGGATTTGCAGATGACGGCGCTTACTTGTCTGGCGTGGAGAGCAGAACTTCCTCTCCGGTCAGAATCCTGCGGGACGAGACGGGACAGTCGGCCTTTCGGGGGCTGTATCCCTGCGGGGAAGGCGCGGGATACGCCGGAGGTATTACTTCGGCAGCGATGGACGGCATGGTAATCGCGGAGAAAATTGCGGCGGAGTTTGCGCCTCCAATACCGGTAGGTTAGGACAATAGCATACGATTATGCTATGACTATATAAATTGAAGAGTAACGTCAGGAGCAGATAAATGTCAGATACAATACAAATCAGAGAAATGATGAAAGAGAAAAAGAGGATCGTGGTCAAGATCGGTTCCTCCTCACTGCAGCACATACAGACCGGCGATCTGGATTATACGAAACTGGATGTACTGGTGCGGGAGTTGTGCGATATCAGGAACCGGGGCAAGGACGTGGTACTTGTGACCTCCGGCGCTGTGGCAGTGGGGCGTAAGTCGGTAATGATGCAGGAGACCGGCAGCGATAATCTGACGGCGGTGAAGCAGGCCTGTGCGGCGATCGGGCAGGCACGGCTTATGATGACGTATCAGAAGATTTTCGCGGAATATAATCAGGTGGCGGCACAGATCCTGATGACTAAGAATACTATTATCGATAATCTGAACCGATTTAACGCGCGCAATACGTTCGCGGAATTATTTAAACTGGGCGTGGTCCCCATCGTGAATGAGAATGATACGGTGGCTACTTACGAATTGGGGATAGGCGATAATGATACGCTGTCGGCAATCGTGGCGGCTCTGATCGATGCGGATATGCTGATCTTATTATCAGATATCGACGGACTCTATACGGATGACCCGAGGAAAAATCCGGATGCGAAATATATAGAAGTCGTGGAAGAACTGACGGAAGAGTTGATGAATATGGGGAAGGCATCTACAGGAAGCAGTTCCGGGACCGGCGGCATGAACACGAAATTGCAGGCCGCCAGGATCGCGGGCAACACGGGTGTGGATATGGTGATTGCCAACAGTAAGGACATTAAGGTGATCCACCGGATACTTGACGGACAGAATATCGGGACATTGTTCAAGGCACATAAGGAGGATGGGTTTGATCTGCCGCTGTATGTGCAGCAGATGGTTCATGAATAAGACATGGAGTTATACTAAGACACCAAAGTACGGTGTCTTAGTATAACCAGACCATGTCTGGGAGAATGCGAGGAGCATGCATTCTCCCCAGGTGTAGGCTGGGAGTGACTAAGGAACTGTCACGAAATAAATCAGCCATTCGGCTTGTCTAAATGCCTATCTGCTGCATCAGAAAATCTTGACGTAGCCCGCTACGCCTGCGATTTTCTTCTTTGCAGATGAACATTTATCCAGCGCCGACGGACTAATTTATTTCTGAACAGTTCCTAAGCCATGTATAGGCTGTGTGTTGTGTCCAGGCGGATGTACTCTTGTATAGAGGATGGGAGAAGAGTGTGGGATATAGAAAAAGAGGAGGCGGTGTGCATGAATGTAGCGCAGATGACGGTGAGGATCAATGAATTGTATCATAAATCGAAGACGGAGGGATTGACGGAAGCGGAGAAGGCGGAGCAGAAGGAGCTGCGCAGTGCTTATGTGGCGAATGTGCGGGCTAATCTGAGAGGACAGTTAGACAATATTTCTATTGTGGAGAAGGACGGTTCTATCACGGATCTTGGGAAGAAGCATGGGGATAAAGGGAATGGAATGCATTAGGGAAGAACCGCCGCAGTCTAAGGGCGATATCCGAAAGAGGATCTTAAGAGTAAGGGATGGTATACCGATTGAGGAGAGAGTGCATTATAATACAGCGATCAGAGAGCGGGTTTTAAGCCACAGGTCATATTGTGATGCGCAGATCATTCTTTCCTATGCAAGCTATCGGAGCGAAGTCGATACGATGATGCTGATTGAGCAGGCTCTTTCGGATGGAAAGTATGTGTTCTTGCCGAAGGTTTCGGACGATGATATGGAGTTCTGGCAGATTACGGCGTTAGAGGATCTGCAGAGCGGATACCGGGGAATACCGGAACCTGTACAGAGTGTTTCCTTTCCGGAGTGGATTGCCGGTAGAGGCGGAGGTGGAGGCAGAAATACGGGTAATGGGATCAGAAATGAAGTTAATAAGAACAGAAATGCGGATAATGTGAGCAGAAATGACAGAGTAACTGCGACTGTAATGATGTGGATGCCCGGCGCCGTATTTGACAGGGAAAGGCATCGGATTGGATATGGGAAAGGATATTATGACCGGTATCTGGGCAGAGTATCTGACAGAAAGGGAGGTTTTCATATCAAAGATAGCGAGTTTCGGCTCAGCACAGCGGCTCTTGCCTATGATTGCCAGGTCATGCGGCAGATACCCTGCGAAGAACATGATATCAAACCGGATATGGTGATCACGGAAGCCAGGCTATTGTGAAGTGCCGGCTCTTGAAAGAACCTGAAGCAGAAATATCGTGTATGAGTATGTTAAAGAATTGAGATTACATGGAATGTGAACGATTCGTGTTAACAAGCAGTAAGGAAGTGTCCGAAAATAACTTGTGCAGATGACGCAGGATAAATTCGTACAGGCAAGGCGGAAGAAGGAGGCGTACCGGGGTACGTCGACTGATGACAACGCAGACTGTACGGATTTAGACAAGTCAAATGCACAAGTTATTAATGGACAGTCCCTAACATAAGGATACGTGTAGAAATGGGGGAAATATGGAATATTTAAATGAATTGGGAAAAAGAGCAGCGGACGCGAAATATGAGCTGCAGAAACTGACGGCGGCAGAAAAAAGCACAGCGCTTTGTACGGTGGCAACAGCATTAACGGATGCCACGGAGCGCATTCTGGAAGCGAACAGCAAAGATTATGAGATTGCGGAAGCAAACGGCATGTCAGAGGGCTTACTGGACCGGCTGAAGCTGACGGCCGGGCGGATTACAGGTATGGCGGAGGGACTGCTGCAGATCATGGAGCTGGAGGATCCGGTAGGCGGGATTGTGGAGTCTTTCGACAGGCCTAACGGGCTTCATATTGACAAGGTCAGAGTTCCTATGGGAGTTGTAGGAATTATCTATGAGGCAAGGCCTAATGTGACGGCAGACGCTTTCGGATTATGTTTTAAGACAGGCAATGCGGTTATTCTTAAAGGCGGCAAGGACGCTTTCTATTCCAACAGAGCCATCACTGAGGTTATCAGAGAAGCGCTTGTTTCCGGGAAGATTACGGCTGATGCGATACAGCTTATCGAAGATAATGACAGGGCGGTCACGACAGCGTTTATGAAGTTGAAGCAGTACGTGGACGTTCTGATTCCGAGAGGAGGAGCGGGTCTGATCCGCGCTGTGGTGGAGAACAGTACGATTCCGGTGATAGAGACCGGAACCGGAAACTGTCATATCTATGTGGATGAAGAAGCGGACTTAAGTAAGGCGGTTCCGATCATTATCAATGCAAAGACACAGCGGATCGGCGTGTGTAATGCCTGCGAGTCTCTGTTAGTCCATGAAAAGATTGCAGACAGGCTGCTGCCTGTGCTTAGCAGTGCGTTGCGGGAAAAGAACGTGGAAATGCGCGGCGATGAAAAAGTGCGGGAACTGATTCCGGACGCCAAGGAGGCAACAGAGGAAGATTATGGTACGGAGTATCTGGATTATATTGTTTCGATGAAGACAGTGGCTTCTGTGGAAGAAGCAGTGGCGCATATCAATCGGTATAATACGAAGCATTCCGATGCTATTATTACCGAGAATAAGGAGTCTGCCGGGATATTCCTGCAGGGAGTGGATTCCGCCTGTGTGTATGTCAATGCCTCGACGCGGTTTACGGACGGCTTTGAATTCGGATTCGGTGCGGAGATCGGAATCAGCACACAGAAACTGCATGCCAGAGGTCCTATGGGGTTACGGGAACTGACTACATATAAGTATTTGATCCGCGGTGACGGACAGATTAGGTGTTGACATTTTATATAAAATTTATTATTATACATATGAACAGTTAAACATATGTTGATGCGAATATTATTTAGCAAACGCTACAAACATGAGGAAGGATGGTTTGCGGAAGGAAAGGCGGCAACAATGGCGGAAGATTACAGGAGAACGGGAGAAACGGAAGCATCGGCAGGAAAAGCAGTTTCGGAGGTGAGAGAGGATATTGTCAGAAGTATTCTGGAGCAGCAGCCGGACGATGAGATTCTGTATGATCTGGCGGAATTGTTTAAAGTATTTGGTGATTCTACCAGGATCAAGATTCTGTACTCCATGTTTGAGAACGAACTGTGCGTCAATGATATCGCTAAGCTTCTGAATTTGAGTCAGTCTTCCGTGAGCCATCAGCTGAGAATCCTCAAGTCATCCAAGCTTGTGAAATTCAGGCGGGAAGGGAAGTCCATTTACTATTCACTGGATGACGAGCATGTGAGGGCAATCATCAGTATGGGAATGGAGCATGTTGAAGAATAATGATTAGCTTTATGCATGATGAGCTGATAAGCAGGGAGTCGATCAGAATTATTGAGGACTTGCCGGATCAGACATACGTGAGACTGTATGAAAGAGGATAAAAGGGACGGGAGACGGTATCAGACCGTGTCCGGAATGGAGGAGAGATGAGCAAAACTTATAAGATTGAAGTGGATTGTGCCAACTGCGCGGAGAAGATGCAGGAGGCGGCTAAGAAGACAGAGGGCGTTGCGGATGCAGTGGTCAGCTTTATGACGCAGAAGATGAAGGTGGAATTCGCTGAAGGTGCGGATGAGAAAGCGGTTATGAAGAAGGTTCTGAAGGCATGCAAGAAAGTGGAGCCTGACTGTGAGATCGAGTTATAGAAGAAAATATAGTTGATAAATGAAACGGAACCTGTCCGGTGGCGAAGGCCGGGAACAGAGCCATTCTTGTAGAATTACGCTTGTTCCCGGTACTTCGGCTATGGTAACAGTCCGGTCAGATATGGAAGAAAAGGAATTAAGGAACTGCTCCGGCCACTTTCGCCGGATACCATTTCTGGAACCATGCTGTAAAAATGCCCATAAAGACTGGGATCACAGAGTTGATCAGCCCTGCAAGGCTGCTTACGGGAGTCCGCATCAAAAACCAGGTAAAAACCGATGTAAACAGATAAAGGATACCCCATAGCATAGTCAGAATATGGTTAGTCTTTAGAAAGAGGACATTCTGTAAAGCCTCCTCCCCACCATAACTGTTCATGGAGTAATGCGCCGTAAGGGGCACACGCTTCCCAAAGCAGGATACAAGCCACATGCTTCCGAAGGAAAGGTATGACAGTGGGAGCATCCACTTTTCCGTGACACCAGCCAGCATAACAATGGCAATACCCGTCACCAGGACATTCGTCAGGACGTCATACACTGTTTTTCTGTTCCGGTAAAAGATAAGCGGTACCAGCGCACATATCCCGATGCTGATAAGACAGCCCCATTGTTTGTGGATGGCAGGAATGACCCACAGGACGATCCACGGAATGAGCAGAATGTTCATATTGGTGTTTTTCTGTGACGGAGCTTTTTCGGTCCGTCCGGCTTGTGGGTGCGGACCGCCGAAATAGTCATCCCATTTCAACATCAGGTTGAAATCGCCCTTAACCTTGTAAAGTCCCTGCATCAGGGCTTCGTCTCCCCGGATCTCTCCGGCGGCGATCGAGCGCCATACGGTAACCGGTGTCTCAATCTTTGTCGTAGCCGTTAAAGACCCATCCGTATAGACCCGGCTGCCATCCTTCCCTAGCAGGATCTGATAACGCTCCTCCATATCTGTATAGTGCATTTCCAGGACAATGTCCCTGCCGGGGTAGCTTTCCTTGCGGTAAAGCGCCGCCATCTGTCTGGTGAAGATCAGTGTGTCGGACTCTTTCTCTGCGGCAGAGTCATTTTCTCCAGTGTCGGTGCCGTTCCTGTCAATCCCCCAGCTTGCGTCCGCGCAGGCTTCGAAGACTTCCCGCGGAAGTAAAAGCTGCCCAAGCAGTTCCTGCGTTTCTGCACAAATACCGCCTTTTGTGTATTCCTGTCCTGCCTGCTTTACATACGAAAGATATTCGTTGGTGCGGGCGGATAACTCCGGCACGCGAAACAGTTCGCCCTGGCCGCAGAAAACGGCTGTATAATTTCCACGGCCGCAGAGATGATCAAAAAGGCTGTACACACCGTCATAGTTTCCCTTGGCCGTATAAAAGCCGCAGGTGGAGATCACCACCGTCCTTTTTCCACGCATATCATATCGGCAGGGGTGGTTTCCGCTGCCGGTCTGTCCCTCCTGTTCCTCCATAAAGGGAAGAAGCATGGGGAGCTGCCGGTCGATCAAGTTTTTCAGAGGGCCGGGAACCGTATAATAATACAGAGGAAAACTCCATATGGTAATGTCCGCCCAGAGCAGATCCTGGATGACCTGACGCATATCATCCTGTATAAAGCATTGTCCGGGGGTGCGGTTCCAGCAGGAAAAGCAGCCCTGGCAGGGCTTAATATCCATGCGGCTAACTGACAGCTCTCTGGTCTGCATATCCGGAATGGTCTGCTTCATGCCTTCCAGAAACGCTTCCGTCAGTCGGTAACTGTTACTGCCCAAGCCTTTCGGGCTGCCGTTTATCACTAAAATATTCATGGCTCCTTCGCCCCCTCCAATCGTCTTATGCAGTCTTTCGCCCATGCAATCTGCATCTGTATACTCCGCCGCCCGTATTCTACCGTCATCTGCCAGTACAGGGCTTTGTCTTCCCGTCCGATGAGATCGGAGTAGGTATCAATGTGCTGCGGAACGGCTTCTAAACTCTTTAGAAACAACTCACATCTTTCCATTAAACGTTCAAAATATCGGATATTTTCATCGACGTCTCTTTCTCCAAGGAAAAAAACCTTCATTAAGACCGGCGCCTTGCTCCTAAGCCCCAGATCGTCATCCGCCAGCCATCGCAGCAGCTCCGCACGGCCGGAATCTGTGATGGAATAAATATTTTTGTCGGGTTTCCCGCTCTGTGGAACAAACGTTTTGCCGACCCATTCCCTTTGCTCCAGCCCGTGCAGCTCCCGGTAGATCTGACTGGTCTTTGCATCCCAGAAATAATTCAGAGAATCCCGGAAGACCTCCATGATCTCATAGCCGGTCATTTCCTGATAGTTGAGCAGACCCAAAATCCCGTGTTTTAACATATACTTCACCTTCTCTGCCTTGTTTTGTTCTCATGCCGTTTGCGATACATGCCTATTATATTCCACAAATGGAATATAGTCAATAGGAGAGGGCATTTATGAGGATTATTACATCGAACCCGCTTTTCGCAAAAAAAGGAATTGCCCGGAAATTAGCCTGCGCGATGTAAAAAAATATTCCCGCCAGAGAAGTTGAAGATAGGAGCAGACAGTGGCATAATATAAGCCATACTCCCAAAGAAAGGGGAACTGGTATGGATAAGATTCTGATTGTTGAAGACAGCATGGAACTGTCCGGTGTCCTGTGCCGGAATTTGCAGGAAGAAGGGTTTGCCGTATCTGCCGCATCCTGCCTTGCGCAGGCCCGTAAAGCTTTGGACAGCGGGATTGATTTATGCCTGCTGGATTTGAACCTGCCCGACGGGGACGGATTTTCATTCTGCCGTTACCTTGGAGAAAATACAGCGATTCCCGTCATACTTCTGACCGTGCGCGATGATGCACAGGACATGGTGCAGGGGCTGGCCATCGGTGCAGATGATTATGTGACGAAGCCTTTCCATATGGATGTCCTTGTGTCAAGGATACGGGCTCTGCTGCGCAGGGTGAGAAACCGGAAACCAGAAAACGATAATCTCTACTGCGGTGATGTCTGCATAAGTAAAAAGGCTTCCAAAGTATATAAAAAAGACCGTCCGGTGGAGCTTACGCCGAATGAATACCAGCTTCTGCTTCTGCTGTTGGAACATAAGAACCAGACTATTACCCGTGAGCGGATTATGGAAAAGCTGTGGGATATGGACGGCAATTATGTCAATGACAATACCCTTACCACACTGGTAAAGCGTTTGCGCCAGAAGGTGGAGGATCAACCGCAGATGCCGAAGCTGCTTCTGACTGTCCGGGGATTTGGGTATAAGGCGGTGGACTATGAAGGATAAAAAGCAGAGGGGCAGGGCTTTTGTATGTGGAATTGCACTTTCGTTCGGCCTGTGTATTTTGGCAGGCGGCGCAGTCCTGTATCTGTCAGAAACTTTTATCAGAAGCGGTATTGCGGATATGGCCGGGGCTGTGGGGAGTGCGGCTCCGGGGCAGCTTGGAGATATCATGCATCTATACAAGTCCGGTGATGGCCTTAAGAGTGCAGGGGAGGAAATCTTAGGGCAGTATGGGTATGGGAGGGAGGTATATTCTTTTGTTCCGGCATGGTTTGGGGCAGCGGCATATGCCGTCTTTTTCTGTGTTATATTGGTCATGCTGCTTTCTTTCTGGTTATACAGACGGCATATGGAGCGTGAAACAGAAAAGCGGACAGAGGCACTGGCTGGCTATCTGGACAGGATCATGGAAGGGCAGTATGACACCCTGATACAGTATGATACCGGTCTCGGTCTGGAGGACAGCATCTATAAGGCAGTGGTGCTTCTGCGGGAAGAACGGGAACAGGCGCAGAGGGCAAAGAAGAACCTTGCGGACAACCTTGCGGACTTATCCCACCAGTTAAAGACCCCGGTGGCATCCATAGGGCTTACTCTTTCGCTGCTGAAAAAGAAAACATGGAATGAACAAGACATGTATGACATCAGACAGATGGAGGTGCAGGTAGAACACCTCCAGCAATTGGTCGGTTCCATGCTCACACTGTCAAAGCTGGATGCGGGCGTGCTGGTACTGGAAGAAAAAGGGTTTGACCTGGAGGAAATGCTGGTAGATGCGGTTCAGCCATTTGTCCGGCAGATGGAAGAAAAGGAGATATGTTTCGGAATACAGGGCGCTGACGGGACACAGCTTGTCGGAGATTTTGGATGGTGCAGCGAGGCATTTGGCAATATCATCAAAAACTGCATGGAGCATACGCCCAGGCATGGGAAGATCAGCATCATCTGCCAGGACAATCCTATCTATACGGAAATTGTCATTCAGGACAGCGGCAGGGGATTTGACGAGACAGATCTTCCCCATCTGTTTGAGAGGTTCTATCGTGGTGCAGGCTCATCCAAAGACAGCGCAGGAATCGGGCTTGCTCTGTCAAAATCCATCATTGAAAAAGAAAACGGAACAGTTAAGGCAGAAAATACTGAGACAGGAGGTGCAAGCTTCTGTATTAAATTTTACCATTGTCACTGAATTAGCACATAAGGGTGGTAACATAGTGTGTAGAGAACTTCTAAGGAGGTGATGTTTATGGATATTTTAAGTACCGAGGGCCTGACCAGACGGTATGGGACGGGACAGACAATGGTGACGGCTTTAGACCATGTGGACCTGCGGGTGGAAAGGGGACAGTTCGTTGCCGTTATCGGGGCGTCAGGTTCCGGCAAGTCAACGCTGCTCCATCTTCTGGGAGGCGTTGACCGCCCTGACAGCGGGAAGATATTTGTGGAGGATGTGGACATCGCAACGCTTGGGGAGGAGCGGCTGGCACAGTACCGCAGGCGCAAGGTAGGGCTAATTTACCAGTTCTATAACCTTATTCCAACGCTCAATGTAAAGAAGAATATTATGCTGCCGATGCTTCTGGACAATAAGAAACCAGGTAAGGAGCGGTTTGATGATATTGTAGGGACGTTAGGGCTGAGTGACAGGTTAGAGCATCTGCCGGGACAGCTTTCAGGGGGACAGCAACAGAGAGTGGCAATCGGGCGCGCCCTGATCTACCAGCCCGCGATCCTGCTGGCCGACGAGCCGACAGGGAACCTTGACCGGAAGAATACGGAGGAGATCATCTCTCTTCTGAAACTGTCTAACCGCCAATATAAACAGACTATCCTTTTGATTACACATGACGAGGGCGTGGCGCTGGAAGCAGACCGCATCATAAAGATAGAGGATGGGAAGATCATTTCGGATAAGGTGGTGCGGTTATGAGCATTATACAGGAATACAGTCTGGATCAGGTACGGAAAAACCGCCGTACGTCCATTTCTATTATGATTGCGGTTCTGATCGCTTCCACCTTTTTATGCTCCCTGCTTGTTTTCGCACAGAGTTTCTGGAAGCAGATGGTGCAGCAGGAGGTCTATATTGCCGGGGATTGGGATGCGGAGCTTATGGATGTCCCGGCAGACAGGCTTGGCATGATCAGGGATAATGGCGGTGTGGAGACAATGCTTGTAAAGGGGGATAACCGGACTGCCCTTCTGCCGGAAGGGATGGTGCTGCCGTATCTTTTGATACAGAATTGTGACAGCGGCTATTGGGATTCCATGTATGAAAAGAGCAGGCTCCTGAGAGGGCGTATCCCGCAGGCTCCCGGTGAGATTGTGGTCAGCAAGGATTTCTTTTTGCAGAATCCGGTATATGGGATCGGGGATACGATTGCCGTGGAAGCAGAGAGACGGCAAAGCAGCAATGCGGCAGATATTCGGCAGAAAGAGGAGGAAAGCCTGACTATTGTGGGGGAACTGGATGTGTCCGTTTCTTCCGGTTATGAGGGCTACATCGCCTATGGTTTTATGGAGCCGGATAAGCTTTCGCCGGACAGTGAGGTTGTGGTCTATCTTCAGATGAAGCGGCGGGGAAAAGTATATACGGCAGTCCCGCAGATTGCAGAGGCGATCGGGCTTCCAAGGGATGAATACGGGAACTACCCATGCCGTTATCATGCCGCGCTGCTTGGATGGTACGGAGTTTATGCACCGGGGCATTTTTTCCGGAGCGATGTGCCCAGGCTTTTCCTTGGGCTTTTGCTTGCGGCAGGCGCTTCTATGGCAGTATTTGTCTATATTATCAGGGGCGCTTTCGGTATTTCAGCGAAACAGAAAATCCGTCAGCTTGGTATCTTGAAGTCTGTAGGGGCGGGACCGAAGCAGATAAGAAGGACGGTTGTTTATGAGGCGTGTATTCTTTCAGTTATTCCCATTCTGCTTTCAATGATCCTGGGCTACCTGTTTTCCTTTGGTGTCCTGTCCGCCTATTCTGATATGGTCAGTGAAGTGTTCGGGAGCAGGATGGAGGTTTACTTTTCACCGGCAGTACCACTCATGACGGCAGTTCTTTCCTTTGTTACAGTCCTGCTTGCCGCACAAGGGCCGGCGAAACAGATGTCGAAGATTCTGCCTATACAGGCAGTCCGCGGAGAACAGTACAGTATATCAGTGTGTCGGCGTAGCGGCACGCTGCGCAAACGTGCATTGAATAGGGCGAAGAACCATCCGTTTCTGACAAGGCACTTCGGATTCCTTGGGGAGATTGCGGCAAATTCGGTTCGGGCAGGGAAAAAACTGTACCATACCTGCATGGTGACGCTCTCACTGTGTATGCTCCTTGCCTTTGGGTTCCTTGCGGCTTTTACGGTTTCCGATATCAACAATGCGCAGGCGGAAAGCCTTAACCCCTTCGATGTGAATATCACGCTGCGGACGGGAGAGCGAATACAGGAGGTGCTCCTTGCGGAACTGAAAGCGATGCCGGGGGTGCAGGAAACCAGTGTCTATGCAATGGCAAGCTGTGCCGTATGGCTTTCTGAGAGTGACCAGTCAGAGGAATTTATCCGGGCGGGCGGTTTTGATGCCGCGGACGGTTATATCGTGCAGAGGGACGGGCGCTACCGTGTGCCCTGTGTGCTGGTGGGGATGGATCCGGAAGGTTATCGTGAATGCCTGCGGGAAGCGGGTGTGGAAACTTCGTCAAAATCCTCTGCTATCATTGTGAACAGTGTGGTGAAGAATCCTGGTGCAAGGGATTATGGGGCAATGCAGGAAACAATCCCTTATCTGAATTTTCGGCAGGGGCAGCAGGTGGAACTGACAGAGAAATATTCAGATGACCTGCAGGGCGACTATATATTTATGGTGGATGTTGCGGCAGTCCTTCCGTCAATGCCCAGGATCGGGCTTGATCCTTCGTATTATACACTGCCTGTTATCGTGCCGATGGAAGAGTATTATGCCATCATCGGGAATTTCTGTGATGAGACGAAACTTTATAATTTCAGGAACTATATAAATTATGCTGTGGCTGATGGCATGGATGAAGAAATCCAGGGCGAAGCGGAAAAGATATGCAGCGCTTATCTGGGCAGCAGTGATTTTACAACTTCCAGTAAGTCGGAGAGGGTGAGGAACCGCAGGAGGATGACAGGGGCAACGATGCTTATTGTGTGCAGCCTTGCGGCACTGTTTGGAATTGTGGGTATTTCTTCGGCGCTGTCGGCAATCCTGAACAGTTTAGGGCAGAGGCGTAAGGAATTTGCCATGCTCCGTTCGGTAGGTGTGGATGAAAAAGGAATCCGGCGGCTGCTTGGGATGGAAGGCCTGCTGCTGTCTGTCAGGCCGATACTGATCGGTCTGCCGCTGCTCGTCATCGTATGTGCTGCACAGTGCTATATGATGGGCGTGCCTGTTATGGAATTCCTGGACACCTTTCCGGTGTGGCTGTTGGCGGTGTATATCATACTGATACTGATTGTGATAAATGGGATATACATGCTGGCATCTAAGAAAATTCGGGATGATGTTATTGTGGAAGCGATAAAGGATGATACGGTATAAGGACAAAAACGTACTGCGGCATATATTCCTGACGTTTTACCGCCTTGACTTTGCAAGAAAAGTTATTTAAGAAATTTTTCTGAATAACATTGACAGTGAGGTAAATAGCCATTAATATTTATCAACAACATACCAGTCCATGAGGCCTGGCTCTAATACGGCTGAGCCGCATGGCTGGAAATTTTTTTGACAAGAAATCTTATATTAGTAATATTTAGAACAGGTATTTTTTATCTGCTTCCGTTTGGAGGCTTTATCATGAGGAGGAAGCAGCTATGTTGTGGAAAAACATAAAGGAGTCTCGGAAGGCTGGTTTGGCAAAAAGGAACAAAATACGGTCTTTATTCGTAATGATTGGTATTGCTGTCTTTATGATGGCTGGATGCAGTGATGTATTACCAGAAGCACCGGAGTCTGAGGAAACAGCGGTGGATCATGAAGATTATCCCTTAAAGGAAGAGGATTTTGATAATGCAGAGAGTATAGCGGCAGTTTACCATGACATTTATGATGAAGCGGTAGAAACAAATACATTAGGCAGTATGGAAACGGTACGGCGTATCGTTGCGAGGCTTGGTGAGAATGGCTATGTGGCTGTTGACAGCGGAAATCAGGTTGACATGACAGAGACGGGACAGGTGGAGAAGTTTTGCAGGGCGGTAGATGGGAAGAAAAGTGCAGCGTTGACAATCGTCGTGATTCAAGCTTTTGGATTTCGGAAATTTGATCTGGAGACAGAGGACGGCAATGTAAATGTTGTCAGAGGGTATTACCAATATGATCAAAACGGATGCCCACAGAATAGAAGTACGGTAAGCTATCCGGCTGATCTGTGGCAATATACAGAGGAAGGATATTTAATTTTTGAGGGGGAATATTTTTCGGAAGAAAATTTTGTACTTACGCTAAGTGAAGGATCGGAGCATACGGCACTGCGGGTATTCCCGTTAGATGAAACATGCAGGGAACTGAACAGGAGGTATATTTTACCGGTCGGTTATGGACAGAATAATATTTTTCTCTCTGATTGGAGAGAAGAAGATTTTGGCGAGCTGGATTTTTATGATATATTTGACATTTTTTATCCAGTCCTATATAAGCAGCCGGTTCCCTATGTTGCAGATGAAAATTTGGGAGTTGGAGCGGTCTATCAGATACCTGAGGAAATATTTGAGAATGTCATTATGACATATTTTAAGATAGACAGGGAATCACTTCGGCGGGAGACAACATATATTCCGGAGGAGTCAGCCTATGAGTACCGGCCACGGGGATTCTATGAGGCGGAATATCCTGATATTCCATATCCGGAGGTGGTGGATTATACGGAAAACCAGGATGGAACAATCACACTTATTGTCAATGCAGTAGATCCGAATAGTAATACTTCTATGGCGTATTCACATAGAGTGGTGATACGTCCATTGAATGAGGAGCTTTTTCAATTTGTATCAAATCAGGTCATTTTTGGGGAAAATGATCATGATCTTTGGTGGCATTCAAGTCGCCTGACAAAGGAAGAGTGGATTGAGGTATATGGAGGAACTTAAGTAGTGGAAGATGTGAAATGGCTTTTAAGAAAGTACAGTTTCCTATTGTGCCGATGATAATCGTTGTTATCATAAGTAGTATTCTTTTGGGGAAAAGAGGCTCTGAAAGGAGTGTAGAAGAAGTGTGGGAACCGCCGGTCATGGTTGGAAGTAAAGATTTTGATGCGGAAGATGAGATAATGGTGGAAAGTGATGCGGAAGATGTCATAGATAGTACTGAGGAAATGTCCCTATGGGAAAACTCAGAGCCGGTATGTGTTCTGGCCGCGGAGGAAGGGCAGAGGCTGCAGGACGAGGCATTGTCAGCATCGGACAAAAAAATACATATACGGCCTGAGCTTCGTGAACTATAATATGCTTGTAACAAACAGGGACGCTGGCAATGTGGAAGATATTTTAATGCCTGTATGTTCGAGGATATCTACCGTATATATACAGGTGAACCTCTTGAACCGGAAAAGGGGATGATCCCTGTGGAGTGTCTGGCTGATGACGAGAGAGATTGAGAAGTCCGTTAATGGTAGAATAATGCAAGGAGGAAAAATATGAAATTATTTCTCATCGAGGACGAGGTTCCTATTCGGGAAGAGTTATCACAGTTTTTCGAAAAATATGGCTTTCAATGTGAGAGCAGTGACGATTTTCATGGCATAGCGCAGCTTGCGCTTGCTTCCGGGGCAGACCTGATCCTGTTGGACATCAATCTGCCCTATCAGGACGGTTTTCAGGTGTGCCGGGAAATCCGGCAAAGCTCCCATGTTCCTATTATTGTGCTTACCAGTAGGAATACTGACTTTGACGAACTGATGAGCCTGAATATCGGTGCGGATGATTTTGTATCCAAGCCATATAACGCGCAGGTGCTGTTGGTACGAATACAAAAACTGCTGTCAAGAGCCAGTGAAACACCAGACAGCGTGGTGCTTACCCATAAGGGGCTGACCTTGAATCTACTAAAGGCAGAGATCAGCTATAACGGCCAGGATAAGAAACTGACAAAGAATGAAATGGGGATTTTGCGCCTGCTGATGGTAAACAAAGGGAACATCATTCCAAGGGATGCCATTATTGATGACCTGTGGCAGAGCGAAGAATTTATTGATGAAAATACCCTTAATGTAAATATCGTCCGTCTGAGGAAAACGCTGGCAGAAATCGGGCTCCCCGATTATCTGGAAACAAAGCGTGGATTGGGGTATCTCGTATGAAAGTGAAAGATTATGCGGCAGACCACATTTTTTCTTTCCTTTGTCTGGTAGTGTCGGGGCTGCTTGTTTTTGCACTGCTCTGGCTGATTGAGACGCCAATGGTTTTTATCTTCTTTGTAGAAAGCATTCTGTTTACGGCTTTTGTATGTGCTTTTCTGTATGATTACTGGCGCAGGCGCAGCTTCTATAATCAGTTATGGGAAATCCTCGAGCGACTGGAGGAAAAAACGCTGATTGGGGAAATTCTTGTCCAGCCCGGTTTTTTGGATGGGCAGATATTTGACGAAATTCTCCGACGCCTCAACAAGTACCAAAATGACCGGCTGGCAGATGCCGAGCAGAACAGCCAGGAGTACCAGGAATACCTTGATTCATGGGTACATGAGATTAAGACGCCGATCGCTGCCGCCCGTCTGATCGTGGAGAACCATAAAAACCCCACCACCCTGCGGATTGACGATGAACTGCGCAGGATAGACAGTTTTGTGGAACAGGTATTATATTATGCCCGCTCTGCGGCAGTGGAAAAAGACTTTAAGGTGGAAAAAACGACTTTGCAGGCTCTTGTAAATTCTGCCCTGAAGACTTATTCAAAGCCGCTGATCCAGGTGGGCGGCAGACCTGTTTTCAGTGGGCTGGACGTTCCTGTCTGTGCAGATACGAAGAGCTGTGCTTTTATCATCGGCCAGATCATTTCCAATTCGATTAAATACCGTACTGAGAATTTGCAAGTCTCATTCTCGGCATATGCTAAGCAGAATGCTGTCCGGCTGGTTATTTCGGACAATGGGATCGGCATTTCTCCTGCAGACCTGCCCCGTGTTTTTGATAAAGGCTTTACCGGGGATAACGGCCGCCGTTACTCCAAATCAACAGGAATTGGCCTGTACCTGTGTAAAAAACTCTGTAATAAAATGAACATGGATATAATGATTCAAAGTATGCTGGGGGAAGGGACAACAGTTATTTTATCTTTTCCAATGGAAAGTTACTTGCAGGAGGCGGGATTATGACCCGCCTTTTTGCTGATATAAGGGTGGCTCGCGAAGTGCGTTTCACGTTGTCGGTATAAGGATGTCGGGCAGAACCTACAACCGTTGTTTCCTTACATTCCGGTAAGGAAAATGTAATCTAAAATAATGGCAGGTTTTAAGACGGTATGATAGATTAGGATTGCAATAAGGATTACTCTTTTGGAAAGGAGACAAACATACGATGAACAATGTAATTTTACAAGTAGATGATATCCAAAAGTATTACGGCAACAAGGGCAGCCTGACAAAAGCCGTAGACCATATTTCCTTTCAGGTTTGCAAAGGTGAGTTTGTGGGCATTATGGGCGCTTCCGGTTCTGGAAAGACAACGCTTCTCAATTGTATCTCCACGATTGATACGGTAACAAGCGGACATATTTTTGTGGACGGGAAAGACATCACCGCTTTGCATGGTTCACAGCTTGCGGATTTCCGTGGAAAGAAGCTGGGCTTTATTTTTCAGGACTTTAACCTTTTAGACACGCTGGACGCTTATGAAAATATCTCCCTCTCGTTATCTATCGCAGGGGTAAAACCGGCAGAGATCCAAAGAAAAGTGCGCCAGATTTCAGAGGCTCTTAATATTTCAGAGGTGCTGGATAAATACCCCTACCAGATGTCGGGAGGACAGCAGCAGCGCGTGGCAGCAGCAAGGGCAATGGTAACAGACCCTGCAATGGTCCTGGCCGACGAGCCGACTGGCGCTTTGGATTCCAATTCCTCCCGGATGTTGCTGACCATGCTGGCAGAACTGAATGAACGCCTTGATGCCACGATCCTCATGGTAACCCATGACGCCTTTTCTGCAAGCTATTGCCACCGCATCCTGTTTATCAAGGATGGGAAGATTTTTAATGAGCTGAACTGTGGCGCTGACAGCAGGAAAGAATTTTTTGCTAAGATTCTGGAGGTGGTTTCCGTTTTGGGAGGTGAGCAGAATGATCTCTTGTAAACTGATTATGAAAAATGTGAGGAAGAATATCCGGGATTACCTGATCTACTTTTTGACCCTTATGATCTCGGTAGGCGTCTTTTACGCATTTAATTCCATTTACGGCCAGCCGGCTTTTTCGGAAATGGGTATGACAAAAACCCTTTTATACGACCAGCTCGGCATCCTGCTTTCTGCCCTGACAGTGCTGATTGCCGTTGTCCTTGCGTTTCTGATCATTTATGCGAACCAGTTTTTATTGAAGCGGAGGAAAAAAGAACTGGGACTCTATATGGTGCTTGGTATGAAAAAGAGCCGCATTTCCCGGATATTTGCAGGGGAAACGTTGTGCGTTGGGGTGATCGCACTTGTGGCAGGCTTATGCCTTGGTATTGCGCTGTCGCAGGGAATCTCCTTAGTTGCCCTAAAACTGTTTGCTATTGAGTTGTCAAAGTTTCAGATTGTCTTTTCAATGGGGGCTTTTCAGAAGACTGTTTTATGTTTTGCGGTTATTTTCCTGCTTGTCATGACTTTTAATGTATGGTCTGTTTCCAGTGTACAGTTGATCGACCTTTTGACAGCCGGCAGAAAATATGAAACGGCACAAAACCGGAGCCGCCTTTTACCCGTGCTGATTTTTTTGGCTTCCCTGGCCTGCATCCTGTCTTCCGGAGTGATGTTTTACAGAAACGGTATTTTACCCTCACGGGAGAACCGCTCTTTTCAGGTGGCGGGCATCCTGTTTGTGGCAGGGACGTTCCTCTTTTTCTATTCCCTGTCTACCGTGCTTGTCCAGATACTCCGGACAAATAGTAACGTTTATTTGAGAGGGCTGAACACATTCCTCATCCGTCAGGTTGGCAGTAAGATACGCACGAACGTTTTTTTAATGACGATTGTCTGCTGGCTGCTCACAATAACAATCTGTGCTGTATCGGTTGGTGTAAGTACCGCACTTGCCATGAACGAACTGTCTGGGTCTGCCACGCCCTATGACTTGAATGTGCTGTCAAATGTCAGTATGGATGGGGACAGCAGCATTTTGGAATATCTTGTATCCAAAGATGCCGACTTATCCGGCTATGCGGAGAATATGGAGCAGATCAGCATTTATGAAGCTGATTTTACTTACAGCAGTTTGTTTGCAGGCCAGAATGTAGAGCTGTGGCCCATTGATGAAGGAGTTTTAGACGGTGGGGTTTCTGTGCTTTCTGTTTCCGACTTTAACCGTGCCCTGGCAATGCAGGGAAAAGAATCTGTTACGCTGGCGGAAAATCAATACCTGCTGAACTGTAATTACAAGGGAACTTTTCAGTATGTGGAAAAAGCACTGGAAAACCATGCAGATTTAGAGTTGGCTGGAATTTCTTTACAAAGGGCATCGGATACGGTTTTAGAGGAAACCTACTTTATGACTTCCGTCGGGAACAATGACAGGGGGACGATGATTGTCCCGGATGTGGTTGCCCACAGTCTCACGAAAGATGTCAATGTACTTCTGGTGCAATACCGGCCAGATGCCGACTCGAACGAGGTTTTACAGAAAATGATCCCGATTGGGCTGGATGATACCCACGGCTACCGTTATGCGGAAAAGAATATGATGTACGATATGTTCTATGGATTAAATGCTTTGATTTCTTTCCTCTGCTGTTATATCGGCCTGATATTTTTGTTGATCTGCGCTGCATTGCTGGCTTTGAAGCAGCTTACGGAAACAACCGATAACATTTATCGTTATGGCCTGCTCCAAAAGCTGGGGGCGAAAAAGAAACAGATAGTCCGCACCTTGTTTATCCAAACGGCTATTTTCTTTGCGGCCCCGCTTGCTGTCGCCGGTATTTTTTCTACTGTCCTGATGGGAAAGGCAATGGAGACCGTAGAGGAATTTATGAACATCCATATTTCGGCAAACATGGTTTTTACAGTTGTACTGTTCCTTGTGGTATACGGGAGCTATTTCCTTGCCACTTATCTGTCCTGCAAACGGATGGTAGTAGAACATCAAAATAAACGAATGGAGGAACCTGCATGATGTAGACTGAAAAAAATGGCAGTAATAAAAATAGCCGGTAGTACTCCAAAGGCTCTTTCAACTTCATAACGCAGAAATCCATATATAAAGGTCATTTCAAATATTCGAAAAATTTAGACTTATTTGGGGAATTTTACAGGAGAGAAAAAGATTTCGTTCCCTTTCAAATAGGGTTTCGTTCCCTCGCGGCTGACTGCGCCAAAATTCTGCCGATATAAAAAGTAAAAAGAACTGCCCGTGGGGAAGCTAATACTCAATGCAAAAAAAGCATTCGCATGGGAAACGAATTGCAGGGGATGGGGTTGAACATAGCCATATGTGATGATGAGCAGATTATCCGTGAACAAATAAAAGAACTGATAGAAAAAGAAATACCGGGCGTATGTGCCGGATTATACGAAACAGGAGATGCGCTGCTTGCCGCCGGGGAGAACGGGAGCTGGAAAAGGACAGCATTCTCTATATTGAGAGCAGGGGGAAGAAGGTGGAGATACACACCACGGGGGTTTGGCATTGCCCTTGTGGGAGCCGCAGCTCGACGAAGATGGACTGGACGGGGATTCGGATGATGCCAACGTGCAGGAGGAGATCATTTCGGCGGAACCGCATAGAGGGAGTGCGGATTGAAAAAAGCAATGCCCGGTGAATAAATATTGCAGTAATTTCAGCGAAGGGAGATGTTTGTCATGAAGTTTGACAGGGGAAGTTAGGGAGTATGTCTGCATGGAGGAAATGAACCGCTCGGACTTATTACGAGGGAGCGGGCGCGGCTCTGACCGACAGAGGGGCTGACATAACAAAATATGGAGGAGATTAAGAAAATGAATGTAAATGGAATAGGGGCAGGATACACGGTAGCAGGGTATGAAACGAGAAGGGCAAGAAGGAATTACGCTGAACAGATGTGCAATATGGTTCCGGCAACGCAGTCATCCGGCGGCACATTTGAGTTACATATTTCAAATGATAAGGACGGAAAGGCAATCGGCTCAATGTGCGGGGCGGATTATTCGCTTACGGTCTACCAGCCGAAGGATTTTGACTCTGCGAACCCGGTATATAAAGTGAAGGTATGGGATAAAGGCGGAAATGTGACAGAACGCATGGTGGATGTGTCGAAAGTTGACACAGCGGGCAGCGACTATATTGATATGTTTGCATATTCCAGCCATTTATCGTCAAGCGGGAAATGTCCGGGTGCACAGTCCGCTTTTATCAGGGCAGGGGCAAATCAGCATGACGTTGACAATAGGACACATGATGACCTGTTCAGGATGAAAGACTGGATCAGCGTTTTAAAGGATGCTATGCAGACGCAGTATGATGCCGGGAATCTGAAAGGATATCTGGACTATAAGAAGTTTTGGGATTTTCTGGATAATAAATAAGTTATTCTTTGCCCCTATATCCCCGATAAGGACAGTGCAGGAATTCCCCGGTTTTCCCTTGGGCTGATGCGTGGCCCGGATGAAAAAGTGCATTTGATTATTGACCCTGAAACTGCGCCGGGATGGCTTCGTTTTGGGTGCTATCTGGTTGACTATCTGATCATCGGATATGACATTCTTAAGAAAGCTGCAAAGGGCATTAAAAACCGTCAGGTATTTGACCAATGTCATTAAGTTAAGTCTATACACAGCGTCTGATATGATAGGATTCTCCTGAGGGCCACCCCCTAACGCCGGTACTTAATGAGGTTTTTCACGAATTTAGTACCGCTGCGTTTGGAACTGAGCGAAAGCGCGTCCTTAGGAGATTCCTATCATGTCAGGCGCGTCCGGCTTAACTTAATGACATTGGGTATTTGACGAGAGTTTTCTGATGGCAGTGGCTACGATTGGAGCAATGGCTCTGGCTATTTATGAGAATGGAGAATATCTGGAAGCAATCGCCGTTATGCTGTTTTACCAGATCGGGGAGTGGTTCCAAGGATATGCGGTTGGAAAGAGCCGCCGCAATATCAGTAACCTGATGGATATCCGTCCCGATAATGCGAATGTAGAGAGGAATGGAAAGCTAGAGCAGGTAGACCCGGATGAAGTAGGGATTGGCAGTGTGATCGTTGTCCAGCCGGGAGAAAAAGTTCCAATTGACGGTATGATTGTCGGCCGGGAATGATAAGCTGATGAAACACCTGAACATTCCTTATCAGGACTGCCATCAGACTGGGACGATCATCCACATGGCAATCGATGGGATATATGCAGGACATATCGTGATCTCCGATATTATCAAACCTCATTCTAAAGCGGCGATTGCGGAATTAAAGAAAGCAGGCGTAGAAAAATGCGTCATGCTGACGGGCGATGCAAAGAAAGTGGCAGATCAGGTCACTTCCTCCCTTGGGATTGACGAGGTTTACAGTGAGCTTCTGCCGGCAGATAAAGTGGATAAGGTGGAAGAATTTCTGCGGGTGAAGCTGGGCAGGGCAAAGCTGGCATTTGTCGGTGACGGTATCAATGACGCGCCGGTGCTTTCCAGAGCAGATATTGGTATCGCTATGGGGGCAATGGGTTCCGATGCGGCAATCGAAGTGGCGGATATTGTGCTGATGGATGATGACCCGATCAAGATCGCAAAAGCGATCAAGATTTCAAGAAAGTGTCTGCGGATTGTTTATCAGAATATTGTGATGGCGCTAGCGGCAAGGCATTCCGGCGTTAAGCGGCCGATCCGTCTGCCAGTTCAGCAGATGAAAGGCGTACCTGATAATTGGGGTTTATTTTTGTGCCGTCGCCTTCAATGGGGAGGACATTTACTTTTTCGCTGTAAATGTTGGCTTTTTTGTTCTGTATGATGACAACAAGGTGGTTTCCGCACAGTTCGCTGCCCACGCCTTCCGTGATGAATGTATAGGAGTGTTTCGTTTTCAGGGCCAGATTGTTTAGAGATTTGGGATTATTTCTCACACTGCATTGATGAAGGTACATTATCAAACGCATTAGCAGAGTTAGAAAATGACCCGTATATTATGTGTTTTCAGGAGGAATATGCCATAGTTGCCGTACCTATTAAAAGAATGCAGCAGACTATTGCAGATATGTTGACAAGTGGAATTTTGCAGAATTTAAGTGAGGATAGAACATTATTTGCAAAATCTGTGATTGGATATGACGAAAGAGCGCTTTCTGTTCTATCTGAGATTTTTGCTTAGGCTTTACGAGAAAATATTTGAAAAATTTTTGCCCCATACTTGACATAAGCTGAAGGAAATTGACGCTGTCAGCGTGAGTTCATCAGGACAGTGGTATTTCACGCAGGTTATGTGATAAACTTTGCAAATATCAGCAGAGAAGAAATACTAAGGGCAAGTGAGGATTCTTTTCTGTGTGATTACAGGAGGATGGAACAGCTATTTGCCAGGTGTGCCAGAAAGAGAAATTGGAAGGGAATATGCTTAATAAGCCATGTGGAGGTGTCTGTATGTATTTATGGAACTCTACGCAATCTGCTCTTCGCCCTTTGGGATTGAGTATTAACATTTGGGAGATATGGAGGGGCAGACATAACATTTTTAATAAGATATTGAGGAATAGGTACGGACAAGATGAAATATGGTCAGAAACAGAAGAGGTGATGATATCGGACGCTTACTTATGCTGGAATTTGATGATAGTGATGCGGCCTCGTCATGTTCAACATTTGATATACGTTGTGTAAGAAGTGTAGGTTATTGCTTTGAACTGCTTCCGGAAAAAGAATATTTACACAGGAAGAACTGGCAGAGGCGGCAGGCTTATCCCTCAAGATGGTGTAGAAGATTGAGGGAGGGCAGAAGGGGTTTCGCATGGAGACGATTATCAAGATTGCGGAGACTTTGAATGTTTCTTTTGGAAGCCTTGCTGGATCCCGTGTTTAAACTTCATAAACAGTATCTGGAATAAAAAGTACATACTTAGAGCGGTATGATAAAGGAAGCATTAAGGCTTCAAGTCTTTTAAAATACAAAAGTGATTTTTGGAAGGGAAGGGAGTTGTCCTAAAAATGGGCGGTTCTCTTTTTGGTTGTATATTTACGACACATACAGTCCAAACGTTTTGAAGAAAAACAGAAATAATAACAAACTAAAAATCTATCCGGCCATTCCATGGAAGGGAATAAATGTACAGAAATTTTTATGCTTTTCCATGGGCTGGCTGAAAGGAGGTTGTGTGGAAAATGATGCTGTAGGTGCAGTGCCATTTTTAAGGCAAGCTATATTTACAGCATGTTATAAGAACAGGAGGCTTTGTCTCCTGAAACCATGTGCAGGGCAAGCCCAAGGAAATAAAGCTCCGGGCGGCATTCCTGCCTGTAAAGGCGGAGGAGGCAGAAGAAACTTATACGGTCAATTTTGAACCCTATGAGGGGCAGTGCGGTACGGAGAGCGTTACTGTTCCCAAAGCGGATGACAGCCAGGATTTTGATTTTGATAAACATGCAGGAATTGAACCGCCTGGGGAGGTTTCACAGGAGAAAAGGGATAGAGCAGAACAGGGGATATGTCAAGTAAAGCATATCAGCTTTGATATATTGAAGAAACAAAAAGAAGAGATTCTGAAAAATCAAATGGAAGAGATGCAGGAGAATATAGAGGGCGCTGTCCGAGAGGAAGGTTATCAGAAAATACGGCAGAGGAGTGAGAGCCATGGCACCTACACCCACGGTCAGGTAGTAAAACAATATTTTGCTATATATGCCTATTTTGAAAAAATAAGTAACTGTTTCTCCAAATGAGTTTCCTAAGCAACTGATTAAAAAATACTGACCATTGTTTCTTGTACGGAGGTGGATTTATAATTAAAAACGAATTAAGAAACAATAGTTACCAACAGGTTCGGACAAAAATCGGGAACGAGTTGTAGAAGATGAAAAATGATCCAAATCTGTCAGGAACAATCCACATTGGCATTGAGACCGTGAAAAACAGAATGTTCATGGTTCCAATGGATACTGGATTCAGCAATACAGAATATAGAAGCTTTACAAAAGAAGGAATTGATTACTTTGTCGGTCATGCAGTAGAGGGAGGATTGAAATGGACAGATTGAGAAAGCTGGGAAATACGGATATTGAGGTAGCTGCCATTGCTTATGGTTGCATGGGGCAGACGCATTCCTATGGAAAGGTACAGGAAAAAAACGATATGGTAGAATTGCTCCGCTGTGCCTATGAAACAGGCTATACCATGTTTGACACGGCTCCCGCCTATGGAGATCTGAATGAGCAGTTTCTTGGGGAAGCGGTAAAGCCCTTCCGTAACCGGATCGTCATAGCTACAAAATTCGGAATCTTGCATATGCAGGACAGTGGTGCTGGTGTAGAATTATCCAGCGGTCACGATTCCATCATGAAGCAGGTGGATGAATCCCTTACAAGGCTGGGAACGGACTATATTGATTTGTATTATCAGCATAGGCCGGATCCGGAAGTAGAGCCGGAGGAAGTTGCCGAAACGATGAAGGAACTTTTTAAGGCGGGTAAGATCAGAGCCTGGGGTGTGAGTTTTGGAGAGCCGGATTATCTGAAACGGGCGCATAAGGTATTCCCTCTCGCCGCCATTGAAAATATGTATAACTTTGTTGACCGGGGAGATGAGGCAGTATATTTTCCTCTCTGTGAGGAACTGGGTCTATCTTATGTCAGTGCCTGCCCGCTGGCAAAGGGACTTTTAAGCGGAAGGCTGAATAAAAACAGCACTTACAGGGAAGGTGACTGGAGAGGGCGCATGGCCCTGTTTAATGAGGAAAGCATGGATAAAAACGCTCCCTTGCTGGAGCTGTTAAGCGAGCTTGCAGAAAAGAAACATGCTACACCGGCTCAAATCTCTTTGGCATGGGAGATCACGAAGAAACCCTATATCATCCCCATACCCGGCACCACGAAAAAAGAGCGGGTGCGTGAGAATATAGGCGGGCTGGGTGTGGAACTGACAGGGCAGGATATGCTGGATATAGAAGAAGCCCTTGGACATATGGACATTATCGGGATGCATTCTTAAATACTTAAATAAACGTAAGGAGGCGCACAAAAAATGATTTTTGACAGAAATGAAAACAAAGAGTTGGTCACATTGCTTGGGGCCGGCAGCATGGGAACGGCTATCGTCAGACGCATTGCGGCAGGAAGGACGGTCTTGTTGGGTGATATCAGCGAGAAGAACCTGGAAAGGGTATCCAATGAATTCAGGTATGGCGGCTATGATGTGGAGACTTGCGTTGTGAACGCTCTGGAAAAGGAATCCGTGGAAGCATTCGCAGAAAAAGCGGCATCTCTGGGGGATGTGAAGTATTTCATTGACACGGCGGGAGCTTCCCCCAATCAGGCAAAGCCAGAGCATATCTTAAGCCTGGACATGGTGGGTACGGGATATGCGGTGGATGCGTTTGGCAGGGTAATGGCAGAAGGCGGCAGTGGGCTTCTCATTTCCAGCCAGACCGGATATATGTATCCGATCCCTAATGACATAGAGTTGCAGATCCTGAAAACTCCCACCGAGGAATTGATGGAACTCCCTATCATCAAGGATGTTGCCATGCAAAGTTCTGGGTTGGCATATATGATTGCGAAGCGTGTAAACCATCTTCAGGCACAGAGGGCGGCGGCAACCACGTGGAAAGAGCGCAGGGCAAGAATCAATACCATTAGTCCCGGCGTGATCGTGACACCTCTTGCTTATGATGAATTTGCCGCTGCCGGGGATAATTACCAGCAGATGATCGATGCATCGGCGGCAATGCGGACGGGAACCTCAGATGAGATCGCGGAAGCCGGCGCGTTCCTTTTGGGAGAACACGCAAAGTTTATTACAGGAACGGATCTTCTGATTGATGGCGGTGTGATTGCTGCTATCCGAACAGGCGAATATAAGCTGCATGGTTAAGGGAAGCATTTTTGATGATCCGAAAACTTGGAATTTTGTGTTTGTCTTTTATGATGATAGCCGGCCTTGTCGCATGTGGCATACCACAGGGTACGGATGCAGAAGCTGTTCGGAGAGCAGAAGGAGCTTCTTCTGAAACAACAGGAACTACACCCGGTGAGCGGGCAGCAGGCGATGCCGGTATGTTTGACCTGGAAAAAGGAATGGTCTTATTAAACAGCGGGTATGGAATGCCTATTCTCGGCATCGGCTGTTTCCGGCTCTCCCAGTCACAGGCGGAAGATTCCGTATACTGGGCGCTACGGGACGGTTATCGCCTGATTGACACGGCAAGGATTTACGGGAATGAGGAAGGTGTGGGCCGCGGGATACAGAGAGCTATTGACGAAGGTATCTGCACCCGTGAAGAAATTTTTGTCACCACGAAAATGTGGACGGATGATTTTGGGGACGGGGATGAAGCCATTGACGCATCATTAAGCAGGCTGAATCTGGAATATATCGATCTGATGATCCTGCACCATAGCCAGCCCTCCAATGACGTGGAGGCGTACCAGGCAATGGAACGGGCTGTGGAAGCCGGAAAGCTGAAATCCGTTGGCCTGTCCAATTACTATGAGCCGGAGGATTTTGACAGGCTTGTGGATGCCGCAACTATCATGCCGGCGCTTTTACAAAATGAAACTCATCCCTATCACCAGAGTACCGTTATGAAGGAGCATATCGCCCAGTACGGCACGGTCATGGAGTCATGGTTCCCATTAGGAGGCAGGGGCAATACACAGGTGTTGTTTGATGATGAAACCATCAGCAGTATTGCAACGGAACATGGAAAGACATCCGTTCAGGTCATCCTCCGCTGGCATACACAGATGGGATTTGTGGTGATTCCCGGAAGCAAAAATGTAAATCATATCAAAGAAAACCTGGATACCCTTGATTTTCAGCTGACCGATACAGAGATGGCAGAGATTGCGGGACTTGATAAGAATATAAGATATTACCACCGCACAGATGAACAGCTTGCACAGTTTGCAGGATGGAGGCCGGATTTCGAGAAGAAATAGTCTCAAGCCATGGATTTTGTGACAGCTCTTATCTTCTTTCATGGAATCTACACATAATATCCGCCCTCCCTGTCTGCATTCAGCACAAAAGGGTTGAAAACGGAAGTAAGATATGGTAATATGTAACCATAGTTTCTTATAACCGATTTTTGAATTTGAATGCGAGGTGCGGACATGATTTTGCGGGGAAATGAAGATTTAAGAGTAGTAAAAACCATCGAAGGGATCAAAGAGGCATTTGAAAGCCTGATCTGCGAGAAGGAGTATGGAAAGATTACGGTAAAAGAGCTTTGCGATAAGGCGAGGATTAACAAAAAGACGTTTTACCATTATTATGAAACCCTGGACGCACTCCTTTCGGAAATGCAGATGGAGCTTTCGGCAGGATTTCTTGAGCGCATCAAGGGTCTTAGGCTGCCGGAGGACCTGGATAAGGTAAACAGGGAGTTTTTTCTATATTCCGCAGATCAGGGGCTGTCTTATGAAAAGATTACTTGTAGTGTGACATACCAGGCTATCCGTGATGATATGATTGCGAAGGTGAATGATGCAGGGTGGCAGGATTCTAAACAATATCAGAAGTTATCTGATTTTGAGAAAAGTCTTCTTATGGATTTTATTAACAACAGCACTCTTTCAGCATATAGAGTCTGGATTGAGAGCGGCAAAGCTATGCCGCTTGAAGAAGTCATAGAAATCAATAACCGTATCCAGCTTGGCGGGGTAAAGGAGTTTTTCAGGCGTTAGGGAGTGAGTTGAATGAATATGAAAACAAGATTTTTAAGGGACATAGAAGTATCAGAAGTCGGAATGGGCTGTATGGCATTCTCTCATGGATATGGAAAGATTCCGCCGGAGGAATACAGTATTGAGGCGATTCAGGGCGCTTACGGCCATGGCTGCACTTTCTTTGACACGGCGGAGGTATATAGTCCGAATCTTTCTGGGATAGGACATAATGAACGGATTGTGGGAAAGGCGCTGGCAGGAGTAAGGGATGATGTGGTGATCGCGACCAAATTGTTCCTACGGGTTGGCCCCTTGGGAAATGTATATAAGACAATCCGAAAACATCTGGAGGGATCCATGGAAAGGCTGCAGACAGACTGGATTGATATCTATTATCTGCACAGAATGGGAGGAATTCCTGTGGAAAAAGTGGCGGAAGCCATGGGACAGTTGATCGATGATGGGCTGATTCGTGGATGGGGGTTGTCACAGGTAGATGTGGATATCATCAGCCGGGCGCAGAGAGTCACGCCTCTTGCCGCCATCCAGAATATTTATTCCATGGTGGAACGTGATTCAGAAAAAAGAGTGATTCCGTTCTGTATGGAGCATAATATTGGATTTGTTCCCTTTTCACCGATTGCCAGCGGACTGCTGTCCGGAAAAATCACAACGGAAACAAAATTTGAACGAAATGATGATGTCCGTAACTGGGTGCCGCAGCTTTCCACTGCGAATATTGCCGGAAACCAGCCGATTATTGAACTGCTGAAAGAATACGCGGATTTGAAGGGCGCTACACCTGCGCAGATTTCCCTTGCGTGGATGCTGCACAAGTATCCGGGTGTGGTACCGATTCCTGGCTCCAAAAATAAGGAGCGTATTGTTGAAAATCTGGATGCGGTAAATGTCAGACTGACAACAGAAGAATTTGTTTCCCTGGAAGAGGCCCTCAACCGTTGCAAGGTTTATGGACATCGGGGGTTGGGAGGGTTTTAAGAAAGTGGTCAGTGAGCTGCAGTAAATCAAAGGCTGAGTTTACTGACGAGATTAAGGAGCTGACGCGGAAGGATGTTAAATGAGGGCTAATTACAGGGTAAACCTCTTTTTATATTGCTGGCATCGCTGCACTATTATGAGGAAAATGGGATGCCGTCCGGGCGGCGCACTTGTGCTTTCTGACAGCATATTATATCTTTGCTCCTTACTTTTTTCTACAAGAATCTCCTATTATCAAGTAATTTTCATAAAAGTTTGGATTTTACATAAGTATGGATTTGTGGAAAAATCTAAACTATTGGATTTTCCCACAATGCTTGCCTTAAACACTTGAAACTATTCGGTTGGACGCATATAATTATAGCTGTTAGAAATTTGAGAAGGAGTGAGTAAGAATGTTTGAGTATATTTCTGCGCCAGAAGCCGCAAAGAAATGGGGTATTTCAGAAAGGCGGGTACAGAAGCTATGTGAGGATGGGCGCATATCTGGAGTGGCTAAATTCAGCCGTATGTGGCTGATTCCGAAAGATGCCCCAAAACCGGTGGATGGGAGAATAAAAGGAAGAAAGAAAGGTGAGAGCAAATGAAACGGTTGTTTTTACTGGAAGACGATCCCGGCCTGATAAACGGGCTTTCTTTTGCCTTAAAAAAGCAGGGCTATGAAATAACGGTTGCTCGCACTACTTTGGAGGCAGATGCATTGTGGGAAAAGGAAGAATATGATCTGGCTGTTTTGGATGTATCGCTTCCTGACGGCTCCGGTTTTGATTTCTGCAAAAAAATAAGGCAGACCTCAAAAATGCCTATTATGTTCCTCACTGCCGCTGATGAAGAAACAGATATTATCATGGGGCTTGATATCGGGGGTGACGATTATATCACGAAACCGTTCAAGCTGGCAGTGTTCCTTTCGAGAATCAACGCCCTGATCCGCAGGAGTGAAAATTTTAACACTGCTGTTACAGAATTAAATTCAGGCGGTATCAATATCCGGCTTTTAAAAGGTGAAGTATATAAAAGGGGAGAATTGGTTGAACTGACAGCAAGTGAGTATAAACTGTTGTGCCTGTTTATGGAAAACCCTGACCAGATACTTTCTTCAGAACAGATTTTAAGCAGATTGTGTGACTGTAACGAAAGCTATATAGATAATAATTCCCTTACAGTATATATCCGCAGGCTTCGGACAAAAATTGAGGATAATCCGGGAGAACCGAAACGGATCGTTACTATCCGTGGTATGGGGTATAAATGGAACACTGTGGATTGAGGTGCAGGATGAAAATATTGGTAAACCGGAAAATCAAATGGCTCTTTGGCGGTATTCTGCTGTGCGTTTTGTTTTTTACATTGATTGCGGCCTTGCTCATGGTGTTTGAAGTCAGAAATGCAGCAGTTTATACAATAGCCTGTTTTTTGCTGATGAGCGCTGCAATACTGGCGCTTTTGTTTGGGTATTTCAGGCAGCAGCATAAAATCATGGAAAACGCTATATTACAGATTAAAGAATATATATCCGGCAACAAGGAAGTTACGATTGAATGTAATGATGAGGGCGAATTATACAGATTGTTCCATGAAGTAAATTCCCTGGTTGCTATCTTAAATGCCCATGCAGACAACGAAAAAAGCGCAAAGAAATTCCTGAAGAATACCATATCTGATATTTCGCACCAGTTAAAGACACCGCTTGCTGCCCTGAATATTTATATCGGACTGATACAGGGCGAAGCAGAAGGACAGGGGGCAGTTCAGGAGTTTTCCAGACTTTCCGAACAGGAACTTGACCGTATTGAAGGACTTGTGCAAAATCTATTGAAAATTACAAAACTGGATGCAGGCACGATTGTGCTAGATAAGTCTCCGGAAAATGTATCGGAAATTGTGGAAAGCGTGAAAAAGCATTTCCTGTTTCGTGCCGGGCAGGAAGGAAAGGAAATTTGTCTGTCGGGAAATGGGGAGACAACGCTTTTATGTGACCGCAGCTGGATCATGGAAGCAATCAGCAATCTTGTTAAGAATGCCCTTGACCATACAAAAAAGGGTGATTCCGTCTGTATTGAATGGAAGTCTTTTGCGTCTGTTGTCCAGATTACCGTGAAAGACAACGGCCTCGGCATCTGTCCGGAAGATTTACACCATATTTTTAAGCGGTTTTATAGAAGCCGCTTTTCGAAAGACACGCAGGGGATCGGCCTTGGGCTGTCTTTGACAAAAGCAATCGTAGAAGCTCACAATGGGACGATTGAAGTTGACAGCACATTAGGTATGGGAACTTCTTTCACGATAAATTTTTTGATTCCAACAAAATTGTAGGGTAATTGTAATATAGGTGTAGGATTTCTCTGTTATATTGGGGCTATCAAAACAGAAAGAGGTGTTTACACAATGAATTTATTAGAAGTCAGTAATGTCAGTAAGACATACGGAAGCGGCGAAGCAGCCGTAAAGGCATTAAAAAAAGTTTCATTTTCCGTTCCAAAAGGCGAGTATGTGGCGATTGTGGGGGAATCCGGTTCCGGGAAAAGTACGCTCCTGAATATGATAGGAGCGCTTGATACGCCCACATCCGGAGAGGTAGTCATCAGCGGAAAGGAAATTTTTTCCATGAATGACCGTAAGCTTACCATTTTCAGACGGAGAAATATTGGCTTTATCTTTCAGGCGTTCAACCTGATTCCGGAACTGACCGTAGAGCAGAATATTGTTTTCCCGGTGCTGCTTGATTACCAGAAGCCGGACACAAAGTATTTAGAAGAACTGCTTTCGGTGCTGAATCTGAAAGAACGGCGCAGACACCTGCCCAGCCAGCTGTCCGGCGGACAGCAGCAGAGAGTGGCGATCGGGCGTGCGCTGATTACCCGTCCGGCTTTAATACTTGCAGATGAGCCGACGGGAAATTTAGACTCGCAGAATACCAGCGAAGTGATTACACTGTTAAAAGAAGCGTCAAAGAAGTATGAGCAGACAATTATTATGATTACACACAGCCGCAGCATTGCACAGACGGCAGACCGTATCCTGCAGGTATCAGACGGAGAACTTACTGATTTGGGGAGGTGCAGGGAATGAAAAGTTATTTAAGCCTTGTGTCTATTTCGGGAAAGGTGCGGAAACGCCAGAACCGTATGACAATTTTCTGTGTTATTATTTCTGTGCTGCTTGTGACTACGATTTTTAGTGTGGCGGATATGTTCATCCGGGCACAAAGTGAGGGGCTGCAGCAGAAACATGGAAACTGGCATATCCGGTTGGAAAATATCTCTCAGGACATAGCGGAAGAAATCGCCCAGCGCCCGGATGTTGCCGCCGTCGGCTGGTTGGAAACATTTAACACGGACGCAGACAAGCCTTTCTATATCGGGGAGAAAAAAGCTGCATTATACGGCGCTGACAGTATTTATCTGGCAGAGCTTGTCAATGCCCTGGAAGAAGGCAGTCTGCCGCAGAGTGACAATGACATTATGCTTAGTTCCAATGCGCGCCTTGCGTTAGATGTAAAGATTGGCGATCATGTGACAGTAAGGACACCTTCGGGAGATACGGATTTTACGGTATGCGGTTTTGGGTCGGATGACGCTGACACTTATCAGGGGCAGACCTATCTGGTTGCTGTATATATGATGCGGGATGCGTATATCTCGATCATGGAACAAAACAATATTCCGGTTACCCCAAGTTGTTATATTCAATTTCAGGATGTGTCAAAGGCATCCGGTATCACCTCGGAAATCAGGCAGCAGTATAATCTGCCGGAGGAAGATATTTCGGAAAATACAGCAGTTATGGGGCTTGCCGGACAAAGCAGCAAAGAATCTATGAAGAATATTTACGCAATAGCGGCAGTCCTGTTCGTTTTAGTATTAATGGCTGGCGTATTGATGATTTCCAGCAGTATGAACAGTAATGTGGCGCAGCGGACAAAATTTTTTGGAATGATGCGCTGTATTGGTGCAAGCCGCCAGCAGATTATTCGGTATGTGCGGCTGGAAGCGTTAAACTGGTGCAAAACGGCTGTGCCTGTTGGGTTGATTACAGGTACGGCAATTGAATGGGGGATTTGTGCATTTTTACGTTATGGAATTAGCGGTGAATTTGCAGCTATGCCGGTATTTGCCTTAAGCCCTGTCGGGCTGATCAGCGGGGCAACGGTTGGAATTGTAACTGTCCTGCTGGCAGCGCAGTCTCCTGCAAAACGTGCGTCTAAAGTTTCACCGATGGCAGCGATTTCCGGAAATTCGGATACGGCGCTTTCTGTACGCCATACAAGAAAACGGAAGATTAGAAAGGTTGAAAGGACACTGGGTATCCACCATGCAACAGCATCTAAGAAAAACTGGTTTTTATTGACAGCCAGCTTTTCGCTCAGTATTATACTGTTTCTTTGTATTTCAGTAGGGTTGGATTTTGCGCATGAGCTGCTTCCCACAATGCGGTCATGGCAGCCGGATATTACCCTTTCCGGCTATGTAAATGAGCGTGTACTGGATCAGAGTTTAAGTGATACTGTCAGCGGGATTACCGGTGTAGAACATATTTGGGGCAGTTCCTACATAGAGAATGTCCCAGCTGCTTCTTCGCAACAGGAGATCGATCATGTCAATATAACGTCATACAGTGAGTATATGTTGGACTGTGCAAAGGATAGCCTTGTGCAGGGAAATATATCGAAGATCTATGGGGACAGCGGCAAGGTTATGACAGTTTTGAATAAAGATAATCCGATCAAAGTGGGAGACATCATTCAGGTAGCGGGACAGGAGATCGAGGTTGTATGCGGCATATCCAGTGGGCTGTATCCTGGCGAATACAGCATCATCTGCTCACAGGAAACGTTTGCCCGACTGACGGGGGAAGAAAATTACAGCATGATAGGGATACAATTAAGTAGCAAGGCTGCGGATGAAACGGTAAAACAGATCAACAGTCTTGCGGAAAGCAATGTTATTTTTGAGGATCATCGTCAAAGGAATCAGGAAGATGCCAATACCTATCTGGCTGCAAAATTTCTGCTGTATAGTTTTATGGTAATCGTTGCCATGATTACATTATTTAACATTGTTAACAGCATTTCTATGAGTGTAACTGCCCGGATCAAGCAGTATGGAGCTATGAGGGCGGTTGGTATGGATGGGGAACAGCTTACCCGGATGATTGCTGCGGAAGCCTTTACTTACGCTGTCTCCGGTCTGATCGTTGGCAGTGGTATCGGAATTGTTCTAAGCCGTTTTTTGTATGTGAAACTGGTTACACGGTATTTTGGAAGCCAGTGGAGCCTGCCGGTCGTTTTGCTTGCTATTATTGTTGTATTCGATACAGTTTCTGCCGCGGCAGCAGTATATGCACCTGCAAAGCGGATTAGAAACATGCCGATTACAGCAACGATCAATGAATTGTAACAGGAATAAATGATAAAAATCTGCTGCACGATGGAAAAGCTGTCGTGCAGCAGAAGAAGGTAAAGAAGAGGTAGCTTTATTTGGCAATGAATTATATTTTACAGACAGAAATAGCAAAGCATAGATTAGGAAGAGAAATTGATTTGCCAGTGTCAGGGAAGTGGTTATTGTGGATAAAGTAATGATATTATCCTTTTTGAAGGATGGGAGCTGTTATGTGTCTGTTAGCATTTTTTGTATTTTTTGTTTCAATCTGCGTGTTTGCAGGAATTATGCTGCACGAATCCAGAACATTGCGGAGTGGAGCCGCATTTTTATTCATGATGATGTGTCTGGCGGTTTTTCTGTTTTTTACCTTATCTGAATATGCAGAATGGCTGGCAGTGCATGATTTAGTAATTGGAATATTGATCATTATGCTTATTATGGCAGTAGGCTGTATTATAGCGTTTCCGGCAGTATTGATTCTTGTGTTTTTGGTGGAAGGAATAAGGGTTATCAGGCATGAGGGGATAAAGCCGGCAAATTTGTTGTCAATGTTGTTTTCCATTTTGCTGTGTACCTATCTGGCAGTCTGGCCGGTGATTGGAAATTTAGGGAAGAATAGATTAGGGACAGTGCTTTATAAAATGATCAGTTTTTCAGCAGTATATGTATTATCATTGCTGGCTATGTATTCACTTTCTGCGGTGCTTAATCTTTTCCATCTGAAAAAGAAAAGAAACGCAGATTATATTGTTGTGCTGGGAGCCGGGATTATTGGAGATAAGGTCACTCCATTGCTTGCAGCGAGGATTGAAAAGGGGATAGAATTGCTGCGTTATAATCCAAATGCCGTATTGATTATGTCCGGCGGGCAAGGCCCCGGAGAGGATATTCCGGAAAGCCAGGCGATGGCGGCTTATGCAGCCAGTCAAGGCGTGGATACGGAAAAAATTATCATGGAGCAAAAATCTGTGTCAACACAGGAAAATCTATGCTTCTCAAGGGAATTGATGAATAAACGGAAGCCTCAAATTATTATTGTCACAACTGCCTATCATGTGTTCAGGGCGTTAATACTGGCAAAGCAGCAGGGAATAAGATGTGTGGGATTTGGCGCAAAAACAAAGTTGTACTTTACGTTAAATGCTTTTATCCGTGAGTTCGTTGGGTATCTGAAACTGACTTGGAAGAAACATGCCTTTGCGATTGGGATAGTGGCAGTCATAATAATAAAATGTAATCTTTGATGGTAAAAATATTGAGTTCAATGAGAAAAAACATATGTATTGCTTTACATTGAATTCCATACACTAATTGATAGCTATGCCATGGAATATGGCAAAGAACCACAATAATTTATTCTTATATCTGTTACACAGGAGTGTATTGTTATAGAACAAAATTACATGAAACAGTATTTTATGAAAAAGAACTATAGTGATTTTGTTACTACAAGAAAAAGTTGACCCAAAAATCATATATGTAATTGTATTCCTGCCTTACGATGGCAAAAGAAAACTTGCAGACGAGCAGGCAGTCCTTGACAAAGTTATGGCACAGCAACAGGTGAACAGTACTGTTGATTACGGCTTGGTTGAAGGGAAAAAGCGAACCATAGGGAAAAGGCTTGAGGAGATTGATAAAGTCATAAGCAGGCTGTACGAGGATTACGCACTCGGCACGCTTGCAGGCACAAGCATAGACAATCTTCTCCCAAAGTACCAGAGGGAGCAGGAAGACCTCTATATCCCCACGCTTATGATATACTTGTACTAGCGTGTATTGTATAAGCGCGGGTTGTTTCTTTATAGAAGGAGGATTTTTAACCGTGAAACAACCATACAATACAATGATTTATAACACCGCACTATATTTGAGATTGAGCCGTGACGATGAATTACAGGTTAAAGAGATATAATCATCTTCCTCAATCTGTAAATCCTGTATCTCTGTTCCAGCAACATTAAGTTTCCCCATAAGAAAATTCCTTTCATTACATTCTGATAACCGTAGCTTTGGGCAATCCCCGACAATCCAACTTTCAGAATGTCTATTTCTTCGTTTTTGCGGTCAATCCTGCTTTGCAGTTCCCCTCTCTTGGTAAAGTTCACAAGTCTTTTCAAGCTGTCACATTCCAGTTCCAACTCGTTGCGTTCTCTTTCTGCGTCAAAGATAATCCCATTTTGGCGGTTCAGTTTTTTATAAATCTTTAGCAGCCTTAAATTAAAAAATATGTCAAATGTCCGACAGATCGATTCCAAAGTAGGAAGCGTTGGCGCATTATTTTATTGAACATATTTGTGAATGTGGAATGGGAGAGGTTTGCCGGCAGATGTATGGCAGAACGCAATACCTAGAGTTGGTGAAATACCAATACCAGAAGAATGGCTCAAATATGTAGTTGAGAAGCTTAAAGAAGACGGAAGGGACGATTTATTGCAATGGCATTCAAAATGGTAATTTACAGTAGTGGACTACAGATTGTTAAAAAATGTGAAATGACTCCCCTTATAATTGACTTTGGGCAAACAGAGGTGTATAATGCTCTTTATTGCATAGAATTTTAATTATTTGGGGGCAGTTATGGATGAAAAGAAATTGATGGAGCAGTATGATAAAATGAACCGGAAAATGCAACGGCATTTCGCAAGCTACTTTTCTGATTCACCATTAACCTGTATTCAGGGGATTGTTCTTCATTACATTATTGTGGAAAATGTCCAGAGAGATATTTTTCCAAAAGATTTGGAAGAATTCTTGGGAATTAAAGGATCATCAGTTACCAGTTTGATTAATAATCTGGAACAAGGGGGGTATCTGCGGCGGGAAAGTCTGGAATCGGATGGCCGTTATAAAAAATTGGTATTGACAGAAAAAACGAAAGAGATGCAGGAAGATATTGTAAGGCGGGTTTTTGATTACATGCACAGTATGTTTGTTGGGATACCAGAAGAACATTTGAAAATTTTTGAGTCTGTAATACTGCAGATGGCTAAAAATGCTGAAAAATAAAATACAGCATTCTTTTTATCTATATACTTAGAATTCTATTTGTTTCGCTGTCAAGGAATGGAGATGATGATTTTGTTTGCAAAAATAAAAACGGGTTTGCGGCCAGCACGTTCAGTTCCGCTTAGGAGAAATTTTTTACCCAAATAATTAGAAATCTAATTAAATTGAGATGTGTTACTTTTCTAAAAATTTGATTGCATATAGGAGGATGAAGTATCATGAATAAGGCAACAACTGTGGAAAATCCGCTTGGGATTGAACGGGTGGGGAGGCTGCTGGCAAGGTATGCCATCCCAAGCATCATAGCTCTGATCATCAATTCCCTTTATAACATGGTGGACCAGATTTTTATTGGCCAGGGCGTAGGGTTTTTGGGAAACGGGGCAACGAACATTATTGCCCCGATAGCGACGATTACAATTGCGATCGCCACGCTTTTTGGTGACGGACTTGCAGCTTTTTTTAGTCTCAGCCTTGGAAAGGGAGAGGGTGAGAAAGCAGCGAAAGGACTTGGGACATCAATCATTTATGGAAGTATATTTGGCATTATCTGGACCGTTATCGCTTTTGCCTTCTTAAGGCCGTTATGCCTGATATTCGGAGCCACGGAAAATATCCTTCCCTATGCTCTTGATTATGGACGCATCATCGTGATCGGATTTACTTTTCAGATTGTCGGAAATACCATTAACAGTGCGATCCGGACAGACGGAAGTCCGCGTTATGCCATGCTTTCCATGATGATCGGGGCAATTCTCAACATCATTCTTGACCCGATTTTCATCTTTGTGTTCCACTGGGGCGTTGAAGGTGCTGCAATCGCCACCATTATAAGCCAGTTGTTCGGACTTTTGTTTAACATCGCTTATCTGTTCCGTCTGAAAACGATCAAACTGTCCAGACAGTCTTTTACTTTTGATATCCGGACGGCAGGAAGAATCGCGAGCCTTGGATTTGCAAGCGGAGCCAACAACCTGACTTCAACGGTGGTGGCATTTGTATCAAACAATCTGACAACAAAATACGGCGCGATCTCTCCTTATGGTGCAGATATTCCGCTCACAACCTTCGGCTTGTGTATGAAAGTGAGTATGCTTGCATTTTCCATTGGCATTGGTGTTGCAAGCGGCAGCCAGCCAATCATCGGGTTCAATTACGGCGCAAAGAAATATGACCGTGTGAAAAAGACCTTTTTGCTGAGTGCAGGAGTTGCTACGATCATAACCTTTGTTTCATGGATCATTTTCCAGTGTTTTCCGCTGCAGCTTATCCGGATATTCGGGACGGAATCTGCGCTGTACGAGGAATTTGCGGTCAAATGTTTCCATATTTATCTGCTGCTTACATTTTTGAATGGCTTGCAGATGTGTGCTGGTGTATTATTCCAGGCAATCGGGCAGCCCATGAAAGCAGCGATTACTTCCTTGTCAAAGCAGGTAATCTTTTATATTCCGGCCATGCTCATTTTATCCCGATTCTTTGGGCTGACAGGTATTCTGATGGCGGGGTCTACCGCAGACGCTTTGGCTTTTATCCTTTTGTTTCAGGGAAATTAAGAAAATGGAGCGGATAGGCGAAAATGCGTCCTAAACTGTTGATACGGCTCGCAGGCAAAACCCTTATATAGCCGGTTCCCGTGATGGAATACAAATTAATGATAAAAACAGAATGAAATATTGATGAAACAAGAAAAGGGGCTGCTTGCGTAGTCCTTTTTTGCTTTCCATGCCCGTAAAATAGACGTTTCGAGCTATCGGATGAAAAATAGCAAATTTTTATTATATAATTCAGTGGGTGTTATTGCTTTAGCATGGATGGTTTTCTGCCGAAGTAATAGAGAAATGGGAATTGTATATATATTGTCTGAGCAGTATAATGTATAGCATATTGCAAAACGGGAGAAATTTTATGATAAAATATAAAATTTTAATAGTTGATGATGAACAGGGCATTGTCACTATGTTAAGGGACTATTTTGAATTTCATGGGTACTTGGTATATACAGCTATGAGTGGAACAGAAGCCCTTAAGGGGATTAATTCAAAACCTGATATTATTCTGCTTGACATCAATATGCCTGACATGGATGGGCTGGAAGTGTGCAGAGAAATCAGGGATCATGTATCATGCCCTATCATTTTTTTGACTGCAAAAGTAGAAGAAACGGATGCAATTATTGGGTTCCAGTCAGGTGGCGATGATTATGTGGTAAAGCCCTTCAAGTTAGGCGAGTTGGGGGCAAGGGTAGAAGCGCATTTACGCCGTGAAAACCGGGGAAATTCCAGATTATCAGTAAAATTTTTTGACAGCCTTGCCATAAATTATGATAAAAGGCAGGTGGCTTACCAAGAAAAAGTGATTCCGTTTACCAAAAAAGAATTTGATATTATTGAATTACTTACAAGGAATCCGGGGCAGGTTTTTGATAAAGAAAGGATCTACGAAGTTGTCTGGGGATATGATAGTGAGGGGAATAGTTCCATTATAGTAGAACATATGCGGAGAATCAGAAAAAAATTTATGGAGTATACAAAGAAAACTTATATTGAAACGGTCTGGGGGATAGGGTATAAATGGGGAAATTAAAAACGGTTTATAAAAATCTTTCTTTGAAAAAGGCTTTAACCCTTACAATCGTGGTTTCTCTTTTTATCGCCTTTTCAGGAGCGATGGCGATATTATTGGCGACACGTCCAAGCTATTATGCTCTTGTAGCGGAAAATTCGGAAAATCCGGCTATGTATTGGCATGATTTCTTTTCCATATCAACTGTGGGTATATATGTTTGTGTTGTAATCATCGTAGGATCGTATATTTTCTATAGATTTAAACTTTCTTCTCCGTTAAAGGCATTAACGGAGGGAATAGAGCAGATAGCCGTGGATAATCTGGATTTTTCGATACAGTATGATGCGGAAGATGAATTAGGAACACTTTGCAGGTCTTTTGAACGGATGAAGAATGAATTGCAGAATAATTATAAAAAGATATGGCGAATGACAGAAGAACGCAGAAAACTCAATGCAGCCTTTGCACATGATTTACGCACGCCGCTCACGGTATTGCAGGGATATACGGATTTTTTGGAAGAATATATCCCGTTTCCGGAAAAAGTAGATGCAAAACTGCTGGAAACGAACCACATGATGGCATATTATATTGAGCGTTTGGAAGATTATGTCGAGGTTATGAACAAAATCCAAAAATTAGAGGATACACCAGTCAAAATGCAGACTGTTCCAATAGACAGATTTATGAAAATGTTGGATGACAACATAAAATTGACAGCTAAGGAGTATGGGAAAAATATTTCCGTTATAAATGAAGCCAATCTACAGGAGGTTAGGGGAGATCTTTCCCTGATTTTCAGGGTGTTGGAAAATGTTATGAGAAATGCCTGCCGATATGCTGAAAATAAAGTTTTTGTGCGTCTGTATGAGCAGAATCATTTACTTTCTTTTGAAATGATTGATGATGGAGCAGGATTTAGTCCGAAAGCTCTGGAGCAGGCGCTTAATCCCTTTTATACTTCCGGACAATCCGAATCTTCACATTTTGGTCTTGGATTGAATATCTGTAAAATCCTATGTGAAAAACATGGTGGAGGCATTACGATCAGCAATACGCCGGATTCTGGCGCCAGAGTACAATTTTCATTTTTGTTGGAAAAGTAGATACTTTTGTGATATTTTTCATTTACACTCTCCTTGTATTACTAAGGAGAGTTTTTATTTTCTCCGGAAATAATTTGTGAAGGAGTATTCGTACATGGAAAAAATACTATCTGTATCAGGATTGCAAAAATCTTACGTTACAAAAGGGAATACCTATCCTGTGTTGAAAGGTGTCAGCATGGAAATGAACAGAGGTGAATTTGTTGCGGTCATGGGACCGTCCGGCAGTGGGAAAACGACACTGCTGAACATCGTGTCAGGCTTTTTATCGGCAGACAGCGGTCAAATGAAAGTGGGTTCTGTGGATATGCTTCATACGGATAAAGAGAAACAGGCTGAAATCCGTTCCGGTATATTAGGTTTTATCTTTCAGGATTTTATGCTGATAGATGGGTTGACAGTGCAGGAAAATATTCTCCTTCCACAAATCATCGCCCAAAAGCCTGCCGCAGATATGGAAGAAAAAACAAGAGATTTGCTGTGCGCCTTTGGCATTGAGGATATTTCCGGTAAATATCCGGGCGAGCTTTCCGGCGGGCAAAAACAACGGGTGGCTATTGCAAGAGCTTTATCCAATGAGCCGTTGTTAATCTTAGCTGATGAGCCGACTGGCAATCTTGATTCCAAGTCAAGCAATGCTGTCATAGAAGCGTTTCTGTTTGCGAAGGAACAGTTTGGGGCTACAGTTTTGATGGTGACACATGATGCGATTGCTGCTTCTTATGCAGATCGTGTGATTGCTTTATCGGATGGGATGATAGTAAAGGAATTGGCGCGTCAGAAAGAACAGAGGCAGTTTATGAATGATATTCTGGAATTTTTGAAGATTGTGGAGGTGGGACAATGACATTAAATGAAATCACCCGAAAGCTGATTCGTCAGAACAAAAGCCGATACATTCTTTTTGGACTGTCAATTTGCTTTGCAGTAGCCATGACCGGGGCTTATGGTGTCTTGCTTTTCAGTAAAGTTATCACCGATGTATTGATGACAGATGGATCGACTTACCTGATTTCACTTGGAATGTATGGGATTACACTGATTGGTATGATTGTTTTTCTTTTTTACGCTAATGCTATTTATATACAGCTTCAAATGGGGGAGATTGGGGTATTCCTTTCCCTTGGTCTTTCACCAAAATCTGTTGGTAAAATACAAAACAGGCAGCTTGACATGACATTTTTGATTGGAGGGGCTGCCGGTCTTGCTTTGGCCGTTCCGTTCTCTTTTGGCATATGGTCTCTGCTGTCTTTATTCATTTCCTATACGGATGAAGCCTTTCGCGTTGGATGGGAAGGGCTGCTGATTGCAGGAGGGTTATGGATATTGGCATGGGTTATCCTGCGTATCAGAAATGCAGTTCATATAGCAGGGTTAGATGTGATCAGGATTCTGCGTTCATCATCTGAAGGTGAGGAGGTGAAAGCCTCCCACCCGCTTTTGGGTATCGTAGGGCTGACAGCAGTTCCTTTGGGACTGATATTGTTTAATATTACTGCGGTTATCTACCCACTGAAAAGTTTCTCCGTTCTTTTTCTCGGCGTCAGTGTGATTGGAATGTATATTCTGACGGCGCAGATTACTTCTATGGGGAGCATTATAAAGCGTTTTTTTCCTAACGCATATCGGAAAGATATCCTGTTTTACAATCTTGTAAGGCAAAAAGGGAACCAATACACATTGTCCTTATTTGTTTCTTCACTGTTGATTACGCTTACGGTATTTTCTATATGTTTTAATGGGGGCATATTCTTGGAACTTTATTATTTAATCAAGGAAGAACCATATGATTATGCTGTTTTAGCCGGGGAATCAGGAGAGAAGCTTGATGAAAGCAGGATACGCTCCTTTGCAGAAGAAAGCGGTATTTCTTTAAACGAATGGCATTCATTGGATATGCTTCTGCTGGGACGGGAGCATCAGTATATGGATGCTTCAAGAAATGAGTGGGCACCGGAAATTGTTGTTAATGTGTCAGATTTTAATGCACTCTCCGGCATGAACCTGTCTGTTCCGGATGACGGATATATTTACTTTCAGGATTCCGATGATTCCATGTTTCAAACCTGCTCGGAAGATAGAGGACTGTTTTATAATCCATGTATAAAAGAAGACTTTACATTGCAAAAAATTAAACTGGTCTCAAAGGAAAGTGTACTGAATGAAACTGCAAAGATAAATTCCTTTGCAGTCGTCAGTGATAATACTTTTTACAGAATAAGTGATACTTTGGATTCCTCCTATAAAATGACCTATTATCTGTTTCATGGCAGTAATACCGAAAACAGCAGTGAGTTTCAAAAGAGACTTCTGGCGGAGATTGTAGCAATAAACAAGGGGGAGATATTTGTGAGCTGGCAGAATCAGGTTATTAAAGATAAAATAAAGAATTATGAAGATATTTATATCCCTTATGGTGGAAACGAATTGTATGCCGCCCGATGGTGGGAATTTTATCCTTATGCAAAACAGACGGAGCTTGATGTCCAGATGGAGGCAGGCGCGGTTTATCTGATCCTGATTTTCTTTATTGCCATTATTTCTTTTGTGTCAGCAACTATGATAATGGGATTGAAAATTGCAGGAACGATAATGCAGGATACTGAGAGCTACAAGAGGGCAATGTATCTTGGGTTAAAAGAAAATGACCTGAAAAAGATGATCCGAAAACAGATAGGGCTTATTTATTTTTTCCCTGCAATTTGCGGATGTGTCACAGCTTCATTCATGATAAACCGTTTTATGGAAGCATCTTCTGCTACACGCATATTTGAAATAACGCTGGTCGCTATAGGATTATCACTTATAGTATTCCTTATGCAGCTTATCATATTTTTCTTCCTTCAGAAGAAATTGGTTCTTTCGACATCTGGAATGATATATGAAAGCAGGTGACAGAAGTGGAATATACGATATAGACTTATGGGTTATGCAAAAAATACGGCGGTTGTTCTGTTGTCCGGAATGTATCCATGCACGTTCGAAAAGGACGGATATATGGACTGTTGGGCAGGAATGGAGCTGGTAAAACTACAATTATTGGAAGCACGATTGAATCTACCAGCTTTTATTCTAATCTGACTGCACCGGAAATTCTCTCGGTTTTCTAAAGATTTAGGGAAAAAGTGAATGAAAATAAAATATGTGATACACTTGGGCATATTGGACAGCGTTACAAGGGAATCCGTTGAAAGCCATCTTCGGGCATCACACTGGATATACAGATATAATCTTTACACCCTATTCCGCAGAGGCGCATAATGCTTTGCCTCTGCGTTCTGCCTGAAAGTTAGAGGTGGCGGTAGGTGATATTTGTTCTGGGGTTGTTTTGCCTGATAGTATAAACACGCAGGCAAAAGTCGGTTATTATCACGGAAACCCGGATACTCTCAGGCAAAACTTTATACTATCACGCAAAATCCCTTATTTTTATACAGAATACGAGCAGTATCGTGAGTAGTGACAATAAAAGTCTTTTAGAAAGCTGTCATCATGCCATCAATTATTTCGTTGACTTTGAAATTATCTTATGATAGAATACAGTTGCTTGTCAGAGGACTTGCAATCAAATAAGATTGTTGAAGTGGGATAAGACCATTCAGGGCTTTATCCCGCTTTTCTTTTATACGGCGGGGTAAAGCTGAAAATGCTTTATTCCGCTTCCTTTATGGAGGTAACGTTATGAACGCAAAAACAAAATCTTTGTTTGGTTACATTTTCCCAGCATTGGGCGGACTGTTTGTAACCTATCTTTACAATGTTATTGACGGTATTTTTGTTGGGCAGGGCATCGGTTCTGCTGCTCTGGGTGCTGTCAATATCGGCGTGCCATTTATTACATTTGTTGTTGCCATTGCCGCCATGTTTCCTATGGGCGGCGCAACTGTTGTTGCTATTCGAATGGGGCGGGAAGATAATGAGGGGGCAAATCATGCTTTTATGACAGCCTTTTCATTGACCATACTGCTTTCCGCTTTGCTGACGGTTGTGGGTATGGTATTTTCCCAGCAGATTGTCAACTTAAGTGGTGCAAGAGCGTTGAGTGCGGAAATGCGTGAAATGTCAGCACAATATTTGTTTTATTATTCGGCTTTTTCCACTCCTATGCTCATGAGTAATTGCCTTTCCGTATTTGTCAGGAATGACGGCTCTCCAATAATTTCCTTCATTGGTATGTGTGCAGGGGCAATGGCAAATATTTTCTTAGACTGGCTGTTTATCTTTCCTTTTGGTATGGGCGTTACCGGAGCGGCAGTTGCGTCCGGCTTAGGGCAGGTGCTTTCCGTTTTTGTTTTGCTTTCCCATTTTGTTTTGAAAAAGGGCAGGCTTAGGATTAAGCCATTTAAAATGGATTCAGGGCTGATGATAAAAATCTGCAAGCGCGGCGTGCCAGAGGCAGTCACACAACTTACAACCCCTGTTACGGCACTTTGCTATAACCTTATGTTGGCAAGACTGGTTGGGGATATCGGCGTATCAACCTTTAGCGTTTTGAGCTTTATCTATTCCCTTGCAAATGCAATCTTATCCGGCGTGGCGCAAGGCATACAGCCCCTCTGGGGACATTGTTACGGCAAACAGGATACAGATGAAATGAACTGGTATTTCCGCTGTGGAATTATCATTAACTGCATTTTGGCGGTTTTGATTTATGGAGTGCTGTTTTTCTTTGATAAACCTGTAATCCGCATCTTCAACCGGGACGCGGACCTTGTACGGACAGCATCGGCAGCTTTGCCGCTTTTTAGCCTGTCCTTTATACCTATGGCCCTGAACCTGATTTATACAGCATTTTTTTTCTCCACCAAAAGAACAGGGGCAGCAAATGCCATTGCAGTCAGCAGAGGGATTATTGTGAAAGCGCTTGCTATTTTTTGTATTCCTTTGCTTTTTGGAAGCGATTCAATTTGGGTTGCGCCTTTTGTTGCAGAGATTGTATCACTTGTGTTTGCTGTTGGATTGAGTAAAGCAAATAAATTAGTTTACCAGTAAATTTTCATTTACAATAATGCCCATAACGCTATGCGAAAAGGCTGTTGTTATTTTATGCTTTCTGTCTTTTATCAGATGCTGTTTCCGGGACTTTTTTAGGGCGTAAAGCGCTTTATAAAAATAATGTTTGGATTTTGATAAAATTATCAGGAAAATGACGTGTTGGTTTTAAGGCATCAGATATACTTTAAAGGTATTCCTTACGCAAAGGCAAGACGTTTTCATGCACCGGAACCAGTGGAGCGGTGGGACGGGATATTTGAGGCGACCAGTTATGGATATGTATGCCCGCTCTTAGAACTTCCGAAACCTTATGGCGAATTAAATATACCGCATCGATATTGGATCATGAACGAGGAATGCCAGAATTTGAACGTATGGACTCCGGCATGTGACGGAGAGAAACGCCCGGTTATGGTGTGGCTGCACGGCGGAGGCTTTGAGGCGGGTTCGGCGATTGAGAACATAGCATATGAAGGAGAAAATATGTGCCGTATTGGGCAGGTAGTGGTTGTCTCAATCAACCACCGTTTAAATCTGCTGGGGTATTTTGACCTGTCGGCCTATGGGAGCGAGTATGCGAATTCCGGGAATGCAGGAACCGATGATATTATTATGGCCTTACAGTGGATTCGGGATAATATTGCAAATTTTGGCGGTGATCCGGAAAATGTGACGCTTTTTGGACAATCGGGAGGCGGAGCAAAAATAACGACCCTTTTGCAGACGCCCAAAGCCGACGGCCTGTTTGCGAAAGGAATCAATATGAGCGGTGTTGCTGAGAACATTATGGGAGACAGCAAAGGAAACGGAGAAGACCTTGCCATTGCGTTGATGGCAAAACTGGGGATTGACGGTGACATACGGGAATTGGAAACCATATCCTATGAAAGTATGGCAAATGCTTATCTGCATGTGAAGCCGGAGCTTGCAGCAGAAGGAAAATATTTGGGCTGTACCCCACATCCTAATGCGTTTTATAAAGGAACCCCGAATGAGAACGGATTTCGCATGGAAACGGCACATATCCCTCTGTTAGTAGGAACAGTTTACGGAGAATTCTCAGGAATTATACCTTGTACCTATGATAAAAACAGACTGACACGTGAGGAGGGAATTCAGATTGTAAGACAGACGGCAGGAGAAAAAGCAGCAGAGGAACTTGTTCCCTTATTTCAGGCAGCGTATCCGGAGCGGAATCCGGTAGAAATGTTGTCTTTGGACTTTCTGTTCCGTTTGCCTACACAACAGTATATCCGGCAGCGCAGCGCCATAAATCAATTTACTTATTCGTATTTATTCAACTTAGACTTGCCTGTCAATGGCGGAAGTGCGCCGTGGCATTGTGCGGATATCCCTTATGTATTCCATAATACGGAATTAGTTCCCGTGACACAGGAGCGGGGCGTGACAGAAAATCTGGAGGCACAGATTTTTAACAGTGTGATCGCATTTGCCAGAACGGGGGAGCCAAACCATGAGGGCATACCTTATTGGCCGGTAAGTACACCGGAGGAAGAACAGACTATGGTATTTGGTAAAAATACACAGCTTCGATGCAACCATGACACAGAACTGATTCCTTTGCTTGCAAAATATATGGGGCCGGTATTTGAAAGGATAATGTATGAGAATACAGAAAAAATACAGCACTGATTTTGCAGTTTTACAAAAGTAAAGGAAATCATTCTTTTAGAAACAACAATATGATTAGGAGAAAAAATATGCAGATATTAAAACATGAATCAAGTTATTATCAAACGACAGGTTTTAAGTGGAAACAGCGTATAGGATTTGGTATCAGTGATTACGCCTGCAATCTGGCTTATCTGCTGGCAAATACATATCTGTTATTTTATTATACTAATTGTGCGGGACTGTCTGCGGGAGCAGCAGGCTTTATGTTCGTAGTTACAAAATTTATTGATGCAGGAACAGACTACATTGTAGGCGCTATGTTGGACCATACCGATACAAAAATGGGACGATACCGTCCGTGGATGCTCTTTGGTGCCCCTGTGCTTGCCGTTGGCATGATTCTTCTGTTTTCTGTACCGACTAGCTGGTCAGCAGGAGCAAAGCTGGCATGGGCGTATGTTACCTATATCTTTTTTTCCTTCGGGTATACACTGGTTAATATTCCCCTCACTCCAATTGTTACGGCTTTATCGCCTGAACCGTCAGAACGTACCAAAATTTCAACAACACGTCAGGTGTTTGCAACTCTGGGTTCCTTAACATCCTCACTTTTTGTGATCCCTATGGTTTACTATTTTGCAGGATCGCCTGACGCAACAGGTGCTGCATTGGCAGCAGGATACAGAAATACAAATATTATTCTGGGCATTATGGTGATCGTCATTATGTGTATATGTGTGTTTAGTATTGTGGAAATCAATCCGCCTACCCAGACAGTGGAGAAATCCACGTTCCTGCAAGACTTGGGAGATGTATTTAAAAATAAATATTATATCATGCTGCTGGTTTTGATCTTTGTAATGTTTGCAGGTTATCTGGGAATGTATGGGGCAATGCAGTATTATTATAGTTATGTTGTAGGGGATGTAACTGCAATGCCAACGGCACTGTCGCTTTTGACAATTCTTGCGATTCCGACTATGCTGTTTGCTGCTTTTTTGAATGGTAAAGGAATCCATAAAGCAAAGATCACACAATTTGGAGCCGTGGTAGATTTGGTGGGTTATTTGATCCTGTTCTTTACATCCAACAGTACGGTTGCAACGGCATCTCTGGGACTGATAGGACTTGGATTCGGTTTCAGGTCGGGTATGTTTTTTGCAATGATGCCGGATGTTTTTGATTATACTGAGTGGAAATGTGGAAGGTGCCTTGCCGGAACACAGTCGGCTGTTTCCGGCTTCTTAAATAAGCTGGCGTCTGCCTTTGCATCGGCTGCTGTTTCAGCCTGTCTTGCCTGGGGCGGATATAATGCCGCGAAACTTGACAGTGCGGTAGCCGCGGGGCAGAAGATAGCAGAGGTATATCCAAAGACCCATATGGCAATTAATTTTGCATTTAGTGGAATATCTATCATTGCCGGAATCATTGCGATTGTTGTAATGATTCCGTATGACTTGGATAAAAAATATCCGGAAATCCGCGCAGACCTGGATAGCCGCAGAACCGTGAAGTCAGAATCGTAATGCAAAGATTGTCAGAGAAATGAAATTTTTTAGTTCGAGAAGCCAAAGATGACAGGGAGGAGAATGCATGCGGGGATTGATGAAGAAAATGGAGCTGCTATTGGAACTTCCGATTTTTTATACGGAAGATAAGGAAATAATTCCAAAGAGCTTTGGTACGTTCCCGGAGGAAAGCCCGTTTATGCATGCGCCGTTCCTGACAAAGCTGCTGATAGAAAGGGCAGAGCGGCAGATACTCCCTGTGATTTACAAGGATGAAAATGAACTGTTTTTTATTTGTGTAAAAGGAAAGAAAGGATTTTATCTGACAGGGCCGGCATGCACAAACAAAATGGATTTTGTGAGGCTTCATTCTTTTTATAAATGCTATGGGATTACACGAAAGGAAGAAAAGTATCCTTTAAGGACAACGCTTTCCAGGATTGCCGCTTTTGCTGCTGTAATCTATGAGATTGAAAATGGAATAGCGGGAGATATCAACGATATCCTGAAGGAAAATAATCTTGTCACGGAGAATATCATCCAGAAGGAAATCAACAGGGCGGATTTGGAAATGCAGGGTGTTTATGAAGAAATATGTCACCATACTTATCTTGAAGAATGCTATATTATGGAATGTATCAGGGAGGGCAGACCGGAGGATGCGAGGGAGCGGATAAACGCTCCGGTGGGAAATACCGGAATCCTTTCCCTTAAGGAGAAGAACCACTATAAAAATCTTGCGATTGCGGCAGTAGCCCTTTCGACCAGAGAAGCTATCAAAGGCGGGGTATCTCCGGCAGGCGCTTATCAATTAAGCGATATTTATATCAACAGGATCGACCAGTGCACAGACATGGATGAACTGGAAGGGTACAGCGGAAAAATAGTCTGTGAATTTGCGAAGCTGGTAGCGGAAACAAAGAAAGAAAAGGGGATGTCTGTCTATACGGAACAGTGCAGAGATTATATCGAAAAACATTTTCATAATAAAATATATCTTGAAGATATTGCAGATGCGATTGGAATCAGCCAGGGGCATCTATCCAGAATATTTCGTAAAGATATGGGTATAAGCGTCCAGGATTACATCCAGAAATTCAGGATAGAGCGTGCGGCCAATCTTTTGAAGTATTCGGAGGCCGGACTGGCAGAAATCAGCGACTACCTGTGTTTCCATTCCCAGAGCCACTTTGGCTGTGTATTCAAGCGGTATATGAATATGACGCCCAGGCAGTACCGGGATATGTATAAGCAAAAAGAATTCCGGTCAGGATAGAAGGCCTGCCGGCTGTATATTGTCAGATAATAACTATATGATACAAGGAGCGTATATTTATGGAACGTAATTTAAAAGAACTGATATCTGAAATGACATTGGAAGAAAAAGCCGGTATGTGTTCCGGTTTTGATTTCTGGTACCTGAAAGGCGTTGACCGACTGGGGATTCCGGGAGTCATGGTCAGCGATGGCCCTCATGGACTGCGTAAACAGGATGAGAACGGAGATCATCTGGGGTTGAATGGAAGCATCCAAGCTGTATGCTTTCCGCCGGCATGCCTGTCCGCATGCTCATTTGACAGGGAACTGATGACAGAGTTTGGCGAGGTCATCGGAAAGGAGGCGCAGGCCAACGATGTATCTGTCATTCTTGGCCCCGCAGTGAATATCAAGCGTTCTCCTCTGTGCGGGCGGAATTTCGAGTATTATTCGGAAGACCCTTACCTTGCGGGGGAAACTGCGGCAGCTTTTATCAATGGAGTGCAGTCGCAGCATGTAGGTACGTCAATCAAACATTTTGCCGCAAATAATCAGGAGTTCAACCGTATGAGCAATTCCTCGGAAGTTGACGAAAGAACATTGCGGGAGATTTATTTTCCGGCATTTGAGACTGCCGTAAAGAAATCTCAGCCGTATACGGTGATGTGCTCTTACAACCGGATCAACGGTACCTATGCTTCGGAAGACCCGTGGCTGCTCACGGAGGTGCTTCGCGATGAATGGGGATTTGAAGGTTATGTGGTGTCCGACTGGGGAGCAGTCAATGACAGGGTCCTGGCGCTGAAGGCCGGCCTTGAACTGGAAATGCCTTCCTCTGGAGGCGTTACGGACCGTGAGATTATTCAGGCCGTGCAGGACGGCAGCTTGGAGGAATCCGTATTGGATCGTGCTGTGGAGCGGATTTTGCGCATATCGTTTCTTTGTCTGGACAACAGGAAGGGACAGCCTTTTACATTGGAGGCAGATCATGATTTTGCCCGCCGCCTTGCAGAGCAGTCCATGGTGCTTTTGAAAAATGAAGAAATGCTCCCGCTGGAGGAAGAAGAGAAGGTAGCGTTTATTGGCGGTTTTGCCAAAACTCCGCGCTTCCAAGGCGGCGGCAGCTCCCATATCAACAGCTTTCGTGTCAGCAGTGCATTAGATGCGGTTTCCCACATGGCGAAGGCTTCGGAAAACGTAACCTATGCTGAAGGGTTTTCCGTTGAGCAGGACGTTTATGACGAAGCGCTTGCCGCAGAAGCAATCGAAGCAGCGCGCCGGGCGGATAAGGCGGTAGTCTTTGCAGGACTGCCGGAGAGCTTTGAGTCCGAGAGTTATGACCGGTCGCATATGCGGCTTCCGGACTGCCAGAACCGCCTGATTGCGGAAATCATCAAGGTACAGCCGAATACGGTAGTCGTCCTGCATAATGGCTCTCCGGTAGAAATGCCTTGGCTGTCAGATGTAAAGGGGCTTATGGAGGCGTACTTAGGCGGACAGGCCGTGGGTGAGGCAGAAGTCAATCTCTTGTACGGCAAGGTCAATCCTTCCGGAAAGCTGGCGGAAACGATTCCCTGCAGGCTGGCCGATAACCCTTCCTATTTAACTTTTGGAGACAGTGAGAAAACGGTTTACAGTGAAGGCGTATTTGTCGGCTACCGTTATTATGACGCCAGGGAAATGCAGGTGGCGTTCCCGTTTGGCTATGGGCTGTCCTATACTACATTTGCATACAGCAATCTGAGGCTGGACAGACAGGAAATAACAGATCAGGAGACTCTGACAGTCAGCGTTGATATCACCAATACCGGGAATGTGGCGGGCAAAGAGATTGTACAGTTATATATTCGTGACAACACCCGTGCCTGCAGACGTCCGGACAAAGAACTGAAAGGTTATGAAAAGGTTGCATTGGAGCCGGGAGAGACAAAAACGGTTACCATGATGCTGGATTACAGAAGCTTTGCTTGGTATAACACAGACCTGAAGGACTGGTATGCGGCCAGTGGGAAGTACGATGTTATGGTCGGGACATCATCACGGCAGATTTGTCTGTCCGCATCCGTACAGATAAATTCCAGTATCAGGTTTCCGTTAAAACTGGATCTGAATACCACATTGGCTGAACTGTCTACTGATGACAGGACGGTAAAATACGGCGAATATCTGAAAAACAAGTCCTATGCTTTTTTCGGTCAATATGGAGGGGATGAAGCTTTATCAGGAGATGTAAAGTACGCTTTGGTAGATTCCATGCCAATGCGTACGCTGGTTTCGTTTGGAATCTGTACAAAAGAAGAAGTGTTGGATGTATTGAAAAAACTAATGGAATTGTAGAAGAGAATTAATAAGGATAAGAGGAGGAAGCGGTATGTTTGATAAATTATTCAGCCCGTTCACAGTGAAAGATATGGAACTGAAAAACCGGGTGGTCCTGCCTGCTATGGGGACAAAGTTTTCCGGAAAGACAAGGGATGTAACGCCAACTTTGATTGATTATCATGTGGCGCGCGTGAGAGGCGGCAGCGGCTTAAATATTGTAGAAGTCTGTAGCATACATACGCCAAGTGCACCGAAAGGATTTCTCTCTATCAGTGAAGATACATATATCCCAGGGCTGCAAAGACTTACGGAAGCCATTCATAAAGCGGGTGGAAAGGCGGGGCTGCAGTTGTGGCAGGGAAGTCTGGCGGTGGGGATGGATCCGGATGCACAGATTTTATTGGCAAGTGATATGGAGATGTCACCAGGAGTTACACTGCCGGGAATCAGCGGAGAAATGATTGAAGAAATTGTCGAAAGCTATGGGGAGGCGGCCGGCCGTGCTGTTAAGGCGGGATTTGACTGCGTGGAGTTTCACTGTGCACATAATTATCTGCCCCATTCCTTCCTGTCCGGAGGAATCAATCACCGCACGGACGAATATGGCGGCAGCTTTGAGAACCGTGCGAAATTCCCGTTGGCATGTATCCGGGCTATCCGTGCGAATATTCCGGAAGGAATGCCGCTCTTTATGCGGATTGATGCACATGACGATTATTTGGAGAACGGCCTTACTATTGAGGATGTGATTACGTTCTGTAAACTGGCAAAAGAAGCAGGGGTGGATGTACTGGATATTTCCCGTGGAAATATTCTGACTGCCGGTTTAAAATATGAGGTTCCCCCGGTGGATATTCCTCATGGGTTTAATATTGCGAACGCCGCCAGAATCCGCAGGGAGACCGGGATGACGACAATTGGCGTAGGCCGGATCAATACGCCGGAACTGGCAGAGAAGATTCTGGAAGAGGATCAGGTAAATTTGGTTGTGATAGGACGCGCGCAGCTGGCAGACCCGGAATTCTGCAACAAGGCAAAAGCCGGAAAGACTGAGGAAATAGATTATTGTGTAGGATGTAACCAGGGGTGTTATGACGGCTTTGAGAATAAAGAGTCTTTGCATATCACATGTCTTAGAAACCCGGCTGTCGGGAGGGAAGCCGAATGTAAAATCGTTCCGACAAAGAAACCGGAAAAAGTCTTGATCGCAGGGGGAGGTATTGCCGGGCTGGAAGCGGCGATTATTTTGAAACAGCGCGGACATTCTCCGATTTTATGTGAAGCGTCTGACAGGCTCGGCGGACAGTTTTTGACGGCAGGAGAGGCGCCCAGAAAGGAAGAGATGAAAAAAGCCGTCATTTCCATGGGAAAAAAAGCAGAACGTATTGGTGTTGATATCCGCATAAATACAAAGGTAACGGGAGAAATGATTCAGGAGATGAAACCACATACGGTGATCAATGCGATTGGAGCACAGCCTGTAATTCCCCCGATTCCGGGCGTGGAACAGGATTTTGTCATAGATTCTCATGCAGTGCTTAACGGAAAGTCCACAGGGACCGGAAACATAGTAGTCATTGGCGGCGGTATGGTTGACATGGAAGTGGCGGAATATCTGGCAGAAAAGGGCGCAAAAGTAACTGTGTTGGAGATGATGAAGGAATTTTGCGCGGATATGGGAAGTACCAGGAAAATTTGTGTAACGGAAAATATTCGTGCTGCCGGAATCACCCCGGTAACGGAAGTGAAAGTAACGGAGATAAAGAAAGGCGTTGTAATAGGAGAGAAGCATGGGGATACAGTGGAATTTCCATGTGATGCTGCTGTGATTGCAGTCGGAGCAAGAAAGCGCGATGGAAGTGAATTGAAAGAGGCCTGCGACAGGATTGGCTGTGGTTACTTTGAAGTCGGAGATGCAGTGAAGGCAAGAAGAGCGATTAATGCAACCAGAGAAGCATTTGACATTGCGATGTTGCTTGATTAAGAAGATGGATTTAGGCGGACAGGGTGTCTGTCGGGGAAGCCTGTGGCGTCTGCTCTATGGGGAGATAAATCCAAGCGGGCGGCTTGCAGAGACATTTCTATACTGTGTACGGGATAGGAGGATTGCAGATGGCGTGGAACTATAAATATGTTGTACCAGAAAATAAGAAAGTGCGTGTGATTGTACATACGGATTGTAAAAACGAAGCAGATGACCAGTTTGCTCTGGCGCATCACCTGATGACTCCTAAATTTGATGTAAAAGGGATTGTTGCAGGACATTTCTGGAAGAATCCTCAGACATATGGAGTGGAAGGAACTGCGAAAGCCAGTTACGATGAAATTATCAAAGTGTTGAATTTAATGGGACTGGAAGGAAAATATCCGGTACTCATGGGGGCGGCCACGGGCATGAAGGATGAAGAAACACCTGTTGATTCTGAAGGGGCAAGATTTATCATTGAGGAGGCTATGAGGGATGATGAACGCCCGCTATATATCGCCTGTCAGGGGGCGGTGACTGATGTAGCATCTGCACTTTTGATTCAGCCTGAGATTGCGGACCGGATGACGGTCATCTGGATTGGTGGCGGCGATTACCCAAAGGGAGGATTTGAGTTTAATTTGGTAATGGATATTCATGCGGCAAATGTAATTTTTTCTTCCCGGGTTCCGCTCTGGCAGATACCGATCAGTCTGTATAAGGTAATGGCAGTGTCGTTGGCTGAGTTACAGTTGAAAGTTTTCCCATGTGGAAAAATTGGGGAATATCTTTTCAGGCAGATGGTAGATTTCAATCAGGCTGCTGCAAAATATGAGGCAGCATGGCCCCATGGAGAAATCTGGGGTTTGGGAGATCAAGGGACTATTGCAGTACTGATGGAAGAACAGGAGAAAGTGAGTTATGATCTTATACCTGCTCCGAGAGTTGCGGAAGATATGACATATATCCATGGGCAGGAATATCGGGAGATCAGGGTATATCAATATCTAGACGCCAGGCTGACGCTGGAAGATTTCTTTGCAAAGCTTGCAATTAACTTTTCATGATTGAAACAATCCCAAACCCCCAGCAGAGCTGGGGAGAATCGTGTACGCAAGTGGCGATGAACGAAGTCCCATAAAAAAGCCTCCGTTGTATAATAAGTGTA
>CAJTEN010000005.1 GCA_910575245.1 Clostridia bacterium | reverse complement strand
GGCTACTGATCGTCGCCTTGGTGGGCCGTTACCCCGCCAACAAGCTAATCAGACGCGGGTCCATCTTATACCACCGGAGTTTTTCACACTGGGCCATGCAGCCCTGTGCGCTTATGCGGTATTAGCACCTATTTCTAAGTGTTATCCCCCTGTATAAGGCAGGTTACCCACGCGTTACTCACCCGTCCGCCACTAAGATGCCAACATCTTGGCTCTTAGTAAACTAATCACCTCGAAAATGGCATCCCCGTTCGACTTGCATGTGTTAAGCACGCCGCCAGCGTTCATCCTGAGCCAGGATCAAACTCTCGAATTATTATTTAAGTCAATTCCTTCGAAATTTACTTGATCTCGGATCTCAAAACAAGCTTGGCTTTTTTTGCATCCGTTTCCTAAACATTTACTGTTTGGGTCCGTATCTTCCTGATACTCTCTGAAAAATCCGTAAGAACTTTTCCTCCGGCTTACGCCGGTATTTTCTCTCTGAATTTTCAGGGTTGCATTACTGTTTATTTGTCAAGGTTCTGCGTCTTGTGTTCTGTGTTGTTGAACACGCAACGTTGATATACTATCATATCTTTCCGCGGGAGTCAATACCTTTTTTTGAATTTTTTACATTTTTCTTTTTTAGTATTTCTCCATGATCTGTGCAGATCATTTTTCGCGGTAGGTCTATATTCTAACACCTTTTTCCGAATTTTGTCAACAACTTTTTTTGATTTTTTCAGGACAACTGAATTGTTAGTTACTATTCACGGCTAATGTCATTAAGTTAAGTCTATACACAGCGCCTGATATGATAGGATTCTCCTGAGGGACATTGGAAAACGCCGGTACTTAATGAGGTTTTTCACGAATTTAGTACCGCTGCGTTTGGAACTGAACGAAAGCGCGTCCTTAGGAGATTCCTATCATGTCAGGCGCGTCCGGCTTAACTTAACGACATTGAGCCGTGAATAGTAACAATTGTTACAATATATGCATTCCCGCATAATCCAAAATATAATACAAAAGTCCGGTAAGAATACACGCTTCCAAAGCTCCCAGAACGGCTCCCAGCATTTTATTCAGCCCTTCTATGAAGGAAATGTTACTCAATGCCAGAAGTGGCGCGAAAATCAGCCTACATATCTTAAAGACGATTCCAAGAAGAATCAGCCCGATAATGCATACAGTCAGCGTGCTCATTGCCTTGACCTTTGCACTGGTAACCGCGAAGAAAATCAGTGCTACACATACTAATGAAATTATTCCTGATATGATCGTAACGATTTCTCCCATAATCCCGTTGGTAAATCCTCTTTTGACCCTCCAGACAAACAGGAGAAAAACAATCAACACTAAAATGTATCTGAACATGCCGGTCACGGCTCCTTTATCATAAAATCCTTATTTCAGTTCAATTGTATCAATGGAGTCAGGTGTCACCACCATATAACGGCGAACGGAACTCTGCGGTATCAAAAGCAATACTGTCCTGCTGAAATTTCCGCTGTATTTCTCCGCACCGCCACTGTTATATATACAGCACTCCGATTCATTATAGATGATAATCTGATCCTCATGAAATAAGATATCTTTGAAATTTATATTGAACTCTATTGTCTGCCGCAGTTCTCCCGATTTATGGTATACATCCAGCCGATATCTGTTATCGCTTTGTGTACTGTTAAATACAAGCCCTATGTACTCATCTCCATAATATACGCCCTGCACATCGTCCTCAAGGAATTTCTCCGCCACACTGACCGGCTTCTGTGCTCCGCCGAAAAACATAACCCTGTCATCAGATACCCCAAACACCGATCCGTTATCCAGAAACCTTACAAGCGGCACCACAGAATTCGAGTAGTCATAACCACTGACATAATTATTCACATTATTCTTGCCCACGGCTCCAAAATTATAAAATGCCACGCTAGACTTCATCTGTCCGCTATCCACAAATAAATAAGATACGCAAACCAACTCACCACTGGGTGAGATAGCCACCTTAACCGGGTACCCACTGTCTTTCATTGTTGTCCTGAAGTATATCAGTTCCTTCCCCTGTGAGTCATACAAATAGATCCATGTAGTATCTGCGTCATCTAAAACCGCTGCCACAACTCCGTTCGATGCCACACAGAAATCCCGCACCGGTCTGTTCGTCGTAATACTCCCCATAACGCCTGTCGTATTCATGACATAAATCGTTCTTCCATTATAATCTCCGATCGCCGCCACATTCTGGCACACATCCACAATGGGATTCTGCATTTCAAAAGTCTGATTCCAGACCGCATTGCCCCGAATATCCATACAGCCGGCGCCGTCCTTACTGTACGTCAGAAGATAACCAGAGAAGGGAACCAAAGTGGAATCCTGCGTAATATGTACTTCAGTGGAAAAAACTACCGTGTTCTCTGTATATACTTTATTTTTCCATTGCACATACAATGCCCCTCCGACTGCCATGATCAATATGGCCACAAGAATCGTCCGGTAAAAAATCATAAACTTGTGGCTCTTGATTTTCTCCCGGTAATTGATCCTGCCCTGTTGTTCTTTTCTTTCCTTTTTCCTTTTCAGGTAATCCCTAACGTTAGCCATGCGTTGTTCCTCTTCAATGCAATATAGAGCGTATTATATCATGTCCTATTGTAACACACATTCTTCTAGGGCAGTATTATTTTTTGCCCATAGCAAATACTGTCCGGATCCGTGATCTGATTTATCTCACAGATCTGTTTCACATGGGAAGTATCACCATACACTTTCTTGCTGATCATATACAGGGTATCTCCCCGCTCCACTTCATAATATCTGGCTACATTTCTGGAGAGAGCCTCCACACCGTCTTCTTCGTCCGCAGTTTCCTGTCCCTCATTTCCCTCTTCTTTTTCGGCTTCCGGCAAAGCATCCATGTCCTTCTCCTCCTGTGCCCCGGCAGAATCATCTTCTCTGTCTTCCTCTAAGATTTCTCCGTCCTCCTCTTGTGTCCTGGCATCTCCCAAGGATGATGCTGGCACATTTTCCTGGCCGGCCGTCTCCTCCGGCGATTCTACGGCCGCATCCACAGCATCTGTTCCCGGTCTGCTCTCTGTTGTCTTGTCTTCCTCATTCCTCTGCCCCTGCACTGCATTTTCCTGCAGTACACTATCCTGCAGCACATTCTGTTCTGATGTTTCCCTCTCTATAACAATATCGTTTCGCGCCTCCTCTGTCTCCGGAAGTTCCTCCGTCTCCTGGTTTTCCATGACAAAGAAAACCTCCTTGGCCGACTGGTTTAACTGTTCCATTTTATCATAACTGTTAGCGGAATTGATTACAATCGCCACCAGCACGACAAAAACAATCCCCAGCTGCAGCGAAATAAGATATTGCGGGTTTTGTCCGGCATGCCGTTTTGCCGGATGCCGGATCATACCCCTCCCGGTTGCAGAATAAGCGTCGCGGGATGAAGTTTGCCCAGTTTCTTTCTGTTCCTGATGAATGAGATAATTCTGCATCTCTTCGTTTTCATAGTAAAACACCTTATATCCTTTCATTTCATAGGTACCGTTCCCCTCCCTGACCAGAAAGACCGGATCCGTATGCGTCAACCGGCATCCGATCTCCTCCAGAAGATCATACTTATCGAAAACGGCAAGATGCCTGTCCAGCCCTGCTCCGTAAATCGTATATCGCCTGCCGCCCTTTTCCCTGCATCCATAGAAAAGGATCTCTTCCGTATTCGGCATGTCTCTTTTCTCTTTTAAGAAGGAAATAACATAGTCCTCTACATAAAGCTCGTATTTTTCTTCTTTTCTTCCTTTGTGAATGACAATCGATGGCTGCCGCATTTCACTCACTCCATTTCACAACACCCGTGTCTTCACATACAAGCGGGCAAATTAACATCACGATAAATTTACTATACCATGTCTACATCAAAAAAATTGCCATAATATGCGGTGACTGCCCGACCGCAAATTTTCTGTCTCCGTGTTATACACATAAAAAGAGATGTGATAAACACACCCCTTTCCCATAATGCATTTCCTCTCTTATATGAACTGATAAATCGTTACAGACTCATAGTCCTTTCCCGGTCCGAACACCGACTGCGGGAACTCCGGATGATGAATATTGTCCGGATAATACTGTGTCTCTAAGCAGAAACCTTTACGCGGCCCGTAAGCAGCATTCTCCTTCCCGACTTCTTCGTTGATGCAATTGCCTGCATAGAACTGCACGCCCGGCAGACTGGTAAACACCTTCATCTTTCTGCCGCTCTTGGGATCCTCTGCTTCCGCGAACTCCTTAACGGATCCGTCCGCACCGTCAATGACGAAATTGTGGTCATATCCCTGTGCCATCTTAAGTTGTTCACAATCAGCTCCTATCTCTTCTCCGATCGGCTTCGCCTTCGTGAAATCCATCGGCGTGCCGGTCACCGTTGCGATCTCTCCTGTAGGAATCGAACCCGGCAGCGTAGGCGTATAACAGGAGGCGTTGAGCCGAAGCAGATGATCCTCGATCCGTCCCGCCTTATGTCCCGCCAGGTTAAAATATGTGTGGTTCGTCATGTTGACGATGGTATCCGCATCCGATGATACATGATATTTTAACTGCAGCGCATTATCCTCTGACAGGCTGTAAGTCACGGAAATCTTCTTATTGCCCGGAAATCCCATCTCGCCGTCAGCGGCCGCAAGTGTGAGCGTCACACTGTCCATACCTTCCGCTGCATCCCATACTTTCTTATGATACCCTTCTTCCTTATGACTGTGCAGATTATTCCTGCCGTCATTGACATCGATATGATATGTCCTGCCGTTTATCTTAAAAGAGGCATCCGCAATTCTATTGGCACTCGGCCCGATCGTTGCTCCGAAGAAGCTGCCGTTGTCGTAATAGCCTTCCAGGGAATCGTATCCCAGCACCACATCTTCCACATTGCCGTTTCTGTCCGGCACCAGCAGGCTCACAAGGATCGCGCCATAATTTATGATCTTAGCCTGCATACCGTTTGTATTGGACAGTGTAAAAGCATACACGTCCCTGCCGTCTTTCGTAACACCGAATTTCTCCTTTATTACTCCCATTTCTTCCTCCTGTTATAAGCTCTGAATCAAGCTCTGCCATGAGCTGACCTCACTGTCATAGCCATCTCATGTATGCTACAATTCGATCCTGCCTTCCAGTGCACGCAGCAGAGTGACTTCATCGATATATTCCAGATCTCCGCCCACCGGAACGCCGCTGGCTATTCTCGTCACTTTAATCCCTGTCGGTTTAATCAGCTTACTGATGTACATCGCCGTTGTCTCACCCTCCAGACTGGAATTCGTCGCAATAATTACCTCATCCACATCACTCTCCAGGCGCTGCATCAGTTCCTTGAGCTTGATATCGCCCGGGCCGATTCCTATCATGGGAGAGATCGCCCCGTGAAGCACATGATAGACGCCGGTGTACTTGCCCGTCTTCTCATAAGCCGCCAGATCTCTTGTATTCTCAACCACCATAATCGTTTTGTGATCTCTGCTTGCACTGGAACAGACCGGACAGGTCTCCTGATCCGTCAACGTGTAGCATTCTTTACAGTAACGCACATTTTCCTTCGCATCCAGAATCACATGCGACAGCCGTTCCACACGCGCCTTCGGCATATTAATTATATGGAACGCCAGTCTCTGAGCCGACTTGGAACCAATACCCGGAAGTCCGGCCAGCTCTTCTATTAATTTATTGATGTATCCGCTATATAAATCCATCAGAAGGGAAATCCTCCGCCCAAACCGCCGGTCATCTTGCTCATCACCTCGGCACTGGCCTCATCCGCCATGCGCAGCGCTTCGTTGGCTGCAGCCATCACAAGATCCTCCAACATTTCGATATCATCCGGATCCACCACTTCTTCTGACAATTTAACTTTCGTAATCTCTTTCTTGCCTGTCACGGTCACTTCAACCGCACCGCCGCCGGCCTTCGCCACGAATTCCTTCGTCTCCAGTTCTTTCTGGCTCTCCTCCATCTGGCGCTGCATTCTCTGCGCCTGTTTCATCAGATTGTTCATGTTGCCCGGCATGCCGCCTCCCGGAAATCCACCACGTTTTGCCATATCAGTCTCCTATTCTTTCTTTTTTAATGGTTAACGAGTTCAGCCTTATGGCTTCCCTGTTACGGAATCTGCCCATTCCAAGTGTCTACGTTCCACTCCGGTCGGCGCTGGACAAACGTCCCCCGGACGTTTAGCGCCCTGCGGCGAGGGGCAGATCCCTTGGCTGTATTTACACATTCTCACGGACTTTGCAGTAAATGCAAAGTCCTGGGCTGAACTGTTACTCTTCCTCTTCTATATCCATATGAATCACTTGACTTAAATCCACATAATTCTGCACAAAAGTATTCTGATCGGGCACACTCTGTATAGTCACATCAATTTCCTTACCCACAGCCTCTGCCAAAATCTGTATCAATAATTCTTTATGTCCTTCCTGTCTTAAGAAGTAATCCGAAGCCAGTCCGTCTTCCACCACGATGATCAGCTTATTATCTCCGCCAAGACTCAGCTTGGCATTCTTCAGGTACAGTTTCATCGGCATGGATGTCTGCCCCACGATCACCGGCCATTTATTGACCACGGTCTGCACATCTTCCGGAATCGCCTTAGGAAGTGCCGGACGTTCCTTAAGCGCTGCCGGTTCCGTCTGCATGTATACCGGCGCCCCGTCTTGGCAGCCGCCTCCGGAATCCATGACTATTCCCTTTTCTATCTTCTCTTCCACAGCCCTGATCCGTTCCAGAACCGACTCATAGTCCTTCTCCATAGCCGGACGGCAGAGTTTGATCAGGGCAATCTCTATCAAGATACGTTTCTGTACCGCATACTTAATCTGCCCCGACAGTTCCGAGAAGATACGGATATAACGCATAATCCCATCCGTCTCCACCATGTCGGCTTCTTCCCGCAGTCTGGCAAGACTATCTGAAGAGACATCGATCACATCCTCTATATTGTCTGAAGACTTCACCAGCAGCAGATTGCGCAGATACCATGTAAAATCGGTGACAAACTGCGTAAGCTCCCTGCCCTGCATGACAATCTCCTCCAGAAGACCGATGCAGCCGTTCACATCCCGCTGCAGCACATGACGGAGCAGTCTGCCGAACACCTCCGTATCCACTGCCCCCAGCACATCCAGTACCTTGTCGTAGGTCAGCTCCTGCCCGAAATGGAAGGCAATGCACTGATCCAACAGGCTCAGTGCATCTCTCATGGAGCCGTCTGCCGTCTTCGCCACATAGCGCAGTGCCTTCTCTTCCACCTGAATCTGCTCAGCCTCCATCAGCTCCTGCAGTCTGGCTGCAATCGTATCGATGGTGATCCGCCTGAAATCATACCGCTGGCAGCGGGACAGAATCGTAATCGGGATTTTATGCACCTCGGTTGTCGCCAGTATAAAAATCGCGTAGGACGGCGGTTCTTCCAATGTCTTGAGGAGCGCATTGAAAGCCCCTATCGAAAGCATATGGACCTCATCTATAATGTAAACCTTGTATCTGCCTTCCGCCGGTGAATAAGATACTTCCTCCACAATCTCCCGGATGTTATCCACACCGTTATTGGATGCCGCATCGATCTCGATCACATTCATGCTGGCCCCTGCCGCAATCGATCTGCAGGCCGCACATGTCCCGCAGGGACTCCCTTCCGCAGGATGCTCACAGTTCACTGCTTTCGCGAAGATCTTGGCGATTGTTGTCTTGCCTGTCCCCCGCGTTCCGCAGAAAAGGTAAGCATGGCCTACCCGTTCCGCTTTAATCTGGTTGCGTAAAGTTGTAACAATATGTTCCTGTCCTTTAACGTCCTCAAAACAGTCCGGACGAAATTTACGATAAAGAGCAGTATATGACATTACTTCCCTCTGCATTACCATATATGGCCATATGCCACAGACAGTAATCCCTCTGCCTTTCTATATTGATTAATCACCGAAGCTGATGCCTACCATCTTGGCTTCCTTTACGATTGTGGCATCCGGTGATACCATTTTCAACTTACCGGCTACTTCCTCGAGAGATACTTTAACTACCTCTCTGTTCTTGTAGCCTACCATGAATCCGTATTCACCCTTAAGAATCAGCTTGCCTGCCTCTGCACCGAGCCTGGTTGCAAATACACGGTCATAAGGGCATGGACTGCCGCCGCGCTGTGTGTGTCCCGGGACCGTAACACGCACGTCCTTGCCGCTCTTCTTCCTGATTTTATCTGCTATTTCATAGGAAACGGACGGATACGGATAGTTCTCCATCTTCTTCTTATATTCTTTCTTGGAAAGCTTCGCGTCTTCCTTGGAGATGGCGCCCTCAGCCACAGCCATGATCGTAAATCTGGATCCTCTCGCCTCACGCTCATTAATGGCTTTGATTACCTTATTAATATCATAAGGGATCTCAGGAATCAGGATGATGTCCGCGCCTCCTGCCATACCGGCATTGAGTGTAAGCCATCCCACCTTATGTCCCATAACTTCCACAATAAAGATACGCGCATGGGAAGAAGCCGTCGTATGAATACAATCGATACAGTCCGTTGCGATATTGACCGCACTCTGGAAGCCGAAAGTCATATCCGTGCCCCACAGGTCATTATCAATCGTCTTCGGAAGAGTAATCACATTCAATCCCTCCTCGCGAAGCATATTGGCTGTCTTATGTGTTCCGTTACCGCCTAAGATCACCATGCAGTCCAGTTTCAGTTTATAGTAATTCTGCTTCATCGCTTCTACTTTATCAAGTCCGTTCTCATCCGGTTCACGCATCAGCTTGAAAGGAGTTCTGGAACTGCCCAGGATCGTACCGCCCTTGGTCAGGATACCTGCGAAATCGTGTCCTGTCAACATACGGAAATCTCCGTAGATCAATCCCTTGTAGCCATCCAGAAATCCATAAATCTCCACATCCTCACCGCTGCAGGACAGGCACTTTACCACACCGCGCATCGCCGCATTCAGCGCCTGACAATCTCCTCCACTGGTTAACATACCAATTCTCTTCATTCTCGTTTCCTCCTTACATTTTGTAGTGTCTCAGGTTTTGCTTACCTCACATGCCCACGTTATATTATAGTCCTTTTTCCCGTTTATCTCAACCGATTCTTCTCTTCTTTCAGGTTAAATTCGTATCAGTTCAGACTTCGGCTTCCCTGTTACGGCAGCAAATCGTTACTGTTCGCCAGTCAATGTCATTAAGTTAAGTCTATACACAGCGTCTGATATGATAGGATTCTCCTGAGAGCCACCCCCTAACGCCGGTACTTAATGAGGTTTTTCACGAATTTAGTACCGCTGCGTTTGGAACTGAGCGAAAGCGCGTCCTTAGGAGATTCCTATCATGTCAGGCGCGTCCGGCTTAACTTAATGACATTGGTTCGCCAGTCTTTCTTTCTCCTGTCTGTTCCGCACACGTAGTTCCTTAAAAAAGGTAGTAAGCATCTGTGTACACTCTTCGGCCAGAACGCCCCTTCTCACCTGTACCTGATGGTTAAACTCCGGCATCTCCAGAATATTCAGTATAGAGCCGCCGCAGCCCGCTTTGGGATTCATGCTTCCCATGACTACCTCCGTGATCCGTGCCTGCACGATCGCACCTGCGCACATCTGGCAGGGCTCCAGTGTCACATACAGGGTACACTCCTCCAGCCGCCAGTCCCCCATCTTCCTGCTTGCCTTGTTGATCGCAGTAATCTCGGCATGGGCAAGCGTGTTTTTATCCGTGTTGCGCCTGTTGTATCCCCTTCCTATAATTTTATCCTGATAAACAATCACGCATCCGATCGGGACTTCTCCCAGTGCATACGCCTTTTGCGCCTGTTTAAGCGCTTCCTTCATATATTTTTCATCCTGTGTCATACATACCTCCGCCCGGAAATAAAAAAAGTTTATGGAAAATTCAATGAAACAGTGGACAATCACTAAAATTCAAATTATAATGCTAATCATATGGAGTTGTATCGAAGTGGTCATAACGGGGCGCACTCGAAATGCGTTAGCCCTCCGGGGCACGAGGGTTCGAATCCCTCCAACTCCGTTCGCAAAGCCGAAGCCTGTGCTTCGGCTTTTTACGTATCCTTATCATAGTATATCTGTTTTCTTCCCGGAAATCAATAAAGCTGCCACACGCACATAGATCCAGGATGGCCGGATAAGTTTTCCTGTGACTTGTTAAAATTCCGCTAAGTCTCCGTTAACATTGTGTTTTTATTTTGTTCAGCTTACGTTAAGAAAGCTTCTTACCTGTTTCCCTGACTCCCCGCATTCCTTATAATAGCATTGCAAACAGCAATAGGCACAGATTACTGCACACGGCAGCTCCTCCGCAGTAATCAACTTATTATGAAAGAGAGGCATTTATCCCATGAGCATTGGAATGATGATCATTTGTATAATCGGCGGTCTGGCAGGAGCGCTGAGTACAGCTTACCTGATGATCAGTTTTCCGGTTATTATTGTATGGAAAATTTATCGTCATTTTAAATTCGGATACACGCTGTTCGAATAACAGCAAGAGCAAGCTTATCCCGGCTTGCTCTTTATTCTCTTTTCGCTTTTTTAACGTCTTTTTAACAGTATTTTCTGTTTTTCTTTCTGATAAAATACGGTATACTGTACGCAAGCCGTTTCTACAATTACCGTATGCTTCAGGAGGATCTGACCATGTCTACTGCCATAAGGAACTGCGTTGTCACCATTTCTGGGCTGGTAGCCGCCACGTTACTTGCATTCCTGTTTTTTTATTATGTTCCGGAAAATTCCGGAAATATTGCATTGATCTACATCCTCGCTCTGATTACGGTTGTCCGCTTTACGGACGGCTACCTGCCGGGGTTGATTTCCTCCGTAGTAGCCGTGATCTGTGTGAATTTTCTGTTCACATATCCTTATTTCGAGCTGAACTTTACCCTTTCCGGTTATCCCATAACATTTCTCGAGATGCTGGGAGTAACTCTTCTTACCAGTACGATGACCGCCAGCATTAAAACACAGGCACGCACCATCGCCGAGAAGGACAAGCTGCTGGCAGAAACAGAGAAGGAGAAAATGCGCGCGAATCTGCTGCGCGCCGTATCCCACGATCTGCGCACCCCTTTAACCGGTATTATCGGAGCCAGTTCCTCTTATCTGGAGAACACCACCCTGCTTCCGGAGGAGGATAAGATCGCTATTATAACCCATATCCATGAGGATGCCAACTGGCTCCTGAACATGGTAGAAAATCTGCTCGCCGTGACCAGAATCTACAATCAGTCCACCACTGTCAAGAAGACCGACGAGTCCGTTGAAGAGATCGTATCGGCTGCCATCATACGTCTGAAGAAAAGGCTCCCTGAGGCGGCTGTCAATGTATCCGTGCCGGAGGAACTGCTCATTATCCCGATGGATGCGATTCTGATCGAGCAGGTACTGATCAACCTTCTGGAAAATGCGATCACCCATTCCCAAAGCAGGGAACCCGTATTATGCTATGTGGATGATGATGCCGAAACGGTAATCTTTCATGTCCGGGACTACGGCGTCGGTATAGATCCTGACCGGTTAAACAATATCTTTGACGGAAACTCTTATATCGGTAATAAAGAATCCGATTCCAATAAAGGTATGGGCATCGGTCTATCCATCTGTAAAACCATACTCACAGCCCACGGAGGCACAATCAATGCCAGAAACCATGTGCAGGGCGCTGAATTTTACTTTACACTTCCGAAGGGGGGAAACACAAAATGAATCTTAAACAGGAAATTTTATTGATCGAAGACGAACGCAATATCTGCAACTTTATCATGACAACGCTCCGCACACAGGACTACAAAGTCACCTTTGCCGGCACTGCCGCCAGCGGACTGTCGCTGGCCGCTTCCGGATGTCCGGATCTGATCCTGCTTGACCTGGGGCTTCCTGATATGGATGGGCTGGATGTGATACGGAATATCAGAGAATGGAGCAATCTCCCTATTATTGTAATTTCAGCCAGAACGCAGGAGCAGGAAAAGGTTGACGCCCTGGATGCGGGCGCGGATGACTACATCACCAAGCCTTTCGGCACATCGGAGTTGATGGCGCGGATCCGCACTGCCCTGCGCCGATCCGCCTTAAACAACATGTCTGCCTTTGCAGAGAACCGATATGAAGCCGCCAATCTTATCATAGATTACGAGAAACACATCGTCACCGTGGACGGAAAAATCATCCATTTCACACAGATCGAATATAAGATCCTTACTTTCCTTGCACGGAATGCCGGCAAAGTTATCACATATGACACGTTGATCACCCACGTGTGGGGTCCTTTTGCAGACAGCAACAATCGGATTCTGCGCGTCAACATGGCGAATATCCGCCGGAAGATGGAGAAGAATCCGGCCGATCCCCAGTATATTTTCACCGAAATCGGAATCGGATACCGGATGATCGACAATGAGAATTTGTAACAGTTCAGCCCAGGACTTTGCATTTACTGCAAAGTCCGTAAGAACGCATAGATTCAGCCGAGAGAGAATCTGCCCCTCGCCGCAGGGCGCTAAACGTCCGGGGGACGTTTGTCCAGCGCCGACCGGAGTGGAACGTAGACACTTGGAATGGGCAGATTCCGTAACAGGGAAGCCGAATGGCTGAACCAATGTCATTTAGTTAAGTCTATACACAGCGTCTGATATGATAGGATTCTCCTTAGGACCGTAGGAAAACGCCGGTACTTAATGAGGTTTTCCACGAATTTAGTACCGCTGCGTTTGGAACCGAGCGAAAGCGCGTCCTTAGGAGATTCCTATCATGTCAGGCGCGTCCGGCTTAACTTAATGACATTGAAGGCTGAACTGTTACGGGAATTTGTAAAAAACATCGGCCGCCGTTGACAAATGCTTCAAAAAACAGTATACTAATAAGACCGTGCAGCCGGGGCGTTAGCGGTGCCCTGTACCCACAATCCGCTCTAGTGGGGGTGATGCTTTATCGAGGGTGTACGCCTGTGTAGCTGCCCTTTATAAGTGGCGTTGAAGTTTGGGTCTTACGCAATGGAACTCCATGAACCGTGTCAGGGTGGGAACACAGCAGCACTAAGTGGAAGCTTTCATGTGCCGTGAGGGTGCCTGGCGGAGTTAACTGTAAAGGTAACGTATATGGGTTAAATTCGACATAAAGCGCACGGTTTTCACGTGCGCTTTCTATTTGTCTCCGTATTATATTTCCGCCTGCTCCACACGGAACATTTTCTTTGTCTTCTTATTTCGATACATGCCTTCGTTGGCTATGCCCAGAATCTCATCCAGGTCTATCCCGTCTGCATCCTTCGCCAGATAATATCCCATGCTTGCGCTGAGCCCGAAGGGCCTGACGCTCACCGCATTATAATGTTCAATCGCTGTCTGAATCCGTTCGATTTGCTTCTGCACCTGTATCTCGTCACAATCCGTCTGCAGTACAATGAACTCATCCCCTCCTGACCGGCACATCAGCGCCCCGCTGTCTAACGTCTGCTCTATAGCAAAGGCCAAAGCCCTGATCAGGGTATCCCCCTGTTCATGTCCGTACCTGTCATTCACATCCTTAAGTTCGTCGATATCTGCAAAAATAATTCCCACCGACTTCTTCTCTTTGCCTGCCGCCTCTATCATCTTATCTGCATAGCTGCGGAATGCCGTCTCGCTGTATACCCCCGTCAGCTCATCATGGGTCCGGCCATGGCTTAATCTCTGCACCATTGCTGCCATAACGTCATGCTTTTTGATCCTCTCTAAAGCATTTTCCAGATTCAGGATGAAGTTCTGCACAAATCCATCCTCAACCGAAGGCCGGTAATTCCCTGTAACACAATAGCCGAAACAATAATTCCGGAAATGCAGCGGCATCACAACAATAAAGGATCCCTTTCTCTTCATCCTGCATTCTTCCGGAAGCAGATCACTCTTCGAAAACTGTCCGTAGCTGGTTACTTCCCCTTCTTCATACGCAAAGGGAATCCATATTTCATCGCTGTACGCCGTCGTATCTCTGCCTTCTTCCTCCCCTGCTGCTAATTTCTTTAATTCTCTCTGATATTCATCCGTGCTGCTGCACATACACAGGTAGAAATACTCAATTCCCATGCATCGTATACGCTGTTCAAGACTGTCCAGGAAATCATTAAAACCCGTCACTCCCGTGAACTCCGCCGCCGTATTCTTAAGAATTTCCAGACTCCTGTGCGAACTGATATAGCTTCTTATGTACTTCTCCTGTAATTCTCCTCCGCCATGCTCAAGTCCCGTCTCGCATCCGCAGGATTCCGAAAAGACCGGCCGCCCCTGCATCACGGTATGCGGCTCCACCTCTTCCCCTCGGAGCACGGCAGCTATTTTCGTGTAGGCAGCATTGCCTGCCTCGTATTCACCTCTGCGCACCGTTGTCAGTCTCGGATGATTATATTCGGCAACATCGCTGTCATCATATCCCGTAACAATAATGTCTTCCGGCACTCTGTAACCGGCCGCCTTGAGCGCTAATATGGCACCGACAGCCATCTCGTCGTTCCCGGCCATGATTGCATCCGGCATGCTGCGGGCTTCGCCCAGAAACTTCCGTGCCGCCTTCATACCACTTTCGAAACCGTAATCTCCGTAATAAATATGATCTTTATCCCAGCCCAGCCGATTCACCGCCATGACATCCTGATAAGCCCGCAGCCTCATGTTAGCCGCATCATTATCCGACGGCCCTGATATAAAGAAAATATTTCTGGCATTGTGCCTGGTGATCAAATGCTGTGTAATCTCGGTAATCCCAATGGTATTCTCCATTTCTACACGCATAAACTCCGGATTGTTCGCACTCATATCGACACAGGGTACACCCGCTTCCCGAATTTTCTTCACAATATGGTCCACGATTTCCGGATTATGGATCGTATCGCTGCTTAAAATCACCCCGTCATATTTCGTAAAGTCAGGCAGCGTATAGATATTGTACTCTCCCTCTTCATAATCGAAACAATACTCGTAATGGCCGCCCTCACACATGAATACATGAACATTCGCCCTGTCTAATAGCGCCTTATCCAGGATACCGTTGATGGTTCGCTTCTGGGAATCAAGTCCGACATTTCCAATCAATACTGCAATTTTCATTTTCTTTTATCCCCTCTTTGTACACCAATGACTTCTGTAGCCAACTGCCTTTTTTTTTAGTATATCATATCTTCTCGTCTCAGGCCATATTTTTGGCTGAACTGTTACTCTTTCATGGTAATAAACCGTTACCTTTCTTCTACAATTCCACCTTCCTGAGATAATACCCGAACTCACCCGCTCTTGCGACTCCGCCCGGGCACTCAAATGCTTCAAACCCAAACATAAGCGCAACCATCTTCTCTCTTTCATAGAACACGCCCGGCACACCCAGATAAAAGTCGTTCTCTTTGCCCAAGATAACGTAACGATAGTTATAGAAACCATGAAGCAGGAAGCTGTTGTTCACCAGGTGTTGATACTTTGACTGCAGTATAATGAAATCTTTTGGTTCCAGCTTAACGTACACTCGTTCATCTCCGTAGGGATGTATTCTCTCATAGCTGTCGAGTATTTGTTCCCACTTGTCCTCTTTCAGACTGTATGCCGCAGGAGGTTCCGGAACATAGCTGCTGCCGCTGACAGCCTCTCTTGCAGATGAGGCCTGCAACTCCCGTAATCCGTTTTCCGCTCTCCTCTCTCTGGCACTATGCAGCGAAATTATTTCTGCATCTCTCTGCATGTTATTCTTCATTTCCTTTGCGCTGTCCTGCCGCGTATTGTTGCGTGTCTCCGGCTCTATATTCTCTGGTATAGGATGCCATACATTGTCATGTATCTCTTCCTGCAGTCCGGATAATTCAGTCTCAGGATGACTTTGGGGACTGCTTCCGGAAGCTTCCTGCCCTGTCTTTTCTTTTGCCGGATCCAATGTATTGTCACTCTCTGCGTCTGTCGGCTCCTGCGGGGGAACTGCTGACGCATTCCTGCTTCGGCCTTCCAGGAAATAACCGCCCGGCAGCATAACCTGAATCTGCACTTTCTGCGCCGCATCTTCCACATTTTCTTCCCAGCTTCCGCCACCCTCCTGCACTGAAACGCCGTTGATTTCTTTCCAGTCATTCCCGTTATGAATACGAATCGGAAATCTTCCTTTGATATTAAAAGGTATATTACGCAGCTTCAAGTCCAGTCTGCTTTCCTGCTCCCGATTCTCCACTTTCAGAAAACCGGCATTTCCTATTCTGCTGCCATCTTTATACAGTCCGATATATATGATCTCCTTCTGGTACATGTCCTTCCCTCGCTCCCATTCTATACTTCCGATGCATCGTGACGTTCAGATGCCTTCCCGTTACGCAGATCCGTCTGTCCTGAATTGTTCCGCGGCAGATCGGGTCTCTACAGACTGCTCTATTAGGTATATATGCGATACGGACACAAAAAATGCCGGATAGGCAGGTTCCTATCCGGCGAAAATATCAATATTCCAGCGAATCCAGGTACTTCATGTAGCTTACCACCATCAACGCAATCTTAAAGGTCAACGCATCCTCGAATGTGCGGATATCTAATCCTGTGCTCATTTCCAACTTCTCTATTCGGTATACCAGTGTGTTACGATGCACAAAAAGCTGTCTGGAAGTTTCTGATACGTTCAGATTATTTTCAAAAAACTTATTAATCGTTGTCAGTGTCTCATCATCCAGTTCACCCGGCACATTAGATCCAAAAATCTCATCAATAAAAATACGGCACAGATTAATCGGAAGCTGATAGATCAGGCGGCCGATTCCCAGCGTACTGTATGCGCTTACTTTTTTTTCTGCATAGAAGATCTTACCCACGTCAAGAGCCATCTTCGCCTCTTTGTAGGATTTGGAGACTTCCTTCAGCTCTTCCACGATCGTTCCGTACGCTACGCGCACGTTCATCATCGCTTCCATGTTCATCATATCCACAATCGTATTGGCAACCTGCTCTAACCTTTCATAATCATCTTCAGGCGTCAGTTCCTTGATTAGAATAACATTACTTTCATCCACAGCTGTGATATAGTCTCCCACCTGAGTTGAAAACATTCCGTTTAGCAGCTCTGTAGCGGTAAAATCTTTTTCTTTCTCTTTCTCTTTATCTGTCTCGATCAGAAATACGGCTCTGGGAACAGCAACCTCGATATGCAGCTTCTTCGCTCTGTTGTAAATATCCACGAGCAGCATATTATCCAGCAGTAGATTCTGGAAGAAATTATTGCGGTCATATCTCTCCTTATAGGCAATGATCAAATGCTGCAACTGACTGACTGCAATCTTGCCCAGCATATAAGCTTCCTCCGTGCTGCCCCTGGCATCCAGGATAAAAAGCACTTCGTCTTCGTCCAGTACTTTCAGCAAATGATGCATACCGATCACCTGACTGTCTGCCGGAGACTGTACAAATCCCTCAATAAGCGCCGTCGTTATCTCCTCAGCATCAAAAGTAGTGGCAACCACCTTCCCCTCTAAATCCCATACACATAAATCGACCTTGGAAATTGCTTTAAGCTCTTCAATACTACTCCTAATCACCTGACTGGAAATCATTCCGCAACCTCTCTTCCTGTATATTTTCTGCTACGTCATTGTATTATGGAAACAGTCCAGATACCTTCGTTGTTACGTATTATATCATATTCAGCACGAAATTGGCCACCAATATAAAAGCAAAAACGTGCTTCCCCAATAAAAGGAAACCGAAGGCCGAACCGTCACCTTCCCTATGACATAATTAAGGGGAATGCCGAAGCATCCCCCTTATGATCATTATAATTAGTTAGTAATAGTCTGCTCTGTCTCTTTGTCGAATACGTGAATCTTCTCAACATCGAAAGCAAATTTAACTGTATCGCCAGGTCTTGCTGTTGTACGGGAATCTACTCTGGCTGTGATCGGGAAGTCAGCAAGATCAAAGTATAAGTAAACTTCTGCACCAAGCAGCTCGTAAACCTTGATAGTAGATTCGAATACACAAGGAGCTGATGCAACAAATGCTTCGGAATCGTATACATCCTCAGGACGGATACCGAATGTTACAGTCTTTCCGTTGTAACCGCCGTCAATCAGTTTCTTGGATTTAGCAGCCGGTAACGGAATGCTCTTGCCTGCGATCTTCAGGTTAGCAACATCACCCTTAACTTCAACAACAGCATCAAGGAAGTTCATCTGCGGTGATCCCATGAATCCTGCTACGAACAGATTCTGAGGCTTCTGATACAGGTTCTGAGGTGTATCAACCTGCTGAACAACACCGTCCTTCATAACTACGATTCTTGTACCGAGTGTCATGGCCTCTGTCTGGTCATGTGTTACGTAGATGATCGTGGTGCCCAATCTCTGATGCAACTTGGAAATCTCAACACGCATCTGAACACGGAGCTTAGCATCCAGGTTGGAGAGCGGCTCATCCATAAGGAATACCTTAGGATTACGAACGATAGCACGGCCCATAGCAACACGCTGTCTCTGACCACCGGACAAAGCCTTCGGTTTACGGTCCAACAGAGCTGTCAGGTCAAGGATCTTAGCTGCTTCTTTAACCATCTTGTCAATTTCATCCTTCGGTACTTTTCTTAACTTAAGACCGAAAGCCATGTTATCATATACAGACATATGAGGATACAGAGCATAATTCTGGAATACCATCGCAATATCTCTATCCTTAGGCTCTACGTCATTAACCACTCTGTCACCGATCTTCAGTTCACCGGAAGAGATATCTTCCAAACCTGCGATCATACGAAGTGTTGTGGACTTACCACAACCTGAAGGTCCTACGAAAATAATGAATTCCTGATCTGCGATTTCAAGATTGAAATCTTTTACTGCCTCAAAGCCATTCGGATATACTTTGCAGACATTCTTTAAAGATAAACTTGCCATGATTGCCTCCTGATTTTAATTAATTTTTGTCGTACCAAGCGTCAACGCTAATTGACTCTGAACATAGTATAGCGGACTTTTCTCTTCTTTGCCATGCCATTATTTCACAAAGATTTCATTTTCCATTGTAGAAATTGCTTACTTCCCACCGCCATTTTAGTCCTCACTGACAAGTTGAACAATATTTCAAAACTTTCCTATGCATTTTTAACAAAAATAAGTTTACATATTGACACAGTCAAAAATATTGGCTGTTTTAAAACAAGGTCACGCCACAACTTGGTATCCCGCTTCTGTCACCGCATCGGCCAGCAGCTGTTCTTCTACCTGCGCATCCATGGTCACCGTCGCCTTGTTTTCCTCCAGGCTGACCTCCACCTGTGTCACACCTGCAACTCCTTCCAACGCTTTCTGCACGTGTGCCTGGCAATGGGCGCACATCATTCCCTCGATCTTGAGTGTCTTTACAATCTTCTCTGCCATCTGATTCTCCTCCTTATGATTATCTATTTCCTTAAAGCCGGTGATAAATTCCGGCACAGGGATCTCTTCTTTCTTTCTGTCATGCCTGTCTGACCCCATCGCAAACAGGTTCAGCCGCAGGGCGTTGGTCACCACACAGAAGCTGGACAAGCTCATGGCCGCCGCCGCAAACATCGGATTTAAGCTCAGGCCGGACACAGGTACCAGAATACCTGCCGCCAGCGGAATACCGATACAGTTATAGAAAAACGCCCAGAATAAGTTCTCGTGAATGTTCTTCAGCACCTGCCTGGAAAGCCGGATCGCCGCAGAAACGTCCGTAAGCCTGGATTTCATCAACACCACATCCGCTGCCTCCAGTGCCACGTCCGCACCGGCGCCGATGGCTATTCCGATATCCGCTCTGGTAAGCGCCGGCGCATCATTGATGCCGTCTCCAACCATGGCCACTCTGCCGTGTTCTGACAGCTTCTTTATTACATTCTCTTTGTCCCCCGGAAGGACATCCGCCACTACCGCCTTAAGCCCCACCTGTCTGCCGATCGCCTGCGCTGTACGCCTGTTGTCTCCGGTCAACATCACCACCTGTATGCCCATATTGCGCAGCTCCGCAACAGCCTGCGCACTGTCTTCCTTCACCACATCCGCTACGGCGATCATTCCAAGCATTCTGCCGTCCGACGAGAAATAAAGAGGCGTCTTGCCTTCTTCCGCCATTTTTTCTCCGGCTCTGCGCATGGAAGGCGTCATAATCCCCCGTTCTATAAACAACGCGCCGCTGCCGCCTGCCGCCTGCACGCCGTCCACCGTACCATCCACACCCCAGCCCGGCAGAGCCCGGAAATTCTCTGCCGGCACTGCCTTAATCTGCTCTTCCTGCGCATATTCACAGACCGCCCTGGCCAGCGGATGCTCGCTCAGCGTCTCCAGTGCCACGGCTGTCCTAAACAGCGTCTCTTCCGATATCCCTTCTGCAGGATACAGATCCGTAACCCGTGGTTTCCCTTCCGTAACCGTGCCGGTCTTATCAAGCACCACAAAGTCCATCCTTCCTGCCTGTTCGAGAGCCGCCGCGTTTTTAAACAGGATACCCTGTCTGGCTCCCATACCGTTACCCACCATAATAGCCACCGGTGTTGCCAGTCCCAGCGAGCAGGGACAGCTGATCACCAGAACACTGATCGCATAGGAGAGCGACTTGCCAATCCCGGCTCCCGCAAGGAACCATATGAGACCCGTTATAACAGCCAATACGATCACCACCGGCACGAAAACACCAGATACTTTATCTGCGATCTGCGCGATGGGAGCCTTGGTCGCCACGGCGTTCTCCACCATATCTATAATCTGCTCCAGGGTAGTATCCTTGCCGACCCTTGTGGCCTTACATGTCAGGGCGCCGTTCTGATTGATGGTCGCGGCGCTTACCTGGTCTCCTATATGCTTGTCAACAGGCAGGCTCTCCCCTGTCAGCGCCGATTCATCCACCGCGCTCTCGCCCTCCAGCACTTCTCCGTCCACCGGAATGCTCTCACCAGGCTTCACCAGGAAGAGATCTCCCTCCCGAACCTCATTGGCGGGAACCGTAACCTCTCTGCCGTCTCTTTGTACGTGAGCCGTCTTGGGCGCCAGATCCATCAGACTCTTGATGGCGTTGGTAGTCTTCCCCTTGCTGTATGCCTCCAGCATCTTACCGACAGTGATCAATGTCAGGATCATAGCCGCCGACTCAAAATACATATCATGCAGACAGTGCACCGCCATTTCTCGGCTGCCCTCTCCCAGATATGCGCCCATCCGGAACATAACTGCCGTACTGTATACAAAGGCCGCTCCACTGCCCAACGCCACCAGTGTATCCATATTGGGAGCTCTGTGCAGCAGACTCTGGAAACCGCTGATAAAAAATTTCTGATTGATCACCATAACAAGTCCCGTCATCAGAAGCTGATACAAGGCAATCGCCCAGGGATCGGAAGCAAAGGCTCCCGGCAGATAAAATCCCCACATCATATGCCCCATCGACACATACATCAGCGGTACAAGCAGCACAAGCGAAGCAAACAGTCTGCGCCTTATCCGGGGCGTTTCCCGGTCCTCCAGATCATTCTCTCTGTTACCACGCTCCCCATCCTGATTCTGCGGGATGACCCGCGCCCCATAACCGGCCGCATCCACCGCCCTACAGATCGCCTGTGGTGTGGCCGGTTCGTCATATTCCACTGTCATACTGTTCATCAGAAGGCTTACCGTAACCTTATCCACACCGGCCACGCCTGCGGCCGCCTTCTCCACATGCGCACTGCAGGCAGCACATGTCATCCCTGTTATTTGAAATTTCTCACTTTTCATAGATCAACCTCCATCTTACCGGGATTCTCAGACTCCACTAAAACGTTACCTGCACAGGATCATTTCAGCCTCCTGATCAGTTCTATGGCTTCCTCCATGATCTTCTCATTGCCTTTCTTCACCTCTTCCACAACACAAGTCTCCATATGATCCTGCAGGATAATATAGCCGAGACTCTGCAGTGCGCTCTCCACCGCCCCGATCTGAATCAAAATATCCCCGCAGTACCTGTTCTCGTCGATCATATTCCTGATCCCGTTGAGCTGGCCCATAATACGGTTAATCCGGTTCTGCAGCTGTTTCTGTCCTGCAACGTCACGCGGTACGCTCTTATAATGCCTGCAGCCGCACTCTTCGCGGGACTGCTCCTCTGTACAAGCTGTTTCCTGTTTCATAATGTTATCCATGTGTTGTATGGTTTCCGTATTTTCTGCTGCCTTCATGTTTTCTCCCATATATCTATCCCTCCGTATCTGGAACAACATTGCACAATCATGTAAGTCCCAGGCTGAACCGTTGCTGTCTTTCATCTACAGTTTTTCCTTAGTTACATGATTTTATGAATCCGGGCAAAAATCTTACATCAGCTTCCCTGTCACATGACCGTCTCCTGAAGTTGCTCTGTCTGTGAATCCCTGTTACGTATCCATAGTATACCCCCATAGGGTATATTGTCAACACAAACTTTCTACTTTAATACAAAAATCCATCAAACGGCACTATACCATTCGATGGATCTTATAATCTGTAAATCAGCGCAAAGGGTTCACGGAACCCTCGGCATAAATCTGTCCGGGCATCTCAAACTTCCTCTTATCATGCACGCTGATCTCTTCCCCGATCTGTACCTCGATCACATGCAGTTTCGTTTCCGCCAGGATCGTATGGGCGGCGCCCGCCGGCATTCTGATCACATCCCCGGGCTCCACATGACGCTCCTCTCCGTCCACGATTACCCGTCCATGTCCGTCAGTCACCGTCCACACCTCATCCCTCAATTCATGGCTGTGATAGTTCATGCCATGGCCTGGATTCAATGTCACCTTGATCGTCATGCTGCCCTCCCCGATATCCACAACCTGAAAACTGCCCCAGGATTTCTCGGCAAACATGATCTGCTGATCGATCTTGTCTACATAAGGTTTGATATAACTGGACTGATTCTTGTCCGAAACAAGGATTCCTTCCGGACTGGCGGCTACTACCGCATCCCTAAGCCCCATACACAGTACGGGGACATTCAATTCATTCACCACATGCACATTCTCACAATGATCATTCAGGATCGCCTTGCCTATGCTGCTGCTCTCCATGGCTTCCGTCAGCGTATTCCATGTGCCCATATCCTTCCACATACCGGCGAAGCGCATGACTTCTATCTGCTCTTCATGCTCCACCACCGCATAGTCGAAGCTGATCTTCGTCAGCCCCTCATATTGAGCAAAGAGGTTCTGATAATCCGTAAAATCAATCAGTTCATGTGCCCGCCGCAGTACATATCCAAGCCTGAAGGCAAACACACCGCCGTTCCAGAGCGCTCCTCTGGCAATATATTCTCCCGCCGCTTCTTCCGTAGGTTTTTCTTTGAATACGGATACCCTGCTGACAGCCGCCTTATCCTCCGGAATGATATAGCCATATTTGGCACTCGGATATGTGGGCTCTATCCCCATGAGTACCAGATTCGCCTCACTCACAGCCGCACGGCAGCCAAGCTGTTTAAGCGCCTTAAAATAATCCGTCTCTACATAAGGATCCACAGGGCATACTACCACTGCCTCCTCTTCTCCTATCCCTCTTACATCATGCAGATATGCCGCCGCCAGGGCAATTGCCGGAAAAGTATCCCGCCGGCAGGGCTCCACGCTAATCCCCACATGCTCCCCCAGCTGGTTATGTATGGCTGATACCTGCGATTTGGAGGTGGCGATCGTCACTTCCGCCTGGCCGTCAACGGACAGAATCTGCCGATACACTCTCTGTACCATGGACTCATACCCGTCCTCACCGTTTTTAAAAATCTTAATGAACTGTTTTGATCTGGTGTCATTGGAAAGCGGCCACAGGCGTTTGCCGGAGCCGCCGGATAATAACACGATATTCATATGCCGATCCTCCCAAACAGGCCAAATACGCAAGCCCTATCTGATCATTTTGCCAAGTTCTTCTCTGGCACGCTCCAGCTGGTTATCCACGCCGTCTTCATAATACGCCTCAGCGTCAAGTTCACATACTATATCAGGTTCGATACCGGTTCCGTGAATATTATTCCCTTTCGGTGTAAAATAAGAGCTGACCGTCAGTTTCAGTGCCGTTCCGTCTGTAAGCGGAAGCACTCTCTGTACGATTCCTTTGCCAAAGGTCGTAGTGCCAATCAATGTGCCGGTTCCGTAATCCTTAACGGCTCCCGCAAGGATCTCGGACGCACTGGCCGAATTGCCGTTTACCAGTACCACTAATGGTATCTTAAGCTCATTTCTTCCGTCACAGCTGTACTCTTCCCGTTCTCCGTATTTGTCTTCCGTGTACACAATCAATCCTTTCGGCAGAATCGATCTGGCAATGTCAACCACCACCGGAAGGCTTCCGCCAGGATTACCGCGCAGATCCAGTATAAGTCCCTTGGCATTGGAGCCCTTGATCACTGCCAGCGCCTCGACGAACTGGTCTGTAGTCACTTCGTCAAATTCTCTGATCTGAATATATCCGATCCCGTCATCATACATCTCATAGCTGACCGTAGGAGATTCTATCTTCTTTCTGGTCACATCGATCTCCAGATAGTCGGATTCTCCGTCTCTGTAAATGGTCAGATGTACCTTCGTACCTTCCTCTCCCTTTACCTTGGATACGATCTCTGATAATTCCAGCCCCTGTATCTGTTCCTCATTCACCATATAGATGATATCATTTTCCCTCAAACCCGCTTCCTCAGCCGGGGTATTCGGAATCACACCGGCGATCCTGGCCAGTCCTGTGGCGGTATCCAGGCTCAGATATGCCCCTATGCCATAATAAATCCCTTCTGTTGACTGCATCAGATCCTGCCATTCTTCTTCATTATAATAAACGGAGTAGGGATCTTCCAGGGAATCCACCAGGCCAGAGTACAATCCTTCAACCATGGTTTCGGTATTGATATCTTCCTCTTTGTAATAATACTCCTCAATTACCTCCTCCAGCGCCTCCAGCTTCTTTATTGTCTCGTCACTGACCAGATCGCCTGAAGTACTGCTCCCTGTACCGGCTGTCAGTTTGGCAGTTCTGCCGGCGGCCATCAGGTACAGCCTTACCCCTACATAAGCAGAGCATCCTATCATTGCGGTGATCATGACGCCTGCTAACAGGCCAAGCCAGAAATTACCGTTGCCTTTATTCTTAGGCCCTCCGGCCGGCGGCATCTGCGGCGGAAGAGAGGGCTGTTGCTGATAATAAGGATTACTCATGCCCTGATTCCCATTTCTCTGCCCATAATCGCTGTTATTATAAAGATTATCTCCGTTTTGATTCAAAATATTTCATCTCCGTCCGTTACTGCTTGATTTTATTTTAAATAATTCCAAGGATTCACATAGCTTCCACTCTGACGCACGCTGAAATGAAGATGGTTGCCCGTAGACCGTCCGGTACTTCCCACCGCCGCAATCTTCTGCCCCTTGGTGACTGTCTGTCCCTTGGATACATATAACGCCGAGCAATGCATATAGATCGTATACAGCCCGCTTCCATGGTCAATCATGATGTAATTGCCCATGGAATTATTATAGGCCGCACCGACTACATCCCCATCATAAGCTGCCAATATAGCGGTTCCGCCAGGCGCCGCCATGTCCAGTCCGTTGTGGAACTGCTGAACACCCAGAATCGGATGTATACGGTTACCGTACTCATCGGAAATTCTCGTGTACCCCGGACAGGGCCATGCAAACATACCGCCGTTATAGACTCTCGCCTTGGCATTCTCCGCTTCCAGGCGGGCTCTCTCTTCCGCTACCGCTTTCTCCAATGCGGCAATCTCTGCGTTCTCCTGCGCAATCATCGCTTCATATTCCCTGATCGCGGCTTCCTGCGTGGAAATATCCGAAGTCACGGCCATAATCTGCTGTTCCTTCTCGGTGATGAGAACGCTGATACTCTTTTCCTCTTCTTCCACGGCTTCTTTAGCCTCTGCCAGAACTTCTTTTTCTGCTTCCAGCTCTTCCTTACACAGCATAACATATTCTTTCGTCGCGATATACTCCTGCAGCTTATCTCTGTCATAGCGGGACAGAGATTCAATATAGTCCGCTTTATTCGTCATATCAGCGAACCCGCCCGACGTAAAAAGCAGCTCCAGATAGAAGGTATCGCCTTTCTCATACATGAATTTGATACGATTCTTCATCGCCTCATACTGCTCTTCCTGCTGCCTGACAGCCTCTTCCAGCTCCTGGGTGGTCTCCTCGATCTCTTCTTCTTTTTCTGTGATCATTGTATTATATTGCTCTATCTTTTCCTGTATGACGCTTAATTGTTCATCCAGCTGCGTCACATAGACCGTCAGGTTATTCCTGGACTGTTCCAGTTCTTTCTTCAACTTCTCAATATCAGTCTTACCGGATTTAAGCCCCGAGACTTCCTCTCTCGCAGCCGCAATCTCAGCCTCCTTCGCCCGAATGCTGTCATTGGTGAATGCGGCCTGTACCGGTTCTGAACTTGCAAATATTATTGCCGCGCTAAGCAGCAGGCATACTGCCTTTTTCCAATTCTTCATAGATTCCTGTCTGTCCCTACTAAACTCTCAGATGTTTCCTCACCGTTACAATACTGCCCAGAAAGCCGATCCCAACTCCAATCCCAAGAGAAACCGGAACCAGCACATTGAAGATTTCCTCCACCGTCAGAAAGCTGAGCAGATCCGCCAGCATGGGAAAACGCTCCAGCACATATTGCAGCACGACATTATACAATGTATAGATAACTCCCAGCGGAATAGCCGCGCCAACCGCCCCGATCATCATACCCTCTATCACGAAAGGAGATCTTACAAAGAAATCAGTCGCACCGATGTATTTCATTATATTGATCTCTTCCTTGCGCACAGAAATACCGATTGTTACCGTATTACTGATCAGAAATACGGAAACCGCAAACAGAATAGCGATGATCCCCACCGATACATAAGCGATCAGCGCATTGACACCCGTCAGTGTTGTGGCTGCAAGCTCCGAACGGTTTACCATCCTGACACCCTCTGTAGCCTCCAGATAAGTGACCAGTGCCGGCTGCATGGATACGTCATTCAGATAAATTTCATAATTGGCGGAGTCAGCCAGAGGGTTCTCCGTAAAGCCGTCAGCGTATTCTCCCAGATATTCCTGTTTGAAAGAATTCCAGGCATCCTCGGCAGAAATAAATTTAATATCAGATACCTCGGGCCGTCTTCCGATTGCCTCTCCGATTGCCTGGATCCTGCTCTCCTCCAGACCCTCATCAAAAAATACCGTTACGGACACCCCTTCCTCCGCAGTCTTTACGATATGCTGGAAATTAGTGACAATCGCATAGAATAGTCCAAACAGGAACAGGCAGGCGCTGATCGTAGCGATGGATGCCAGTGTAAACCACTTATTCCTGAAAAGGTTGCGGACACCTTGTCTGAGCGTATAGAAAAAGCTGCTAATCCTCATCGATATATCCTCCCTTTTCCTCATCGCTTACGATGACGCCTTTCTTCAACGTGACAACCCTCTTCTGCATCGCATTCACGATCTCTCTGTTGTGGGTCACCACGATAACCGTAGTTCCTCCTTCATTAATCTGTTCCAGTAATTTCATGATCTCCCAGGAATTCTTGGGATCCAGATTACCGGTAGGCTCATCCGCAAGCAGAACGGTCGGTTTGTTGACCAACGCTCTGGCAAGCGCAACTCTCTGCTGTTCACCGCCCGACAGCTGCTTCGGTTTCGCCTTGTACTTTCCCGCAAGCCCTACGATCGCAAGAATGCTTGGCACATTCTTCTTGATCTCCTTGTTGGACTTCTGAATAATCCTCTGCGCAAAAGCCACATTATCATACACGTTCCTGTCTTTCAGAAGACGGAAATCCTGAAATACCACTCCCAGATTCCTTCGGAATTTCGGTATCTTCCTGTGCCGGATCTTTGTCAAGTCGTATCCCATGACATTAATGTATCCGCTGGTTATCGTCAATTCCCGAAGCAGCAGCTTAATCAGGGTAGACTTCCCCGATCCGCTGTCCCCCACAACGAATACAAACTCGCCTCTGTTAATATGTAGATTCACATCTTTCAACGCCGGCGCACCGGTGGAATATGCCTTACACACATTCGACAGGGTGATAATCTCATTCGGTGCTGCCGTATTTTTCTTCCTACGTTTCACTGCCACGTTGTTCACCACTTCCGTAATTAATATTCAAAACTTTCCATATACTTCATATACTTTACCACCATAAGAGCGATCTTGAAAGTAATAGCGTCCTCAAATACGCGCAGATCAAGCCCTGTGCTCTTCTGCAGTTTATCCAGACGATACACCAGTGTATTTCTGTGAATAAACAGCTGCCTGGAAGTCTCCGAAACATTCAGGGAATTCTCAAAGAACTTGTTGATCGTAGTCAATGTCTCCTCGTCGAAATCATCCGGACTTTTCCCGTCGAATATTTCCTTGATAAACATCTTGCACAGCGGAATCGGGAGCTGATAGATCAATCGGCCGATTCCCAGTTCGCTGTACGCGATAACATTTCTCTCTCCGAAGAAAATCTTGCCCACATCCAGCGCCATCCTGGCCTCCTTATAGGAGCGGCTCACATCCTTTATCTCACCCACCGTCGTACCGTAGGCAATCCTGACATCCCTGTAATTCTCCTTCTCCAGAAATGCGGCTATGGCCGAAGCCGCCCTATCTATCTCTTTGGCACTGTCGCCTTCGGACAGATCTTTGACCACAATCACATTGTTCTCATCCACTGCCGTGATAAAATCCTTGCTGTTGCTGCCGAAAAACGTCCTCATTATCTCAAGCACATTGCTGTCCCTGGCATTATCAGTCTCTATGATCAATGCTACACGCTTTACTTCCGTCTGAATATGTAACTTCTTGGCGCGGCTGTAAATATCTACCAGAAGCAGATTGTCCAGAAGCAGGTTCTTGACAAAATTATCCTTATCAAACCTCTCCTTATACGCTACCAGAAGATTCTGGATCTGAAAGGCAACCATCTTGCCCACCATATAGACATCTTCACCGATTCCGCCGGCAATCAGAATATACTCCAGCTGCTGCTCGTCAAAAATCTTAAAGTACTGGTATCCCTGTATTTCCTGTGAATCAGCCGGCGACTTGGCAAATTCTGCCGCAGGCTTACCGCATTTCTCCATCTCATCTGCCGTCATGGCCGCAGCCTTCCCGTCTATGTCCATAACGCACAGTTCCACCCTGGCAATTGACTTCAGCCCCTCAATGGTACTCTGTAAAATCTGATTTGAGATCATACCCCACCCCTTGTCATTTCTTTTAGCAAATTACACAAATCGGAATCTGCCAAATTCATCAAAATATAACATCCAAATTCCATTTTAATCTATATTTACAAAAAAATCTACCTCCATTAATGAACTTTTTGTGTAATTTTTTATATAAAAAGAATTATTTTCGCTTTTCGATTGTTTAGACAATTTATACAAAGCATTTCAAACCCCTGCATCCAGGCAAATCCTGTAGATTCGCAACAGCTATGCCTGTTGCCATGGGCGGCCAGGCCGTAAATAACAACTACGCCTTTGCCTTTACGGCTGTTACGTTTCGAAAACACTCGCCTTTTTCCGTTCTGCGTGTTATACTGGATACAGACAGCGGCATACAATGTGCCGGCCGCAGAACACCGGCCGTCCATACGGTTTTACGTTCTGCAGAATCGATAACACAGGAGATGAGGTGATATTATGGATATAGCAGCATTATCTGTTGCCATGTCAACTGTCAGCACACAGAGTGCGTATGGTGTAGCTATGTTAAGCAAATCGCTGGATCAGGTTTCCTCCATGGGCGACCAGATCACAGGCATGATGGACAGCGCCGCCATGGAATTGTCAGTAAACCCGAATGTCGGCTCCAACATCGACATTGGGTTATAAACCGTACACTGTGTTCCTGCAGTAAGGTCCCATTCACGTGCCGAGTTAATCGGCAGTGAATGGGACCTGTCTCTCTGCTTTCTATTTCCGGCGGATAGCGCGTTCCGTGAGTTGAATCTGCCCTTCTTTCAGCAGATGTCCTACCGCACGCTTGAATTCGTTCTTACTCATCTGTGTCTCCCGCCTGATTACCTCCGGAGCAGCCTTGTCCGTAAAGGGCAGCGCACCGTCGAAGCTGTCTATAATCTCCAACACCTTCTGTGCATCTTTCTCAATCTGCAGATAGGCCTTCTCCCGAATGCTCAGGTTAAGCTTCCCGTCCTCTTTGACCGCCGTGACACGCACTTCGATCACATCGCCGACCTGTACAGCGCCATACAGTTCCTTCTGTGGAATAAGGCCTGAATACTTATCGTCCACCGCTACAAACGCGCCAAAATTCCGGCTGATCTCATAGACTGTCCCCCTGACTCTGTCCTCCTTCTGATACGGACTGTCCACTAACAGATAGGGATACACATTCATCGTCGCACACAATCTGTTGCTCTTGTCAATATAGAGCGCCACCAGGCATTCTTCACCGGCAGACACTCTTCGCGTCTGCTCCTTAAAGGGCAGCAGCAATTCCTTCTCCAGTCCCCAGTCCAGAAATGCACCGACTTTTCCCACCTGGGCCACGCGCACTCTGGCCACACTGTGAAGTGTCAGTTTCGGAACGTGGACCGTAGCAATCAGCCTGTCCTTGGAATCACGGTAAATAAAAACCTCAATCCCATCGCCCACCCGGGCCTGCTCCGGCACCTGCTTCTTCGGAAGCAGTACTCTCTCTTCCGCATCTGCTTCCTCTCCCAGATATACACCGAATTCCACCTTCTTGACAATCTGTAATGTCTGGACCTCTCCCAGTCTGATCATATGTTCCTCCATTTCTGCTCTGTCAGAATACGCGCTGTATCTGCCAGCGCATTTCCCCTTCCTCCCCAAGCTTGTGCCCCATGAAAAGCTAATTCAACAGTTCAGCTCCACTATACTGTACGGTCTCCCATCCTCTCTGTTCAAAGCCACTGTATACAATCCTGCTTCTTTATCAGAAGACACTGCTGGATATATCATATCTCCCAGGATGGCCTGACTCTTATATTCCACCCGAAGCTGCCTGACACGGAAGTCTTTCGGGACATAGTCCATAGCCATTCGGACATGCTGCCCGTTATTGACATGATTGTTGGTGTCAAGATGATACTCCTTCACCGCAAAAGGCTCCATATGCTCACCATCCTCCGGTACATGAATCTTACGCGGCGCATATTCCATAGGATACTTCTCTTCCAGCACATACCCTGTCAGCATTTTCTCTGTTAGTTTTGCCGGTGCCATCTTCGCAAGATCCATCAGGCTCCAGACGGAATTGGCATAGGCAAGCACTTCACCGCCCTGTGTCTTCATCTCAAAATTACGGTAGCCCACAAATCCCCTGAAATCGTAGGGCGCCGTTCCTATTACAATCTTCTCACACAAATGTGGATATCTGTTGACACAAATCTGCCAGGCAGACAGCATCCACACCTGATTCAGTTCCCGAAGATAATCCGGGCCAAGTCCTATATCTTCCGAGTGAAATGTACTGCAGTCCTGAAAATAATCCAAAAGCGCGATCAGCGTCATATTTCCGTCTGTACCTACTTCGCTGTAACGTACTCTGCCGTCAAAAGTATACATACCGTCTATCACCTTCTTAAGTCTTATAAAAAAACGCCAGTTGATTTCTCAACTGACGTTTCCGACTGGGCTACAAGGATTCGAACCTTGAAATGACGGAGTCAGAGTCCGTTGCCTTACCGTTTGGCGATAGCCCATCAACAATTAATGATTATATAAGATATTATTGTTTTTTGCAAGCCTTTTTATTAAATTTTTTATATTTTTTATTATAAATTTGTCCCAATCATTTTATAAATTCTTGTTTGCGTTAATTTTCAGGCGGATCAGCGTATATCAAAGCAGGGAGAAAAAACACGCGCTGCCTGCTCTGATATACTACGGTCTGATGGAATCTATTCTGATCCTTCCTCTATGGCTTCTGTCTAAATCTCAAACATCAGCTCACCGTATGTGGGAATCGGCCAGATTTCCTTATCAACAATCATTTCCAGTTCATCTGCCGGAGTACGCAGCTGTTCCATAACGGCCTTGACCGTATCCTTGTAAAAGAAGGCCTGCGCCTTCACGTCTGTCATAGCCGAAGCTTCCTTCTCCACCTCCTCAAGTTTTGTCAGCGCTGACTGCATAGCTGTCAGTCTGGTACTCACTCTCTTCAGAAGATCCATCTGAGTCGAGGCGTCTGCTCCCGCCTCCTTCACTGCAATTACCGTATCGGCAAGTGTCCTGGAATATTTCACCACCGCGGGAATAATCTGCTTGCCTGCCATATCAATCATGGCAAGCGCCTCGATATTAATCGTCTTCGCATACGTTTCATAGATGATCTCTTCACGGGATTCCAGCTCCACCTTGGTGAAAATACCGAATTTCTCGAACAGCCTGACAGCCTTATCCGTAGTCAGCGTACTGGCAGCCTCGATCATGGATTTAATATTCGGCAATCCTCTTCTCTGGGCTTCCTCCACCCACTCAGATGCATAGCCGTTTCCGTTAAAGATAATCCTCTGGTGCGCGGACATATATTCTTTGATCAGGTCATGGATGGCCAGTTCCAGATTATCAGCCTTCTCCAGTCTGTCCGCCGCCTCGCAGAAAGCTTCTGCTACTATGGCGTTCAATGTGGTATTCGGGCTTGCAATGGAATCTGCGGAGCCAACCATACGGAATTCAAATTTATTCCCTGTAAAGGCAAAGGGTGATGTTCTGTTTCTGTCCGTCGCATCCTTCTTAAAATCGGGAAGTGTCTTAACACCTGTCAGCAGCCTTCCACCCTCTTTCACACTGGTAGCCTCACCCGTCGCGATCAGCTGGTCTACCACATCCTCAAGCTGTTCGCCCAGGAAGATGGAAATGATTGCCGGAGGTGCCTCATTCGCCCCCAGTCTGTGGTCATTTCCCACGTCAGATGCAGACTGGCGCAACAGGTCTGCGTGAGTGTCTACCGCCTTCATGATACAGGCAAGCACTAACAAAAACTGAATATTCTCATTCGGCGTATCACCCGGATCAAGCAGGTTGACACCGTTGTCCGTCGTGATGGACCAATTATCATGCTTGCCGGAACCATTGACACCGGCATAGGGCTTCTCGTGAAGCAGACATCTCATGCCATGACGGATCGCTACCCTCTTCATGGCTTCCATAACCAGCTGGTTGTGATCCACCGCAATATTGGCTGTCTCGTAGATAGGCGCCAGCTCATGCTGTGCAGGCGCAACCTCGTTGTGCTGTGTCTTGGCCGTAACTCCCAGCTTCCATAGTTCTTCGTTCAAATCCTTCATATAAGCGCCCACGCGCTCCCTGATGACGCCGAAGTAATGATCCTCCATCTCCTGTCCCTTCGGCGCAGGAGCCCCGAACAGGGTACGTCCCGCAAACATCAGATCGGTTCTCTGCATATACAAATCCTTATCTACCAGAAAATATTCCTGTTCCGGCCCGACCGATGCCGTAACCTTGGTTGCCCCCGTGTTGCCGAACAGACGGACGATGCGCAGCGCCTGTTCGCTCAGTGCTTCCATGGAACGTAGAAGCGGAGTCTTCTTGTCAAGCGCCTCTCCGGTATAAGAGCAGAATGCCGTGGGAATACACAAGATCATACCGCACCCTGACTCCTTCAAAAATGCAGGGGATGTGATATCCCATGCCGTATATCCTCTCGCCTCAAAGGTAGCCCGCAGACCGCCTGACGGGAAAGAAGAAGCGTCCGGCTCGCCCTTGATCAGCTCCTTGCCTGAGAATTCTGTCAGCATCCGGCCCTCCTCATCGGGGTGCGCCACGAATGCGTCATGCTTCTCGGCTGTAATGCCCGTAAGCGGCTGGAACCAGTGCGTAAAGTGTGTAGCCCCGTTCTCCACTGCCCAATCCTTCATCTCCTTGGCGACTACGTTAGCGGCTGACTTAGACAGCTCGCCGCCCTCATTCATTACTTTCACGACTTCCTTGTACACATTTTTCGGCAGACGCTCTTTCATCTTGCCAAGCGTAAATACATTTTTCGCAAAAATCTCTTCCACATTAAACACTTCGCTCATTTTTCTTCCTCCTCACCCTTGGAAACCTCTGGCTTCACATCTTATTTCACAGGAGCGCTTTCCCATGAAATAAAAAAATGTTCCAAAAATACACCTTTTGGAACATCCTCGTTCAAGATACCTCTATATGGGTCATTGACCTTTTAATAAAATACTCTACTTTTTTTGAAAATGCAATACCGCAATTTAAATTTTGTGATTTCTGACGGATTTCCCGATTTCCAACCCCGGATTCCTGTTTAGACCGCACAACCCATCTCGTCCATCCCCGATGCTGTGCGCAAATTCCCCGATACACAATGAACACCGTTTCCGTTCCGTTCCGTATCGTTCTCTGCAGGCATCGAGCCATAAAAGCTCAGTGCCGGTCTTCATTCCGCACACGCAGAATATCATACCGCTCCGGCACCGCGGACAACGCCACATCTATCATCTGTTTGGAATGCGGACAGGACTCCACGCTTCTCCCTTCCTCATCATACATGCCCAGCACTTCCACTGCTACATTACTTCCGTCCGGCTTCATAATCTCGATGCGGTCTCCCACACAGAATTTATTCCTCTGTTCGATACGGGCACAGTCTCTTCCTGCCGTCTGCACCAGCTCTCCCACGATTCCCAGATACGTATACTCATTGATATAAGTATTGTTGTCGTAAATCTGTGCCATCTCATCGGGCTTCCCGAAATAGAACCCTGTGGTGAACTGCCGGTAGGTACATTTGGAAATCTCATCCAGATACCAATCCATATTAGCCCGGTACTTCTCTTCCGATTCCAGAAAATCATCGATCGCCCGGCGGTAGGTACGGGCCACCGCCGCTACGTAGAGCGCCGTCTTCATCCGCCCCTCTATCTTGAAGCTGTCTATACCGGCCTCTGTCATCTCCGGAATATGTCCAATCATACATAAATCTTTGGAATTGAAGATATATGTTCCTCTTTCATTCTCATAAACCGGCAGATATTCCCCCGGTCTCGTCTCCTCCACTACCGCGTATTTCCACCTGCACGGATGAGTGCACGCCCCGTGATTGGCATCCCGCCCGGTGAAATAACTGCTCAGGAGGCACCGCCCCGAGTAGGAGATACACATGGCGCCATGGATAAAGCTCTCAATCTCCAGATCCTCCGGAATATTGGCCCGTATCTCCCGTATTTCTGCCAAAGACAGCTCCCTGGCAGAGACCACCCGTTTCGCTCCCTGCCCATACCAGAAGCGGTAAGTCATATAGTTGGTATTATTAGCCTGGGTGGAAATATGAATATCGGTCTCAGGACAGATTTCCCGTGCAAGCATAAACATGCCCGGATCCGCAATAATCAGTGCATCAGGCTTCATATCCTTCAGTTCTCCAAAATAAGTCCGTGCCCCTTCCAGATCATAGTTGTGGGCCAGAATATTAGCCGTCACATGCACCTTTACCCCATGCTCGTGGGCGAAAGCGATTCCTTCTGCCATCTCCTCCGGTGAGAAGTTCTTAGCCTTGGCACGAAGGCCGAAAGCCTCTCCGCCGATATAAACCGCGTCCGCTCCGAATATAACCGCTGTTTTCAGTACTTCCAGGCTGCTCGCCGGAATCAGTAACTCTGGTTTTCTCATCTTCTTATCCTGCTCTGCTCTCAATCCTACCGCTTTTAGCTTTCACAAAGTCTTTTTGACGCTGACCGTCACCCCATCACCCACAGGCAGGATCACCGTCTCCAGCTCCGGATGATGTTTCAATTCATACAAATATTCCCGCATGCGGCTGTGTATGGTACGGTTCCTTCTGGTCACCGCGAATCTTGACTCAATGATATCCCCATCCTGCAGCACATTATCCGACAGCAGAATACCGCCTGGAGCCAGCAGGCGCAAGACATCCGGCATAAAATGAATGTACTGTCCTTTCGCCGCATCCATAAAGATCAAGTCAAAGGATCCCTCCATGTCTTTCAGAATATCGGCCGCATCTCCTTCCAGCAGGGTGATCCGTTCTTCTCTTCCTGCCCGCCTGAAGTTCTCCCTGGCTGCCGGGATTCTTTTCTCATATTTCTCGATCGTCGTAATATGGCAATTCTCCGGTGCATACTCACTCATCAAAAGAGCAGAGAAACCAATTGCACACCCGACTTCAAGAATTGCTGCCGGCTGCCGCAGCGCAAGCAGCAGTTTGAGCAGGCTCTGCACCTGCGCGCGGATAACAGGCACATTGGTTTCCCTGGCTTCTTTCTCTATTTCATTTAAGAAAGGCGTATTTCCGGTATCCAGAGAATCTATAAACGCGTTGATACGCTCATCTCCTGTCATCACATAAGATCCTTTCTTCTCTATTCTCCCGCTTCCTCGTCCTCTTCCTCCTCCGGTTCCACCGCGATCACAGCCAGCATGTCCTGGGCAGTCATGGCCGTACTCAGATCATAGATGCCCGGCTGAATCTTGCCATGATGCTCTGACAAAAGTTCCTGGATCCTGAACAGATTGGCATCCCGGATCAGTCCCCTTTCCTGCAGCATCTCTCCCACTTCCTTGGCGGAATCCCCTCCGCCGATAGACACACTGATCACCCTGCCCTCACCGGCTTCCATCGGTTCCTCCGCAAACACACGGAATCCATAGTCATATGCCGCCGTCGCCGTCCTGACTACAAACATGGTAATAAATATAAAAGCCGCAATCTTTATAATAAGCTCTGCCAGTGATCCTATAACGTACTTTATCTTCATACCCCGACCTCTCTTATCCCATGCTATTCGAAATCAATCTCTGCCGTAAGCAGCACATTCATCTCCTGCACCATCCGGCATAAGGCAAGCTCCGCCCGCAGGAAATCATCCACCATCGGATTCTCCCGGAATTCTCTGTACTCCCTTTCAAAGGCTTCCATCCTGTCAAACAGCTCCGACCCCTCCGACTCATTCTGAATATCAAAGTTCTTAAGTCTGTACTCATTAACCTGTGCATAAAGTTCCGGCTGTTTTCTCATTATCTCCCTGCATTGCAGATACTCTTTATAGATATCGGTCTCCCTGATGATCCCCGCGAGTCGCCTGGCCGCCTCCATAACATCCTTCTCTGTCATGCTGTCATTCCTCCTGTGCCAAACCTTGTCTTCCTGAAAGCAAACGCCTTCTATACTTCCATGATAATCGGCAAGATCATAGGACGCCGTTTCGTCTTCTTCCATACAAATTCGCTTAGCACATCCTTAATCGTGGATTTCAGCTTGCCCCAGTCGGACTGCCCTCTGTCCAGGCAGCCATGTACCGCCTCGTCCACCAGGTATCTGGCCTCGTCCAGCAATTCGTCCGACTCACGCACATACACAAATCCTCTGGACACAATATCCGGTCCCGATACCAGTCTGTCGCTGTAGGAATCCAGTGCCAGAACCACAATCAGAATACCGTCTTCCGCCAGATGCTGCCTGTCGCGCAATACCACATTTCCCACATCGCCTACGCCCAGCCCGTCTACCAGAATCGCACCCACCGGAACCCTTCCTGTCACTTCGGCCTTGTCGCAGTCCATCTCCAGCACGTCCCCGGACTGTATCATAAAGATATTCTCCTTCGAGATGCCAAGTTCCGCCGCAACCTTGGCCTGTGCCTTCCTATGCTTATATTCCCCGTGGATCGGTATCGCATATTTCGGCTTCACAAGACTGTAGATCAGCTTAATCTCCTCCTGACAGGCATGTCCCGAAACATGCACATCCTGGAAGATAACATCCGCTCCCTTCATCAGAAGTTCATTGATCACATTGGTGACCGCTTTTTCATTGCCCGGAATGGGATGAGAGGAAAAAATAACCGTATCCCCGGGAAGAATCGATATCTTCCTGTGGTTATCGCTGGCCATCCTGCTTAAAGCCGCCATGCTCTCTCCCTGACTGCCGGTGGTAATGATTACAGTCTTATCGTTAGGATAATCCTTTAACTGTTCTATGTCAATCAGGGTGTTCTCCGGAATATGCAGACATTCCAGCCCGGAAGCCGTCTCAATGATATTGACCATGCTTCTGCCTTCCACCACAACCTTCCTGCCATGCTTATATGCCGAATTAATTATCTGCTGCACCCGGTCCACGTTGGATGCAAAAGTCGCAATGATAATTCTCGTATTCCTGTGCTCGGCAAAAAGACTGTCGAAGGTTCTTCCCACCGTCCTTTCGGAGGCCGTAAACCCAAGCCGTTCCGCATTGGTGGAGTCGCACATAAGCGCCAGCACACCCTTTTTACCCAGCTCCGCAAACCGCTGCAGATCAATGGCATCTCCGAACACCGGCGTATAATCCACCTTGAAATCTCCCGTGTGTATCACCACACCCGCCGGTGAGTAAATCGCCAATGCGGCGGCATCTACGATACTGTGATTCGTCCTGATAAATTCCACCCTGAACTGGCCCAAATTAATAGACTGCCCGAACTTAACCACCTTACGTCTCGTCCTGCCTGTCAGGTCGTGCTCTGCCAGCTTATTCTCTATAATCCCCATGGTCAGTCTGGTTGCATAGACCGGAATATTCAGGTCCTTCAATACATAGGGGAGCGCCCCGATATGGTCCTCGTGCCCGTGTGTAATCACGAATCCCTTTACCTTATCCGCGTGCTCCTTCAGATAGGTAATATCCGGAATCACCAGGTCGATGCCCAGCATCTCATCTTCCGGAAAAGACAAGCCACAATCTACCACAATAATACTGTCCTCATACTCGAAGGCAGTAATATTAAGCCCAATCTGCTCCAAGCCCCCCAGCGGAATCACCTTCAGCCTGGAAGCAGTTTTTCTCTGTTCAATTTTTTTCAAATATATTTCCTCCATTCTCTTATACATACCGTCCGAAACAGCACACTCACCATGCCCAGAATACCCAGTCCAAATCGTAAGAGTAATCTTCTTCCAAATAACAAATCCGTTCAGCAATACGTATTCTGCACAATAAATTTTCTGGAACACATGAAAGAGGAAGACATTGTACCGAATATATGCAGTCCTCTATATGTACCCAAACATTGTTCTTTTACTGCCGGAAAAGCCCACGATCCATCAAACGTAAATCATCAGATAATAAACGTCCTCTGAAGATTCTACGATAGTTCGACATCCTCCAGCATATTTTCAAACACAGCTGCCACTGCGTTTAATTCCTCATCCTCTGTTACAATCTCATAAACCGCGTCCGCCTCATCTTCCGCAGACATATCCCGAAGAATCAGGGCTTCTCCTTCCCCTTCTTCCGCGTCCGTTACCAGGATATAATCAATACCGCCCAGCCTGGTCTGTTCCAATACACAGAACTGTACAGGCTCCTCGCCTTCCGGTATAAAGGTAATCTTCTCCACTTACTCTTTCTCCTTATTCGCACGATAATCCAGATAGCCCTGCAGAATAAAGGCCGCAGCGATCTTATCCACATATTCCTTGCGATGCTCTCTTCGTATTCCCGCCTCTATCATCGCCTTATCTGCCGCCACTGTGGTAAGACGCTCGTCCCACATAACGACGGGAAGCCCTGTCCTTCTCTCAAGTTTCTCCCGGAACTCAAATGACAGCCCGGCTCTTTCTCCCATTGTATCATTCATATTCTTCGGCAGTCCCAGCACGATCTCGGATACCTCATACTCTTCAATCAGCTGCTCTATGCGCGCCAGTGTCTGACGCAGTTTATTCTCATCTTTTCTTCTGATGATCTCCAGTCCCTGTGCCGTGATAAGGAGCGGATCGCTTACCGCCACACCCACTGTTTTAGACCCGAAATCCAAACCCATGATCCTCATGCTGTCTCTGTCTTCTTCCTTCTGTACTTCCCGTTATGCGGCGCCGTTCCTTCTTAAACCATCGGCAATCCTGGTGCATCATGCATACCCGCAATCATTCCGGTCCGCATTCTCTACTTCCCGAGAGAGTTCCTGATATATTCCACCAGCATTTCTTCTACCAGCTCGTCCCTCTCCACCTTCATAATCAGGCTGCGTGCGCTCTTATGGCTTGTAATATAAGTAGGATCACCGGACATAATATATCCTACGATCTGGTTGACCGGATTGTATCCCTTCTCTGTCAAAGCCTCATATACTGTGGAAAGCACAAGTTTGACACCTGTCTCCGGTTCCGTTTCTACTTTAAAAAATTGTGTGTTCTCTACATCCCGCATAGTTTCACGCCCTTATCCATTGTCATTTTGTTATTGCCCTGCTGCCGCAGCACAGGATGCCTTCCCTGCTGCCTATTATTACCATAATACTCTATCGTCACGCAAAATTCAATCATTTTAAGAGCATGATGTCTTCTTCCAGGAACCCGTTTAAGCTTCCTGTCACGATTTGGTTGCCCAGGTTTACAGATTCCTCAGCCTCTACGGCTGCCTTTATATACTGCGGTGTATGGCCCACCCAGTATACTCTGCCGTTAATCTCCTTCGTCTCTTCCAAAAGGACCTCCGCCCTGCGGTTTTGCCAGCCTGCCCTGTACGCATGGGACATCTGGCGCTCTGCCTGGGCCAAAGCTGCGCTGCGCCTGCCTTTTTCAGCCTCCGTAAGCTGACAGTCCATCGATGCCGCTCTTGTTCCCTGCCTTTTGGAATATTTGAAAATATGCATTTCATAGAAGTTAACCTTGCGGACAAATCCTTCTGTCATCCGGAATTCCTCTTCCGTTTCTCCCGGAAATCCTGTAATAACATCGGTCGTGATGGCCGGATTCTGATAATATTTCCTCAGTGTTTCTGTTGTCTGAAAGTATTCCCCGGTGGTGTAGTGTCTATTCATCCTTGCAAGAACCGAATCGCAGCCGCTTTGCAGGGATAAATGAAAATGTGGGCATATTTTGGGCATGGCACTGATTGCCCTGGCGAATTCTTCCGTCACAATACGCGGCTCTAAAGAACCCAGACGGATACGGTCCAGCCCGTCCGTCTCATGCAGTTTCGTCAAAAGCCGCAGCAGTTCCGGACCGTTTCTGTCGATTCCATATGAACTGATATGAATACCTGTCAGCACAATTTCCCGGTACCCTGCTTCCACAATTCCCTGCACTTCCCGCAGAATATCCTCCTCTGCGCGGCTTCTGACTCTGCCCCTGGCATAGGGAATAATACAATAGGAACAGAACTGGTTACAGCCATCCTGAATCTTAATATACGCTCTTGTATGTCCGGCCGTGCGGGTCAGCTGCATTTCTTCATATTCCTTCGCCGCCCCAATATCGATTGTCTCTACAACGGTCTGTTTCCGGCAGTCACCGGATTCACCTCTCCGTTTTCCGTCTGAACACTCCTGCACTGCCAGACTTCCTGCCGCCGTTGCCTTATTCTTCCAATATTCCTCCAGGACAGACACAATATCCTTCTTACGGTTATTCCCGACAGCAATGTCCACTGCGCCCTCCTGCACGATCGCCTCTCCTGCGGTCTGCACATAGCATCCCACCGCCACCACCACTGCATCTGGATTGTTCTTTCGCGCACGGTGGATCATCTGCCTGCTCTTCCTGTCCGCAATATTGGTCACCGTACAGGTATTTATAATATAAACGTCCGCCACATCATCAAATGGTACAATTTTATACCCGCTTTCCCTAAGCATTTGTTGCATAACATCTATTTCATAACTATTTACTTTACATCCCAAATTATGTAATGCCACACTTTTCATTGTATTCCTCACGTTTTTTGTATTGTTTTATCATTGACTTTTATACTTCCAACATTTAGTATTAAAGCAGAAGGTATGAAAAATCAAAAGGAGGTAAATTCGAAATGAAAACAGTACAGATTTCTTTAAATTCAATTGATAAGGTTAAATCTTTTGTAAATGACATTACAAAATTTGATTACGATTTCGATTTAGTATCCGGCAGATATGTTATCGACGCCAAGTCCATCATGGGCATCTTCAGCCTGGATTTATCCAAGCCTATCGATTTAAATATTCACGCCGAAGACGCGATCGAAGAAGTTCTGGCAGCTTTGAAACCGTACATCATCTGATCAGCCCTATCATAATCAAGACTCTGGAATCACCTGTTAGCAGGTGATTCCTTTTTACTATTCACAGCCTCCAGCTGCCCACAGTAACGGCATTTGCGCATTTCGGCTGTGAATAGTAACGATCCCTTCTTATTTTACAACAATCAGCTCTTTCGTCTCCAGTGCGGTCCGCACCAGTTCCTCAATCTTTTCATCCAGATTGTGTTCATGCTTCCTGATAATATTCAGATTCGGCTTAGTCACCGGATGCTTGGCCACAAAGATAGTACAGCAGTCCTCAAAGGGCTGGATCGAAGTCTCATAGGTATCGATCTTCTCAGAAATATCCACGATTTCCATCTTATCAAACCCGATCAGCGGTCTGTATACCGGCAGTTCACACACCTCATTGGTAGCCATAAGGCTGTGCATCGTCTGGGAAGCCACCTGCCCAATACTCTCACCGGTGATCAGGCCCAGACATTCCGTATCTTTCGCAATCTGCTCTGCAATGCGCATCATGTACCGGCGCATGATGATCGTCAATTCATCGTGCGGGCATTTGTCATAGATATACAACTGGATGTCCGTGAAATTAATGACATGCAGATAGATCGGCCCCGTATAAGCAGCCACCTTCGCTGCCAGATCCACCACCTTCTGTTTCGCACGCTCGCTGGTATACGGCGGTGCATGGAAATATACCGCATCAATCTTAACGCCCCGCTTCGCGATCATCCAGCCCGCCACCGGGGAATCGATACCGCCGGACAGAAGCAGCATGGCCTTACCGCCTGTGCCCACCGGCATTCCTCCCGGTCCCGGGATGATCTCGGAATAAATATAAATCTTATCGCGTATCTCCACATTCAGAAGGATGTCCGGCTTATGCACGTCCACATGCATTTCCGGATATGCATCCAGAATCACGCCTCCCAGTTCCATGTTGATCTCCATGGAATTAAGCGCATAATTCTTCCTGGCGCGTCTGGCCGCCACCTTGAAGCTCTTATTCTTATCAGGATACACCGTATCGATATAGTTGACAACCGTTTCCCTAAGCTTGTCGAAGCCTTCATCTTCCACATAGACCATCGGACAGATGCCCGATATGCCGAACACTTTCTGCAGGTGAGCCACCGTCTCGTCATAATCAAATCCAGACACCGCGTCCACATAGATACGCCCGTCTGTTTTACGCACGCCAAACTCGCCCTCACACTTCTTCAAAGCATACTTGATCTGCTGCACCAGCGCATTTTCGAACAGATACCTGTTCTTTCCCTTCACCCCGATCTCAGCATACTTGATCAAAAAAGCTGTAAACATATTTCTCTCCTGTACCTTCCTGTTATATTTCCCGCTCCCACTTCCGCGGGAGATAAATACCGCCTGCTTCTTCCGGACATAACACAGTTATACTAAGGAACTGTCCATTAATAACTTGTGCATTTGACTTGTCTAAATCCGTACAGTCTGCGTTGTCATCAGCCGACGTACCCCGGTACGCCTCCTTCTTCCGCCTTGCGCCTGTACGAGTTTATCCTTCGTCATCTGCACAAGTTATTTCCGGACACTTCCTAAGGCCGTAAACTTTACAGCCTTAGTATAACTTCACGCCTTATTAATGCCGTGTATATTTCCTCAGCATCGGAATCATCTCCTCCAATGCCTGTATAGTATACTGTATCTCCTCCGCGGTTGTAAAGCCGGAAAGGCTGAAACGTATGGTGGAGCCAAGCAGATCCCTCTCCACCCCGATCGCTTTCAGGGTGTCCGATATCTGTGGCTTGTTGGAAGAGCAGGCACTTCCCGCCGACACATAGATCCCTCTCTCCTCCAGTGCATGCAGCAGAACCTCGCTGCGCACACCGCGCACGGAAAGACTGACAATATGGGGCGCGCCTTCCCGTCCCGGACATCCGTTGACCTTGACCTGGCCGATACGGCTGACCCCTTCAATCAGCATATTCCGCAATTCATACATTCTGTCCACATCACGGTCCAGATTCGCATAAACCATCTCGGCCGCCCTGGCAAGTCCCGCAATCCCCGGCACATTTTCCGTACCGGAACGCATTCCTTTCTGTTGGCCGCCGCCGTATATGATAGGATGGACTTTCGATCCCTCCTTGATATACAGAAAGCCGACTCCCTTGGGCCCGTGTATCTTATGCGCACTGACAGACAGCATATCCACCTGCGTCCTGGCAGGATAGATTCTGAATTTACCGAATCCCTGCACCGCGTCCACATGAAATAATGTCTGCGGATTGCATCGTTTGATCAGTTCCCCCGCCTCCGCAATGGGCTGTACGCTTCCGATCTCATTATTGACATGCATGACCGACACCAGAATCGTATCTTCTCTTATGGCATGTTCCAGATCACTCAGAGAAATTCTTCCTTCATGGTCTACCGGAAGATATGTTACCTCAAACCCCTGATTTTCCAGATATGCCATAGTCTGCAGAACCGCAGGATGCTCCATCCTGGTGGTAATCAGATGTCTGCCTCTTCTGTGATTCGCCATCGCCGCACCGATCAGCGCGATATTATCGGCTTCCGTACCGCCGGAAGTAAACAGTATCTCCTTCTCATTTACCTTCAGTATCCTGGCCAGTGTTTCTTTGGCATATCTTAAATGTAATTCGGCTTCTACGCCTTTATGGTGCATGCTTGACGGATTGCCATAATCCTTGCACATGACCTCACATACTAACTCCGCAACCTCATCATAACATCTGGTTGTCGCAGAATTATCCAAATACACTTCCATTTCTGTCATTCCTTTCTTTCGGCTTATCTCTGGCGGAAAATAGTATCCCTGTATCTTATCATATGTTGTCAGGATTCCAAATGATACATCAGCCACGACAGCACAGTAAGTCCTGCCGTCTCCGTCCGCAGAATGCGCCTGCCCAGCGTCACAGGTTCTATTCCGGCCTCCAGCGCCATCTGAATCTCCCCCGGTTCGAATCCGCCTTCAGGCCCTATAAAAACCGCGATATCCGCTCCCGGTCCCACAGCCTCTATAATCTCCCTTGTGCGCCGCATATCCTCAGCCAGCTCGTAAGGGATCAGTTTAACCTCCATCCCGCTGGCGTATTCGACAGCTTCCCGCATTCCCATGACAGAATGCACCTGCGGGATGATACCCCGCTTACTCTGCTTGGCGGCAGCCTCCGCGATTCCCTGCCATCTGCCAACCTTGCCTGCCGCTTTCTTCCCATCCAGTTTCACCACGCAGCGCCTGACCGTTACCGGAATCACCTCATACACGCCCAGCTCCACTGCCTTCTGTACAATCAATTCCATCTTGTCCGCCTTGGGAAGTCCCTGGAAAAGATAAATCCTGGCAGGCAGTTCCACCGCATCTTCCTTGATGAAACGCAGACTGCAGATCACCTCATTCTCTGTAAAAGTTTCTATCCCGCACCGGTACTCCCTGCCGTCGATGCCGTTGCTGACCGCAATCTCCTCTCCTGGTTTCATGCGCAGTACATTGCGTATATGGTTCACATCACCGCCTGTGATAATAATCTTTCCGTCCTGTATCTGTCCCGGTTCTACGAAAAACTGGTACATAACTCCTCCTATGGCGCTGCCGCTTTGCTATGAGTGCACATGTGTCCTGTTCTTCCTCTCCCACAGCCATCCGATTAAGCTCTGGATCAGGATAAGAATCCCCAGCCCCAGTACAGCGCCCGCACTGTCGATAAGGACATCGCTTACCATACCGGCCCGTCCTTCTACAAAGAGCTGATGAATTTCATCACTGCAGGCATATACTGCCGCCAGCATAACGGCAAGGCCGTACCGGCGCACACGCTGCTGCCGCCACCTGCCAAGCCAGACATACAGCAGAGCAGCCAGAATGGCATATTCCGTCATATGTGCTCCCTTCCGGACAATATGTTCCATCGCATTGGCTATCTCCCGCAGTCTCTCCTCGTCAATATGCAGATGAAAAAGCAGCCCTGTCGCGTTAACCAGACGGTCGCTGAAGCTCTCACTGACCGTGCTGGATTCTTCCCTCGTCTGTGCAGAAAAAGTAAAAATGACAGCCATCCACATCACCGCCAGAATTCCTGCCACATGACTCCTGATCTGCGCACTCCTTATCTTATTCATTCCACACCTCTTATATTTTACAGGTGCCCGTATCTTCATCGGCACAAGCACAGGTATCCGGCTTGCGGGCAGTGACCGAGACCCACTCTCCCTGATATGTGGCCTCCAGTATCTGAAGCCCCGCCGCCTCCACGGCCTCCCTGACTACCTGCTCTTTCGTATCGATGATACCCGATGTAATATAAATACCGCCCTTTTTCATCTGATGGGTAATGACCGGTGTGAGCGGCACCAGTACGTCTGCCAGGATATTGGCAACCACAATATCATAGCACTCATACCCTACCTGATCCTGCACTTCCTTATCTGTGATGATATTACCGATCATCAACCGGAAAGACTCCTCTGCAATACCGTTGGATTCCATATTCTGCGCCACCGCTTCCACCGCACAGGGATCTAAATCCGTACCGACTGCATGCTTCGCGCCATACATAAGGGCAAGAATGGCAAGAATGCCGCTGCCTGTACCCACATCAAGAAGCTCTGTCTCAGGCGTCAGATATTTCTTAATCTGCCGGATGCACAGCTGTGTCGTCTCATGCATTCCCGTGCCAAAAGCCGTGCCCGGATCAATATGCAGTATTTTCTTATCCTTATCCTCCGCCTTCACTTCCTCCCAGGAAGGGATTACAAGCAGGTCATCGATATAGAACTGGTGAAAATACTGCTTCCAGTTGTTGATCCAGTCGATATCTTCCGTCTCACTCACCGAAATGGTACCCTCTCCAATTTCCATAAAGAGACGTAACTCTTCCAGTTCCTGCTCAATCTGGCCGATGATGGTATCCTGGTCCGTAGGCATACCGTTCACTTCCAGGCTCCCGTCCTCTTTCTCCTCTACAAAAAAGCTCAGGTACGCTATGCCGTCATCCTCCGGCCCGTCCGGCAGAATATCCACAAACATCTGCTCCTTCTCCAGGGCGGTAAGCGGAATCTTGTCTTCGATCTGCGCCCCTTCCAGTCCTATGTCATAGAGCGTACTGATAATAATATCCTCTGCATCTGTAATTGTCTTAATTCTGAATTTCATCCATTTCATGATATCCCACCTCAATTTCCACTTAAAAGTGATCCCAAGTATCTTATCGCCATGTAAAACCTCTTAAAGATATTGTACCGCGAAGCAAAAAAACACCTTCTATATATTATCATTTCCTCGTTATGATGTAAACAAAAGCGTGCGCATCCATATTTGCACAGGTTCTCCTCAGGTAACACCTATCCGTCCCATTGCGAAGCAGCCTCTTTAAGCCGCGTCAGCTTCAATCGACGATGCTACCGGCATCGCCTCATTCAGCTTCCTTGCATATGAAAATTTATCCTGCGTGTAAGGGCTCGGTAATTCTCGTGGATTATACTAGCTTTTATGATATTTCTCAATCAGGCAGCTATGCTCTTTCTCCCCATCGTAATCAATTCCTACCAGCAGAATATCCCCTGTGTAATTTTCAATCCACGAAGCATACTCTCTCCTTTTAATCTGCGAAACCGCTCCCTCAGCTGTCCCTTTCCATTTGAGTTCCACCACGATAGCCGGTCTTGCCACATCACGTCTTGGAAGATACACCACATCGGCGAACCCCTTTCCCGAAGGCATTTCCAGAACCGGATGCATATAATATGCCTGTGCACTGTAATAAGCCATAAGAACCGCACACTTCAAGGACTTCTCATCATTATACTTTAGAATCGATGTAGTCCTGTCATGAATCCTGGAAACAGCTGCGACAACAGCATCACCATTCATCTCCCAAGTATTACGAAGCAACTCTTCGGATTCTTCCAAAGCCTGAATCAAACCCTCCCATCCGCCAGTCTTCACTGCTCTCACGAATTCCTGCGCTATCTCCTGATTCGGAATGAAGACTTCCTTTGTCTGCTTATCATAAGTCAAATAACCCAGATGAATCAAAAGTGTGAGCACATCATCCCTGGTCTTGAATGTTGTCATATCATTCTGGGCAGTGGAGGTATCAATTCGGCACCTGCCGTTGCTGATCATATCGATAACCGATTCTTTCAACCCGTCAAAATTCAAGTCAATATAAACCTTCAAGGCCTCGTAGGTCTCCGTGCCGGTCCAATAACTCTGAAACTCCTCGTTGTCCATAAGTTCAACTACCGACAGAGGATTATAAATGTGTATGCCGCCCAACAAATATCCGTCGTACCATTTCTCTGTCTCCGAATAGTCTATACCATTTTCTTCACAAAGTGTCCTTACTTCTTCCTGCGTAAATCCGTAATACGGTGCCATACGCCCCGGATTCAGCATGGAATATTCTCTGAAAATATTGATAGCGGAATGATCCCCGTATTTCCTGATGGGAAGAATCCCTGTCATATACACCAATTCTGCATATTCCGCCCCCTTGAACATCCATCGCAGGAAATCAAGATACTGCCGCTGAATCTCCACCCTGCCTTTTGCCAGTCTGAAGGCGCAGTCCCATTCATCTATGATAAAAATGAATCCTGTTCCTGTATGAGCATAAATTCTACTCAACGCCTCAGGCAATTCATGCAGTTCCTGTTCGAAATAAGATCCATACTCTCCCTTAAGTTCCTCTAAGACAGCTTCCTGTATTTTATCTATAAAAAAGTCCAGGTCGGCTTCTTTATACAAAAATCTCTGCACATCCAACCGAATCACATCATGTTTATTCAAATGCGTCTCAAAGGACGCATCCTTTTCAATTTTCAACCCCGCAAAAAGCTGTCCGGAATCACATCCTCTGCTGTAATATGCCGTAAGCATATTGGCCGCCATGGACTTTCCAAAACGCCGCGGACGGCTGACGCACATAAACCGCATTTCTTTATTGACTCTGTCATTTGTATAATGAATCAGTTCAGACTTATCTACATAAATATTCTCCGCCAGTGCACGGCCAAATTCCAGATTCCCGGGATTTAAATAAAGGCCCATACGTTTCTCTCCTTTTTACAGTTTGTCCGTTATTCGTTGCAACAGGTTCTTACTGTTTTTAGTATATCCTGATTTTCAGTAACGTTCAACACTGCATTTATGAAGCTTTCGTTCTCTTCCAATGGGAGAGGATTTCTCGCTGTTATCCATGTCTGTTTTTATTCTTTACCCGTTTACGACAAGTTCTTCTCAAACCTTGCCTTTACCGTGGCAATGGTTCTGCCCTGTCTCCCCGAAATTCTTTAACAAATCCGATATTTTCATGACTATACAGAGGATCCTAATCACAGTATCTTAAATTGCTTCAGCCAGCTTTTTCACTGCTTCCATTACTTCTCGAATCTGCTCCTGTGTCGCATCGTCCACATGGAATCCTCCGGGTACAGACTACTGTGGCACCTGTCCGTACCGCCGCCTGTCCGGCAAGATAACGGCAGATCTGGTGTTTCCCATATATGCAAAAAAGCCGCAGCATCAGTTTCTGACAATCTGCGGCTTACTTCGCCATAGCAATTCAGGCATTCGCACTATTGCACCCTTCCCGAACTGTTACTATAACTTATCTATTATAGATACCTCTTAAAGAAATCACACACTTCATCATTGCACAGCTTAGCATCCTCCGACTTGATGTCACAGTGAAAAACGTGAGCCAGCGGCTTCTGCCCACTGCCATACATGCGGTACATGAACGGCACATTCTTCTCCGCCAGCTGCTCTGCCAGAAGAGGCGCCTGGTTCTTCAGGAAATCTCCCGGACAGGTCATGAAAAATGTGGGCGGATATTTCTCTGTAATATGCTTCGTCACATCGATCAGCTCCAGTTCTTTCTCCGTACCCTTCTCCGGCAGGAAATCCGCCATCAGGCGCTGTGTCAAATCATCCGTGTTGCCTTCCTGCCCAATTTCGATCCTGTACGCTCCGCAGTGCAGGCCAATCGCTGTAGGTGCAAATCCTTCCGGCGTCTTAAATCCGTACCCGGCCGCATACTGAGGGTTCGTACAAATCCCCGCATATAACCCCAGATTATGTCCACCTGCGGAATCCCCGACACCGAAAATGTGTGCCGTATCGAATCCGTACTCGCCACCATGTGCCAGAATCCATGTAAATACACTGTTGGTATCTTCCAGAGAAGAGGGATACTTATACTCCGGTGCAAGGCGGTATGTATAATTCACTACTGCGAATCCCCTCTGTGCCAGATTCATGCAATAGAACTGGTAACGTTCCTTATCCCCGTATACCCAGCCGCCGCCGTGCACACTGACGATCACCGGAAGCTTCTTTCCCTCCGCACTCTTCGGACGGTATACATCCAGCGACTGCCATTTGGGATCTTCCCCATAGACAATATCATCATACCGTATGATATCCTCGGGAGTTGTCAACCCTGCATCCCGGATATCGTCACCTTTCTTAAATTCAGTCCTTACCATATCACTTGCCTGAGACATTGGTCATCCTCCTATTCAAAAGCGCAGATGCCTGACGGCAAAATCTGCCTTGTACTCTTAAGCCCCGCGGCAGGCCGACGGCATCCGCCAGTCATTTCATCATGCATTATGCTTTGCCTGCAGGTCAGCCTGAATCTTATCGATATTCTTATCAATGTTCAGCAGGAAGACAAGCAACAGACAAACCGCTGCCATAATCGCTCCAAAATAACCATATCCAAAACGGATCGCACTGATTGCGGATGCAGGCTGCATAGCTACGTCCGCCCCTTCCAGATAGCCGCCGAACGCCAGGATCCATGTACATGCCGCAGAACCTATGCCGATACCGACCTTCATACCGAAAGAAGTACAGCTGTTTACCAGACCTTCCGAACGGACGCCGGTCTTCCACTCGCCATAGTCAACAACATCGGCCGTCATGGCAAACACACCCGACATGATAGGTCCGGTACCAAATCCCTTGATCGCAATGCCGACAATAATCATCGGTACGCTTGTACCAGCCAGCCCGATCACGCAGCTGCCGACGATCATAAGTACGCTGCCGATCATCATAACCTTGCGCTTTCCGAATTTCTTCACCAGAGACGGATTCACCAGATTGGCAATAACAGCCGGGATCGTCTGTGCCATGGACATGAAAGTAAAAACCGCCATGCTTCCCAAAACATTGATACAGAAATATACACCCATAGCGCCGATGCAGACGGTATTGATATACAAAAACAGGAACAGCAGCGCCTGCAGGAAGAAATACTGGTTCTTCATAAGTGCCGGAAGAGCGGTCTTCAGCGGTACATTCTCCACCTTGATATTACCGCTGCCAGAGTCCTCCCCGACATGCTCTTTACATCCTACAAAGCAGGCTAACAACATAATCATCTCGATGATGCCGTAGATTACAGACAACCAGAACCAGCCCAATGTCATCACCAGATTCGCGGTAACCGCGCTGATAATCATCGAAGTGATCTGCGTCATGATAAACCGCAGTGAAGCTGTCTGTGCACGGTCCTGTACATTCAATGTCATACGGGACAACAGCGCATTATAAGGCAGGTTGTTAGCCGTATACACGATACAGTTCATGAATATGTAAGAAATATAAGCGTAGATAAGACCCTGGGACTGACTTAAGCCTTGCGGGACAGAAAACATGGCAATCAGTCCGATACACATAAACGGCGCCGTCCAGAGAACCCACGGACGTGCCTTCCCATATTTACTTTTCGTCTTGTCGACAATGGCTCCCATGACCAGATCAGTCACACCATCAAAGATACGGGCAACCAGCATCATCGTGCCCACCGCCAGTGCCGCCAGCCCTACGGTATCCGTATAGTAGGCTGTCAGAAAGGAACTTGCCATGGCACCCTCACACATTTTTTATAAAGTATTGCAATATTATTTATAAAAATATTATAAACAAGAAGAACCTGCATCGCTTGCCGTCTATTGTACAAAAATTACTATTTTTTATCTTTTTGCTCTTTTCCTTCTTTCATTTTATGCATCCACATCTCTACTCTGGCAGGATTTTTGTACAGATTCACGAAGAAATCAGTTTTTTCCGGTACTGGAAAGGCGTTTCCTGATAGAACTTTTTGAATGTGGTAATAAACCGCCGCTCATCGGTAAATCCATTCTCCAAAGCAATATCCAGGATCCGCTTATCACTCTCTACCAGGCTCTTTCTCGCCTGCTGGATCCGATAACGCATCACATACTCCGTGAAGGTAATTCCGGTATTCTTCTTAAAGTATCTTGAGAAATACTGCTGGGTGAAGTGAAATCGCTCGGCCACGTCCGCCTGAAAGATCGGCTCACTGTAATGCTCCTCCACATAGGATAATATCTTCTTCAGATTCGCGATACTGGCACACTGCTCCGTACTGAACGCCTCATCCCTCCGGATCATTCCCTCTTCCTGCATATAGTACAGAAGCTGCAACAGAAGCCCTTTCACATAAAAAGGATACTCATGAGGACGGATCTCTTCCCGCAGTCCGCATTCTGAAAGCTTCATCATGATGTCCTGTATCTCCGTGCGCGTCTGCCGCTTATCATTGGCAAACAAGAATTCCTTATATTTCGGAAAATTCTCTTCAAGGAACTTCGGATGCAGCAGCACGGTAACTGCATGAATACCATCGCCCATTGAGGAAAAATCCGGCTCTATTCTGTGGACACTCTCTGATTGATCACAATCAGCCTACCGGTTTCTCCCTGAATCCGACAGCCATCTATATAATATAATCCCCTTCCATTTATATTATAAGTAATCTCCAGTTCTTCATGCCAATGATTTAAAAAAGCAAGCTTGCCTGCAATACTGCTTTCCCGGTCATGATTGACTACACGCACCAGTTCATATTTGGAATATACAACCTCTTCATGCTTCGCAACAGCTTCCTGCATTCGATCAAGCTCCTTTCACCAGGCTATCCACAGTTCAGATGCCACTCTTTCCGGGTCTGCTATTATTATAATCCGTAAAATTATGATATTTCAACCCGTAATATTCTGGATTTTCAATTATCTCTGATTTCCTGGGTACAATCCATGGGCTTTGCCGCTTTCCTTTTTCAGGTTACACCCGGAATTGTTCCACGAGCCTCTTCTTATCCCCAGTACTGGTACCGTGGGACAGGAGAACAGGGCAGCTGCCATACGGCCGCTGCCCTGTCCTGTAACAGTTCAGATACCAATGTCATTTAGTTAAGTCTATACACAGTGTCTGATATGATAGGATTCTCCTGAGGGCCACCCCCTAACGCCGGTACTTAATGAGGTTTTTCACGAATTTAGTACCGCTGCGTTTGGAACTGAGCGAAAGCGCGTCCTTAGGAGATTCCTATCATGTCAGGCGCGTCCGGCTTAACTTAATGACATTGGTTCAGATACCTTCACTATTACATGTATCCGGACATCCTAAATCGCTTCGCGATAGTCCGGATACTTTCATGCTATACACTTTGACATGGTCAGCGCTGTAAATGCGCAGACCTGTCTGAACTGTTACCCTGTCCTTCTACAATTCACCCTATAGACTTTACAGCCTTTCCCTTTCACGTTTTCCAGACTACTCTTGGATCGCCGGCACATCCTCCGTATAGACTTCCTCGCCCAGTTCGTTGACCGTAGTCTTACCAGCCTTACCGTACTGGTAGAGCTGATCCAGGAATTCGATGGCAGCCCGTATCTTCGTCCGCAGCAGATAACCGCCAGCCTGCGTCACCTCCTCCAGCGAATCAACAGACAGATTCGGCGTCCACTCATAAGCTCTTCCGTGAAAATCCTGTATTTTATACAAAACCTCATAAATCTCTTCCTTCGTCAGAGGCAGAAGCTGCGGCGCCCTTGAAAGAAGGTCTAAAACCGTACGTGCAGGCTCCTGCTCTTCCGGATAGATCAGCGCAAGATTTTCATACTCATGCTTCGCCTCAATCACATCCTCCGCATAAGACGCACTAAGGGCAAAAATGCTGAAGGTCGATTCCGGACACCTGTCAGGAAGCAGGAAATTCGCCATATTCCGGTATGCGTTCAACCGGGCTTTCTTTCCCAGACGTCCCATCAGCTCCGTCTCATCAATCAGAACCGCCCATCCATGATATCCCATCTGCGTAAACAGATGGCTCATAAATGCAAAGTAATCTTTGCAGTGTTTCGTTTTCGTGAAGTTCACATTGTATTTCACAGGCTGGTTAAAAATACGCCTGTAGATCTTTTTCAGGGGAACATTCGCAATAAAATCGCCCTCCAAATCTGCCTGCAGCAGGAATTTCTCGTCCGAATCCTCCGTATTCAGATAAGAGCGGAACAAATAGTACAGCTTGTCTGTCTCCAGCTGCTTGGCTGCATACAGAAGCATCTCATTCGCCACAGGGCTGTTCGCGGAGATCTTCTCCAGTTCGTGCATAAACCCCGGCTGCTGCCTTTTGGGCAGATAAGTATTCTGAACCAGTTTCTGATAAACAAGATACAATTTATCCATCGGCGTTTCCTTGCTGAGCGACAGATAAGAAACCACCATATTATTGGAATGCGCCAGGTTAAATACGGTGTTCAAAAGATGCGTCTTACCTTCTCCGTATTTCCCGCTGATAATCATTCCATTCGACTTCCCCTGCTCGCACACCATGTCCAGACGGCCGGAAATCTCTCTGATCACTTTAGGACGCGCCTCCGAAAAATACTGTCCCACGGCACGGGACGGAACGCCTGAACGCAGCGCCTCGATAATGTGTCTGGCCTCCATATCATACATCGGATTTCACCTCCTGCATTAAGTTTCCATCCTGCATCCAGACCTCCGAATCGATGGCATGCTCTTCTGTCCCGCAGGAATTCTGCATCTTCATGGCAATCTGAATAAGCCGGGGAATCCCCACTGCTCCCGTACGGGCCTGTGTCAGAATCTCCTGTGCTGCCTCCTTCGTAAGCGGCGCGGCAGGATTATTCCTCTGCATGCCGGCAATACTCTCTGAGATAGCAACGATCACCTCAGGCAAGTACTCCTGTGCCGCCAGACGGTCCAGATCCACCATATCCGTAAAGCGGTTAAAACGCTCTCCCACAATTTCGTTCTGAATTCTCATCCACAATGCCTGGTAGGATTTCAACCCTGCATTCTCATTATCGATCATTTCCCGGTCAAAAGCATAGACAAACATGATATTCTTCATACTGTCAATATCATCGATCAGCTGGCGGATACTCTCATAGGTATCTTCCCTCTTCATCTTCGTATAATGTACTGCTTCCAGACTGGAACGGCTGATCAAAATTTCCATATTATCCACGGCAATAAAGAGCCCAGAGAAACCTCCCATACGTACTAGTTCTGCCAGCGAACGGAGCATATGCCTCGCATTGTACTTCGTAATACGGCTGGGATAGAAATCCAATGCCCGAAGCTGAGAAAGCTTGATGGAACGGTCGCCCTCCAGCCATGCCAGAAGCAGCTCCTGATTCTGCTCTTCCAAAATAGGATAGCCAAGAATACTGCCGGCCAACATGCTGCACGCCAACGCGAAATTATTGTCCATCATGGGATTATCCAGGAAGAACTGCCGCAGCTGTGCCCGGATCTCCCTCTTCGTCACTGCGTCCCCTTCCCCGTTCTGTGAAAGGTAATCAATAAACTTCATCCCTTCCGGAATATCGTCACAGTCATATCCCATCTCCCGGATCAGCTGGCGGCTGACAGCCTCCAGACATTTCATGATATCGCACTGATGGAAAATCTCCACATAAATTTCCTTGAAATCATGCATCCAGATATCTTTGGCCGAGAACCAGACCGTCTTGTAGTTTTCTTCCCGGGCGATGTCCATCATCAGCCGCAGGAAGTGGGTCTTGCCGCTTCCCGTACGTCCCGTCACGAATTTTATCTTGCTTCCGCCGTTCCGAATGTATTCCTGCAGATATTTCTCCCTCCAGAAATCTGTCAGGAACCGAATCCCGCAGGTAAGCTGCTGCACCGGCAGGAAGCTGTATGCTTCCGGAACACCCGGAAGCTCGTTGTATTCTGGCATGGCTGCCCTCCAATCTTCCAGTAGTCTGTACCCGAAGAACCGGTGTAAGTTTCTGAGAATATTTACACATGGGTTTTGGGCACAGACTGCCAGGAAACTAAACTAAAATAATCCACATGCTGCATTCATCCCGGTTATTCTTCTGCTTCAAAAAAACGTATCGTAGCCAGATACTGCTCGTTTCCTTCCTTGTCCAGAATACGGATAGCCTTACTCTGATCTCTGCTCGGGCCGAACTGGTATCTCTTTCCGCTCTTCGTCTCTTCTGTATCAGACATATACAGCCTTGCCAGATCGAATGCGAAACTCTGTTGGTCATAATCTTTCCGGAAGCGGCTCATGGGTGCAAGATATTTATACAGATTCTTCAGATACATATCATATCCGTCCTTCTTGCCCATCTTTAGCAGCGCAAGGTCATAGGCATCGGAAAGTTCATTGACAAATGTAGAGGCATTAAAAGAAGCTTTGTTAAGTTTGTCCTGTCCGGCCTTGACAGTATCCACGAAGCTCTGCGGGCGCATGCACTGTACTTTCTTGCGGTCCAGGTAAAGATCCTGGTTCTCTGCATCCAGTCTCACCTTATAAGGGAACATCTCATAAATCGGAAATTCTCCGCGGACATCCACGCCCTTCTCCTCACAGGCCACCAGCATCTGCCGTGCGAAATCACCGTTCTCAAAATAAGCCCTTGCGTCAAAAGCTGCAGCGGTATCTTCCAGATTCTCAAGAGCGGCAGCCAGCTGCCCGGCTGATTCTTTCATGGTATTCAGATCGCGGATCAGGCTCTTCAAATCACCACTCTCTGTCTCCTTGCAGACTGCCTTATAGAGTTTCTGAAGGGAAGCAAGGGAATCCTTCAGCGTCTTCTGGTCAGGTTGTAAATTCTGGTATAATTCTTCGTAATTCATTGTTTTCCTCATTTCTGTGCGTACGTAGTTTAGTGTATGATGGTATCGTGCCGACATAAACCCTACACACTTCTGTCCTTTGTGAAATATGGTCCATTGCTTAATGCTATGAAAAGTATAGCTGATATATGGTACGTTTTCAACAATTTGTTACCATTTGTATTCGGTTGCTTTTATACAATTCCCGAAATCCTTTCGCCATTTATGCCATTCCTATGATAAAATAAAGTCCGAAACAGTTCAGCCTTCGGCGGCCGGACCGCCACTAATGTTCACAGGAGAAACGATATATGACAGAGAAACTCTACGAATGGCAGGAAGAATGCATTGACCGATGGTTTGCAAATGACGGCAGGGGAATCGTTCAGGCAGTGACCGGATCAGGTAAAACCTTGCTGGCTTTAACAGCAATGGACTGTATGGACCAGAAATTGAACAGATCTCTGCATATCAAGATCGTTGTGCCTACCAGTGCCCTGATGCGGCAATGGAAACAGTCCCTGCTGGACTATCTCTCCGTTTCCTGTCAGAACCTCCCACCGGCCGGAAATGATTATGCCGCTTCTTTGCATACAGATCCTGTCCGGAACATGATCGGCCTGCGCGGCGGCGGCTCCAAGGCCTCCCCGGATCATAAATATATGATTTATGTAATCAATTCAGCCCGCTATGAACTGGCACGGCAGATTTTGACAGAATTAAGGCGCGGAGAAAATGTCCTGCTGATTGCAGATGAATGCCACCATTACGAAAGCGAACAGAATCAGCTGATTTTCGAGTTTCTTCCTTATATCAAAGAATGCGATGGGCAATTCTTTTCCCTCGGACTTACCGCCACGCTTCCTTCCGGGCAGGCGCGGCGATACCTCACCTCTGTCCTTGGCAGGAAAATATATCACTATGGGATGAAAGAGGCATCAGACGGGAATACCATATGTCCCTACGACGTCTACCACATCAGCCTGTCTCTCCACGCTGACGAGCGGGATGAATATGAGGAACTGACCGAACAGATGACTATTCTTTATGCTACACTGCTTAAGGTATATCCCTCCCTAAAATCACTCACCCAGAAAGAACGTTTCGAAGCCCTGCGCAGTCTCGCAGGCAGCAAAAACCGAAAAATTGCCAAGGCAGCTTCTTCCTATATGGGTCTCACTTTCATGCGTAAGAGGCTGGTCTGTCTGGCGGAGGCCAGAATTGCCTGCGCATGCGACCTGTTAAAACGCCTGGACACCAAAGAGAAAATCATCATCTTCGGCGAGCGGATCAGCCAGGCGGACGAACTGTACCGTCTCCTGCAGGCAGATTATCCTGAGAGAGTGGGGCGTTACCATTCCAAAATGGGAAATCAGGCAAACCGTAATGCACTGGAGCGTTTTCGGACAGGAAGTATACGGATTCTGATAGCCTGCAAAGCAATCGACGAAGGGCTAGATGTCCCCGATGCCTCCATCGGGATCATTCTCTCGGGAACCTCCACGCAAAGACAGCGCATCCAGCGTCTTGGCCGGATCATCCGTAAGCAATCTTCCAAAGACAGAGCCGCACTGTACTATCTGCATATTGCGGACACCTCCGAAGATTCCTGTTACCTGCCTGATTCAGAAGAGCACCGCCTGTTTGAACTGGCTTATAATGACCAGCTTAAGCAGTTTGACAATCCCGTCTATGATGTCAAAGCTGCCGCATTGCTGGCGGAAATGGAATACGATACGAATCCGGAACTGCTGAAGGAAGTGACCCGATGCCTGCATCTGGGATGTGTCAGATCAGACTGGACGCTGACAAAGGATGAGCTCAATGCCAGAATCCAAAGTGCAAGGTACACCAGCGAGAAGAATTACTGGGTATGTATGAAGAGACTTTACTCTTTATCATGATTTCACTATAATAATGGTATCGGAACATTACGACCAATCAGAAGGCGGTGAAAGGATGACTGACAATATGGCCTTGGAAGAATTAAAACAGGTTACCATTGATTATTATGTAAATTTACAGCGTATCAAAAAGGCGGATACAGGCAACAATCCCGAATTGGCATATCAGCTGAAAGTCGTAAAAATAAACTGGCCTCTTTAGGTATCCCGTCAGAGGAATACGAAATGTAACAGTGCCAGTGATTGTCGTGTTAAAATAAGGTACACAAAAAATGATTTCCGATCACGGCGCCAATATTGCTCTGACCTCCTGGATTGATGACCACTCAGAAATGCTCAGCGAATGGGAAGCCGAAACGTGCTATGATATGGATTTTCTTGTAGAAAAGCGAAAGTTGGAAACCGCAATAAAAGAAGTCCGCGTTTTTCTGGATATAAACGGAATTAAGAATACGCTCCGCACAGAACTTCTTGATCCTGTTGTAAAAGAAAACCTGCTGGTATGTTTGCCTCAGAAGGAAAAAACACACAGTGATTTCGAGTTGAATTGCTATTATATCATGTTTAAAAAGAAGGTTATGAAGTCCGATTAGAAACCGCCTCTTATCGGACTTCAAATTTATTTTCACCTTCTGGAAACATCAGCTTCCGTATGCTGTGAAGCATCCACAGCTGCGATCTAATTAATTTGCGGAACTGCTGAAGCGCTCATATGCTGTCTGATACGTGCTTACAAGTTCTTCCACTCCGGCATCCAGCAAATCCTGCTTATATTTATCCCACAGGGCATCCACATTTCCCTGCATAATGGCATTCATCTGAAAAGCATCTACAATATTGGCAATCTGAGGGTAAATCTGCGCAATCCGCTTCTGTTCATCCAACGTAAGCATCATCTTTGGCACCGCATCAATTTCCGCCATAATTTCTTCTTTACCGTTCTGCCGCTGACCTTCCAACAGATCGATTGCATCCCAAGTATAATCCGCAACTGTTCCGTAATAATCACTGAGAACGATCAGTGAACCACGTCCGGGTGTAGTGTTTGCCCTCTGCTCCGTAAAGGACTGGTACCCCTCCTGCAGAATAACATTGTCGCTATCGTCCAGATTGAAGTGGAGTATTCCGTCATCACCTCTCACATAAGTATAACCTTCCGGTCCCCAGTTCAAGGTAATGGATATTTCAGGATCCATACAATAATCCACCAAAGCGGCAATTACTTCCGGATATTTACACTTATTTGTGATGGCTACCATGGATGTCTCCGCCATCTCTGAATAATTGACCTCCACACCGCCCTTGCCTGCGTCGCCTTCCAGTCTTGGCAGAGCTATATACTGCTCTCTCACTGCCGGATCAACAATCTCATTCACTGGCGCCCAGGTTCCCAGGCATCCGATCACCGCCTCGCTTCCGGCCATTTTACTGATATACAGAGGCGTATCCTCATTCGGTCCAGGAGAAAAAGAATCCATATCGATCAAATTCTCCTGATAAAGCATATTGAAAAATTCCGCCGTCTTCTTAAACGCATCATCAGTCGCTGTAAAATGTACTTTTCCATCCACAATCCTCAGATGATTTGCCTGCGGGTTCCCGGAACACACAGAATCTGCCGATCCGAACGCTCCGGTAAAATAATAGAAGGTATCATAGGAATTAAATAAACCATCGCATCCCATTCCAAAGGAATAAGGAACCTCATCCGCCACACCATTTCCGTTTAAATCGCCGCCATCCCGGAAGGCTTTCAGGCAGTCTACCCATTCCTCCACAGTCTCCGGCACATCTTTTCCGACCTTGTCCAACCAGTTCTTATTGATCAGGAATGGCCCGGGAGTCAGAACAAGTCCGTACATTTCCTCTACATACGGGAACCCATAGCTATGTCCGTTCGGCGCGGTAGATCCGCCTTTATACTCCGGATGCTGCCCAAAAATCTCCATAAGTCTGGGACAATACTCTTCGATCAGTTCTTCTGTCGGAACAAACAGATCCTGGTCACTGTACTGTACTGCCATTTCTGATGAGATACCGTTCCAGAACACGTCCGGATAGTCGCCGCCGTTCAACATAAGATTGATCTTTTCCGCAGATCCGTCTGACGGAATTTCAATCCATTCAATCGGAATTCCTGTATCTTCCACTATTTTCTTGACCATCGGCATCTCATCCGTAGCTACCGTCCTCTCCGGCGGCAATACAATAGCGATCTTGATTGGTTCCATCTCGCCTGCATCTTTCACGATCGGAAGTGTACCATCCAAATTGAAGTTACCGCTCTCCATTTCCCCGTCAGAAGCCGCCTCTTCCGGCACCCCATCCTGTTGTACCTCCTCCGGCTCTGTTGCTACTTCACCTGAAGAAGCGCCGCTTTGACATCCCGAAAGCGCCCCGACAGTTGTGACTACAGACAGCAAGGCTGCCAAAAACTTTTTCCTCATACATAAAACCTCCTTTGTTTTCTATTGTCTGGTTCAAGACTTGCATAACCGCCTTCACCCTTTGACCGCACCAATCATCACGCCTTTCGCAAAATATTTCTGTACGAAAGGATATAACACGAGCAGCGGAAGCGCAGATACTACTATTACGCCATATTTCAGCTGTTCTGCCAGCTTCTGCCTCTCGATCATCTCCGTCCCACCCGAAAGCACCGAAGACGCCTGATTCGATAGTATCAGGTTACGCAGGATAACCTGCAGAGGCATCTTACTCTGGTCACCCATAAACATCAAAGCATTCATAAACGAATTCCAGATAGATGTTGCATAGAACAACACCATAACCGCAATGATGGTCGAAGAGACCGGTATTACAATTTGGAAAAAAATATTAAAATCCGTACAGCCGTCCAGTCTGGAAGCCTCTACCAGTTCATCCGGAATGCTCGAATCATAGAAGGATCTGCATACGATCAGATTATATGCACTGACCGCTCCGGGCAAGATCATCGCAAAAATACTGTTATAGATTCCCAACTTATTGATAACCAGATACAACGGAATAATCCCTCCGTTAAAAAACATCGTGAAGGTGAAAAGGAAATTCCAGATTCTCCTTCCCGCCAGATCCTTCCTTGACAAAGCATAAGCACACGGAATCGTCACCGCGACTGCCACCAGAGTTCCTGTTATAGTATATTTGATCGTATTCCAGTATCCTGTCCAGATCGGCTTATAGGCAAATATTTTCTGATATCCTCCGGTAAAAACATGTTCCGGATAAAGCAGTAGTTTTCCCGAATTAACAATTGCCGGATCCGTGAAGGATGCCATAAAGACATAATACAGCGGATATGCAATTACTATACACACAGCCGCCATGACCAACGCATTGATTACATCAAATACTCTGTCACCGCCCGATTTCTTTCTGATCATCTTTACCTCCTGTCTTTCCCATATCGTCTATCCCATAATTTATCCCGGCTAAAAGATACTGATATCTGCCATCTTTCTGGCTATTTTATTGGCAATTACAAGAATGACAAAATTCACGACTGAATTGAACAGTCCCACTGCTGTCGCAAAACTATACTGGGCATTCTGCAGGCCAACCTTATATACATAAGTAGAAATAATCTCGCTGACCTGTGTATTAGTGCCCGCCTGCATCAAATAGACCTTTTCATAGCCAACTGTCATGACATTCCCTACTGCCAGAATCAACATGACGATCACCGTCGGCATGATCAGAGGAATATCAATATATAATATTCTTTTGAACTTGCCTGCCCCGTCCATAATAGCCGCTTCGTAATAATCGGGATTGATTCCGGCCAACGCTGCAATATAGACAATCGCCGAAAATCCCATTGTCTGCCATATATTGGATACAATATACATTGTCCGAAAATATTCGGCGGATGACATGAGAAGCAGCGGATGTCCCGTCAGACTTTTAATGATCGTATTTACGAAACCACCCGGTGCGCATATAACGTTCATTATACTGACCACCACCACATTGGAAATAAAATATGGTGCGTAGGAAACCGTCTGGATAAATTTCCGTGTTCCTTTTCCTTTAACCTGATTCAGCAAAAGAGCGAAAATAATCGGAACAGGAAAGGAAATCAGGATTGTCAGCAGACTTAATACAAGAGTATTCGAAATGACCATTCTGGCTACGCTTGTGCTGAAGAAATCCGCAAAGTGTTTCCATACAGGATCCGCCCAGGGAGAACCCAGAATACCTGCCACAGCTTTAAAATCCTTAAAGGCAATCAGAAGCCCATACATCGGATAATAGGCAAATACCACCAGCCACAGCAATGCCGGAAGCATCAGAATATAGAGTCTCCAATTATGCTGTATCCCTTTCCTCAGTCTTTTTGAGCACATAACATGTTTTTCCATATTGCCTCCATCTGTCTTACAAGTACCTGAGTCACATTCAGGGCATCGGCAAACGACGCCTCAAAAATTCCCCTTTTCGAATGGTTGACAAACAGTTTTGTTCCAACCGCCTCGCCGTCATTTACATAGATTTCGACAACCCTGCGGTCCATAAAAATTTCTATTTTTCTAATTCTCTTTGTCTTCGCAACAAATTTGACCGGTCTGTTTCCCATTCTTGTAGATATGAGTTCCAACACGCCGTCACATCCCACAAGCTTCAGGAAATCCTCCCCATCCTCCGCCAGCAAAATCTCAAAAGAAGTTTCCTCCGAAAATGAAATACTGCTATAATAGCTGTTCCCAGGAATCTCCAATTCCACTCTTGCGCACTGCTCCTTCTCAACAAGAATCTCTCCCAAAAGATTATAAACCTCACTGGCCGGCGTCTGATAAAGGCGGTGTTCTTTCGTCGACAGTACCCGCGGGATCGTCATGCTTCCATAGGCTCCATGCTTTTCAATCTCATGTTCCTTCTGCCAATCGCAGATCCAGCCGAATAGTATTCTTCTGCCGGCATGTTCAAACGTTTGTGCAGCATAGAAGTTTTCACCGAAGTCGCATACCCCTTCGCACGACGCCCGGAACTTTTCACCTTTCCATTCCCCAACATAATAATTCACCGGCTGTTTGGCTCCATACTGCACCTTCACGTCCATAACCGATACAAGCAGGACATAATCATCTCCCAGAGGGAAGAAATCCGGGCATTCCAGACTGGGGATATCAGGATCCTCCAACTGCAGCAACGGACCGGTAAATGTCCATTGCCGCAGATCTCCCGAAGAATACAGAAGCGCCGCCGCCTTTCCGCAATAATTGGCAGCAAGTGCCATATACCATTTACCATCCAACAAAAAAACTTTCGGATCCCGGAAATTTACATCCGTCCCCTGCAAAGAAAGAGCCGGCAGTATTTCTTGTTCTTCTCCAAAGCTAACGCCATCCCGGCTCCAGGCAGTAGCCTGAGACTGTCTGATGCTGCCGGAATCCCCAATCTGTTCCACATCTCTTGTAAAGAATAGCCGGATTCCGTCCTCCATCGATATTGCCGACCCGGAGAAGGCGCCGCCCGTCAACAGCTCCGACTCCAATACCTCTTTTTGGGGGTCTAAGGCAAACGGTAAATGTTTCCAGTGGATCAAGTCTCTGCTGGCTGCGTGCCCCCAATACATCCTGCCCCATTTCTGTTCATGCGGGTTTGACTGATAGAAAAGGTGATAATATCCCTTATACCAGCATAATCCGTTTGGATCATTGCTCCAGTTTACGAAGGGCGTAAAATGATACTGCTCCCGAATCGGTGTATCCATAACTCCATCAACGTGGAACATTTCCATATTCTCTCCGTTAATCATCAAGTATTTGATTCCCGTTTCCAGAATATCGTCATTACCGCACAAATACATCTGGCTAACTGTGGCATGCTCAATGCAAATCCGATACTCTTCCTCTGTCTTCAACGGAATTGCAACACGCTGATAATCGCTTGTTTTCGGATAAAACCTGAAAATTTCACACTCCCCTTCAAACAATCGAAGGAGACTTTCTCCTTTCTCCTGTGCCTTGATGAATAACTCTATTTTTCTATATTTTCCACTAAAAACAATCATCTTATTTTCTCCTCATCTATTATGAAACCCGTTCCATATCTATACAATATAATTATTCGCATTTTCTGTCAATACAAAACTTTAAAACACAAAAAAATTGTGCATAACATACAATTTCTCTTTATATATGTTATGCACAATTCGATCATATAATTTGTTTTTTATGGAACACTTTACATTGTTCCACCTTTCCAGAGCATCACATCACATATCTGCAGAGACGGAATACTCTCATTTCCATCCAATAATTTCATCAAGGTTTCCACGCAGTATCTTGACATTAATTGAATATCCTGCCTCACCGTTGTCAGCATAGGCGAAGTTAATTTTGCAATATCCAACCCGTCATATCCGATAATTTTTAATTCTTCAGGCACCTTGATCTTCTTTCTTTCGGCAACAACAAGACAAGCAGCTGCAATCAGATCGCCTGCATATACCGCATCCACCTTGTCAAAAATGGAAAGATACTTCTCCACCGTTTCCATGTAATACTCGTAGCTGAGCAAATTCCATTCAATTTCCGCCCTGATGATAGAAATATTATTTTCCTCCAAAATCCTTCTCACTTCTCTCCCCCGATTATCAAACGGCTGCCTGATATATGTTCGTCCTTCAAACATCAGAACGCTTTTACAACCAGATTCTACAATCTGTTCCGCAACCAACCTGCCTCCTTTCTCGTTATCGGAAGTCACAACAGGAATGCCATCCCCCCAATTCCGGTCCAGACTGACTACCGGCTTCCTGATCTGATTAAGCTCCACATCATCCGGGGGATCAACCCCTACAATAAGCCCATCCAGAACATTCTGGTTCATCAGCCCGATCAGCTCCTTCACCCGGTCGCTTATCTCTACCGTATTACACACTACGGCCTTATACCCATATTTATACAATTCAATTTCCGTACATTTCAGAAATTTGGCAAAAAAAGGATTTTCCAGATCAGGCACCACCACTCCGATCATCCCGCTTTTATTCCGGTACAGATTTCTTGCCAGTTCATTCGGCTGATACCCCAGAACCCTCACTGCTTCTTCTATTTTTTCCCTGGTCTCTTTTGAAACATAGCCCGTTTTATTCAGCGCTCTTGATACAGTTCCAATTCCCACTCCGGCATATGCCGCGACATCCCGAATCCCTGGCATGCTGCTTCCTCCTTATACTTCGTATTGTATCCGGACATACCGATTGTCCGGCACTTATTGTACTCAAATCATCCGGGTCATAACAAACTCCGCAAACCGCGGTAGAATAAAGGACACCTCTCCATACTTACTTGTATCCAGAACGCCTTTTCGCTTCAGCCGCTCCCGATATACGGAAAACAATTCTGATGTCATCTTTGTCTTTTCTCTGATCTTTTTCACTCTGGTCTCCCCGCTCTCAGACATTTCAACCAGTATCTTCCGGTCCAGATCAGAGAGTTCAGACCAGATCTTATCATATACATATTCTTCAAGATACTGGTCATACTCCGGCAGAATCTCTTCCAGCGTTTTACTGTCTCTGTTTTCCCAACAAAGGTATCCCAATACCTGAAACGCAAAGGGATACCCTTTGGTCAATCCGGTCATCTCTCCCGCTGCTTCCATATCCAGGCCGAAGATATCCATATACTTCTTTCTGACCGCAGTATAATTTAACGGCTCCAATATCATCTTAGGCGCTCTGTATAAAAAGGTAAGGGCATCCTCATTCTGAAGATTATAAACATTATCATACAAGCCCGTCATCAGTAGAAAGACCGGATATTCCTGTCTCAGAAAAATCTGAAAAGAGCTGGCAAATACCCTGACATACTCACAGTTCGTAACTTCATCGATCGTGATCAGCAGTCTTTTATTCCTGCCATGAATCTCAGCCAGCATCAATTCAATTGCACTTTCAATATCTGTCACAGGAGCAGCATTTTCCACTGAAACACCCAGTCCCAATATCGAAAAATCAAGCTTCGCCTGTATAAAATGTGTATGCATTTCCGGCAGACTGTACAGCTTGGCTGCAAGGCTCTGCAGAAGGTCTCTGACCGGATTCAGCTCCACAACGATCCATTCTTCCTTTTTCCTCATATCATTGGCAATGCTGGTCATCATGACGGTCTTGCCGGAACCTCGCACACCCGTGATCAGGTAAATCTGATTTGACGGCTCTTCTGCACTGAAGCTTTCAATGATCGTATTCGTCTGGGAAATGCGGGATACATATTGCAGCGGTTTTTTCCCGAAGGAAAGCGTAAAAGGATTATTCATGACACATGTCTTCTCTCTATAATAATATATATTTTGTTTGATATATAGCTTTCCGTTTCATATATAAGTCTATATAACTTGTTGCATTATATATAAGTTTATATAACTTTTTATTTATTATATAAGTTTATATAACTTTTTTCAATCATTTCTTTACCGCTTCCCATGCACTTTATCTGAACCTTGCCTGGATTCCACTAAATGTGAATGCCGCAAAGCAGTGACAACGGGTTTGTATAGAAGCATTGTTATTACTGCGTTCAATCCTCCCTTAATTAAATTGAAGGGTAAAAATGCTGGTAGCAGCAGTTCCACAACAGCTTCCCGCGGATACCCCATATAAAGCGGAGCAATCAAATAATTCCAAAGCATCATTACTGCAACCTGACAGCCCCAACCGCACAGAAGCCCCAAAGCAGCACCTGACAATTCCGGTTTCTTCCTGTAGACAGATGCGGCAGTGCACGCGAAGGAACAGCTTGAAATAATGTTCATAATACAACCGAAAACTCCCGTTTCGCTGATCGTAAACATTTCCACGACAGAAACAATCACCGTTACAGCAAGCGAAGTAATCGGCCCAAAAAGCAATCCGCCGATTGCTATGATAACATCTTTGGGATCATACTTCAAAAATAATACGAGCGGAATGCGCCCGACCGCCGCCGCGGCATAGGCGAGTGCACACAGCATGCTGATTGTTGTGAGTTTCTTTGTTTTGCTGATATTCATTGGAATACCTCCTTAAAAAAATTAACACTTGAAAGTATCCGAATGCCTTTCAGGTGTTAACTATTTAAGGTGTATTGAAAATGTCCACAGAGCAGACCGACAAAGAAGTGCAAAAATCATAGTCAGTTATAAGCTGACAATCTCAATACACCTTCTTTAATCCGGACTATACCGTCGGTTTTGGAATTTCACCAACCCCTGCGCTCTCGCGCCCGCGGACTATAACCGCCGATCGGGAATTTCACCCTGCCCTGAAGACATCACCACTGTTCAATTGTTTAGAGGATTGTAGCACACAACGAAGAGGACGTCAATCTCCTTTCAGATTTTTCAAATACTCTTCCACATTCTGATATTGAATCTCGCCGACTGCCTGACTTTCCCCACGATACAAGACATATTTCCCGGTAATCGGCCCGTAGCGGTGTTCCGTAGCGGCGCATTTTGTCCCGTCCATGAGATGCCGGTACTGCTGTGATACTACTTCAGAACTGTGCTTGATTTCAAAGATCTCGCAGGAAGCGGCAACCGGGTCAAAAACCACCATATCAAATTCCCCAACAGGAAACTGCAGGACAAAAACCTCCTTCTTCGGATTCGCCAACCGGGTTTCCAGAAGAACAATATCTTCCATCATCCGGCCTTTGATCTCGTTCAGAATACGCCCAAGAACGGCATTACGCTCTGCAAGAGAAAGACTGCTGAATTTTGCATCCAGGAGAAGGCTCTTCACCAGTGCTTCTGCCTGCGCATAACGCATACCGGGCTGGGAAATAATATTCCGCACTGCTTTCCGATTAACATCAGACAGACTGACTACGTCAATTTCCCGAAACAAATCCAACAAATGAAGATATTCCCGAATCTCCGTTATATGCGCGTCCTCCAATACTATCGTCTGCTCCGGTTTATTACGGATCTCCAACAATTCCCGAAGGCGTTCTGTCACCAAGGTCAGATCGATCCTGTCCAGAATATCATTCGGCTCTACTCTGTCACGACGCAAATTCCGCGCTGAAAGCGCAAGATCCCCGGAACGAAAATCCCGAGTCAATACCTCCAGGGTAAAACGATGGTTCATATCCTCAACTACCCGGTTGATAGCGCTGGTCAACTCTTTTTTCTCATACAGTTCCTGTAAGTGACGAAAATGTCCCTCATACTGATAACAATGCAAAGAATGCTGAATATTTCTGGCAACAGCCGAATCCACATATTCATCCGTACTCTCTTTACTTGCAAAAGTAGAGGTTTCATTATAATGGATACCGCCAAGACTCATAGTCCCGCCATAACGAATATATTCGTCAATACCCTGAATACCAAGAACAGCTTCAAACTCCCGATAGGGTATAAAGGTAGTGTGCATTAAAATACACCGGTCATACAGCTGTTCGTCTTCTGTAAAAAGGAATCCGAGAGAATCCGTTCCGGACAGCACAATCTTCATGCCGCAGGCTGCAAATACATCAGACAGCAACGCCGCACCTTCGATAAAATCCTCCATCAAGGTGACTTCATCCAGAAAAACATATTGATACCCCTCTTGTTCCAGATACTTTAAATCACGGTTTACTTCGGCAAGCGTATTCTTAGGCATAATCTGAATAAAGGCCGCTCTGGCAAGATCTTCGTCACTCATATCTGCAAATATCTGACGGATCATCGTGGTCTTCCCCGTCCGGCGCAATCCATAAAGAATAAAAACCTTGTCCTGAGGCTCCCCATATACATAGTCCTGCAGCTTCCGATAACACTCACGCCTCCTGTATTTAATGACCGATCCGGAAAAGGCACGCAGAGATTCCCCGAGACGAACATTGGTCATGAAATCATGTTTGTTACTAACAGCCTGTGAATTTTTCGACATATTTCCACGCTGCCTTTCAGGCTCGGTTACAGAAACCGAACCGACAGGCAGCGTGGCTATCTGCTGTTCAAGTTCTTCTATACGGGATAGCATTTCGTTTCGTTCCATGCGGTACCTTCCTATAGTTAACGACATTAGAAATTTTCAGCTCCGCAGGAACTACCGTATATGGCGCCTGCAAGAGCTGGAAGCAGAAATTCGTTATGTCGTTTACTATACATCATTACAATGAATAACATATATATTTTCTATTTGCAACAACCCTCATCTGAAAAGTATTATACTCTATTATGCCCAAATCGTCGAGGGTATAGCAGAGTGTAATTTTCCTGTTACTATTCACGGTTGATATACCGCGAGGTGTTTTTTGTGAGTGGAGCAAAGCGGAAGTCACAGAAAGTCCGAGTTGGAAAGCGCCAAAATGCGACTTCGGAGCATTTTGTGTGCATCATGTTACTATGAGCGGCTAGGCCGTGAATAGTAACATTTTCCTCCCAAAACATCAGCCGGAAACAGTAACCCAAATTTGACGAATGCCCACCTACTATTTATAATAAATAGATATCAGCATTAAAACGCATATTTCCCGGAGGATTATCATGTACCGTTTAATCATCATTGATGACTAACCTGTCAATTTCTACAGTATCAACCACATAATTGACTGGGACAGTTACGAAATTGAGATCTGTTGTAACTGCACATCGGGAAAGGAAGCCTATGAAGCTATTCTGGCTTACCAGCCTGACTTCGTAATCACAGATATCGCCATGCCTGATATGAGCGGCCTTGACCTGATCTCCTCCATTCGCAGTCTCGGTCTGGAAACAGAATTTATTATACTTACCGCATATCGTAATTTCAATTACGCCTGTCAGGCATTGGATAACCAGGCATTTGCCTATTTGCTGAAACCGGTCAAAAAGGAAGAAATCCAGCGTATTCTTCCCAGGCTTCTTGACAAGCTTTCCAGGAAGACAAGCCTTGGTATTCCCACCTATGATCTGGATTATTCCAGGGACAGCCTGTCACCGGCTTTGAAAGATTATCTGGCGAGAGCTGCCGTTTATCCCCACAACAGAGTGCTGCTGAGCGATCGGCCCGTAACCTCTGTCCCACAGGATGCCCAGATTTTTCAGCTGCCCATCCGGCAGTTTTCAAATTCCCAATCCTCAGGCTGATTTGTAACAAAATCGGCAGTTGTATCCGGAACAGATACCAGCTCGCAGTTTAATCCGATTTCATTCAGGCAAGCCTGTATCACCTCCGCCTCCGATGCCTGTGCATTCATGCCGCTATGCACCAGTTTAATTGTCGTTCCCTGGGCAATTCCGGATGCTGCCAGATATTCCTTCGCATTCTCCACATCATATGCATAATAGTCGGTTTCTACCGAAAGAGACGCCCATTCCTCCCTGTAATCGCCAAACCTGGGAGAGGTACAGGTGGATATATTTGATGCATAACCGCCATAGGATGCACTCTTGCATGCCTCTGTATGCCATCAGAATCGCTCCGCCGATTCCCATAGTCATTTGCACGATCAGAGGAGAAATGGCATTGGGCATAATATGTTTTAATATGATTCTTTTATCGCTGGCGTTGATGGCCGTGGCCGCTTCTATGTATTCCATTCCCTTCACCTGCATGATAGAACCACGGATCATTCTTGCATAGCCTGACATCGTCGTAATTCCCACTGCCAGAATAGAATTATTAAGTCCGGGGTCAAGCACTGCTGCCAGGGCCACACACATTACAAGTCCCGGAATCGACTGGTAGATATCCAGAAAACGCATGATTATATCATCCGCCAGGCCTCCGTAATAGCCTGCAATACTTCCCAGGAAGGTTCCCAGTACCGCTGCAAGCAGAACAGAGAGGATTCCCATTTTCATAGAGAGACGGGTGCCATAAATCAGCCTGCTTAAAATGTCCCGTCCAAGATTATCCGTTCCCAATAAGTGACCTGCTCCAGGCGGCTGAAGAAGCGCACTTGTATCCTGATAACCGTAATCATAAGGAATAATCACATCAGCCAGCGCTGCAATTATTATCAGTATGCTCACTATTGCAAGGCCGACAATTGCCATTTTATTTTTTGCAAGACGTTTCATCACCATACCAAACTGAGACTTTTTCACTGTCCTTTGATTCATCTTTTCTGACCGCATATTTGCTCCCTTCCACTTAAACTGATTTCATCAAAAATATGATTTATGCCTGAACCGACACGGCACAGATATACTCTTCAGCATTAAGACCATTAGGACTTGAGAATATTTCTGAACCGAGGGTCTACTGCCGCATACATAAGATCCACACACAGCATCGTCAGACTGAAGATCAGCGACAATACTACCACACACCCAAGCACCACCGGGTAATCTCTCTGATTAACCCCCGTCACTAAATAGGATCCGATACCCGGTATTGAAAAAATCGTCTCACACACAAGCGAACTGCCTACCAGAACCGCCATCTGGCTGCCGATGACCGTCAAAACCGGAATTAACGCATTCCTCAGACAATGTCCCCAGATAATTTTGGAATAACTTTGCCCTTTCGCTTTCGCCGTCGTCACATAATCCTGCCGAATGACCTCTAACATACTGGATCTGGTCTGTCTCGCAATGCCGGCGGCTCCTCCGATTCCTATAGACACACATGGCAGAATATATCCTGTCCAGCTCTTTACTCCCACGGTAGGCAGCCAGCCGAGCCGAAGGGCGAAGAACATAACCAGAAGCAGCGCAAACCAGAAACTCGGCATGGACGCGCAGAACAATGACACCACCATAGAAAGACTGTCTTTCCAGGTATTCTGGTTTGTTGCCGCTATAATTCCGGCCGGGATTCCCAGTACAATAGAAATCAGAATGCCAATATAGGTAATCTTCATCGTATATCCCAGACGCGATGTGATCTGTTCGGAAACCGAGCTTCCATTTATGTAGGAAGTTCCTAGGTCAAATTCCAGAAAGGTAGACTTTAAAAAGCTTCCCAACCTGACAAAATACGGATCATTTAAACCGTGTCTTTCATTAAATTCATCAATCGACTCCTGAGAAGCGTCCGCGCCGAGTGCATTCCTCGCCGGGTCTCCCGGTGTGAAGCACATGATTGTAAAAATAAGAACGGAAACTCCCAAAACCACCGGTATCAGCCACAAAATACGTTTTACCAGAAATTTTAACATTTTCTTCTCCTCTCCCGCATAAACTGCCCAAATGTTCTGTATCCTGCCTGATTTCGCATACAGTTCTTTCGTTGCTGTTTTAAATTATAGGAAAAAAGGGGAATAAGTTGAAGAAAGGATTCTGTTCTGTTTTCACATGATTTTGAGATTTGATTCTAAGGATTTTGAGATAATTCTAAGGATTCTGAGATCACCCTGCTACGATAAGTCCATGGACCGAAACAGCCTGCCGGTTAAACCGACAGGCCGCATACTATAATCTGATTGCCAACTCCGCTCTCAGACTCCATTCTCTCATTCGAAAAATGCTTCCACAAACCGCATAAGCGCCGTCTGGTCCTTCACGCCCATCATCTCACGGCTGGAGTGCATCGCCAACAGGCCGACACCCAGATCCGCCGTCCGCATGGGCAGGTGCGAAGAAATGATCGAACCGATCGTTCCGCCGCCCTTTACATTGGAATGCTTCACAAACCGCTGATAAGGAATCTCCTTTTCCTCACAGAGCGCCATGACGGATGCAAGAATCTCCGGATCCCAGGAGTAGGTCTGATTGCTTGCCGTTTTCAGTACAAAGCCTTGATTCAGGATCGGATAATTCGTAATATCCTGATTGCCGGGGTAATTCGGATGCCAGGCATGCGCAACATCCACGGAGAGCATCATGCCGTCGGAAATATCTGCCATGCAGTCTACCGGGCTCTTCCCGAAAGCCTGCCATATTTTCTGGATCACAATGGACGGCAGAGAAGAGTCCGCCCCCTGCTTGCTGAGACTGCCGATCTCCTCATTATCAAAAAGGCATACCAGATTAACCCGGTCGGCATTCCCGCTTTCTATCAGCCCATGTACCAACGCACAGACCGAAGTGATATCATCCAGACGCGGGGCAGAGATAAATTCTCCGGTTATTCCCACCAGCTGCGGTTCTTCCGGATTATAAACACACAGGTCATAGTCCAGTATATCTCCCTTCTTCACGGCAAGTCTGTCCGCAAGCATCCCTGCCAGTGTGGCATCCTTGTCCAGTTCATCCCCTATGGTTCCCAGCATCGGAAGCAGATGCTTCTGATTGTCGATCGGGGCGCCCTTCTCGTTCACCTCACGGTTCATATGAACCGCCAGATTGGGCAGATACAGCACCGGATCCCTGAAATCGATGAGATGGCTGGCCGGTCTGTCATAGCTTTCTCCGCGTGTCACCACTTTGCCTGCAAGAGACAGCGGCCTGTCAAAGAAAGTATTCAGGATCGGCCCGCCGTACACCTCCGTGTTCAACTGCATATATCCCTGGGTGAAAATCTCCGGGTTCGGCTTGATCTTGACAGCAGGGAAATCCGTGTGGGCGCCGCCGATGTGGATACCGTTGGCAAGATCGCATTCCCTGCCGACCGTGAAGGCATAAAGTGTCGTCCCGAAGGGCATACAAAAATACCGGCCGTCGCGCTTAAGATTCCAGATCTCTTTCAAATGCAGCTCCTCAAAGCCCGCGTCGAGAAGCAGCTGCCTGCTGTGTGAGACAACATGGTACGCGGAGGTGCCGGATTTAATATATGAAAATAATTTTGAAGTTTCGGTTTGTTGTGTTTGCATTGTTTTGCTCCTTTTTAATTTTAAGAAGATTTCTTTAAAATTTCACCACCACAAAGATACTACAGCCTCCGGCTTCGCAGTCACTTTTCTTTTACATCTTCAATCCCAGGCATTCCGCCCGCTTCCGGAAACTCTGGTACTGTCTGTCCGTGATAAAATCTTCCCTCGTAATCGGAGCCGTAAAGTGAAAGTCCACCTCTCCCATTGCTTTCATGGCGGCCTGCCTGATTGTCATCTCGCCGAACTGATACGGTGCATCCATATTACGCATGAAATCAATATCAAACGCGTTATTGTGGTCAAACAGCGGATGGCACCCCAGAATCTCCATCGTCTCCGTATCGTAGAAGAACCCCCAGTTCTGTCCGTGCCTGTCCCGGTTGCTGATCAGGAAATCCACAATCCACATCTTATAGATGCTCTCTTTGTCAATCTCAAACATCCGGGTATCCGGATCCATTCCATTGACATTACAGTAAGAGATAAACTCCATTCCTGTCAGAATGGCCTTCGACTCCGTCGTCATGCAGGGGCACATGCAGACATACTGATCTTCATCCTGCCCGGCTTCATAATGGACATGCTCCACATTCATCTTATCCAGAAGGTTTGAACACATCACCTCGATCCTGGACTCCGTATTGCCGTTGGCTCCTAATTTATAAAGCCACAGAGAAGCATCCGAATGTCTTCTCCACGCCTTGGCATAGGCGCCGTTGGTGGTCAGCTCCGGTGTGACCGGAGAGCCTTGAAGTGTCAGCGACTTGCCGTGCAGCGCTACCTGAGCGACGATTTCATTCAAGGGGTTCTGTCTCACATCTACGCTGCTCCAGGAAATATCCCCGTCATCATCAAATTTCAGCCAGTACGGATCCAACACGGAAACCGCACGGCAGACCAGCGCAATCTTCACATGCTGCTCGGCTGTGCTGACCTGCTCGAAGCGGAAAAGATTGTAGATCCACTTGGCATTGGCACGGCTCAAAAGCAATACCCGGCCTGCCAGCCAGCTGACCACAGCCTCCTCGTTCTTCCTTGCGGCAAGTATGGCCTGGGTCATATCATAAGTGGTGCCGGCCGCGCTCAGTGCCGGTATCTTATGGATCCTTCCCTTGATGGGATAGGGCAGATATTTCTCGCTTAACACTTCATACTGCAGTGCATCGAAATCTACCCGTATGACTTCGGTATCCTTCATCATGACCGTGAATGCCCGTATTCCTTCCACAATTATTACCTCTCCATTTCCGCCGCCCAGGTTCCTATTCCTCCGATACGCCTTCCGGAAAATATCCTCCTGCGATCAGCACCTCTTTCCCACAGAAAGCAAACCCGTACCTGCGGATATGATCTTCTGTAACACCCTTTTTAATCAGGTCTGCCGCATACTTCTTTTCTTCTATCTGTTTCAACGCCGCTTCCACAGTCTCCCGCAGGTCTTGCTCTTTCCTCGGCTGAAACACCTTGAATTCCAATATTATGGCATCCTCCCCGGCTTTTCTTGGCTCCAGCATCACATCATATCTCCCGAAGCCGCTCTCCCGGTTGGAAGTCAGGATATACCTGTCTGCGAGATCCACCATCAGCCCCAGGACAAACCCATGGTAAAATTTCTCCGGCTCCGTCTTAGACGGATTTCCGCCTGTGTCAAAATAGCTGAAGGTCTCAAACGCCACCCGATTCATATATTCGTTCATCTCATCCACATCATCCTGCAGAAGCGCCCTGATGAAATCATTGTAATTATCATTGCCGGAAAACCAGTCCTGAATCATATTTTCAAGCATGAGATATACTTCCTTGTTGGTCAGCGCCAGATCATAATACGTATGGCCTGTCTCCTCCACAAACGTTGCACTGACAACCTTCAGGTACCCACTGGCAAGCAGAAGACTCCAGACGGCATTCTTCTTTATGAATAATTGATTATACACAATCTGTTCATCTATTTCCTTTCGGAGCGATTGGCCATGCAGCAAATCTTCGAAAGCCTGCTTGATATTCGCCCTGCCTTCCCTGAGCAGCTTCTCCACCAGGCTGTTGGCGCTGGTATTTGCCCAGTAGGCGCCTACTTTCTTTTTATCAATATAATTAATGATAGACCAGGGATTGTAGATGTCCTTCCTGTCTCCAAAAGAGAATCCGTCATACCAGTCCTTTACTCTCTGTTGCTGATCCGATAAGCCAAATTCTCCCAAAGCCGCAAACACCTCCTCTTCGGTAAAACCAAAGAATTCCGAATATTTATCAGAAGTAGTGGTTACCACCTCAAGATTATTCAGATCCGAAAAGATAGACTCCTTGCTAACCCTTGTAATCCCTGTCATCACAGCACGTTCCAGATGAGTATTTGTTTTAAAGGTTGCATTGAAAAGGCTCCTGATAAAAGCCGCCATCTCCTCCCAATATCCGTTTACATAGGCTTCCTGCATGGGTGTATCATACTCATCCAGAAGAATGATAACCTTCCTCCCATAATATCTGCCGAGGAAATCCGACATCGACTGCAGGGATACCGCCGCCGTACTGTCCGGCATATCTGCCCGGACTTCCTGATAAAACGCCTTCTCCTTCTCGTTGAGCAGATTCCCGTTCAGCAGATAATCATTCTTGTTATACTGTTCTTCTATGATCCTGCAGATACTCCGCCTTGCTTCTTTGAAGGTATTCTCCTTAACCCTTGCAAAGCTCAAAAACAGGACAGGCCATGTTCCCTGCATCTGACGGTATTTCTCTTCCTTCCATATGGAAAGCCCTTCAAACAGCTCTCCTCGCCCGGCATATTTTACGGAAAAGAACTGTTCCAGCATACTCATATTCAGTGTCTTTCCAAACCGTCTCGGACGGGTGATCAGTGTGACCTCGTCAGCGGATTCCCACCATTGTCTGATGAAATCTGTCTTATCTACATAGAAATAATTATTCGTCCTGATTTTCCCGAAATCCTGCGCACCTATGCTAATTGTTCTTGCCATATTTTTACAGGCCCTCCCGTTCCAGACTGTTTCATATCCATTTCGCTTTATACTCCAGGATCCTGAGATCGCCCCGCGGCATATCAGCCGGTAACGGCTGTGTCACAGCTGACGGCTACGCTGATTCCGTCTGTCACTTCCCCGAAGGAACCGGCAGTCACGTGCTCTTTCTTTTTCCCGAAATAGTCTTCGTCGAAAATAATCTCGGTTCCGTCCGGATTCTCGAAGCGCTGCTCCGGCTCAAACGCCATTCCCAGTGTATCCGTAGTAATAAGCCGCTCTTCCCCTGTCGGAAGATACTCTCCCAGATTGGTGTACAGTCTCCAGCTTCCCTTCTCTTCCTTAAGTTCCAGCCGGATCGTATGCTCTGTGTCCACGGCATAATCTTTCTCCTTATCACACGGCTGTGCACCGTTATAATATCGGTTGCCTCCTGTCCACACCGGAAGGGGAATATAGTACCGGTCACTGGGCTCGGAGCCCATCCCGCAGTATCCGTCGAATTCCTTCTCCCATTCCTCATAAGTCTGATAATCATTGTATGGCCTCGTTCCTGCTACCGTGTTGAAATCGTCCCATTCCTTCGATGTCATTCCCTCTTCCACCTTTTTCAGGAATTCCGGAATCTCCGGCTGGACAAACACGTTGTTATAGAACCGCATATCTCCGTGAAGAATCGTCATAAATCCCGCAATTTCCGTGCGATGGTGTACATGATAGGGTGTATAGCGAGGTGAAATCATCGTCTTCGCCCCATTATTTACCCCTGTTCCAACGCATGTGAGAACACCACCGATCAGGTTATGCACGACCGCGACACCCTGCGTGGGAAGCTTGAATGCTCTTCTGGAAAGCAGAATATTATGGTCAACCAGCGTGGGGCCATGTGATACTTCTATGAAAATATCTTCGCCTATCCCCGCCACCCCTTCCTGCGTCATGAGATGATCGAAGGGCAGCGAATTGTCATGAAACAGATTCTGCGTCACACGGGTACCCTGTGCCTGCCAGTCCAGCCACAGGCCACGCGTGCAGTGATGGAAATGATTCCTCCGAATAACCACGTCGATCGCCGCATGCATCTTGATACCGCCGATCTCTGCTCCGGCCAGGTTCTGGCGGTTATTGATGTGATGAATATGGTTATCTTCGATCACGGAGAACACACCGCCCAGATGGCCGACGATACCGGTCTGTCCGCAGTCGTGAATATTGCATCTGCGGATAATATGAGACCCGATCCGCTCTTTCGTCCATCCTTCCGTCTGTGCCTGGCAGATGCAGTCCCGTTCCGTCTGCGTGCCGTCCTTATATTTCCATTTCAGCCATTTGTTATCATTGTCCGGCTGCAGATATTTTCCCAGAGAAATACCGCTGCACTTGGAATGGGAAATATCACATTCTTCAATAATCCAGCCTTTGGACCAGTGCGGCCCGACCATTCCCTCCTGATACGCGGTCGGCGGCGCCCACTGCGTGGCAGCCTTCGTCACCGTAAAGCCTGAAAGCGTAATATAACCAATCCCTTCCTTCTCCGGATAGAAGCAATGACGCCGCACATTCATCTCCACACATTCCCTGCGCGGGTCATACTCGTGGAAATTAGCATACAAAACCGTTGCGTCCTTCTCCTGATCCTGTGCTGAAAACCATGTATACACGGAAAATTCCGGATCCCAGGAAGCTGCGGAACGTACCGGATGTTTTACCTCTTCCAGGGACGTCACTTCATACATGGCCTTGTCGTTAAGATACACTTCCCCCGTATGGGCTATAAAAGATGCAATAAACCAGTCTCCGCTGACAAGCGTCGTGAACGGATTGTACTCTCCGAACAGGCTGTTGGGTACAACGCATTTCCATACACTGCCTTCCACAGGCTCCCATTCCGTCAAAAGCTCCGCACCTGTGATCACTGCCTTCCCCTTTTCTTCGGACCGATATACGATTCTGTCCTCTTCTGTACCCGCACATTGCGGATCCACTGACTCCCGGTATATTCCCGGCGCTACGATAACCTCATCGCCTGCCCGGGCGATCTGAGCCGCCTCCTGAATTGTGGCAAAAGGCTTTTCTTTCGTTCCGTCTCCTGCCTGCTTCACATCTGCCGATACATAATACTTCATATACATTCCTCCTGTGTCTCCTCATCAATGATGAAAATCTATTCTATTAGTGTATTATCAAATCGGGATTTCTGCAACGGTATTTTGCCCCTGACATAAAGATCTGTAACAGTTTCGCCTGCCCCGGCCTCCCGGTTACAGAATCTGACTATTCTCTATTATTCAAGTATTTCACGATATGCTCTCCTGCAACCAATCCGGCCGTTAAAGCAATTCCCAGCGCATGATAATACTCGTCATCCAACATACCGTTGTCTTCTCTGTTAATGCACGATCCTGCTTATCAGTTACTTCCGTAATTAAAAAACGCTGCCAAAATTGCCTCCGCGATCGCCCTGCCGCCCGTTTCATTCGGGTGTACGCCGTCTCCCAGATGCATACCGTCCTTCATGAAATGGATATCCTCCTCTTTCCTCATAATTTCGTCTAAATCCAGGAAGCCGTCCGCCATGTCCCGATTTGCTCTCAGCAATCCGTTGCATTCCTGGCGAATCACTTCCGCTTCTTCACGAAAGGCTTCTCCATAGCATCCGAAGGGCATGACCGTACTGACATAGACTTTGCTTCCCTTTTCTCTCCCGGTCTCTATTATTTTCCTGATTCCTTCAAAAATCTGTGATCCCGTCGGCACCTCCTCCGGTATGTGAAAGGCGAATCCATGACTGCAGTCATTCACGCCTTCCATCACAAAAATAACGTCAGGCGTCGTTTGTTTCCCTATCGTGACATGCTCCATAACATAAGGCTGTGTATCGTACAAATTGGAAAATTTAACCCCGACCTCTTTCTCCTTTCTTCCGGTATCTTCCGTAAGTTCCGTGAATATACCGGCCTTACTACATGCTCTTACGCCTAAAAAGGAGCCCTGGAAATATCCTGATCAATATCTCCAACGCCCCTTTTTCCCTGAATCACGAATCTTCCATTCGTTTTCCCTTCTACTTCAGCTCATGCATCTGCATCCATTCATCACACAGCGTTCCCCAGTGAGTAATATGTGGAACATCCATTCCCAGATCGTTCTCTCCATCCGCCAGCCCCAGGCCATGGACACCGCCCTCGAAAATATGTAATTCATAGGGAATCTTCGCATCATTCAATTCCTTCGCCAGATTCATGCCAAACCTGCCGTCATCGCTGAGCGTCTGCCAGATAAAAAAGTCTTTTCTTGTTATAGATACGCAAACGGTTCCCCTGCGTCCAGAAAGACTGTCGGTATCCCCCTGGTAATCTTCTCTACCCATCCGGTAAGATACTTCATGCCCCATTCCTCGCTTCTTTCATGCCCAAGAACCAGCATACCCTTATTTATACCCATCATGGCCGCATCCCGCACATACGCGGAAAGCGTCCACTCCGTGATATCTCCGCAGACCGCCACATCCACGTTCTCCTGCATCATCTGCACCATAGGAGCCTCTTCCCTGCCAAGACCCAGGCTGCCGCCGCCTACCAGCACGGACACCCTCTCTACCTTCATATCAGGATTGCCCACGATCTGCACCACATCCATATGGGCACGTTCCTTGAAAAAAGCCGCCAAACCGCGCAGTGTTGTCTCCGGAATCTGATAGATCCCGCCAAAATGCGCCCAGAACTGCTCCGCTCCTGCATCCGTTTCTCCGTATTTCTTCACGTTCTCTACCGGAACCCGGTACTGCTGCCATCCGAACTCCTCTTCGAAGCCTGTGTAAATCTGATCCTCATGTCCCATATGCATATGATCATGGTATCTCCAAATGGCCATATGGCACTCTTCGATCAGCTTTTTCTTTTCCAGATAGACCGGATCTTTCTCCACCCACTCCATTCTGTCAGGGCCATTGAACCATGTAGGCTCATGGGTGATGATGAAATTAATTCCCTGCTTTGCCGCTTCCCTGATCACGTCCACGGTTGCCATAAAAGTACAGCCGATCTTCTTCACTTCCATATCCGGATCTCCTGTAATCAGGATATCGCAGGTATGCCCGTCCGGTATGGACGCCCCTGACTCTTTTTTTATCGTCTCGATCACTTCTTTTACCGTCATATTTACCTCCATGTCAGAGCAGTTTGCTGTAATGACACGCAATTTAAATTTCGCGAAAGCAATATTTGAGGCTCCGACTCAATCTTCCTCCATTAAGGTATTCCGCATTTCTAATCTTCCAACATCCACTGAATCGCCGGCTCCAGATACTGATTCCAGAAGGTCCAGTTATGGATACCCGGGCTCTCATAATAAACATGCTCAACGCCTTTCGCTTTCAGGAAATCGCGAAGTTCACGGTTATTTTCCAACAGGCCGTCCTCTGTCCCACAGGCCATAAAGATTGCCGGTATCCGTTCGCCTGCCGCCTGGTGTCTCAGGATCAGTTCCTCCGGATTGTTGATGCTTGTGGGCAGTTTATCCAGATCTCCGAACATCAGCCGATAGTATTCATAATTTGCCACCGGATTTCCGCCGCCCGGCTGCATATGCGCGATCTCATGTACGATCAGGGCCGATGACAATCCGAACGCCTTGGCGAAGTTATGATTAAACTGCAGCGCGGTATGTATTGCCCCGAATCCGCCCATGGACAGTCCTCCGATATAGGTATCCTCCATCTTCCCCGCCAGTCCGAACGTATTCCTGACATACTGCACCAGTTCTTCTCCCACATAAGAAGCATATTTACGCCCTGTCTCCGGGCCATCCAGATAGAAAGAATTCTCCCCTGCCGGACATACTACAGCCAGATTATAATTCCCCGCCAGTTCGCAGATTGCACTTCCCGTCATCCAATCCATGCTGTTTCCCGTATATCCATGCAGCAGGAACAGCGTCTTCATGGGACGTCTGTAATGCGGATTCTCCACCGTCCATTCCTTCGGCAGATCATTCGGGAGCACGATCTGAAATTCCACAAGTCTCTTTAAATAATCCGAACAAAATGAAAATCTTCCGTTTGCCATAATCCTACCTCCTAAACTGTCTCCGTGCCGCTCTCCAGGGCTTTGTGAGCGCCAAAGCCTGATGCACGTCTTTCCTTCATTTTAGCCCTTGACTGCTCCGATCACAACACCTTCCACCAGATATTTGCCACACAAGCCGGACAGTCGCAGTATTTCGCTCCGGCTGCCTTGATCTCCTGTGCATGCGCAAGAACACCCTTCGACTTCTCAGCACCGAAGACCTGGGCTCCCGTCTCGGATCCCGCGAAGGCATTCAAACCGTCGAGCGGCATGATATTGCCTGAGAACTACTTAACTTCCACAAGTTTACAGCCATAAGGCACTGCATGCACTTCCTGCTTTTTCCATTTCATCTTTGGTATAACCACATAACATAATCTGATCCTTTGTAAGACCTGCATCCATCATCCTCTGAATAGCATTAAGCCGTTCTTTTTCAATGCCTTTTTCAATGCCTTTTTGAATGCCTTTTTCAATGCCCTCTTCAATACCTAATTCCTTAATATTTTCTGATAAATTACACATAGTTCGTATTCTCCCTTCCAGCTCCGTTGTCATGATCATACCATATTCTTCTGTAAGTATTCGCTTCTTTTCTTCTACACTTATCTGGGAAAGCAGCTTCTCCAACATGGAGATTAAGGTATTTTGAGAATCCATTAAATTATATCCATTTCTTACATTGATAATGATGCCACGTATTAAGTCTATATCATAAAGGGCTTTTTTATTACCAAAAACGACATTTTAAGTGAGGCTGACCTCCTCAATAGAGTCACCATTTTAGCTGTTATCCATACAAATCCAGATACTGCGGACTTTTTTCAAATTATCATAATCACTATGATAGAATTCTGTCTGCTTCTGCGCAGAGATCATTCTGGCAAGGTAAAATACTATCCTGTTTTCCAAATGATATCCTAATTTACTGGGCTTAGATGACTTTTGTGCTTCCAAATTAATAAGAAATTTCATTTCTGTCTCTTTGTGATATGCAGTAAAACGAATGTCAAAGAAGATTTTTCCTTCTCCAGGTATGTTATCCTCTGTATTAGTTGCATTTACTCGTCCTATATTCGACAATCCTGCATCCAACGGTTTTGTACCAACATCAATATCATCACCAATGCTGTCCATTATGTCCTCAATTGTCATATCCTTAAATTCCTGAACGGCATATTTTAAAACACGTGCCAGTATTTGTTTATCTGCAAGCAGGAATTTTACGTTTGTATCGTAGGTACTTAAGTCATTTGCTGCCTCAACTGCCTGTGCTAAATAAGTATCTGTCATCTTTTTCCTTTCCTTTGTATGCTTACTATGATATGTGATTCTTTACTTGCAGAAATCCCTGCTGCGTTAATTTATTATACTTAACTCACAGAATAATATCAATGATTTTCCTCTTCTCCTCTATTGCCACATATTTCGGCAGCCCAGCCATGCCAGCATTTATACCGCTCTTTACCCTTTCACCGCTCCAATCACCGTCCCCCGGATCAGATATTTCTGCAAAAAAGGATACGCCAGAACCACAGGAATCACTCCCACCACTGCAATCGCCATTCGTACCGACGCGCTGGGCAATGCTGTCACTCCCCCTGAAAGCGCCCCGGCCGCCGCTCCTGAATTCAAATACTGGATATTATTCATCAGCCGGATCAACAGATTCTGTATACTGTACAGTTCCGGATCATTGATATAATAGAGTCCGTTAATCCAGTCATTCCAGTAGGACAGGCCGGTAAAAAGTCCGACTGTTGCAATTACCGGAACAGACAGCGGCAGCATAACCCTGCCAAAAATCCTAAACTCCGAGGCGCCATCAATCCTTGCTGCCTCCACTAATGCATCCGGAACATTGTTGGAATAAAAATTCCTAATAAGAAGAACATTAAACGCACTCATCAGATAGGTAGGAATCACCAGCGCCCATATAGTATCTTTAATATGAAAAACCCTGCTCCACATCATATAGGAGGGTACGATTCCTCCGGAAAACAACATAGTAAAAAATATAAAAAAGGAAAAAAAGTTCCTGTATTTAAAATCTTTTCTTGACAGTGGATAAGCAAAAAGAGTGGACAATATGATGCTTAAAACCGTTCCCAATACTGTCACCAGAATAGAAATGCCATAGGCACGGATCATCATGGATGACTGCTTCCATAGATAATCATAGGCCATCGTGCTTAACTGAGCCGGAAAAAAACGGTATCCATCCCCCAGCAAAGTGTGCTCATCTGTAAAAGAAGCGATTACGATCAAAAGAATAGGCATAATACAAATCACTGCAAGAATAAGAAGGATCACAAAGGCAAAACTGTGAAATGCCTTTTCACTGTTTATTTTTCTTTCCATATCTGTCCTCCTCTCTAAAACAACGCGTTATCAGGATCCGCCTTTTTAACTGCCAGATTGGACAGCAAGACCAGTATAAATCCAACTACCGACTGATACAGGCCTGCGGCCGATGCCATTCCGATGTCATTCAATTTCATAAGTCCCCGGTATACATAAGTGTCAACTGTCTGTGTCGCCGGATATAATGCTCCCGAATCCATAGGAACCTGAAAAAACAATCCAAAATCAGAATAGAAAATACGGCCAATAGCCATTAAGGTCATAATCACCACTGTGGGGCGCAGCAGCGGAAGCACCACATACCGGATCTCCTGCAGCTTGTTCGCGCCATCTATGCGTGCTGCTTCCTTAATACTGCTGTCTATTCCCGCTATGTTAGCCATATAAACAATAGACTGATATCCTGTGGATTTCCACAGAAAAACAAAAATCAGAATAAAAATCCAGTAAAAGGGCTCCCCGTACCAATTCACAAAGCCTTTTCCTGCCGGCTCTAAAACTGCCTTATTGATATATCCCGTATCTGAACTTAAAAAGGCAAACACAATATAGGAAATAATTACCCAGGAAAGCAGATAAGGCAGGATCAAAGCCGACTGGAAAAGCCTTGCTGATAATTTTTCTCCCAGCTCGCACAGCAGAATTGCCACAAAAACTGCAAATATCGTTCCTGCTATAATAAATACCAGGTTGTAGAGCAGCGTATTACGGGTCATGACCAGGGCATCCTTCGTCCTGAACAAAAACCTGAAATTCTCCAGGCCGATCCAATCGCTCTTAAAAATTCCCTTCACATAATCTATATTTTTAAAGGCAATAAATACTCCCATCATGGGAACATAATTGTTGATCACCAGATAAACCAGTCCCGGCAGCAAAAAAAGCATATAAGTCAGGTTCTTTTTTCTGTCCCGTTTTCTCTGTACACTGCTTGTCATAAATGCCCCTCCTGTTTACTGAGCCGCCCAGGCATCCAGCTGTTCCTGCTTGGCCGCAATGATATCGTCCATTCCCGCCTCCTGTAAAGCTGTCAGAAATTTAGGAAGCTCCGTATCCGGTTCAATACTTCCCCATACCAAACCAGGCAGATACTGATCAATCACATTGGTCACCGCAGTATATTCTGCCTTTACTGGTGTACTGTCGAAGGTGAAACCAAAGGCCGGCGAAATTTTTGACTCATGGTTTTCCTTATACATCAAATCGTTGTTATCCTCAGGTGTACCCTCATGTACCAGCTGCTTAAACTGGCTTCCCACAACGCCACAGGAAAATTGTGCCGTATAGGGAACTGTATTGGCATCCAGTCCTTCCGGAAATACCATTTCTCTGTCGCTGACCTTAACATAATCTCTTCCCTCCAGGCCAAATACGATCAAATTAACCACATCAGGATCCGTATAAGTAAGGTTTAAGAATTCAAGAGCTTTTTCAGGGTTTTTGCACTGAGAGGATATTGCCCATGTTACCGTATTTACCGACGTTGTATCCAGATATGGCTGGGAAAGACGGATATAGCCCATCTCATAACCACACATGGAACTGGCTTCCTGCACACCATAATTACCGGCCTGGTTCTTCTATCCTTTCTCCGGCTCTTTTGTATTCGTTAGGACTGACGCCGGTTATTCTCTTAAAGACAGTGGAAAAATAAGAAAAATTATCAAATCCCACCTGCTGTGCCACCACGCTTACCTTGCCGCCTCCGGCAAGAAGCGTCTTTGCCTCCCTGATCCGCACCTGATGAATATAGTCCTTCAAATTCATTCCGGTTTCCTTCTTAAACAGCTTGGCCGCATACTCGGGTGTAAGATAAACTACTACCGCCGCCTCATTTCTCCCGATTTCTTCCCGATAGTGCTCCTGCACAAATCCTTTGATCTTCTGAACAATGCTGTCAGACTCCTGTACTTCCCTGGTGTACTTTACCGTCTTCTGGATCAGATAATTCTGCCATTTCATCATATCCACTACAGATTCCACAGCCCGGTTCCGCAGCCTGCGTTCAGCCTGGTCAGCAAAAAGTTCATCCGCACGTATCCCATTCTGATACAGATACACATAAACGATCTGTGTCACATTAAGCGAAATCGTCTGCAGTGCAGCCGTGGTCATCACTTTTCTGGATACCATCTCTTCCATTATCTCTTTCAGATAATTGAGTATATCTACCGCATTCCCTGCCGCCAGCTGTTCCCTGATTCTCTGTAGATCCAGTACCGGTTTTTCCTGGGGTTTTTGTTCCGAGACAGACTCCTCAAAACCATAAAAATCATTTCTCTGCCACATTTCCCTGTACTTTTCGGATTCTTCAAGCCGTCGCTCTCTCTTCAATTTTAAAACCAACCGCTTTATTTCTGTCTCCAGCTGTTCCGGTACAAAAGGCTTTACCAGATAAGCCGCCGCATGATATCGGATTGCACTGGATGCAAAGCTAAAACTCTCATGGCAGGTCAGAAATAAAAACTCACTGCCTATTCCCTTCTCTCTCACACGGGCGATCAGATCAATTCCCGTTCCCATAGGCATTTCTATATCACAGACCACAATATCGATCTGTTCTCTCATAATAATCTCTTCTGCCCCTGCCGCCTCGTAGGCATAAAACACCTCCCCAATCTCAAGTTCTTCCCATGACATACACTTTATAATAGCCTCAACTGTGTTTCTGTCATCATCCACCACCAATACTTTCATGAATTCCTTCATGCTTTCCCTCCTGAAGCACTGTATGCTCCGGTATCCGCAGAATAATCCTGCTGCCCCCTTCTTCCGGATTCTCAAATTCCAACAATCCATTTACCCCATACATAATTTCCAGTGTCCTTCTTATATTAATGATCCCCGCTCCGCTCCCATCCTCCCGCAGCCTGTTTTCTCCTCTGTCCTCAACCATATCATCAGGGAACGGCAGTCCATCATCTTCTATCCTGATCTCTAGCACTTCCCTCTCCTTCCATTCGATTTTGTCAGTCCTTACATAAACTGACAAAAGCTGACCCGGCTTTACGGTGTGCTTGTACTTATTTTCTATAAACGTATGCAGAATCATCTGCGGTATCTGCCACTCCTCCAGATCTTCATTCTTCTCCAGAAAATAAAACACACATCCGGGATACAAAAGTTCCTGCATCTTAAAATAATGCTCAAGATGCTCTATCTCACTTTTCAGAGGAACCGTATGGAGCCCTGCTTTAAACATATATCTGATATTCTTGGAAAGTATTTCTATAAAACTACGTATATCCCGGCTCCTGTTTTCAAAGCTCATGCTGTGTATGGTTGCCATTGCATTCAAAAAGAAATGAGGGCGGATCTGCATCTGAAAATACTTCAGTTCCACCTCCTGCAGCTGCAGCTGTTTCTCATATTCACTGATTTTCAGCTTCACGATAGTATCCATCATGGAATTAAAGGTCTCATTCAATGCCTTAAATTCCCTGTTTATGCAGGTCATGCCAATCCGATGCCGGTAGTCTCCCAGACGGATGTAGGTGATCGTCCTTATCAGCTCGCCGACTGGCATAACAATCTCACGTTTTACATATAAATACAGCCATATCAGCAGACCCAGCAATATAAAAATTATGATCATGATCATAAAAGGAATTGCTTGCATCTTTTCTTCCGTTTTTTCCGACACACATACTAACGACAGCTGCCTTTCTGACACGGACTGCCGCCACACCCTTCCGTTTTCTAATATTTCTGTATACTGTATTTCATCCCCTTCCAGAATGGCTCCCAGCACATTTTCTTCCTCACTGATAAGAAAAATATGTCTTCCTGATCCCTCCTCCATCTTTCTCACTGCTTCCACCAGATTCTCCAGTGTAACCCAGGCAGACACAGAATAATCCAGCGTATCATATGTCCTCATCAGGTAATCCGTATCTCCTACCCGCTGAAAAACCCATCCCTTTGTTCCGGTAGGTACTTTCTCTCCCAGCTTTCTTTCCGCCCGTTTTTCCTTCATAAAGGCTATGATCTCATCCCTCTGGGTCAGGCTCAGAGATTTATTGGCATCAGAAACACTGTCATCATAGTTGCCAGATGCCAGAAGCATATCCACTCCTTTATTATTGGAACAAAGTCTCTGTATAAGATCGAGAAGGTGAATAGACGCATAATATCTCTTTTCGGCTTTTGGATTGGACAATTCCTCCAGAAAGCTCTGCTCCTGCGCAATGGTCAGCAGATTGATATCTGTCTGATAAAGACTGTTTTCCAAAGAATCTGCATAAACTTTCAGAAGATGCCGGATTTCTTTATCCGTATTCTCCTCCAGTACCTTTCCGGCATACAGCCATACCGTTTCCAGAACGATCACTGTCAGGAAAATAAGGCCTCCCATCACCGCCATAATTCTGTATACAAATGATTTCTCTGATGTGCCCATAGAATGTTCTCCATTTCTGTTCAAAACTTTCGTCCCTTTGACACAGTAAATGATTTTTTTCATTTTCACCTTTACGTGAATATTCCTGGCTATGCCTGCAATATCCCTGAATGCGTAATGGAGGTTTTAACTTCTAAACTTCACTATACCCAAAATGCAGTAAAATGTCTTTTTATTTTGGGCAATTTGCTTTTTACTTTAAGTATTTTTCTCATATATAAAATTTTTAACAGATATATGATTGATTTTTCTGGCGGATAAGTCATACAAAACTTATATTGTGCACAAAAAAAGAGACACCTTCTCAAACTATGAAGTGTCTCTTTTCCCAAATCCCGTAACAGTTCAGCCCCTGGCTTCCCTGTCACGTTGGTGCACGCAAAATGTTCCTGAACCGCATTTTGGCGCATTCACAACCCGTGTAATCACATGAGAGGATTTTACCTCATCTCGTCCTTCTTCTCCAGAATCGCCTCGCATGCCGCACAAGCCGGACAGTCGCAGTATTTCGCTCCGGCCGCCTTGATCTCCTCTTTGATGTTGTAATTATTGAATTTTTCTATCACACAGCTGTGCGGCTTGTCTTTCTTCTCCTTGTCGTAATTGATTCCAACAAGCAGTACCTCACCAACATACCCTTCCAGTGCCTGCGCATAATGCCTGTCTTTGATTTGCTGTATGGACGCATAGGCAGTCCTGTCATATTTCAGTTCTACCACAAGTGCAGGTTTCGTCACTGACGGCAAGGGTAGAAAAACAATATCCGCAAAGCCCCGTCCGGCAGGCAGCTCTCTGATGAGCTTGTAATCCTTTCGCGCACTGTAATAAGCAAGCCCGATAGCGCAGCAAAGTGAATTTTCATCATTGTAAGTTAGTATGGACGCCGCTTCCATATGTGCCCTGTCAAGTCCCTTGGCAACGCTCTGTACATTCCCCGCAAGCGTATCCTCAAGAAGCCTTTCCGATGCCTTCAGGATTCTCATGATCTCTGACCAGCCGCCAACACTCATGGCATTTTCAAATTCCTCTATGATCTCCTTATTCGGGATAAAAGCTTCTTTATCTTTGGAATCATATGCAAGATATCCCAAATGTACCAGTAAAGTTAATACATCATCTTTCACATTGAAGGTACGCATATCATTCTGAAAGCTCCGGGTATTTATCCTGACACTCCCTCCACCCAGCATTTGCACAGTATCCTTCCTGAGCCCGTCAAAATCCATATCTATATAAATCTTCAATGCATCATAAGTTTCCGCAGATGTCCAGTAACTCGAAAAATCCCTGCAGCGCATCGCCTCTACAACGGATCTTGGATTATAGATATGCCGGTATTTTTTAAACACATATCCATCATACCAATTGCCGGTTTCCTCAAAATTCATATTGAACCTGTCGCATAACTCTTTTACTTCGGACTCCGTAAAACCTGTATATTCTTCCAATTCCTTCTGGTCCGTCATAGAATATTCAAAAAACATATTTAGTGCGGAATGCTGTCCATATTTCTTTACAGGCAGAATCCCTGTCATATACGCAAGCGCAACATATGGCTGGTCCTTCAAAAGATTTCTTAAAAAGTCAAGATACTGTTTCTGCAGAGCCTCTTCTTCCTGTCTCTCACGCATCACACAGTCCCACTCGTCAATCAGAAAAATAAACTGCCGGTCTGTTTTGACATAAATTCTTCTCAGCGCAGCGGCAAGGCTCGCACTGCGTCCATTCAGAACATCCCCATACGTCTCATTCAATTCTTCGAGCACCTCCTGCCCGAGATATTCCGTTACTTTTCCCGAAACCGCCTCGATCAGAAATTGCTGCATGTTCAGGAATATAACGTCATATTGATTCAGATGCTCCTGAAATGTTTTATGCTCCTCTATCTTAAATCCTTTAAACAAATCTGCTGAATCGCAGCCACGGCTGTAATAGGCCGCGAGCATTTTAAGCGCCATGGACTTTCCGAAACGTCTCGGCCTGCTGACGCAGATAAATTTCTCTTCTGTATTAACCAGTTCGTTCGTATACGCGATCAGTTCTGTTTTATCCACATATATCTTAGAGCGGATTGACTCCCAGAAACCTTTGTTCCCCGGATTCAGATAAATCCCCATATTGTATGTCTCCTGCCGTTTTTATCTTAATTATAATGCGTCAATATATGAAATACAATATATTTATCCGACAATTTTAGAGCCCGCAGAAGAAAGTGGTTGCCTTCTACGGATCAGGAATGCACAGCACAACTTTTTGGGTCTACTTTGGGGATACATTGACAGGACACCTTGCACTGGTTTCTTACTTGTTGGCTGTGGCAGACGAAAAGACCATAATTCATGCATCTGATGCCAGGAATTTTCTTTTTACAAATCTCCCTGAATTTCATCTAAATCATCTATTTTTTGCTCTTCGTGTCCGCTAAAACAGACACAACAATGATCACTCCCTTTAGTACCTGCTGCCAGTATGTATTCATTCCTACCAATGTCATCCCGTTTGTCAAGACAGTAAGAAGCAGTACCCCGACAATAGTCCCTACTATTTTTCCGCGTCCTCCTGACATACTGGTTCCACCCACAACTGCGGCTGTGATACAATCCATCTCAAAATTTAAGCCTGCAGAAGGCTGCCCGGAGCCAAGCCTTGTTGTAATGATCAATCCGGCTATGGAAGTTAAGACACCCATAATGATATAAACAATAATTTTCACCTTTTCTACAGCAATACCAGACCACCGGCTAGCCTCCATATTTCCGCCGACTGCATATACATAACGCCCGAATCTGGTCTTTGTTGTCAATACCACTCCAAAAATAATAACAACTACCATGATAATGACCGGAATGGGGATTCCACCCAGATATCCTGTTCCGATCTTCGTGAAATTTTCATTCCCCCATACAACTGAGTTACCTCCTGTCACAATATATGCCAACCCTCTTAACACAGTCATACTGGCCAGAGATGCAATAAAACCGGGCAGTTTTCCTATGGCACAAAGTACACCATTTATCAGTCCCACCAAAATCCCAACAGCGATCGCAGCAATAACCGCTAATAACAGGCTGTCCGTGCTTTTGCAGACATACGCCCCTACCAGACCGGATGCACATACCAAAGAACCAGCCGAAAGATCGATCTCGCCAATGATAATGACTAATGTCATACCGACAGCCGCAATCGCTATATATGAGCCCTGCCGCAATATGTTTGATATATTATTGAAAGACATAAATTGAGGATTCAGGATCGTCCAGACAACACACAAAACCATTACAACGCCAACCAATAGCAATTCTCTAAGTGATCTGATATTCAATTTTTTCGTTTTATCCATTATTCGCACCTCCAAATGAATACTGTAAAATAAGATCCTGCGTTGCTTCTTCCGCCGTTACCTCTCCGGTAATATCCCCTTCATGCATAACAAGAATCCGGTCGCTTACCTGCATGACCTCTGCTATTTCGGAAGAAACCATAATAATGCTTTTGCCTGATTGCGTCAGTTTTCTCATAAGCTGGTATATTTCGGCTTTTGCGCCGACATCGATTCCCCTTGTAGGTTCATCCATGATCAAAATATCCGGAGTCATAGCAAGCCATTTCGCAATAACAACTTTTTGCTGATTTCCGCCGCTGAGTTCTTTTACTTCCTGCTCCTCATCACGTAACGCTATACTCAATTCTTTAATATAATTTCCTGTTATATCTTTTAACGCTCCCTTATTAAGCCATCCGCTCTTCATCTGTCCCAATTTGGAGATCAGCATATTATCTTTAATGCTCATTCCCAAGATCAGTCCCAGACCTTTTCTATCCTCCGGAACCATCCCGAGTCCTGCTGCTATGGCATCTTTCGTCGAAGAGACAGGCACCTTCTTTTCCCTGATATATAGTTCACCTTCTCGGATAGTGTCAATTCCAAAAAGCACTCTCATAAGTTCTGTTCTACCGGCTCCAACAAGGCCAAAAAATCCCAATATCTCATTCTCATAAAGTTTAAAGCTTATCGGCTTGCTGTTGGGAAATACCTTTATGTTTTTCGCTTCTAAGATCACATTTTCCTGATTGACAAATTCACTCCCACAATTCTTAGCCCCGTTTAACTCATGTCCTATCATCATTTTGATCAGATCTTTTTCCGTCACATCTTTTGCATCAACAGTATCAATATATTTACCATTTCTAAATACCGTGATCCGGTCCGATAACGCAAACACTTCCTCCATCCTATGAGAAATATATACGATACAGACCCCCTGAGCTTTCAACTCTTTTATAATTTCAAACAATGTCTGGGATTCTTTTTCCGATAAGCTGGCTGTCGGTTCATCAAATACGACAACCCGCGCATGGAAAGATAATGCTTTCGCAATTTCCACACACTGCATCTGTGCACAACTGAGTTCAGAGATCGCTGTCCGGGGGTCAACATCCAACCTTACTTTTTCCAATTCCTTTTTTGCCCTTTCTGTCAGCAATTCCTTATCAAGAAACCCATTCTTTTTTACAGGTTCTCTTCCGATAAAAATATTCTCTGCAATATTCATATTCTCCAGAAGATTTAGCTCCTGAAAAACCATACTGAGTCCTGCTTTTTGTCCCATAAGCGGTGTTTTTATCTCTACTTCCTCAAATTCTCCTGTATTTTCATTTTCAAGAAGCATCCGCCCACTGTCTTTAGCATAAACACCACACATGATTTTCATTAATGTAGATTTTCCTGCCCCGTTCTCTCCCATTAATGCATGAATCTCACCTTTTCTCAATTCTATCTGAACAGAATCCAATGCCTTAATTCCGGCAAAAGCTTTTGAGATCCCCTCCATCTTAACAACCGCATCAGACATATCTGTACCCCTCTAATGTAGAGCCGCTGACAGCGGCTCCTTTTCTGCATTATTAGTCAATCTCAACTCCATATCCTTTTTCTCTGTCAATAAATTCCTGCACATTGCTCTGATCCATATATTCAACGGGAACCTCTATAAACGCATCCACCGATTCCCCCTTGTGCCATTTGATCGCCTGCTCAACGGCTATATATCCCATCTGATACGGATCTTGTGAAACACCGACAGCTACTTTTCCGTCTCTGATTGCTACCATGTTCTCGGAAGTGGCATCTACCGTTGTAATGATCATATCTGTTTTATTTGCAGATGTTGCCGCACTGAGGATCGCCATACCGGAATTTTCGTTTACACCGACAAAGGCGTCTATATCAGCGTTAGCCTGTAAAATATTTTCTGCAGATGCCAATGCTGTATCTCTTGCATGAGCAGTCTGCTGCTCTGCCACTACAGTGATATCACTTGTTGCGATCTGCTCCATGAATCCTTCAGTCCTGTCTTTTAATGAACTTACGGTAATTCCGTCAATAATTGCAATATTACCTTTTCCACCCAGTTTTTTTATTACATAGTCTGCAAGCATCTTTCCGATCTCTCTGTTATTTGATGCCACAAAGGCCGTAGCTCCTTCGCAGGTAACATCCATTGTAAAAACAGCTACTCCATTATCAGAAGCATTCTTTACCGCATTTACAACACCTTCTGAATCATAGGGATTCAATAAAATAACATCGCAGCCCATTGTCACCAGATTCTCAATCTGTGTATTCTGTGTCTCAAGAGAACTGTCGGCAGATAATATATTGACTTCGGTGATCCCATTATCCGCACATGCTTGTTCAATGCCCTTTTGCATTGCCACAAAGAACGGATGTACATTCTGTCCAAAAGAAACACCGATCGTAATTTCATCTCCTGCTGCCGCTTCCTCAGACGGTGCTGCCGCCTCTTCTGTTACTTCTACTGACTCCTCCGTTGTATCTGTATCCGTTGTATCCTCTGCCGCCGGGGCTGTCTCATTACTTTGATTTCCACAGCCGATAAGCAGACTCATTACCATTAATGCACTTAACAAAACCAGAAAGCTCTTTTTCATATTCATTCCCTTTCCTTTTGAAAAATTATAAAATTATAATATTGGTATGATTGATTTTATATCTTTTCAATTATATATTTCGTATGTTATAATCATATCTGTTGAACTCGGTAAACTAGGCCCTGCCAAGCATAGTTTTCCACTTCACCTCTCTTTTACTCAGTTACAGCTGTGCTCCTCCTGCAATATGACGGGGAGCCAATGCAATTTTTCCAAGAATTGAGTACTGAGATGCATGACCTGCTGCCGGAATATTACCTGGCATACAATGAATTGTAGAATACGCAATAGTCGCAAACTTAATCGCTTCTTTATATTCAGGTGGTATGCCAATTTCGGCAGAAGTGGCCAGTTTCATATTTTGGGGGATTCTTTTCTGTATCTCGTTCATGATCTGAGGATTTCTTACCCCTCCGCCACTTGCATATATTTTAGTTGTTTCAGCAATGATCTCAGCCGGAATATTATCTTTCATACTCTTCGCAACTGCCTCTCCTGTAAATGCGCATGCTGTCGCAAGAATATCTTCTTTAGACAGGTGCCCAAACTTTTTCAAGACACTGTCTATGTAATCTTCATTATAATCTCCAACCCAGCCAGACCTGGGTACCGGTCTGTCCCAGAACGGGTGATGCATAAAGAAGTCAAGCATCTCTTCATTTACGCTGCCCCTCGCTGCCAGTTCTCCGTCTTTATCATAGTCTTTTCCTGTCAATTTCTTGCACAGATAATTAGAAACGGCATTGCCCGGTCCTGTATCAAATCCGAACATATCTCTTCTGTCTTTACTTGCCACATGCAGATTCGCAATACCACCAATGTTCAGAGTCATAACCGGTTTATCTTCATTTCTGAATAAGATCCAGTCAAGATACGGCATCAATGGAGCTGCCGCACCACCCCACACATGATCGGCTGGACGAAAATGAGTAACTGTATCAATATTTGTCAAGTTGGCGATCACTGAAGTTTCTCCCATCTGTAATCCCGCCGGATACGGTCCATTTAACCACCTGTGCAGCCAATCTCCTTTTTCCTCTTCTGTCATTTTGTCGATTTTAGCGTGATCCGGCTGTTCCTGATAGATCGTCTGGGTATCCAATCCAAGAACTTTGACGTCGAGCGGATTGATACCGTTTTCCTTCATAAACTTATTTGCTTTTTCTGCAAAAACAGCGCCACAGATATAATTCAGCCTGTTAAGGCCAATCATATCTACCCTGTTTTCGAAGGCATCTCTGACTATCGGGATCACCTCCTCCGGCCAGTCATATGACCCGCCACATATAAACTGCGGCGCTTTGGGAAAACCATCATGATCAGGCTCTATCTCTGCCAAGATAACATCAATGCCATCAAATGATGATCCGCTGTTCATTCCCATAATGTAATCCATGTTTCTTCCTCCTTTTTATTTTTGATTATATATTATAACGCTTTCACGTTATTTTCTTTTTCAATCTCTCTGCAGGATTTCCGAAAAATAATCTCAGCTTTTAGGATTTCATGATTTTCTGTATCTATATCCTTGATTTTTTGTTTCAATAAGTTTTTCACTGCAATTTTTCCGATCCGTTCAACAGGCTGCGCAATGGTTGTAATATCTAAATAATCATTTATTTCCTCATCATCCCAGACTACTAACGATATATCCTCCGGTATTCTCAGTGTTTGTTTTTTTACCATATTCAGCACATCTATGCATAAGGTATTATTTAAAACATAGATGGCTGTTATCCCTCTCTCACGAATATATTCCAATCTCTCTTTATAATCCTGATTTCCTTCCTTAGCATAAGCATATAAGATCAAATCCGAAAAATAGGGAATCCCATTGTCTTCCAGTGCTTTACGATATCCCTCAACCCTCTCTCTGACAGTAGAGTAATTGTCTGTTGCCAATACTCCGATTTTTTTATGCCCCAGCCCTATCAGATAATTGACTGCCGCATAAGACATCTCTTTGTTATTACTCTGGATCACATGGGAATTCAGCCCCTGAATGGTCCGGTCTACAAAAACTTTTGGCATATCATTGATATAAAGATTTTTATAATCTTCCCCGACCGTCTCAAAATCTTTTATAGCTGACATCAAAATAACGCCGTCAACATGTCTGCTGTACATCTCCTGAAGATGCCTGTATTCCTGCGCAGGATCTTCATGTGTATTACAGATGATGACATTACATCCATGTTTCTGTGCTTCTTTTTCTATCGCATAGATCAGTTTATTACAATAATTATTTTTGATACTGCCAAGGATAACCGCGATCGTATTGGTCGTATTGCGACGCAGGCTTTGAGCCACTACATTAGGTCTGTAATTTAACTCCTTTACTGCCTTTAAAACCTTTTCCCTGCTCTTTTCAGATACATTCCCATATCCGCCTACAACTCTTCCCGCCGTAGCAGTAGAAACACCCGCATATTTCGCAACATCAGCAATTGTTATTTGAGTATCCATATAGATTCCTCCGCACCCAATATTTGTCTTAATATCCTGATCGTTACACTGACTATTGAGAACGTTCTCAATATTTCTTTTTTAAAAAGTTGAGAACGTTCTCAACCCTTGATTCTACTATACCCACAAACTATTTTTTTGTCAATTCTATTTCTCAGTCAAAAATATTTTTCAGTATTTTTCGCTAATTATCCGATTTAGATTAGTGCATATTACACAAAAATAAAAACCAAAGGGGAAGGTGAAAATGCTGGAAAAGATTGTGGATCTGGCCGAGCAGACAAGTATGCACAATAAATCAGGACCGGTTTTCACCGGTCCTTCCCCAAGCGTTTTCAGACTACTTTTTCTTTCTGCAATGCCTCGATCTGCTCCTTTGTATATCCCAGCCCGGCCAATACTTCCTCATTGTGCTGGCCGAGTGTAGGTGCCGGGCAGTTAATCCGCGGCATCATATCCATTAATTTGACAGGATTGCCGTTCACCTTTGATCTGCCGATCACGGGATGGTCAACTTCGATAAACATTTCTCTTACCTTTGCAATATGTTCATCCTCCGTAATCTGCTTCACATCATAAAGCGGCGCCGCCGGAATTCCCTTGCCAAGCATTTTCTCAACGATCTCGTCTACCGTATACCGGGTGCTCCATTCCTCGATATATGCCTTCTGAATCTTATTATTCTTCACCCGGAGCGGCACTGTCAGAAACCGCTCGTCAGTGATCATCCATGGCATTTCCACAACCTCATTACAGAACTTCTCATACAGTTTCTGGTTGCCGCATGCGAGAATTACCCTGCCGTCCTTAGCCCGGTAAGTATCATAGGGCGCGATGGACGCATAAGCATTCCCTGTCCGCTCCGGTATCTTACCAGACTTGAAATACCGCACATATGCATTCTCAAGGCTTGCCACCACAGAGTCAACCAATGATACATCGATCTTCTGTCCGACACCTGTCATCTCTCTTGCGTGGACAGCCAGCAGGACACCAATGACAAGATTCATACCGCCAAGAATATCCCCCATTGCGTTTCCTGATCTCGTCGGTTCACCGCCTTCTGCCCCTGTAATGCTCATGAGTCCGCCCATTCCCTGAGAAACGATATCATAGCCCGGTCTCTGCGAATACGGACCATAAGATCCGAATCCGGAAAGTGTCCCGTAAATCAGACGGGGATTCATTTTATGTAATGTTTCGTAGCCAAGTCCCAGCTTATCCATAACGCCGGGGCGGTAATTTTCCAGAAGAATATCCGCATCCTGTGCCAGCTTCCGGAAAATATCCTTTCCCTTTTCTGTTTTCAGGTTAAGCGTAATGCCTTTCTTATTACGGTTCAGGTTTGCATAGTACATACTCTCTCCGTTTTCATAGGGTCCATATGCTCTCGCATCATCCCCGCGTCCGGGTATCTCAATTTTCAGTACCTGTGCGCCAAAATCTCCAAGAATAGACCCTGCATATGGTCCGGCTACAACTCTCGTGAGATCCAGTACTTTCAAATCCTGTAACGCCTGAATATCCTGAATATTTTTGCCGCTCAATGTATATAAACCTCCTCATTTCCTGTTGACAGACTTTAGATTACACGCTAAGTTTTGACTCCGGCCAAATCCGCCCATCAGACATTGTTGATTTCTGCCAGTTCTTCATCGGTCACGTTAATCTTCATCCGCATAACTGCACTGCCCATTGACTTTCCCAAGGAATCAAGTCTCAGGCTCATCGTCGCACCGCCACCCAGCGCATGCTTCATCACAAAATTGAAACCGCCAAGGCTCGGAACATCATAACGTATGATCTCACCTTTTACCATATCCCCAAAATGTGCGTGCAGCGCTTCAGGCGTCACTTCGCGCTCAATGATCTTATAGTATTCCGGTTTCCTCGCATATACACAGACATTGCTTGTGTCGCCCTTATCCCCGCTTCGGCCATGCGCGATATCATTTAAAAATATTTTCGTCATTTTCCATTCTCCGTTTCTTTTCGTCTATTCCTGTTTGTGTCCGTCTTACCTCCGGCACAGTCAGCAACCTCGCAACAAGCTGACGGGCATCCAGCTTGCAATGCAGCAGGACTTATACTTCCAGAATATGCGCCTGGATATCCAGGGCATCCCGCGGAACATAAGTCGGCCACAGAGCCATGACTTCCTGTACATGTGCGCGTCCGCCGAAGAAGGATGCTCCCGGAGGTCCGTTTAACTGCATCGGGCTGATCTCCGGAATAATCTTGGCACATTCGGATTTGTCTTCACTGAATACTGCAATTCTGAGCACACATTCATTCAGGTTCTTAAGTGACTCCTCACTCATATCCGCCACGTTCAGGTGCAGGCTGTTTACCCCGATGTAACTGATATGAATGTCGTCGGCTTTCATACCGCGTTTCGCCATTTTCTTCATAATCACATCCGCACAGTACTGTGCCTTCTCGTAGGCATCCGGCCATGCGAAACTCAGCATGGATACCGTCTTCCAGCCTTTATGATATCCGACACAAAGTTTCAGTTTGTCAGGTCTTTGTTTTCCGCGGACATTTCCGATCCGTACTCTGTCGGGTCCGACCTGTGTGATCGTCGCCTGGCTGATATCAACATTTACATCAGGCGTCATATAATTGGCCGGGTCCAATACCTCATAGAGAAACTGTTCCTTGCAGCTCTGTTCGCAGATCACACCGCCACAGTCAGGCGCCTTCGTGATCTCAAATGTGTCTTCTGTAATCTCGGCAATCGGGAATCCGAGTTCGTCCATTCTCGGAACACCGCGCCAGTCATACATATAGTTGCCCCCTGCACCCTGGCCGCCGCACTCCAGGAGATGCCCTGCCATGATGCCTCTGGCAAGATTGTCCCAGTCATCTTCCGCCCAGCCGAATTCATGGGCAAAAGGAGCCAGAAACAATGCAGAATCCGCCGCACGTCCCGTGATCACGACGTCTGCGCCTTGCTTCAGACACTCTTTGATACTCTCATGTCCGATGTAGGCATTGCAGTTGTAGATCTTATCAACAATTTCATTAAAGTCCCCGTCGTAGTCAAAATTCGGGAATGTCCATCCTTCTTTCAGAAGCTGCGGTATCTTCTCCTTAATAGAATCGCCTGTCACATAGCCGACCTTATACCCTTTCATTCCTGCCGAATCTGCCCATTGTCTGATAGCCTCCACGCAACCGGTGATATTCATGCCACCTGCATTCGTCAGAATACGGATTCCTTTTTCCCAGGCTTCTTTGCCGCCTTCTTTCAGAATCCTTGTGACGAAATCCGGAGCATATCCTTTGCCCGGATCTTTCAACTGCTGCTTAGCCATGATGGACATCGTAAGCTCCGCCAGATAGTCACAGGCCATATACTGAATGTCCGCATGACGCAGCATATGGAGTGCAGCATCCGGGGAATCGCCCCAGAAACCCTGGCCGCCGCCAATTGCAATTTTCTTCATAACATATTCTCCTTTCATTTTGCCTTACGGCTCCTTATCCACTTTCTTCCTGAGCACTATTGCTCTGAAATTCTATAGCAGCTTCGATGTGGCAGTAAAACCACGGACAAACTGCTGCACAATTTCGCACCTCTAAACCGCTTCGGGATGATTCGGATACTTCAAAACGGGAATCTCTATCCGGGAATCCCCATCGCAAAATATCGTTTGATGTGCAACCCGGCATTTCTCCTGCTCCGACCATATTCCGGGATAATTCGTATGTGCCGCGTACTGCGGAAAGTCTGACGAAGAAATATCCAAACGCATCCTGGAACCTGCTTTTACAAGCCATGCAATATCCCACATCTCAATACAGACTTCTGTCGGTGTCCCCGGCTTGTATACATCATCTCTTCTGTCTGCTGCGATTGTGGTGATAGAAGAACGGATATTCACGCTCTCACCGTTTTCCCTGACTTCCATCAGCTTAGCGGTAAACGCAGTGTCCTCGCAGTCGCTGGCTGTCGTCAGGTACACCTGTATCTTGCCGCCAATCACAAAGTCTTCCCTCACCGGCTCCGATACAAAACTGATAACATCCTCTCTCCACCCTGCTTCCGGCTGTATCATGCTCCCTACATGTTCCATTGTCTTCAGCATGGATTCTCCGCCCAGCGAAGGAACCGGGTTGTCAGGATTATAGCTATACCCGACTTTACCTGCCTTTCCTTTAAATTCTGTAAGCTTGTGCACTCTGATTCTGTCTGCCTCCTGTTCCGCCGACAGCCACCACGTTTTTATACTATCCGTACGAACCGGCCACTCTTCTGTCTCTATCCATTTATCCGCTCCAATAATATAAACGTGTGTTTTTTTCTCCGGTACTTTCTCCTCTACCAGAAGTTTCCAGAACCAGTCTACCATGGATTCCACTTCACTGTTCTGCAGGTTTTCCGGCTCATCCCACTCCAAACAGTTCATGGAGAAATGATTCCAGCTTCCGATCTGCAGCGTGCACTTCTCTCTGGCTTCATCATTCAGCGACTCAAAAGATTTCAATGCACTTCCCAGATGATGATCGTACCATCCTTCTCTGATCAGCAACGGTATCTTTACTCTCTTCGGAATATCCCGCAAAAGCTGCCAGAACCCTTCCTGCCAATACGGGTCATCCTCCTTCACGGAACGTATCCAGTCTCTGTACCAGCTCAGTTCACCACCCCACATTGCCTCATCTACACGATTGTGCGGGCGAAATCTGCAGCTCTCCAGATAATCCGCCTCCACCGGCCGCCCGGCATTCTCCATGGCCCATGAAGTCAGTACATCATGCCGGAAAAGTCCCTTGCAGTATGCCGAGGTAAACCGGTCTGTTCCGTATACTCCCAGGTACATTCCCTTCACTTTTTCCGGTACTGCATCCGCCATACACCAGCCGGTCAACGCCAGGTAAGAATCTCCCCAATATCCGATATTCTTCACCCATTTCTGTTCTGCAAGCCAATTAACTGTATATAGTCCATCCTGTCTTTCATTAATATTAGGCTCCCATGCACCTTCCGATTCCCCTGTACCCCGACAGCACTGAACAATATAGACAAACCCTCTTCTCGCCAGTTCTGCTCCGTGTACCCGGTAGGAATCCATCGCATGAAAGTACGGGCTTCTCTGCAGGATCACCGGCCACGCCCGGTCTCCCCCACGCAGGTTATCCTGTCCCATATGAAAAATATACGTCTTCAATCTGACGCCATCCGGCATGGAAAGCATCCTTTCTTCTATTGTCACTTCTCCTGCCGCCACCGGTATTCCCAGGGAATCATAATCTTCCCTGGTTCGCCGCAGCAATTCTTCAAACATATCTTCCGCCATTTTCTCTCCCCATAGATGTTACAATCTCATTCTCCATCATCAAATGCATTCCTGACATTCCTAAATCATGTGACAGGCAACTTTATGTCCATCCGTCCGTTCCTTAAGCACCGGCATCTGTGTCCTGCATCGGTCCGTAGCATGAGGACATCTCGTGGAAAAAGCGCATCCGGCAGGTCTCTGCATCGGGCTAGGCACCTCTCCCTGTACAATCTGTCTCTCCCTGGTCTTCTCTGTAAACGGATCAGGTACGGGCACTGCCTCCAGCAGCGACTTGGTATAAGGATGCAGTGGATTTGAATACAGGCTGTCCCAATCTGCAAATTCCACCATCTGCCCCAAATACATTACCGCAACTCTGTCGCTGATATGGCGCACTACAGAAAGATCATGTGCGATAAACAAATATGTCAGCCCCAGTTTCTGCTGCAATTCCTCCAACAGATTAATCACCTGCGCCTGAATAGAGACATCCAGTGCCGAAATAGCCTCATCACATACAATAAAAGAAGGATTTGTTGAAATAGCTCTCGCAATCACCAATCTCTGCCTCTGTCCTCCGGAAAACTCATGGGGCACCCGTTCCCTGTAAGCAGGATCCAGTCCCACCAGCGCAAACAGCTCATCCACCCTCTTGTCCATCTCTTCTTCGGACAGTCCGATCTTAAAGTTTTTCATCGGCTCCTTTACGATATCACCGGCACGCTGCCTGGGATCCAGAGAACCGTAAGGATCCTGAAAGATCATGGACATATTTCTTCTATGCTCACGCATCTTCACATCATCCAGATGGGTGATATCGGTACCATTGAAAGTAATCTTTCCTCCGGTAGAATTATTCAGTCTTAGGATCGTCCTGGCCACCGTGGATTTACCGCACCCGGATTCTCCCACCAGGCCGAAAGTCTCGCCCTTATAGATATCGAATGTAATACCGTCAACAGCCTTTACATCCGCGATCTTCTTGCGCATCAGCCCTTTATAGACCGGAAAATAAACTTTCAGGTCTTCCACCTTCAGGATCTTATCCGTCTCTGCCATCTTCCCGTAGTCTTTCGCCACATAAGTACGGTCCGCCACGTCAAAAACCTTCTCCACCTTCGTTTCCTTGGTGACCGTCCGGTGGCAGGCTGCAAAATGGTCCTCCTCTCCCGGCACTGCCTTAAGCTGCGGTGTCGTGCAGGATGCGCACTCCTTCGTAGCATACGGACAACGGTTCATAAATGCACATTCGTCTTTTCTATTAACCAGATTAGTTACAAATCCCGTAATAGGAATTAACTTACGGTCTTTCTGATCGTTCAGCCCCGGTACGGCGTTCATCAACCCTATCGTATAAGGATGGTGCGGGTTCTTAAAGATTTCCTCCGTTGTGCCATGCTCCACGATCTCTCCGGCATACATGACATAAACGCGCTGTGCATATCTGGCAACAATACTCAGGTTATGGGTTACAAGCACCATCGCAGTGTTGCTCTCTCTCACGATATCCTGCATCAGATCCAGGATCTGCGCCTGCGTTGTCACATCCAGCGCCGTAGTTGCCTCATCCGCAATCAGCAGCTTCGGATTACAGGAGAGCGCCATAGCAATGACGATCCTCTGACGCATACCGCCTGAAAACTGGTGCGGATAGGCATTCAGGCGGCTTTCCGGGTCGGGAATACCTACCTTCTTAAGCAGCTCCGTTGCCCGCTCTCTGGCCTGTGCCTTCGTCATGTGCAGATGCAGCATGACCGATTCTGTCAGCTGGTTGCCGATAGTCATGACCGGATTCAGGCTGGTCATCGGCTCCTGGAAGACAATACCAATCTTCCCGCCCCGGATCTTCCGCAGCTCTTCGCTGTTTGAACCGTAGCTTAAAAGATTCTGCCCCTCAAACCAGATCTCTCCCTCCGTGATCTTTCCCGGCGGGCTGGCAATCAGCTGCACCCCTGAATACTGTGTCACCGACTTGCCGCTTCCGCTTTCTCCCACAAAGGCAACGATCTCTCCGGGATCCAGATAATAGGAAACGCCATTCACTGCTTTCAGAATTCCTTTGGACTGCTTGAACTCTGTATGTAAATTTTTGACTTCGATTAAATGTTCCATCTGCTCTCCCCCTTATCTCGTTCCCCGGAGTCTCGGGTCGGTTGCGTCACGCAGCGCATCGCCGCATACATTAAATGCCCACACAGTAAGAATGATAAAGATACCCGGAATGATGGCAATATGCGGATATTCCTGCAGATACCGGTAACCGTCGCTGACCATCGCACCCCAGGATGCAGTCGGCGGATTAATGCCCATGCCTAAATAGCTTAAGCCTGCTTCTGTCAGAATCGCCGTTCCCAGATTCATCGTCGCCAATACCAGATTCGGCGCGATGCAGTTCGGCAGGATATGTTTCACCGCATTCTTCATTCTCGTGGCGCCGCTGATCTTACCTGCCGTCACATAATCAAGCTGCTTGACCGACAGCACCTGTCCTCTTGTCATACGTGCATAACCCGGCATCATGACAATACCGATACAAAGCATGATGTTTCCCAGGCCCTTTCCCAGAATGGAACCGATAAAAAGCGCCAGGATCACTACCGGAATCGACATCATGGCATCCATGACACGCATGATCACCGCGTCAATCCATTTCCCCAGATAACCCGCCATCAGGCCAAGCGCGATACCGACGGAACCGGCGATCAGAGTAGAGACCAGCCCTACCGACAGGGAAGCTCTGGCCCCGTAAATGATCCTGGAGAGCAGATCCCTCCCCAATGCGTCTGTACCGAAAAAATGTGCGCCCGACATGCCCTGCAGCATGTTGGTCAGATCCTGGGTGTAGGGATCATACGGAGCCACCAACGGCGCGAAGACCGCACAGACGATCATCACTGCAATGATACCGAACCCAATCCGTACCGGTATTGTTGCAAAAAAAGTATCTAAAAACTGTTTCCGCCGTTCCTGTGCCGGCGTCAGAACTTTTGCTTCTTTTTCCTTCTTCATCGCCGCCCCCTATTCTACCCGGATTCTCGGATCGATATAGCCGTACAGGATATCGATCAACAGGTTACAGATCACTACCGCAACTGCTATCACAAACGTTACATTCTGTACCACCATGTAGTCTTTGTTGATGATAGCCGTCAGCATCAGGGCGCCGACTCCCGGTATATTAAACAGGTTCTCGATAACGACTGTGCCGCCGAGCAGTGCGCCCACAGCGCCGCCCATCATGGTCACAATCGGGATCAAAGCATTCCTCAGTGCGTGCTTATAGACAACTGTCTTCTCACTTAAGCCCTTGGATCTTGCTGTACGGATATAATCCTGGGAGATCACCTCCAACATGGAAGATCTGGTCTGTCTGGTGTTGGAAGACAGATGTCCCAGCGTCAGTACGATGACCGGCATCACAAGGCACTTGATATAATCGGACGGGCTCTCCGAGAAGGGAACATATCCCTGCACCGGCAGCCATTTCAGCTTCAGTCCAAAAATATAAACCAGGATCATGCCGATCCAGAACGCAGGTGTGGCGATGCCCACATTGGCAATCGAAGTGAGCAGAGAGTCCAATGTTCTTCCCCTGTGCGTCGAAGTAATGACGCCCAGACAGATACCGATGAGCAGCGCCAGCACAAAGGCAGGAAAAGTAACGGATAAAGTGGACGCCACTCTCCTTAAGAGAAGCTCCTTCACATCGATCGAATAGGTGATGGATCTTCCCATCTCCCCTTTAAAAAGTCCGCCGATCCAACGGATATACTGCACAGGCAACGGCTGATCCAGTCCGAACTGTTTCGTATAATATGCGATCTGCTCCTCTGTCGCCGTATCCCCCAGATAGATCTGAATGGGATCGCCCGGCAGAAGATGCATCAGGCCAAACACGATCACAGTAACGATGAAGACTACGATCAGGGACTGCCCCAATCTTTTGAATACATATTTTCCCATAAAACAGCCTCCATTATCTGATCATGCCGTGCAGGAAATCTGCACGGCATGAATGTATCTGCATCAATTACTTGTTGAGCCAAGTCGTAGCAGGAGACCATGTTACCGCATGAACCTTGGCCAGCTGTGCACCTTCCACATAGTCATATCTCATATGTACGGGAGCGTTTACGTACAACGGCATACCGAACAGGGCATACTCGTCATAAATCTTCTCCTGAAGCTGCCACTCCAGATCGACTTTGGTTGTCTCATCCTTGGCTGCCCTGATCTCATTGAGCAGATCCAGACAATCCTGCGGATGCTGGATACCCTTGGCATAGTACGCACCATTAACATCCAGATGACGTCCCATGTACAAGCCAAGATCCGGTCCGACCGACGCGTAATGCCAGTAGAGTCCGCTCCAGCCATTAGCCATCATGTCGTTACCCTTTGCACCGTCAATGATCTCTACCGACGCATTGATGCCAACTTCTGCCAGACTTGCGGAGATCGCCGTCGCCGCATTCTGCTGGAAACCGGTACTTGCCGAATAGATCACAGTGTCAAATCCATCGGCATATCCTGCCTCAGCCAAAAGCGCTTTCGCTTTCTCCGGATCGTAAGAATATCCTTTCAGGTCCGTATTGTAGGTAGCTGCACCCGGCGCCGCCCACTGATTCGTCCTCTCATAATAGCCATAGCTTAATGCCGTTACGATCTGATCCCAATCTACCGCATAGCACAGAGCCTGTCTTACTTTCGCATCGTAGAACGGGTCGCTCTCCTCCGCACTGCTGGGAATGATGCCCACGGATTCCACGCCAAGACCGTTGCTGTTCTTTTCCGTTATGATATTTGTGATCCCCTCCAGATCCTTCATAATGTCACAGTCATTGCCATAAGTAAGAACATCTACCTCTCCCGCCTTCAACGCATTCGTCAAGGTTGTCGAATCACCGAAGATCGTGTAGTCAATGCCGTCCAGATAAGGCTGTCCCTCTACACGGTAATTCTCGTTCTTCGTGTATTTGATGGAAACACCCTGGTCAAAACCGCTGACCACAAAGGGGCCTGTACCGCAGGAATTCGCGCGCATCCACTCGATACCCTTCTCATCAAACGTAGTCGGGGACATATAATAGATAAAGAATCCGATCATCTCAAGGGAAGAGGAATTCCATTCTTTCAGCTTGACCGTAACTGTAGAATCGTCAACCACTTCTACGGAGTCAATATTATTCGTCTCAGACCTTCCTGTCTCAATATACTGCTCGATATTCCACTTTACTGCCTCTGCATTGAAAGGCGTACCGTCTGCAAAATTTACTCCATCCACAAGCTTGAAAGTAAGAGTTGCCGCATCGGCATCCGCTTCCCATTCGCTTGCCAGCTGTCCTACGATGTTACCGGCCTCATCATAATACAGCAGGGATTCATATGCGCATCTCAGATACTGGATAAAAGAGTTGTTAGTGACCTCAGGCGTAAACCCTACAACAGATGGACTCTGTACCGTGCCCACTCTCAGAGTGCCGCCGGTTTTGATTTCACCCCCCCCCGCCTCACTTTCAGCGGTCTCAGCTTCTTCGGCTGTTGCAGAGTCTTCTTCCGTTGCAGGTTCTTCCGTATTTTCCTCCTGCACTGGTTCTGTACTGGAATCTGATGAAGAACCTGAATTTCCACATCCCGCCAACATTGCTGCTGTCATCGTCACAGTCAGTAAAATAGCTATTACTTTCTTTCTCATACTTTTCCTCCTTTAAGGTATATTTTGGTATAACGTTGTACTTTATGTTCTCATTCTATTTCTCCGGTAAGCTTTTGTCAATAGTACAACGTTGTAATTTTGAAATTTATGAATTGTTGACAAAATTAATCTTTATTTTTTATAAATTATGCTTAAACATCAAAAGAACCCCTTGTAACAGTTCATCCTTATTTCTCCATTGAAATTCACGAAAAATTCCGTTTTCAAAAAAGATCGTTAGACGTATAAGTAAGGGCAGTGAAGAAGGTGATATTTTTGAGCACAACAGAGCAGATGCAAGTACCCAAAGCATAGAGTATAAGCTAAAGCGAATTAAAGTGTATTTAACTTGCATTTCCAACTAATCTCGTTTATTGTAAATAGAGAAGAAACTATAATAGTTCCGATCTTCACAGCAAAACTCTCCATACATCTGCAAATACGGCAGACTGGCCATGTAGAAGATTACTTTGAATATGATATATGGGAGGTTGTCATGGCTACTATTAAAGATATCGCCGCCCGGCTGGAACTTTCCCCAAGCACTGTTTCTATCGTCCTAAAGGGAAACGGCGATAAACGAAAGATCAAAAAAGAAACCCAGCATAGAATTCTGGAGACAGCCAGAGAACTGGGTTATAAACCAAATATTCAGGCTAAAATTCTGAGAGGCAGCCTTTCAGCCAAATCCAACATCTCTTTGTATTGGGTATCAGACAACCGGATTCATCTGCTTTCCCGCTTTTTGAAGGGACTTCAGACAGCAATTATAGAAAATGGCTATCAGTTTCAGCTTTCTATCGTACCTTACGAAAATAATCACCTGCACGATATTCTGACACAGGAATCCGTACTCACAACAAGCGCAATCATCATCTGCAATCCTTCGGAACCTGATATGGAATATCTGGAAAACAACGACTTCCATATTCCTATCGTCCTGTACAACAGGTATTCAAAGAAATATTCGACAGTGACGATGGATGACAAGACGATCGGACTTCTTCCGGCTCAAATATTCGCAGCACATGGAAAAAAGCATCCGGCTCTGTTGAAATCCCCGGCTACCTTCCCCGGAATGAATATCAGAACCAATATGTTTGAATTTCAGATAAACGAATCGGGAATGGAACGCCCTGTTGCCGTAACGGTAGATGACACAATGCAGGGCGGCTACCTTGGAGCGCTTACTTTATGCGACCTGAATCCCCTCCCCGACTGCCTTTTCTGTACTTCCGACAGCATCGCCCTGGGTGCACTCAAGGCTTTCTATGAGAAAGGGATTCAAATTCCCGGCCAGATTGAGATCATCAGTGTCGGAAGCGGACGGCCCGAACAGGAAGAGTACTGTGTCCCCTCCCTCTCAGTAGTCAGCCTGCCTCTGGAAGATATGGCCCGGGAGTGCCTGAAAATACTGTCCGACTCCCTTAATACGTTTCAATATGCTCCCAGGAGCGTTGCATTTCCGACCCCGTATATTGCACGTGAGAGCTGTCCCACGCTGCAGAGTATTCAATCCTCGTGACAGCCATGTTTTTCGATCAGACAGGAATGCTTCTTCGCCTTCCTGTCATAACTGATTCCGACCAATAAAACCTCGCCATACTCCTCCACCCTCTGCACATACTTCCGTTGTTTTATCTGTTCGATTGCATTTTCCGGAGAGTCATCCACCTTCAGTTCAAGAATAATCGCAGCCCTCCCTTTTCTCTTGGGCAGAAACAGGAAATCACAATATCCTTTCCCGCTTTTTGCTTCCCTCTCGATACGGTAATCCCTCCGTGCATACAGATAGCACAGTGTAATCACACAGGAGAGTGCATTCTCATCATTATATTCCAGAAAGGGAATCTCTCTGTCATGAACCGATTCCAGTACATCCGCCACCCTCTGGGTATCGGCCGCTAACGTCGCCGACAGCATATCTCTGGAAGAATCCACAATCTGCTTCACTTCTCCCATGCTCTCCCGCGACAACACCCTCTGATACTTCTCCATTAGTTCATGATTCGGAATCCGCAGATACCCGTCATGGTACATCAAAAATCCATACACCACCATAGCCGACAGTATTTCGTCCCTGGTATTCATCTCCTGCTCGATTACGCTGTACCCGCCCAGATCAGCTTCTACCGGAATCCCCGATACCATTCTGACAATATCTTCCCGCACTGCATCCACGTTGTGTTCTATGCAGTCCGCCACCTCATTCATAGGCCCTGTCTCGGTCCAGTAATTCCGGCAGCATCCGTCTACCAACGCTCTGTTTACCGAGCGGGGATTAAATAAGTGCCTGCCATCTTCCATAAGATAACCGTCATACCACCATTCCAATTCTTCATAGCTGACCTTCGGATACCTCAGGCACAGCCCTTTTACTTCATCTTCCGTAAGCCCGAACTGTTCCTCAAACGTACGGTCATTCATAAAATTATATTCCCAGAACATATTAAGCTCTGACCCGCTGGAATATTTTGCTATCGGCAGTACCCCTGTCATGTATGCCAGGTCCACATATGGTTTGTCCTTCAACAAAGCTTTCAGAAACTTCATGAAGTGTATTTTATCTGCTCCGGTAACATAGCTCTCATAGAAAACGGAATCCCACTCATCCAGAATGAAAATAAAGGAATCCCCTGTGGATTGTAGCATTTCATTTACACTTTCATATACTTTTCCTTTTAATTCCGGATACGTTTCCGTCAGATCTTCCTGCAGCTTTCTGATAATGCTGCTCAGATAAATATGATAGTCACTGCAAAAGTCCGGCATAATACTGAAATCTATATGAATTACATTATATCTGTTGATATTCTCTTTGAATCCCTGCTCACCCGCAATTGCCAGATTCTCAAACAATTCGTGAGTATCATATCCTTTCGTATAATATGCTCCCAGCATATTTGCATTGACCGTTTTACCAAATCGGCGCGGCCTGGTTATACAGATATACTTCCCGTTAGTCCGGATCATAGGAGATATTTTCCCAATGAGCTTACTTTTATCCACATAAATCTCACTGTTGAGAGCATCCCGAAACAATATGATCTGCGTGTTTGTGTTCAGGTAATACATATGTCTTCCTCCCGACTATGAATATGGTTACGGATATTGCTGTCAGCGAATCGCTTTATCTTACAGGGCACACCTCATCCGGCAGTTTGGCCGCAGGATGAAGTTTATCTATAAGTATACACAAAAATGTTTTGAACTACAACTCCGCTGCGGTTAGCAAACTCAGGCGCCGGGCAGTTACATATTGCTATACCAATCCTTCTGTACTTGCCACATTGTCTGTAAAAAGGTATCTGTACTTTCGCTTCTGGCTGACAAGAATCTGTCTCACTCTCTGTTTAATGTCCTCCGGATAATATGCTTCTTCCGACAGAATCCTGTCTATAGTCTTTGCGTCATAACGAAACTTAATATGTTGTCCGTACAATTGTTCTACAATATCCAACTGCTCATCGAAATCCTGGCAGATTGTTTTCGCTTTCGCTTCTCCCATCAGGACGAACACTTCACCTGTCATCGGATAATCCATTGTAGTATCGGACAGCAGCGAAGCGCCGTTATCAAAAACCGGACAGTAATGATACTTTCCCATATCGTCCAGAAGCACTGCGATATTGTGTGTATGCCTGTCCTCATTGAGAAAAAGTGCATCTATCGTCAACAGTTTACTTAAATACACTCCAAACTCCCGTAATCCCGTAATCCTGACAGTCTGTTCAGTCAGAAAACGCACCCTGCCCGCATAATCTTGTATAGAATAAACAGATCTGTTCAGACTTTCTCCATACATGTTCTGAAAAAGCCGCTCCAGAGTGATTAACTGCCATCCTTCCGGAAGGAAATCATCACTTCTGCACGCCAGGTACTGGCTGTGCCTATAATGTATCTTCTCTGTCTGATACAATACATACTCTTCTGATGCGAGAGTACTATAGCCGAGCAATGCAGATACAATATATTCGGCCAATCCTTCATATCCCGCGTAGTCGGCCTTATACCAGACATTCTGGTTTTCCCATTTCAGTTGATTACCCTTGGAAGACTGTCTCTCATCTGTTTTGATATGCTGCTCGAAAAGTTCTACCATAATATATTACCTTTCAATTTGAAGCCAGAAATTGTCCTCTGCCATTTTCCCCTTTGTCTTCTCTATAATCAGCAGCGGGTCATAGAATGGAATATCCAGATCCCTCAGAATCAGCTTCATTTTATCCCGGCTTCTGGGAAAACACCTGGATTCCAGAAATTCTTCATACTGTTCGAATGTGGGATGTTCCTCTCTTCCGAATGCCCTCGACATACAATCCCTAGTGTAATTATATATCTTGACTCTCCTGTATCGTTCATCCACATCAATAATGGTACACAGATTGTTTTCGGACATATACAGAAGCCGCAATGGACAAGTCTTGTCCGGGATAACCAGTTCTTCTCCCATCTGCGGGTACTCACTCAATATTTTTACAAGTGTCACGATCGGACCGGTTATCGGTTTCCTTTCCGTTTCCCATCTCTCAACCGTTTTTTTGGAGATATTGGCTAAATTAGCAAACTCAGCCTGTGTCAGTTCCAGTTTTTTTCGGATTATTTTGATATCTTTGCCGGTTACCGAATCCGGGATCGCAAATGTGACCATACTATATTGCTCCTTGCTCCATAATAAAAATCTGCTTTTATTAGTATACCCTTAAATCAAGGGTTTTACAACCATGTTCCCCCCTTAATATGAGGGTTTTTGGGCAGGAATCTGTCACTGTAAAACCGACGCGCACACACTGATATAAGTCGCCGTAAAATAGCAGCCCAGAATCAGCAGAAAGACAATATAAACACCTGCAAAAATAAAGCCGATCTGTGCCAGAGAAATATACGCAACAATAGTTCTATAACTGCTCCAGATCAAATAAGCCAGAACGCCCGCACTGCTGATCAATGCCGTAAGCACCGGCAGTCCGAACCAGAAGTACATCTGCTGCCGGATATTCCGGTTGATCTCTTCCGGCTCCACACCCAGCTTTCCTATGATCCCGAAACGTCTCTTCTGTTCTATTGCATCCGTGAGCTGCTGCACGGACAGCATGGTAAAGCTGCTGATCAGAAGCACCAGTGCGGCATAGGCGCCGATCAGGCTTAACATCAGCATGGTAGAGATCCCTTCGTTGTTCTGCAGTGTGTTCAGACGTACAAACGCAGACTCCGACGGAAAATTCCCAAGATTTCTTTGATAGTCTCCCATTTCCTGCTCAAACTTTCTGGCAAATTCATACGATAAAGGGCGGGCCGTATTGGCACTGTAGAACGTTGTCGCTGTCCGCAGTCCCTGCGCCGCATCGTCAGGTATAATATAGACAGACGCCATCTGGCAGGTAAACAGGCTGATTCCCACCGGATCCTGATAATCCGCTCCTTCTGCTTTGGAGAGTTTGGCCGTCCCGGCCTGTATCGTCCGGACCTTCTGTGTCAGATTCCGGATATCGGACTCCAACGCCTCATTGTCCCATGTAACGCCGTACTCATCAGCTGCAAGCCCTATCGGCGCCAATCCGGACAGGGCACGCAGTTCATTGTATACAGAAAGCGTGACCGCCAATGCAGGCAAATCCCTCCCGCCTGGCTCCGGATACTCCGGCTCCAACAGATAGAGCTCCCCCTGTGCCTTTCCCGTAACAGGATAGCCTCCCTGCTCCAGATATTCTGTGATCGCATCATAATCCAGCGTACCGGACGGAAACGCAGACTCCACCGCAGGATACATGGTTCCCACCTGCACATCAAAGACAGACAAGACACGCTGATAAGCTTCGATCCGCACCGCCAGTACCGGCAGATATGCAAACAAGACCAAAGAAACGGCGAGCACGCAGGCGATGATTCCCATTGTTTTGGAGCTGCTGCCCATACGGCTCTTGATTTGTCCCACCAGAAACAGATTATGATAATACGCCGAAGACGGTTTACGGATCACCTTTGACAGAAACCAGGTCAGGTTCCCGAATAAGGCAATCATCGAAAAAACCAACAGGAGAAAAGCACAGACAGGCGGCGCCATCACATAAATCTCCGGTGCCATCCCCTGCCCTGCAAGCGTTTCGAAAACACGATAGGAGGATAGCAGCAGGAGCCCTTCCGTCATACCGCAAATTGTCATGACAAACAACGGGCGGCTGCCCTCCTTCCGTCTTTTCCCTGCAAACCAGAAACAGACCGTGGCTGCCAGAAACCCTGCAGCAAGAAAGGAAATCATCAAAATCCGAAAGAATACATGCGGATATATTGAAATACAGTCCAGCAAAGAAACCATCATCCCGAGCACAACTGTGGAAATCGCCGCACAGGCTGCTGCCCATCTGCCAAGCTGCTTAGGAAGAGGTATCACATCTGTACCGTTGTGACTGCTCTGCAGCATCTCGATCACTTTCCGTCTGCGTATGAGTAATACATTTTTCATGCCCATCCAAAGGAACAACAATCCGAAAAACAGGACTGTTCCCAACAGGGTATCCGGAAAGACCGTAAAATGCAGACGGTAAATCTCTCCAAAAGACTGCACCACCACTATGCTGATTACCTGCGACAAGAAAAAAATACAGTTCAGTCCAGGGCTTTGCCCCCATATCACTCCTGTACCTCACAGATCAGACAATTAATATGGAAAGAAAGACGGATCACAGTCCCCTCCCCGGATGACTCCGCCATGATTCCGACACCCAGTTTATCACAGAGCCGCCTGCACAGATACAGGCCGATTCCTGTGGCCTGCTGCATAATACGACCGTTCTGTCCCGTGAAACCCTTTTCGAAGATCCGGGGCAGGTCACAGGCCGGAATTCCGATGCCGTTATCCTCCACGGACAGAATCACCTGATCCTGCCGCTGATATGCAAAGAATCGCAACACAGGCTGTTCTGTACGGTATTGCACCGCATTGGCAACCAGCTGGTTTAAAATAAACCTGAGCCACTTCTCATCAGAATAGACCGTCTCCATCCGCTCCGCTACTTCCAGGCTCACCTTGTTATGAAGCAGCAGATATTTGTTATCGGCAATCACCTGATGCACTACGTCGATCAGGTTTATTTCCCTGACGGCATAATCCTTTTCTGTATGCTCACTTCTGGCATAGTAGAGAGCCTGTTCCGTAAAACGGTTTGTCTTTTCCAGTTCCAGCAGCAGCTCTCTGGTAAAATCCATACGATGATTTTCACACAGCAGTTTCATAGCCGCAATCGGCGTTTTAATCTCATGGATCCACTGTTCAATGTACTCTTTATATTCCAGCCGTTCCCGCCGGACTTCTCCGATCTGCTCCAGCATGGACTTCCCCGCCATCTTCATCAGCTGATAATAGACCTGATCGTCCGCCCGCTCGGGAAGTCTCATCACCTCCTGGATCAGATAACGCTCCTGCAGCCCTTCGGCCATTGTCAGAAGCTTCTGCAGCTCCTTCTTCCGGTTCCGGTAAGCTATGCCCATTCCCGCCATCAGAATCAGCACCCACACAATCAGAATCATCTCCACGACAGCTACCGCATTGCCGCAAGCCAACAGAAACAGCGTCATCAGAATCATGCAGAATAAGTTCGTGAGTATAAAGGGCAGCTTATTTTTCCAGTACAATTTTCCGTTCATAATGTATATCCCTGCCTGTGTCTGGTCTTGATGAAGTTCTCCAGCCCGATGCCGGCCAGTTTCTCCCGAATGCGGTTGATATTGACGCTCAGGGCATTGTCATCCACATAGAGCTGATTGTCCCATAGAAATTCAACAATGTCGCCACGGCTGCAGATTTTTCCTGCGTTTTTAAAAAGATAATACAGAATCTTAAGTTCATTCTTAGTAAGTTCCGCCTTTTGCTCCCCATACGCTATCATGCCCGAATCCAGGTGCAGCACCGCACCGCCGTACTTAAGCTGCTCGCTGCCATGTGCCGGATATGCCCGTTTGAGTAAAGATGCGATCCTGGCAAGCAGAATGGCCGTATTATAAGGCTTGGTGATAAAAGCGTCTCCGCCCAGCATAATGCTGTTTAACTCGTCCATGTCCGTACTGCAGCTTGTCACGAAGATAATCGGCGCATTGGAGAAGACGCGGATCTGCGCACAGACAGAAAAACCACTGTCATGAGGCAGTTTGATGTCAAGCAGGATCAAATGCGGTTCTTCTGCCTTCACCTGTTCCACAATTCCGGTAAGATCTTCCGGAGCAGACACTTCATAGCCGTTGCTGGCCAGAAGTGTACGCAGTTCGTTGCGGATCAGGGGTTCGTCTTCAATAATCATCAGTTTTTGTTCCATATCGGTCTCCGTTCCGCCGCCGGTCCGGCGGCATAAACAATAAGGAAAATCATAATAAATTACCCGTAACAGTTCAATCTTATAGTCTGTCAGCAATTGCCAACCAATGCATTTCATATTAAAATATAGAAAAGAGCATCAACAGACAAGCTTCCATGGAGGTAACCCATGCTTTACCACTACACTACCTTTGCCGCATTCGACGGGATCATCCGCTGTGCCGAACTGCGGCTTAACAATATTCTGAATATGAACGATGCTTCCGAAATGCGGCTATTCATGAACGGAATCTGCAAGGCAGTGACCGAGAGACTTAATCAGAACGGAAAGAACGATAAGAGCCGGTCCGTGGAAGCCTTTTTCCAGAAGGAGCTGGAAGAGGAATTCCACTACTCTGCCTATGCGGCATGTTTCTCCAAATATCGGGATGATGCGGCACAATGGGAGCGGTACGGCTACCTCGGCCAGGGTGTCTGCATCGCCTTCCGGAAAAATATGATACAGAAAATGGTGGGCGGCGTCATATCGCTCCAGAAAGTATACTATCAGACTGACATGCGGGAACACCGTCTCGTGGATGACTTCTATGAATTGATCCGTAATGCGGAGTCTTTTTCGGAATGTGTCCCTTCCCTGCAGAATCTGATGAATGAAGCCTGGCTGCAATCCGCCGCCTTCAAACATCCTTCTTTTGCCAGTGAGAAAGAAGTCCGTCTGGTCGTATCACCCTTTATCTCCAAATGTTTTACCATGGAACCGAAATACCACGTATCCGCGGAACGGATCAAGAAATATTATCCGTTGGATCTGCGTAAGATGTGCGGCGAACTGGGGTTGTCTCTGTCTGATCTGGTAGGAGAGATTATCATAGGCCCCACTTCCTCCCAATCCCTTCCCATCTTACAGGACTATCTGGATGACTGCGGGCTTAGCGTCCTGAAGGACAAGATCAGTGTATCTGAATGTCCCCTCAGGAAACCCAGATCTTGACAGGAAAACGGCCCAAACAGATAAAGCAGCTTCCTGTGTAATAAAATACAGAAATTAAGAAAGATGCCATATACAGTCTAAAGACCGGATATGACATCTTCTTTCATTACTACGCTCTCTGCTCATATGCCTGGTAGTCTGTACCGAAAGCCTTTGTACAAATATTCTCAGAAATTCTTCCTAAACTGATCTGTTAAATCAGTTCGCCGCCTTCACAGAAGTGATATGCGGATTCGCACCCTCATACCAGTAAAGGAAGCCTTCCATATCAACCGTATCGCCGATATTCAGTTCCTTCACTGCCTTGTAAACGTCCGTTGAACTGTCGCACAGATAAGACTCAACGGTAAATGTATAGGTCGTTCCGTCAAGGGATACGTTGAAGTAAAGGTCATCTCCCTCCTGGCCGGAGCCGTCCCATTTATACAGGAACGCTACGTCATTTCCATCATCATCCTGTCCTGCCGCCTCAACGGTCATGCCCTTGAAGGATACATACCTGTTCTGGTAATCCACCAGATCATCCTGTCCGAGATGGGATGTAATATCCATGGGCTCCGCTACATAATTACCCTCTTCAATCTCAAATGTCGCATCAATAATTTCAACCTCACCGGACCACTCTGCCTTATAGCCTGTCACTTTGATCTTCGTTCCGGGTGTCAGTTTCTCATAGTCTTCCTCGGAGCATGCCATATCGTAGATGAAGTAGGCGCCATCCTGATCCTGTGTGTAGAGAGTCGCCTTGTCCTCCCACCAGGACTGCTTCGCCTGTACATATGTCTCAACCACTACTTCCGTGTCAAGTTCTGCTGCCGCATACTCTTCATAAGTCATAACACCTTCGGCTTTCTCTTCTGTGCTGCCTGATGCAGTCTCCTCGGGTTCTGCCTCCGTCTCTGCTGCCCCGGCATCCGTATCAGTCTCTGCTGCGGCATCTTCTGCTCCGGACTCTTCCTGTACTTCATCCTCTGTTTCGGACTCTGCCGGTGCCGCGTCTTCCGCACCTGACTCCGCCGGTGCTGTCTCATCTGCTGCGCTTCCCACGTCGGAACCACAGCCCGCACATGCAAATACAAGCGTAAATGCCATAAGTAATGCTGTTAATCTTTTCATAATTTTCCTCCTCTTTCCACCTGTCGTAAGGTAAGGTGTTGTGCAGAAATATCTGCCATGTTAATTCCGACATAAATTATACACGCTATTCCTGATATGTCAATAAGTTCGCTGTAAGTGACATGTGTCTGGATAACAGTTCAGGCTTTTAAAGATCTGATCCTGTCCGGATTTCACATTTTCTTTTCCTCCAGAACCCAGCCGCAGCATAGAGCAGAATCAGCATCCACGCCCCCGCAAGACCGGCAAGCAGGCTCACCGCCGTCTGCGGCAGTTCACCCAGGTCAGCCTTCCCGGAAGACATTCCATTCTGCCTCTCGATCTGATCCAGGCGATACAGCGAGGCCACATCTGTGTATAGTTTCTCCATATATGCATCGTCAACCGTCTGTTTCCTCCGTACCGACTTCACCGTATTTTCAATCATCTGTCCCGCCGCATCCCGCAAAGATGCAGAACCGTTAAATACCGGTGTCACGAAGGTATCTTCCATATGTTCAAGCAACAGACCGGCCGCCCGGATTTTCACCTCATAGTGTGCCTCATCCTGGCCGCAGGCAGCAAGATACGCCTTATATTCCTCCGACTCCTGTGCCTTGGAAGTCACCGGCACATAACCTTCCGTCTCCGAATAGGCAATCTGAACCTCATTGGTAAGCAGATACTGGGCGAACAACCAGGACGCCAGAACCTCCTGGGAATCCTCCTTGTTGAAAACACAGACGGACGGCCCCTGGGAAATCATCCTGGGATGTTCCGGATTGAACTGCGGAATCGGCATGACCACCGTCTCGAACTCCACGATCTTGTCCTCACTGATATCGGAAAGCGGCGCGTCAGTCCCCATCCAGGTAGCGCCTGCCGTGGAATCGACCGCGAAGATGCACTGTCCGGCATTAAAAAAGTTCGCCGGATAGCTCGAAATTTTGAAGGTGGAAAATGCGCCGTTTTGGGCGTGTTCCGCTATGGTATAGAGCATCTCTTCCGTCGTATCATTGAAGATCTGTATCTCTCCGGCCCCGGTGGAATATCCTGCCTCCTTCTGCTTAAGCATCTGAATCATCATATTGTCGGTCGATTTATAGATGAAAGGAATCATGACATTCTGGCCGTTTACCAGATAATTCTCCTCCCCGTCCATAGCCATGGCCGCCTCCGACACCTCCCACACGAAATCCCAGGTCAGCGTTTCCGGCAGCGTATACCCCATTGCCTCCACATAAGTTTTGTTGACATAGCAGGCTTCCGTGGAACGCATATAAGGCATCGCATAATAATGTCCGCCAAAAGAACACTCCTCCAGAAACGCGGGGATGATTTCCTCCGCCCGCGGCGCGTCGAATCTGACCTCGCTTCCGCCCAAGCCGTACCGCTCATCCACAAACAACTCGTCCAGTGGCACCACAAGATTACCTCCTGTCAGATAAGTCGCAATATGGTCCGGGTATGTGATACACACGTTGGGTGTGGTATTCGTGGCAATATTGGTGATCACGTCATTATAGATCTTGCCATAATCCGTATACAGGCGCAGATTCACGGTAATATTCGGATAAAGGTTTTCGAAGTCGGCGATTGCTTTCTCATAAATAGCCGTCTGATTCTTGTTGGTATCATTTTTTGCCCAGAAGGTAACTTCATACTCTCTGGAAAGATCGAATTCTTCCGGCACGGCAAAGCTCTGCATCCCCTCGCTGCCATGACAGCCGGTAAGCGCAGCCGTGCATCCCATGATAAGAACCGACGCACACAGACCCCTCATTCTCATCCTTTCGTCCCTCCTCTTGACACACCGGCCATGATCTTGTTTCGGAAAATCAAAAACAGCACAATCAGCGGAACGGAAATAACCACTACCGCCGCCATCATAGCCGGAATATTCTCACGGCCGAATCCGTTTTCCCGAATCTCCTGAATACCGTTGGAAACGAGATAATAATTTTCGTCATCCGTAATCAGTCTGGGCCAGACATAGGAATTCCAGCATTCGATCACTTTCAGGATCGTGACCGTGATCAGGGTCGGCTTCGAGATCGGAATCATCACCTTAAAAAGATATTTCAAATCAGAGGTACCGTCCACTTTCGCTGCATAATAAAGACTGTCCGGTATCTGCTCAAAATTCTCCTTCAACAGGTATATATAGAAGACAGAGGTAACCGAGGGCAGAATCAGGCCCGGGAACGTATTGCGCATTTCCAGATTCGTAATCGTGACGAAATTCGTTATAATCACCAGTTCACTTGGAATCATCATCAGCGAAAGGAAAAGAACAAACATCACGTTTTTTCCCCGGAAATCAAGTCTCGCAAAAGCAAAGGCCGCCAGCGTAATCACTGCAAGCATAACTGCCGTAGTCACCACGGTGAAAATCGTGGTATTGAACAGATACCGGCCAAGCGGCACCTCTGTAAACGCGTCCGCATAATTCTGCAAAGTAGGCGACAGGGTAAAAAACTGTGGTATATTCTCCGCATTATAAGCGCTGTAACTCTTTACGGAGGTTAAGAGCATCCAGTAAAAGGGAAACAACACGATCACCGCCCAGACGGCCAGAAAGAAATACGTGACCACACCGGCGGTAGTTCTGCGAGCCTTGGCAGTCCTTTCTATTTTAATATAATCCCTGCTGTTATTCATATCAGGATTCTCCTTTCCGTCATAGCCGGTGCACACACTCCTTCATCCCCGAAGTACCTATGCCTGTTTTCAGGAATTAATACTGTACGCTAAAAGCGAACCTTCCTCTTGCTCACCATCAGATTGATGCACGTGACCGTCAGCACAATCGCAAACAATATGACAGCCGCCGCGGAGGCGTAGGAAGGATAACCGCCGCTGTCCCCGTAGAGCATATCATAGACATATCCAACAATCGTATTCATTTCCGCGGCATTCAAGTCCGTCCCGAAAAGAGCGACCACGTCGCTGTAAGCCTTAAATGCACCGATAAATCCTGTGATAATCAGATAGAAGATCATCGGGGAGATCATAGGCAGCGTAATTCTCATAAAGATCCGAAACGCCGAAGTACCGTCCACTCTGGCCGCCTGATAGAGCTGCCTGTTCACCGACGCCAGTGCGCTGGTCAGGATCAGGATCTTAAAGGGCATCACTACCCATATCGTATACAAACACAGGACAAACATTTTCGCCCAATACGGCCCGTCGATAAAGTCAACGGAATCTCCTCCGAACCATGTAATCAACAGATTGATCAGTCCGTCCGAGTACGCAGTCTTCTTAAACAGGATCATAAATACCAGCCCCACTGCCAGCGTATTCGTCACGTAAGGCAGGAAATAGACTGTCTGAAACAAATTTCTGAGCGGCCTGACAGAATTCAGGCCTACAGAGATCAGCAGGGCAATCCCGGTAGAAAGCGGCACCGTAATGATGACCAGCAGAAAGGTATTCCTGACTGCCTGCAGGAAATAAGGATCATGCAGTACATAAGAATAATTGTACAGACCGATTCCAAAATGCGTCTGGGACGCAGAATTGTATCCCTCCTCGAAGGAATAGACGAAAACGTCAATCAGAGGATATACCATAAATACTCCCAGAAAAAGAATCGCCGGTAAAAGATACAGCCAGCCCTTAAGTCCGCTGTCTCTCCATTTCTTCTTTATCATCTCTGCACTCCTTTCCAAATCACACTTGTGCCCATGTCATTCCTGACACAAACATTCTGTGAAAAGCGGGCACAAGTATTAGTGCATACCTGCGCATATACACACAATACACACATGCAGGCAAGCTGCATGGGCTGCATGGCGCGTGTACGCTCAGCGCATCAAGTGCGCAGAGCTGTTGCCACAGGTGTTCTTTTCACAGTGCCAGCATTTCACCATAAATCCGCTCCTCTGTCTCCTTATTGAAAAGAAGCACCTTCTGAGGCTTCAAGGAAAATCTGACCACCGCACTTTCCCTGTCCACCCGGTTCTCCGCGGCAATAATAGAGCGGACCGTCGGATTCAGGGATGCGCTGTGTCCGGAAACCACACTGATATCACGTCCCATCACCTCCACACTGCCAAACTCACAGCGCAGAGTTCCCTCTTCCTGCAGCACGAAGCCTTCCGGCCGTACGCCCACACAGACATCCTGGTCGGCAATGCCCGGCACACGAAGCACCGCATCCTCTCCCAGATACAGCCTGCCGTCTCTGCACCGCCCCGCAAATACATTGATCGGAGGCGTACCAAGGAACCTGCCCACAAACAGATTGACCGGATCATCATAGACTTCCTGTGGCTTCCCGATCTGCTGTGCGACACCCTCCTTCATCACCACAATCCTGTCGGAAATGCTCATCGCCTCTTCCTGATCGTGAGTCACGAAAATAGTGGTTATCCCCGTCTCTCTCTGGATCCTTCTGATCTCCTCCCTCGTCTGAAGCCGCAGACGGGCATCCAGATTCGATAAAGGCTCGTCAAGCAACAGTACACCGGGCATTTTCACCAATGCACGTGCGATTGCCACCCTCTGCTGCTGACCGCCCGAAAGTTCCCCGGGCCTGCGGTCCATCAGGCCGTCTATCTGCACAAGCTTCGCCGCCTCGGTTGCTTTCTCCAACATGACCGCCTTCGACAGCTTGTCTTTTCCTTTCAGATTCTGAAGCGGGAACAGAATATTCTGCTTCACCGTAAGATGGGGATAAAGTGCATAGTTCTGAAAGACCAGCCCCACTCCCCTGCTCTCCGGAGGCAGGTCTGTGATATCATCCTCCCCGAAGAAGATCCGCCCTCCGGTAGGCTTTAAGAGTCCGCTGATCAGATTGAGGGCGGTACTCTTCCCACAGCCGGAAGGCCCCAGAAGCCCGACCAGCTCTCCGTCCGGAATCTCGAAGGTGAAGTCATTGACCGCGGTCACCTCCACAGGATTCTTCCTCCCCCTGCCGGGAAATTTTTTCGTCAAGTTCTGTAATACGACTTTCATATAACTCCCATTCTGCCGCGTCGGCTTTACGCAAACTTTGTTCTCCCTTTATCCATCAAAAGATACCTTCTCTATGATACAACTGTGCTTCCTCTGCCCTGCGGCCGCTCTCCTATCATAACTGACCGCTACAAGCAGGATTTCACCACCATACTCTCTGATCGCATCCGGATAATTCCGTTTTCTGATCTGTTCGATCGCGCTCTCGGCCGACTGGTTCCACTTTAGTTCGATCACCAGCGCCGGCAGTGCAGAAGCCTTTTTGGGAAAATATACAAGATCGGCATAACCGGTCCCGGCCGGCAGCTCCTCGAAAAGCACATACTCATCTCCATAGCTGAAATATGCCCGCTTGATCACACTGCGCAGCGCCTGTTCATTGTTATAATGCAGGGGCGCTTCCTCTGCATGGATCTTCTCGATCTGGGCTGCCACTGCCTCCGCATTTTCTTCAACCGTATCCACAATAAGCTGGTCGCTCTCCCGGATCCGCCGGATCGTATCATCCCGCTTCACATAACGGATAACTCTGGCAAATTCCATTCTGATCTCCTCATTGGGAATCCGGGCGTACCCCGTTGACCCGTCATAGGTCAGATACCCCAGATGGATCAGCAGCGTCAGTACGTCATCGCGGTTCCTGAATGTCACGAAATCATTGGTAAATCCATCCGTATCTACGCTGACCGCTACACCGCCGGTCAACTCTGCCACAGTTCCCGACATTCCGTCAAAGTCCAGCCCGATATATCCCATCAGGCTCTCCGCGGTCGAGGTCTGTGTCCAGTAGGAATGAAAGTGGTTATTGTGAACAGCCTTCATAACCGAATTCGGATTATATACGGCTTTCACATCGCCAAAAGTATATCCATCATACCATCGCTTCATCAGCATGAAATCACAATGTTGCTCTGCGCAGAGTTTCTGTATCTCATCTTCTGTAAATCCCACGTACTCTGCAAACTTCCCCGGTGTAACCGCCGTGAATTCCTGAAAATCCGAGATCGCAGACTGACTCCCGTCCTTCTTGATCGGCAGAATTCCTGTCATATACACAGCCGCAAAAATTCTGTTCGTAGTGCTGCTGCTCTTAAACAGCGTCCGCAGAAACTCCAGATATTGTCTCTGCAGCTTCGGTTCTTCCCGGATAGGCGCATCCCACTCGTCAATGATCATGATAAATTTATTCCCCGTCAGTTCGACAGCCCGAATCATAGTCGCAGGCAGTTCATTGCCGACTTCCAGCGACGGATACGCCTCGGCCAGTTCTTCCATGATCTTCCCGCTGACATAAGCCGCCACATTCCGAAAACCATCGCAAAACGGTTTTACATAAGTCATATCCACATAGATCACATCATATTGGTTCAGATATTTCCGGTAGCTTCCGTTCAGTTCATTGTTTCCGGCGATCTCCAGATCATCGAACAGTGATGCCGAATCACAGGTTTTATCATAATAGGCGCACAGCATCTGCGCCGCAAAGGATTTGCCGAAACGGCGCGGTCTGCTGACGCAGGTCAGGCGTCTCGGCGTCTCGATCGTCTCGTTGACCAGGCTGATCAGGCCGCTCTTATCTACGTAGATATCGTTTCTGATCCCGGTAAATCCGCTGTTGCCGGGGTTTAAATAAATTCCCATTCCTTCACCGCCTCTCCTGATCCTTCCCTGCTTTTCGCAGCAATTCGAGCACCTTCCTTGTTATATATCCAGGCATTTTATAGATAACGATATAAAAATGCCGCTTTTATTTTTACTCCTTGATGAAGTTAGCGTAGTGCGACAGGCGTACAGATCTATCCGGGCTGTGGCTCCTTTTCTTCCTTATACAGAAGATACAGAAGTACGCCCGCCAACACAAGGAACCCCGCTCCGCCAATAAGCCCTGTCGGAGTCGGTCCCAGGAAGACATTGTAAGGGTGGTCTACGGAAGTAAACAAAATGCCTGCGGAAGCAAAACCATTTAATGTTCCATGTCCCATGATGGCCGGGATGCAGCTCTTAGTCTTAATGGTGACATAGGACAGGATAATGCCGATGGCCGTACAGAACAGGCACATGGCCAGAATTCCGGTAACAGGATAACCCGCATAGCCAACACCATAATTATGCCCCAAAATGGTCAGCGGGGCATGCCACAGCCCCCAGATCAAACCGCATAAAAGAAGAGCCGGAACTACCTTGAACTGCTTTAGCATACGCGGAAGCAGAAAGCCCCGCCAGCCCCACTCCTCCCCAAAGCAATTGAGCAGGTTTGCAAAAGGTGCAAGAACCGCTCCCATCACAAGCTGCATCACTACCGCCTGGCTAAGCTGTGCCTCAGTAGTTTCCACTCCCTGGGCATCCGTGAGCGCTTTCATATATCCCAGACCGGCGTCAAACTGATCGCGGAAAATCACGAAGTACAATGCCGCTCCAAAAAGAATCAGCAGGACAAAACCAAACCACGCCAGGCCGTAGTATTTCAGATCTTTTTTCAGGTTTACCGTAAGCATCAGGCTTCTTGCCGTAAGTCTTTCCTTAGTAAGCAGGAGGGTGAGCAAAGCGCCTGCCGCCGGGAGAAACATCACACTGGAAATCATACCCTGGACTCTGTAGGCCTGCTCCGCATCCATATTGCCTGCCATGGGCATAATACCAAAAATCTCCGTCCCATAAGTCAGCGCAAAGGTGATCAGAAGATAAAGCCCAATTTGCTTCCGGTTCCGTTTCTTCTCCTCCTCCGGAGTCAGTTCGGGAGCGGTTTTAACGCTGCCTGTACCGCCCTGTTTGTTAAATTTTTTCCAGATTTCCTGCATTTCCTGTCGATTATTGTCTGTGTCCATAGATTCTCCTCTCATACCGTCACTGTCTCTTATTCATTTCCTTACACCGTTTTGACACCGTCTTATACAACTCTTTGTCTCCGCTTTTCTTTAGTAATCCCATTAAATTCTCCGTCCATTCCTGACAGACCGCTTCACCAACTCCAGATCCCCGTTATAAGTATTATATAGAATATACTTAAACCCCTCCGTAATCAGATCTCCGATCAGACAATCTACTACATCCTTTGGAAGCGATACAAATTCCATAATCAGGGAAAAACAGCTCCTGTCATAATATGCACAAAGCACCTGGGCCGCAAACGATTTTCCAAAGCGTCTGGGCCTGCTGACACAGGTAAGTTTATCTTTTGTCCCCAAAGTCTTGTTGATATAGGAAATCATCTCTGTCTTATCAATATATATTCCTCTCAATACAGATGCAAATCCGGCATTGCCGACATTTAAGTATTTGCCCATAAGTGACGTTCTCCCTCCTGGTGGAATTACACCGGATATACTAAGAAGCCCTGCTATAGATATACTATACAATATTTTCTTATCCTCTGCAAATTACATAGAACAGTCAATTTGGCCCAAAACCTCTCTTTTGAAAATTAGATTCCTGATTTATTTCCATATAAAAAGACTAAATCCCTCAAGCCCTACCTTGCGGGATTTAGTCCTGGTCAAAATTTATTTTCTGTTTCCTCATGTTGGCAGATATTATGCAAACTGCACTTTTCAGCCTATCTTACCTTACGAACCCGCACCGCCATATACTGTCTGCCCGGCAGTTCAATCTGGTGGTATCCTCTCATCACCCCGCGAGACTCGACCGTCATGTTCCACGTATCGATCACATCCACCTCATAGTCCGCATCCTCCGGCAGCATAACCGGACGGTATGTAGGTCTGCAGATGCCCAGATAGTGAATCGCATAGTCATAACAGGTACCCATTCCTTCACCCGTATGGCCTCCGGCATACCCTACAACCTCGTCAAACAGTCCTTCGCCTTTAGTCAGATATCCGCCCGGAACATCCTTCAGAATATCCAGCAGGAATTGCAGCCTTGCCGGGCTCTCCCCCTTCAGGATACCGCCATGGGACCACCAGAGAATATCTTCCGGATCCATGTATGTCTCACCGTGTCCGCAATGTCCGCCTCTCATAAAGGCTTCCCAGAATCTTCTGACCAGCTCTTCTGCCGTAATATTCCCCCAGCCCAGACCGATATTGCCTTCATAGCAGATTTCATCCCAGACCACCGGCTTCCCGTATTTCTCCACAAAGGCATCGGTATCTTCGGTTGTCCTGTAGAAGTCAACCCGCTGCAGGGAACAGTGTGTCACCCAGTCCTTCGAAAAGTCGTAGTTCGGCCCGCCGTTATGGACAGAGAGCAGTCTGTGGAACGGATCATTCGTTGATACGATCTGCCCGTAACGCTCCCAATCCTCCAAAGTCTTGATCCTGATAAAATCAAACTCATTGGACAGCGACCACCAGACATTCCTGAATGCGCCGTATCTTGCAACCACGTATTTCAGGTACCAGTCGCAGGCATCCTTACCCATCTCATTCAATCCCCACTTATCATAAGGATGCATGAGGATCATATCCGCCTCAATGCCCATCTCCATAAGCTGTGCGATCCGCATATCAAATCTCTTAAAGTGTTCCACATTCGGTCTTGTATAGTCGAAACCATAATCCTGCTCTGTCTCCTGCATACCCGGAAACCGCATCCTGAATGAAGGTTCCTTCTCTACCAGTTCCTTATCCAGTCCCTCTCCGTTTCCTCTCTCAAAAGGATAGGTGATCGGCTCCTTCCTGTTGAACTCGTAGAACTTCGGGAAGAAACAGAATCTGATCTTGTTGAACGGACTGTTCTTCAAGGTCTCCAGTGTCTGCTCCTGCCGCTCCATGGGCTGGTTCACCCACGCATAGCAGGTTGTCCCGATAGAATAATACGGCGTATGGTCTGCATAGCCCAGATGCACCTTATCCACTACGACTACCGGCCCGTGGTTATCTGCTGACGGAGCAGTCACCTCGAAGGAACCTTCCGCGTTTTCAATGCGGTCAGTGAAATTCCCCTGAATCGTATAGGTATAAACTCCCTCATAAGACGGCATAAATCTTGCTTTATATACGCCGTCTCCGTCATAGAATCCGTTAACTGCCACCTCTTCCTTATCACTCTTAAAAGTGACGGTCATTGCATAATCCCGAAACGGGTTGCCGTCACTTTTCCCGTTGCCCGTAACTTCAAAAAGCCCCCATTTTTCAATTTTCTGCATTCTTCCAACCTCCTGTTTTTGAAATCCTGCTTATCCTGTAACAGTTCAGCCTTTCGGCTTCTCTGTTACGGACTTTGCAGTAAATGCAAAGTCCTGGGCTGAACTGTTACCTTATCCTTACAGGACTTCTTCCTGTCAGACGATACGTCATGATCCGGTTCTTATCAGCCTCACTGCATTTTGATACCCTTCATATTTTCCTGCGCTGACACCTTCGTCCATCTTCGGCGAAACCTGATCCCATTTGATGGTATCAAATATTTCTTCTCCCCACAAGCCCAACGCCATTCCGGCCATAAAAGCCGCGCCCGTTCCGGACAATTCCTCTATTCTCGAAATAGCCACATCACTTCCGGCAATATCACTCTGGAACTGCATAAGATATCCGTTCCTGGTCGGACCGCCATCTACTCTCAGCACTTCAATCTTTTTCTGGGAATCCCGCTCCATGGCTTTGACAATATCCGTGATCTGATAAGCGATACTTTCCAGTCCCGCTCTTACAAGCTCCGCCTTCCCTGTTGTCCTGTCCATTCCGACGATAGCCGCTCTGGCATTGCTGTCCCAATAAGGAGCGCCCAATCCGGTGAAAGCAGGAATCAGATACAGGCCGTCTTCCTTGTTCGCCTCATTGGCCAGCGCTTCTGTCTCGGATGCACTTTCTATCAGTTTCACATCATCTTTCAGCCAGGAGATAACCGCACCGGTATAGTTCAGGTTTCCTTCCAGAACATATTCCGGTCTGCCGTCCAATCCCCATGCCAGTGATGTCACAAGCCCGTTCTGGCTTATAATAGGCGTATAGCCGATATTCATCATGATGGAGGAACCTGTCCCGTAGGTCACTTTCGTCATACCGTCCGACCTGCAGTTCTGCCCGAAAAGCGCCGCATGGGAATCTCCCATGACCCCGTGGATCGGAACCGGCTCCCTGAAAAGTCCCTCACAGTCCGTATAGCCGAAGCACGCGTTGGAATCTTTCACCTCCGGAAGGTTCTCCACGTCAATCCCGAAAGCTGCGCATATCTCCCGATCCCAGCTTAGATCGAAAATATTGAAAAGCTGCGTTCTGGAAGCATTGGAGTAGTCCGTCGCATACACTTTACCCTTCGTCAGTCTGTAAACCAGATAAGAGTCCATAGTTCCATGGCAGATCTTGTGCAGCTTCGACTTCTCTGCCGCGCCCTCCGCATTCTCCAACAGCCAGCATATCTTCGCCGCTGTAAAATAGGGCGACAGCTTCAATCCGGTTCTGAGTCTGACCGTTTCTGTCATATCCTTTATCTCTTTCCGTTCACAAAGCTTTGCCGCTCTCGCACACTGCCATACAATGGCATAGTCAACAGGCCTGCCCGTCTCTCTGTCCCACATAATGGCCGTTTCTCTCTGATTGCTGATCCCGATACCCGCCACGTCCTCCGGACTGACACCCGCCTGCTCAAGGACATTCCTGATTACCTGAACCATATTCCGGTAAATTTCCTCTCCGTCATGAGAGACCCATCCCTGTTCATTGATGATCTGCCTGTGGGACAGATCCGTACGGATACACAGTTCTCCTGCTTTGTTAAAAAGCAGCGCCTTGGTTCCCTGCGTGCTCTGATCAATACTGATTATATATTCTTTCCCCATACCTGCACCTCTCCGACACAAAGAAAAGTACGGTGCGACCCGCCAAAATACCTTATGCCAAATTCTCTACCGCCTTCTTCGCAATCCCTTCTCCGTTCAATCCATAATAATCGAACACAGCGCCCGATTTCCCCGTAATCACATGATCGTCCGGCAGCGCCATCGTGATCACCTTCTTCGGGCAGTTTGCAGCCACTTCTACCGCAACGGAACTTCCCATTCCGCCGTAAGGCGCATGCTCCTCCACCGTAATCACCAGCTTCGCGCTCTTTGCCATTTTCACCACCGTATCCTTATCCAGCGGTTTCACACAGTACATATCTGCCACAACAGCCCTGATTCCCTTTTCACCCAGAATCCTGGCCGCTTCCAGCGCGGGTCTTACCATCTCGCCGCAGGCAATGATTGCAACATCATTCTCCGCCTCCAGGTTCCCGTGCACCGTAGCCTTATCCATCTCAAACGGGCAATCTCCCTCACTGTAAATATCTTCTACCGGATTACGTCCAACCCTCACATAAGCGGGTTTCTCATCCTGCAGCAGGCTCTCGATCAGTTTCGCGGTCTGGAATCTGTCACTGGGAAGATAAACTCTCATATTCGGGATGGCAGACATCGCCGCAATATCCTGTGCCGAATGGTGGCTCATACCCAGTTCTCCATAGCTGATACCGCCGCTGATGCCGATCAGTTTCACATTCGTATTGGAATATGCCACATCGACTTTCGCCTGTTCATAGCTTCTTGTGGAAATGAAACACGCCGGTGAGAAGCAATACGGTTTCTCACCGCAGTGTGCCATACCCGCAGCAATACTCACCAGGTTCTGCTCCGCAATGCCGACCTCAACGGACTGTTCCGGAAACGCATTGAAGAAAGGCGTCATGGATGCCGATCCTCTGGAATCGGAGCATAATGCATAAATATGTTTGTCTTCTTTGGCATGAGCCATAAGTGTCTCGCAGATTGCCTGCCTGTTCGGAATCTTATTCATGAAGTATGCCCTCCTTCTTCGCTTCTAATGCCTTGACTATCTCTTTGTATTCTTCCTGTGTCGGCACATGATGGTGCCATGCGGCCTTATTCTCCATGATCTCTCCGCCGCCGTAACCCTTAACCGTATTCGCGATGATACACGTCGGCCTGTCCGTTACCGTCTTCGCCTGTTCGAATGCTTCACGCATTTCGGCGATATCGTTTCCGTTCGCTTCGGTCACATTCCATCCGAAACTCTCAATCTGTGCATGAAGATTCTCATGGGTCATAACCTGTTCTGTTGTCCCGGAAATCTGCAGGCGGTTTCTGTCTACCACCGCACAGAGGTTAGACAATTGATAGTGGCCTGCGGCCATAAATCCTTCCCATACAGAACCTTCCGCCACTTCGCCGTCGCCCATAATCGTATAGATCCGGCTGGGTCTGTTCTCCTTTCTGCACGCCAGCGCCATGCCCACACTTACCGGCAGCCCGTGCCCCAGAGAGCCCGAATTCATCTCGATCCCCGGCAGTTCATTGTTCGGATGTCCGATAAATTTGGAACCGAACTGTGAGAATTCATTGACCACCTTCTCCGTCTCAAAGAACCCCTTTGCAGCAAGTACCGCATAATAGCTTTCCACGGAATGCCCCTTACTCATAATAAAATAATCGCGGTCCGGATCGTCCATATTCTCCGGACTTACATTCATCTGGTCAAAGTACAGCGTTACAAGCGCATCCATAACAGAGAAATCCCCGCCTATATGGCCGCCGCCGGATTTCATGATCATGTCCAGCACAACCTTCCGAAGTTCCAGTGATTTTATCGTTAATGCTTTTACATCAAATTCTGGTTTGCTCATTTTTACCTCCATGTCTGTCTCTGTTTCCGCATCCGGCTTCTCCATACACTGTGCCCGCAGAAACATTTTGCCTTTTCCGCATTCCCTGTGTCATAGCATTCTTCATCCCTTTATGCCATGAATGGTATCGATCACTCTCTGCTCCACATCATCGTAGAGATCAGGTTTCACTCCAATATATTTGCATGCCTCATACAGCACAGGCACCACATCCTGATGTATGCCGACACAGTGATGAATGTACGGTCCCTCGACGATCTTTGCTTCCAGTCTCGGCCAGTTCTCCACTTCGATCCAGAGATAGGTACCCTTTGTGTAAGGCCCTTCGATTCCCTTCGCATTGCCAAGCAAGAGTGAATATTCTCCGTTGTCGCCGTCGAAACGAGCGAGCGTCAGGTCTCCGTGTTTTGCCTCCGCCTCCACTGCTCCCGGGTGAGAGAATGCCAGCGGATAGCCGATGGTCGGTTTGCAGGATGCACAGCTGATCGGCCACGGCCCGCAATGCTGCAGCAATTCTCCGTTATCATTGAAAGGATGGCGTACCGTCCAGTCCGCAAAGAAGCTTCTGTTTCTGTCCATTCCGGCCGCTTCCACCATGAGTGCGGTGACCGCTCCGTGAATATCCGTCTCACACACTACCGGAAATCCCTCTTCATTGAGCAGCGCATTGGCCGCGCAGGGCATGATTCCGATTTCTGACTGAAGAGCGTTCCAACATTGGATTGCACCTGCACGGCATCCATACTGATCAGCAAGATTTCTGATTGCCACCTTGAGAGCCGCTACATTCAGAAGTTCTTCATCCTTGATGGCAATATGAAAATGCTCTTTGCAATAAGCCACTACTTCCGCCGCTTTCGTGCCTTCCTCTTTCACCTTCTTCATCTCCGCCGTGAGTTCCGGCATCGGGATCGGGGCAAGCTGAATATTGAATTTCTCCAGAAGTTCTCCCTCGTTGCACATGGTAGACCAGAAATCAAAGGGTCTGGGCCCGATCTGCAGGATACGGATTCCCCTGAATGTCCTTACCACATTGCATACTGCCAGGAATCTGTTTATGCCTTCCTCGAATTCAGGATCCTCCAGATTACAGTTTGTCAGATAAGTAAAAGGAACCTTGAATCTTCTCAGCACCTTGCCTGTAGCGAAGATACCGCACTGACTGTCACGAAGTCGGATCCCCTTCTCATCCGGACATTCATCCCTGGGTCCCCAAAGCAGCACAGGGATATTCAGACTCTTGGCCAGTCTTGCCACTTCATATTCCGTCCCGAAATTTCCGTGGGGAAAGAACAGTCCGTCAACCTTCTCATTCCTGAATTTCTCCTCGATCCTGATTCTGTCGTTATCATCGTGAAGCAGGCCGTCCTCTGCAATATCATCGATGTCCACGAAGTCAACACCCATTTTCTTCAGTTTTTCTCTCGTGTAGTTCGCATACTCCACTGCTGCCGGTGCACTGAAGATACTCCTTCTGGTAGGAGCAAACCCAAGTCTGATCTTTGCCATAGTAATCCTCCATTCTGAGACGTTCCGTGTGAAACAGGATTTCGGTTTTGCACTCTCTGAGATCTGCAACGTCTCTGTACAAATCCCAAAGCACTTCCGGCAACAGCCCACCCTCTGGCTTCCCTGCTTCGGCACGGCCGGTGCAGTCTATGCACAGACCAGGTTGAACTGTTACTGTTACTGTTTCTGTCTTTCTTTAAAGATACCTTATGGCAGATCATGCTTTATTACAATAAATAGTAAAGTATATTTCACTTTATTTTTACTTTATTTATTGCAAACATTTACTTTTTCTACTAAACTGTAGAAGAACATAGTAACAGTTCAGCCTTCAATGTCATTAAGTTAAGCCGGACGCGCCTGACATGATAGGAATCTCCTAAGGACGCGCTTTCGCTCAGTTCCAAACGCAGCGGTACTAAATTCGTGAAAAACCTCATTAAGTACCGGCGTTTTCCAATGGCTCTCAGGAGAATCCTATCATATCAGACGCTGTGTATAAACTTAACTTAATGACATTGGTTCAGCCTTTCGGCTTCTCTGTTATAGAATCTTTCGCAAGACCAAACGCGAACTTTTCCAGGAAAGGATCCGATATGTCCGTCACAGCCAAAGAATTAGCCCATAAACTCGGCCTGTCCGCAACCGCCGTTTCCATGGCACTAAATAATAAAGCAGGCGTCAGCACCGAAACCCGCGCCAGAATTATCAAGGCCGCCGAAGAATACGGATACGACTTTACTAAAGTAAAACGCGATCCGAATCACTCCGGCTCGATTTATATCATTTTCTACAGGACTCACAATGCCATCCTTTCTTACTCTCCTATTTTCAACGAATTGTATGACGGAATCAAAAACGAATGCCAGAAAGAGCATTTTACGGTAAAAATGATGCAGTTCTACGAAAAGACGGATGTGCTTGAAGAATGTTTCTCCGATCTGCGGGTTTCCGACTGTAAAGGAGTCATTCTGGTCGGAACAGAAATCCGGCAGGATGTGTGCCGGCAGTTTCTTGCACAGGGCTACCCTCTGATTCTTTTGGATACTTATTTCGACGGCCTGGAATGCACCAGTGTCCTGATCAACAACACACAGGGCGCTTACGTTGCAACAAACTATCTGATTGCCAATACAGGAGCACAGCCCGGCTATCTGCAGTCCAGCTATTCGATCCCCAATTTCATCGAACGGCAGGAAGGCTATTTTAAGGCAATTAAAGAGAACGGGATGTCTCCATCCCGTTCCATAGTCCATAAACTTTCTCCTTCCATTGAAGCCGCCATGGCGGATATGCTTGAAATCATCGGCCGGAATGATCCCCTGGCCGGATGCTATTTCGCCGATAACGATATCATCGCCATTGGCGCCATGAAAGCGCTGATGCTGCGCGGATACAAGATTCCGGAAGATATCTCCGTCATCGGATTTGATAATATCTCCGAAAGTAAAATCATCGAGCCTTCCCTTACCACGATGGATGTTCCCCGCCTTTATATCGGCAAGACCGCCGCCAGGCTGTTGGTTGAGCAGATTGATTCAAAGGTTGTATACACCTCCAAGGTTGAGATTGCGGCAAGGCTTGTGAAGAGGTTCTCGTGTATGGCGGCAGGTTAATGGCATGTTATAAATCCCAGCAGTTTCTTATAATCCAGATACCCTTTCATATTCCCTGCATCATACTGCATCTGCATATAGTCTTTGATAATGCTCACCCAGTCGGTTTTCTCAAAAGGGTTCGCCTGTTTATAAGCCTTCGCACCTGCAAAATTCATAAATGCGTTCGGACATTTGCCGCTGTTGCTCAGATACCACGTATAGGCCGACATCTCTATTTCATCGCAGTGTCTCGGATCGATTTCCGAGATATTCACCATCCGCTCCGTCATATTTCCGTCCGCATCCCATGTCTTGACGTGATAGACCGGATTCGACTCATCAAAATCCTGCGGCTTATAAACTGCTATACTCACTCCTGTCTGGGCATTGACGGATGAACCCACGGCTGTCTCCCCCTCGTCTGCGTCATTCTTGCCATGCAGCACAAGCGGCTGTCCTGCCTCTGCAGCCTGCTTCGTCCCGGCAGTCTTACCGGAGAATTCCGTTCCTGCCGTATTCCTTCCTGCTCCTGCCGTCCTGTACCATGCCGGATAACCTGATGTTCCAATTCCGTTTACGTTCATTGTCAATTTCCTCCTGTCTTCTTCTATAAGATAATACGAATCAGCCCATACTAAAGTTTCAAAATCTGCAAGAAAAACACAGGCCTGTCGTAACATAAAATCTATTTCATTCATTTCATAAATACTATATAATAAAGTTGAGTATCGTTTATCAGTGACCATAAATTTATTTACCCTGTGATAACCTACCGCACATTAAGGAGGCAGAATATGGGCAGCTATCTGAACCCGGGCAGCAAAGGCTTTCGTGAAAGTTTAAATTCTACCATATATATCGATAAAACCGCACTGATCGAAAAGACAAATACGGTTTTAAACACGCGGCAGAAATTCCTGTGTGTCAGCCGCCCGAGACGTTTCGGCAAATCAATGGCTGCCGACATGCTGGCTGCATATTATGGCCGCGGTGAGGATTCTGCAAGACTGTTCCACGGCCTGGCAATCAGCCGGGCAAAGTCCTATCAGGAACACTTGAATCAATATGATGTCATTAAAATCAATATGCAGGAGTTTCTCAGTGCATCAGGCAATGTAGATGAAATGCTTAAGGTGCTGCAGGCAAGAGTCATTGCCGACCTGAAACGTGGATATCCGGATGATACGGAGGGCATCCATCTGCCGTTTGTGATGCAGGATATCTACGCCCATACTGAGCACCCTTTCGTGATCCTGATTGATGAATGGGACTGCCTTTTCCGTGAATATCAGCAAGATAAAGCGTCCCAGAAGAAGTATCTTGATTTTTTACGTGCGTGGTTAAAAGACAAGGATTATGTAGCCATAGCCTACATGACCGGGATTCTGCCCATCAAGAAATACGGTTCACACTCTGCCCTGAATATGTTTACAGAATACTCTATGACAGATCCGGGCAGTCTGGCGCCATATTTTGGTTTCACCGAGAATGAAGTTAAGGAGCTTTGTACAGATTACAACATGAATTATGAAGAAGCTCAGGCATGGTATGACGGTTATGAATTGATCACACATACCCAGGCTGGGAATATCTGTTATTCTATTTATAATCCTAAGTCTGTGACAGAGGCAATGCTCCGCCACAAATTCGGAACATACTGGAATCAGACCGAGACATACGAAGCTCTCAAAATCTATATCCAAATGAATATGGGCGGGCTGAAAGACGCCGTCATCAAGATGCTCGCAAAAGGAGAAATCCCTGTCAACACGGGAACCTTCGAAAATGACATGATGACATTTGCAACAAAAGACGATGTTTTAACACTTCTGGTACACCTTGGCTATCTGACATACGACAGCCTGAAAGAAACCGTTACGATTCCAAACAAAGAGGTATCCCAGGAGTATATAAACGCAGTCAGCACAATGGACTGGCACGAAGTGATTCGTTCCGTTGAACAGTCCAGAAGTCTGCTCGAATCCCTATGGGCAATGGACAGCACCGCTGTAGCAGAAGGCATTGGCCGGGCCCATAAAGAAATTTCTATCCTCCGGTATAATGATGAAAATTCACTCAGCTGTACAATCAACCTTGCATTCTATTACGCAAGGGAATACTATACGGTCATCCGCGAACTCCCAAGCGGAAAAGAATTTGCTGACATCTGCTTTATTCCACGGAATCTGCATCTGGACAAACCCGCAGTAATTATCGAACTCAAATGGAATGAAACCGCATCCGGTGCAATTGCACAGATCAAAGACAGACACTATACAGATGCGTTCAAAGACTATCGCGGAAATCTTCTTCTGGCAGGAATCCATTATGACCGGAAGACAAAAACGCATACCTGTATCATTGAACAAATGCAGAAAGAGTAATTGTCCATTATAGCCCTTATTTTATCACATCAAACACATTCGCCGTACACGTACCCGGTCATTCTGAATCGTTTCACAATGGCCGGATACCATCGATATATTATAGTAAACGAAATTGCTAATGTCGTTAACTATAAAGCACTTCCGAGAGCAATATATTCCGCAGCTTTCTGGTCAGCCTGAATGTACCCGCATCCTTCTTCTGCATTCCCATCACAATCGTCAGCCTCTCCTTCGGATAATTGGCAAAGTAAAGTCCCAGCCAGCCATCCCAGCCATATTCTCCCTCACATGCAATGAAACCTGCGCGGCCAGGATGCTTACATACCCGCATCAGGTTACCATAACTGAATCCTTCCAGGCCGATCCATTTCTCAAAGGCTTTCTGCTGTGCTTCCATCAGATCTCCGCCCGACATATATCGGACTGTAGCCGGCTTCAAGACCTGAACGCCGTCCAGCGTGCCTTCCTGCATCAGCATACGTGCAAAACGCATATAGTCATCCAGTGTGGAGGCAAGTCCGGCGCCGCCTGATTCAAATGCCGGAGGCATGTCCATCCTGTTACGGATTGCCAGATTATTCCCGTCGTACCGAAGCAGAGAGTTCCCCTCCTCTTTGCAAATCGTCTCATAAGCTGCCGCCAGCCGGTTCTGTTTCTCCTGCGGCACCCAGAATGCGGTATCCTTCATCCCTAACGGCCGGAATAATTCTTTCTCCAGAAACTGCCCGAACCTCATGCCGGAAACCACCTCAATCACTGCTCCCAACACATCCGCCGAAGTCCCATAGCGCCAGGAAGTTCCCGGCTCGAATGCCAGCGCACATCCACCCAAGGCATCGGCTGCTTCTCTGGTTGTCATGGCGTTCTCTGTATAGAGCCTTCTGTCCATCTCTTCGAAAACTGCTGACGCCTGTCTGCCTGACTCCGTCACGTCATCCGGATAGACAAGCCCTGACGTCATGCGCAGAAGATCGAACACCCTCATAGGCTGAAGAACCGGTCTGCATTCTGCCGTCCCATGTGAAGAATCGGAGGTTTCCGCCCCGGCTTTCTCTTTCTTCTGTCCGCCCGCTGTGGCCGCCCCTATGTTTCCCTCTTCCATACAGTAGATCTGCCCTGCAAAAGAAGGCAGGAAATCAGAAACCGGCTGGCACAGATCCAGTTCCCCTCTTTCCATCAGGATCATGGCTGCGGCCGCCGTGATGGGTTTCGTCTGAGAATAAAGCCGGAAGATGGTATCTCTGCTCATGGGACGGTTTTCTTCTATATCCGCCATTCCCGCCTGACAATAGCAAAGTTCCTCTCCGCCCTGTTTTGCCAGAAGACTGACCCCGGCTACTTCACAGTCTTCGACTGCCTGTTTCATTACGTGCTGTAATTTTTCCTCTAATGTCATTTAAATGCTCTCCTTCTGATATCTCCGTCAAAAATTCGCGATATCTTTATTGTAGCACTTATTTTCCTGATGTCACCCTTTTTCTCCTTCATCCCCTCACATAGGCTTTGATCGTCACAATCTCCGTTCCCTCGCTCTTCCAGCACGCTCACCTGTCAGAGGATGGACCTGCAAGCAAGGTTCAGGAACCCTCCTGCACCGGACGTCTCTGCCGGGCCGACTCATACAACTTCTCGATCAGACGCTGTACATAAGAACCCTGTTTTCCTGTCACCAACAATTCTTCTTTTCCCAGACAGGCATTTACAAACTGAATCAATTCTTTTTTGTGCAAATCTTCACTCTCTTCGAAAGGAAACTGCTGATTCCATATTTCGCCGTCCTCTCCGGAATATATCTCAAGCGGAAACAGATCCGCTCCCTGCTTATCTCCGAAAATGCTTACCTTACGCACATCCTTGTCCCGCATGTTTATTGCAAAAGTGGTATCCAGGCGAAGCACCGTTCCGTTCCTGAATCTTATATAACCGAACAATGCATCCTCCACAGAAAATGTTGCCGCATCCCATTTGCCCATGAATCCGGTTCCGCCCTGTCTTCCGATCAGATCGAACATGTCGGCGCAGACATAGTCAACTTCCGGATAATCAAGAAGGTACAATGCCAGATCCAGTACATGCGCACCCAAGTCAATAAGCGGTCCGCCTCCCTGTATTTCCCTATTGGTGAAGCATCCCCATCCCGGAATTCCGCGCCTTCTCATCCAGGACGCATTGACCGCATAGATTCTTCCCAACTCCCCTCTGTCAATCTTATTCTTCAGCAGGCTGACTGCCTGGCCGTGCCGCAGATGAAAGCCGTAGGAGAGCAGTTTTCCCTGCTCTCCTGCCGTTCTCTCCATCAGTTCCGCCTCCTGGACGCTCAGAGCCGGAGGCTTCTCACACAAGACATGGCATCCGGCACGCAGCGCGTCCACTGTCAATTCGCAATGAAATTTATTGGGAACGCAGACGCTCACAATATCCGGCTTCACTTCCTCCAGCATTCGCCGGTGGTCATCATACCATGCCGGAATCGCAAACTGCTCTGCCAGCGCTTTCGCAGAATCCAGTCTTGTATCACAGATTCCCGCCACCGTGACCTCTTTCATCTCCTTATAATTAGGTATATGGGATACCCTGGCGATCTGCCCCGCACCGATTAACGCTACTTTTAATTTTTTCATTTTCTGTTTTCCCTCTCAACGCCACTCTTTACCAGTACATTCCCCCGTAAATCCACATAGGAAAATTCAGAACAATATACCGGCACTCAAAGATACTGTCTCACATAAGGTATGGAAGCCTTATATGCCTCCAGAGGATCCTCTCCTCTCACCCGGCCTTCATTTATCACCGCGCCGTCATAGCCGATCTCACGCAGCGTCCGGAAATGGCGTTCGAAATCAATGGAGCCCGTCCCCGGCTGATATCTGTGATTCTCGGCAATGTGGATATGACCATAATACCTGGCATACTTCTTCAATGATTCGGAAATATCATCTTCTTCAATTGCCATATGATAAAAATCCCCGGTGATCTTCACCCGTTCAAATTTTCCTTCCTCTATGACAGAAACGGCATCGGAGATCGTATTCAGCATATGGTCCTGATATCTGTTCAGCGGCTCCAGATACAGCCAGACGCCGTGTTCCTTAGCTACGGGATCAAGCTGTGCCAGAGAATCCAGGATCGCCGCCCTGTCTCCTTCCGCGCTCCTTGGCGAAACCATCGGTGGCAGCCTGTAGGTAAACATGCCCCACGCGGCAGGCACTACCACACCGCTGCCTCCCACTTCACTGACCGCCCTGAGGATCTGTTTCAGATCCGCTATCCCATTCTGCCGTCTCTCCTCAATAAAATCTCCGATCCAGCCCCGATATCCGCCGCATGCGGAAGACACTGCCAGCCCGGTTTCTCTGATTGCCATTTTCACTTCTTCCGTATTTTCCAACAGCACTTTACCGTCAATTTCAAAACAATCAAACCCGATCTCCTTGACAAAGGCAAATTTCTCTTTCAAATCTGACGGAAAAAAATCTTTATCCTGTGTTCCCAGTATCATACGCCACCTCTTTCTATCAAGCCTCAAAAGTTATACCCAGTTTAATACTCTGTTCCGGGCACCGATCCACATATTTGCAGAATCCTTCCGCCGATTCCTCAAAGGAGATCACCGGATAGATAATGTCTTCACAATTCAGATACCCATTCATCAGCATATCCCATACCACATTCTCTATCCTTTTCCGGTTCCACCTCGGATACTCCGGATTAGGCTCGCTGCATGCTCTCGAGAAGATAATCTTTCCATAATTATAGTGAGCCTCCTGCCCCAGCCACAATCCTGCCGGAAACGGCTTCGCGAAAGCGGCATAAGCAATCGTTCCGCCGTAAGCAAGGCCTTTCAGCGCCGACTGCAGGGCATACATATTACCGCTCGTCTCAATAATCACGTCCGCCCCCAGCTTGTCCGTCAGTCTCTTGATCTCATAGCCCGCATCACAGGCAGTGTTATCCAGCACATAATGAACACCGTTTTTCCCGGCGATCTCTCTTCTGTGCTCAATGGGATCGATGGCAATCACCGTCCCCGCCCCCAGCTTCACCGCAATCTGAGCCGCAATCTGTCCGATTGCCCCAAGACCGATGACTACGACATAATCTCCGGGACGTACATTGGCATCGCGTATTGCTCCCAATGCAAACTGTGCCGGATCATAGCATACCGCATTTTTTGCAGATGCCTCTTTACTCATTTTCCTTAGTTTATAGTTGTCTACCGCATTGACAATCTGTGTTTCCTTGATCGGTCCGTAGGAGCATACCCTATCTCCCACTGCAAATTCTGTAACATCCGCTCCGGCTTCCGTAACGGTTCCGACAAACATATTCCCCAACGGAAGATCCCCGAATTCGATTCCCCTCGGCTCCTCCGGATCCCTTTCCACAAAAATCTTCCACTCATCGTCAAACTTCCCGTCGATAAACGGTGTTGTCCCGCGAAAATCCGCCAGTTCCGTTCCATGCTTGGGAGAAGCGAATTCCACTTTCACACGAACCTCATTGCTTTGAACAGGCCTGTCCTCATATTCTTTGATTGCCGCTTCGCGCGGTTTGACTGCAACTAATTTTCTCATATCTGTAACCCGACTCCTTTCCCGGCCGACAAACCACCGGCCATGTTTACCTCATCTTCCATATAATCCAACAGCATTCATACGGTTCCAACATTGTCTCTTCCCCGGCTTCGGCATCGTTGAGGATGTCAAAGCCACGGGAAAAGGAATTCCGTATTCTCACGGTATCGGAGGAAACATTAATATATACCGTGATTTTCTCTCCACCAGAGGTATTCTCCCGCTCCAGGGCAAAGACTCTGTTGTCAACCCTGATCACTCTCTGGGCGCTGTCAGGCGCAAAAGCATTGTGTTCCGAACGTATTCTCAGTCTCCTGATCAGTTCGTCAAAGATCCTCCTGCGGTTACCCTCATTCTCCAGAGCCTCTTCCAGTCTGCCAATCTCCAGCTTTTCCCTGTTGATCCTGCGCGGAATCCCCGACACACTCTTCCCGAAATAATCATTTCTGGAACCCAGCAGGCTGTGTATATAGATTCCCGGAAGCCCCTGCATAGACAGTAGAATAGTCTCCGCCGCCAGGAATCTTTTGATCCGCACCTGATCTTCCTCTTCCGGTGAAGCCAGGGCATCCTGATAATTGATATTCAATTCATAGGGGCTTTTCGTTCCGTCCCCGTTATCTTTGTAGGAAACAGCGCCACCGTTCCTGAGCGCTGCATCCACCAGGAACTGCTGCTCTTCCTGATCCAGGATCCCCTCCACCGGGCGTATCCCGATTCCGTCATGGGAACTGAGGAAATTAAAATAAGTTGTGCCGGGCGCCGGTGTTTCCAGCCCGTCCGCCCATTCTGACAGATGCCGCGCATCCCCTTTCAGAATGGAAAACATCGTAAGCGGCGGAAGCGGAAACTGATAGACAAGATGTGCCTCATCCTTACCGTTCCCGAAATAACTGATATTGTCTTTATGCGGCACATTGGTTTCCGTGATCAACAGTGTCCCCGGTGCATAATCCTCCAGAACTTTTCTCGCAAGCCGGATCACCTCATGGGTCCGGGGCAGGTGCATACAGGTTGTCCCTGCCTCCTTCCACAGAAATCCTATCGCATCCAGTCTGATCAGCCTTGCCCCGTTTCGCGCATATGTCAGGAGAACATCCAGAATATCGATCAGGACTTCCGGACACTTGAAATTCAGATCGATCTGATCCTCGCTGAAGGTTGTCCACACATATTTCTTTCCCTCCGCCGTCCGGAATCCGGTGAGAAGCGGCAGCGCCCGCGGTCTTGTCACTTTGCTGTAATCCGCCTCCGGATCGCAGGTAATGAAGTAATCCTTATAGGGTTCCTCACACCGCAGATACTTGGAGAACCACTCCGAACTCTTCGAAATATGATTCACCACGGCGTCGAACATCAGATGATAGTCCTTCGCCAGGGCATTGACGTCCTCCCAGGTTCCCAGATCCGGATTGATCTTCTTATAGTCAACAACAGAAAAACCGTCATCTGATGTGTAAGGATACATCGGTAAAATATGCACTGTGGAGACAGCATCCTTGACGTATCGTTCCAGAAAGCCATGCAGGGTTACCAATCCTGCCTCTCCCTCCTTTATGAGGGTATCTCCATATGTGATCAAAATAGAATCCTTCTCACTCAGCCATCCGCCTTTATCCGGTATATCCTCGTATCCCCGGAAGCGTTCCTCCATTCTGTCTGCCACAGAAACCGCTTCCTGCTCTCCGTATATTCTCGTAAGGCTTTTTATCCATTCATCCTTGCGTATCACCTTTATCTCCTTCCTGCGGTGCAATTCCAAAGCATTTGTAACAGTTCTGCCTTTCGGCTTCTCTGTTACGGAATCTGCCCATTCCAAGTCGCCTGCGGCGAGGGGCAGATTCCCCTTGGCTAAATTCAGCATGTTCTCACGGACTTTGCAGTAAATGCAAAGTCCTGGGCTGAACTGTTACAAGCATTTTCTGATTCCTCTGAGCAATATCTTCTCGATTCTCTCATATCCGGCCCGGTTTGGATGCACATGATCCTCCAGGTAGTCTTCTTCATTGTACCTGTGAATATTTACCGTTCTTCCCACATCGATCAACGGAAAATGATATCTCCGGGAAGCCTCCTCCAACGCCTTTTCGTAGTCATAAAGTGTATGCCCCGCTTTGTTTGCGAGAAGAAAAGCATCTCCCGCCTTATCGCATCCATCCGGCTGTTCCCATCGGAAGATCGGTGTTGCCCAGACAATCCTTGCCGACGGAAAGTACCGCCTGAGCGTGCCAACCGCCTGTCCGATGGAATAAATAAAACCATGCCCTCCCTCGTCCTTGTAGGAACCGACAGGCGTTCCCCAATACCAGTCATTGGTGCCGTGCCAGATGAATATAAGATCCGGCGCTTCCAAACTCTCCCATGTTTTCTCCATGATCTGACGTTCCATAATCTCCAGCATCCCGTTCGGAGTGATTTTCGAAAGTCCGCTGGAACCTACTGCAAAATTGTGAAGCTGCACCACATCAAACTCTCTGACAAGCGCCTCCAGGTAAGCGCCGTCTCCGTGAGTTCCCGTAGAAAGGCTGTCACCGTAGATCCATACCTTATCGATTCTGTCACTTTCCATCGACATCCTCCATGCAGACAAATTCCGAATCCCCTTTTACCTCAAAATCATACTCTTTATTCCGAAATCTTATTTTCAACGGAAATTCATCCTTCGTCTTCACCGTAATCTTTATCCCCTGCTCTGTCATTCCTGCATCGAAATCTGCCTGTTTACCTCTGAACCAGTACCTGTCACATCCAATATTGCCACCATGCAGGTACTTCTCATTCAGGCTCCACTCAAGATAATCTTCTCCTTCCACGGTGCTCAATCCTACTCCGTACTGTACATAATAGAGAATCGGGGCAAGTCCTGACCATCCCACCATGTCAGGATGATCGGAGTTTCCGCTTGTAAGGTAATCCGGCGGATAATTCTCCCAGATTGTCCCCGTATCCTGAAACACCTTGTTAAGCACTTCAAGATGATTCACCGCAATATCTCTCGCCAGCCCACGGAAACCGCATTTCTCCAGGCCGAGTACGATCATTGCATTCATAGGCGCCCAGACGGAACCTGCCCAGTAACCTCCCATAGGATCATACCCTTCTTCATCGGCCGCCAGAACCGGAACCCGATGCGGGCGTTTGAAGGTTTTCTCATCCTCCAGCCAGGCCGCCAGTTTCTTCTGCTGTTCTTCATCCGCCACTCCCGAAATCAATGCCCAGAACGCTGCCGCCGTTTTCATACCGCTTTGTTCTTCCTTAAACGTCACATCATAGAAGAATCCGTCCTCTTCGTTCCACATATATTTCCGGATTGCCTCGATAGTCTCCTCTCTGTCCTTTTCCAGGCAGGACTTCCTTTCTTCCTCATCCTTCATATGAATGTCCTGTGCATTTAACGCCGCCAGCATATCCAGCAGATTGTTCGCAAACAGTACCATCTCGCAAGTCGGATCGACTCCGAATCCCAGATATTGATTGCGCGGAGAATTGTCCATACTCGCCCAGTCTGTTACATACAGCCCGTTCGCATGACGGACATGATACCTGAATGCCTGATAATACTGATACAAGGGTTCCCACACCAGATGAAGTCTCTCCAGATCTCCGGTATGTACATAACTCTGCCACTCCGCCATTGCCAGGATCGGATGATTCAGATTGTCCAGTGTAAGATAGGGATTCGGGGTAACTTCCCTTCCCAGTTCAGGTTTATACATATCTTCATAATCAAGATCCGTCATCTGCTTCAATCCGCGGAAGCCATAGTGATTATGAAAATAGGAATACAGAGGTTTGTCATAGGCGTTGACCCACAGCAGAAAATCCTTACCGGTATCTCTGACCATTTCCCGTGGGATCTCACCGTCATCAAACTGTTTACAGTAGAAATTATCCAGGGAACAGATGCCTGGTATATATTTATGAAACAGGTTGCAGAACAGAGTCATAAAACAAGTGTCCCACAGAAATATATCATCATTAAATGCAGCGTCCACAAAATTGCTGACGTAACCGCTTCCTTCCGCCGGTTTGTGTGTATTGCCGAACAGAACCTTTACCGTATACCAGTAACACTCATTCCACTCAGGTTTTGCCCCGACCTTCGGGTCAGGAAGGCTGTCTCTGATCTCTTCAAATACCGGCAGAGGTTTATGATCATACTCCTTTTTGTCAAAATACACACCTCGTTTTGCCGTATCCAAAAATGCATAGTTTCTTTCCATAATTAATCCTGAACCCTCTGCCTTTCCTGCATTTTAATTATCCTTGCGAAGTTTTCAACAGTGAACTGCAAATTCTGTTCCGCACTGTCCATAATCAGTTCTATCGAATCATTTTTTCTCAGAATGCAGAAAATAGCTGTGATTCCGCTTTCATAATGTGCATGGCTCTCCCCCTTGGACATGCCTACGAAGGCAATGACCGGCTTATCATATTTCTTCGCGATCTTTGCTATTCCCACAGGAACCTTTCCTTCCAGGCTCTGCGCATCCAGAGAACCCTCACCGGTAAGTACATAGTCACATTCTTTTATCTTCTCTTCCACATTCATCGACTCGATCAGATACTGAGCGCCGCTGATATGCTTTGCATTACAGATGCCGTACAGCGCACATCCGATTCCTCCGGCCGCTCCTGCTCCCGGCATGTCCGATATTCTTCTTCCGGCTGCCTGATCTATTTTGGAAGCGTAATTTTCCATTCCTGCTTCCAGTTCATCCATCATTTCTTTTGTTGCACCCTTCTGTGCCCCAAACACACGGGTAGCTCCCTTATTTCCCAACAATGGACTTTTCACATCATACAGGACGATCACTTCTATGTCTTTCATCCTTTCTTTCGGAACCGTAAGGTCCATGTCTTCTATCTGAATCAATCCCCTTCCGCCCCGTTCTATTTCCTTCCCGTTCCGATCTGTAATCCTGGCTCCCAGTGCCAGGAGCATTCCACAGCCTCCGTCATTGGTAGCCGTTCCGCCCAGAGTAAGAACCAGCTGCCTGCAGCCCATGGCAAGCGCATGGCCGATCAGTTCTCCCACACCATAGGAAGAGGCCCGCATCGGATTTTTCTCATCCGTAGTAATCAGCATAATGCCGCAGGCTTTAGCCACCTCAACCACAGCCTTCTTCTGTTCTTCGTACCACAGAAATTCCGAGTTGATTTTTCTTCCCACAGGATCCTCGACGATGCATCGAACGGCTTCTCCTGCCCCGCACATACGCAGGCACTCTGCTGTTCCTTCCCCGCCGTCCGCCATCGGAAGTATTTCACAGATCGCCTGGGGTATTACTTTATGAATCGCTTCCTCCATTACTTCCGCAGCTTCTCTGGCGGACATACTTCCTTTGTACGAATCCGGGGTTATCAGAAATTTCATTTCTCCCGCCTCCTTACTTCCACTTACTTGATTCTCTTAGAAGATTCTTTATCGAAAAACATAACCATACCGTTTTTCACATGGCAGGACACTTTTGTTCCCTGTTTGATATCCATATGATCCACCGTGTGGATTTTCACATTTTTATTGGCGCCGATCTCCGTGATCAATATGGAATGAGATCCCTGCGGCTCCACAAAATCAATCCGTGCATCACAGAAATATCCATCCTGTTTTCTCTGATCCGGTAAAATATCAATATATTCCGGACGAATCCCCATATCGATCTCTTTACCTGCATATCCGGCAAGCGCCGAATGCAGCGAGGAGGGTACTTTATAATCAAATCCCTCACCTCTTGCATATATTTCCTGTCCCTCCCTGACGATAGACGCGTCAAAGAAGTTCGTAGGCGGCGTACCGATAAATTCCGCGACAAAGCGGGTTGCACTGTCCTGATATACTTCCATAGGCGTTCCGATCTGTTCAATCTTACCCTTGTACATAACCACGATCCGGTCCGCCATACTCATCGCCTCGGACTGGTCATGCGTAACGAAAATACTGGTCGATCCCTGCTTCGTATGGATCCTCTTAAGTTCCGTCCTCATGCTGACGCGCAGTTTGGCATCCAGATTGGAAAGCGGTTCATCCATCAGAAACAGCCTGGGCTCCACAACGATCGCCCGCGACACCGCAACTCTCTGTCTCTGTCCTCCCGACATCTGTGCCGGATATCTTTTCAGCAACCCCTGAATCTCTGTTGCCTCCGCCGCAGCCTGTACCCTTTTCTTTATCTCGTCCTTTGGCAGCTTCTGCAGTTTCAGCGGGTAGGCAATATTGTCGTACACCGTCATATGAGGCCATACCGCATAACTCTGGAAGATCATGGAGACGCCTCTTTCTCTGGGAAGTTTATTGACAATACTCTCGCCGTCTACTGTAATGTCTCCCCCGCTGATCTCTTCCAGCCCGGATATCATTCTGATCGTGGTTGTCTTGCCACATCCTGACGGCCCCAGAAAAACAATGAACTCGCCTTTTTCAATAGACAGATTCATGTTATCTACGATCAAGGGACCCTTTGCCGTATATCTCTTTTGCAGATTTTTAATCTCTAAATAGCTCATATCATTCCTCCTATAATTCAACGCCGCCCCACATCTGGCCAATATACTTACGGATAATAAAGGTAAATACCAGTGCCGGTATGATCAGTACAATACTTCCCGCAGCCGCATACTGGATTCCGCTTGAGGTAGTTCCGATCGCCTTATACACTACCAGCGCAAGCGTCTGGTTTTCATTCGTCAGAATCAGCGCGGATATGGTATCATTCCATGCCGTCAGAAACGAATACATGGAGCTTGCTGCCATCGCAGGAAATGCCATGGGCAAAGTGATCTTCAGAAAAGTCTGTATGCTGTTTGCCCCAAATACGTAAGAAGCTTCTTCCAGTTCCTTATTGATCCCGATAAAAATGCTGCTGGTAATCCAGGAGGTTAACGCAATATTTGGAATCGAATACAAAAACGCCAGCCCGATCATCGTATCGTAAAGTCCCATTTTGATCAGCATTACCGCCATAGGTATACTGATTCCCACTGTCGGGAACATGCGGACAATCAGAAGTCCCACGTTGATCTGTTCTCTCCCTTTAAACTGATATCTTGCAATCGCGTACCCTGCAAGACTGCCCAGTGATAATGAGATCAAAATCGTGTACAGCGATACGATTATACTGTTCTTCAAAGCCACCCCTGCGTTCGGTACGATCTTGAAGAACTGTTTAAAATTATAGAACATGTCTTTCCGGAAGGTGAATTCCCGCGCCCCTTCCGTCCGGGTTCGGGAGAATTCCTCCAGAATCTCTTCTCCGTCCATGACCACCGCATATTGTCTCGCAAAATGTTTCTCGAGTTTTGAAGCGTTGTTGGTGGTTATGATGGAAGTATAGCCGCTCCCGTCCTGATAATCGTAGAACAGCTCATATTTTCCGTCATCTTTGGGTTCCACATACACCGTAACTTCTCCGGACGGAAAAATATTCTTGGGAAACTGTGTCATTTCTGTCGAGTTTGAAAAGGAAACCGTGATAAAAAACAGCAACGGTATCGCTACCAGCATGACCATACCCGCAAGAATAATCGCAAAAACAGTTTTCTGAACCGCATTCAGTCTGTCCATCATTCGTCCTCACCTCCCGCTGCAATTTTATTCCTGCCAGACACCCGCAGATAGATGACTGTTGCCAGAAGAACGACAATCGTTGTCAGGAAGGAGTAAGTATATGCAAGCTTCGTACTGGTATCTACTCCCGGAATCGCATCCACGTAAAATGCAATTCTCTCTACCAGGAACGGAGCTTTCGAGTATCCCAGTACCATTACGGCGATCGACCAGACCTGAACGGCAGCGATCATACGCATGATAACAGAAGTCGTAATCGAAGGTCTCAGGATAGGCAGCGTAATGTCTTTCAGAATCTGCCACTTATTCGCGCCGAAGGTATATGCCGCCTCTTTCAGTTCCTTCTGTAATCCCTGCAGTCCTGCAATCAGGATGATCATAACAGAAGGTGTTACCGTCCAGGTATCGATTACAATCAGAAGCAGGATTGCCTGAAACCCTTCCGCATTCATGAAAACAATCGGATTGTCAATGATATGCAGACCCATAAGCAGAGAATTGATCCATCCATCCTTCACCAGCCCTGTCTTCCATAAAATGGCCGTAGCCGTAGGAGTGATCGCCATCGGAATCATAGAAATAAACATCAGGAACCGGGATCCGATAAACTTCCTTGAAAGCAGCAAAGCGAGAACCAGTGCGATCACGTACTGCAACACAACAGAAATCGCTGCGAAAGCCGCTGTATTGAGCACTGATTCAGAGAACAGATCCGACCGGAACATGAGTTTCAGATTTTCGGTAAGTGTAAAGTCCCCATCCATTCCTACAAATACTTCTTTTATGCCCGATGCAACCGGTGCAAGCCAAAACACTGCATAATAAATAAATATGGGAAATAGTAACAGATAGGGAGTTGCTTTTTTCATATTTTTATGCATCTTCAGCCCCTCCTTTCCATAGTACAGACGGCCATATGCCTTCCTTAATTTTGTCTAAAAATCCGGAGCGCCAACTGTGTATCGACGCCCCGGATATACATTAAGCACCAACATTCGTGCTTCCCTTCTGCGGAATCACAAATCCTCACACTATTCAGCGATATACAATGCTTCCAGTTCAGCCTGTTTTCCGCTTAAGAAGTCATCGCTGGGAACTTCCTTGGTTGTAAGAATCTCGTTAAAAATATCACCGTATAATAATTTTACCGCATTCCAGTCAGAGTATTCCGTAGAAGGAACGCCCCGCACCGTAGCCGTCCCAAGAATATTGATACCTGCCTGCATAACTACATCCTCATCAGACAGTATATCACCCACCTCAGCGATAGGGCTCAATGCCCCGCCGTAATTGGAGCAGAAATCATAGTTCACTTCCGGTCTCGCTACATATTCGATAAACGCCTGGGCAAGATCCGCGTGAGGGGCGCCATTCTGAATACCATAGCACCATGCTCCTGAAGTTGATCCTACGCCCTTGCTTCCGCTGGGTGCTGCTCCGATCACAAAATTATTAGGCGCCGCATTGTAACTCGTTCCGGCCGGAGCCATATGGGAAAACGCAAGCCACACATCACCGCTGTCCATGGGTTCGGTTACTGCCGTATACTGATCCTGCTCAGCATAGAAACCGTCACCTGCGGCAATCTCCGCGATAATTCCCATGGCATTCTTGAAGCCGTCAGATGTAAACTCCGGAAAATCTCCGCCATAAGCAATACTCATGCCTGCCATTGGATAAAGAAGCTGGGAGCTTGTCAGATTCGCAGGCATCATGGTTTTGCCCACGCCTTCTCCTTCAGCAATCGCCACTGCCCAGTCAGCGTACTGTTCCCAGGTTATACCGGCTACAACGTCTTCCTCTGTCAGGCCGTCCGGCAGATAATCCAGAGCCTTAACGTTTGCGATCAACACATATACATCAAAAGAATTGGGAACAAAATATCTCTTTCCGTCTTTGTTCGTCGTTTCATCGAACATTTGCGTGTAGGTAGATCCGGTTCCATCCACAATCGCTGTGATATCCTGCATCCAGCCTCCGTTTACATACGGCGCCATGTTGGCGGTATCCGCAAAAATAATATCAGAGACAATATTTCCGGATTCCTGCTCCGTCTGGATCTTTGTAATCGCATCTGCCTGGGCAACGAAATCTACATTGATTGTAACTCCGTACTCCTCCTCAAAGTTTGCAAAGTATTCGTCCATCAGATATTCTTTCTCGTGAATTTCCGGTGTTCCGCTGTAAAGAACAGATAATTCCGTAGATGTAATTTCATTTCCCGCCGTTTCAGCATCAGAACTTTCTTCATCGTCGGAAGCTGCCGTATCTTCTGTCTCTTCCGCTGCATCCGCATCCGTGCTGTCGGAAGTACTCTCTGTTTCCGGAGCCGCAGGCGCCGGATTATCAGAACCACCGCATCCGGCTAAAGAAGATGCAACCATACCTAATGCCATTAAAATAGCTAATCTCTTTTTCATTCTCTTCCTCCTTTAATCATCTGCTATGTTATTGTGAAACACATTCTATCTTCTTTATGCCCAATTATCAATGTTAAAAGACACATACTTTTTTCCTTTTTTAGGTCATTTGCACAATTCCCATTCAAAAAACCCCAAAAAGAGTATTATAAGCATTACTCTTTTTGGGGTTTTATTTTACGTTTAAATGTTACTCTTCCATCTGCAGGTGCAGCGCCGCGATATACAGCAGTATCAGATTCTTTCCGTTTCTCGGGTTCAGGCCCGTTAGCTCTTCGATTTTATCTAACCGATAATTCAGGGTATTCCTGTGAACAAACAGCATACTGCAAGCTTTCTTCTGATCCTCGTTGGTATCTGCATAGACCATGATCGTATTCTGAAGCGTATGATTCGCGTCATGTTCCGTCAATTTCTCCACGATGCCCTGTATGACATTATCCTCTGAAATTTCGCTCAACAGACATTCCACACGCAGATCATCATAGCTGATAATCTGCTGGCTGCTTTTCATAGCCTTCGCTATTTTCATTACTTTATCCACCGACCGGACTGATTCCAGGGCAATCTTACTCGTCTCTCCTACAAAGCATTTCTCCAGATCACTGCTCAGTGCCATAATATCGCCGATCCGTTTCTGCAGCTGCGGTCCCTGTTCGAAGAGAATCACTATCGTGTCCATACTCTGGCGGATGATATAATCTCCTTTACGCAGTGCCCTCTGTATTTTCTCAATAATGGAAAATCTCACTCTTTTCAAATGAAAGAGCACTGCCACTCTTTCTTTCGACACGTCGATCTTAAAATATTCCGCCTGGTTCAAAAAGGCTTCATTATAGTCCTCCTCTTTTCTCTGGGACCATTCATAAAGGAAATTATTAAGCCGCGTCTCTTTGATTGCAACAATATCGTTGAAAATATCATTTTCCACCATAAGCTGGGCAGTTGTCACAACGATCCGGGCAATTCCTATTACTTCATCTACATCTCCGCTGATACCAATGACACCCAGTATCTGCATATTGTAAATAATAGGGAGATTGACTCCCTTTCTCTCTGTCTCCGTGTCCTGATACACATTGTATGCCTCCCGGCGCTCTATTGCCCTGACGGCTCCTTTATGAACCGAACCGATTCTGGCCTTATCCCCACTGGCTATGCTCTCGCCGTTCTGATTCATAATATTGATATTATACGGGACAACCTCCATGATCCTGTCTGCAATTTTCTGCGCATTACTCTGTGTTAAATACGGCATAAACCCTTCCCCAATTTATACGATTTTCAAATCTTCCGTTTGGCTCCGGAAGATAGCCTGCCCTTCACAGCTCCGGCCTATGCTATGAGCGGTACGATATAATTCGACCACAAATAGCTCACATGCATCACCAGTACCATCGCCGGAATCATATCCGCTACCGGAAATTCCTTCACCTTAATCATCCGAAAGCCTGTTGCCAGCAGCAGAATACCTCCGCACGCCTTGAAATCATTAATCATCACAGGCGTACACAGCGGGTATATAACCCCGGCCAGCAGGTACAACGCCATGAAAATGATAAACTGCGGCACAGCAATCAGCGAAACCACCATCCCCAGCGTACATGAAAATATCAACGCCGTAGGAAAATCAAGAATTGATTTCGCCAGCAAAATGGAATGGTCTCCTGTCATACCGGACACAATAGCTCCGTAAATTCCGGTTCCGTCTTATCCTTCCCCGATGTCTTAAGCACTCTGCCGATCCCTCTCTGCATCACCGTCCCTGCCTTGTTAATCTGCTCCCCCATATGTATGGCCAGTCCGATGGATGTGCCCGCTATAACCGAGAAGATCACAGCCGGCATATTTTCCATAAGTACGGTTGAAGCGATTCCCATAGACATCGCACATGCCCCGAAAATCGTATTCAGGTTTTCCTTAAATGACTCACTGATCCTCTCTCCTGCCAGAGCGCCCGTAATTCCTCCTGCAACCACCACTAACACATTCATTATAATCCCGATAGGCATATTTTACTCTCCTAGTACCGTAGCCGATGCAGTAAATGCACAAGCCTGTCTGAGTTGTTATATTGTATCATATAATAAAAGAACAAGAAAGCATTCTTTCACTTGTATTCTGTATGACAAAACGGTATAATAAAAACAATTCTTTGCTTTATCCGTATATTGTACCGCAGCAGACATAAGCAGCCAAAATCTGCATAAGGTTTCGGAAATCCAGAAAGGAGTCACTGCCAATATGCCTAAATATTTGAACACTAATTCTTCCCTGATATTATATAATCAACTAATAAACAGCGAATATTTCGTTGATAAATCCGGCATCATCAGGACAATAAATAAACGTATCAAAACCATTACAAAATACATCTGCATTACGAAACCCCGGCGTTTTGGCAAAACGTCTTTACTCAACATGCTCGGCGCATACTATTGCAAAGCATACGACTCCAAATCCATATTTGACAATCTGGAAATAAGTCAGAATAAAGACTACACTGCCCATTTAAATCATTACAATGTAATAAATATGTGTTTGAGCCATCTGTCTGACCTGGGTAACACTTATAACGATTATATTGGTCTGATCAAAGACTCTTTAAAACGTGATATTGCAGAGTCCTATCCGGAACTTCAGAGTACGGTATTTAACAGTGTCACTGACATGCTGGCCGCCACAAACGATGAATTTATCTTTATCATAGATGAGTGGGACTACATCTTCAGCCATAATCTATATCCGGAGAACCAGAGCGATTTCCTGGAATTTCTGAGAGACCTGCTCAAGGACCGGCCATATGTAGCACTTGCCTATATGACCGGTGTTCTGCCTATCAAAAGATACAGTACCAGTTCTGCCTTGAATATGTTTCAAGAATACACCATGATGAATGATCCCTCTTTTGAAAAATATTTTGGTTTTACAGAAGAGGAAGTGGAAGCATTATGCCGACAGCAAACCACCTTGTCCATGGAAGAAATTAACGAATGGTATAACGGTTATCAGACAAGGGACGGGCACCGGCTCTATAATCCAAGATCTGTCGTATGTGCGCTGGAGGACGGTATCTGTCAAAGTTACTGGACCACAACAGGCAGAATGGATGAAGTGTTATTTTTCCTGAAATATAACATCGGAGAAGTAAGAGAAGATGCCATAAAAATGGTAAACCATATGCCAGTCAGGATCGAAATCAGGAAAGAATACACCGCAGGCCAGGAAAGCCCTGCTACGAAAAAGGAAATCTATGCCGCAATGATCATATACGGCTTATTATCCTACAGCGATGATGAACTCAGAATCCCGAACAAAGAACTTATGATAGAATTTGAAAATGCCCTGGAGGATGACGATTTCGGCTATGTAGCAGAATTAGTCCGCAACTCCGGAGCCGTATTGGATGCCACTATAGCCAGACAAGGCGAGACCGTCGCTTCATATCTTCACAACATTCATAATAGCGAACTGCCGATTTTGAAATATAATGACGAAAACAGTTTGTCCTGTGTAGTGACGCTCGCATATCTTTCCGCCAGGAATAAGTACAATGTGGAGCGTGAAGAAAAAAGTGGTAAAGGCTTTGCTGACTTTATATTTTATCCAAAACGCAGAAACCTTCCGGGAATCATTATTGAGTTAAAAGCGGACAGCTCTCCTGAAGCTGCAATTTTCCAGATAAAAAACAAAGAATACTCTGAGAAATTAAGAAAAAAAAAGGTTGGCAGCATCCTTGCCGTCGGTATAAATTATAATTCCAGGAAAAAAGAACATCAATGCCTGATAGAAGAGCTTCTGTGAATAACCCATGTTTAAAATTTTCCAGGCATACACATTTTATCAGGCATCCCCAAAATACAACTGCTGTCTATGGAGTGTCTCCATAAACAGCAGCCTTTACAAGATTGAAAGCGGACTTTCCGATTATTCGGGTAACAGTTCAGCCTTCAATGTCATTAAGTTAAGTTTATACACAGCGTCTGATATGATAGGATTCTCCTGAGGGCCATTGGAAAACGCCGGTACTTAATGAGGTTTTTCACGAATTTAGTACCGCTGCGTTTGGAACTGAGCGAAAGCGCGTCCTTAGGAGATTCCTATCATGTCAGGCGCGTCCGGCTTAACTTAATGACATTGGTTCAGCCTTTCGGCCAAACCGTTACTTATCCGGTAACTATATGACACCTCTTATATATGATTTGCCACCTCAAACGCATCCCAGATCGCATACATGATGTTGCTTACCTTCTTCGCATCCCCCAGCAGATAAATCTCCGGAACCTTAAACTCCAGTTCATGATACAACGCATTTTCTTCCTTATATCCCACAGACAGAATCACGCTGTCGCAGACAATCGTCCGCTCTCCATCCGCACACTCTACGCTCAGAATACCGTCATGATACTCTTTGGCCTTCGCACCGGTCACAACCTCGATCCCGTTGTAGGGAATCAAACGTTCCAGCATATACTTATTCGCATGGCACAGAGGACCGTTCACCGCAAGAATCTTGTCCAAAGCCTCCACGACCGTAACCTTCTTCCCATGCTGTGCCAGCCACAGAGCCGTCTCACAGCCTACCAGTCCGCCGCCGATCACCACTGTATGTTCACCACAGTCCTTTTCCTTCATCAGCACTTCTGCCGCTGTAAAAGTATGCGCATCGTCTCCCAGAGAGAAAACCTTCGGTGTGGATCCGGTTGCTACGATCACGGCATCATAGCCGCCGTTCAGGACATCCTCCGCAGTTACTTCTTTCTTAAGCCGAACCGGCACGTTAAGCTTCTGAAGCTGTACCTCATACCATCTCGCCAGAGCGATATCATCTTCCTTGAATTCCGGTGCGCCGCCCGGTAAGAGATTGCCGCCAAGCCGGCTTCCTTTCTCGTAAAGCTCAGGCTTATGTCCTCTGACCGCCAATACTCTTGCCGCCTCACAACCCGCTACCCCGCCGCCGACTATCATAACCTTCTTATCCTTCAGGATCGGTTCATACGCGGTGACACGTTCTCTCGCTGCCTGCGGATTTACGGCACAGTTAATCATGGAGTATTCCTGAATACGTCCCATGCAGCCCTCATGACAGGAAATGCACGGTCTGATTTCTTCCTGTCTTCCGCCGCGAAGTTTATTGACATAGTCAGGATCCGCCAGCAGAGGACGTCCGAGACTGACAATATCACAGTCGCTGTTTTCCAGGGACGCCAGCGCCATATCCGGATCATCCATACGCCCGGCACACAGCACAGGCACATCCACAACCTCTTTCACCATCTTACAATATGTACGGAACAGACCCTTCTCCTGATACATCGGCGGATGATTCCACCACCAGGCATCATACGTTCCCACATCCGTATCCAGCGCGTCATATCCGTAAGCCACCAGCAGTTTAGCCGCCTCCAGACCTTCTTCCACATCGCGCCCTTTCTCTTCAAACTCTTCTCCCGGCAGAGCGCCTTCCCGCCAGTCTTTGATCATGCTCTTTACACTGAAGCGAAGCGCCACGGGGAAATCCTTACCGCACCGTGCCTTGACCTCCTCTACCACCTCTCTGGCAAACCTCAGCCTGTTCTCCAGAGAGCCGCCGTACTCGTCCGTCCGCAGATTGAACAGTGTGATAAAAAGCTGCTTCGCCGCCTTATTAACACTTTTCTCCTCATATACCCTCATAAAAGATCTCAGGTCCTTTGTATCCATCCTGATTCCACCTGCGCTTTCATCCAAATGACAATTTGATGCCTTCTCTCTTTTCCAAAACACTGGCGCTTATACTAGTATAATCCACAATAATTACCCGCCCCTTTCACTTGTCTGAATTTCCATCTGCCGCGTCAGCTTCAATCGACGATGCTACCGGCATCGCCTCATTCAGCTTCCTTGCATATGAAAATTTATCCTGCGTGTAAGGGCTCGGTAATTATCGTGGATTATACTAACCCACATACTTCTCCAGAACCGTGCGCACGGCTCCAGGCCCTGCCGTCAGCTCCCTGAAATAACTGCACACAAGTTCCGCCATCCCCACTTCATACAGATTGACACCGAAAATCTTCTTATCCTCAAGAACAGGGCGCAGTTTACTTGCTGTATCAACATTTTCTCCCAGCTTAATATCCCTGACATACGGGCAGACCGTGTCAAGCAGCGGATCAGGGCTCAGCTCGAATGCTTCTCCCTTATCATCCACCGCCATAAGATAGCGGAGCCATCCGGCAAACACCAGCGGAATCATCTTCAGATCCGCCGTATCCAGTCCTTCTGCATCTCTGTACGCTTTGATTGTTTCGCCGAACCGGATCGCCAGCTTCTGAGACGTGTCTGTAGCGATCCTCTGAGGCGTATCTGGCATAAAGGGATTCGGAATCCTGACCTTCAATACTGTGTCGATAAACTCTTTGGGATTCAGCACGCCCGGATCGACAACCACCGGAAGCCCTTCCTGATAACCGATGATTTCAACCAGTTTCCTCAGCTGTGTATCTTTCATTTCATCGCTTATTTTCACATATCCCAGCAGACAGCCGTACACTGCAAGCGTCGTATGAAGCGGATTCAGACAGGTGCAGACTTTCATCCTCTCAACCTTCTCAACGGTTTTGCGGTCCGTAAAGATCAGTCCGCTTTTCTCCAGCTGCGGTCTCCCGTTGGGAAAGCTGTCTTCAATGATCAGATATTCACATTCTTCTGCATTGACAAAGGGCGCCACATAAGTATTCCGGGAAGTGATCACCGGCTTAAGGCCTTCGATTCCGTCCTTTTTCAGAATCTCTTCCACAGAGTCATCCGGTCTTGGTGTGATCTTATCGATCATCGTCCAGGGAAAGGAGACTTTATCCCGATTATGAATATAATCCAGAAATCCCTTTTCGGCCTTTCCGCTCTCCATCCATCCCCGGGCGAAAGCATCGATCGCGTCATACAGCTTATCCCCGTTATGGGAGCAGTTGTCCATGCTGACCATGGCGATCGGCTTCTGTCCATCCAGATAACGGCTATACAGGAGGGATGCCACTTTCCCGATATAGCTTTCCGGCCTCTCCGGCCCTGCCAATAGATCAGCCTCCACTGCCGGAAGCATTTCTCCTTTTCCGTCCACCAGACTGTATCCCTTCTCCGTAATGGTAAAGGAAACCATCTGCAGAGAGTCTTTCCGGAAAATCTCCTTAAGACGGCCGTACTCCTGCCCGTTTCCGGAATCCAGGATACAAGATTCCGCCACGCTCCCTACTACTGTTTTCTCAACATTTCCGTCGGCTTTCAATGTCACAAGAATCGAATAATCATCATGCGGGCGATTCATCTTCTCAATAATTTCATAATCGAATCCTTCCGCCACGATCAGCCCCCTGTCTATCATGCCTGCATTCAGCAGATTCTGTACCACATTGGCCTGAAAAGCCCGGAAAATATTGCCTGCCCCGAAATGAATCCAGAAGGGATTCTCTCTGGTGGCGGCAATCATCTTTGCGCGGTTAAATTGCGGCAGCCGGTAGCCTGCTGCCTCCCATTGTTCCCTGTTTTCCAGTCCTTTATTATCTAAGATCATGTTTTCCCCCATTTCTGTGCTGCCTTGCCACACGTGCGTTTTCTTTCTGTAGTGAACGATACCAGTATGATCCACTTCAATTGACCTTATGTTTCACTTGCCTGAATTTCCAGCTGCCTTGCAGAGTGAAAATTTATCCCGAGTGAAGCATTAAAGTAATTAAAGTGAATTATACTTGCACCCCCATATCTTTCCCGACACAAATTCTCATGAAAAGGAAGGTGCAAGTATCAGATACACACATGCACACATGCAGACAATCTGCATGGCGCGTGTACACTCAATTACGCCTGGACGCTTTATCGACAGCCTCCCACAGCCCATTCAGATAGGCCGCACCCAGGGCTCTGTCATACAGACCATATCCCGGCATTGCAACCTCATCCCAGATCATCCGTCCGTGGTCCGGTCTGATCGGCCCTGTGAAGCCGATATCATACAGTGCTTTCATAATTTCATACATATCAAAACTGCCGTCACTGGACAGATGTGCCGTCTCCTCAAAGTTATCCTTCGTAATGAACTTCAGATTCCTCACATGGGCAAAATGAATCCGTCCCTTCAGAGACCGGATCATATCAGGCAGATCATTCTCCAGATTGGTTCCATAAGAGCCTGAACAGAAGGTTACACCGTTATGAGGATTATCAACCATCTTCATCATACGGAGAATATTGTCCTTGTTAATGATGATGCGGGGAAGTCCGAACACACTCCAGGCCGGATCGTCCGGATGAATCGCCATGTTGATATCATATTTGTCACAGACCGGCATGATTCTTTCCAGAAAGTATTTCAGATTGGCAAACAGCCTCTCATCGTCAATGTCCTTGTACATTGCAAAAAGCTCTTTCACATGAGCCATACGCTCCGGCTCCCACCCCGGCATTACTGTCCCGTTCATGTCCCCTGCAATAGATTCAAACATCTTCTCAGGATCAATGGCGTCCACAGCTTCCTGCGTATAGGCAAGCACCGTCGAGCCATCCGGTCTCACACGCGCCAGCTCCGTGCGCGTCCAGTCAAACACCGGCATGAAATTATAGCATATCAGGTGAATATCCTCCTGTCCCAGATGCTCAAGAGTCTCAATATAATTCTCGATATACTGTTCCCGCTCCGGTGCTCCCGTCTTGATCGCGTCATGAATATTCACGCTCTCGATGCCGGAAATATGGAGTCCTGAAGCATCCACTTCTTCCTTCAGCGCACGAATCCGCTCTCTGCTCCACACCTCCCCCGGCGCGGTGTCATACAGTGTCGTAATGACTCCGGTAACCCCGGGAATCTGACGGATCTGCTTCAACGTAACTGTGTCAAATTCAGAACCATACCATCTCAATGTCATTTCCATAGTTTCTTCCTCCTTGCGAGTCACATCCATATTACCATTCAAGCCATCCGGAGCTGCCTCCACTTTACTCCCGGGAAGCGCTGTTCGTTGCCATAAATACATTATATGTTTATCCTCCGGTATAAACCAATTGGCATAGTTGTTGTTTATATTGCAAAAGTTGTGGTTTCATAGTAGACTGAGATTGTAGTTATCGTTAACGATATTAGAAATTTCGTTTTCGGCCTTGCAGAAGCTGCCGGACTGAACTGTTACATGTCGTTTACTAAAATAACCCACCTCGGTTGGAGTGCCGGATTGATATGAAAAAGAAATTACAGACTGCCTTCAGCACCCGTCAATATATGCTGTCACAGGATTTCGAAATCTATTATTACAACAATACCCATAATGACAGCACGCTTTCCAGGGTGAAGGTTCATTCACATGATTATTATGAATTCTATTTTTTTCTTGAAGGAAACGTGTCTATCCAGATTGGCGAAGGCGAATATCCGCTGAAACCCGGCGATATGGTTCTGCTTCCACCCGGTATCCCTCATCTGGCCGTCATCCATGATACCGCCATCCCTTACCGGCGCTTTGTCCTCTGGATCAGCAAGTCCTATGTGCTGAGATTAGGCGGAGAGTCGCCCGATTATGGATATCTGCCGGATCTTGCACAAACCCGCGGGCACTATATTTTTCATTATGACAATATTTCCTTCAATGCCCTGCAGTCCAGAATCTTCCAGCTGATTGAAGAACTCCACTCCGAACATTTCGGCAAAACTGCCAAAGTCTCTCTCTGTGTCCAGGAACTGCTTCTGCATCTGAACCGCACCGTGTATGAAAAGGAACATCCGAACTCTCCGGATGAAACACAAAGCCTGTGCCAGAACCTGATTCAGTATATTGAAACCCACCTGGCACAGGATCTTACACTGGACAGGCTGGCACAGGAATTCTATATCAGTAAATATCATATTGCCCACGTATTTAAAGAGAATTTCGGTCTTTCTGTCCATCAGTATATTACCAGGAAAAGGCTTCTGATGTGCCGGGATTCCATATTGAGCCGCCAGGAGATCAGCAAGACTTATTTGATGTCCGGCTTCAAAGACTATTCCAGCTTTTACCGTGCTTTTAAAAAGGAGTATGGAATGTCGCCGAAGGAATACAGAGAACATGCCAGACGAAAGGGATCTATAGAATATGAACCAGCAATTTATCCGCCAGATCACCATTGACTGGAACAAAATAGACAAGTACAGTTACCTCAGAGACATTAAGGCAATCAGCGGGCTGGACAGCCTGGAATTCACACAGCCGGTCACCTTCTTCGTCGGAGAAAACGGAAGCGGAAAATCCACTCTTTTAGAAGCGGTCGCAGTCGCATACGGCTTTAATCCCGAAGGCGGCACCCGGAACTACAATTTCTCCACGTACAATTCCCATTCAGAGCTTCACGAAGCCATCCGCTTATCGAAGGGATACCGCAAGGCACAGGACGGATACTTCCTGCGGGCGGAAAGCTTCTATAATGTGGCCACACAGGAAGAAGCGTATGCGGATGAAAGGCACCCGTCAGAACGTTATCACGAGAAATCCCATGGAGAAAGTTTCCTTGCCATCGCCCAGAAACGTCTGCACCCAAACGGCATATATATTTTCGATGAGCCGGAAGCCGCCCTGTCCCCTCAGAGGCAGCTGACCTTACTGATGGAAATCTATAACTGCGTCAGGGAAGGCTCCCAGTTTATCATCGTGACGCACTCGCCGATCCTGCTGAGTATTCCAAGCGCCGAAATACTGACTTTTGATGACGGCCCGCTTCATCCCTGTTCTTATGAAGAGACGGACAGCTATCAGATCACGAAGATGTTTATTGATAACCGGAAGCAGATTCTGCAAAGATTGCTTGAAGAATAACGCATACCCAAGAACATTTTAGTCCGATAGCAATGATCCTCTTACTCCTGCAGCAGCCTCCATCCAAAATTCCGTACCGTCACAGCCCCTCCTGTCGCAAAAAGGCTCCACACCGCTGTAGTCCGGCACATTCTTACAGACATTGCAGTCCGGTCATTCACATAGATAACGGCAATGTCATCCTCCAACAGAAGTTTCACCGAAACCCTGCCAGTCTTAGGTTCAAAAGGACGTTCGAATGCCGGCACAAAGGGAATATCTCCTCCCATCCTGTGTTGTTCACCGCCGACGTCTCCCCGGGGCCATCTGTCAAATACAAACCGGCAGTATCCGGACTCAAACCGAAAGAAGTATCCCTCATCCGAACCCTGTTCCATATGAAGACCGATTCCAAATTCTGCCGGAGCATTTTCTCCTGACCACACAAATTCCGCCTCCAGTAATCCCTGAACCGGCGCTTCTCCCATAAACATCCGTTCTGTGTTATTCGATTTCAGGGACAATTCTCCGCTCCCGCACTCCGTGGCCTTCTCTCCTGTATCTGTCTCTGTGTGATCATGTTCTTTCCGTTCTCCGAAAGCCTTCTCTATTGTATCAGGCAGTTTTACCGCCAGATCGCCGTTATCCAGACAATAAATTTCATGAACTGCCAGCGTGCCTCCCCACTCCAGCCAGGAAAGATCGTCGTTCTCATGCCACGTCGGAATCCAACCGAACCCGTACCGCCTGTTTCCGTCAGAAGCTGTCTTAACGGCATACAATCCTCTGGCATCCAGAGAGTCATCCTGCGGCATCTCCCACGGTCCCTGCAGGCTTCTGCTCTTCCTGTAATGTGTCACGAAACGAGTCGTAAAAGTAGAATACAGAAGATACCACCAGTTTCCTTCCCGAAACAGATCAGGACATTCATGCGTATAGTACATTTCCGGTGCAAAAAACACTTCCGCCTCTTCCCAATTCCATAAATCCTCAGAACGGCATACCGCCACACAGCCGCTCCTTCGCAGGCTCTTCCCCTTCAGCCGGGCAGCCAGCAGCATATAATATTCCCCTGTTTCCTCCTGGCAGAAGACAAAAGGGTCTCTCCAGTCATGCGGTTCGAACTGTCCCTCCGGCGCCGTAAAAGCTGTTTCATAATGCTTTTCCCAGTTCTTCAGATCCTGGCTGACTGCATGGAGAATATACTGCAGCGCTTTCCCCTCATGTCCGTACTCCGGATTAACCGGATTCTGCCCGGTATAAAACATATGCCAGTATCCGTCTTTCCCCCGTATGACGGAACCCGTGTAGCAGGCATGGTCACAGTCACCTGCACCGCCTGCAGGAAGCGCTTCTCCCTCTTCCTTCCAATGCAGCAAATCCTTCGTACTGACCAGATGCCAGGAGGTATGATCTGCCGTAACCGGTGTTTTCCTCCTGTCGTACAGATAGTATATGTAGAAGATTCCGTCTTCAAAAAACGGTATCGCATCCCCGAACCATGCTTCCTCCGGCCTGTAAAATATTCTTTTTCCCTCAATTGCTTTATCCATACTGTTTACTCCTTGTTCCTGCTTACAGTTAATGTCACATCCTGTCTGATGCATTCGTCCTGACTCGATGCCAGCGATGCATCATAGCTCTTATGCATATGGCCGACCCACAGGCCGGCCATATCATCATACGTACTTACTTCTCCATGTCTTCCCCGGCGCAAACGCTTTTCTACTCTGCGAAATAAGCCGCCGCATTTTCCGCAACAGAAGCATCCACTCTGCTGCAGAATTCTTCTACCGTAATATCCCCAAGCGCCAGAGAAACCACTTCCTTACCGATCAGCTCATTGGTGGCCGGATCCAGTTCAATGTCAAACAGCTTAATAGATCCCGTGGAATTCTGCATGTCTTCATAGATAGCTTTTGTCAGTTCTGTCTCGTTGGGCAGTGTTCCGTTTACAGCCGGTGAGAACGCCAGACCGTTTGTAGCTTCGCTGATATGATTTGCATAAAATTCTATGAACCGCTCCGTCTCCGCATCAAACTTGTCCGCACCGAAAGCAATCGGCATTGTGCTGTTGGAAATGAAATTGGATTTCCCCACCGGTTCTCCCTCATCCACTGTGGGAAGCAGGAAATAACCGATATTGCCTTTCATATCATCGCTAAGCTGGTCATCCTGCATAAACGGCAGATCCCATGTTCCGATATAATGCATTGCCGCGTTCCCGCCTGTAAAGTAATTGGACGCACCCGTATAATCTGTACTGGCAAAACCGGACTGAAAATATTTCGTACCCAGTTCCTGTACAAAAGCAGCAGCTTCCCTGCCGATCTCACTGTCCATTTTCTGTTTGCCTTGTGCCAGGTCATACAGGAAATCATTCTCACCATACCGATAAGTGACCATTAACAGATATCTGAGAATCTGCCAGTTATCCTTTCCGGACACCGAGATTGGCGTAAATCCCGCATTTTTCAGCTTCTCACAGGCATCGAGAAACTCCGCATGTGTCGTCGGAATCGTAACGTCCGCCTCCTCAAACATCTTCTTGTTATACCAGAATACTTCAATGGAGAAGTCTATGGGCATCGCAATCTGCCTGCCGTCTTTTGCTGTTCCCCAGCCCAGCGGTGCAGGCAGGAATACATCCTTCAGCCCGTATTTATCCATGGTTTCATTCAGATCCACTACGATTCCCTGATCCAGCAGCTTGATGGCATAGGGATCCGTATCCAGATTGAACATATCCGGCGTCTCGTTACTGGCAACCAGCGTTTTGATCTTCTGCAAATAAGCCGGCTTGTCCGCTATATACTGAATATCCATAGAGAAATTCGGATTTACCTGTTCCTGATACATCTTTACAATATTCTCCATACTGATGTAACCGGATTGCTGCGGAGTAATGCATGTGATATAAGTCATCTTTTTCCCGGGAGTATCGGCATCCGCTGTCTGCCCCTCCCCTTCCTCCACATCTGCTTCGCTCTCCCCGGCTGTTTCCTCCTGCACGTTTACAGGCTGCGTATCTTCCTGTGTACTCTCTCCGGTGCTCTCCGACGTTTGTCCACAACCGGTCAGCATCATTGCCACTGCGGCCGCGATCAGAAACTTTCCTTTTATACCTGCCTTCTTCATTCCTTTTCCTCCTGTATTTGTTTACTCTCCGATACGTTCGCGCAACAGACGTACGTACCCGTCTGAACTGCTGCTGTATGGTACAGTGTCGAAAATACGAGGCCTCCGTTAAATCCTTTCCGACTCTGATCTCAGTATAATTTTTATCTTTTTAGAAGTAAACGTGAGTATTCTTAGAAAAATGAAAATATCTTTAGATAAAATTACACGACAGTCCACGCACCCAAAAATAACCCAAAGAATCCAAAGATTTTAAAATAGTTCCCATCCGCACGGTTCCTTATAATACAAATACAGGATACTGCTTCCTATACTCGCACTCTTCTGCGGGTAAAGAGCGATTTCACCCGCAGAAGAGTGCGAGGCCGGGCAGTGCCCTCTATTGAAGGCAAAGTATTTACAAACATTGCAGAAAGGAATCATCTATGAAAAGTACATTAAAAAACCGCAAGGCATGGCTGCTGTTCCTGCTGCCATCCCTGACCATCTTCATTTTTACCGTTATTTTCCCTATTATTCGCTCCGCCTGGCTGGGCTTCTTCGACTGGGACGGTGTGACGCCGATGCGCTTTACGGGATTATCCAATTATCAGAAGCTCTTCTCTGATCTCTACTTCAGAAATGCCTTATGGAACAACCTCCTATACCTGATCATCAATCTGGCGGGACAGGTAGGTATCGCACTGCTTCTGGCGCTGCTCCTGACGAAAATAACCTGGGGATGCAATTTCTTCAAAACCGTTTATTTTGCTCCCACGATCCTATCCAGCGTCGCCGTCTCACAGGCATTTCAGAAATTTTACGCCACCGAACCGCCGGGCGTATTCAACGTCATTCTTCAGAAAGTCGGCCTGGGCGGTTTCGTCACGCCATGGCTGGGTACTGCACAGACCGCGCTGACCAGTGTAGCCCTGATCGAATGCTATAAGAATATGGGCCTGTACCTGGTAATTATCTATTCAGGACTCATGGCGATCCCTGCCGACGTCATCGAATCCGCCCGCATGGACGGCGCCTCAGGTATCCGCCTTTTCCGATATATCAAACTGCCGTATATTAAGGATGTCATGGTGGTCGCCGTCATCATGGCAGTCAACGGTCTGCTGAAGGCCTTCGACATCCCCTTCGTCACCACTAACGGCGGTCCTGGCAGCGCTTCGGAACTGGTAACTACCTATATGTACAAGACTGCATTCTCCAGTGCCAGATATGGCTACGGAAGTGCCATCGCCGTCTTTATTGCACTCGAAAGCATCCTGGCAGTGCTCATTCTGCAAAGGATTTTTAATCGTTCTGATGGAAAGGAGTAACTTACATGAGAAAACTGAAACATACTTTTTTATACATACTGATGATTGCAATCCTGCTGATTCAGATATACCCTATCTTCTGGATTTTTATGACAAGCCTGAAAACCGCTGACGAGGTTCGCTCAAAAAGCACTTTCGCCCTGCCCTCTTCTTTCTGTATTGATAACTATATCCGGGCGGTTACCACATCCAATCTGGCTTTGTATTTTAAAAACAGCCTGATCGTTCTGCTCGTTACCGTTGCAGCGCTTATCCTTTTTGCCTCCACAGCCGCTTTCGCTATCGGAAAAATGCGTTTTGCTGCAAACAAATGGCTGCTCTCCTTTTTCCTGCTGGGCATTACCATACCGATCCATGTCACTCTGATTCCTCTGTTTCAGATCTACCGGAATACACACCTGCTCAATACCTGTTGGGCTCTTATCCTCCCACAGGTCGGTTTTAACCTGCCGCTTTCCATTTATCTCTTCATAACCTTTTACAAATTCATTCCCGATACTATAATGGAAGCAGCGGCAATCGACGGAGCCTCCGTCTGGCGTATCTTCGCCAGTATGATTCTGCCCATGTCCAAAAACTGTATCATTACGGTCGTGACGATGAATACTATTTTTATCTGGAACGAATTTATATTCGCCAATACGTTTATCAGCGCCGCCGAACTCAAGACCATACCGATCGGTCTGTTTGATTATATTGGCGCCAAGGGCATGGTGGACTGGGGTGCGACTTTTTCAGCGATCTCCATTTTCCTGCTGCCAGTTCTGCTTGTATATTTTCTGTTAAATAAGGGAATCATTTCCGGAATGACTGCCGGCGCCGTCAAAGAGTGAATCCCGTCACGTGCTTTCAGGAGGTACCGGATGCATAAGAGGTTTCAATCATTGAGCATGGCTCAGAAGTTTATGCTGCTTTCCACGCTGACATTCTTGCTGCCACTGGGCTTTTTTGTTTTTTTCTCTTACAGAAATTACAGCAGTGCGGTGGACAGCAAGCTTTTTCAGATGACAGAAAACGTCTTGTCCCTCATCGAAAAAAACGTCCAGTATACTATCAACGACGTCAGCGATACAGGTAATATTATCATGACCTCCGAAAGTGTACAGGCTGTGCTCTCTGCCGATCCGGCCGATGCGGATTACCACCAGCAAATTCTCTCCCGGGAATCGGAAGTGGAGGATCTGTTGATCAATCTGACCAACAATAAACAATACATCGGTACTATCCTGTTGGCAAATGATACGTACTCTCTCGCTAAATATAAAAGTCTTGTCTATCGCATCGACAGGAATCCTGCCGATCTGGGCAAGGAACTCTGGATGCAGGAGACGCTTGCAGCCTATGGGCGCGGCACCTGGTTCCCCGGTGAGACTACCGAGTATTTCACGGACAATATTCTGATTTATACCAAACTGATCCGCAGTTTGAACCAGCTTCACCCCATCGGCATTCTGCTGATCGGCATTGACAAGAAAGTGTTCGAGGATTTACTGGCCCCCGTGGAAGGCTCTGACAGCGCCCGGATCATCATCTGGCGTGAAAACGAAATTCTCTATGACAGCAGCCCCGAAGAAAACGATGAGCTTTCCCGGTTGGAGCGGGATGCGCTTTTTTCCTTTCTTCGGAATGAGGGTATCACGCATCTCTCCTCCGCAAAACGTTTCTATGTTAAGAGCATTCCCTGCGCAGATACAGACTGGCATATTACAGCCGTGACACCCTACGATGTGCTGCTCCTTGACAAGAGACATACTCTTGCACTTTTTATCGGCGTTGCCATAGTCACGCTTCTCGTTGCCCTGCTTTGCTCCTACCTGTTTACAACCAATATCACGGAAACCGTAAGACAGCTGCAGCAATATATCGAAACTCTTAAATCAGGCCGCAGAGAAAAAATCGTTTTCAACCCGTCAGATGAAATCGGGCGGATCGGCAATCAGTTTATACAGGTCGTAGAGGAAAATGAACGGCTTACCACGAATCTCTACAAATCACTGTACCGTGAAAAGGAATCCGAGCTCATCGCCCTACAGTCACAGATCAATCCTCATTTTCTTTATAATGCGCTGGATTCTATCTTCTGGATGGCTGAAGAACACAATGCCGTTGATATATCCCATATGACTGTGGCCCTGTCGAAAATGTTCCGGTTATCCTTGAATAACGGAGATAAGCTGATCACCATCCGCCAGGAGCTTGAAATGGTCGACAGCTATATGACCATTCAGGAGACCCGTTTCGAGGACCGGATCCGATTCTCCGTCTCTGTAGAGGAAAATCTTCTGGATATCAGAATCATTAAGTTTATTCTTCAGCCTCTTACAGAGAACGCAATCAATCACGGAATCGTCCCTAAGAAGAACGGCGGTTCCATCACTCTCCATATCTGGCGCGAGGATGCCGATATCCTGATTACTGTAGAAGATGATGGTGTGGGTTTCGAAACAGACGGAGAATCAATCCCTGCCAAGGGATATGCCCTCCGCAATATAGACGAACGGCTGAAATTGTATTACGGCGACGGTTACGGATTGAAAATCACTTCTTCTCCCGGCCATGGCACCTCTGTCAGGGTCAGGCTGAAGACGGCTGCGCCCGATCCTGTTACAGTGTCGTAATCTGTTATCCTGATTAGACTATGGTAACGAAACTTTTGGCTTCTGCAAGTGCCGGAAACAGACATTTGTTACGTCGTTTACTATAACTATAAGTGTCTGTCATGAAGTAAACTTTACTGAAATAAATAAAATGATGAGGAGCAATTATGTATACTGTATATATCGCAGATGACGAAGGAAAAGTAATCAGCGGACTGATCAATCGTGTTCACTGGGATGCGTTGGATGCATCCGTGATCGGCTATGCCAAAGACGGATCGGAAGCGGCAGAAAGAATTGCAGAGCTGAATCCGGATATCGTTATCACCGATATTCTCATGCCCGGGCAGACAGGGCTGCAGCTGATGGACAGACTCAAAGAGACATGCGATGCGGTGTTTATCATCTTCTCTGCCTACAGCGAATTCGAGTATGCACGGGAAGCTCTGCAGATGGATGCAGTGGATTATCTGATCAAACCCGCTAATATATCTGAAATAGAAGCTACCATTAAAAAGGCCATCGAGAAATTCCGCAGCAAAAAATTATCCCGTTTTCAAAATGAAGAAGAATCTTTACTACAGGATTTTCTGAACGGCAATATGCAAGCCGCACAGGACAGAATCTTCCGGCAATACGAGAGTTTCTTCATTATCCAGCTGAAACTGAATGATTCCCGGAACACAGACTCCATCATTGCATGCATCCGCACATGGCTGGTCATGGACGGAAAGCTCTTCCTCATCCAGAGCGGCGCCAGGCTGACTCTCCTTATCGCACAGAGAAACGCGCTGTCAGCCGGCAATGCAAGGAAGAAGGTTATCGGTAGTCTGAAAACACTGCAGGCAACCTGCGAAAACAACTTTTACTGGGGACTCGGCTGTATCGTGGATGCCCCGGAAAATCTGCCGACATCCCTTCTGGCCGCGGAAGAAATGTTGGAATACTGTGCCTTCAGCCTCAGCCAGCTCGACAACGATCCTGCACCGGAACCTTCTCCGTCTGCTCCGATCGATCTAAGAGAAGCCGAAAGTCTTCTTCTGCTTGCCGATGCCCCTTCTCAGGCATATGCTGTTTTAGCAAAAGTGAAGGAGACAATACAGCTGCAAAACAATTCAGCCAATGATATGAAAGCGCAGATCGTCGATTTTGCCTACCGGCTCCGCACGCAATTTGAATCTGCTTATGAAAATATAGACGATTCTTCCCTCGATTGGAACCGCCGGGTCATCTCCCCTCTGCTGGCCGCCTCAAATCTGGATCTTATGTGCGATATTCTGCAGGATTTCATAGCTTTCCTATATGAATATGCCTCCTCCTGTACAGGCAGCCATAAGCAAAGACATCACGTTGCCCGGATCAGACAATATATTCTGGAGCACCTGGCGTCCAGCATCAATCTGAATGACCTGGCCCGGGAAATTAACCGCAATCCTTCTTACATCAGCTATATTTTCAAGCAGGAAACCGGCCAGAACCTCTTTGATTACATCACACAGGAACGGATCAGACATGCGAAGTATCTTCTGAAAAACACCGACCTCAGGATCCTGGATATTGCCCGTGCATGCGGTTATGAAGACCAGAGCTATTTCAGTCAGGTTTTCAGGAAACATACAGGTGCAACGGCAGGCGAATTCCGAAAAGGGATATAGACCCAGTAATATCCCCCAGTCATGCAATAACATTACTGGGGGATTCTCGATCTCTATTTAAGATTCAGCTTCGCAAACAAATCTCCTAAGCTGGTTCCCAAACTTTCACTGGAACCGTACTGCTTCACATCGATGTTCTCCATCTCCTCAGCCTGCTGTTCCTCCAATGCCTTCATGCTAAGGGAAATCTTACCATCATTCGTGTTCAGAACCTTCACCTTAACCTTATCGCCAACCTTAAGCACCTCAGAAGGTTTCTTGATTCTCCGCTGGCAGATCTGGGAAATATGAACCAGTCCACTCAGGCCATCCTTCAGGTCCACGAATGCTCCATAGGTCTGCAGACTCTCCACCGTACCCTCCAGAACCGTTCCGGGTACGATCATCGCCACCTTATGGTCATGTTCTTCTTTCGCCTTCTCTCTTAAGATCTCCTTGGCTGAAAGCACCAGTTTTTCCTTCTCACGGTCAACGGTTATCACTCTTACTTCCAGCGTTCTTCCTTTATACTCCTCCAGATTCTCCACATAAGAAAGATCGAGCTGAGAAGCCGGTATGAACCCTCTGATCCCTTCCAGATAAGCGACCACACCTGCATTTACCACCTCGCTCACCTTGACTGTCAGATTCTTCTTCTCCTCTTTATAGCCTTCCAGAACATCCCAGGCGAGCACTGCATTGGCCTCTCTTCTGGATAGAAGAATATTCCCCTGTCCGTCATCCATCTTCACTACAGAAGCCTCGATCACATCACCCTCATGTACGTCTGCCATGACAGAGAAGCCCGGATCGTCACTCATATCCGTTGCCTTGATAATGCCCTGCGTGTAATACTTGAGATCCAGAGTCACTTCTTCCTCATTCACACCGATCACAGTACCTTTGATCACATCGCCTTCCTGAATCTTGCGGAAGGATGCCTCCAGCTCTCTCTCGTAGTCTTTCATTGTCTCTTCCATAAATCTTGTCCCCCGTGTTTCTGTTTTCGTTAAACTTAGATAAGTATAACACATTTTCCGGAGGGGAACCACTGAAACGAAAGATTTAAGGTAACACCACTCTGATATTTTGTAGTATTTCCAGACTTCGGCTTCCCTGTTACTGTATCCGGCCATGCTAAATCAATATGCGTTTGGCCGGATATTTTAAATGACCTGTCTGGACTGTCACAATATTTTTCCTTTCAGGTTGCTCTCTGCCCCTCCGTAAATACAGTTCCCGCAGAGCCCGCTCCGAAACAACAGAATCCACACCCCAGCAGTTTTCCTCCTGGTTATTGCAGGCACAATATATCCTTATTCCTTAAAACACCAGCAGGTCATACTCATACAGCGTCTTCAGCCCGAACACCTTCTGCCCCGCAGAAAATTGCAGAGTCACTCTATCCTCCTGTACTTCTACAACCACCCCTTCTCCCAGCTTCTTATGCTGCACAATCAGCCCTTCACCAAGACCGGCAGCATATTTTTCATACTCTTCCTGTGAAAAATCTTTTCCCCCGGAAGCATATGCCTGAACCGGACGGCTCTTCGCCTTCGCCTGAAGAGAAATCTTCCCTGCCTTATCAGCCGCCCTGGTCTCTTTACGTACCAGTTCCTCACAGAAGGATGACTTCTGATCCAGCTTGAAGACCGCCAGATTATTCTTCGCACGTGTTACCCCTACATAGAACAGACGGCGTTCCTCTTCATAGGCCGCCCGTTCCTTTTTATCCATGGCTTTCAGGCTCTTCGGTGCATCTTCAGGGAAGATGCCATCCACTACATCCAGCAGATAGACCGTATCGTATTCCAGGCCTTTGCTTGAATGGATCGTGGATAAAATGAGCGGCTGCCTGGCTCCTTTTTCTTCGCTTCCTCTTAATATACTCTGTGAAACATGCCGTTCTTGTAACAGTTTGGACTTTGGCCTCACTGCTGCCCTTTCTTCTGCAGTTCTTGTTATATTCTGAGAATGGTCCTTTCTTCCCTGCATGATTGCCTGCAGTTCATCCAGTCTCACCAGGAATCGCTGTAACGAGTCTTCATTCTGGGCAATCATCTTCAAAATAAACAACTTGCTGTCACTCATCCCCATACGCTCAAGATATTCCCCGTATCCCATACTGTATACGATCCTGTTGATTGCCTTATCTGCCCGTTCCGACAGCAGACACTTCATATGATTTCTGATTAGCCTGCAGCTCTGCACCGTGCGGTCGGGAAGCTGCCCGTAACGTATGGCCGTCTCTAAAACATCTCTGTTCTCCTTTCCGGCTATTCCACAAATACGGACTGCATCCGCTTTCTTTATATAAGTACCAATCTTATAGTAAATCTGCAGAAATAATTCCGCATCCTTCGGATTCATTGCATAGCTGATAATATTCCGGATGTCCAGCACGGTTTTATGTGTAAAGAAGGTCAGCTCCGCATTGCGAAGCCTGTATGGAAGCCCCTGCCTCTCCAACCGGTCCACAAGCGGCAGCACACTCTCATTATTCCGGTAGAGCACCGCTGTCTGCGTCCGGCACTCCTCTGCCACCTTCACAAGATGGTCATACTGGGCCCTACGATTCTGCAATGCAATCCTCTGTATATCCGTAAGAGCTTGTCTGGCGGCTGTCATGTGCTTTTCATGACGCAGGATATTTTTCTGAATGAACCTGTCTGCGGCCTCTACGATTTTCCCATCGGAGCGGAAGTTTTCTTCCATCAACAGTACTTTGGCCGATAGATGATCCTTCTCAAAAGACAGCAGCGCCTCCGGATAAGCCGCACGAAATCCGTAGATACTCTGATCCTCATCCCCTACCATAAACAGGTTGTCCCTCCCTCCGGCAAGCAGCCTGATAATCTCATGCTGTATCCTGGAAGTGTCCTGCGCTTCATCCACACAGATATAAGAATATAGATTCCGAAAATACTGCAGCGTCTCAGGACTTCTCCGCAGAATATTATAGGCATATACCATCTGGTCATCATAATCCATCCGATTCCGGGCATGCAGTTCGTCATTGTACGCCTTATAAATTTCCGATACCCTGTAATCTGCTTCTTCGTCCAGCTGTCTGATCTCGTCTCCGGTAAGCATCATGTTCTTAATATATGTAATCATGCTGCGGATCCCCTTCAGGTCGCTTTCCGTGGCATAGCTTTCCTCCGTTCTGAGGAAAATCTCAGACAGCATCCTTGTAATGGTCTCATTCTCTGTTGCAAGGGAAAAAGGAGCTTTCCCTATCAGATTTCCATAATACTGAATCACCTTGGCGCATATCCCGTTGATGGTCCGGAATTCTATCCTCCTGGCGACTTCATCCCCGAAATAAGAGCCAAACCGCTTAGCCATATCACGAGCCGCCGATATCGTATAAGTTAAGGTCAAAATACTTTCAGGTGCAATTTCGGCACAATAGATCATGTAACCCAAACGCGTCACCAGAACCGTTGTCTTACCGCTGCCGGGTACCGCAAGCAGAAGGACCGGCCCATCTATGGAACAGACTGCCTCGGCCTGCTGTCGGTTGAGTTGAATGTGAAATTGTTTTTGAAATTGTTCGTAGGTCATTGTTTTATCCTATAGGTTATTCAATCGTTCTCGTTTCAGATTCTCTGGTTTCACTTGCTTAATTGTATCATGATGGTTCGGGTATGTACAATCATGTAAAGATAAGAAATAACTTCTCAGGATCTTCTTACGTGAATCTACAACAATACCAGTATATAAACTTCCATAGACTCCATGACGTTCCACAAAGCTAAGCCTTTAAATCAAACTACTCCTTGATACGGACGTAATAAAAAGACCCCTATACCCTTGTCAGATATAGAGATCTTTTTACTATACTAATACATATTGTTCTTCCATAAATTATAAGTATTTTTATTTCTTTACAACTACGCTCACGGTAGCAGAGGCATCCTTGCTTACTCCGTCCCGTCCCACACATCTGACAGTAACGGGTATCTTATAAGCCACGCCTTTTGTTGTTGCCTTAACGGCATCTGCATCCAGAACATACACTGCAATCTGCGCCCGACCGGAAGACTTGTCTGTAGATAATGTTTTCACCATCAAATCTGCTCTTCCGTCTTTGTTGACATCCAGCGAACCGCTTGCACCCTGGATTGCATAATACCCTTTCTTATTATTATGCGGCACGTACAGATACATTCTTTCGGCCTTATTTTCTCCCTCTGCACACGCATATAGAGCAAGCTGTTTCACAGAAGACGTTACCTTCGGCACTGACTGTTTCGGCTTGACCGTAAAGGTGTTGGATCTCACCGTGATCGTTTCACCGCCTTCTCCATATACATCTTTCACTGTATAGGCCACTGACAGTTGATAACTCTTACCCGCTTTCAGCTTCCCGAAAGAACTGGGCACAATTCTAAGGACTCCGTGCGAATAGTAATCCCTTATCTCAAAAAGATCCTTATACGCGCCTTCAAGTTCTGCACCGATTACGTCATAGGAACTGTCCAAATTCTTGAACGTCGGTGTCACTACAATGGAATTATTAGAATAGGCCTCATAATCGTCACCATAATAATTCAGCTTCAGCAAATCAATCGTGCCCTTTGCTTTCACATTCACTGTTGCCTCTTTATCAATAACCTTTACGGTTAATGTGACGCTGTTCAATTCCATATCTCCATAGTACGGTGTCAGCTTAAACTTGTAACTACCGGGCTTGATCGGGCTGCTTCCCATCGCTTTTGCATAGTTTAGAGAAACTGCCAAATCAGTATATCCATTCGCCTTATCCATATATATGTTCAAAAGTTCTTTATCCAGCAGTTCCTGTGCCTTGGAATTCGTTCCTTCCATACTTATGTCCGATAAGAATACATTATATCCACTGCCCGCAGTATAAATTTGTGCACTCGCTGATGTCTGCGTTGTCTCTGACGGATATGCCGTATTTAGTATCACTGTACCCGGAGAAATTTTCACTTTGGAATTTAAAACTTTTACCTTCACCGGAACCATCAGCGGTTCATACCAATAATCAGAATCCAGCCTGAACTGCGTTTTTTTATCTTTTGTTCCATTATAGCGGAGCATAATGGAATCTGTATGTGCTTCCACCTCAATTTCCATATCGGCACAGGTTACATCAGCATACCCTCTCCACACCGATGTATTGCCTTGAATCATATAGTAATTGCTTTTTGCCGCATTTGTATAGACAGGCATAAAAATATTCTTCTGGCCAAGTGCAGGACATACTTTATAATCTCCAGCCATCTTTAAAACAGGCTTTTTATACACTGTCTGGATCGTTAAAGGCATCTTGATCTCTTCCTTGTATCCTGACAATCGGATAAAAATATTTCCCTTTACAGCGGCATCCGACGGCTTCTTACTGTTATTCAAAACCGGTTTGTGCTGTTGGATCATGTATTTCTTCGTATATTTCCCATTTTTCACAACATATGTGCTATAACGCTCAATCACAAACTCTGTGTTCATTCCGGATTCCGCGCCTTCTCCCGCCACCCATCTTACGGATTCAATCGATGCCGCAGAAGAAACATCCACAAGCCCCATGGAAACTGCATCATAATTTGATAAATGCGTCGTATCCGTATAGAATACATTTACTTTGCCGGTCTGTCTGAGAGATACTGCCGGCATTCCCTCCTCAATCTTGATCTGCACCGGTACAAAGACCATTCCACCGTAGGCCTGGGTCACAATGGCAAGATAGTAATTCAGATTTCCCTTTTTCTTGATCTGCTCCTTATCCTTAACCTGCAGGGATAGGCTATACTTATAACTGCCGTACATGTTATCCGCTACCACATCTAAGCCCGGAACCGTATCTTTTCCGTTCTTGCTGTCCGTTTCCACGAGAAGAAGCTCTTCAATCTGATTATTGTTTTCTTCGCAATAAGGCAATACCATCTGCGCTATTTCCGTGCCGTAAGTGTAATTCTCATTTACGGTTGTCTTATAGGTTGTCACTCTGGGCGTATAATCTTTCACCCTGACAGCAAACTGTGTACTGTACCCCAGTTCATCTTTTGCTGCCGCAACAATCTTGGCAAGTCCGTCGGCTTCTTTTGGTATCGTCAATATCAGCCTGTTTGTGCCGTCTTTCTTCGTTTTTACGACCGCTGTATCACTCACGGTATAATTAATATCAGGGTTTGCTACCTCGTTGCCGTCCGTATCCGTAGCAGTAACATTCAAATAAATCACACGCTCGTTCGCCTTCGTATCGGCATTTGCAGCCGTAATCTCATATTCTATCGTGCCGTCTTCGGTAAGCACTACCTTTTCCGGTGAATCTTCCGCAACGGCAAAAGAGATCTTCTTAACAGGTGCAGAATCTACAGCCATAAATTTCACCGATGCCGTCGTATTCTTCACGTTCTCTCCCGCAGCCAGAACATATGCGCCGTTCGTCTTTTCAAACGCTGCCTTCTTCAGCGAAACGGCTGCTGACACCGTATAGGTACCTTTAACGGAAGCAGTAACACTATAATATCCTGCTTCATCCGGTTCCGACACGCTGACCTTAGCGGCATCTTTTGCTGCCGGTGTTAAAGCAGCCTGATCATATAAAAGTGCAGGAATGCTCCCTCCCAGTGCACTAATACTTACCTTCAGAGGTGTTTCCTTCTTCACAATATACGCCTTTTTGCCCGTACTGTAATTGCCGGCCACCGACAGGTTATTTCCAATCTTCTCTGCATATAACACCACTCCGGTTTCATACGGATAATATCCTGACTGTGTATAACGCGCCGTAAATGTTTTCATTCCTGCTTCGTAGATGAGCGTATCCGGTTCCTTCCACTTCCAGTTCTCCGGAAGCCCCGCGTCTCTCAGCTTGTTTGAATAATCCAACCATGTATAAGTAGCAGGAAGCAATACCACTTCCGGTTTTCTAAGTACATCCAAGGTAATTGTAAAGCTCTTGTTTTTGTACTCCTCATCTTTCATAACCGCAGATACTTTAACCGTTCCTGACACGCTTTCCGGGATCATGATTTCCGTCAGGTCTGTGTCGTATTCCGACACTTTAACGGTAACTGCACTGTTATCCGCCGACCAGTCAAATCTGTCGGCCTCCATACTGACACTGCTGCTATATTGATCCGTATATGCGGGTGAAAGAACACATCCAACCCGATAAGTCTCTCCCGCTGCAACCTGATATTTAGCCTCCGCCGCTTTAAGCGCCCGATAAGAGTCATTGTCGGTTTCCGGTCTGGTAATCGAAAACCCCTGTATCTCGTTTACTACGGTAAGCGGCCCGTTTTTAAGTATAATGCCGTCTTTGGTTTTGGCCGTAACATAAGTCTGACCGTAATTCTGCGGCTCCAGCAGACCTTCACCGGTTATCCTTGCAGCATTCGTATTACTGCTCGACCATGCGACCCCACTTAAATCCTGTCCTGCTGTATTATCATAAACAACAAACGTACGTTTCTGCGATTTGCTTAGAATATTCGGGATGCTGCCATAGCTTCCGTCTGCATTCTTAACCCGAATCGTATAATCCTGCACTGTCACATGGCTGACTGCCGAAACGCTCTTGTCCCCGCCAGCCGCCGTGCCCGCCGCAGACGCAGTGATATCTGCTTCACCGGCCTTGAGCGCCGTCACGATTCCGCCGCTGCTTACCGTTGCAACGGTTTCATCCGAGGAACTCCATTTCAGACCGGCCGCTGCTTCCTGCGGCTGTGCCGTTACAGTCAGTTTCTTGAACATTCCCTTGTTCAATACAAATTCCTGCTCACTTATGGCAAGTGAAGTTGCCGCTGCCGCCGTTGCCGTAGTCACATCATCAAAATTAAATTCCTTCAAATAGCTCCATGCATTATTCTCCGACTCATACAGCTCTGCATATACTGCATATCTCGTGCTCGGAATAAGGCCGCTCATCTTTAACTTTGCCTTATATTGATTGTCCTTACTAAAATATACAGCCTTACTTTGTACACTGCTGCCATCGGCAGGTATCAATTGCACTACAGCCTTTGCTCTGCCGGCCAGTGCGCCTGTCGGCTTCTTAAGCTGCATGTCAAATGTAACAGATGTTGCTTCCGTCTCTTGCCCTGCAAGGTTAGCTTCCAGGACATGATCTACTGCCACTGTAGTAAATTCTGCTTTTACATCCCTGACAACATTCTGGCCTGCTGCATCTGATGAAGTATCTTTTAACTCTACCAGAACCTCATAAGATGTTCCCGCATCCAGATCTGTCAAAAATTCTTTCCCGATGTAAGTCGTACTTCTCCATGTACTATTCAAGAAATTCCATGTCGCAGCATCCTTTTCCCGATAGTAGATACAAATGTAGCTGCTATTACTCAACACGTTTGCACCACTGTCAAAGGTCCAGTTTACTTGTGCAGATGTATAACGGCAGTTATCTACCGACACAGACAGACTCCTTGTATCCTTAAGCGTCCGGAATGTAGTCTGTCCCAGTACCTCCTCGGGATACTTATCCGGAACAAGCTTCACTTCATACTCCGTATCCTCTTTTAACCCACTCAAATATACCGTGCTGCCATTCTCATATGTATAAGAACAGGAATCGCCGCCGCTCCACTGCGTTGCTCCTTTTTCCCTATAATACAAGTTCGCGCTTTTGTATCGGATTGACTCGTCCCGTGCCGCCAAAACCGCCCTGATCCGAGCCGTCGTACACATAACATCTTCTGCCGTCAAAGAAACTTCCTGACGGACCGCCGTCAGAGAAAAGAACTTCTCATAAACCTTACCCACACTGTCGCCGCTGATGGAAATTTTCCAATCATTCTCCGCGTTTGGTCTTATTTTATCAGAATAGAAAACAGCCGTACTTTCCCAATTTTTGTCCGCCGTCAGACTTGCTGCAGTATAATCAACTGCGTATGCACTCATCCAGCCGCATACATCCTGGTCATAATACTGTACCGAAATGGAATAGGTTCCGCTTAATGTCTCTGTCCCCGTCAGTGCCGCTGCCACCTGTACGCCCTGCATCAACGGCTTTACCTCTACCTTAGCCGCAACTGCCGCTGCCGTGGTTGTGAAAGATGCCGCCTTAGAAACCCCATCGACCATAACCAACACTTCATATTCCGTATCGCCTATCAGAGAGGACAGATTCTTCTCATCCGCATAACTGTTATCGGAAGCCAACGATCCTGAACTTGATGAACTCCCCTGCCAGTCCTTACTGCCTGCAACGCGATATTTGGCTGTGTACTGATAGCTTCCTTCCGTGATACCTTGTAAAGCCACATTCAACACAGCCTTAGTACCATCCCCCGCATCGGGTGTTACTGTTACATTGATCTGATCCGCGGTAAGCGCAGATGCAGCAGTCGTAAAGCTGACTTTGATCCGATGGGCAGCATATTCCATCGAATAAGAATCCGTGTCATCCAATTCCACTTCCAGATCCTTATACTCCGTTCCGGCAGTCAGATTGCTGAGTGGCAGATTGATACTGCCGCTTGCTATGTTACTGGCATACACATACCCTGTACTCGTCTTCGAATCTCCCATACTGTCAATATAAGATACCCTGGCATGAATATACCGGTTAGCTCCCGTATACGTTCCGATCGTCACTTTGACCATGGCTCCGGAGGAAGTGATATTCATAACCTCAGCGTTAATGTCCGTAGCCGCAAATGCTTTTGTCCGTACTTCGGCCGTATCATAGACCGTCTCCATGTCCATGCCAGTCAGTTCTACCACATAGTCCGTATCTGCCTCCGCAGGAAGTGTAACCTCATTTGTATAATAGTAAATGGTATCCTTATAATATGACCATTCAATTTCATCCTTCTTGCGATAACGAAGACGTCCGTTTTTATTAGACATCATCTCCGTTTTTATTGAAATACTGGTATCTTCTGCTGTCACCTGCGTCAGAATGCCTTGCTTTTCCGTAGCTATCGTATTCACGCTGATCGCCTGCTGATCTGCGCCAAGCACTGCCAGAATATTATTGGAACTGTCACGGATCTGCAACTCCGTGATCAAAAACTCTCCGCCTGTCGCTATGCCTGTAATTTCATCGTCGCCCTGATGCCCAGAATAGGATAAATAAATCGTATTGTAGGAGCTAGATTTATCACCCCAGGAATTATCATAAGAGTATTGATAATATATCCTGTAGGAATCGCTGCCGGTCAAAGCACTTCCATCTGCCTGTTGCAGCTGCATCGCTGTCTTCACCTTACTAAAAGAAGGTGTCATAACCAAATTTAGCCGATAGGAATCCGACTGCAGCGTATAATTCCCCTCGCTATTTTTCGTTACCGTTAATCCCGATGCTTCTACTTTCTCAGCATTCACCATAAATGTGCTGCTTGTTGAGGAACTGCCAGCCTCTACTAACAGATATACTGTTTCACCCGACTGCATACGATAGACACAATTGAAATTTCCGTTCAGCCCACTCGCATAGTCCTGATCAAAATAGTCATATTCATTATCTGATTTCTCATGGAAAAGATATACATGCTTAGATTGATAAGAATCGTCTTCTACCGTGGAATAAAACCGAAATAATCCATCCTGCGGCGCCGTAAAAGACAGCCACTGTTTCTCCTGCCCCGTCAGCGTAACCGTCTGCGGTGCGTCAACTGTCAGAACCAGTTCTTCTTCCTTGACACTACGTGCCGATACACTGTCTTTCGTGTCGGCTGTTACAGTGTCGGCATCACTCTCTGATTGATCCTCGGCATCAGTTTCATCATCGTCTTCACTTACTGCCACGTCATCACCGCTGCCGCCTTCACTTCCCGGCGTATCATCATCGTCGTTCTGTCCGGCATCGCTTTCGCTGCCGGTGCCGTCTCCTGTTGTATCATCTTCACTTCCAGTACCATCTTCCGGTGTACTGCCTTCATTATCGGCACCATCTCCTGCTGCACCACCTTCATTACCGGCACTATCTCCTGTTGTGCCGCCTTCGTTACCGGCACTATCTCCTGTTGTGCCGCCTTCGTTACCGGCACTATCTCCTGTTGTGCCGCCTTCGTTACCAGCGCCATCTTCTGCTGTGCCGCTTCCGTTATCGACTTTGTCTCCTGCTGCACCGTCATCCGATGTTCCATTTCCTGCGTCATTGCTTTCCGTTCCGTCTCCGCTGTTCCCGGAATTGTCTCCGTTCCCTGCCGGATCCTCTTCGGACTTATCCCCCTCTTCTCCTGTGGGATTGCCCGCCGCACTCTCCATCGAAAGTTCTGAAATCTCACTTGTGTCTGATACGCTCTGCACAGCACTGACCGTCCCCACATCTGGCTGTGGGTTCATCGCATAAGCCGTATCACAGATGCCACCTGTCAGCATACATATGCTGAGCAAAATAGCTAAGCCTCGTTGAAACATCTCATCTCCTCCTCTTCCTATCCTTCAATTTTTAATATGTCAATTTCATTTTACCCCCCCCCCGTATAGTGTTTGCAACTATAATCTTTCCTCTTTTATACTTTTCTCCAGCTATTGGTTATTATCTGCAATTCTGCATGACTTAGAAATTCAAGGCACCGATGAGGTTATGAAACCCATCGGTGCCTTCTACTGTCTTAAAATATTTGATGTTTTACCTTAGAACTGATATCTTCCTCTGCAACAATATCCTTTACTTTATCTGTCTGCCGCCAATAAGCACCCTCTTACCGCTGAAAGCAAACCCATACTTCCGAATCCTTTCCTCCGGAATTCCTTTGGCTATAAGAGCTGCCTGATAGTCCCGCTCTTCAATCTGCTTCAGCGCCTCCTGCACCGTATCAGCCAGTTCCTCTTCGTCTACGTCCTGTACCTTGAACTCTATAATAACAGCATCCAACCGGATGCCCGTACCTGACACATTCCCTTTTCCCTGTATCCCGGACAGGTTCCTCGGCTCTAACATCACATCATATCTGCCGAATCCGCTTTCCCTGTTGGACGTGATCACATACCTGTCTGCCAGTTCCACCATCAATCCTAACACAAATCCGTGGTAGAATCGCTCCGGCTCCCCCTGCGGGCTTTTGCCTGTATCAAAATAACTGAACATTTCCGCCGTCACCCGGTTCATATAGAGATTCATCGCCTTTACATCACCGAGCAGCAGCGCCTTAATAAAATCGTTATAATCATCATTCCACACAAACCAATCCTGTACCATATTCGCAAACATAATATGGACTTCTTTATTGGTCAGCGCCAGATCATAATGCATACGCCCTGTTCTTTCCTCGAACGTAGTTCCGGTGACTTTCAGATATCCACTGGCAAGCAAAAGACTCCAGACCGCATTCTTCTTCGTGGATAACTGATCATAGACGATCTGTTCATCGATCTCCATATGAAGCGTTCCGCCTTCCAGCAACTCTTCAAAAGCCTGCTTGACCGTCGGTTTCCCTTCTCTGATCAGCTTTTCCACCAGACGATTGGCGCTGGTGTTCGCCCAGTAGGCACCCACTTTCCTTTTATCAAGAAAATTGATGATAGACCATGGATTGTAGATATCCTTTCTTTTTCCAAAAGAAAAACCATCATACCAATCCTTGACTTTCTGCTTCTGACCGGACAGACCGTATTCTTCCAGTGACAAAAATACTTCCTCTTCTGTAAAACCAAAACAATCCTCATATTTCTCTGATGTTGTGGTCACTACCTCAAGATTATTCAGATCAGAAAAGATAGACTCCTTGCTGACCCTCGTAATCCCCGTCATAATGGCGCGTTCCAAATAAGGATTCGTCTTAAATGTGGCATTGAACAGACTTCTGGTAAAGGCAACCATTTTAGCCCAATATCCATTGACATACGCCTCCTGCATAGGCGTATCATACTCATCCAGCAGAATGATCGTCTTCTTCCCATAATATCTGCCGAGAAAACCAGACAGCGCCCTGAGCGATGCCGCCGCCGTGCTGTCTGACATATCCGTGGAAATGCTCCGGCAGAATGCTTTTTCTCTCTCATTGAGCAGTTCTCCGTTCAACAGACGATCATATTTATTGAATTGCTCCTCTATCGTCCTGCACATGCTTTCCCTCGCACCCGCATAAGTACCTTCCTTGATACCTGCAAAGCTGAGGAAGATCACCGGATAGGTTCCCTGCAGATTTCTGTATTTTTCACTTTCCCAAATCTTAAGATGACTAAACAGCTCCCCTCTGTTCTTGTAATCTACAGAAAAGAACTTCTCTAACATACTCATATTCAGGGTCTTTCCGAACCGCCTCGGCCTGGTGATCAGCGTCACATTATCCCCGCTTTCCCACCACTGGCGTATCAGATCGGTCTTATCGATATAGAAGAGTCCTTCTTGCCTGATGGTCTCAAAATCCTGATTGCCGATTCCCACCGTCCTTGCCATATTACCACATCACCTCTATAAGCTATCTTTAATAAGGTATCATCACTTTATGGAAATTATACTTTATACCGTTAGCTAAAACAAGAACAATAATACCAATAAAGTTCTTGTGGCGTAACATCTGCCATATTACAGAAGGATAACATATTGAAAAGCAAGCATGGAAAATGAAAATATTAAACAAACCAAATAAGAATAATGACTATCAGAGATTCGAGGTTTTAAAGACGAACAGGAATAAGCGATATCGATATAATGAGTTTCTGGTGGAAGGAGTACGGAGCCTGAATGAGGCGGTAAACAAGGGATGGAATATCAAATCCTTGATTTATGATAAAAATAATCTGTCAGGCTGGGCAAGAGATATGATATCCAAAGTAAAGGCTGAGACAAATTACAACCTTACACCGGTGCTCCTTATGATGGGCAATGAAACGATGGGACTGAAGTGCGGGAGCAATATTGATGTATGAGATTGTGAGGCAGAGAGGCCGCAGAACGTGTGATCTGGTAAAAGTTCATCCCAGAACTTTGCATTTGGTGGAAAGTCTGGCGTTGCCTTTTCCAATTTCTAATCAGCCGAGAATAACATTTCTTTCCATTCCCGGCGGCCGGAAAGCATCTCCTTTATCCGCCGGAAAGCTCCCATATCCCGGATGGTATCAAAATCTGTGTGAGCCATCCATTTGTCCCGCATCACTTCACACAACGGCCGGGAATCGGTAGTCTCAAAATCCTGCCGCCTGTCCGTACATACTCCAAGAAGCAGGCTCTTCACCTTCCATTCCTCCGGCCTCTCATCAAAAGCGCAGGCGCCCCTTGCCGCCTCTTCCAGTTTCTCCAGTGCTGCGTCAGGCCTTCCGGTACGGGCATAAAGCCCTGCCGCCTGGCAGGCCATATAGGGAACACTCCAGCCATTCATCTGAGCCGGGTCATCAAAAATGAGCCGGTTTAATTCTTTCCACTTTTCGAATACACAGATGAGCTCTTCATCAGGCAGCAGCCGTTCGGAGACCAGTGTGAACAGATTACTTGCAAGGTCTGCATAAGCCGTTCGGATGCTCTGTCTCGTGAAGGGCAGCTTCTCTTCTTCCTCCAGCGCCCACCAGATAGCATTCTCCCGGCACCATCGCCGGGATGGCAGAGATTCATAGAGCGCCCGTCCCTGCTCTCTCCTGCCATTGTCGCAGTGATGAAAGGCCAGTCTCGCCACGGCTTCCAGACGGATCTCCTGGTTCGGACAATGATCACGGATCCGCTCCCCCAGTTTCGTAATCTCCCCGTCATATTTTTTCTTATTTTCTTCCCAGTCCGGTATATTGCCATCCTCATCTCCTGCCAGAAATAACGCATACATCAATTTATTCAGCAGTGTATACTGGTTGGGAAATTCCTTCACTCCTGCCCGCGCGATCTGAATACACGCATCAATATCCCCGGCACTGACTGCGGTCTGGAACTGTGCAAGGTAGTCTTCAACTTTTTTCTGTTCCCAATATTGATCCACACCCAGTAAATAGTCCACTGTCACATCGAAGATGCTCCCCATCACCGGCAGAAGTTCCATGTCCGGATAGCACACCCCCGATTCCCAACGGGATACCGACTGAAAAGAAACACCCAGAAGCTCCGCCAGCTTTTCCTGGGTGATATTGCGTTCTCTGCGAAGCTCTCTGATTCTTTTTCCAATCTGCAGTTTCATACCAGCCCTCAGCCTCCATGGTATCGCTTTGATTGCTTCTCCGCATTTTGAATTCATCCGCAGCGGATACATCGGTCCATCTCATTCAACAATGCACTGTCATGGGAGATAAGGATCACCGTCTGCTTCGTCTCCATGAGATACTTTTTCAGGGCAAGCACGCTCTGATGGTCCAGGTTATTAGTCGGTTCATCCAGAATCAACAATTCAGACTCCCTAAGCAAGCCCCGCACAATGGATACTTTTTGCCTCTCTCCGCCAGACAGGCCAGATTCTTCGGACAACATCTTATCTGCAATAGAAAGAATGCCGAAGTCCCGCATCAGCCGCTCTGCCAGTTTTGGGTCCGCGTCAAAATTGCCCATCATAATATTTTCCCTTACCGTCGTGCGAAACAGCCAGGGATTCTGCGGCACATAAGCAAGCAGGAAACGCCAGTTCTCCGGATTAATCGAACGGTATGCCGTATTGCCCACAGTAATAGTCCCGCCATATTTCTTAATGAGGGAAGCCAATATCCTGCCCAAAGTCGATTTCCCGCTTCCGTTATCACCGCAGATCCCTGTCTTCTCACCGACGGCAATCGAGAAATCCACAGGATGCAATACTTCTTGGCCCGCGATGCCAAGGCTGATTCCTTCTCCGCGGATGTCGCCCAGATGTGCGGCCGCAATTCCGGAAACCTCCTCCCGGTCCTGATAAAATCCTTCCACAACCGCAGCCGCGTTGCGCATCAACGGGTAATTGCGAATGATCTCACCCAGGCTTCCTAACAGCGACTGCACTACCGAATAGTAAACGAGCATGGAAGCCAGTCCGCCGGCTGTTATATATCCCGCGGCCGTCATCACGGCTCCGGCAGCCACCAAGAGAAGCTGTGTCAGCCTGTCTGCAAATTCCTCCGACCGTTCCGCCAGCGTCTGCCAGACAATACGCTCTGCATCTGTCTCCCGGTAATATGACTCAAACAGCTGCTGCAATCGTTCCAGCATTGCCTTCCTAATTCCCAAAAGCCTGACACTCAGGCAATTTGACACAATATCCTTTTCATAACTCCTCCGCTTAGCATAATACACTTGTTCTGCCCTGTCAAATGCAGCAAGCCTGTTTTTCAACGCCACCGGTGTCACAAGCCTGACGCCTGCCAGGGCAAACATCAGAACCGTCAGCAGCCGGTTAACGCTTCCGGCGCAATACAGCAGGCAGGCCGTGCATACCGGCAGTGCAAGCGCTTTGCTGCATATTCTCACCCATTGGATCCGAAGTGTGAGCGGCTCATCCTCCAGTTGATACTGCGCCTCTCCGCCCTCACGTGCCTTTGCCGCTTCCGGCTCCTGGTCCAGATAATGGCCTGCCACCAGATTATCATGCTTAAGAGACCTTTCCAGCATGATAAAATTCCCCAAAAGTTCCAATGCCGGTGAAGCAAACACGACTGCAGCCATACACAGAACGAGAAGAATGATATTATGAATTCCCGCCCCGAGCTCCAATGCAAAAGCCGCATCCGCAAATTCTCCCAAAGTGTCAGCCGTAACCACACCAAGTATACTGTCCGCCATTTCCACAAACATCTGAAATAATACCGGAATCCACATGCTCACGGCACATTCCGCAAAGACCTGCCGCATGACCGCATTTTTCTTTTTCTTACCTGTGTCCATATCATTCAACCCCCATGTTATCCAGTACATAATCCGCCGCCGCATAAAACATGGGATCATGACTGACCATAATAACGCCTTTTCTTTCCCCAAGCAGTTCAAGCAGCGCTTCCTTTCCGTGCAGATCCAGGTTGTTCGACGGCTCGTCCAGCAGCAGCCACTGCGGATTCATCGCAAAGCCGACCGCCAGAAAGACTTTCTTCCGCTCCCCGCCCGAGAGGGAAGCGATCGAAACCTCATGCATATTTTCTTCTGACAGGCCCAGACGTTTTGCAACAGCACAGGCAGCCGTACCTGTATCCTGGCCAAGCATGGCGAAGAGCGTATGCACATCAAACTCGTAGTCCGGGTCATTCTGTGTAACATAAAATATATTACGGGGATAATCGGCCGCCTCTATCCGCCGAAATTCATCTTTCCCGGCTAAAACCCTGCCACTGTCCGGAAGAGAAATACCACCCAGCAGATTCAGGAGCGTTGTCTTTCCCCTGCCGTTTCCGCCGGTCACAAGATAGCTCCGGCTGCAGTCGAAATTATAGCCATAAGCATCTATCACTCTTTTTCCCTCATATCCGAAGCATACGGCTTCTGCTTTTATACCTGCAAAGTTCCAGGCTTTTCCCTCCCTGGCCTCCTCCCGAACTTCCCAGCTTTCAAGCCTCATTTCCGCCTTTCTTGCCACCGCCATATCAGAAATCTCATGAAAAAGCTGCCTGCCGGATGCAAACAAGCTGCCTGAAAGAACAATTCCCTCAACCGCGATGTCAAAACTGCAATATCCGGCCAGAACATACATTCCCATCATGGCATATGTGCCATATTTCAGGATGTGGTCAAGCAGTCTGTACATGATTCTCTGCGCTGCCGCTGCTGCCTCCGCCCTGTTTCCTACATGCAGATACTCTTTCTGCAGTCCGGCCATTTTAGTCATCCACCACTTTTTCAGGCCATACAGTTTGATGGTCTCAAAACCGTTGACCGCCTCCATGAAATGATCGGTTATTTTCGCTTCCAGATCACGGCATCTGTCATAATTGACCTGCATATAATTTTTCACGATCAACGGCGGAAGAAGCTGCAATAAGGAGATCATAAAAAGTGTCCCGCCGATAACCGGGCTTCTGTACAGCAGGTACCCCATGTATCCGGCCACTCCCACTGCCCCGGAAAACATGGCCGGAATCCCATCCGTATACCGTTTTGCCCAGGCTGTCAGATCATCATTTAAATTCTCATTCAGTTCCCCATAGTCTGCCCGGCAGATTCTATGGAGAGGATTTCTCAGAACCGTTTCCAGAAACGCACACCTGCAGCGGTTCATTGCCTTAGCCTGCTGCCTGCGAACCATGATATCAGACCCTGCCTGCAGCAGGCTAAAGGCCAAAAACAGCCCCACAAGAAACAGCGCTGTTTGAAATACGGCAGACACCGCGCCCTCTGCCGCTCTCCCCGTTACATCTGCCATAAGCCGTGCAATGGACAGCAACCAGGGAATAGACGCCGTTCTAGTAAGACTGTTCCATAAACAGATCCTTTTCATGTCCTTTTGATTTATCTTATCCATCTCTCCTGACTCCCCAGTCCTTTTATTCACCCGAAGCCTAACCTGCTTGCGACAGGCTGTTAATAATATAACAGGTGAATGATAAGCATACCAGTTCATAAACAGAGAGATTTTTTCTCTATATTGTAGAAACAGACCGCCCCGCAGTTTTGCTGCGGGGCATCCTCTGTCTTTCCTGTATCGACAGGCCTCTACCATAGTCCTGCCGGGTTCCCAGGCAGATGAATGGGATACCCCATTTCCGCACCGGCCGTAAATAAATCCTTCGCCCTCCGTCTTAGATTCCCTTTCTGCCTGTCTGCCTTCTTTGGTTTTCATTCGTCATGGTACCGCTCTCATAATCCACTTTAGCAGGTCGTAAATGCGTGAAAGTCAGCTGAACTTCCCCACAATCCGTTTCACCTCCGGAAGATACATCCTGCCGAACATATTCAGGTGGTTTAAGAGATGATAAAGATTATACACGTCACGCCGGCGTTCATACCCCGGCTGCAGAGGCGCCGCTTCCTGATAGGCATCATAAAAAGCTGGCGGAAATCCCCCGAAAAGCTCTGTCATTGCAAGATCCGCCTCTGCGTGCCCCACATAAACTGCCGGATCAATCAGCCAGGCCTTGCCGTCATTTCCCGTGATCACATTCCCTGCCCACAAATCCCCATGCAGCAGGGACGGATATTCAGGTTCCACAAGAATCTCACCCATGTGGTCCAGGAAGCAGCCTATCCTTTTCCGATCTTCTCTGTCAAAATACCGGACAGCATCCTGAAACTGCGGCTCAAGACGACAGTCCCGAAAGAAGCTTATCCAACTCTCACCCCCTGTATTGACCTGCCTGTGCCTGCCAATATAATTATCACCGCCGAAACCATAGGTTCCGCCTGAAACCAGGCCGTCCGTTGACGCCCGATGCATACCGGCCAGCTGTACAGCAAAGTCTTCCCAGTAATTTCTGCCTCGGTTTTTACCGGAGATAAACTCCAGCAGCAAAAAAGAATATCCCCCTCTTTCCTCATCGGTTCCAACGCCAAGAATACGCGGTGTGCCAATGGCCTTTGTCCGGGCAATGGCATTCAGCCCGACAGCTTCTGCGGTAAACAAAGGCAGATTTTCCTTTGTGTTGGATTTCATGAAGATACGCTTACCGTCGGTCAACGTCAATCCATACGCTTCATTTATGTCACCGCCGGAAATCCGGCAGCTCTGTTCGATTTCTGTTCCTTCTCCAAAAAGTGAACAGAGCGCATTCTCCAATGAAATAAAACACTGTGGCGTAGTCATATTAGTCCTCCATTCTTGCTCAGCCTGCGAATTTGGGTACAAGCATATCTGCACATTCCTTCCAGGCTCTGGCAAACTCCGCTTATCAATGATATCTTTCTTAAATTCAATGTAAATATTATTTTCAAAAAAGTCAACGGCTTTTATACAAGCACCAGTATAATCCACGATAATTACCGAGCCCTTACACGCAGGATAAATTTTCATATGCAAGGAAGCTGAATGAGGCGATGCCGGTAGCATCGTCGATTGAAGCTGACGCGGCAGATGGAAATTCAGACAAGTGAAAGGGGCGGGTAATTATTGTGGATTATACCAGTGGCGAACGTTGTCTCACGCGCTCCATATTCTTTTCAGTCTGCTCTTCCACAATTAATAACACTAAAAATATTGCTGTCGGTCTTGCAAAAGCCGGAAACAGAAATTTGTTATGTCGTTTACTATAACTATAATAAGAGACAACAGATGGCTTGCAATATGCACAATACTATATATCGTATTATTTTTCTCTAATAGCATTCTTTTAGTCAATATTTTGTTACCTATACTGCCCTCAGGCGGCCATCCCCCTCTCTTTTTTCTACATATATCCGTCATCAAATTTCTTGTTTTTGATCTGCTTATATGTTATAAATTACCTATAAATATCATTCTATTTTATCTATTACATCTTATCTTCAGATCTGCACGTTAGTTAAGGCATCTGAATGAATCAAAGCCAAGGAAAGGACACATCTATGAAACACATCCCGACATCTGAACCATTATTTTCTACTGTTTCCGGTAATACCGGCCAGAGCGCGGCATTTCCTGCATCCGGTCCACTCGTCATCCCTATGACAAACGATTACCTGTTCCGTGCTCTTTTACAGCAAAACAATAAGGTGCTGAAGGGACTGATCAGTTCACTCCTGCACCTTAGCTCTGCGGAAATCAATTCCGTAGAAATCACCAATCCTATCGAGCTGGGTTCTTCTGTCACAGATAAAACTTTTATTCTGGATATCAAGGTAATCCTGAATAACCATACACTCATCAACTTGGAAATGCAGGTAATCAATCAGCACAACTGGGCAGAACGGTCTTTGAGTTATCTTTGCAGAAATTTCAACAATCTGCAATCCGGAGAAGCATATCAGGCTGTAAAGCCGGTCATACAGATAGGTCTTCTGAATTTCACCCTTTTTCCTGAGCATCCGGAATTCTATGCCACCTATCAATTATTAAATGTTAAAAATTATTCTTTATATAGTGACAAACTCCGTCTTTCTGTGTTAGACTTAACCCATACAGATCTCGCAACCGCTGAAGACAAGTCCTGGCAGCTTGACTACTGGGCGCGTCTTTTCAAAGCTACTACCTGGGAGGAGCTCAATATGCTTTCACAAAATAATGAATATATGGCAGAAGCGTCTGCAACCGTTCATCAACTCAGTCAGGAGGAACGTATCCGTATGGAATGTGAAGCCAGAGAGGATCATTATCGTACACAGCTTGGCATTCAGCATATAATGGATTCGCAGATTGACCAGATTAAATCGCAGGCCGCCCAAATTAATGCTCTTCATGAATGGATGAAAATGCACGGGTACGATCCCGCAGAAGTTCTTAATAAGACAGAGAATAACGAAAATACACCCATCTGATGACTTCTCTCCCCGAAATACCTTTCCCCGCCATTTCGGGGAGCGGAAGTCTCTTGTACTGTAGAAGCAACTTAACCCGCTTGACCAGCATTTCAATACCCTGCGAAAGTTTTCCAAATCCCTGGTCAGAATAGCTTAAGAGAACCTGCGGTGCGTCATTGCACAATAAATCCAGACGCGGCAAGTTATTCTTAACGATCTCCAATGTGATGCATCAGATTCATTTCACGATTCTGGATAACGGGCTTTGTATTCCGCCTGAAAAGGCAGAAACACTCCTTATGACTGAATCCGGCGGATATGGGTTAGAGAATATGCATGAACGTCTTCAACTGATTTACGGCGAAGAATATGGGCTGAAGATACACAGCATTCCCGATGCGAGTACGATGGTGACATTTTTATTCCCACAGATAAATCATAAACTTCCCTCCGCATAAACTGACACCATTTACCCTTCTTCGACATATACTATTAACAAACCTGTTCTGAAATCCTGGCCGACGCTGCAGCATTCCCGTGAAAGCAGACCGGAATATCTGCACAGGGAATTCGGGTACAGAATACAGACGGCTGCCGCGGTCTGCCTGATGGTTTGCAGAACAACAATCATGGGGTAATTCCCATCTGGTCAAGGAGTAACATGTCTAAAGAAGCTGAATGGGACAAACGGTTTAACATCGGAGTTGATTCCATCGACAATGCACACCGAAAGCTTTTTTCAATCGTACGTAAACTAATCCACCTGAGCAAAGATGAGCACAACGGGCAATGGGCATGTGCCGAGGGTATCAAATATTTTAAAAATTATACGATAGAACACTTTACCGACGAAGAAGCCTATATGCAGTCAATCGGTTATAAAGGGTATGAAATACACAAGCACCTGCATGATGACATGCGGTATAAAACACTTCCGGCACTGGAAAAAGATCTTACCAAATCAAACTATTCCCAGGAATCTATCCACCATTTTCTTGGCATCTGTCTTGGATGGCTTACCGTCCACATTCTGATTGAAGACCGTGCCATTACGGGCAGAATTTCGAACAAATGGAAAATAGACAATGCCGGTGCCGATATGGATGCCCTGGAAAGTGCGCTGACTGTCACCATACAGGAAATTTTCAGATTACAGACAGAAATCGTAAGCGAGTATTACAGCGGAGAGGACTTTGGAAATAGTCTGATTATCCAGTTGACATACTCTTCAACAGCCAAAAAGAAGATGCATATTTACATGCTTCTGGAAGAGAGCCTTGTACTGGGAGCTGTCGGTGATATGCTGGATATGCCGCTGACAAAAATGGACAGACTTGTCATGAATACCGGCAAAGAACTTTCAATACGGATCTTGAAACAGCTTGGCATACATTGTAACCTGTCCTCGCAATATCAATTGGAGAACAGCCATTTCCTGACGCCGGAACAGTTCAGAAAGACATTCTATCTGGAGCTTTTTGACTACAGTCTGCTGCTGAATACCGGGCATGGTTATTTTGCCTTTTGTGTAAAAGCAGAATAAAGCGACAGATTGCGACGTCCGCAAAGATTCTTCAAGACAAAAAGATTTTCTTAGGCAGTGTCCTTTGACGCCTTGGAAAATCTTTTCGTCTTGTAGTTAACGATATAAGAAATTTTATTTACTATAATTACACTTAAATCCTCATATCAGGCAGTCCGAAGTTATCTCCTGTATGCGCAAAATATACCGCTGTCTCCAATCTCTGTCAGTTCACCGTAATCATTATTGTACATAACCAAAAGTTTTTCACCGCCCAGAGCCTGACAATTCGGGAATTCTCTGCCTCTTTTAAATGAAACATGCAGCTTTCATATTCTCCCTGCCTCGGCAGCAGGATACCGGCTTCCATCCACGCCTGTCCGGGAAGAATCTGATCGTCCAGACGATACCAGGCGTCTTCTTTCAGCCCTCTGACTTTCAGAATATACGACGGGTAATTATACCCCGCATGCATGGTCGCGGCACTGACCAGCGCCTCGCTCCTGTCTTCCGATACAATTTCCCAGGCATGATAGTCTTCCTGTTCAAACGGGTCTGTCAGCCGATAGTAGAGGCCGTTTTGGAACAGGTCGTATTTTTCTTTAAAAGTATCAATCTGTCTTTTTACAACTGCTTTTTCTTCCACAGACATCTCATTCACGTCCAGTTCAAATCCTAAGCTTCCTGCCATCGCAACGATTGCTCTTGTCTCTAACGGTGTGGCTCTTTTCGTCATTTCATTTGGGCTTTTGGATACATGTGCCCCCACCGTACACAGAGGATAGCCGAAAGAGGTTCCATACTGGATTTTAATGCATTCGATCGGATCGGTGTTGTCACTGCATCATATCTGCGGAACATAGAATTTTGTACACGACTATCTCTTCCTTCCTAATAATGATTTAATCTGTTACAAAACCAACACAAATTTTTCTCTATCGCCGCTGCCGCTTCCGGTACTCTGAGGCACTACACCCAAAAACCGCCCGGAATTGCTTACCAAACAAAGATGCATCCTTGAAGCCGCATGATAAAGCAGTCTCTGTCACTGTCAGCGAAGAGGCTGCTAACATTCCAGCCGCTGTCCGCAGACGGTAAGCGGTCAGATATTCTTTTGGAGATTGGCCCACCTGTTTGCAAAAGATCCGGTAAAGATAAGTACGGTCAACCCCCACTGCACGGGCAATCTCCGCCACACCAATCTCATAACCAAAATTATTGTGGATAAAGTCTATTGCATGGTTTACATAACCCTGAACCACCGACTGCCCGCCCGGCTGCTTTTGTACCATATAAGAAAGGCTCAGGTATAATTGCCCCAAAAGCGTGTAATTATTTGCCCCAGGCTGGCTAAACGAATCCACCAGAAGGAGCATTTGCCGTCCTAAAAGCCCGCCGCTGTGGTCCTCATAAATCAGATTGTCTGCATCAAGCCCACATTCCTTCAAAATATTCCCCGCTTCCGCCCCGTTAAAGCCAATCCAACAATATTCCCAGGGCTCCTCTTTATCCGCGCCATAATAAGTAGACTCACCCGGAAGGATCAAAAACCCCTGCCCGGCTTTCAGCTCCCTGCGTTCCCCTGCTCTCTCGTAAAACCCGCGCCCTGAAAGGATGAAATGAAACAGGAAATGAGGGCGGACTGCCGGGCCAAAAGTATGTTCCGGCGCACATCTTTCCCATCCGCAAAAGTAAAACGCCAACGCATCCCCGGAACGGCTCTCCCGGAAATATTCTTTTTGCTCCAACCTTTTATTCCCCATACTTACCACATCCTGCAAATTGTTATCTTTTTTTCATTATAGCCCGTTCCCATTCCCCATACAACAACATACATGCAACATTTTTCCTATTTTTTCGAAACAAAACCCCTGGTAATCCCCACAGGTTCTTTTTATAATAAATTATCATGAAAAATTATTAGCTGCTAACAGCACGGCACACTTTGCTGCCTGTGGCGGCAGAAAAGAGGAAACTATGGCAAAAATAACTTTTATGGGGGCTGGCAGCACTGTATTTGCCAGAAATGTACTGGGCGACTGCATGTGTACCCCTGCCCTGCGCGACAGCGAGATCGCGCTTTACGACATTGACCCGAAGCGTCTTTCCGAATCAGAGATCATTCTAAGCGCTATCAACAAAAACACCAATGATGGCAAAGCAGACATCAAAACGTACCTGGGCGTCGAAAACCGTAAAGAAGCGCTCCGCGGCGCCGACTTCGTGGTCAACGCCATCCAGGTGGGATTTTACGATCCCTGTACCATCACCGATTTTGAGATCCCAAAGAAATACGGCCTGCGCCAGACCATCGGGGATACTCTGGGAATCGGCGGAATTATGCGGGCATTGCGCACTATCCCTGTACTCCGCGGCTTTGCCGAAGATATGGAACAGGTCTGCCCAAACGCATGGTTTTTAAATTACACCAACCCTATGGCTATGCTCTCCGGATATATGCAGCGTTATACCAATGTTAAAACCGTCGGGCTCTGCCATAGTGTACAAGTCTGCTCCGAAAAACTTTTGAAAGGACTTGGTATGGACGAATATCTGGAAGGGCGTAAAGAAACCATTGCCGGCATCAATCACATGGCATGGCTTTTAGAGCTTTACGATAAAAACGGCAACGACCTTTACCCTGAGGTCAAGAAAAGGGCTGCCGAAAAAAACCGCACGGAAACACACGAAGACATGGTCCGCTACGAATATATCCGCCGCCTGGGTTATTATTGCACAGAGTCCAGTGAGCACAACGCGGAATACAACCCTTGGTTCATCAAACCGGATAAGCCAGAATTAATTGAGAAATACAACATTCCTTTAGATGAATATCCCCGCCGCTGTATCGAGCAGATCAAAGGCTGGGAAAAAGAAAAAAATGATATTTTAAACAACGGTAAAGTCACCCATGAACGTTCCCGTGAATATGCTTCCTATATCATGGAAGCTATTGTGACAGGCGTTCCTTACAAGATCGGCGGAAATGTGATCAATGACGGGCTGATCTTTAACCTGCCTTCGGATGCCTGTGTGGAAGTTCCCTGTCTGATTGATAATATGGGCATCCATCCCTGCAAGATTGGGCGGCTCCCTGTACAATTGGCAGCCATGAACATGACCAATATCAACCCACAGCTTATGACCATAGAAGCAGCTGTAACCAGGAAAAAAGAAAATATTTATCAAGCTGCTATGCTGGATCCCCACACTGCTGCACAGCTATCTGTTGATGAGATCGTAGCTCTGTGCGATGATCTGATCGAAGCGCATGGAGAGTATATGAAGGACTACCATTGGTAAAATCATTGTCATAAAATATCTTCATTTTTTAAGGCGGAGAGCTGTTATGCTCCCCGCCAGCCGTTTCCGCACCGCCGTTTGCCGCAATCCCATCCGTCGCATACCCAGCCGTCCCTCTCTCTTCTTCCCGCTTCGCCAGCTCCTCCATCGCCTTCAATCCGGCTTGTGTCAAGTTAATGACACGAACTTTTCAAATATTTTTCTGAAGCATGAAGTTATTCGTCAATTTAAGGAAATGTCTGATCTTTTCCATATTAATGAGCCTATTGCAATACTCGTTTAACTGGAAAATTACCACACTGACTATCAGCATTCCATTCATCTATGGAAAGAACATCTACCCTATCTATCAATCTTTTTCCATTTCCAATATTCTTCTGCAGAGAAAAAGGCAGTTCCATTTTTAATCTGTTTCGCAGTCTTTTTCTGGTAGTTACATCTCCATTTGGATATTCAAGAATATATATGTACCAAACCGGTTTGTTTTTATCCAATAATCTCAAATAGTGCAAAGAATCATAAAACTTGCGTGTTATGATTGATATTTTCTTATCTTCCATTGAATGAAATGCTTCCGGATTCTTTGCACTTGCAAGACATGCATTCTTATATTCTACCATGAGAATATGCGTAGAATTTTCAATCAAAAAATCCACATCATTAATGTGTATTCCTGCATTATGATAGTCTTCATGTATTTTATCCGTTGCCCATACAGCAGCCTTACAATCAATACTGTATGCACCATTTTCTTCTATAAATAAGTTCTTCACTGTCATTTCCTCATAGTTCATATACTTCATCAAGCAATTTGTTATCCGCGGCCATAATGTGATTATATTTAATCTTGTCCATTTTGTCCGCTGATTGACTATATATTGCTTCACTGTTATCATCCATCCCGGGGAATATCTTCTGCATTTCATCCGAAAATAAATTATGGCTTCTATAAAGATTATGAAACATCACCTGCCCGTTATTCGTACGGCGGATTTCTAAGTATTTTGCAAAATTATAACTATGTGTTGCCAAAAAAATCTGAACTCCATTTTTCTGTAATTCCAACAAAATCTCTGCGACAAGGGGATATAATTCTGGATTTAGATTCGCTTCCGGTTCATCCCACAAAAGGATTGATCCTTTTTCCAAAAGACCATTCCGTATTAATTTCCAAAGTAGGCCTAATTTACGCAATCCTTCTGCCTCTAATGAAAAATCAACTTTCCGGCCGTCTTTTTTTAATACATAAAAAGAATCATTTTCCAAAATAACAGTCCCATCAATTACAGCGCTTAGTTTATCAAGGATTTTACTCATGGCAAATGGGATTTCCCGCGTCTCTGGTAAAGAAGCATTTACAATAATATCTATCTGCGTTCCATCAAATGGCATATTATATTTCTGATTCATAGCCAGGAATCCCTTTGCATGTGACAACATTTCTGTTGTAGGGATAAAGACAGATTGTATATCTAATCCAAGCCATTGATCGTAATTGAATATACCTTTATGGGAAAGGCTGTCTTCAAAATTATGCGTTCCGTCTGATACTTTATAATAACAATAATCTTCTTTATTTTCTGCATTTTTTAAAGCATCGCTATCTTTTAGGCTGTTTGAAAAAAATTGTATTAGTCTTTTTGTCTTTCCCTGATCCGTCTGCTTAACTGACCATTGTGTTGCAGCATAAATCATTTTCAGAATGGTTGTCTTTCCAACTCCATTTTCACCAATCAGAACATTTATCCCATCACAAAATTCTATCTTAAATCCATCATTAAATGAATCCCCTTCTTCTATAGACTTAAATGCGGCATTATTCTTTCTCAAATGACGCTTAAATACCATTACATTTAAAATTTCAATCGTTTTAATTGCCATTAGTCCAGCCTCCAACCAATTTATAATCTGTTTTCTGTTTGTATTATACCCTGTCCCCAAAATTTTGTATACGATAAATCATTATAAGAAGTCTTTGGGTATACAAAATTGGCAAAAAGCGGAGAGCGTTACGCCCTCCGCTTTCTGCCCTTCCCCTTACAGTACACCACCGCCGTCAGCGTGCTAATAAACGTTGCAACAATCGCCGGCGCAATGATCCCCGCCGGATTCACACTCCCGTACTGCTGCCTATAAGCAATCATATTCACAGGTATCAGCTGCAACGAGGAAATATTCAAAATCAAAAACGTACACATCTCGTTGCTGGCAATCCTGCCGCTCTTTCCGCTTGTCACCACGGATAGTTCCCCGCCGTTCTTACCTGCTCTGTTCTGCCCTTTCCTTTCATCCGCTAAAATGCCCTTCCCATCCGTCGCATACCCCGGCGTCCCCCGCTCCGCCTCCAGCTTCGCCAACTCCTCCATCGCCTTAAGCCCCCCTTGTGTCAAGTTAGTGACACGAACTTTGTGAAAAATATCTTGTAATAATGGTTTTTTCCTTTCTCTTATTGTTGAATAATACCAAAACAAGAAAATCAATATAATAAAAGCAGGATTTCTCCGTTTCATGAGTTCCTGCTTTCACAATCCACCGCAAAATTCATTATGCGAGTTGTAAATCATTCTCAAGTCTTTCCACTACACTCAATGGCAAATCTAAATCCTCTGCAATTTCCTCTTTTGTCATTTTTCCTCTTTCCAGCATACGCTTTGCTGCTTCAATTTTTTCTTCATTTAAAAGTTGCTCCATGATTTTACTCATAATTTTTCGTCCTTCCTCATCTTTCTTGAAATATCTTGCCCGGTCTGCTAATTCCTTATAATTCATATCGTCTGGATCAGCACAGCTTAAATCGTGCATCAACCGCCCTAATGGTGTATCATCTTTAATCTCTCCGTTTACATATATAATATGTGCTTTATCATTAAACAACGCCCCTGTTTCTTGAATTGTCCTGTCAATATGATAAATCGGGAGATTACCTTCAAGCACATCATTCTCTGTAATAAATACCACATACGTTTCCGCCAGCATTTCCGTATCATCTCCCGGAAGAATGGAATTTGCATCCATTAAACTGCTGTTATATCTCGCACGTTTCGGCTTTGCCCCACTGTCGGCTCGTTGCAGTTCTACATCGTACTGTTTCTTTGACACATCATTTGTCTTAACATCCATTCTGATAGAACGCCCTTGCAGGTTCTTTATTACCGCCTGTACCTGTGCTTCTTTTACAACTAACTTTGCATCATTCATAATAATGCGCAGCATCAGTTCTACCCCTTTGGAATAATCTTCCAGACATTTTGTCATAAATTCGTCATCAAAATAACTCATTTCCTGTAAGCGTTCTAAAAGCAGCTTCTGTTTCTCTTCCCTTTTCTGCTCATTTGTCATATCCTATTCTCCTGTCCTTATAATATCATAAAAACCTTAATTTTTCAATGTTTCCACGCTTTTGTCCTGAAACTTAAAGACAACCTCAACCCGGTTGCCGCCATATACATAAACCGCATCTACAAGCTGTCTGACAACCTCTTTTGTAAGGTCTGTTAGATTTTCTTTTCCTTTTAACAAGTTTAACAAATCAGACTTTTCATCCGGTACTGCTGTTTCTTTTGAATGGCAAGCCCTAAGTTCTGCTTCATATATTTCTATCTGCTTATTGTTATTTTCTTTTTTCTGTAAAAAACAGTCAGCATCAATCTCACCTTTTGCATAGCTTTCATACAGTGAAAAATTGCTATCTGTAAGTTTTTGAATCTGTTCCTGAAGCTGCTCCTTTTGCTCCTGATCCGCCTTGACACGCTCCTGGAACTGATTGTTATATAAATCCTGTAACCTTCCCATTTCCCCTGCCAGCATTGCCTGATTCCTGATTGCTGACAAAACAACTGCTATGAGTTCCGTTTCCTTGACATTCTCCGGGCAACATCCCTCCTGCTTCGTTTCATAGTAATATCTGCAATAATAAGACGCATTTAATCTGCTTCGACGCTGCATATTGTGTCTGCATCCACCGCACTTTACCAATCCCTTAACAGGCGAATCCGCACTTCCCCTTTTTCTCTTTTCTCCCTCACAATATACCGTCTTATCTAAATTTTCTCGACCTGCCAGTTTTTTTATGCTGCTTGTCCGGGCATCCATGCTGTTCACATATTCAAATAATTCCTTTGATATGATTGGTTCATGTGTGCCTTCGCAGACTTCCCATTCATCTTTCGACAGGCATTTCGTTCTTCTTGAACCGACCTCAATAGTTTCCTTTTTGTGAAAAACTGTATTTCCCACATATATCTCATTTTTCAAAATTCTTCCTATGATAGAGCCATTCCACACCTTTTTTTCGCCCTGATATTTCCATTGGTAGGTGCTGCCGCTTTTCACTGCATAGATTTGTGGCGTAGGAATATCTTTCTGGTTTAAATACCTCGCCACCTCCGCCTTAATTCCACATTCTGCATACTTCTCAAAAATCATGCGTACAATAGCCGCCGCTTCCTCATCTATTACTATACGGTTATGGTCAGTAGGCGATTTTTTATAACCAAACGCCGCAAATGTAGCAAGGTATTTTCCTCTCTTACGCCTTCCCATCAGGTCATTTTTAATTTTAACAGAGTTTTCTTCGCTAAAATAATCATACATCAGATTCTCAAACGCAACATCCATATCTGGTGTCGTTCCTTTATAGTCTTTGCTGTCAAAGCTGTTATTGACAGCGATAAATCGAACATCCAATAATGGAAATATCTTTTCAATGTAATTACCGACTTCAATATGGTTTCTTCCAAAGCGTGAGAAGTCCTTCACAATGATAATGGACACTTTACCGGATTTTACATCTTCCAATAGTTCCTGAACCCCCGGTCTTTCAAAATTTTTACCGCTGAATCCGTCATCTATGTATTCCTTTATCTCAAAACCCGCAAATTCCGGTTTTTGCTCCACAAACTTGCGTAGAATGAGCCTTTGATTTGTGATACTATTGCTTTCATCAACCATATCACCATCTTCTTTTGACAGCCTTAAATACAGTGCCAGAATCATAAACAGCATAAAATCACACCTCCTTTTGCATCCAACTATCAAGAACCGAAAAGCAATCCTGATACCTTAACTTTATTTCCACCCGGTTATCAGTAAAAAGCTCTATTCTGTCAACACAGATTTCTACCATTGTTTCCGTCAATTTCCTTGTATTCTGAAAGCAAAGCCAGTCCGACAATAGTTTTTGCAAAGCCGCCTGACACTTCTTTATCCCTTTTACCTCTTTAGCACAAACATTCTCCTGTTTCCCGCATAGTTCTATTTTCTCATGATAGGTACTTTTATATTGCAGAAATGCCGCCTGTGAGATACTTCCTTCCGCATAATCTGAATATTTCTGCATATACTCTTGCTCCAATAGGTTCTTTGTACTCACAATCTTTTGTCTTTTCCATTCTGTCTGTTTCAGATTTTCTTCAAAGGAATAACGAATATCTTTTTCTATCTTTTTCTTTATCCCTTTTATCAAACTCAAATGCCTGCGTATCGTGCCATACAGAATATCACACAGCAAGTCCTCTGCAATCCACCTTGTATCACATAAATCGCAGTGATTTCTATGAGTACTGCACTTAAAAATCTTGTATTGCTCCTTTACCCCATTGACAGAGCGATAAGCGCCTACCCTGACCATATTTGCCTTACAAGAGCCGCAGAACAGCTTCCCTTGAAATATATTTCTCTCAAATACAACCGTTTGGCGTTCACAGGCAGATTCGGTTTTTTTATCCTTTGTCTGACTTAGTATCTTCTGGACAATCTCAAACATCGACTTTTCAATAATCGGTTCATGGTTATTCTCAATAACAATCTGCTCCTGTTCCGGTACTGGACTTGCCTTTTTCCCCGCAAAAAAGCTCTGCTCTGATTGATGTCTTATAACCCTTCCGATATAAACAGGGTTTTCCAGAAGCCGCTTAATTGTAGAACAATGCCATATTTTCAGCTCTTCTTCCGGCTTCCTATATACACTGCCTGTCAAAGCATATTGCTGTGGTGTATAAACATGGTTATCATACAGCCATCGGCTTATTGCATAATTAGAAATCCCCTCGCCGCACTGTTTAAATATCTCCCGTACAATCGGAGCTGTCTGCTCACAGATCATATAATTCGTACCACTTCCATTCATCTTATATCCATAAGGAATCGTAGCACTGCGATAGAACATCCCTTTTTCCTGTTTCGTCCGAAAGGTGCTTCCTACTTTCTTGGAAATATCCCTTGCATACATCTCATGCATAAGGTTTTTAAGAGAAATAAGCAAAAGTTCTCTGCTGCAATCTGCATCAGCACTATCATACCTGTCAACAATGGATATAAAGCGCACACCTAAGAATGGAAATACCTTCTCAATATAATTGCCGGCTTCTATGTACTCCCTTCCAAACCGGGATAAATCCTTGACAATCACACAGTCAATGATTCCTGCTTTCATATCTGCTATCATCCGGCTAAATGCCGGACGTGAAAAATCTGTTCCTGTTTTCCCATCATCAACATATTCTCTTACTATATTCAGGTCAGGACGTCTACTTATATATTCCTGTGCCAGCTTTCTTTGATTTTCTAAGGAGTCGCTCCCTGTATAGTCACTGTCCACCGATAGCCTTAAATAATCTCCAACCTGATATACTTTGTCAGTTTTCTTTGTTTTAACATAGTTCTTTCTATACCTGTCCGCTGTCCTAGCCATTGATGCCCACCCCCTTCATAGATGCCGGAATGTGCCCAGTAGGATTGCAGGCAATACTACTTGTAATTTTACATAAGGTTTCGTATTCATCCTGATACTTAAAGGTGATCTCAATTCTGTTTTCTTCATAAACAGTAATTTTCTCCACTAATGACAGAACGATACTTCTATCTAACGATGTGATATTTCCTTTTTTCGTAAATGTATCAATCCATTCATTCGCAAACAGTCCTTCTTTAAAAACTGTTTCTATCTCCGCCTGCAATTTTCTGATTGTTTCCTCTATCTCTGCGGACTTACGAGCAAAATTTTCTTTAAACTGCTCATATTCATCTATGGAAATAATCCCTGCCGCCAGATCTCTGTGCAAAGCCATTTCCACCTTCTTACACTGTTCCAGCTCTTGATACTTAGCAAGGATTTCCCGGTCATTCGCCACCACATCATCATAACAGGCTTCATTCTCTTTCATTAAAGTCAAAAGTTCATCCAGTTTGGCAACGTGTTCAATATGCCTTTTGATTGCATCCAGCAGTATATCTTCTACCACTGACTGGTTTATGCTGTGGCGGCTGCACCCTTTTCCTTTATTATAAGTGGCACATATATAGTATATGTTCTGTTTCGCTTTATAACGGTTACAACGTCTGACCATACTCCTGCCACATTCCCCACAGAACATCAAACCGGACAGCATGAACAAAGTTTCTTCATCCGGAGATTTACGGGTGTCAAGATTTAAGAGTTTTGCCACATTTTCAAAATCCGCCTTACTGATAATCGCTTCATGAGTATTTTCTTTTACCGCCCACTCTGTTTCTGGCTTTTCTATAACCTTATTCAGCTTATAATTGACTTTTTCACGTTTTCCCTGTTCAAGCACACCTATATAAATCTTGTTCTTTAATATGCGGTTAATAGATACCGCCGACCATTTTGCTTTTGCATTTTTCTGAAAACCGCATTTATAATTTCCCCCAAGTTGTCTTTTGTACTCGGAAGGCGCTGCTACACCAAGTTCATTGAGTTTTTCAGCGATTGCCGCCGAACTCATACCTTTCAACTTCCAGTCGAAAATCTTGCGTACAATATCAGCCGCATATTCATCTGGTATGATTTTATTCCTGTCCGTTTCCAGTTTTTTATAGCCGTATGCAACATGAGCGCCGATATACAGCCCGCTTTCACGCATAACCTCCTGATGACTTCTCACTTTGCCAGATATATCCCGGCTATAATTATCATTTACAAAATTTTTGACCGGAATCAGCAGATTTACATCGCTTTGCGTAGCTGTCAGGCTGTCAAAATGATCCAGTACAGATACAAACCGGACATGATAGGACGGGAAAATTTTTTTCACATAGCGTCCAGAATCAATGTAATCACGTCCTAACCTTGACAAGTCCTTAACAATGACCATATTCACCTTACCATCGTAAATATCCTGGCACATACGCTGAAAACTTGGACGTTCAAAATTAAGTCCTGTAAATCCATCATCTATATAAATGTCATAAAGGGTAACATTTGGCATAGATTCTATTGCTTTTAATATCAATGCCTTTTGATTGGCGATGCTGTTGCTTTCTTTCTTGTCCTTGCTCTCCCGCAAATCTTCATCTTCTTTTGACAGACGCAGGTACACAGCAGCCAAATAAGATATGTATGAAATGTATTCACCCATACCGCTTCCTCCTAATTTTATAGTGCTGACAAACCATAAAATCAGGGTTCCACATATGAATTTAGTCCTGAATATAGTTTAGCACAGATTCCCGCTTTTGTCCAATGAAGAAATACGCAATTTCACTTGTGAAAGTTTCACATTGCACTGGCAGTTTTTAATATCAGCTCCTGCAGCCGATCCGTAAGTGTCACTGTTGTATCCTCAAAGCCAATCTTAACAACATATTCCCCATATCTATAACAGTAAGGATTCTTAATCTGTTCGAGATAGTCCTTAATCTGTCCTTCCCGGCTTTTCCTTTTATTTACTTCCACTTCTCTTATATCTGCAAGTTCCTCCCTTTTTACTGTCCTTACATCCACATTTTTCATTTCTTCTATGCTCAATATACATACACCTCTTTCACTTTTCCACATTCCATTATATTGACATCTGCTTGTCCTATATGTATCATGTCCCACGCCAAATCATTATTTTTTGATATGTTTATCAATGAAAATTCGTCTGTAAGATAAACTTTCATTGATAAACATATTAAAAATATCCTCACAGGTGACAGGCGGGAAACCTGCCCACATTGGACTTGCACCATCATCTTTTCTATGTGACTGACTTTCGCCAGAAGTATCATTATCACGAAACTGTTTCTTCGCCAATAGAATCCCCTCTTCCTGTATAGGAAGTTTTCTACTCCAACACTGATATTTTTTCGCTCGTGCCTTTGCTTCAACATCATCAGATGCTTCTTCACTTTCAATTCCTTACCGGAACAGACAGTCATAGCGTATCTGCTGCGTAGCTCCACAGTTTCTCACGTCCTGTGAGGTTATTGTATATTCAATTTTCAAGGTACACCGCTGTAAATCTGTCAGCTATGGAAAAGGGTAATTTACCGCCCTTTATACCGCTTCAAACGCCAGTATCTTTGTAATCAGCTTGGTTTCCAATCTCCGGCGAAGCGTTTCATCAATACAGAAATGAAGCCGCCCACTCTCGTCATACATCTTCCGGGTGGACAGGGAAATTATGTATCCTTCATAATGCTTTAACACTGTATTGATTGCCATTACGTCACCCTCTGATGCTGCCTTAATGATATGGAAAGGCAACAAATTTTTTCTTCTCTGCTCTTACATCTCTTTTTCATCCGCTTTTCCCTCCATAATCTTCTTTAAAATCTCAAGCGAGCGTGTCCGGTGTTCATGGACTGTGCTGCGGACAAGGTTCATCTCCCTTGCGATGTCCGCATCACTCATCTCCAGAAAATAAGAAAGCAGTATCACATTCCGCTTCCGTTCTGAGAGAGCCTGTAATGCTTCCGCAATCAGGGCATCTTTCACCTCAATGTCATATCCATACACTGTGAAATGACTGTTTTCCACTCCATACTCATCCATAACAAACAACCGGTTCAACTCCTTTTCAGACAGTTCAGAGAACATGGCTTCATGCCGCCTGCGGTATTCTATATATCTGTAATAGCTGGCGGCTTCACCTTTGAGCGACATTTGACACAGACGGTCAAACTGATGCCGGATTGTCATTTCATCGTGGAAAGAAGGTTTCTTCATACGAGTTCACCTCCTCCCCCGTTGTGACGTGACAAAGGCATGAGCCTTTCCCCTTCCGCCTATATCCCCCCAACGGGGCATGGCGAATGTTCGGGTGGACAAAAATTTTCTTACGAAAATTTTTAATATATAAAAAACGCCCGGACAGGCAAAATGCCCGCTGGACGTTATTCATATCTGCTATTCTGTTTTTCCCACACGCTATGGGAGCGTATAATTCACTTGTCAGGGTGTATCCTGTCTTACTGCCTGTAAAACACCTTATAAAAGAGCCTTTCCACGCCAGAAGCCGGACAGGTTCATAAAGTCAAAAAAATATCCCTCAGACCGTTCAGAACACATAAATTCCCCTAAACGTACCCAAAGGATAAAAGCCACGCAAAAAACCTCTGGATACTGCGTTTTTTTATATGCAATATCCAAAGTCTTTTTATTCTTATATGTGTATTATACCCCTCTGATAAAGTGATTTATTAGTGCATTTCCAAAGAGAAATGTGCAATATACACTATACATGGAGGTGCATATATGGCAAGAAAAAAGAAAATTGACAAGGAAATGGGATTTCGTCTGAAAAAGGCTAGAACCGACCAGAAACTGACCTATGAAGAACTGGCTAAAAAATCTGGCGTTTCCTCCCGCTATATCAAGGAAATCGAAAATCATGGAAACGTGCCAAGCATTGAAAAGCTAGGGCAGCTCATACGAGCCTTACATATTTCCGCCGATCCGTTTTTCTATCCAGATGCCCCGGCAGACAATCTTGACTACAAGCGTCTGCTGGTCTATCTGTCACAATGTACGGAGGAACAGATTACGACAATCCTTGCTATTGTGGAAGCCTATCTTCGGACATACAAACATCCCAAAGAATAGAATATCCCCAACATCTGAATTTTTTCGTGAGTATTTCTGGATTTTTCTGAACCATGCAAAAAAGGTGGCTCGCCTTCTGTCCTGCCAGCCACCTCTTTGTCTATTTGCTGAATTTTTGAAGAAACTCTTTTATACGGATACGCTTTTTTATAATGTCAAGTCCGTCAAGAACCTGTACGCTGTCCACAAATCCCTGATAATATGCCCGCTGTTCCTCCTTGTAATGGGCATGATCCACCGCATCCATATAGCCCTCCAAAAACTCCCTGTCCTCTTTCGGCAGCTTGGAAAGATATGCTTCAAATGCCTTCTGCTTCTTTTTCAGTTCCCGGCTGGCTGCTTTTGCTTCCTCCGTCTGGACGGAATACTCCCTGTCCTCCGATTCGCTGCGCAGCTCCTCAAAGACATCCGACAATGTTTTAAAAACTTCATTCATGCTTGTTTCCACCTTTCTCTGTTAAAAATATTATGGTTTTTACAGGCAGTATTATCAATCCCCAATTTCGCAATAACAAGATAATTCCCTAATACTTCATCTTTAGAAGTATATTATCAACAATATTTCGTAAAATCAATGGTAAAGGACTTCATCTTTAGAAAGTTGGTGGTAGGATATTAAAATCTATTGGAATAAGGAAAACAACTCCAAAAACCTGATTGGTCAAAAGGTTATGGAACTGCGGACGGAAAGGAAGCTGTCACAGAAAGCCCTTGCCGAGCAGCTCCAGCTTGCCGGATATGAGTTTAGCGACCTGACCGTTTTACGGATTGAAAAAGGGACAAGATTCGTCCCGGATTATGAAGTGGTGGCTCTGGCAGAGTTCTTCCATGTATCCTGCGAATACCTCTTAGGCGTACAGGGCAAAAAATAAGCGGCAATCTGTTTTCTCACAGACTGCTGCTTAAATTTTTGTTGAACCGATAGCCAATGCCCCATACGGTCTGTATGTAAAGCGGCTTGCCCGGATTGTCCTCTATCTTTTCCCTTATGTGGCGGATATGGCTCATGACAATATTGTAATCGCCGGAATACGGTTCCTGCCAGACAATATCATAGATCTGCTCTTTGCTGAATACCCTGCCGGGACTCTGCGCTAACAAATACAGTATTTCAAACTCTCTATTGGTAAGCATAATCTCTGCGTCATGTATGATTACGTTCTTCTCTGCCAAGTTCAGTTTCATTCCTCCAAAATTAAGGTATTTTTCCACTTGAAGCACATTACAGCCTTCAAAGCGGGGGCTTTCGCTTATAATCTGCAACATTCTCTGGCAGACTTCTTCCTCATCCTCCGAAAAAGTTAATATCATTACTTTACCCATTCTATATCCTCACATTTCACTACAACCCATTTCCTTCAAATTCTTACTTTTGTAATATTTTAATTATTACGTTTGTGGGATTTAAAGTCAAGAGAAATTTATCGAAAAATTGACATTTACTCATTTTCACATTATAATGTATATTACAATCGTAAGATTTAAGGAGGGGATTACAGATGAAAACATTGCCGCAAATTTCAGAAGCTGAATTTGAAGTAATGAAAATCATATGGAAACACGCACCGATCAGTACCAATGAAATTACCGAAAAATTAACACAAACTACAAAATGGAGTCCTAAGACAATACAGACCTTGATAAAGCGGCTTGTGACCAAAGGAGCGCTTTCCTATGAAAAACAGAGCAGGGTATTCGTTTACACGCCTTTGATAGAAGAAAAAGAATATATCGGTCAGGAAAGCCACTCTTTTCTTGAACGCTATTATGACGGAGATATTACAGCAATGCTTTCTGCCTATATCGAAGATGACAAACTCTCCGAATCAGAAATTGACACGCTCCGTTCCCTTCTCGCAAAGGGTTCAAAAGACAGGGGGATATAACATGGCAAATTTTGGAATACGCTTTTTCCTATGTAATATTTTTATTTGTATCATCATAGGTTTTCTTATTATCGTAAAACGGGCATTTAAAAATTATTTGACTAGCCGGATGCAGTTCAATTTATGGTTTTTGCTGCTTGGGATTCTTGCAGTCCCGTTTGTCCCCTTTCGTCCGGCTTCTTTTACACAAATTTTCACATTATTTGGCATATGGAAAAATGCGGTGTCATCAAACAAGGAGACGATTACAGAAAGTGTCCTAAATCCAAATACGTCTGGCGCTGTAAATCAGATGAATGATTTTGCACTGTCTGTCAGTAGGGAAACACCCTCCATTATTGGACTGATTTTGTGTGGTATATGGTTGATTGGCATTTTGGCTATGATTTTATTAGTGATAAAATCAATATCCCGGTTAAACGCCATGAAAAAGTCTGCGCTTCCCCTGCAGAACAAGGCTGTCCGTATTTTATATCATAACTGTTTAAGGGAAATGAAAATAAAAAGAAAGATTCCCGTTTACAGCACCGCCTTCCTGAAATCCCCTGTCATTGTGGGATTATTTAACCCCCGCATTTATCTTCCCATCCACCTCATATCGGATTTTAATGCTACGGATATGCGTTATATGCTGTTGCATGAATTACAACATTACAGGCACAAAGACGCACTGGCAAGTTATCTTATGAATTTTTTTGGCGTTCTCTACTGGTGTAACCCCTGTGTCTGGTATGCACTGAAAGAAATGCGGAATGAACGGGAGGTTGCCTGTGATACATCCGTCCTGAAATTACTTGATGAGTGCGATTATGAAGATTACGGGAATACTCTTATCAATTTTGCGGAGAAAGTTTCACTTACGCCTTTCCCCTTTGCTGCCGGAATCAGCGGAAGCATGAAGCAGATGCAACAAAGAATTGCTAATATCTCCTCTTATAAAAAGCCTTCTGTTTTCAGAAAGTTAAAGGGATTTACTGCTTTTGTCACGATTGGCGTTATTCTTTTCGGGTTAGCCCCAATGCTCTCTACCTATGCCGCAGAACAGAGCCGGTATCAGTGGAATATTCCCTCCGACAAAGTTTCCACGATTGACCTGTCTGCCTGGTTCAGTGGATATGAGGGCAGCTTTGTACTCTATGATCTAAACGGCGATACATGGAATGTCTATGACATGGAGCAAGCCACATTAAGGACAGCCCCAAATTCTACTTACAAAATTTATGATGCGCTGTTTGGACTGGAAGAAGGTGTGATTGCGCCAGATGATTCTTTCATGGCATGGGACGGAACAAATCACCCATTTGAAGCATGGAATGGAAATCAGGACTTATTCTCTGCCATGCAGTCCTCCGTCAACTGGTATTTCGAGGAAATAGATAAACAGATCGGTGGTGCTGCCATTCAAGATTATATCCGAAAAATCGGATATGGGAATGAGATTGTAAATGCAAATCTTTCCTCCTACTGGATGCAAGGGACGCTAAAAATCTCTCCGGTAGAACAGGTGGAACTTTTAACTGCCCTGCACAACAATCAATTTGATTTTGCCCCGGAAAATATAAATGCTGTAAAAAATTCTATCTGCCTTTTTTCATCGGAAGACAAAAACTTTTACGGAAAAACCGGAACCGGACGTGTAGACGGTCAAGATGTAAATGGCTGGTTTGTGGGCTTACTTGAAACCACTGGCAACACATACTTTTTTGCCACCAACATCCAAGCCGCAGAAAATGCCACGGGCAGTAAAGCATCGGAAATCTCTCTCTCCATCCTGTCCCATATGGGTATATGGAAAGAGTAAAATCTGATTTGCGTAATCTCATTGAATAAAATAGTGCCCCCTTTTAAGCAGCCCATGTAAAATGCAGTTACTTAAAAAGGGGCATTATTTCGCCCATAATTCAGTTATTGTCTTTTAGATAATTACATATAGTTTCAATAGTCATATCTTTTGCCAATATATGCTGTTCAATATCTGCTGCCATATCTTCTGCAAGATAAAATTCATTTTCCTCAGCTATAAATATTCTGATATCCGGACGGGAAACCATACCTGTCGGTCCTGCTCCAGAATAATAATATACTATGACAATTATGTCGCTTTTCCCATCATCATTGATATCCCGAAAAGCAACTGCGCCAACACTGGCAAAAGAACCCTCATGCCCCATTGTATTCTCTTCATAACGATAAGGAAATCTATATAATATCTGTTCATCCCTAAGCAGATAAAATGAAGCATACTCATGCTCGACATCATAAGTCGGCTTAAAAGATACAAAGGTAACTTCTCCCCAGTCATCTAACGTAACATCAAGCGATTGCTCTGGTATCATATATTTATTTATATATTCTATTGAATCACTATCATCATCCGAATCTGCATCATTCTCATCCAGTTCCATATCTTCCTGACTTTCTGATTCACCTGCATAAATTGTCTGCGGATTTATTTCTTGAATTTCATCCTCATCCCCCACTTCTGCACGTTCTTCCCTATCCGTTAACTGTTTTGCCTCTTTTCTCCCATCAAAGTATAAAATAATCTGTTCATCGAACTGTTCATCTCCGGACAAAATAACTTCCACCGAGTCCTCATGCCATGTGACCTCCCATATACTGCTGCGTATGCTTCTGCCATCATCCCACAACTCAAAGTCTGCTTTGGATATTCTGCTTTTGCCCTCATAAAGAACCAGCCTGCCGGAAGCCGATCCAAACGGCCACTCAGCTTCTCCGACAGCCTGCAAAACCAGTTCATAAGTTCCATCCGGTGAAACAGATGTGTCCGCCTCTGTTATTTTGTAATTTGACACATAGGCAAGGCTCCCCCAAAACACAGCGATTATGATAAAAATAGCAGCCACAAAGCCTAATACAAATTTCATTATTATTTTCATTATTTTCATTGCTCCATATCCCTTCTTCTTTCAGCGTTAAGCGATACCCATAATCACTCTCTGACAATCCTGTATTGATAATCCGGTATATTTGAAATCCCATCATCCAGAATGTTGTTTCCCAAATACTGAAAGCCGCCATCTTCTGAAAACCGCACTGTAAGCTCATGTGTTATCACCGCATCATCACATAAAACCATGCTGCACACCGCATCCACAGTTAAAGTAACTGTCCCGTCTTCGTTTTCCCTAATATCCGTAACTTCAGGAAAGGAAGTTCCAAAATAAGCAGGGGCATAATTGAAACAGCCAAGCCTTACCCATGCATAAGTCTGTTTTTCTTTGTCAAATGCCGCATAATCTTGTATTTCTTCCGCTGTTACCGGAAGGTATTCCATAATCAGGCGCTCAAACTCGCCTTTTGGTAGCCCCATCATTTCCTTGCAATCTTCTTCCGCTTCTGCTCTTTGCCTTGCATCTATTGGAAGATCATAGCCCTTTTCTATCTGCCTGTCTGTGTCTGCTTCCCTGTCTGTATTTTCTGCGTATTCCTTTTCACCGTCTTTTTCAACATACTCGTTTTTCATACTTTTCCTGTTATAATTACAGGCGCATAACAAAACAATGCACATCAGCATGATAATCGGCAATACCCTCTTTTTCTTCATAATCGCACCTCAAATCTTTGCCCTTATGTACACCCGATGCATCACCACTTTATTGCACCAAAATCCAAGTCTTCAATCAGGATATATTCATCTTCTTGCCGGATTGCATCTATTACAAGAGCTGTGACGATTCCATCCTCTTTTTTCATCCTGCTGCGGGGAATGGAACTATCCCTTGACAATCCCACAAAATCGAATCGCATTTTAAATTCTTCCTCTGTAACCTCTTTTCCATTGACAGTCGCCGTATCCGGATTATATTCGTCAAAAACCCCCGTTACATATTCTCCATCGTGGTATGAAAGACAGACATAGCAACTCCCATCCGAACCGTTATTTACAAGGATAATCGTGTTTTCCCTGTAATGCACTCCGTTAATACCGCCCCAATCCTCTGGTTCATACAAATCTGCAATCTTTTTTACCATGCCATCCTCATAGGTAAATATCCCTATCGACACAGTATCCCCTATTATCAATTCAGGCACACCGTCATTATCAAAATCATGTATCCCGATATAGCCGATATAAGAATCACTGTTTACCTGTTTAAGTTCTTGCCGGAGGACATATGGATCTGCCAAATAGCTTTCCATATTGCAAACAATCTCCTTATAGGCATCTTCCCATTCTGGTACGATATACTGATTTTCCGCTTCCTCTCCGCAGGCACAAAACAGGGTAACACATAACAGCATAGGAAACAGTAAAATAATTTTCTTCTTCCACATTCCAATGTCCCTCCTTCATTTTCCTATTTGTGGCAGTTCCAGTTCCTTTTGTTCAATCGTATTAGACAGATACCGGAATGTCCCATCCGGGAATGGCTGGACTACAATCTGATTTGTAAAAGCATAATCCGAATTGTAATCAATCCAGACTCCATCTACATAAAGGGTGATTGTCCCATCTTCATTCTGTTTGTAATCTACCACTTCCCCAAAAGGCGGAAACTGTCTTGCAAATATCATTTCATATTCATAACCGCCCGCATCTGCATGATAACCGCAATATTCCCTCACCTGTTCTACGGATACCGGAAAACATGTGGTCATAACACGCTCATAAATCTCCGCAGGAATCAGACCTCCTTCTGCCCTGAAAGGCTCATTTGTGTATACCCGGTATATATCCTCAAACATACGGGGCATTAAAATTTTCTCCACATTGTCGGCATCCCAGTTTGTTACAAGCATATTATAATTCACAAAGCTAAGTCCATATATGTACTTTCTTGTCAGCTCCCTGCATTCATCCGATAATGGCTTTACCCTGTAATATTCCCGCAGATTTCCATGTGCGATTGTTTCGGTATTTGTATAAATAAAATACCCTTTCTCTGTCAGTCTTATCTCCTCCAGATCATTGCTCCCAAAACCTTTTATTTCCGGTATGCCGCCTTCCCTCCAGCCTACCGACACATAAAAGGACTGTATTTTCCCGTTTCTATGAATAAATGTCAACGCACCTATATTCCCCTCTGTGTATACGTCAAACACTGTAACCATCGCATCGCTACCGGAAATATAAGCAGAATAAAAATCCTCCATGTTCTGATAGTTTTCCATGTTCATATCATCAGAAACACTTACAAACCCCTGTTCGCCCAACCGCTTTACCACATCTTTTCTCTGCTTTTCAGAAAAACTCCGGGTGTGGGAATACTCCGTTTCAGGATATGTAATTTTAATCTCCTTATAAAGCTCCATGCACTGCTCCGCTGCCGACATTGCCTCATCCTGCAAATTCTGTTCTTCTTCTGCTGTCAAGATACTGACAGGTTCCGATTTCTCTCCTATGGGAGTTTCGGCAGGATTTGGGGATTCTTCCACAAAACATTCTATTGGTTCATCTTCTTTTACAGCTTCTGTACTTTCGATTACAACCGGAGGTTCCCACACTTCCTCTGCGTTCCTTTCCGTATCTCTTTTCCCCAAAGCAATACTGCCTATTATAACAATGACTGCCATTAGCGCAATAAGAGAACCATACCTTTTTAAAAGCCATTTTACATCTTCCACGATTCAAGTCCCTCCATAAACCTCTTTCCATTCTTCCTCCGTCAACCGATTGGAATGCCACCAAATATCATGGTCTCCTTCCGGCAAGGTTATCTCATTCGATACATACTGAAAACTTTCCTCACTTAATGGACGGATTACGGTTATGTGTGCAAACTCCTTAGACATATTTCCACCCGGATATACTGCATTGATATAAAGCGTAACTGTCCCATCCTCGTTCTCCGTATAACTCACTACTTCCGGATATGCAATATCCGGATATTCCGCCTCGTAAAATCCTCGTGGTCTATATTCATAGGCTACAAGCTCTGAAAGATATGTTGTTTTAGAACGGAGCGTTTCACGATCCATATTGAAATATGCCCCAATCACATTTTCAAATAGTTCTCCCTGTATTTGGTAAACAGCGCCAACTCCTAAATCTTCATCCGCCATATAAGGCACTGGCTGGCTGTGCGTTATTGGATAGAACCTGTCAAATAAATCGTAAAAGTCCAAATCCCCAAAATCGTCCTCGCTCCAATTACAGAGAAACAGGTTGTTTTGTTCATAACCAACTGGCAGGATATACTTCCGGTTATATTCCCTGCACTTTTCATCCAAAGGCAAAATCCGAATCATCGTATGTTCCGGCGTATCGCTTAATGTCAATATATAACTTTCATCTGAAAAATAGCTCCCCTCAAAAATTAAATATCCTTCCTCCGTATACTGCCAGAAGTCCGCCGGGTAACTTACCGTACTTCTGTTCTGCAGACTGCCATTCTGGTCATATTGATAATATCCCCTGACAATATTTACATTACCGTCCTCTGTTTTCAAATCAAATTTACGAATCCCCATCTCCATAACCACTATAATTGTCAATTCGTCCATCTTTTTTTCATCTACTGATCTGCAAAATGCCAGTGCCTGCTCTGCCTGTGTCATGTCAATCTGATTTCCGCTGTCAACAGCCACATAACCGTTTCCACCAAGTCTGGCAACCATACGCCGCATCATATCCAGGCTCCCCAATGTATTTGTACTTACTGCTTCCTCATAAATATCGCTGAGAATCTCAGCTATTCGTTCCGTACTGGCAGAATCATTTTTATCGAAAGAATATACCTCACTGTCTTGCTGTGTTATCTCAATATCTGATACCTCCGGTGTCCTATCGCTACACCCCGCCAATATCAACAGTATCAGCATTATCATTACAAATAAGGAAGCTTTTTTATTCTTTTCTTCTCTATTGCCGAATGGCATCCGGGTATCCTTTAGGGTTTCGGTTAAGCCAGCTTTCCAAAACCTGTTTATCTTTTCCCACAACATAACCGCTTCCTCCTCTCCCTTTTACATCTTCTACCATGCTTATAATCAAAATCGGATTTTCCTCTGTTTTTTCTGCTGTAAAAATGGCAAACCACCCCAGTTCCGTACCGGAAGTGTCCTCTTTGGATACCTTGATTTCTGCTGTCCCGGTTTTCCCTGCCAGCAGAATATCTTCCCTGTGTGCCGCATATCCCGTTCCATGAGAATCATTCACTACTTTTTTCAACCCTTCTAATACAATGTTTGTATGATTCACTGAAAAGGCATTGGGAATCCAATATTCGGTTTTCGTTTCCTGACTATATAGCAGATGCGGCTTTATTACATTTCCTTCATTGCAAAAAGCCGTATAAATACAAGCCATGTGCAATGGATTGATTAAAATCTGTCCTTGTCCGTATCCGCTATCTGCCAGTTGTATTTCCGTTTCAATATTTTCCGTATTAGAATATTGCGACTTAGCCATTACAATTTCAAATGGCAATTCTTCCTGAAAGCCTAAACGCAGCAGAGAATCTTTCATTTCCGCTGCACCAATTTTCAATGCTGCCTTTGCAAAGTAAATATTATCGGAATAAATGATAGCGTTTTCCAAAACAACCGGATTATAAGCGTGGAGAGTTGTCACATGATACGACCCCCATGAAGCGTCTTTCTGCCAGCTTAATCCTACATTTCCATAATCTTCATTGGGATCAACCGCCCCGGACTCTAAACCGATTGCCGCAGTAATTGGTTTAAAGGTAGAACCCGGACACCATACCTGCCGGAAACGGTTATACATTGGTTTGTTTTCATCCTCATTCAATGCCGCCCATTTTTCGCTGGACAATCCCATGATAAAATCGTTGTTATCATAAGAGGGTGTGCTTACCAATGCCAGCACTTCCCCTGTGTACGGATTCATCGCTACCGAACAGCTTTTATCGCTCTGAAATTGTTCATATAAAGCCTTTTGGAGTTCAGAATCTATTGTCAGTTTTATGTCTTTCCCATTTTCTACTATTCGGCAGGCAAGTTCCTCTTTTTCGTTCCCATCCGAATCCACAATATAAATACGACACCCATTCTGCCCCTTTAATTCTTTCTCAAACAATCCCTCTGCTCCACTTCTCCCAATTACACTGCTTGCCGTATAACCTTCTCCCGCGTGATTTTCCAAATCTTCTGCTGTCACATTCTGAACATAACCAACCAGATGTGCCGCCGCATCTTTCAAAGGATAAGACCTTACTTCCGTATCAGAAATCATAACCCCCGGTATCTCCAGCAGCCGTTGTTGTCTTTCATACTCTTTTAGCGCTTCTTCATCCGGCTCTAATGACATCAATTCTATTTCTTCCACTTTCCGCAACTTTTTGACCGGGACAAAGGAATCTTCCTTTACCCATTTTGCTGATAATTTCTTCTCTATTTCTTCCGGCTTCATACCCAGCAGATCTGCTATCTGTTTTAAAGAATCATCCTGATTTTCTAATTTCCCCGGCACAATCCCCACAGAAGACGCTGTGCCTTTCCCTGCAAGGACACGCCCATTCCTATCTAATATTTCTCCCCTCTTTGCCTGCGTAACGGACACCCGCACTTTATCCGTTTCCAATAACTCCGGATAAATCAGAGCATCCATCCATGCCAGTTTGTATGTATCTTCGGTTTTTAGAAAATACGCTTCATTCTCAAAGCTAATCTCTCCAGCCACAGTATCAAATTCTGTCTGGTACCGCACTACATTTTTTTCCATGTCGCAGGAAAGAATCGTAACAGCCATATTTTGTACTTCAATCCCCTCATAAATGGCTGAATTGCGCTTTACAAAATCTTCTTCGCTAATTTGCCCGGAGGCTTCCACATCAATCAACTGATACATAGCTGTATAATTCTGTTCCTGAATGTATCCCATATATTTCAGCAACACTTCTTCCGGTGTTGTCCTGTCTTTTCTTATTCCAATGAATTTAGTTGCACATAAGGTTATTGCACTAATTCCCATACATATCATAAGTACCCATAAGATTTTATTTTTTCTTCTCCTACGCTTACTTTTCCTTTTCACATGAACCTCCATTTATCCACTTTTTTTCTCCACTGTTTCTAATTCTTACATCAGTAAGATTTGTTTTAAATATTACAGCAGTAAGATTTGAAAGTCAAGTAAATAATGCGCTGCTTATGATAATCTCACCGCTTCCATAATCGATTGAAAAAGTAACGAGGTTTGTTCCAGATTATGAAGTAGTGGCTTTGGCAGAGTTCTTCCATGTATCCTGTGAATATCTCTCAGGCGTACAGGACAAAAAATAAGCAGCAATCTGTTGTCATATCACAGACTGCTGCTTAAATTTTTATTGAACCGATAGCCAATCCCCCATACGGTCTGTATATAAAGCGGCTTGCTCGGATTGTCCTCTATCTTTTCCCTTATGTGGCGAATATGGCTCGTCACAATATTGTAATCGCCGGAATACGGTTCCTGCCAAACAATATCATAAATCTGCTCTTTGCTGAATATCCTGCCGGAATTTTGCGCTAACAAATACAGTATTTCAAACTCCCTATTGGTAAGCATAACCTCCACACCATGTATGACCACATTTTTCTCAGCTAAATTCAGCTTCATTCCCTCAAAATTAAGATATTTTTCCACTTGAAGCACATTACAGCCTTCAAAATGAGGACTTTCTCTCACAATCTGCAACATTCTCTGGCAAACATCTTCCTCATCTTCCGCAAAAGCCAATATCACTACTTTACCCATTTTACTATCCTCATCTCACTACAACCCATTTTCCTCTAAATGGTTTAGATACATAAATACCCTATACTTTTTCTCAAATAAACTACCAATCTCGTTTTGTTTCCACATACAGGACACAATAACCACTTTTCCTGATTCATACTGACACCTCCTACTGTTCCTTTTCCATATCCTTAAAAAAGCTCATTGCAGATAATCCTACAATGCAAACTATGATGCCAGTCGGGATTAAGACAAAATATACGGTACTGTAAAATCTGTCAAACAAAAAACCGTAACAAAAGCCAAAATCAGACAAATTTCGCACCATCAAAAAAGGTGTACCGCAGTGGAGTTTCTTTCTTCCTTGCGATACACCTTGATATGTGCAATATGCCGATAATTTTGATGAATGTCCTTATCCTGGCCTTAAGTATTTTTCGCTTTATTCTCATCGTTCTACATCTCCTTGTCTTTAAACTATCGTTTCATTTTTCTCCTATCACTCCAACAAAAGTTACAGCAAAAACAGCAGCCCTGGTTTCCAAAGCTGCTGCATCAATGCACCCAAATATGTCTGCTATACAACGGCTTTTTTCTTTTGCCGTTGTACGGCAGATTTACAATACGGATATTTTACACAATTAATAAATACTCTTTTTTGTTTTTACGGCTTAATCCGTTCAAAATTAAAGCTGCAAGAACCATACAAACTATCAGAATAACTAAGCTGGCTGCTTTGTTTCCGATTGTTGCTTCATAATATCCTGAAAGCTGGAACACCGCAGTAATCGGGTAAACAGTTTTCAGAGTTTCAGACATACTTGCAAACAGACCGGCAAAGGAATAGATTTCAGTAAATACCAAAGCAAGCCAATACCCTTTTTTTATACGGGCTACTAATGCCACAATCGGTGAAATAGCAAGAAATACGCCAATACCATTTACAAAATAGGTAAAAAGGAAGCCCCATACTGTCTGAATAGATAATGTTCCGAAATGCATTATAGCTTCAACCGCAAAAGTAATTACAAACAGCAGAAGATAAATCAAAATACTGAAAACCATTGCAACGATCATTTTAACAACAGTCAATTTCGCTTCATCTACTGGCACAAGCCGCAGTGATTTCAGAGTATCTTCCTGTTCCTCCCGGCAAATCATATAGCTGCCTAACAATGCAATGACAGCCGGAAGCACAAAAAAGGTTGCCAAAGACTGTGCGGCAGTCATAAACCAGCCAGCCCCATCTATATATCGTGAACCCTTAAATACAAACTGCCCCTCTGCAAAAACGATAACAGCAATCATAACCACCGCAAAGACAGCAATCCAAACGATTTTAGAATGACGAAGTTTTCGGCGTTCAGCCCAAAGTAATTGTTTCATACTACCCACCTCACTTTCTTTTTCCTAAAGCAAATATAGCCAACACCACTGAACCCGCACACCATATAGTAATACATATTAATGCCGCCGGAATATTAAGAGTTTGTGCCAAAACTACACCGGGAATATCACGCATGACAATGGCGCTCATACTGGATAGAGGGTGCAGATACATATTAACCATAAGCAGAATAAAACCAAGGAACGTATAAACCAGCGTTACGCATACTGGAAATATATAACTTTTTCCAGCAGCCGCAACCGCCAAAAGCGGCATTATGGCGAATGCGGTTAATATAGCAATTTCCATACATTTTTTTAGCAAGTAACAAAAACTGCCCCATTCAAATGTTATATAACCGGGAAGCGTACCAAAAATCACGGACAATCCGGCTGTGAGCAGCATAAAACAAATAGAATAAGACAGCACAACAATAAATTTACTGAAAAAATATTTTGTCTTGCTAATCGGTATAATCCACAACTGTTTAAGCATATCATTTTGGTGTTCATCATACATAAGCATAGTGGAAAATACCCCCAATACAACAGGAAGTATAACCCAAGGCGTATAGCTGAACGCAGTCCATTTATAAAATTGTATTGTGTCTACGCCTGCTTCCCTGAACCCACTAAAATAAAAGATTGCAAGAAATGGCATGAGAAGAGCTGCCAGCAGCATTAACAGTATGAACTTTCTACGATGCAGTTTTAGAAATTCTGTCTGTATCAATTTAAGCAATGCCTTCTCCCCCTGTAATTTTTTTGAAATAGTCCTCCAATGTGTCATTACATAATTGTGAACTGATAACAGCCACATCCTGCACTACAAGAGCCTTATTGACAGCCGCCATATCCAATGACGTATTATAAATCCGCAGGGAATGGTCATCCTGTACGGAATAATCTGTAACTCCAAATTGCCTTTCCAAAACAAGAGAAGTTTTCGGAATATCAGAAACTTGCAGAAGTATATATTTACTGTTTTTTCTTTTCAGTGTTTCCATGCTGTTTTCTTCCAGTAAGACACCGTGGTCAATAATGCCAACATCATCAGCCAACAATGCAATCTCGGACAGGATATGGCTGGAAATGAGGATTGTTTTCCCTCGCTCGGTGCTCAAGTCTTTAATAAAATCCCTTACTACTGCAATGCCGATAGGGTCAAGACCATTCGTAGGCTCGTCTAAAATCAACAGCTCCGGATCATGCAAAATAGCATTTGCAATACCAAGACGCTGCTTCATTCCAAGAGAATATTTGCTGAACAGCTTTTTATCCCGGTAAGGGAGTCCGACAATATCCAAAGCATTTTTTACCGCATTGGGGGCAGCAGTGCCACGCAGCTTCGCAAATATTTCAAGGTTTTCCGTACCCGTCAGGTTTGGGTAGAAGCCGGGTGTTTCAATAATAGCCCCAATCCGGGGATATACCCGTTTTTCCCTTCCTTTGATATTTTGTCCGAGCACATCTATTTCTCCAGAAGTAACAGGGGTTAATCCCAAAATCATTTTCATTATTGTGGTTTTGCCAGCTCCATTACGCCCTAGCAGTCCGTATATCCGCCCTTTTTCTACATGGATATTAACAGCATTGACCGCTGTCTGCTCACCATATTTTTTTGTTAACCGCTTTGTTTCAATCACATAGCTGCACATAATATTTCCTCACTTTCTTAATTATCGTGGTCTTTCTAAATCACATAGTTATACAAGTTTCCGCTTGCTGAATAGTTGGTAAAAACTCTTCAAAATGTTTTCTTCTGTAAAACAATTACAGAAACGATTATCGAAATAATGCCTATAGCCAGTAAAGAAACAGAACAAGTCATCGGTGATGCTGTTATTACTGCATTTCCTGTCCAACTGTTTGCCATTTCAATAGCGGCAGGTGAAATGTGGGGATAAATTCCCATAACACTCGCCAAGGGGTGCAGTCCCATGAGCTGGGACGGGACAAGCACAACAGGCACAAGATAAAGTAATACAGCCCCAATCGGTAAAATGTACCCTTTTGATAGCGTTGCTAAAAATATGATTGGGAGCATGGCAACCGGGATCAGCGCACCGCCAGCCAAAAACAATAACCCCGCCTGTAGTATTGTTTCCGTATTCAAATCAGTAAAGCCGCCAGCAATTAAGCCGCCAACGATACAGATAACAAAGGTAAACAGGCATAGCCCCAATGACATAAGGATTACAACCGCTATCTTTGAAAAATAAAGCTGTGCTTTGGAAACCGGAATAATCAAAAGTCCTTTTAAAGTATCGTTTTTCTGTTCATCAAAGAACAAGGTGGTGGCAAACATCCCCAACACAATAGGCAGAAACAGGCTTGTAAGGTTCTTAAATGCCAATGTGTATAAGTCACCAAAGCTATCCATGAGAGGACTGCTTCTTGATATGTTGCAGGCACGCTCAACCGCAAATACTCCCAAAATAGCAGTAAGAATAAAAATACCCCAAACTGTCTTATTCCGTTTCCATTTCAGTATCTCAGTAAAGATAATTGTCATTGCATTTTCCTCCTTTCCAATCCCTAATTATATAGCATTAACATTGCCAAAACCTTGCCGTAACCTTGCTTTTTTCATGTTTTCCTCCAATGAATATACAAAAAGCCCTGTGCTGTTACAGAGCTTTTGGAAATAGTATCGTAAATGTTGCACCCATTCCGGGATTGCTGTCTGCTTTAATTTTCCCATTGTGAGCATTTACAAGTTCTGTCGTAATAGATAGCCCCAAGCCATTGCCCCTGGCAGAACGTGAACTGTCACATTGATACATTCTCTCAAAAATGTGCGGAATATCAGAGGAGGAAATACCTTTTCCATTATCTGAAATGATAATTTCTACTTGCTGTTCATTCTCCAATAATTTCAAAATCAATTTATTGCCGCCACTGTGCATAAGCACATTTTGAAACAGATTATTAAGAATGCGGGTATAGGAATGAGGGTCAATACGTAAAAAATATTCATCTTCAGGAATATCAAAATCATATTCAAAATGGTTGCGTTCCAAGGTTGGAACCCACTCTGCGACAATATTGCGGGTCAATTCGTTAAAATCACATAACTCAAAATGAAAAACCTGTTCTTTAGCGTCTAGTTTTACCCACTCAAATAGTGCTTCCACAAAATGTTTTAAGTGACACGCTTTTTCTACTGCAACATGGATATAGGCTTCTTTTTCTTCCCCAGCCACAAGACCATTTGTGGCGGCATCCAAGTAGCCAAACAATGAAGCTAATGGTGTCTTTACATCATGGGAAAGGCTTGTCATAAGTCGCTTGTATGCCTGCTCCGATTGTTTTTGTTGGATAAGCTGTGACTGGTTCTTGACCGCAATTTCATTGATTGCATAGCAAATACGCTTTGTCATATCGCTTTTTCTCGCCAAAACCCGTCGGTTCGGATTACCGGACTTTATATCTTCAAGGGCTTCTTCAATAATAGATAATTGCCCTCTTACACGCCTAAGTTTCGTAATAAAAAACAGGACAGCCAAAAGCGCTGTACAGAGAGCAATTAATAAAAATGAATTTAAGTTCATGTTATGCCTCCCTGTTAAATCGGTAACCAACGCCCCGAACAGTCAGAATATAAAAAGGGTGTTCCGGGTCTGGTTCGATTTTTTTCCGTAATTTGCTGATAAACGACATGATATTACTATCATCAAAAGCATACTCTTCCTCCCATACATGGGTATAAATCTGCTTTTTTGTAAACACTTTTCCTTTATTTGCTGCAAGGAAAGAAAGCAGATCAAATTCTTTTCCTGTAAGTTCCACTTGTATATCATTAACCAAAACAAGACGGTTAAGGTTATCTATCGTCATTCCTTGAAATACCATACAATCCGTTTCTGTGCCAGAAACAGTATTGAACAATGTAAAACGCCGGATAAGAGAATTTACACGTGCCATAAGCTCGTTAATGCTAAATGGCTTTGTCAGATAATCGTCTGCCCCCATCCTTAAGCCGGAAACCTTATCTTCCTCACCGCTTTTTGCGGTAAGCATAAGAACAGGCACATTGCTTGTCTGCCGTACTTGTTGCAACACTTGAAAACCGTCTAAGTCGGGCATCATAATATCAAGAATAATAAGTGAACAGGTATCTTTGGTTTCCTCCAATATATGCAGTCCTTCTATCCCGCCGCCTGCGACAACCGCAGTAAGGTTTTCCTGCTCTACGCATTTTTTCATAAGTGCGCAAAGTTCTTTATCATCATCTATAATTAAAACTTTATTCATGTTTTTTCTTCCTTTCTGCTTTTAATCGGGCATCTGTTGGTTTTTCAGCGTCCTTTGGAATCAGCCACAAGCGGCTGAACTTTGCCACGCCCGGTATGCGGTTTTCCTCACATAGCTTTTGCACCCGTCTTTCTGAAATGCCCCATTTCTTTGCCGCTTCTGGGGCAGAAGTATACTCTAACATCTTCATTCACCCTTCATTTAATCTCTGCCATATAATTATATGCGGTCAGGCGAATCATTTCAAGTATTTAAGACCTGCATCATGGAAATGTGCATAACTGGCTTATCCTTAAGACATTTTTATCCCCATCTTTTTGAAACTGCCCGTATCCTTGGTGTTTAAGCACAAAAAGATGAGGATAAAAATCAATCCGTATGCCATCATATAATCACCATTACAAATTTGGAGGTGATTTTATGATTAAGCACTACAATGACTATGTCCAAGAGATGGTCAATCTCATGGTCGAAAGCGGTTTTGGCGAGTATGGAAGAACTGCCCGTAAACGCTGGTATGAAGCTTTTGGCCGCTATTTATCAGAGGCCGGACTTGTATACTCTGATGAAAATGTTTCAAAATGGCTTGAGGAGGCGGTAAAACCGGCAAATACCAGACAACAATACCATGTGACTGCAAGGTATATGGAACAGCTCCGGGAATTCATCCGCACAGAGGAAATACGGACCGAGAATCTCCTTTTGGTGAAGCCTGACCACGATAAGCTGCCCCCGGAGATACGGGGCACTCTCGATGAATATCCTGCTTCCCGCGAACCGGATTACAGCCCGGAATCTATGCGTCTTGCAAAACTGCACACGGCCAGCTTCCTTTTGCGGCTCTGCGCAGAAGGGATGATGAGAATGGAGATGCTCTCCTATGAAATGCTGGCGGCAGTATTCCGGAGCCGTTGGAACGTTACTCCAGAACAAAGACCGGTGATCCTGGGCCATGGCCGCCAACTGCTTGGCTTTCTTCATGAAAAGCATGGTTTCCGGCGGGGATTCTCCATTCTGTTAGAAGATTCCGTGTTCCAGTATGCATATGTCCCCGGATTGTCCGATGATGCCGTCATGACAGGGCTGCTGCGTCTGGGCCGTGGGCACCCTGTCTGCACTACGGAAGAAATGTATCCCATGATCGCCCGGTTTGCGGACGGGTACAGTGACAGAGGGTATTCCTACACCATGGTCAAGAGGGTTACCCATACCCTCCGGTGTCTGTATGTTTTTCTGGATATGCATGGTCTGGACTACTGCCCGGGAGTTTCATGGGAATGGTACACGCTGATCGGAGACAGGATAGGCCGTAACCGCCGGGCGTGGAAGCGTGTACTGGCTCTTTTTGGCAGCTTTGCCGCAGACAGGGAAATACGCTTCCATAAAAACTGTGGGATGACGCCCGCCCAGGAGAAGCGTATGGGGCATTACCCGGCATGGTGTGCGGACGCAGCCAACGGATATGTGGATTGGCTTGCACGCAGTTTCCATAGAGAGTCAACTGTTCAGGACTATAGATACGGCGTCTGGAGTTTATGCGACTACCTTCTGGCCTGCGGCATAAATGGCTTTGGGGACATTACTCCGCAGATGCTTAGGGAATATATAGCCCAGGATCATCACGCCACGTTGAAAGGGCGTTCCACGGGGATAACCATTGTAAACCAGTTCCTGTGGTATGTAGAAACGGGCATCCTTGGAGAGGAAAAGAAACTCTATACCGTGCTCACGGCCGGCACTGCGAAATCTGTGACGGTGCCGGTGGCCCTGACCGGTGATGAAGTGAAGCGCATCTATACATACAGGGCAGGATGCCGTACCGGTATCGAACTGCGTAATGCCGCCATGCTGATGCTGGGCCTGCGCCTTGGCTTCCGGGCAAGTGATGTGGTCAACCTCAAGACCGAAGACATAGACTGGAAGCAGCGCAGGATATCGATCATACAGGAAAAAACAAAACACCCGCTCGTCCTGCCACTATCCATCGATGCAGGAAATTCCCTGTATTCCTATCTGAGCCCATCCAGTCCGAAAGCAGAAAATAACCACGTTTTCATCCGGCACAAAGCGCCTTTCGGCAGGCTCACGGTAAAAAGCTGTGAGAACGCCTTCAAAGCTGCGCTTCCGGAAATGGCGGACAGGCCTGGCGTGGGCTTCCACACCTTGGGGCGTACCTTTGCGGCCGGCATCCTGCGGAACAATGCGGGCATGGATGCTGTCATGGATGCGCTGGGGCACCACGACAACTCGACTGCTGTAAAATACCTTTCTTTTGATGACGAACGGATGATGGGATGCCCATTGTCATTAAGCGGCATTGCCGTGGAAGGAGGTGCCTTATGGCGCTTGATACTTATGAATCCAGCAGTTGTTTTGCGCCATACATCGAGGGGCTGATCCAGCGTAAGCATGAGGAAGGTTTCCTTTTTAACAGCGCAAGACATATCCTGATAAGCTTTGGCCGCTTCTGTATCCGGAATGGGTACCATACTCCGGTGGCCACAAAAGAAATCTCAAGCGAATGGGGGATGCAGAGAAGCGGGGATGGCAGGGCCTATCCCGGGAACAGGATGTCCGCCCTGCGCCAGCTGTCATTATATATGGCTTCCCTTGGGATCGACTGCTATATCCCGGCAAAGTCCTCGGCAAAAAGCAAAACATTGGCCTATGTCCTCAACGAGGATGAGGCCAGGAGTTTTTTCAGGGAACTGGACAGCTACCAGCCTGCCATCCGGGGAACCCGCTTCGAAAGGCTGGCCATGGAATACAGGGCAATCTACAGGCTTATTTTCTGCTGCGGCCTCAGGGTGTCGGAAGCAAGGCTGTTGAAACGGCCGGATGTGGACCTGTCTGCCGGGAAGGCGAAAGCCATGATAAAACAGTCAAAGGGCCGTAAGGACAGGGTGGTTTCCATAGCGGATGATGTTGCAGGCCTTTGTTCCGAATGTATAAACATCCTGCAGGAACGGTACGGTATTTACTCCGAATACCTTTTCCCGGCAGGTGATCCTGAAAAACCATTCCGGGCGGCTTCCCTGAATGCGAAATTCAAGGAGGTCTGGTCACGGACACCATACGCCAGGCCCGGCTGCAGACAGCCGACGGTACATTCCCTGAGACATAGTTTTGTCGTCATAAGGATGAACAAGTGGATGGAGGAAGGGAAAAACCTAAATGCGATGATGCCCTATCTGAGTGCTTACCTTGGCCATACAAGTCCGCAGGATACCTTTTATTACTACCACCAGATTGAATCCTCATTCCGGATAATAAGGAAGAAAGATATCTCTTCCGGCAGCATAATACCGGAGGTGGGCGGCTATGAGTGAGAGGAACGGTTTCCGCAATGATTTGTTTTTTTCAAGGACAAACGATTTTCTGAATATTTATCTGCCATCGCAGGCGGTAAGAAGTGCCTGCACGGTAAAAACCTATCTTGACGGTCTGACGGTTTTCCGCAGGTATGTCACGGACACAAGGGAAATATCCATGAAGAAGTTCCGTTTTTCCGTCTGTACACACGGTTTCCTGCTCGGCTTCATGGCCCATCTCAGGGACAGGGGCTGTAAGGAAAGCACCTGCAACAACCGGCTTGCCGCTGTGAAATCCTACTTATGGTATGCGGCGGATGGGGATGTGTCTCTGCAGAGTATAGCCCTTGGCGCATCCCGGGTCCCGTCCATGAAGGAAACGAAGCCCATCAGGGAGACCATTCCGGACGGGGCATGCGCCGCAATGCCCGCAGCTCCCAACCTGCAGAAGAAAAATGGCCTGCGGGATATGGCGATCATGGTACTTCTCTATGATTCGGCAATGAGGGTATCCGAACTCCTCGGGCTGGCACTGTCATCATTATATCTTGATGCGGCTATCCCTATGTGCGTATCCATGGGAAAGGAGATAAGGAACGGATTGTATCTCTGACAGATAAAACTGTCGCGCATCTGCGGACATATCTCTCAAGGTTCCATGTTGAGGGGTGTCCGGACAAGCCGCTGTTCTACACGGTGATAAAAGGCCACCTGTCGGCTATGTCATCCGGATATGCTGAGGCGCACGCGGGCGACAGGTCTCTATCAGGACGGCGTTGAGCTTGAACTGGTTTCAAGGATACTGGGCCACTCATCGACCCAGACAACGGGGATATATGCTACGCCATCAATGAAAATGATGCAGGAAGCGATGGGAGGGAGTATTGGAGGTATGCCTGAGGAAGAACCCCTTTGGACAGACAATGAGGACGAGCTGGCAAGGATTTGTGGTCTGAGATGAATTTTTATCCTTATCTTTTTGTGTTTAAACACCAAGGATACGGGCAGTTTCAAAAAGATGGGGATAAAAATATCTTAAGGATAAGCAAGTTATACACATTTCCACGGTGCTTGTCTTTTGGTCTTTGATTTCTTTGGTTCGGAATAATGTGGCACTGGCGGTCTATCTCTTATTTTCGGTTGCTTGCTTCTTTACCGTACATGAGCATTTATTTACGTATTATCATTTAACTTGGCATATACATATGTATCTTTCCAAATCGCTTTTTCAGTTTCATCTCTCCAGAAATATACATTTTTTCTAAAATGAGCTTCACGTTGAAATCCTAGCGTTTCAAGTAATTTCCATGAATTCTTATTATTGGGGTCACATTCTGCATATATCCTATGTACTCCATTTGAAAATGCCTGTTGAATTAAAACTTTGCAACTCTCAACAGCATAACCATTTCCCCAATAATTCCGATTAAACACATATCCTATTTCCAGTGCTTCAAAGTCACGCTTTCCCATATATACATTTCCAATCATTTTGTGCGATTTTTTCAATTCGACAGCAATCATTTCATCTGTACTTATGCGCCATTTAAGATTTTCTTTTGCTTCATCAAAAGATAGCGGTTTATATGGTTCATATTTCACCACTTCTTTATCAGATAAATATTCAAATAAATCCTGTATATCTTCTTTCTTGTATCTTCTTAAAATCAACCTCTCGGATTCGGCTATGATTATTTTGTTTCCCATGTCATTCTCTCCTTATGCTCTTATATTGTTCTGTGCAAGTTATAAAAATTTTCATTTCCTCTGCATAAAATAGTATAATCTATTTTATTGTTGATAGGGGAACACTTTGAATTTATAAATAAAAGATGTGCCATATTTTTTACATGGCACATCTCTTTGTTATAAGTTCTTTGTTTTTTCCTGCCTTATGATTCTTTGAATACTTTTTTCCACAAGAAAATATTTTTGGGAGAGTTGCTTAATTGAAAGCCCGCTAATATATTCCATGTAGATATTTGTATTTCGTATAGATAGTTCTCTTTTTGCCAAAGTATCAACTTTTCGTCCTTTTTTCTTAGGTTCCGATTTAGGGATATAGATAATCTGACCATCTACATAACATTGTATCTGCTTAATTATCTCTATTGGCAATACATCTTTGGCACTTATATAGTTCATGTGTTGCACCTCCCAAAGAAATCATTTAGGATAAGCATGAACTATTTCCTGAATCCGTGAGACTTATTGTCCCGGCACATTGACAACTACATATTTAACCAGCATTCGTAAAGAGGGCCAGTATTTATTGGTCATACAAAAGCAGCTTTAG
>CAJTEN010000004.1 GCA_910575245.1 Clostridia bacterium | reverse complement strand
ATGGTTTACCAACGAACCATTTATCAAAAGGATCCTTGATTGTGGGCTCGATGTCATCGGCATGCTGAAGAACAACAGGCAGATGTATCATTTTAACGGCGGGCTCTATAACCTTGGCAGCCTTGCAGCATACTTTGCGCGGATGAATACCGCCGGGGATATCCTCGGTTCTGTTGTTGTGAAAACAAAACGGGAACATATCCCTGTAAAACTTGTGTTTGTGCGCAGCCGCAACAACAAAAGCGAATACATCACCATCCTTTCTACAGACTGTTCTTTGTCCGATGCGGAAATCATCCGCAGATATGGGTACAGGTGGGCGATAGAATGCTGCTTCAAGGTCAGCAAATCCCTGCTGAAACTCGGCAGGGAATTCCAGCCCGTGAATTATGGCACAACCGTATCAAGTACGGCACTGGTATTCACAAGGTATATCATACTTGAATGGATACGCAGAAAAAACAGTGATTACCATTCAATGGGGGAAATCTTCTTATGCTATGATGATGTCCGCGACATAGAGCTTTCAGGTGCGTTAAATAAGCTTGTAGCTATCATTGCGGATGGATTGGCAAATGGTAAAATCCAGATGGAGGAATCCGTAAAGGGAGAAATCCTTAACTGGTATATATCCCAGCCTAACTTTATCCAGTCGATCTGCCAAAAGCAGATGGAGGATGCAGGGCTGTTGGCATCAATAGAACATAATGGTGGTGAAATGTCAACAGGTGCATAATTCGAGAACTATTGCCAGTAATTACAAGGTTTTGCCTAATAAATGCTTATGGGAAGTTTGAGGAAATAACTGCTTTATCCACAATAGTTGTCCTCCACAAATTTTAATTGAACAAAATCGCTGCGCGATAGCCTGCCAGGGCTGTGTCGCAAATTAGAAGTTATATCCATATCCCCCAATCTCTATAGTCAAACTTACCGCTCAATTCTTTTTCTGTTAATTTTCTTTTATCGTCAGCCATAGATAATTCCTCCAAATTTTATACGCTTATTCCATCGCCCTGATTTGCTCAACAAGAGATTGCTTTTTCAGATTTCCAGTTGTGTAAGAAATCAAGGTAAACTGCACAATCAGCAGGATTGCTAAATATATCAATACGATCAGCCACGGAAATGAATAATAAAAGTATGGATTCATCGTTTTCACAACTACCTGTACGGATAGGAAGCCCAATCCAGTTCCCAAAACCAGTGTTACAAGCGTAGCAAAAACTGAATAAATCGATCCCTCATAACACAGCATTTTGATCAGTTGCTTTTTACTCAAACCAATCGCCTGTAACATTCCAATTTCCTGCCTGCGGGACAGAAAGTTTGTGATTGTCGTATTGACAAGGTTGATGAAAGAAAAGCATACAACAATAACAGCCACGATCAACAATACCCCGAAAGAAAGTTGTTGAAGCCCGCTATAATAAGTGATACTTTCTTTTATGGTTTCCATAACCAAATCGCTATTTCCGTCTATCCGTTGATTTAATGCGGCTTCAACCGTATCAAATTTTTCCATATCGGTAATTACGGAAATCGTACCTGTGCAATCTATCCCGGTCGCTTCATTCATAAGCTGCTCTGGAAGCGTAAAGCACTTTGAGAAGCCGGAGTAAGAATATTCATTTACAATGCCCATGACTGTATAGGTCTTTGTGCGAATTTGCCCGGATTCGGTTTTATAGTCCACTTCGACGGTATCACCCAGCGAAGCCTCAATATCATAGAGATCGGCACGTTCTTGAAGCAAGACAATTCCATTGCCTGCCACCAGTTCATCATAATCAATCGTTCCCGCAATTCGCTCTTTCTCCAAATTCTGCTGCTCATCCCGGCAAAAGCCCTGAATCCATTTTCCAGAATTGCCATTTACACGACATTCTGCGTCTGTGTAATACCAGCGTTTGATTCCTGTAACGCCATCAATAGATTCTACTGCATTTACAAAATCGGCATTTAGAAAGTTCTTTTGCTGTAATCCAGACAAAGAAATACCTGCAGTGTCCCACGATTGATTTGCGTTGAGCTGGATGTTAAATTCACCGACAGGGAACACCCTGCCTCTTGCCTCTGCAACGCCATCATAGGAAACTAACATTGTCGAAATCAATACAACCAATACTCCGCCGAGTGAAAGAGAAAGTATTGTTAAAGTGGACTTTGCCTTTTGTCTGGACAGATTCATTTTAGCAAGTGAAGCAGGCGTTATTTTACGGTGCAACACAGAACTTTCTTTCATTTTCCCCTGATAATCGGAATATCGCAATGCTTCCAGCGGAGATACTGCCGCAGCTCTTTTTACAGGAGTATGGATACCAATCATCACAATAATAAATGCAAAAAGGCCAACCCCGACCGTCACACATAAAGCAGTCAGCCAGTACCAGCCGACAGGAACCAGAAAATACCCAATCACATTTCCAATAACCAGACCAATCGGGATAGCAATGGCAGCAAGTAATTTCCCCTCGCGGTAAACCATCTTTTTGATCTGTCGTTTTGTTGTTCCGATTGTGCGAAGCTGTCCATAGTTACGGATACTGCCTGCTACTGAAATATAAAAAATCGAATAGATCACAATGCCGGAACCAATGAAAGTTATAAAACCGATCAAGAAGTAGAACAGCATATCACTTCCACGATTTTCGTCCTTTAAGTTGAAATAAGTGGAACGGACAATCACATTATCATCGGTAATTTCTAATTGCTGTGCCAGAGTATTTGCATAGTTGGCGGCTTCTTCCTCGCTCATATTTTGAGCGCCTTTCAGCCCAATGTAATAATCAATCATGCCCTCGCCGCCATACTGCTGTCTTACTAATTCTTTCGATATAATGGCTGTATAGCGTCCAATATCGCCGGTTTTCACATTTAAGATTCCCGTCAATTTGAAATCATGGGCAGTGCCGTCAGAAAAGGGGATTTGAATTGTCTGTCCCAATTCATTTGAATAGCCCAAACTATCCAAAAAGGATTCCTGTACTACAATTTCATCCTCCGAAGCTGGTAAATCTCCCGAATAGGGCATACTTTGGGATGTTAGCATATCTGCATTTGCATAAGTAAAATTCACGGTTGAATGGTTTACCTGTTCAGAAAATGCGTTAAAAAATTCCCCAACCCACGCAATTTCTTCTTGCTTGTATAGTTCCTGTCCCTGCCCCTCAGAAATCGCATGATACATAATCTGCGCTGTTTTTTGGTTGCGGTTCTGCGTTTCCTGCATAACCCCAAAGCCATAGAGGACAATAGCAGACAGCAATGCGCTGGCAAGTGCAATCGTCAAAACAATAAAGATATTTCTTTTTCGATTCGCCGATATACTGCGGTTTGATATGCGCTTTACTATGCCACTGGTATCATTTTCAAAAGGCCATGTCATAGCCTGCCACCTCCTTATTCCACAATCTTTCCGTCCTCAATGCGGACAATCCGATCTGCAAGGCGGGCAATGTCATTGTTGTGGGTAATCATCACGACAGTTTGCCGGAACTCCGCGCTGGTGCGTTTGATAAGCCCCAGCACCTCGGCGCTGGTCTTGCTGTCAAGGTTGCCGGTCGGCTCATCGGCCAGCACGATAGCCGGTTTGGTAATCAGGGCGCGGGCAATGTTCGGCTCTGTGCCGTAATGCTTTTTCAGGTCAATCGTCTGTAAAATGCTCATATTCAAAACTCCTTTCAAGGCTTTCTGCCTGTTGATAAGGGTATTGTAAAACCCAAATGTCCGCGAAATGTTACAGCGTCCAAAAAATTTTTTAAAGCTATTCCATTTGCCCACTTGATAATCCTCTTGTTCCTATTTATATTTATCTCCACGTTTTATCCTATAAAAAACTTCCACACAAAAAACAGTTATGCAAACAAAAAGCATTATATCTGCGATATACATTAGCTTTTCCCCATCTGATGTTATCAACGAAAGTTGACTGCCAAACAAAATATTTAACATACTGGATATGGGATGTGTCCCTGCCAAGTGTGAAACTCCGATTGTTCCTGCCAGCGAATAGATAAAGCAAACTGTACTTGAAAAAATCGTGTTTCCCGATGTCAGAGCAGTTATCAGAAACACAGGAAACATTGCAAATGGCATAGACAACGCAATAGTCAGAAAGAATCTTATCAGCATTAAAGTCTGATAAGCACTTATGTCTGTAACCTTGCATATGACAGCACTTATTATAATGAGCAGACAGTTCAGCAGCATGATGATAACCGCAGTCAAAAACAAAAACAGAATTTTTGCATAAAATAAATGGCTCATTGAAATGGGGATTTGAAGCAATTCTTTCAACGTATCATTTTGGTATTCTGCATGGTATATCTTAATAAACAATAACCCTAGCAGAAATGGAAGGAGTATGGCTATATAGCTGCCATATTTCATATAGAAATCTTCAAAACTCTTTTGCGGGACATGATAATTCCAAAATGTCATGCCCACCCAAAACAAAAGCAGCACTCCCATAATGGTAAATATAGTTTTCTGCCTCTTGAGTTTTGAAAACTCAGTTTGTATTAAATTAATCATCACGTTTCCTCCGTATAACAGATATAATAAACAAAGAAATAAACAGACAGATTGCAAGTACAAATATTGATACTGATATCTGGTAATTTGCGGAATTAGGTGCATATTTTATGATACTTAACCCAGTCGTGGTTGGATACCAGCTTGTAAAATGTGTATTTGCCACAAAAATACCACAAAATCCATAGACAAATGCCACGCAGGTTCCTGCCAAAAAGAAATTTCTTTTCAAAGAAAAAAAAGCGATAATCGGCATAACTGCTATTAGACAGGAGATACCTGTGACTAACAGTTTCCAGAAAGCCATCCCGATATCTGCCAAGTTAAAAGGATATTGTAAAACCAAAGCAAACACTATACTGCATAGAAAACTAACTGCAATAAATAGGAAAGTCGCAAATACGGTAATTGCAATTTTGGCAAATTTTAATTTACTATAAGAAACTGGCACGATAAGGTTGTTTTTCAATGTGTCCTCTGAATACTCCCGGTTCATTAAATAACTGCCAAAAAAAGTTATCAAAAATGGAAATGTAAGGGTTATATTGTTCCAAAGGATTCCATCTGTCAGTGGAAGATACCCAACTACGGAATTTGCCGCCCCTGTCAGCTGGAATAATGCCAGAAGACTTGACAGTACGACAACTCCTATTGAAAGAGGCAAAAGATAATGTCTTTTTAATTTTTTTAACTCTGCCCAAATCATCGCATTACACCTCCTGTTTCCGATAAATATATGCCGACAATACCATGCACACTGTTCCCATCCCAATAAGAGAAAGGATACAGGGAAATACTGGCAGTACCCAATTCTGCACATTCTCCACCATTTCCATGCGTTCTGGATTTGCCGTTATAAAAGGCAGACTGCATCGAAACAATAAAGTCAATGGAGCTGGAACTTTCAACAGCATAACAGAAAATGCAAAACTGGCAACTGCATAAATAACAGAACATAGTATCGGCAATATGAAATTTTTCTGAAATGCAACAGCAGCCGCTATCATGGGCAGAGATGCGGTAGCTATCAGTACGGACATACTGAGCGAAATTGCTAATTTTAATGGAATATCCGAAATGGTTCCCGTAAATAGTCCTCCAATCATGGTAGCGCCGATTGCGGCAACACCATAAAATACCGCCAAAATGTAAATGATAATCACCTTTGCGCCAAGTAGCTTCCATCTGGGAACAGGGATTACTGAAAGGGTTTTCAGCGTCCCATTTTCATTTTCCATTCGGAACAGTATTGACGCAATAATGCCCAAAACTATGGGAAGAACCAAAAAGAATCCAAATTCCATAACAAACATAAGAAGCGTATCATAATTCAGTTTTGAATGGACAATTACGATAGTGAGCGGAATCGGAAAAAGGCAAGCGGCAAGTACGGTAAGCAGGATAAACTTCTGCCGCTTTATCTTTTTAAACTCTGCCTCTAACATTTTAAGCAATGCCAACACCTCCCGTAATCTCTTTGAAATAATCCTCAAGGCTTTCGTCGCAAACGCTGCTTTCATAAACACCAATGTTATTCGTAATAAACGCTTGATTTACCATGCTCAAATCAATGTCCATATCATAAATCCGCATAACATTATCATCTTCAATACGATATTTTACTCCGCCGCATTTCTGCTCCAGAATCCGGGCTGCGGTTGCCGTAGAGGATACACGGAATAAAACATATTTCTGGTTCTTCTTTCTTAATTCGTCCATACTGCTTTCTTCCAATAGGTTTCCTTCATGAATAATTCCTATATCATCTGCAAGCAAGTCAATCTCTGATAGGATATGGCTGGAAATCAAGATGGTTTTCCCCCGTTCTTTGCTTAAATCCTGCAAGAATTTTCTGATTTCCGCTATGCCAATCGGGTCAAGACCATTAATCGGTTCATCAAGAATCAAAAGTTCGGGGTCATGCATGATAGCATTTGCGATTCCAAGCCGTTGCTTCATGCCAAGGGAATACTTGCTGAACAGCTTTTTATCTTTGTAGGGAAGACCAACTACTTCCAACGCATTTTTTACGGCATCCGGGCAGGATGTCCCACGTAGCTTTGCAAAAATCTCCAAATTTTCTGTTCCAGTCAGATTCGGATAAAACCCAGGCGTTTCGATGATTGCGCCAATACGAGGGTATATCCGTTTTTCCTGTCCTCTGATATTTTTTCCAAACAACTGCACTTCTCCTGATGTAATGGAAGTCAGTCCTAAAACCATCTTCATAATCGTTGTCTTTCCTGCGCCGTTACGTCCGAGCAGCCCATAGATACGCCCTTTTTTCACATGCACGTTTACGGACTTGACAGCTTCCTGTTCTTCGTAGACCTTTGTTAAATTCTCTGTTCTAATCACCAAATCATTCATAGTATTTTCCTTTCTCACATAATTGCGGTAGAAAACATTGATACTTTTGTGTAAAATCCATTATACGTCATAAACCTTGCCGAAACCTTGCCGAAACCTTGTTTTTTTCATGTTTTGCAAAGAAAGCCCTGTGTGGTCACAGGGCTTTCCGAAACGTAATTGTAAATGTTACGCCTGCACTAGGGGTGCTTTCCGCCTTTATTTTCCCTTTGTGCGCACTTACCAGTTCCTTTACAATGGCTAATCCTAATCCGTTCCCGTCTGCCAGACGGGAATCATCACACTGATACATCCGTTCAAAAATATGTGGAAGACTGGACGGCAAAATTCCGATGCCGTTGTCCGAAACCTCAATCTGAGCCAGCGATTCTTCCTCTGTAATTCGCAGGGTCAGTCTGTTTCCTTGATATCCATCCAATATTCCGTTTCCGGAATCTCAATCTCATATTTAAAATGGCTGTTTTCCCATGTAGGTATCCAATCTGCTATAATGCTACGGGTCAGTTCATTCAAGTCCAGTTGCTCAAAATGGTATGTTTGTTCCCCTGCATCCAACTTTACCCATTCAAATAACGACTCTATAAATCCTTTTAATTGATGTGCTTTCTCTGAAGCAATAAGAATATAAGCCTCCTTTTCCTCTCCAGTGACAAGTCCGCCTGTAACTGCTTCCAGATAGCCGACAAGAGAAGCTAACGGTGTTTTTGCATCATGGGAAAGACTTGTCATAAGACGTTTATATGACGCTTCCGACTGTTGCTGACGGATAAACTGTGTCTGATTATTTAGCGTAATCATATTGATGTCATGGCAAATCTGTTTTGTCCTATCATTTTCTTTTGCCAGTACACGGCAGTTCAGATTACCCGCCTTTATATCTTCCAGAGCTTCTTTTATAACGGACAGGCTTTGTTTTGTCTGCCACAATTTCACTGCGAAAAAAAGAGCGCATATCATGGATAAGCAGAGCAATGCAAACAGAAATAAATTACAATTCATCTTATGCCTCCCCGCTAAAACGATAGCCGATGCCCCGGATTGTCAGAATGTAAAAAGGATGTTCCGGGTCTGGCTCTATTTTTTTACGCAGTTTGCTGATAAAGGACATAATATTGCTGTCATGGGAAACGTTCAAATCCTCCGGGCAGTCCACGGATACAGCGATTTCCTTTTTCTCCGCTGCATACACGATTCCACTCATGGCCTGCGCCACGGTATCAAAGAGGCGGCCCGGTTTCTTATCCAACTGGATCACGCCTGTTTCCAGCCGGGAGGTTTTTACAAGGGCCTGAAAGAGAAAGTCCAGCTTATCCGTCTGGCTGTGGATTCCACGGATAAAGTCGGTGCGCTCCGCCTCGGTCATAGGCTTTTCCAGCAGCGTGTCCGCCGCCATTTTCAGGTTGCTTACCGGCGTTTTCACCTGATGGGAAATATCCGATACAAGAGCTTGTAACTCCTGCCGTTCCTCGTCCACAAGACGGCGGTTTTCCTGCATGATCTGATAAAGCCTTGCCAGCCGGTGTCCGATTCTGGCAAGCTGGGTTTCGCTGTCCTCTGGTCGCCGGGGCGCTTCATTCCCGGCGATCATGTGGTCTAAGGTCTGGCACAGGTCAGCGGTAAACTGTGACAGCCGCTTTACCGAGAGGTTCTTAAACTTCATTTCGCCTCGCCTCCCGTCCACTGATAGCCCATGCCGTAAACGGTCTTGATGTAGGGCGTGCCACCATCGGATTCAATCTTGCTGCGAATCCGGCTGATGGAGGTTGTCAGGGTGTGTTCATCCACAAACTTCTCGTCTATATCCCACAGCTTTTCCAAAAGCTGCCCACGGGTCAGCACTTGCCGGGGATTTTTGCGGAACAGGTTCAGCATTTTGTATTCCATCGGGGATAGGGTCAGGGGCTTGCCGTTTAAGGAAGCCGTCTGCTCCGAGAAGTCCAGAAACAGCCGCCCATCGTCGTAAATGTCCTTGGCCGGTTTGTGGTGTTCCAGCATGGCGAACATGGCTTTGATTTTCCGCTGCAATGCCCCGATCACAAAGGGCTTTGTGATGTAGTCCACCGCGCCTGCCTCATAGCCCCGTATCTGGTCGCTCTCCTGATCGTTGGCGGTCAGGAAAATTACAATGGTGTCCGGGTGCTGGGGCTTTATCAGCCTGCACAGTTCAAAACCATTCCCATCCGCCAGGTTGATGTCCAGCAGCACCAGGTCAAATTCCCGCTGGCGGATGGCGTCGGCTGCGGTTCTGGCATTTAGGGAAGAAGTCACGCCGTAGCCGTCTGCGGTCAGGTTATAGGCCAACATCTTATTCAAAAAACTGTCATCCTCGACAATTAAAATCTGCTTCATATCCTCACTTCCTTTGCTTTTTGCAGATAGTATAACAGGCAAATGTCCGCGAAATGTTACAGCGGACGGATTTTTGAAAATCTATCAGCAAAATATGGCTCTATTAAAAAGCAGCACCGAAGAAGATATTTTCATATTCTTCTCGGCGCTGTTTATAAATTATTTCAGTTTATCATTATTATCTTCTTGTTTCTTTTTATCCCGATATTTCCGTATGAGTTTATTACGGATAGGAACACCAACACCGATCAAAAGCACAACTGCTAAAATTGTGAAATCCATACAATCACCTCACATTTCTTTCTTCTTCATAATCCGAATGGACAAGATGATGGAAACCGCATACATCACGACAATAGCAAAAACTGCAAGGAAAACGAGAAGTATCAGGGAAGATTCAACGACTGAAATAATTAAGTTTCCGATAGCTGGCATTTTAGAGAGAAGAAGTAAAGTCACCAAAAAACCAGCCACTGGGATATACATAAATACCCGTCCTTTGATTGAACCGTACTTGTAATATCCCGGAATCTGGAACACCGTATAGAGTGCAAATAAGAATATTCCTGCAATAGCGGCAGTCACAATGTCAAATACACCAACTGTTTCCCCCAGCACTTTCAAGACAAGCGGCTGTACAATCAAAGAAATAATCAGGGAAAGAAGCCCCATTGCAAGGACGAAAACATATCGTCCGATTACAAGCTCGCTTTTACGAACAGGTAAAATACCAAACAGACGATCCATGCTGTTTTTTTCTGTGATGGAAAAGGTATATCCCGTTGTCATGGCAATAAAGCACATAGCGAATGATACCCCCGTCAGCAAAGAACGGTTGATTGCAGCAAACACAATCGGCAGGAGCAGGGTAAAGCAAATTGTCTTAAAATATGGTTTTACCAATGCAATATCAAATTTTGTGGATTTCAAAATATTACTCATAATCGTCACCTTTCTTGCTTGTAAATACTACAATTTCATCAATAGTGGCAGGCTCAACGGTCAGGTTTGAAAAACCGCTAATATCTTCAGTTTTCATCAGAGCTTCAAATCCCGTAGGGAATGTACGAATACCAGCCGCCTTATTTTTCAGATCATCGGACAGTTCTTCAATTCCACCTTTTACAATGCGAAATATATCTACAAAATCATCTTTGCTGCCAGTAAAGAACAGCTCGCCATAACTGATGTAGGTAATATAATCGGCTGCACGCTCCAAATCACCTGTGATATGGGTGGAGAACAAAACACTATGCTCGCCATCTTCAATATACTCTGAAAGAATTTTCAAAAGTTCATCTCTGGAAACCGGATCAAGTCCACTGGTCGGCTCGTCGAGAATCAGCAGTTTAGCGTCGTATGAAAATGCACAGGCAAGCATTAACTTCATCTGCATACCTTTGGAAAGTTCTTTTACCTTTTTGGTAGGTGCAATGTGAAATTTCCGCAACATATCCGCAAATTTCTGCCTGTTCCAATTTGGATAAAATACCGAAATGGATTTTTCAACCTGCGACACTTTCCAATCATCACTGAAATAATTTGCATCGAAAACAACGCCCAGCTCTGATTTTACTTTTTGTTCTTCTGTGATATTATCCAGCCCCATCACTTTGACTGTGCCGCCGGTGCGCCCCAGCATGTTCAAAATCAGCTTGATTGTCGTCGTTTTACCAGAACCATTCGGACCGATCAAGCCCATAATATAGCCCTTTGGCAAAGTAAAGCTGATATTGTGAAGCTGAAAGGAATCAAAAGATTTTGAAAGGTTCGTTACCTCTAAATAATTAGTCATCTGTTTTTACCTCCGTTAAAATGTCCAAAAGCCGATGTAATTCCTCTGTGGATAGATTTGCCATTTTTGCTGCTTTTATTGCTTCGGTAAGATTGTTTTCTACTTTGCAAATAAGCTGCTCCTTAATCAGTTCTGAACCAGACCCCATTACGAAACATCCGCGTCCCTGCACATTTTTAACAAAGCCCTCTTGTTCTAATTCTGTGTATGCCTTTGTCACTGTTAGGACGCTGATTTTTAAGTCCTTGGCAAGTGTTCTAAGAGAGGGCAAAGTTTCTTCGGCTTGAAGTTCGCCAGATAATATAGCTGATTTGATCTGTTGTTTAATCTGCTCGTATATGGGGACGCCAGATACATTTGAAATAATCAGTTTCATTGCTGTATCCTCCGCGTGTTTCAACTGTTATACTGTTGTGTATAACAGTATAACACATCGCTTTTCAAAAAGCAACATGGCCCAAGAAAATTGCACAATAGAAAAAATTGATTGGGACAATAAATTTACTGTAGACCGGTATAATAAGGTTATTCCTTTGTGTAAATCGGCACGATAGAATATACTTGAGGTGAATGATTATGCCGATTGATGATTTAACCGCTTTAGGGCAAAAAATGCGGGAAGCCCGAAAAAGAAAAGACCTGACACAGCAGGAGCTTTCTGATTTGAGCCGATGAAGATGTTGTATTGCAGCTACCTGTCAGAAATGCGTAAAACCCTCTTGCACCATTCCTCACCGGCTTTGTTCTTTTTCGAGAAAAAATAAGGACAGCTACATGAGAGCTGCCCTTCAGCCAATCCGGTTTCTCAATATTTTGTTGTGCTTTTAGCTCTGCTGCTTTCTTGCTGTCTACAAAATGTGTTGCATACCCCCGCCGCTGGCATTGGCCATAGACAGCCGAATGTACTTTTCCAATCAGTTCTTTGTCATTCATTTCCCTGTTCCTTTACAAGATACAATTTCTGATTTCTGGAACGCACTTTCTCTGGCTCTAAATGCTGGACTATTCCTTCTGCCATCAATTCTTTTAATGCTTTAGACAGAGTGGAAGTTACTTTCGTATAATCAAGTTCGGACGCCAGCTCCGAAGTGGAAAGACTTCCGTTTTCCATTCCGATAGCGGCGGGAAATCAGGCGGCGGTTCATTAAATCATGATTACTGATCGTGCGGTCCGGTCAGGAGAGTTTGGAAAGCTGAGCCAGTATCTTCTGCACACTCTCCCAAAGCTGTTCCTGCCGCTGGGATATATCCTCCAGGTCAGCGTCATAAACCCGCCCTGTTTCATGCACTTTACGGGTCAGCTGGTTCAGGTTGTTGCTGCTCCGGCGCAGAAGGGACACCAGCTATCCGCCACACAGCGAACTTCCCTGCCGTTACTGCTACCGGAAGTCCTCCCGGCGCCATAATCCACTGACTGGCAATATACAGGTTTTTTACCCCCTTTAAAAGTCCTTTCACACGAAAGGGCTTTACACCTTTTCTTGTGATGAATCCCATATATGCTCCATGATATGCGTTACAATACCGTTCATAAGTAATCGGCGTCCAGCAATCAAGAAATGCCATATGTCCTTGAAGACTGGGAAACTGCATCTGCAATCGTTCTTCTATTGCCTTTACTGCTTCCTTTTTCTGGCTCTCATATTCCTCCTTTGTCAGCCCCTTCCAGTATAAGTACTCCTTATCAAATTGCGGAACATTTACTTGAATCACTATTTTCCCTGTTGGGGCAAATTCCGGTTCATATTCATAACTTTTCACCGAAATCCTCTCCACTTTCCTTCCTCCTGTTTCAAAAGGGCTACAGTCAAAGAAAATAGTGCCTTTTCTGCCATACGCTTCCTTGTCTGCCACGAATGCTGCCTGAACAGCACTAAAAAGAGGATATTTTTCATTATCAGCATAACAGGACTGCCATTTTGCATCCATATACTTTTTCCCGATTAGTCTGCCAAACATCTCCATGGTATCTACTGATGAAATAATATAATCCGCTAATACCTTTTCTTTATCTGCCATTTCGATTCCTATTGCCTTTTTATTCTCTATAAGAATCCGTAAAACCGGCGCATTGCAATGCAAATTCCCGCCTAACTGTAAAAACCGATTCACCATACGGTTTGCCATTGCCAGAGAACCGCCCATTGGAATCTCACCATTACCAGATGTAATACTGGCATAAGAAACGAGAAATGAACTTGCAACATATTCTTTTGGCAAATAATCTGTAAATAGTTGTTTTAAAGCAGGGTGTTTAAACCGCTTGGACAGTTCCTCCAAATCAATGGAGCCGTATTCCTTCATCACCTTTGGCATATCAACCATTGAAATGCCCATATGGATATAATCCATGATTCCCATAGCATCCATAGGTTTTTCGGCTGGTATTTCACATTCCGCCGCATATTTCACATGCTTTATAAATTTTTCTATTTCCATTGCATCTTCTGGGGACAATATGAGCAATTCCGACTTTGTCCTTTCCAAATCCTTCCATAATGTTACCTGCGAATCCCCTTTGATGCTTGTATAAAAACTGTCACAATCCGCAAATTCCGTATGTTCATCTAATGCTCCGACTGTTTCCCATACTTTGCGGAGTGCTGTCCCCTTTTTCGTTCCGGTAAGCCAATGAATGCAATTATCAATATGGCATCCTTTCCGGTTCCACCCCATACACTGTCCTCCGGCAATCGGATTTTTTTCATAAATATCCACGTCATAACCCGCAAGTTTTCCATAAATTCCTGCTGACAATCCAGCAATGCCGCCACCTACAATTACAATTTTCTTTTTGTTTTCATTCATTATTTTCCTCCATAAATAAACTATTTAAACTAAATTGTTCTTTACCATTTTGCAGCATACCCACCACCCACTCCGGTTCCGGCAATGGAATATCCGGATTCAAAGTATACTGTTCCATAATTCCATGTACCGCACACCAATACATATTTGACAGCGACATGGCATCTCCTTTGCGAATGCTTCCGTCTTTCTGCCCTGCTTTCACCCAGTTTTGGCAGAATGCAATCGTATCTACGGAAGCTGCCAGCTTACGAAGTTTTTCTGGTACGTCTTGACCCCGCACGATATGTCCCATAAATACAAACATTTTTGCAATAAAAGGATTTTTTTCTGTATGTAGAAACAACATTTTTGTAAATTGATAAAAAAAATCCAAACCATTTTTTGCTTTGATATGCATTGGCGTGCGCATCCCTTCCAAACCGATATTTACCAATTCCTCTAACAACATTTCCTTTGCAGGGAAATAATGGAACAACAGACCTTCACTAATTCCTGCCCGTTTGGATATTTGGCTTGTTTTGGTTCCGTAGTATCCCCGCTCCACAAATAAATCCAGCGTAGCCTGAATAATTTGTATTTTTCTGGCTTCTTTTTGTTCTTCTCTTGTCATATAGTATTTCCTCCAGCGAATAAACACAATTTAACATTAGCACAGTCATCGAAAAATTTATAGAGTGATTTACTCAATGAAATTTATATCAGTAGTGCTTCGCCCAATGTCCTGTATATCGACAAGGCAAAGGGAATCCTGTCAGAGCAGCGGTTTGTGAAGCTGACGGCGGCGATGGAGCGGGAACAGGAGGAAAACCAGAAGCAGCTGAAAGAATTGACACTCTCCCTGCGCCGTTCCAATGAGCAGGAAATCGATGTCCGTACCTTTATCCGGGAAAACCGGCAGTACGCCACGACACAGGAACTGGACGAGGGTATCTTAAACCGCCTTATCAGCCGGATTCTGGTGGGGAGGTGAAAAAGATTTACGGGGAGAAATTTCAGGAAATCAAAATCATTTATAACTTTGTCGGGGAGATACCGGCGGTAACAGAATAATGGCAATGCCCTTCTCTCTTTCTGGGGGAAGGGCTTTCTTTTTGTCCGTACACGAAAAAGAAGCCGGGTTCCCTATTCTCCGGCTTCTGTGTAAACTCCAATTTTTCTTTATGAACAACTTTACAGTAAAATGGAATTTTACTCTCTGATAAAAAATCCTTGTTCAGTTCTGCAATTAACAAAACAGGTATCAAATGCTACAGCAAGTACATCATCCCAATTTTCAATAATATCATCCCCTTTACATTTGATAATTGGAACCCGTTCATTGTCCCAAATGATATAATAGTCATGATTTTTTTCAATCATTGGTATATCTGAATGAGACATTCTTTTTATTTCAGTATCACCTGCAATTTTTACAATGTGTTTGATTATAGTTTCATCACTTATAATCTGATAAGTTTCCAAATTATTTAAGCATTCTTGTAAAAGGACATTACTTTTCCATTGTAATTTTTTGATATACTCTTTATTTACTGATTTTAAAATTATCAATTTTTTTCTTTGTTCTTCGTTCATTTTTATTCCACTAATTCCGATTTACAGCAACAGGCGCGGGAAACGTTTTCATCAACGTTTCCCTAAATAGAACATATTACTTGGTGTCAGCTTCCTCATTGAGGGGCTTATAGTTGCTGTCCATGTAGTTCTTTTTCCCGAATGGAACGTAATTTTCATCCAATAAAATCAAATTTCCGTTTCCCAAATCAGGGAACTGCCGCGCAACCTCCTTGAGCACTTCCCATTCATCTTTTGTATTTTCTTTGTTGTCTTCCTCCACCTGTCTTAGCGCTTCTTGAATAGACTGCTGATCTGCCGTTCCCCAATAGAGAGGATGGGGCTGGAAGGAAGAATGGTAATCGCCGCCCTCATAGCAGAAAAAACAGGAGCAGGGGATTTTTTCAAATAGAATTTTTTGCGCCCCGTCAAGCTCCTTCACCTCCAGACAGTAGCACCCATTTACGGCTGCCGCGCCATCCCGCGCGGTCATGTTTGCGATTGCCATGATAGTAAGGGGTTCCGTTTTCACGATCATGCCGGGAACCAAAAGCCCCTCCTCGTACATTTCACGTAAATATTCGTCAGAAAATTTTCCGACAGCCCGCCATAGGAAAAACAATGCAAGAAGGAGACAGATAACGGCGGGAATCCAGCTTTTAAACAAAGAAATTCCTGCCATACACAGGAAGCACACGCAGCTTCCCGCGGAGCTTCTCCGCTTTTTGACAACGGCTTTTATTATTTCATCCTTCTGCCGTATCCGGCTCACATCTGCGTGGATGCCGGATTTTACACTTGCCTCAAATTGTGAATAATCGACCATTTTTTCCTCCATTTCTTACGTTTCTGTAGATTGCTAATATTTTTTATAGATATATTCAGTAAAAATCCGATAAAAACAATATACAATCCAGACCACCCAGGTTATTTCCCACTTGTGTGATATTACAGAAATCATCAAATAAAGAACAGCAACAGTAATTGCAATCATCCAATTCGTTATTTTTTTCTTCTTGGTTATTTCATTCGCTGATACTTTTACAACATCTGACAACAGACTTTCATATTCGTTATCAACGTTGTTTTCTGTTCTTTCGCCCTTGAATAATTCTGCTATCGTAATCCCCAGGGATGCAGCTAATGGTTCAATAAGAGATACATCTGGAAATCCGATACCTCGTTCCCATTTTGAAACAGCTGCACTTGATACTCCCAATTCATTCGCTAAATCCTGCTGCGTGCGATTTTGTTCTTTCCTGATAGCAGCAATCAGGCTGCCTGTTTTTTGAGCGTTCAATATTTTCACCTTCTTTCCGATTTCATAATATCACAAGAAACACCATATTCAAGAAACGCTCCGTTGAAATGTAAAACGCTGCATTGGATTTATGCAAAAATAACTTCCCCTTCTACAATCCCCCTTGCACAAGCACGTATGTTATTTATTCTTCCTGTCCGTTCTGTATTAAAACAAAGACTTGGAAGTTGTTTCTTTGCACATTCGCTACTTTATCACATTAGGAATCAACTTGTCGTGTTCAGTTTAGCACATTTATAGAACATCGACAAGATTCCGTGTATGAAAACCCAAAAAGAATGAATTCTTCACTTGACAATGTGGCAAAGATGTACCAGTTTGTGAACAGTAGGCATCCGTCCGGAATATCTTTCGAAATCCGGCTATAACATATGCCCGAAATTTTTGCCGATCACACTGCTCGCTTCCGAGACGATAATCAGCGCCCCCGGATCTTCAAGCTGAATTCTTCTCTGTATTCTGTCACAGTCTGTTTTTTTGACGGCTCCCATGATCACACGCTGCGTTTGGCCGGAGTATCCCCCTTCTCCTCTCACGATCGTGATTCCACTGTGTTCTTCCAAAAAAATACTTCTGACCCTGTCAGTACACTCCCCCATAACGATCATCAGCTTCTCCACATTTGCACTGTTGACGATCCGATCCATAAACAACCCCGAAACATATACCGTCACTACTGCGTATAAAATACTCTCTGCATTACGATATACGATTCCGGAGACTAATACCACCAGAATGATAATGGCAGACACCAAAGTACCTACATGAAGATGGGGAATGTGTTTCTTGATGATCAATCCGACCATCGTAATCCCCCCTGTATCGGAGGTTCCAAGATATACCAATGCCAGCCCAATTCCCATAAAGCCGCCCGCAAACAAAGCAGCCAGAAGAGGATTGCCCTGATAATGCGGAATCCGGGGCGCAATTATGTCCGTCATCACCGACAGCAGCACAATACTGCCTGCGGACTTCACTGCAAACAAGGGCGAAAAAATCTTCTTATACAATGCAACAGCAAGAATCGGGAAATTAAAAAGCGTACAAAAAACACCTATCGGAAATCCCGTCACGTAATTTACCAGAATGGCGATTCCACTCGCACCCCCGGGCGCGATCTTTGCCGGTGCGGCAAAACATTTTATACCGACCATATAGAGAAAAATCCCTATAACATTCAATCCTACAATTCTACTCCATTTTTGTTCTTTCATCTACCGCTTCTTTCTGAAATCTCCCGGCGTCATTCCGGTTATTTTCTTAAAAGTCTTTGAAAAATAGGAAAAACTGGAAAAGCCCACGCAAAGCGCCACATCCCCTATGGACATATCCGTATTTTCGAGAAGATTCTGCGCCTCCTGTATTTTCCTTCTCTGAATATATTCCCCGAAGGACATACCTGTTTTCCTGCGAAAGAGCTTTGAAATATAATCCGGTGTAAGATAGACAAGTTCGGCAAGATTCTCTCTGGTAATTTCCTTGTCAAGATTCTTGTCTATATAAGAAACAATCGTGTCCATAACCGTTCTTGTTTCCTCCATGGCTCTCATCTGCTCACAGGACTTATCGATCAGGTAAAACATATAGTTCTCCATATCAGCGACAGAGAAAAGAGAGCGCTCAAACAGTCTGCCATTTTCATTATCCGCCAGAAATTTATTGACCATGATCCCCTTCTCTTTCAAAACCGAATAGATCATTTGCTGCATATCAAGCCTGAAACCTGCAAGATAGATCCGATTCACTTCATTATGGTAGAGCGTATGTCTTAAATATTCCGAAATCTTCTGCTTTAGCTGTTCCTGTCCTTTTTCTCTGAGTATACTCTCCCACGCGGCACTCTGGTTCATCTGATAGGTATACCTGCTCGGCTCCGAAAGGGAACTTTGCAGCGCCACATTTTCCGTGGACGCGTATTCCATTTCCACATTCTGCATGTGCTTCACGACTGGCAATATATCTGCAATCCCGCTTTCTTCCCCTGCCCAGAATACACTTCCGCATTTCATGCGGTTTTGTATAAAATCAATACATGCCCTGCACTTTTGATCATGTGAGATAAAGAAGTAAAAGAAGTGTAAAAAATTTTGCCGTTCCCTGTCCGGCTGACTGCCGGACGGGTCGGGCTTTAGTCGGGCAACTCTACCTTGCCGACAAAAGAGTAATAGATTTCGATTTCCTGTCTGCGGAGCTTCCCCCGGCGTTTCCCGTCAAGGGCTTCCGATTCGTGGATTACGATTTTCTCCACAAACTCCCGCAACAGGGTAGGGGTGAGTTCCTCAAAGCTGGTGTACTTGCGTACCACTTTCATAAACTTTTCAGCGTTTGCCGTGGCTTCCAGCGTCTTAGAAAGCTCGCTCTGCAAGGCGGCGGCTTTCTCTTTCAGTTCCTTTTGCTCGGCTTCGTAGTCTGCCGACAATTCCGTGAAACGCTCGTCCGATATGCGCCCGGTCACGCTGTCCTCATACAGCCGTTTGAAGATGGCGGAGAGTTCCGCAATCCTTTTTTCCGCTGCTTCCAGCTCTTTCTTCTTGGCGGCGTTCCGGCGTTTGCTCCCGTCCTCGGTCTGCTCGGTCAACAGCTTCATAAACCGGGCTTCGTGCTTGGCGGCGTAGCTGGTGACTTTCCGTAGGTTCTCGGTCACTCCCTCGGTCAACAGGTCGGTGCGGATAAAGTGCGCCGTACAGTCTGCCGTGCGCTTCTTGTAGCTGCCGCATATGTAGCAGTCCTGCCGCCGTTTATCCGTCTGATACCTCTGCTGGTACATGACGCTGCCGCAATCCGCACAAAACAGTATGCCGGAGAACAAGCCCACTTCATCATAGCGGTTAGGGCGTTTGCGCTGCTTGCGTAGCTCCTGCACACGCTCCCATGTGTCACGGTCTATGATGATTTCGTGGTGGTTCTCGAAAACCGCCTGTTTGTCCTCACTGTTGTAGATAATCTTGCTGCACTTGTAGGATTGTGTGGTGGTCTTGAAGTTCACAAGGCAGCCCGTGTATTCCCGGTTTTCAAGGATATGTACCACGGTATTCGCCGCCCATTTGCACTCATAGCCGGGGTGGTAGCGGCGGGTTCTCCCTGTCCGGCGGTATTCCAGCGTTCCCGGCGTGGGGATTTGCTGTTCCGTAAGCATACGGGCTATCTTGGTCGGACCGTTCCCGGCAAGGCAAAGGCTGTATATCTGCTTTACCACGGGGGCGGCTTCCTCGTCAATGATAAAATTTTCGTCCTCGTCCATGAGGTAGCCATACACGGGCTTGCTTGTGACAGGTTTCCCACTCATGCCTTTTGACCGCTTCACGGCTCTGATTTTCTTGCTCGTATCCCTCACCAGCCATTCGTTAAAAATATTTCGCAAAGGCGCAAAGTCATTCTCGCCCTGTGCGCTGTCAACGCCGTCATTGATGGCAATGAAGCGGACGTTTTTCTGTGGGAAAATCATTTCCGTGTACATTCCCACTTGCAGATAGTTTCGCCCTAACCGTGACATATCCTTTACGATAACCGTTCCCACAAGCCCCGCTTCAATGTCGGCAAGCATGGACTGGAAGCCGGGTCTTTGGAAATTTGCCCCGGAGAATCCGTCGTCCGTGTACCATTTGAGGTTGGAAAAGCCGTTCTGTTTTGCGTAGGCTTCCAGAATCCGCTTCTGGTTGCTTATGGAATTGGATTCCCCGGAAAGCTCGTCCTCGTGCGACAATCTCGGATAAAGGGCGGTAATGAGTTGTTGGGTGGTCTGTCTTAACATAATGTCCTCCGTTTCCGACAGCCAGTCCCACTATTCCGTAGGCTTAGTATACCATAGGGCGGGGCTGTCTGTACAGTCCTTTTTGCTTCTTTATGTCGAAAAATATCACGGTTTTTTGTTACGGTTTATAGCAAGTAGCTTATTATAGAAAATATCAAATTTTTATGCTATACTTTAGTTCGTTACAAAGTGACAAACTAAATCTACGGGGGCAACACATGGACGCACAAGTTTTTTGGGATGTTATCGGCAATTACAACAGACAAACATGGATAATCCAAATTGCATTACTCATTTTTTTACTCATAGCGGTTGCTTTGTCCTATACAAAAAAAATAAAGTGGGCGGCAAAATTCTCGCTTGGGATTATTAACCTCTTTATAGGCATTGGATTTTTCGCTTGGTATGGAACAGAGCCTATTCAGAAATTTTTTGCATTTCCGTTGTATATCACTTGCGGTGTTCTGTTCCTATACGAAAGTCTGCATAACAAGGACGATATACTCAAAACACCTACCGCATTTCAGATGTTTCTACTGGTGCTTTATTTAGCGTACCCTTTTGTTTCCATTCTTTTAGGTAATTCTTTCCCGCAAATGGTAACATACATCATGCCTTGCCCCGTAATCAGCATAAGCATGACGGTTTATGCTGGCTATAAAAGAAAAAACAAGCTGCTCCTCGCTTTACTGACCATATGGGGATTGACCGGAATAAAATCAGTCATCTTCAATGCCTATGAAGATATAATTCTACTGATTTGCGGTTTGTATGGTATCGTGCTGCTGGCAAATGAAATACGGCAATCAAGCAAGAAATAAACATGGTGTCATTTATTACTATTCCAGCGGTCACGCTCCACGGCATGACCGCTTTTCCATGCCACAACTTAGGCGGTAAAAGGCGGCTTGTGTCCGGCTACGCTTTCGGCTTCCAGCACTTTCATCATCTTGTCGGCGGCGGTGGCGGTAGTGCCTTGTTTGAAGTAGCCGGAAACCACAAGGACGGTGTTCCCCCGGCGTACCTCGGTCACGCAATCCGGGCGGCGGGCGGTGGTGGCGGTGCTTTTCTTGGGCGTGTCGGTCATAGGCAAATCTCCTTTCCGTTCAGCAGCTTTTTAAGGCGTTCCATTTTCTCCCTTGCTCTGGCTTTCCTGAAATTCCCCCCGGTAATGCAGACGGGGGTACACATTTCCGTAAGGCGGTCATAAATGCGGGCGTGGGCGGTGTCCTCCGGGTTCTGCAATTCTTCCAGCGTCAAATTTGTTGTCACGATTAAGGGCTTGCCGCTTCGGTATCGGCTGTCTATCACGTTGTAAACCTGTTCAAGCCCGTATTCCGTGCCACGCTCCATGCCGAAATCGTCAAGGATAAGCAGAGGGAAGCTGCAAAGGCGGGCTATGTACTCGTTCCTGTCCTTATAGCTGGCGGCAAGGTCGTTGAGTATCAAGGCAAAGTTTGTCATGCACACGGAAACCTATTTCTCCATGAGGGCGTTGGCGATACACCCGGCGAAATAGCTTTTGCCTGTGCCTACCATGCCCCATAACAGATAACCGATATTCCCGGCTTTCATTTCCTCCCAACACTCCACATAAGCATGGGCTTTGTGCATTTGGGGGCATTTCCCGTTGTCGTTTTCAAACGTCCATTCCCGCATAGCCGGGTCTGTAAATCCCTTTCGTTTCAGCCGTTCCACTTCCTCCCGGTGCTTGTATTCCCGGTGGCTGGCTTCCAGCGTTTCCCGGCGTTTTCTCTGGCAGTCACATTCTTTGGGGTGGCGGTCACGTCCAAAAAAGGTCTTGCCCTCCGGGAAGTAGGCTTCTTTGGGCTGGCGGCAGCTCGCGCAATATAAAAGCCCGTCCTCCCCAATATAGTCCTCCAGCTCTGCTTCCTGTGCCGTGGCAAGCCGGAAAATGGCGTTATCGTAATCACTCATAAAATCGTCCTCCTTGTTCATGGTCTTTTACGCCCTGTTTACGGGGCGTTGTGTCTATGCGGTCAAAGGCTTTCGCCCTCCTTGTAGGAATAATCGGGGATTCCTTTCTTTCCTGTGCCTTTCCTGTCACGTTTTGCCCACATACGGACAGCGGCGGCATGGTTGGCGTACACTTTCCCGTAGACGGCTATGTACTCGCTCAATTCCTCAATGAACCGTTCCAGCCTGTCCGGGTATTCCCCTTTCAGCTCCGCATACTCGGATTCGGAGAGGAAAAGGTTTTTATATCTGCCAAAGGGTGCGGGCTGCTCCCCACTCACTCCTTTTCGTTGGTTCTCTTTTAGTTGGTTTATAGTAAGTTGGTTAGGGGTCGGTTTTCCGTCCAACGCAAAGGTCGGTTTTCCGCCCTTATGAGGGTCGGTTTTCCGGCTATCAGAGGGTCGGTTTTCCGGCTGTATGGCTGTCATATGGTCGGAAAACTGTACCACTGGCATTTGCGGTATTTTTATATAAAGGCGGTTGGGTGCGGAGAAGCCCCGGCGTTCCCTCACCAGAAGCCCGGCAGCGTCCAGCTCGTTCAGTGCGCTTTTTATGGCGGTGCTGCCTTTATCCAGCATTTCCGTTATCTCCGAAACGGGATAGACAATATACGTCCTGCCCTCGCTGTCATGCCAGCCGTTCTTCTGTGAGAGGGTGGAACGGTCAAGAAGCAGCCCATAGAGCAGCCTTGCGGTATGCGACAAGTCCATTTTCAGCAGAAAATAGGGATAGGGCAGAAAACGGGGCAATATGGTGTCGGCTGTGATGTATTCGGTTATGGTTCTCACCTCCTGTCTGTGGCTTCTTGTTACGCAGTTAAAACGACATTTTCGGGGGTAAAGGATAAATGTATCGGCTACCTGTTGAGGGCGGTCAAAAAAGCCTTGATTTACGGGCTTCTTTCATAGCCTAAATGCGTAGAAAGGTGGTATCTTTTCCGCTGTCTGTCGGCTTCTTTCCGGCGGCGCACTCTTGCGGCGCAATCCGGGCAGTATTTCCCCCGGTTTGACTTGGGGAGAAAATACCCGCCGCACTCGGTACAGCGTTTCCTGTCTGCCCGGTGCAAAAGGACGGCTTCCAGCTTCCCGTCCAGCGGCAGAACGGCGGTAATGAACCAGCGGCATATAAGCGAATAACTGATACTCTGGACGCATACACAAGGCTCGCCGTTATCCAGCAAGATACAGTTGCCGTTATCGTAGTTGCAGCACTCATGCACAAGACGGCGGGCGGCTCTGTACTGCTGGTAGTCCATGTAGGGGCGTTTACCGTTCATTTTCCCGCCCCTTTCCCCGTTCCGGCTCCCGGCGCAATATTTTGTCAAGGTTGCCCTTTACGGTCTGCAATTCCCGGACGCTTGCTTTCTTCTCCCGGTACTCGTTGTAAAGGGCGTTTTTCTCTTTGGTAAGCTGCTCAATCTCCGTTTGTAAGGTCTTGGAAGCTGGCAGTTTGGTAATGCCCTGTGCCTTGAAATACCGGGCGGCAGATTCGGAAATGATAAATTCGCTTTCGTGCTGCTCCCGGTAGGCTTTTCGGGCTTTCTCCGTTTTCTGCGCCCGCAGTCCGTCACGGGCTGGCTTGGTCTTGATGTACGCCAATAGCTGTTTCTGCAAGTCCTTTTTCTCCTGCAAGGTGCTTTCCACGGTTTTCAGTTTCCCGGTCACTTCATGCAGTCCGGCACTGGCAGCGGCAAGGGCGGCTTCCAGTTCCTCCGGGGAAGAAAAGCCGGATTCCTCGTAAACGCTCATGGTAGCCGCCATTTGCTTCAAGTTGTGCAAGGTCGCCCATTTCTCATAGCCTTTCCCCTTGCCCTCGGCTTTCTTGGCGGCTATGTCTACCATGCGCTGTACAACTTCCCGTTGGGAAGCGTCTTGTTTCGGTGCGTTTATGGCGGTTTTATTCCGCTGTAAACGGTCTTTTATGCTGCGGGGGCATTCCTGTCTGGGTGCGGACGTTTCGGCGGCTCTGGCGGCGTTCTGTGCGTTTTGGGTGAGTGCTTCCAGTATGGCGGCATGGTCAAAATCATCACCTAATTTCCGGGCTGTGATTGGCTTCGTTCTGTCCGGCGTGAGATAGGACAATCTCCCCCGGCTCTCCTTGACGGTCACGCCCTGTTGCAGCAGCTTCCCGGAAAAGTCCTCAAAGGAAACGGCAGAGGACAGGGCGGATCGGATTGTGCGCCGTAGCTTCTCCTTGTCGGTTTCAAACTTGGTCTGTTTGGGCGGCTCTCCTGTGGCGGCTTGGGAAGCGTTCTCTTTATCCAGTGCGGCTTGTCCTTTCCGTTTCGCCCAATACTCACGCTCGGTAACTCGGTTCTTGCTCCCGTTCAACAAGTCAATCTGATAGAGGTTTTCCCGGTGGCACATCTCCATGACTTCCGCTTTGAAGTATTCCATAGCTGCGTCTGTACAGCGGTGCTTGCAGCCCTCCCTTGTGTCGGCTGGTCTTTCCATGTAGGGCAATAGCGGCACTTCGGCAATCCGCAAGCTGTTTATGACGATATGCACATGAATGTTGCCGCTGTGGTTATGCCCGTCCGGGTGGGTGCATACCAACGCTTGATGTCCGGGGAAATGCTCTTTACAGAACTGCTCGCCCAACGCTTGCGCCCGGTCTACAGTCAAGCCGTTGTCTGGTGCGTCACGGGGGTCAAAACTGATAATGTAATGGTGGCTCTTTACGTCCTCCCGTTTTTGGTTCTTGCCGTATCGGAGATTGGAACGCATACAGGCGATTGCAAAATCTTTCTCACCGCAATTCAGAGAGGAAATGCGGTAATCATCACGGAGAACAAGCCGCCCGTTTCCGTCCAGTGTGGGCTTCATGGTAAACTCGTCATGCTCAAAGGTTAGGTATTGCTCGGCAGCTCCATAGTCGGCATTTTTAGAGCTGATATGTTTGAATGTTGCCAACGGCTTCACCTACTTTCTGCAAGACTTCAAACTTCAAGGCGGCAAGCTCCGCTGTGGCGGCTCGTACCTCTTGGGAGAGGGCGTTATAGGGTGCGCCGTACTCGTTCAGACAGCGGGCAATCTGGTTCAAGTTGCCGCCGATTTTCCCGTATTCGGCTGTGAGTTTTCCAACGGCAGAGAGTAATTCATCATTGACCGGGGAAACGGTAATGACCGGGCGTATGCTTGATTTGATAAGGGCTTGCCGGATAAACTCGGCTTGGCTCATTTTGCAGAGGGTGACACGCTCGGAAAACTCGGCGTATTCTTCCTCGGTCAAGCGTGTCTTGATTACCCGGTGGCGGTGGGGCGTGTTGTATCTTTTCATGGCTGTGAACCTCCTTTCGTGGGTGGATTTTTTCAAGCGGCGCAAGCCGCAAAAGGCGGGCTTGGGGTGGCAACCCCAACAAGATTCCCATAGGACAAAATGAGCGATTAGCGAAATTTGGTACTGTGGTAGAATCTTGCTCTAAGAAAGTGACGGATTCCTCTGTGTGGGCTTTTGCTGATACCCCCGGCTTGTCCGGCGTGGATTCTGCCAACTATGCGGCGGTATTTCTCCCTCTATTACTTACTACGCACGGCAAGGCAAATCTGGCAAAGTTCCCCGGAATTTCTTTTCGTGTTTTCACAACAGCATTTGACAAAAAAGGAAAACTGGAAGCCTTTTTTGGCTTGAAATCAGTTCCGTTTTGTAGTGATATACGGACAGTTTCAAAAAACGCCAAACTTTCCGGCAATTATTTTTCCCCTTATTACCTACTACGGGAAAAAAGGAAATTTAGGCAATGTTTTCAGAAAGTAGTTGAATTATTTTATTACGGTGCAAAATCCGGCTTGGTTTTGGGCGCAAAAAAACAGGAAACCTTTTCTTGATTTCCTGTCTTTGGCTGCCGCTGATGGGCGGCGGTTATTCTGTTATCATTCCCCGGAAGCAAACTTGTAGCCCACGCCTAAAACGGTTTTTATGTAAGTGGGCTTGCCGCTGTCCGGCTCTATCTTTTTCCGTAGATTGCATATCACATTTGACACGCTTGACTGGCAGCTTTCGCTTTCCATGCTCCACACGGCTTCAAAGATTTGCGCCTTTGTGAATACCCGCCCCGGACTGGCGGCAAGGTAGCAGAGTGCGCCGTACTCTAAACGGGTGAGGGGAATGTCTGTGCCGTTTTTTAATACCCGGCGTTGGTGCAATTTTATTTCCAATCCCGGAAAAGTAAGTGCCGGGGAGTGGGGCGGCTGCATGGCTTCCAGCGGTATCATATCCGCAAGGGCGGCAATGGCTTTCTCAACCGCTTTTTCTTCTGTGTCGTTAAATATAAGCATGACTATTTTTGCGACAAATCTCACCTCCTGTTAGGTAGGCTGTCCGTCAAAGCGGAACTGGAACAGGGCAGCGATAAGCCGCCGTTTGATATTGTCCTCGGTGTCCTTGTTGACGTGTCCGTTTTCAAGGGAAGCAAGCCGGATTCGCTTGCTGTAATGCCGCAAAACCTCGTCAATGGCTTCCGGCTCGCCGCTGGTCGCCCGGACAATCGTTTCATACGGCACAAGTTTAGGATTCCTCACGGAAAAGCACCTCCATTTCTTTATGCAGCATTTGCAAGGCACTGTGTATGTGATGCCACGCCGTACTCCGGCAGCGTCCGTACATTTCCCCGATTTCCTGTTGTGTATAATCTCCGAAAAAGTAAAGGAAAATAATTTCCCGCTTTCTTTCCGGCAGAGATAACAGGGCGGCGGCAAGTTCCCCATTGGTGAGGATAACTGTCTGACCGCATATCGTAATGGGATATTCTTCATAGGGTGCTTCAAAATATTCGTCTGTCGTGCCTAAAGGGTAAAACTTTTCTTCTGTGAGGTATTCAAGGGATATTTCTTTTTGCCGCCGTCTGCTCCTATCACGCCATGCGTTGAGTGCCGCAAAGCGTATGACGGTCTTGCAAAAGCCATTGAACGTATACATGATATGTTCCTTGTATGCTTCTGTGCAAGGCATAGATGATTCCCCCTTTCTCCCACATAGGGCGGTGCATGGTTTACGGTTGCTTGTTTATAATTCAAAGTAACAACAACTCTATGCGCAGGTCTTAACTCGTTTCGCTACTTTAATTATCTTCTCCCGGTATCACATTTTACCATTCACAAAAAACAATTTCAGCATTTTCGTAAATAGGACATATATCTTTCAAAATATTCCTTTTGACAGTTTGTATTTTTTTATAATCAATATTATTGGTAATATAAATGCAAACTTTTATGTGCATACCAATTTTATATATGTCACATTTTTGCAATGTCATAATACCGCTAAGATTCTTTTCTACAAATTGGAAAACTGTTCTTTTTAGTTCCTGATTCGTTGTCAACCCTCCTGACAATTCGCGGAAAGAAGATATGAAAACACTTATCGGTTCTTTTATTGCAGGCAAGACTATAATTGTCGTAATGAAAAAATCTCCAGTATAATGAAGAAAACCCAAACTTCCGTTAATATCTATCAGTTTTATCAAGAACGCAGACAGTGCTACGCCCAAAGATAATATGCCGTCGATAAAATTTCCTTTCGATTCTGTTGCTAAAAGTGTACTGGAATCATTAGTTTTACGGCTCTGGCTTCTGTTAAAAAAAGACAGCCCAAAACATATGATACACATAAGTATCTCATAAGGAATTACAGGTTCAATCATCAAAGGGGTTCCAACGCCATATGCAAAATACCCCCATGCTGCTTTTGCAGTACGAGCAACAGAAGAAAACAGCAGCACCAATGTTAATAAAGTTCTAAAAATAGAATATAATGGCTCTAAAAAATAAAGACCGTCCGGGTAATTCTTTGTCTTTTTATTACTAATTTTTGAAATTTCCAATGCTGCCAAACAAGAGCAGGAAGCAATCATTGAAAAGGAACAGTCTAAAAACAGAGCTTGAATATTTGTTATCGAAAAAATCCAAAACCCACCTATTGCCATTATTAAGTTTACAATGCAGCTTACTATCAGCGATTTGCGTTCAATTTGTTTTTGTGTCATGGTTACCTCCATTGCCTTGGAATTTTATAGTATTCAGATTGACATATCCGTACAACAAGCAGTATACTATAACATGTGTCGTTTTTCTATCTTCAATTTTATCTATAATTGTTGCCTAAACGACACTGCCGCTCGAAACTGTTGTTTAAAGGAGAAAACTATGAATAAACATGATAGGCGGGTCAAAAAGACAATAAAAGCATTACAGTCTGCTCTTGCTGACGCAATGCTTGATAAGGAACTTCAAAAAATTACAGTACAGGAATTAGTCAACAAGGCAGACATACATAGAGCTACTTTTTATTCGCACTACCATGATGTGTATGACTTATATGAGCAAATGGAACATGACGCTATATCTGAGTTCACTAAATTTATTAACGATAATCCAGCAGGTCATTACGAAAATATTTATAATTCCATTATTGATTATATTTATGAAAATCCTGCCCTAAGCCGTTTGCTTTTTTTCGGAAAGGGAATTGACCACAAATTTCAAGAGCATATGTATGACATCATCGAAGAAAAATATCTTGAAATATGGATGCAAGAAGAAAATATATCTTCCGTTTCAGAAGAAATGCTCTATATGGCGACATATCATATTCAAGGCTGCCTCTCAATAATCTCACTTTGGATTAAGAATAATTTTTCTACCCCAAAGGAAAAAATAATCCAGCTTATTTATTCTATTGACGCACGTTGGAATATGCCATAAAAGAAATAATCTGTGTGGAGATAAAGAGGGATTCCGTAGTAGTCGGCACTGTGGGAAAATCAAAACTTTTGGATTTTCCCACAAATCCAAACTTAGGAGAAATCCAAACTTTCCTCTGTAAATCCTTTATTCAAGGCATTTTCTGATATAAAAGTTTGGATTTTGTTTTGTGCTTCTCTTGTCAGAAATGAGAATAAATTGATTGAAACAGAGCTAAATAGCAATGTTTTACGCATTTTGTCATAATTGGAGTATTGTACTTTGTGAAACGAAATCCAAACTTTTTCCAGCAAGAATCCCCAATTATCAAGCTATTTTCAGAAAAGTTTGGATTTTATATAAGTTTGGATTTGTGGGAATGTGCATAACTTGCTGTCTTATGGAGTTGTGGGAAAGTCTGTTTGCAGAATGTGGGAAAGCTGTGCTTTAGCTTTTCCATGTTCTGTGAACGGACTTTTCCATGACGGAATAGTAAGTTATACACATTTCCACGGTGCTTGTCTTTTGGTCTTTGGTTCGGAATAGTGTGGTGCTGGCGGTCTATCTCTTGTTTTCGGTTGTTTGCTTCTTTACCGTACATGAGCATTCCAGCACGTCTTCCATCAAATTTTCTTTCTGTTTCAGAATCCGGAAAACAAAAACCCAGACTCTCTTTCCTGTGCGCACCAGTCCGTCAAGACAATACTCCTGCTCTCCGAATAACTCCTGTACGATATTATGCAGAATGAAATTATAATTCTTCTGCTCCAGTTTCTCATCTGCAATATGGATGCGCAGCAGAAGCGGAAGGAAACGCTCTTTGCCGTCATATTCCAACCCATAACTTTCTGCCTGGCACAGAACATCTGCATTATCTCCCTGATATACTTCATCCAGAAGTACTTTCCAGAAATAGTTTTTCAGAGACTTCATTCCTTTCTCTATGTTCCGCGCTTTATTTTTCAGTGCTGCCTGTTCCAGCTGCTTTTTCTGAATCTCCAGGGCCTTTCTTATGGCATCCTCCAGGTTATGAAATTCTACAGGCTTTAACAGATAATCAACCGTTCCCAGCTTGATCGCTCTCTGTGCATACTGGAAGTCCGGATAGCTTGTAAGGAACAGCACCTGGACCGGCAGATCCATACTTCGGATCTCTTCCACCAACTCAAATCCATTTCCTCCCGGCATTTCTATATCACAGATTATGATATCCGCCAAATGCTCCCGAAAAAGATTCAGCGCCTGCGTTTTATTATAGGCCTTGAATACCGCCTCGATCCCCAGCTTCTCCCAGCATACACCCTGATGAATTCCCTCCACGATAAAACGACTATCATCTACGATCAGCGCTTCCATCTCTATCCTCCACTTCCCGAACGCCTTCCCGGCAGATTCTGATATCCGTCCTTACACCTCCTGACGCATAATTGCAAAAGCAGCTCTTTGCTGTTCAGTTTCCGGAGAATCGTATCTATACCATTCCGCCGCCTCAAGTTCATGAAAGCTATTCTTGTCCTTTTCCGCTTTACCGGAATCCGATCCTTCGCCGGATTGAAGCAGTCTTTTTCTGACATACAGCAGCATTCCCAGGCTCATACAGAAAATGGTTGCCGTGACTACGGGCGCTTCGCATCCATGACCATATAGATGGAATGTTTTTACGCTTTTCTACTTACAGAAAACATTATAACAGATCTGCTCATTCCGGATCCAGCAGATATTTACTCTGATTGGTATGCAATGCCGCTCCCAGCAGATTGGCGTCATTCAGATATCTGCATCTTTCTATCTTTGCAGACAGGAATTCTGCTCCGTCAAAATGCTGCCGGCAAACAACCGCATACTCCTTTTTTACAGCCTCCATAAACCAGTTCTCTTCAGAAATTCCCCCGCCGATAAGCAGAATTTCCGGATCGATCGTTACATTAATGGTAAGGCACTGCAGGGCGATCCGGTGAATCCAGTCAGGCACCACTTCTCCGGCAAGTTTCTCTCCTGCAAAATATCTGTCGGTGATCTCCTTTCCCAATTTTACCTGCTTTTCTTCCGCCGCCCTTGCGTTATAGCGGTTGATCAGCCCAAAGGTGCCGATTTCCCTCCCTGTCTTCAAGGTCTCCCCAGTCCGTTCGTCCGGATAAGCCATGAAATGAAACTCTCCGGCAAATCCGTCCGCTCCCCAGAACACGTTGTCTTCCAGGCATATACACCCGCCTCCGCCGGTACCGATGATCAGGCATGCCGACAGCTTGCTCCCCCGTGCATTGCCCAGTTTCAGTTCGCACAATCCCGCCGCCTTGGCATCATTGATTGCCTGCGCCCCGATCCCGGTTCTCTTTTTCATTTCCTCATACAGATTCGCTCCGTACAGGGAATGGAGCCTGGGCGCCGCATAACTTCGCACCACATTGTTTCTGTCAATCAGCCCGGGACAGCTTATCCCGATTCTTTCAATATTCGCCCCTGCCGGAATATTCTCACACAGGTAATCGAAGAACTCACCTGCGGACGAACATGCCAGCGTAGGAACCTTGTGGTGACGGGACACCCGATAATCCGGATCTATCAAACCATATTTAATAAATGTCCCTCCTATATCCACGGCCAGCGTTCTGTTTTCATTCATCTGTTGCCTCCGTTTCCTCCCCGTTATTCCGGATGCACTCCTGGTACCAATAGAAACTGTCTTTTTTGTACCTCTTTTTGCTTCCTTTACCTTCTTCATCCTCGTCTACATAGATCACGCCATAGCGCTTACTCATCTCAATCGTACCGCAGGAGATGATATCGATGATCCCCCACATGGTATAGCCCAACAGCTCCACGCCGTCTTTGACCGCCTCCTTCATCTGCGCAATATGCTCACGCAGATAGGCAATACGGTACGGATCATGTATCCGGCCGTCCTCCGTCAGCTTATCAACCGCTCCGATCCCGTTCTCTGCAATAAAGACGGGAAGCTGATAACGGTCATACATCTGGTTCAGGGAGATTCTCAGACCTACAGGATCGATCTGCCATCCCCAGTCACTGGCCTGCAGGTACGGATTCTTATTGCCTGTTACAAGATTTCCGCTGGCTTTCTCCTGTTCCGTATCCGTGGAGGCCGTCATGGACATATAATAGGAAAAAGCCAGAAAATCGACGGTATTTTCGGCAAGCACCGCATCGTCCCCCGGTTCCTTATGTATCCGCACGCCAAGTTTGTCAAACATTCTGTCAGAATAAGAGGGATATTTTCCCCTTGCCATCACATCCGTGTAAAAATAGTTCTTGTAGTTTTCCTCAAGAATGCTCTCCATCACATCCTCCGGTTTACAAGTCAGCGGATATGTAGTAAATCTGGCAATCATGCCGCCCACCTTAGAACCCGGCAGAATCTCATGCGCGGCTTTTACCGCCAGGGCATTCGCCAGAAACTGGTGGTGTGTGCACTGGAAAATGGCATTCATATAATCCGGTTCCTGATCCTTGATCAGACAGCAGCCATTATACGGGTTAAAACGGGCGCAGTTTATCTCATTAAAAGGAAGCCAATAATCCACCAGATCTCCCAGATTACGGAACAGCGTTTTTGCATAGTGGACATAGAAATCTATCATTTTCCGATTTTTCCATCCGCCGTACCGCAACAGAAGCTGTACCGGCGTGTCATAGTGCAGGATCGTTGCAAACACCCTCATTCCACGCGCGTGGCATTCCCGGAACAGATCGCGATAAAACTGAATTCCTTCCTCGTTCGGTTCCGCCTCATCTCCATTCGGGAAAATTCTCGCCCAGCAGATCGATGTCCTGAACACCTTCAGCCCCAGTTCCTCCATCAGGCAAAGATCCTCTTTGTACTGATGATAAAAATCAATTCCGAAGCGAAAAGGATAATGCGTTTCCTCCTTCGCAGTCAGGGCTTTTTCAAACATGGGCGTAGTCATATTGGTATTCCGGTTTTCTGTCCTTGTATCTTTGTCCCACAGCGTATCAAAATAGCGCAGGTCCTGCGTGCCGATTCCCTTTCCCCCTTCCTGCCATGCGCCGTCTGCCTGAGAAGCCGCAATGGCCCCTCCCCATAAAAAATCTTCCTGAAATCCTTTTCTCATGATTTATCTCCTCGTCAATTGTGGTTTTGCATCTGCAAACATCAACGTGACTGCTTTCTGTCCGGCAGTCCGTTCCTTCATTTCCTTTTTTGCCTGTTCTATAAATTCCGGAGCCGTAAAAACATCTGCCGCTGAACATGCCATCACCTTTGCAGCATATAGCATCCCTTTATGAAGAATAGACGATTTTCCCTGCGCCACGGCCTGCCATGTATGCATCTGCGTTCCTGCTGCCCATGTAGCTGCATGAATCTGGGAGACCGGGCAGACGCGGCTCACATCCCCTACATCCGTAGAGCCATACATAAGCGGTTCGATCGACGGACGCGGCTTGATGAAACGATAGATCACGTCTTCCCTGCCGGGCAGGATCTTCTGCTTATCTTCATGATCCAGCACCGCCAGAAGTTCCTCAAACGTCGTCTGCTGATTTTGGATCGTATCCTTCATCTTCCCTGCATAATGAATATCTTCCTCGGTATATTCCATGTATGGCACCGATTTCAGATTATCGTACATAATATTATCCAGAACCGTATTGGGCAGAAGGCTGTTCATGCCCTTGTGATATTCCACCTCTACCTGTGTTCCTGTCATCAGGGCCGCTCCCTCCGCAATCTTGTTCACTCTCTCATAAATCTCAAGCAGCGTATCCGGCTCCGGTGACCGGAGATAATAGAACACGCTCGCCTTTGCCGGCACCACATTAGGGGACTTCCCGCCGGCATCTGTAATGGCATAATGAATCCTGGTCTCCTGCGGCACATGCTCCCGCAGATAGTTCGCGCCTACATTCATTAATTCCACAGCATCCAACGCACTTCTGCCGATATGGGCAAGTCCTGCCGCATGCGCACTGACTCCGGTAAAATGATAGGTGACCCCTATAACTGCCAGCGTTCTACCACTAAACAGATCCGTAGAATCGCAGGGATGCCAGGTGAACGCACAATCCACATCATCAAAAACCCCGTCTCTGACCATAAAAGATTTCCCTGAACCGCCTTCCTCCGCCGGACAACCATAATACACCACGGTTCCCTGTATTTTGCAATCCTCCAGAAACCGCTTGATGCCCAATACCGCTCCAAGCGCACCCGTTCCCAGCGCCTGGTGGCCGCAACCATGGCCCAGCTCCGTATCCGGTTCCTTTTCCCTATGGAAGCAGTCCGCTTTCTGGCTCAGACCGTCCAGCGCATCATACTCTCCCAAAACAGCCACCACCGGATGCCCCTCGCCAAAACTCGCACTGAATGCGGTAGGCAGTCCAGCCAGTCCTCTTTCCACGGCAAACCCTTCCGCTTCCAGGATCTCTATGATCCTGTTGCTGGCTTTCTTTTCCTGAAAGGCAATTTCAGGATGATCCCAAATATAATCATTTAATGCACATAACAGTTCCTGCCTGCTTTCAATTTCCTGCAGGATATTTTCGTATACCATAGATTTCCTCCTTTTTCCAATCACGATTCATCGTCCAAAATCCTATCCGGATCAAAAATATAATTTCCGTCTCATATAAGAGATAATTAAATTATAACTGCCCATATCCTGCTCCTTCTATAACAGGTAAGGACAATTCTTGTAAAAATTCTATTTCTATAAAATTACCTTGTTTTTAAACGCAAAAAAGACGCATGGTATACAATTTGCTGTTCCATGCGCCTTTCGGATGTTATGTTTTCCCCTTGATGATATATAAAATACATGACATTATATAATTGTACAATACAAATGTGCATCATGTTACTATGAGCGGCCAGCACGTGAATCAATGTCATTAAGTTAAGCCGGACGCGCCTGACATGATAGGAATCTCCTAAGGACGCGCTTTCGCTCAGTTCCAAACGCAGCGGTACAGCTCCTGTTACTTGACCGGTTTTCAAACTGCTGCACAGACTACTGCTCTGGAAACCACTTTATATATTTTTTTACACCTTTTTCCAATACGTACTTGTCATTTCCCAGACACAGCGTTCCGCCTTTAATATCTGCCTTCACACAAACTCCTTTTTCATCTGCTTCCACAGAAACAAATCCTCCCGGCACAGGAACCTGCCCTTTAAATTCCCTTAAACCTCCCAGCTGAGGCCTTACCTCAAAAGTTTTATACGCAATACCCGTATTCCGCACACCTAAACGGTAACATCCCAACAAATAAATCGGGCTGGCACTCCACGCATGGCAGAGAGACTTGCCGTACGGATCGCCATACATTGCATAATGCTCTGGCGCTGACATAGCAGGATCATATTCTTCATATAAAGTAGTCGCCCCAGTAGCCAACATACTTCCATAATAATCTCGGATCACTTTTTCTAAAATCTCCGGATGATCGGCCATGCAATGCACCTGATTCTCATAGAACTTGAAATAAGGAGTCGTAATCTGCGGGATATCGTCATTCAGAATTACTTTTTCGTAGATATCCTTTCTCTGCTCCTCGGTACATGGCAGGAATAGATATGCCAAGATATTACTATGACGAGTGATATTGCGTTTTCCGGACTCAAAACTGTCAATAAAGGCACTCTTCTCCTGGTCATAAAACTTATCGATCACAGCCGCCTGAAGCATGGCAGCTTTTTTGGCATATCTTTTTGTATCTCTGCCAATTACAGAACCTATTACCGCGTAGCATTCCAACGCTTTGGCATAAAGAATCTGCTCCCCACATAAAGCGCCGGTCTTATCCATAGTCGCCCAGTCAATAAAGACCCAGTCGCCGGGCTTTTCCCGCATAAAACCATCTTCATCCGTTCGTTCCAGGCAAAAGTTTATCACCCGGTCCATCTGCGGTGCAATCTGTCTCATAAACTTCTCATCCCCGTATGCCATATAATGCTCATACAGGCTGATGATCCAGAAAAAACTATAGTCCATGATCGTATTAATATGAGCTTTAAACGGCTCCTTACCTCCAAGAGCGATCAGGGTACGCTTTTCAATGTCCTGATCATAGAATAAATAGCGGTTAACGAACAGGCTCTGATACGCATCCGCCGACCAAACCCAGCGGTCTCTTTTAATTCCATCCAAAAAAAACTCACGGCTGCACAGATGGAAGGTATACGCTGCAGCCTCCCATACCCTGTTGATCACTTCATCTTCACATCGGAAAGCGCCTTTGTATTCCAACGGAAGATATTCATATTCTGCCTCGATCCCGGCATTCTCGTCACTGATAAAAATATAACGGAATGCATACGGAATAAACTGTAAAACACCGTTTTCCGGTAACTGTTCAAACTGGATGATACTGTATTCCGCATCCAGAGCTTCCTCCCTCGATTCCCCAAACTGAACTCGCACGGTCTTGTCAGGCAGATTATAAATTCTTGTCCTGGCAAAAGTTTCCCTGCCAAAATCAAAAAGAACTCCGCCGGATATTTTATTTCTTGTCACATAATTGATCGGTTCATAGGTAAAAGAAAATATTTCCGGCGGTCGGTTCGCGTCTGATAAATTCTTGTATGTTCCGACCGGCGTCCAGTCATTACTCATATCATCTGCCATCCACGTTTCGTCACTTTCGATCACACCGTCAACATAAATACATGGAAACGTCTCTGAATTTGACACACGGATCTCTATCGTATACTTACCGCTTCGGAGTTCAATCTTGTTTCTGCCGCCATATTTTTGTACTCCTGTATAATGTGCCCCTTCAATCCGGCTGTTCTGTTCATCGATCACTGTGAGTGAATGATCTCCGCAGGCTTTCACCGTAAATGATCCGCCTTCTGTTACCACCGTCTTCCGAAACCGCACCACAGGTTCCGGCGCGTATATTTTCCACACGGCCGGCTCTGTAAAACCATATTGCTGGCGGCGCTGATGCAAGATCATATTATGATAAATTTCAAATTCTCCAAATCTCCAAATCCATTGGCTCATTTACGTTCTCTCCCCTTCTGCTTCTTGGTTTTTCCTGTGCATTCACCGCTGTTATCCGCCGTATCGGGACTCTCACCGATTCATTTATTCATAATCTTCCAGTTTCCATGAATCTTTCCATTCGATAATCGGTTTTTCACCTTCGGACCGAATTGGCAGCCATACATAGTCCGCAATAGACGTATTATCCTTATCATTCCATTGTACACTTTCACCGTTAGTTTGGGCAAGTTCCGTCTCCCGGATCGATCTGATCCGGATCAAATCCGTATTCCTCAGCGTGAAATCTCAGGAAACGGATCGCACGCTGTAGGTCAAGGAACATATAAGGCGCTTTATAAGGTGCCTTGTGAACTGCATGTTTTCCCGTATGGAGGACATGGCTTCGGCGGGTGCAGGCCGCAGCCGGCACCGCCGATTCCGGGAATGATGCCGCCGGATCTTTCAGCGGTGACACAGTGGAAGGAGTTGTTTGTCAACTGGCTGAACAGGAAATTGGGAGAGTAAATGGTATGCAGACGAGCTGCATGGCACGTGTACGTTCAGTGCAGCAAGTAACGGTGGGAATCTGGCAGGCGTACAGGCGGTATGCTTTAGGGACGCGCTGGTAGAGGCAGATGGTTATTACTACTATTGGCAATTGCTAAGCTCCGCATTGAATGCTTCCGTCTGCTCTCCTGTCAAATCCACAAAGGGTGTACCTTTCAGCATCTCCACCGTCATATCATGCATACCGCCCGGCACAGCCTGCCATTCCGGTATGAAGCGCTCCACCACAGCCAGTGTCTTCGGATTCTCCAGAAGTTCACAAAAAGGCGAAGCGGAAGAATATATTTTGATTATAGGCGTCTCAGGCATGTAAGAATAAACATGAACGCCCGCTTCCACCTCTTCCGGCTCTCTCGTCGTATTGGGCAGCACGATCTTCGCAGACGCCCCGAAAGGTACCGTCACTTTCAAATAAAACGCACCGCCCGTCTCCACTTGCCAGCTGATTTCGTAAGTCCCTGCAATGGACTGATATTTCATGTCACACTGCTTAATACGGTAATCCGGCTGCGGCGCAATCGTGACATGGGTGAATCCGGGATGTTCCTCTTCCACATGAAGTCCCGCCATATTCCGGTACATCCATTCCACCACGCTGCCGTAAGAATAGTGGTTCAGGGAATTCATCTCCGTACCGCTGATTTTTCCGTCGGGCAGGATAGAGTTCCATCTCTCCCAGATCGTGGTCGCGCCCATATTGACCGCGTATAGCCAGCTTGGGCATTCTTCATTCAGAAGAAGCTTATATGCCAGTTCGTTATTGCCGTAATCCGACAGGACTTTATTCAGGATATACGTTCCCACGAATCCTGTCTTCAAATATCCCTTATTGATTTTCAGCTTTTCTTTCAGGAACTGTGCAACCCGCTCCTTACTGCCCTCCGGCGCGAAATCCATATACAGCGCCACCGCATAGGCGGTCTGGGTGGTCAGGGCAAGACGGCCGTTGGCCGTGAAATATTCCGCCTGCAGGGCTTCCCGGATCTCTTGTGCCAGTTTCCCGTAATACGTAGTCTCCCTGTCTTTTCCCAGAATCTCTGCTGCCTTTGCCACAATCTTCGCAGAATGATAATAATATGCCGTGGCGATGTACCCGTCCTCGGTGGAACCCTTAAAGCCGTCATCCCCTTCGCCGTCCAGCGCCAGCCAGTCCCCGAAGTGGAATCCCACATCCCAGAAACGCCTGCCGCCGTTCTCCTCGTCGATTCCCTTAATATAATCAACCCACTGTCTCATGCTCTCGAACTGCTCTTCCAGGATGGATACATCTCCGTAATACAGATAGAGATTCCAGGGGATAATCGTGGCCGCATCTCCCCACACAGAACAGGTCGGGCCGTTCTCATGGAAAGCCGGTATCACCGAAGTCACATGCCCCAACTCCTTCTGTGTCTCATAGAGATCATGGCAGAACTTGCGCAGGAAATTATAGCTGTCCATATTGAAACACGCCGTGCCTGAAAATACCTGGGTATCCGCCGTCCATCCCATCCTCTCGTCTCTCTGAGGGCAGTCTGTGGGAATGTCCACATAATTACATTTCTGTCCCCACAGAGCATTCTGAATCAGCTTATTGGCCTTCTCATGGCTGGTAGAGACCCACCCCGTCCGCTCCAGGTCACTGTAAAGCACGCAGCCCGTAAACCGGTCCAGGGCCGGTTCCTCCGTAAAGCCCTCCACCTTCACATACCGGAATCCATAATAGGTAAAATGGGGCTGTACATATCCGGCATTTCCATCGGAGATATAAGTAAACTCCGCCTTCGCGGTACGCAGATTGCCGCGATAGAAATTGCCGTCCTGCAGCACTTCGCCAAACTGCATATAAATCCTGGTACCCTTGGGCTCATCCGCATAGAACCGCAGGAAACCAGCCATATTCTGCCCCATATCGATGACCGTCTCACCGGCCGGTGTATGAATAATCCCAACCGGACTGAGCTCTTCCTTGATCACCACAGGCTGTCCGTATCTCGCCGTAAGACGCTGCGTCGGACCATCCAGAAGCTCCACCCCGTGACGGGCAGACGGATTCGGACCGGGTGCATAGACCTCACCGTCATAAATATTGCCGGACACCACACCGCCTGTTTCCGCCTCCCAGGACTCGTCCGAGACGATCTTATCTTCGCCACCCTCTCCGTCCTGCATCACCAGTTCCAGTATCATCTTGTGCCGGTCGCCGTAATTATTCTCCGCATGGTCAAGGCCAAATCTTCCCATATACCATCCGTCCGCCAGAGATACCTCCAGCCTGTGGGCGCCCCTCTTAATCTCCACTTCATACGTCTGGTACTGGATCCACTGATTATAATCCGTACATCCCGGCGTCAGATACTCATTTCCTACCCGCTTCCCGTCCAGATACATCTCATACAGCCCCAGACCCGTAACATAGATTCTGGCACTCTTATAATCCTTCTTAGCTGTAAATTCCTTCACCAACACCGGATTTCCGCTCTCTGGTCTACCGGTACCGATCCATTTGCCTTCCCAGGCTTCCTCCATTTTAGCCGTCTCAAACCACGCTGCATCACTTACCGCATACTCTCCGTTATCGCCCCAGACCTCCGCTTTCCAGTAATATCCGGTGCGCGGCTTTGGTGCAATCTGCAGATTTGTCCCAATCATCTGAATCCTGGCAGATCTCCCGGAATCATAGACAATTTCTTCGAAATCTTCATCCAGCGCCGCCACGATCCGGATAGCCTCCGGCTTCTTCGCCTCCGTGTCCGTCACCTGAAACGATACTCTGGGTTTCTTAATCTCATATCCCAGCGGATTTGTCAGGTGATTTGTCTTTAAACCCGTTATTCTCATGCCATACCTCACTCAAATTATTCTTTACTATTCATTCTGCCGTTAACGATGTAAACTTACGCCTCCAGTCCTGCGGAATGTCCTCAGAACTCCGCGCCCCAGACTCCGCAGAACGGATCCACCGGATTCACACCCTGAAACGCCGATCTTCCCATGATTTTCTCCACCACCTGGCCGATCACTTCCTCACTCGGCGTATACGCATTGATAAAAGTTCTGGCCATCGGCACATCCATAAGATGATATGGATTGGCGACAGAAATAAACAGAGCCGGCACATCCTTCAAAAACCACGGTGCATCCGCCGCCATCAGATGTACCCAGTCGATTCTTCTCACGGACTGGTTGCTGGCCGTATCCAGGCATGCCACATAGACAGCCAGGTCAAACTTACTCTTAATATCTTCCACGCCGCCCTCAAACATCTCATGGAAATCCGGCTTCGTATAATCAAAAAGCGTAACCTCGAATCCCTCTTTCTCCAGTTTCTCTTTCACCTTGCCGATGGCGCCGTCTCCGTCCTTGAATCCGCCGCCAATGCGGTCTTCCAGCAAATACAGACGGATTCTCTTATATTTCTCCGGAGAGATAGGAAGCAGCTTCTGGGTGTCTTTCACCAGCGTCACGGCCTGATCCGCGCAGGCCTTCGTCCATGCTCTGTGCTCCTTGCAGCCTACCACGGCAAGCGCTTCTTCATCCGGCACGATTGTCCCTGCCGTCTGCTGCTCCGGAAGCCCCATAGCCGCTTTCATGGCAAGAATCCTGGTAACCGCTTCGTCCACCCTCTCCATCGTCAGGCTTCCGTCTGCGAGCGCCTCTTTTACAAACCGATAATCCTCTCTGATATCCTTATTGAAAAGGATCATGTCACAACCCGCCGCGATCGCTGCCGGAATGGCCTCAGAACGCTTCATGGATGCCGTAAATCCCACCATCGGCGTCGCATCGGTGACGATCATTCCGTTAAATCCAAGTTTACCGCGCAGAAGCCCCTGCAGCAGTTCTTTAGACAAGGTAGCGGGAAGGATTTCCTCATCCTTCAGTTCCGGATTAAAATACCGGCTGTAAGCAGGCTGCAGAATATGTCCTACCATGACAGAGAGCGTTCCTGCATTGACAACTTCCTGCCAGATTTCCCCGTAAGTCCTGTCATACTCCTCCACGGAGAGACTGTTGACCGTAGCCACCAGATGCTGATCTCTCTCGTCCACACCGTCCCCCGGAAAATGTTTGACTGCCGCCGCTACACCGTTATCTTTAAGCCCCTTTAACTGTTCTTTGACAAAACGGATGATTCTCTCCTGATCACTGCCGAAGGTGCGGACATTGGTGATGGGATTGCGGAAATTCAAATCCAGGTCGCAGATCGGGGCAAAAGCCCAGTTACAGCCGACCGCGCTCGCTTCTTTGCCCGCTATGGCGCCCAGACGGTATGCATTGACCGGATCATCCGTGGCCGCCACCCCCATAGGCCTTGCGAAATAGGTGCCGTCCGCACAGATCCCGTTTCCGCCTGATTCCAGATTCGCACCGAACAGCATCGGTACTCTGGAATGTGCCTGTATGAAACGATGCGTCCGCTGCACGTTAGCCGCAGGCATCGGACGGTACAGCATTGCACCGGGTTTGAATTCTTCCAGAAATCCCTGCAGATAATCCTCCGTAGTGTTACCGCCGATCGGACAGAACATCTGTCCAATCTTCTCTTCCTCGCTCAATGATGCAAGCGTCTTAGTTACCCAGTTCTCCTTCTCTTCATCCAAAAAAAACGGATTCGCTTTCAAATCTATCATGCCTTTTCCCTCCTGCTGTTCTTCATATTTGATGTTGTGATTCGGAAATTTTTCATTTTATAGTATTAGTCTAGCAATTCCCGATTCAATTACCATGTAGATTCTTTTGAGTTACCCGACATTTTTTCATGCTTATTCCCATGTCTTCTCAAGCACAAATACATGCCGTCCGCTTTCATAATTAGAAATGACATTTTTACACGTAAAAAAAGCGTAACAAGCAGTCCATTACTTCCTTGCAAACTCTTTTCTTTACTGTTATAATGACGGAATACATTCAGAATAAAGTCTGCAAAGGAGCATTCCATGGCATATTATATCACTTACGGAGAGTTTCAGCGTCACTTAAAAGAACATTACTTAAGAAGCGGAAGCGGCATGCAGTTTCCTGAGATGGTCGATTACCTGAAACGCCGCGGCATGCTTTCTGAGCAATACCCGTCCGACACCCCGGAACATAACATATTCGGCCGCATGCCGGACGAGAAGTTTGAGGAAATTCTGGACGATATGGTTCTGACATTGACCCCCGAATTAAAACTCTCCCCTAATGTCATAGAATCTTCTATCATTCCCACAGAAAGGGACGCTTTTATCATTCGTCATCCCAGATATACACGTCCTTTCCTGCATATACATAATTATTTTGAGATCAATTTCGTCTCTTCCGGAAACTGTACTTTCTATTTCGAGAAGGAGGCCAGAACCCTTAGAGAGGGAGAATTATGCATTATAGCGCCCGGCTCCATGCATGATTTGCATATCGATAATGAATCTACCATATACTGTATTATGCTCAGGAAGAGTACCTTCAACACTTCCTTCTTTTCGCTTTTGTCGCAGAAGGATCTGTTGTCACACTTTTTCCGCACCATTCTACAGGGAGACTCCCATCCTAACTATCTGCTGTTTTTTGCAAAGAGCACTGACTGGATCAAGACGATCATCCGTAATGCACTGGGGGAATGCCACAAGAATGATTCTTACAGCAATGTGAGCTGCATCAGCTGGATCAATCTGCTGTTCTCCACACTGCTGCGAGGCTACAGTGAGACCCTGCAGTTCTACAACTATCAGATGGGTTCCGATTTCTCACTGGTCCTGCAGTATATCCAGCACAACTACCAGACACTGACGTTATCTTCGCTGGCACAGTTCTTCCATTACAGTGAGCCGCATCTGAGCACTCTGATCAAGCAGAACACCGGCTACAATTTTACAGAGCTGATTAAACAGCTCCGCATGGCCGACGCAGTCAGCTACCTGACGAACACAAATATGAAAGTGAGCGAGATTGCGGAGCAGGTCGGCTATAACTCTGCCGATCATTTCTCCCGGGTATTCCGCTCCGCCTATAAGATGTCCCCGCAGGAATACCGGAAGAATCATGCCGAAACAGACGAACCGTTTGTCCCTTTTGCATAGAGGGGCACGGCCAACATGTATTCTGAAATAGCCGGCGCACCCGGCTTTCATACAGCAGGAGGATATCCTGCCGCCTCACGCCTCCCTGCAGAATATCCTCCCGTTGCTTTTCCATATAGTTATTTTACCTTCTCTTCGAATATCACAGATCATATCCGTCTGCCTACTGAGCATTCCCCTCATTTGCGGCATGCTCCGCTGCCATCTTCGCCTTCATCTCAGCGATCTCCGGGAAGTATTTCTTCAGCGGATAGAAGATCATGATCACAAGGATCACAGCCGACACGATTGCCGGTATCAGGAAACGAACCATATTCGTACCCATAACAGCAGTCTCAGATTGTCCGAAAGGCCCTGACTGTGCATCGAAACCGCAGATCGCCAGGATTGCCAGCATGCCGGAGCTTACCACTGTCGTACCGCACTTCTGGGCAAATCCCTTCACAGAAGAGATCACACCGTTCAGCTGTTTGCCTTCCTTCAGTATGATAAAATCAATCGTATCATTTACGAGTACATTCACCAGGGCGTTAACCATAGCGCCTACCAATGTTGCAATAAAGGACAGTACACAGCAGTACATAAAGTTCATACGTCCTGTGAAATATAGAACCAGATAGCAGACAACCGTCAGAATCTGAGATACGATCAACGACTTATAACCGGTCTTGAATTTCTTCAGGAATATCGGCATCAGCACCATCATGGAGAACAATGCACCCATGGAGATGAAGCCCATATAGGTGGAGATCGTTCCGCCGATGGTAGCTCCGATTGTCGCCTCATCCATCGTTGCAAAGTCTACTCTCTGTCCTGCCAGAATATACTGTGCATAGTATACAGAGGATGTAAACATAAAGCCGTAGGAAATGGAAGCCAGGCACCATACAAGCATTACAGGCCAGATCTCCTTATGACGGAATACATATACCAACTGTTTCAGGCCGCCCTCACCTGCTGCCTTCGGTGTTACATAGCGCTCTTCTGATGTCTTATACAATCCCCAGAAGGAGATAATTGCGAAAACCGCGTAAGTACACATCAGGTTCCGGTAATTTCCGAAAATCTGTACCAGCTGTGTAGAGAATGTAGATGCGATCGTGAACATCAGTGCACAGACACCTGCTCCCTTTGCAACCACATCGTTGCGCTCCTGATCGTCCAGGGTCATTGCCGGCAGAATCGCCATCTGCGGCATCGTATACGCAGTCACGATCATACCATAGAACATGTATGTAACGCATACATAGATACATTTCGTCGTAGCGCTTCCCTGAATAAATCCCGGATTGCTGAATAACAGGAACATATCCACCAACAGGAATATCGGTGTAAAGGTAAACCAGGTACGGTAACGTCCCCATCTGGGGTTCATCGTATCACAGATGACACCCATCATCGGATCGTTGATCGCATCCCATAAAGTACAGATAAATAAGATAACCGATAACTGTGCAGCCGTAATTCCGATTTCTTCCTGCACATACAGTGTGAAGTATGAAGCGATTGTTGCCGCAATTGCCATCGCACCGCCGTTTACAGATGTGGCATGAAACCAGACAAATGCTTTACTGAGTCCTTTTTTCTTAGGTTGATTACTCATTTTGTTCCTTCCCTTCTTCTTATTATTTTTTGATCATGCAGGAAACTTATCCTTCCTCCGGCCGGGTTCCTTCGGAAGTGCCCCGAAACCGTTTCCCGCATCTTATGTATTTATGTTACAGAATCATCCTGCATTATTGAATGTTGTTTTTTTAGCTGTATCCGACATTTTTTATTATACGGCCTGATTCCGACATCCATACAATATTCTGTTTCCGGCTCTTGCAGAAGCCATATGCGGCAGCTTCTGCAAGCCCGAAAACAAAATCTCTAATGTCGTTAACCATAAGAAATCATCTGACAAAAGTATATCTGCCGGCCTCCAGTACCTGTCTCTCCCCATCCAGCACGAATTCCGCTTCCGCACGAAAAGGCACTTCGCTGCTTCCGCCACACACTTCGCTCCTTTATAATAGCAGGCGCCGGCAATGTAGAGCGGATCTGTCGCTCCGAAAGGCCCCGGTTCCGCATTGTCCAGCGCCAGCCAGTCTGCGAAATGAAATCCCTCTTTGATCAGATGCGGTCCGCCGACAGCCTCTTCTCTTGCCCGTTCGCAAGCCACCCATGCTTTCATGCCCGGATAACATTCCTCGAGCAGCGTTTTGCTCCCATAATGCAGATACACGTTCCACGGGATCACCACTCCTGCATCCGCCCATGGGCAGGAACCATGTATGCTTCCCGTATCAGATACAGCCACACCCACCGCATATCCGGCCATGCTCCAGCTGGAAAGAAGCTAATATAACCTTCCGTCCTCCATCTTCATCAAACTGGGACCGTCGAATCCCTGTAAATCTTAACTCACATAACAACCGAAACCGCCTGCCTCTCCCCAGCAGGTTGCGCTCCTCGTCCCGTACAGATAATATTTACCGTCATGTACCAGCACATAAGGATCCCTGATATTGACGTCTTCACGTCTCATAAATAATTCTCCCTCTTTTCATATTGTTTAGATTCTATCTGTTTTCCTCATCAATCCGCCATGTTTTATTTTTCTGAGAATCCGACTTTTTTTGTAATATGCCAGAAATAAGCAGAAGAGAGCGGATACCTTCTCACGCATCCGCTCTCTTCTGCTTCCTGGCTTCAATTATTCTGCCATCCATCCCACACTTCTGTAGTAAACAATATTAGAAATTCCGTTTACAATATATTCAATAGCATTATGTTTGCATCTTCTCTATCACACAGTCATGCTCCTTCCTGTCTCTGTCATAGTTCACTCCCACAAGCAAAATCTCACCGCAATAACCTTCCAGCGCCTGCACATACTGTTTTTCCTTAATCTGAGTGATCGCGCATCCGGCAGACTTATCATATTTCAGTTCCACCACGACCGCCGGTTTCCCGGAAGCCGGCAGCGGCAGGAAAACAACATCCGCAAAGCCTCGTCCGGTTGGAAACTCTCTGATGATTTTATAATTCTGTCTCGCACTGTAATATGCCAGACTAACCGCACAGGCAAGTGAATTTTCATCGTCGTAAGTCAATATTGAAGCCACTTCTGTATGTGCCCGGTCGATCCCCTTCGCAACCTCCTGTGCATTGCCTGAAAGCGTATCCTCCAGAAGCCTGTCCGATGCCTGCAAGACACGCATGACCTCCTGCCACCCGCCGACACTCATGGCATTCTCAAATTCTTCGACAATTTCCTTATTCGGAATAAAGGCCGCCCTCTTCCCGGAATCATAGGCAAGATAACCCAGGTGAATTAACAGCGTCAATACATCATCTTTCGTTCTGAACGTCCGCATATCATTCTGGAAGCTACGTGTATTAACTTTGACCTCCCCACCGCCAAGCATCCGTACAATATCCGCACGCAGCCCGTCGAAGTCCATATCCATATAGACCTTCAACGCTTCATAAGTTTCTGTGGAAGTCCAGTAATTGGAAAATCTGTGCCGCCGCATTGCTTCCGATACCGATTTTGGATTATAAATATGTTTGAATTCCATAAGCCTGTATCCGTCATACCAGCTTTCTGTCTCGGCATAATCCATGGAAAACCGCTCACACAGATCCCGCACCTCGTCCTCCGTGAAACCGGTATATTCTTCGAAAACATCCTGATCCGTCATGGAATATTCCGCAAACATGTTGAGGGCAGAATGGGAACCATACTTTTTCACCGGAAGGATGCCCGTCATATAGGCCAATGCAACATAGGGCTGATCCTTCAGAAGATTACGCAGAAAATCAAGGTACTGTCTCTGCACTGCCTCAGACTCCTGCTTTTCACGCATCACGCAGTCCCATTCGTCGATCAGAAAGATATATGTTCTGCCGGTTTCCACATAAATCTGCTCCAGGACAACGGCAAGATCCGTTTCTTCCTCCGAGAAAAACGCTCCGTATTCCTTGCGGATCTCAGCTATCACCATCTTCTCCAGATAGTCCGTCACTTTCTGTTCCTTCGCTCTGCTTAAAAATCTTTGCATATTGAGGAAAATCACGTCATACCTGTTCAGATGTTCCTCGAAGGATGCATGATGCTCTATCTTATATCCTCTAAACAATTCTCTGGAATCACAGCCGCGGCTGTAATAAGCCGCCAGCATCTCAAGCGTCATGGACTTGCCAAAGCGGCGCGGCCTGCTGACACAAAGGAATTGATCTCTTGTATTCAGATACTTATTTGTACACGCTATCAGGTTTGTCTTATCCACATATATTTCAGAATGAACTGTTTTCCTAAAAGCTGTATTCTCCGGATTCAAATATATTCCCATAAGCCACACCTCCGATCTGTAAAATTATTATACAGAACTTATGACAAATAATCAAGAATATGACGCAATTCCAACCAGTCAAATTTAACGCATAATGAACCACCCCGATGCAAGCATCGGGGTATTAAACCCGTGAGGGAATAAATGCACCATATCTGTAACAGTTCAGCCTTCGGCCTCACTGTTACAATGCACTTTCTATCAAAAGAAAGAGCCTCCGGCAGCCCTGAAAGCTTCGGAGACTCTATTATAACAATTTGCTAAAGACATGCTTCTGTTCTTACCGATACATTACGCCAGTTTCAGAATCATCCCCAGGACTCTCTTTGCCGACAGCTGCAACTCCGCCTTGCTGAGCGCGTACGGATGAGATGTATCCTCAAGCGCTTTCAGGATGTCCGCCTTGTCGGAAGGGATACCCGGCATCGTGATGTCATTGCCGGCCTTCACATTGCCCGCACAGGATGCGCACGGCCACTTCTCTCCGCTTGCTCCCATACCGCCTGTTACCAGCCAGTCTGTCATGACAACGCCTGCAAATCCCCACTCGTCACGCAGCGTATAAGTCTGAATATCCTTCGTGCTGCATGCGTGCTCACCGTTAATCAGGTTGTAGGATGTCATAATAAAGTGCGGCTGCGACTTCTTGACACAGATCTCAAATCCTTTCAAATAGATCTCGCGCAGCGCCCGCTCTCCCACATTACTGTTGGAGAAGTAACGGTTCGTCTCCTGATTGTTGCAGGCATAATGTTTGATCGTTGTCGCACAGCCTTCATGTACCTGCACACCGTCCGTGATATCCGCCGCGATACATCCGGAGAGATGCGGATCTTCGGAGTAATACTCGAAATTACGTCCGCACAGCGGAGAACGGTAGATATTCATAGCCGGTGCAAGCCACAGATGAGTTCCGAACATCTCCATCTCTTCACCCACCAGATCGCCGCACTGTTTCGCCAGTTCGTCATTCCAGGACTGGGCAATGCCTGTACCGATAGGAATTGCGACACAATACTGATAGTTGGTCGGAGCCGCTTTCTCTTCTTCACTTGGCTGCGGAGCCATCGCCGCCATTGCCTGCTGTTCTTCCGGTGTCAGCATTGCCATGAAATCTCCGCCCAGACTGGAGACTGTCGCTTTTGCCACACCACCCACCATCTTATATGTCGGTGCCAGACGAATGCCTGCAGGTCCGTCCGCCATCACCAGTACCGGCGTTCCCAGGTCTTCCAGCTGATGTGTGGTTTCACCTGCCGCACCTGCCACAGTCGTAGCCGCATTACCGATCACTTCCATTAAATCCTCGGCATCCTTATAGGCGCCGATACACAGATAGGCAAGCTGTTCGTCATTTAATCCTGCCACGAAATCATCGAGCGTCTTCGCACCGCTCTTAACTTCCTCCCATCTCACGGAAGGCCCTGCCGGAATTTCTTCCGGTACTTCCTGATAAGCAATCTCCTTCACTGCCAGATCCGCCGCCTTGATCTCCACGGTCTTAGCGCTTTCCTTCTCGTCCGCTTCGCCCTCGTAAGTAATAGGATTCCTCTCCGGCTTCAAATCTTCAAATCCACTGTTGCCGCAGATATTCTTCACTTTCTCTACCGCCCTGGATTCATCCAGTACAACGGCTCCTGCAATATGTGTATTTCTGGAACTGTTTCCCACACGGATATAATAGGTACCTGCCTCCATCACATAAGATGCACATTCCGTACAGTAAGATGCCATGGATTCCGTATCGAAGGTCACCGTCACATCCTGGCTTTCACCGGATGCAAGTTCTTTCGTCTTCACATATCCGGCCAGTTCCTGATAAGGTTTGTCCAGTTTTCCGTCCGGTGCAGAATAGTAAACCTGTACCACTTCCTTACCTGCTGCCGTGCCTGTATTCGTCACGGTCGCCGTTACGGATACTTTCGCGGCATCTGCCGTCATATCTTTCGGCTCCACGCTGAAAGTCGTATATCCAACACCATAGCCAAACGGATACGTAGGTACATACCCGATCGTATCGAAGTAACGGTATCCTACATAGATTCCTTCTTTATAATAGGTATCATTGGGATCCCCAAATCCTTCTGTGGACGCATAATCCTCAATCGGCGCCCAGGTCATCGTCAGCTTGCCGGAAGGATATGCCTTGCCAAGCAATACATCCGCCAGCGCATCACCTGTGGCAGAACCAAGCTGTCCCAGAATCAGGACCGTCCCTACCGCCTCAACAGGTTTTAAGTCAACCATACCGCCTACATTCAGAACCAATACGAATTTGTCATACTTTTCATTCAATGCCAGGATATCTCTGATCTCTGTGTCCGTCAGATTAATATCTCCTGCCACAGGCTTCCGGTCTGCACCTTCCCCTGAATTGCGGGCCAGCACATAAACCGCCGTGTCCCCTTCTCCGTCCAGCGCAAGTTCATAATTCGGCTCCGGGCATGCCCTGCCCATGGCGTACATCATCATCTGCGGTCCCTTCGCACCGGCTGCCTCAGCCTCCTTACGAACCGCCGCATAGAATGCCTTCTTAGCTTCCTCCACTACCTTGTCATAACCGTCCATCCACTTTTCCGTAGTAAGCTCGAATCCGGCATTTTTCAGCCCTTCTTCCACTGTCACGAAATGACGCACGTTCACATCCCCGGATCCTGTGCCGCCTTTGATCGTCTTCCTCGCACCGCTTCCGTATAACGCCAGTTTTCCCGTCCCCTGCAGAGGAAGTGTCCCGTCATTCTTCAGAAGCACCATGCATTCCGGCGCCAAAGCACGCACCGCCGCGGTGTGCTGCGTCTCGAATGCCTGGATCTCCGGCGATTCGATTCTGATCTTGTTCATACAATAACCCTCCTTGTTTCCCTTAAAAATAATATATTGCCATACCGCTTATAAACGGTATCAGCACCGTACGATAAATTCCATAGAGTGTCCGCAGCATCAGTTGTATGTATTACAAATTCCGTTATCAAAATATCTGATTTAAGGCCCTCATAACAGTATTCTATCTGACAATATATCTGTAGGCAAGTACAATTTGCATCATTTCAGGGATTATGTAACAGTTCCGCCTTTCGGCTTCCCTGTTACGGGATTTTAACAATGCATGTTGTCCATAGCAAACTGCGCGTAAACCTCTCGTCCTGAAAGAAGCACGTCAGGTTGCTTTGCGGACAGTTTGACACGGGAATTACTATGAAACACGTCCGGGATGCGGTTTCCGGTGAAAATGCAGACATCCCTCCGGACACGCCTCCACGCACTTTCCGCACCGGATACATTCCGGCGACACGGAAATCTCCTGCACGGAAAGCGCCACCGGGCAGGCCTTCTGACAGGCCATACAGGAGATGCACTTTTCCTCATCCCACCGGATTCTTACCAGGCTGAACCGGTTGAACCAGCCGTAAATTGCCCCCAATGGACACAAATACTGACAAAACGGCCGGTATACCTTTACGGAGAGCAGCAACAAAAGAAGCAGCACTCCAAGTTTCCAGAAGAAAAGCCCTCCGATCTGGCCGCGCAGTAATTCATTCCTGCCAAGCAGCGGCAAAGCCCCGAACAATGTCCCGGAAGGACACAGATACTTGCAGAACGCCGGCACCTTGGCAAATCCGCCAAACAGGAACATGGAGCCGACACATACCAGAAGAACCAAAACCACATATTTTCCGTATTTCAAAACATGATGAAAGGGAAGCCTCTTATGCTTTCGGAAAAGTGGAATCCTGTGCAGAAGATCCTGCACCAGCCCGAAAGGGCACAGCCATCCGCAGACAAACCTCCCAAACAGGCTTCCAAACAGGAAGAAAAAGCCCATCACCCCGAAAGGGACTGTGAAACCCTGTTGATTCAACAATGCCTGCAGCGCCCCGATCGGGCAGGACGCAACTGCCCCGGGACAGGAATAACAATTCAGTCCCGGAACACAGGCATATTTCAAGTTCCCCTGATAAATTTTTCCGTTCAGGAAACCATATGCGTACCCATTAGTGACTATGGTATATATAAGCTGCACGGTCAGACGTAATCTCTTCATAAATTTATGATCATACCTTTCCTGCAATGTTATTAAGTTAAGCCGGACGCGCCTGACATGATAAGAATCTCCTAAGGACGCGCTTTCGCTCAGTTCCAAACGCAGCGGTACTGAATTCGTGAAAAACCTCATTAAGTACCGGCGTTTTCCAATGGTTCTCAGGAGAATCCTATCATATCAGACGCTGTATATAGACTTAACTTAATGACATTGACCTTTCCTGAATGATTCCGATTATAATGCTTACAAGGCATTCGCCTTCCGGAAGTCTCTGGTTCCATCACCCACTAGCCGATTCCAATGCATTCCAGACATATCATCACTGCCTTCCGCCAGATTACGGCAAACTGCCCTTGTGCCGCACCGATTCCCAGAAACAAAATCCCTGTAAGGACACCTGCGGCCCATCCATACTCCCTGCTATTCTTCCAGAAACGCATCTATCTTCTCCTTCCATGCCGACTTATCCATAGCACCCACTATGGTATCCAGAACCTCCCCGTTCTCATCCACAAAGAATGTTGTGGGCACGGCACTGACACCGCCAAGCATCGCTCTGTAAAGCGATTCGTTCAGAAGCAGATGCACATAATCCGCACCAGTCTGGGACACCAGAGCCGTAGCATACTCCACTGCTTCCTCTCCCGTGCCTTCCTGTACATCGCTGATAATCCCGATGATCTGAAACTGCTCTGCATCATATTCTCCGGCAAGCTCACCCAATCCCGGCATCTCGCTCAGACAGGGATTGCAGTAGGTAGCCCACACATTGACCATTGTAAGCCGGGACTGCGCAAAAGTGGATTCTGTAACGGTATTCCCTTCCAGATCCTGTGCCTCGAAAACAATCCCCTCAGACTGCTCTGACAGATCCGTGCCGCCCTCCTCTCCTGCACCCGATGGCTCTTCTGCTTCCGTCTGGATGCTTTCCTGTACTTTTTCATCCTGTGCCGACTTGCCGCATCCGCTAAGCAATATAGTCAGTACAATGCTGCTAAGTAGAAGTGAATAAAAACTCTTTTTCATGGTTATAGGTCCTTTCATAGTTCTCTGAACAGTCTCTGTCAGGGTATAGTACTTTCTTTCCAAAGTTTCTCCTTAAATTTATAGCGATACAGACTCAGTCATACAATCTTTTTTTTATTTTTCCCAGTTCAGACACAATGTAGTTCATCTTCAGCATAGAATAATTCTGTTCTATCAATTCTCCCCAATATTCACAATTTTCCTGCGAAAGGCCTGACTCATCTTCCAAATCTTTGATGATTCCCTGCATGGTGTAACTTCTTGCAATATAATAGTCAGTCAAATATGTGATGCAGGCTACAAGATTACCCAATACCTCCTCGTCATACTTCTTATTCGCGAAATTATTTAAATATCCTTGTTCAAATCTTACAATGTATTTATTATAGATTGTTGACAACAATCCTCTCACCGACTCATCGCTTCTGTCTTCTAATTCTCTAAGCAAAGAAAACTCCATGTAAATTTGAAGCATACTCTTTGCTGTTTTAATCAGCTTCTCTGCCGTTTCGTTCCGTACTTTCAGCAATCGCAGATATTCCCGCACTGTCTCCGGCTCTTCCGCTTTCAATTCCTGCCGTAACACATTTAAAAGCCGGTCAAGCTTCTCTTCCGTCTCCTTCTCTCTTTTCTCCTCATTTAGAAATACTGTTTCCCATTGTTCATCTATAGATTGCAAATCCTGTATTAGTTCGGAAATCTTCCTTCCACTTTTCATAATCTTCCTTTCTATAATTATTTTTCTTGTCTTCTTTTATTCTTTCCCTTATAAAATGCTCCTTTGATATAATTTCTTTATAGTCTGTATCAATATATGCTTCCTGTTTTTCCTTCTGCATAAATCGTTTTTTATAAATTATTCTTCCAGTCTTTGCGAGACGATACCGTGTATTCTTACTCTTTCCATATCGCGTAACATATCCTGCCTGCATCAGCAGATTCAAAATCTCACTTAAATAGCTGGGGCTGATATCTATTTTTTCGGCAATGACGCTCTGCCTTGCATCAGGATTTTCATATAAGTACTTCAAAATAGCCGGAACATGCTTCCGATCCAACAGTTTCTGCGCATCGTACTGTTCTTCCAACCTTGCGTTGATTCTGTTTATCTCCTCAAATATCTTGTATGCTCCAATAAAAATACCACACTCATAAATAACATTTTCCTGCATAGTTTTAGAAATGCCCGCTATCTCTTTCCGAAGTCTCCTATAACTTTTCACCATCTCATTCAGATCTTCGTATGCATTCTGAGAAAACGCCTGCACCCCTCCTTGTATATATGCCTGGGAAAACATTTGCATCTCCTGCGCACACGCGATCATGTCAAAAGAAGGTTTTGACATTTCTCGTAATTCCTGGCGCAATTCATTTTCCTTCTTCATCGTCATTTCACCCCGTTCAGATTAATTCGGTACTCTCTGTTCCCAACATCTCAGGAAATAACAGGATATCTGCCTCCTTTAAAGCCGCCCCTTCTAATACTTTTATTATATTCTTCTCTAAATGTTCTTCTTTATCATATCGAATCGGATTTACAGATACAAACCGTGTATTATTTCTTATATAAGGTTCCGTCACATTTACAATCTCATCTCCACTGACCGGAGAAACCATTATCCTAAGCTCACCGCGACAGACCGCCTCCTTGAATACTTCCCTGGGCATAAGAATATGGTGGACACTGTATGCCTCCACATCTCTTTCATGAATATAATAAAAATTCCTCAAATAGAAATCAATATTATAGGATGTATATGCAGTTCTGTCTTCAACCAATGAAGAATTTCCCAGATGCCATTCCGATGCTTCTGAAATATTTCTTGTATTTTTATCAAACATATCCGGAGATCTTCTTTTCAATTCTTCTGTCAGCGCTGTCTCATAAGCATCATCTAGATCCCGCATTCGTTCGAAATCATGTTCATTCATACATTCTTCCGCTTTCTTCAGCGCAAGAGCCATTATATTATACAATTTCTTTATCTGGAGCATATATTTCCTTCCTATATGTGTTCATAACATAACATAAATCAGTACTTTTTGCAATTATTATTCAGTTTTCATTCAGTTTCTATCCGCCGATTTAGTTTTATTCAGTTTTTAGTGAGTCTAAAACAATTGTACAGTGCCGGTTAAACTATTATTTTAATATATTCCCGCCACCTTTCCAACCATTATCTGCACAAACGATACATGAACCGTAACGGTTCAGCCTTACAGAGCTTTTTCAATAAATGCGCATTCCTGACCCGTGAAAAATAGCCGTCTTTTTCCTATCTTGCAGCAAACTTCTTAAAGTTCAGCCCAACATTCCCCTTCTATCTGCTATAATGAACCCAGGCAACCATACACCAACGAGGAGGGCACTATAATTATGAGAGTTCTTTTTATCGGAAACAGCCACACCTACTACAACGACATGCCTCATATCTTCTCCAGGCTATGTCATGAACAAAACACAGATGTGGAAGTCACAATGTTAGCACATGGCGGAAAAGGCTGGGATTTCCATCTGAAAGAGCCGGAAGTGCGATTCAATATTCTCTACGGCGGATATGATGCGGTCATCCTGCAGCATGTCGCACATCCTATGGGAGATTTATCGGTCATGGACAAAAACGGCAGGGAATTAATCCGGTGGGTGTCAGACGCAGGTGCAAGACCCATCCTGTATATGACCTGGACAACGAAGGCAGACGGCGAGGCTGCTCAGGCCTCCATGAGCAATGCCTATCGCAGGCTGCAGCAGGAAACCGGCTGTGAGCTGGCTCCTGTCGGTGAGAAATGGTGGGAGTACCACAGAGAGCATCCTGAAGTGGAGCTGTATGACGCAGACGGACAGCATGCCTCACCGGCAGGATCAAGGCTTGCGGCTTCTGTCATTGCGGAAACTTTTCTTGCCACGGTGTAACAGGGAAGCCGGTAGACTTCCCTGTTACGCCGCGGTACGGTCATTGCATTGTCCCTATTGACATTGGTTTCTTCATAGTCTATGATTTATTGCTGATAACACCCGTCAGGAGGAATTGCTGCCATGAAATATCTGCGTCAGTTTTGTATTATCCTTTTTGTCTCTTTTCTGGGAGAAATGCTTCATATTGTAATACCGCTTCCCGTTCCTGCCAGCGTCTACGGGCTGGTTCTCATGCTTCTTGCCCTGTGCACGGGAATTCTGAAGCAGGAACAGGTTGGTGCAGCCGCTGATTTTCTGATTGAGATCATGCCGGTCATGTTCATTCCTGCCGCAGTGGGACTTCTGGACGCCTGGCCCTCCCTTCGGCCGGTCTGGCTCCCTGTTATCCTAATCACCGTTATCACCACCGTCATTGTCATGGCAGTGACCGGGCGGGTAACGCAGCATATCATCCGGCGTAGTAACAAGCACAGGAAATACGAATAGAAAGGCATGCTAAAAGAAATGAAAAACATCCCGGTTGACTCCGTTTTTTTCGGAGCCGTGATCAGTCTCGCCGCATATGAGGGCGGACTGCTTCTGAAGAAGAAATTCAGGCTGGCCGTCTTAAATCCGCTGCTGATCGGAACAGTCTGTGTCATGGCAGTCCTGTCACTTCTGAAAATAGAATACAGACACTATCATGAGAGCGCTAAATACATAAGCTATCTGCTGACTCCGGCCACAGTCAGCCTGGCGGTTCCTCTCTACCGGCAGATCAGCCTGCTCAGGCAGAACCTGAAAGCAGTGGCCGGAGGAATCGCCTCCGGTGTGTTTGCAAGCCTCTTAAGTGTCTTCCTACTGGCGAAGCTATTCGGCCTAAGCCATGAGCAATATGTGACACTGCTCCCCAAATCCATCACCACTGCCATCGGACTCGGCATCTCCGAAGAATTAGGCGGCATCACGACCATCACCGTCGCCGTCATTATTGTTACGGGGATTCTCGGAAATGTCATAGCTGAGTTTATATATAAAATATTTCATATCGAAGAACCCGTCGCCAAAGGGCTGGCTCTGGGCACGGCCTCCCACGCGATCGGCACGGCCAGGGCTATGGAGATGGGTGAGATCGAAGGTGCCATGAGCAGCCTGGCTATAGCCGTGGCCGGGCTTGTAACCGTCTTCGGGGCCTCTGTGTTCGCCAAACTGATGTAGTGCCCGGCCAGCCCACCCCATCTGCATTGGTAGTACAAAAATCCATGTTGTGAACCTTCCATTTTCAATTTTGCTTTTGTGCCGCTTTCCTTTCCCATTCTTCTTTTAAGATAGAATGACACAGTGTATCGCTTTTATCACGGGCGTGCTTTCTCAACCTTCCTTCAAAAGTAAATGAACACTTCTCTAAAACTCTTATGCTCTCCTTATTGTGTGACCGCACCCATGCGGCAATGGCTGATAAATTCATTTCTTTGAATCCATAATCGAGCATCCTTTTCACAGCCTGTGTCGCATAACCGTTGTTCCGGTACTGAGCAGCGATAGCATATTCCATTTCCATATATCCGGCATATCGGTTCATATCTCCCAGGCTTATAAATCCTATAAACTTATCATTTCTTTTGTTGGAAATCACCTTAAAGCCCCTGTCATTTTTCCAATAATGGATAGCATTCCGGCTGTCAGCAATTGAATCGTAGAAATCAATCCCGCTTTTTATCAAAGCATCGTCAAGACACATTTCATATAAGGCCTTTGCGTCACTATCCTGCCAATTTCTCAATATCAAATCATTTGTTTCCATAGATTGCCCCTCTACAAATTTCATTTTGTCAACTCTCCGAATTCAACTTTTATTTCTATGCAGTTCCCCGATAAACAGTTTTTATCCTGCGATATATCTTTCCCATACTTGCGGTAATTTTGATTTTATAAAAGAAGCATAAGAACAATCAGGGGTTTGCGCCATATGCTTTTCCTTTAAATATTCGACACAGCATGAATACCACCATTCTAATTGCTGCTCTGATTTATCTTCAAAATAGCCTACCTTCATTTTGCCCTGTCTCACATATTCCATAAACAGATCATATGCATTTTCTACCCGGACACACTTCGTTACTTCGACAGGCTCTGTCACCAATCTTGCACATGGAATATTTTTGAACGGAATGACTTGATTTTCTTCTGCAAGCACTTCGTAGATATACCCGCTGACACCTTCCGATATTTCTTTCAGCGCATTCGGGTACAGTTCATGGTAGACCGGTATCTCACTGCCACTTTCAAAACCATAGGGAAACCAATAATAAGGCCTTTCTACGGCGTTGCATAAATAAAATACGGCAACCACATCCATTGTGGTCATATATACATATGGCCGGTCGTGATCAGCCTGATTAGGTTTTAATATTTCCAGTGTTACTTCCATGATATAATACCATAGCGTCTCTCCCTTAAATTCCCATTTACTGTTGATTTCATTTTACTGCAATGGCTTTTCGAATGGAATAAATGTCTTAACTGAAATTCACACCGTCTGTTTCCCATACATCCTCATACATTCCAGCGCCTCTTCCAGAGACAGGCCAATCTTCGCCTGGATTCTCTTCAGGATCACTGTATCCTCCAATCCGTCCTCCTGTCCTATCTCAATAAGCATCTTCGCCTGTCCCAGCTGTATGCCTTGCTGCATCCCATGCCGCACCAGCTTCTCGGATTCCGTCTCGATTATCGTTCCTCCCATAGCGTTCACCAGCCTTTCTTCATTTTTATTTCCGTTCGTGATATGCGTAATGATAGTATTTACAAATCCCTTCAGGTCTATCAACTCGATATCGGATAATTCACCCTTTCTGTTCAGACGCAGCATTGGATCACGTTCTCGGATTCATAATCTACGCACTGTCCATTCGGAAAAGTAAACGTGATCGTCGTTGTCTGCGGTGTCCTGTCTGTCCGTTTGATATAAATCACAGAAAATTGTGGCATCGGAATCTCAGCATGACCGATATCCCATACCGCAAACTGCCTTGCTGCGACAAAGGCGTATTCTGCAATTCTGATCGCCATAGAGCCGTCATCATAACTCTGGCACTCCAAAAGGTAAACTTCGCTTCCGATCCTGATCAGAAAATCCGATATCCGCTCCTCAATTTCCTCGCTTCCGTCTGCTGTTTCATTCTCAGTCAGATAACCTTCCGATGGCAATACATCGACCTTTGCATCCAATGGATAATCCTTCTTAAAAATATCGTTGATCACTGGGATGAACAGTCTTTTGTGCTTGCTTTTCATGGTTTTGAACACATTGTCGTAGTCATGTGTCTTCTTTTGCATCTGTCTTCCTTTCCGCACATTCTCTCCGACTTCATTATATCGTTATCCTCCATGCCTGACAACTGAATAGAAATTATTTTTTTATAATATCACCACATATCTCGATACGGGTGAGTTTTGAAGAAATTTTCTCCAGCATACCGTCAAGCGAACGCAGAACCTCCCCAATCTGCTCTCTGTCAATTCCATCATAGTGGATTCCGGCACTCACGATGACAGGAAAAGGATACCTCTTTCCGATCTCACGTGCCCACTTTTCACAGACAGCATCTTCCTTATGTCCAGGAAAGGCGATGACCTGCGGTTCCTCACCGGGTGCGCCGACGGCGACGGCACCGATATGTCCCTCGTCGCCGCCTCTGATCAACACATCCATGCCCTTGCCGGTATCCGTCACTGTGGCAAGAATTTCTTTACCGAACAACGTTATACGCTCCGTGTACTGTCTTTCTCCTCTCCCGTCCATTCCCATTCCTCCTGCTTCATGCCGAATTGCCCTAAGAGTCTCTGCACGAAATTCCGTGTCATCTCCTGCACGGAATCCGCCTGTCTGTAATAAGTCATAACGGGCGGCATGATCACGGCTCCCATCCGGCTTAATTCATACATATTCCTCAGATGGATGGAACTGAGCGGTGACTCTCTCGCCACCAGGACCAGCTTTCTGCGCTCCTTCAACGTCACATCCGCCGCTCTTAACAGCAGGTTGTCGCTGTAGCCCGACACGATCCCTGCCACGGTCTTCATGGAGCAGGGTACCACCAGCATCCCCTCCGTAGCAAAGGAACCCGATGCCAGAGCCGCACCGATTCTGTCATTTTCATAGAAGACATCTGCCAGCCCGGCCAGTTCTTCCGGTGAAAGGCCGGTCTCCTGACGCAGCGTCATAAGCCCTCCCTTCGTGATCATCAAGTGGCTTTCTACCATTTCTATTGCTCTTAACTGCCGGAGTACTTCAACGGCGATCGGCGCCCCGGAGGCGCCGGAGATTCCTACTACTAACCGTTTCTTCTGCATAGCTCATCCACCCACGCAAACATTTCATCCAGATCATAGTCTCCGCTGTGGGGCAGTCCCCAGGGCAGGAAAAAGTCAACTTCATAACCATGTTTCCTCAACATCGCTTCCAGGATCACCGGAATTGCCAGCGAAGTATCCCTGTCGAAAGCGCCATGACGGATACGCCAGTGTTTCGCCGTATCTGCCTTGCCGATATAAGTCAACGGATTCAGCATTTTCACAATGCTGTCTTCGGCCATCTCGCCGTTCACTTCACTGTTTTTCCTGGAAAACTCCGTAAAATGTCTCGCCACGATAGCCTCTGTCCCGAATTCCTCATTCTCCGGACTGTGCAGGTTCAGCGCATCAAATGCAGGAACCGGCTTCATTCTCGTGACAGTCCGGACAAAAAGATTCCAGTTAAGCGCCTTTGCCTTACCCTCTTCTATAGTCAGACAATCCTGCTGTTCCACCTCACTGCCCTTTACCGCCAGCATACCAAGACGACCGGCAGAGTCATGGGTATCCAGCTCCCGCTGCGCCGATGCAAGGAGCAGCCTGCCGATATACTCCTTCAGGGAACCTTCGCCATTCTCGTCAAGCTCCAGGGGATCTCCCTTTTCATCCTGAAGAGCAAGGGCATTGACATAAGCAGGAAACAGCTGCTTCAACTGTCCGGAAAGTGCAGCCTGCTTCTCAGTCAAAGTGCCTTTCGCAACGATTTCCTGCACTTTCCCGTCTATCTTCCTAAACGCCCGGTTATAAAACTCATTGCATCCGTTAAACAGCCATTCATAAGCCATATCCGCATGCTCCAGATTGTGGATCGGGCAATAGCAATTTGCGGCGAAAATATCGTCCCTCTCCCTGGCTGCCCCGATCTCTTCCAGATACGGCTCGTAATCCGCACTGTTTCCGGAAGCCCCTGTAAGTGCCGACAATGCGCCGCCTGCGCTTGTACCGCTGGTAATGATATGTTCCGTATCCCCGGGAATCCTCTCTCTGTTGTGGCGCAGATACCGTATCGCCGCTTTCATGTCAACGATAAACGCCGGCGCCTTTCCCACTGCCCTGCCTGTATCGCTTTCTTCCCCGTCCAATCTTCCGCCTACGAAAAACTCCTGGCTTTTCATACCGGGAGTACGACCGCGGACACCGGCGCTCACCACCACATAGCCATGCTCCACTGCCGCAAACACGGTATTTATGGCTCCCTTAAAGTCTCTTCCAGGCCTGTCTGCCGGTCCTGGCATGTAACCGCCCACCGTGTTCGGCATAAAGATCGGTGCCGTATGAAGCGAATATCCGTTAATCTGTCCGTCGTGATAATAACTCTCCGGAACGAAAATATTCAGTTTCTGAATCGGATCCACGGGGTTTTCACAATACTGTATCTCCTCAAAGGCCCGGTAGGTGATTTCCCGTGATTCCAATTCACATGTTTTGATCTCGTATTTTTCTTCCTGAAATTTAAGCCCGCTGCTCATTGCATTTTCCTCCTAAATCTTGTATTTTAAATCCTGTATCCCGGCAGCCATACCGCCGGATCCACATCCATAAATTCCGCCCGTACAAATTTGTCTTTCCTGTCAAAGGGAACCGTACAGTCGAATATGGTCTTGCAGGAAATACCGATATCCCGGATGCTGCCGCTGTACGCCGGATTGCTGGAAGGATCCAGCGGATGACAGCGCACGCCCGGAATCGTTACGATATCCTGGTCTCCCTGAAATCTCGTATTCATTGCCCACAACACATCGTTGCTGTCGAAGATATCCACATCCTCATCCACCAATATGACATGTTTCAGTTCCGGAAAAGCCGAAAATGCCAGCAGCGCCGCCTGACGCTGTCTGCCCTCATCGGTATGATCCCTCTTCACGAACTGCAGTACCGCCATATATTTTCCCCCGCCGGAGCGATGGGCATAGATGCCTTTCAGTCTGCCCGGCATCGCCTTCTCTATCATGCCATAAATACTCGCCTCCGTCGGAAGTCCCGCCATATTGACATGCTCCTCTGACGGGCCGATGCAAGTCTGCATGATCGGATGCCTGCGGTGCGTCACGGCTTTGACCTTGACCAGCCAGCACTCGCCGCTGGCCGCACCGTTATAACCGGGGAATTCAGGCATGGCAAATCCCGTTCCGGTATTCTGATCCTCCTGTACCCGGACACCCGGTACGATCTCACCTTCGATCACATATTCGGCATTGGCGATCGCATGTTCCTTAATCGACACACAGGGAACCAGTTCCACCGGTTTGCCGCGAAGTGCGCCTGCAATGGAAAGTTCATTGTATCCCAGCGGCGTGGTAGGCGGCTCGAAACAGGACAATACCGAGACAGCCGGATCCACACCAATAGAGATTGAGACTGGAAGAGACTGTCCAAGTTCCTCCGCCCGCTCTGCCATAGCGCCGATATGCCGTGAGCCGGGCTGTAAGAATACCGACAATTCATCTTTTCCCTGAATACACAATCTGTGAATCGTAATGTCACTTACCCCGGTATCCGGATGTGTCGCATAGCACATCCCCATGGTAATATAGGGACCCGCATCCACCGGCGTATTGGTAGGCGCAGGAATCAGCTTATACAGGTCAAAATCCTGCTCCTCTGCAAGATATACTGTCTCCTGTACCGGAGCCGCATCTTTGACTACCACCGGGGCAATCGGATTCCTGACACAGTCATAGATCACTTTAGGCAGTTCTTCCTGTGTACATCCGAATAAATGAGCAACCCTCTTCCGACTGGCCAGAAGCCCGATCAGCACGCTTGCATCCTCAAATCCTTCCACCTGCCCAAAAAGCATCGCCGGCCCGTCCACTCTGGTGGGCCGCTTCACCGTCCCGCCCGCTCCCACATAGCGGTATACACCCGCCAGCTGAGCGTGGGCTCTGACGGGCACATCCGTCTCCACCAGCTGATCAGGCATACTCTTAAGCACGGCAAGCGCGTCTCTCAATGAGGTAATATCTGTCCTGTTATTCATAATTTTCTTCCTTTCTGCCTGCTGTCCGACTCCGTACAGCAGGCCATTCCTTTTTCATATTTCCAGTTTTGGTTCCCTCTCACCGTTTCTGCGGCTGACTCTTACGAATCTCCGGAAGATACTTCTCCACATCCATCATCCATACGAAGAGCAGGAGCAGTACACTGAAGATCGCACCCAGCCACCCATAAGTAAACCGGATTCCGGAAACTACGGTTGCAGACTGCGCTGCCGCTGCCGCATCATATCCCACAAAGGCCAGTATCCAGGCAGTAACACCGGAACCCAAACCGATGCCGATCTTCGAACCGATAGACTGTGAAGAAGCCATAAGCCCTTCCGAACGCACGCCGTATTTCCACTCTCCATAGTCCGCCGCATCCGCGATAAATGCGTAAATACCTGCAAACATCGGCCCGACACCGATAGATCTGAGTATTGTTCCCGCAAGCAGAAGCGTCCGGTTCGTATCCGCGATACCGATCAGACAGAAGCCCGCGATCAGCAGGATTCCGCCGAAACTCATGAAAACTCTCTTTGAGAATTTATTAGAAAAATAGGGCATGAAAAACAGGATGATGATACCCGGCAGCTGTCCAATGCTCATCAGCGTAGCCATATACATCGGATCCCCCAGCACAACGTTACAGTAATACACCTGTGCCGCGATCGCGTTTGCATTCATCAACAGAGTAAAGGCGCCGATCAGGAGACACAGCCAGAAATATTTGTTTTTCAATACTGCCGGAAGCTGTTCTTTCAGCGGTATCTCATTCTTTACTTTATTTTCACCTGTATCCTCCATCTCATTACAAGTAAGCCCGGGAATCAGGATCAGCACTCCGGCCGCAATCCCTAGGATCACGCTGGTCACACCCCAGCCAAAATTAAGCTGCAGAGCCGTGATCGCTGTTCCTACAACAAGTCCCACCGCATTGTTGCAGATCGAAGATATAGTGGAGGTGGTATTCCTGTCTTTAAAGTCACGGGTCATACGTGCCAAAAGCGCCGAATGGGCAATTCCGAAAATTGTATAGACCACGCAGTTAAGAAAAATATATGTAATATAGGCATACACTAATTTCATAGCCTGACTGAACCCCTGCGGTACATTCAGGATCAGGATGATCCCGATCACCATAAGTGGCGCGGAAACCACCAGCCACGGGCGGGCCTTGCCCCACTTCGTCCTGGTCTTATCCACGATACCGCCCATGACCAGATCCGTAACCCCGTCCAGAAGACGGGATAAGAGAAACATCGTTCCGATCGCTGCTGCCGCGATTCCCGCCGTATCCGTGTAATAGCCCAGCAGAAATGCCGCCAGCAAAGTACTCATAACATTTCCGCCGCCTGCCCCGCATCCATAGCATATCTTTTTCCACATCGGTATTTTTGTAGAATTCGTATTCATTTCTTTCCTCCTTATGCATTTTTCCGGTTTAACGTAAGCGCGCACTTGAATCCTGTAATTACTATAACCAAATGTCGCCATCATTTCTTTACGCAAATTACCCGAAAAATTACAAAAAAATGCACCCTTCCAAAAATCAAGAGTGCATTTTGTACAATTTATACAATTCGTACAGAGATCAGTTTACTCGCAGAACGGTAAAAAGCTAAACCGTTCCATCTCTGTACTGTTTACGATATTGCAGAGGAGAGGTTCCATATACTGATTTAAAAGTATTGATAAAGCCCCTCGCATCCGAAAATCCATTGTCGACCGCTATGTCCAGGATCAGCCTGTCGCTTTCAACCAATTCCTTTCGCGCCATTTTAACACGGTATAACCGCAGATATTCTCCAAAAGTCATGCCGGTATTTTTCTTAAAAAATCTGGAAAAAGATTCCTTGGTAAAGAAAAATTCCCTGGCAATCTCCATCTGCTGAACGGGTTCTCTGTAATGAGCCGACACATACTCCAAAATACCCCTGAGTGTATCCGTGTTCTTCTTACAGCCGATCGTGACAATACTGTTTTTCTCCTTAAGGCCGTTCTTACAGACCAGATACAGCAATTTATTCAGCAGACTGTTGACAAGAAAATGATGGTAGGAAAGCTCCCCGTCATGCTCCCTGCGCAGACATGTCAGCCGTTCCACGATCTCACTGACCTCTCCGGAATCTTCCTTAATCTCTGTGGCAAAATATTTTTCGTCCATATCCGGAATCAGGAATTTTAATATCTCATATTTTACATGCACCACCACTGCGACCACATCCGCAGATTCAAAGGCCTCCGGATCGGAAACCACCTTGTGTATGCTCTGGGAATTGATCACAAACAGACTGCCGGGATATGCGGTATAAACCTGTCCGTCAATATAGTGCTGCGCATGTCCCAAAAACGTATATATGATCTCCACTTCCGGATGCCAATGCTCCAGCACATCGGTGATCCTGTTGTTCTGATCACGGGTAGATTCATTATCAATCTGACGGATACTGAAAAATAATCCGTTCCAGAATTCAATGATCTGAAGCCCTTTTTCATACTGCATATTGTTATTGCTCATACCTGCACCGTCCAAGTGAATTCATGTTATGCTTACTTTACCTTTCTATTGTAGCATTCCGCTCTTTTCGGTGCAATCACACAAAATCATCTTTACATGCGGTTTTTTATACAATATGACCCCTGCCTACGTCAGAACTTGCTGTCTTCTCATTGAGGAAATATAGTAACAGCTCAAATAAAGCTTCGCTTCCGATGATAATACACCCTTCATAAATCCGTAAAAACATCCCGCTTTGGCATTCTCTTTATAATCCGTATGATCTACGTATTTTCCCAGGTAAGCATCCTGCTGCGGCCACTTTATCCGCATATGCCTCGGGAACTGTTTCCGGTTAGACAATATGCCATTCACATAGAGGTCGCACCAGCCTTCCACCTGCCTGAAAACCACCGTAATGATATTAAAGGCCTTCTTCACGGCATTCGCATTGATGGATTGAAACGTAAACAATCCCCAGCCGCTTCCAAAACCAACCTGTATTTTCCCCTGCTTTTTGATCTGTACATAAAGTCCTTCTTTTCTTTCCAGATCAAAGAAGGAAAACAGGCCATCTCCCTGGTCGGCATAACAGTATCTAAAGTCGTCAACGGTCTGCCTGTAGGCAATTCCTACAAAATCTGTGTGGAGAATGCCATCAAAAAACTGAACTATCAGGTCAACAGCTATGCACAGGGGCTCAAGGCAAATAAAACGCATACCATTGCCCTTCTGATTCCTAATACACAGGAGCCCTTTTTTGCATCGCTTGTCTATCACATTAACCTCGCTCTGCTAAAAAGGAAATATCGGATGCTGCTCTGTTCCACCGACTATGATTCAGGCCAGGAGCAGGAATATGTCACCATGGTACAGCAAAATAAAGTGGACGGGATTATTGGCCTGACCTACAATCCCAATCTGGTCATTGAGGAAAGCACATCCTTTGTATCCATTGACCGTTCGATAAATCCTAAGATCCCATGTGTAACCAGTGACAATTTTGCCGGCGGACAACTCGCCGCCAGCAAACTGGCTGACCTTGGCTGTAAAAATCTCGTTTTTTTACGAATTGGCTCTTCTTTGGAAAATGAACCCGATAAACGAAGAGCCGGTTTTGAAAACGCCTGTCTTTCCCTCGGGCTGAAATATGAGATGAAACTTATAAATGACGGAGAGCCTTTTGAAGAATTTGATAAATTTCTTGCAGAGAATATTCATGAGGGGAAATTATCTTTTGACGGAATATTCTGTGTGACGGACAGCCTTGCATATTACGTCATTAAAACATTACGCAGGCTGCATCAAAGAGTTCCTGAAGCAATGTCATTAAGTTAAGCCGGACGCGCCTGACATGATAGGAATCTCCTAAGGACGCGCTTTCGCTCAGTTCCAAACGCAGCGGTACTAAATTCGTGAAAAACCTCATTAAGTACCGGCGTTTTCCAATGGCCCTCAGGAGAATCCTATCATATCAGACGCTGTGTATAGACTTAACTTAATGACATTGGTTCCTGAAGATGTCCAGGTCATTGGTTTCGATGGCATACGCTCTGTCGGAAACATTGATTATATATGTTCTACGATCGTACAGCCGGTTCAGGAAATTGCAGAAATGTGCGTTGAACTTCTTCTTCAGGACAATACGTCCTTGAAACCGCCGTTAGTATGCTTTCCCGTCACTTATGTATATGGCGGAAGTACCGCTGAAGCCTTAACGGTCCGTCAATGAGGCACGCTCCCCTTACCGTTTCCGAAAGGATGAAATCACCGCCGCCCGACTGATCGAAAACGTCTCCCGCACGGCTCCCATCAATGAGACCGGCCTGGAAGGAGCGAAGATTGACGATATTATCAGGACGGTATACCAGCAAGGAAACGCTGCGATAGCTTCTTCTGCATGCAAATGCGGGCAGATGCAGAAGAAGTTTTGGATTTGCGGCGATGTTCTTAGCGGTATCGTCTCATCAGCTCATAAGCCCCCTGTTCTTCAATGACCTGCAGATCTGCTGCCACTTTCTCCACAAGGCCATCATACCTTGTCAGATCCTCTCCCCAGAACTCCGTATTGGAAAGAACCGCCTCCGCAATGGCACGGGAATCATCCCCTCTGTGAGCGTAATAAAATTCCAGGATAAACCGGTTGTCCTTAATCGCATACTCTTCCTCACCCCGAAGACCGGTGAATCCGTCCCCGTCAAGCCGTACCCCTCTGTAAAATGCAATGTAGAACGCCAGGGAAGCCGTAATGCATTTCGGCAGTTTTCCGTATTTCTCCACATATCCTTTGAAAGACGGCATTACTCTCGCTTTCCATTTGGACGTGGAGTTGAGCGAGATTGCAAGCAGTGCATGATCGATAAACGGATTGTTGAAACGGTCGGTCACCGCTTCCGCGAAGTCCGCCACTTCCTGCTCCGGAAGGTCCAGCGTAGGAATAATCTCCTCATAGACCGTCTTATTCATAAATCCCCGTATCACGCCATCCTTCATACAGTCTCTGACAATATCCTGTCCGGCCAGAAATGCACCCAATACCATGGAGGTATGCGCACCGTTCAGGATACGCACCTTACGCTGCTTATAAGGTTTATGGTCATCCGTAATCAGCACCGGAAGCCCTGCTTTCTCGAAGGGAAGCTCCTCTTTCAGGCTCTCCGGCCCCTCGATCACCCAGAAGCCGAACACCTCGCCCGTATCGATCACATTGTCCCGATACCCCAGCTCTTCGCAGATCGCATCCGCCTCCTTTGCCGGATAGCCGGTCACAATACGGTCCACCAGCGTGGAGCAGAAGATATTCTCCTTCCGGATCCATTCCGTAAAATCATCTCCCAGATTCCACTGCTTCGCATACTGCAGCACGCATTTCTCCAATTCTTTGCCATTATTATCGATCAACTCACAGGAAAGGATCACGAAACCTTTTCCTTCCTCTGCGCCGAATTTCTGATATCTTGCGTACAAAAACTGCGTCAGCTTTCCGGGATAGCCGGACGCCGGCCGGTCTTCAAACTGACAGGACTCATCATAGCAGATCCCTGCCTCCGTCGTATTGCAGGCAATAAACCGAAGATCCGGATTCTGTGCGCACGCCATATATTCCTCATATTCATTGTACGGGTTCAGACAGCGGCTGACACTGGAGATCACCCTCTTATCATTCACTTTCCGCCCGTTCTCATTTCCCCGCAGTAACAGCGTATAAAGCCCCTCCTGCTCATTGATAAACTGCCGTATCCTGTCTCCGCCCTCAATCGGCTGCACCAGGACAATCTTGGAATTGAACCCCGCCCTTTCATTCATCACATCAATAAAGTAATCCACAAAGGCACGGAGAAAATTCCCTTCCCCGAACTGCAGCACACGCTCCGGCGCCTCTTTCAAAAGATAACCATCGTAGTTTAATTCCTCTAATGTTTTATAGGATAATGTTTTCATCTGTTCCTCTCCTTTTTCCTATACAATCTTTCACTTCCAATATACTGCGCTCCCGGATTCAGAAAACGTTCTTATCCTCTTAAAGCGTCACTCCCTGCTTAAAAATCGCCATATCATGGAACCCGTTCTCCTCCGACTTCACTTTCCTTCCGGAGGCAACCTCCATCACATACCGGAAAAGCTCTTCTCCCAATTCCTCCAGCGTCTTCCCATTCACCATATCGCCACAGTTAAAATCAATCCAGTTCTTCTTATGCTCATAAAGAGGAGAATTACTGGAAATCTTCACCGTCGGCACCGGAGAAGCAAAGGGGGTTCCCCTGCCGGTGGTAAACAATACAATGTGTGCTCCCGAAGCCGCAAGCGCCGTAGACGCCACCAGATCATTCCCCGGTGCACTCAGCAGATTTAACCCCTTCTCTTCCACCGTCTCTCCGTAGGCCAGTACACCTCTGACAGGGGACGAGCCGGACTTCTGCGTACACCCAAGGGATTTATCCTCCAGAGTCGAAATCCCGCCCTTCTTGTTCCCCGGAGACGGATTCTCATAGATCGTCTGGTTATGGCTGGTAAAATAATTCTTGAAGTCATTGATCAATGCAACCGTCTTTTCAAACAGTTCTTCATTCTCACATCGGTTCATCAGAAGTGTCTCTGCACCGAACATTTCCGGCACTTCCGTGAGGATCGTCGTTCCGCCGCCCGCAATCAGCAGATCAGAAAACATGCCGACTGTCGGATTGGCCGTAATGCCGGAAAGCCCGTCAGAACCGCCGCACTTCACTCCTATGATCAATTCGCTGCAGGGTATCTGTGTCCGGCTGAAACGTCCCGCATACTCTGTAAGTGCTTCCACTATTTTCACGCCATTCTCTATTTCATCCTCCGCTTCCTGGGAAACCAGAAACTTCACCCGCTCCGGATCATATGCCCCGATATATTCCTTCAGCACATCTATGTTGCTGTTTTCGCACCCAAGCCCCAGCACCAGGACGCCGCCGGCATTGGGATGCCTGATCAGGTCTGCCAGGATCCGTCTGGTATTCTCCTGATCCTCACCCATCTGGGAGCAGCCGTAAGGGTGGGCGAAAGCCGTGACCGCCTCTACGGAACCTTTCACGCAAGCCTGCGTTCTCTTTTCGATCGCGGCGGCCACATTGTTGACACACCCCACCGTAGGAATGATCCATATCTCATTGCGGACTCCCACTTTTCCGTCGGGTCTTCGGAATCCCCGGAAACAATGCCCTGCCTGTGATTTCCGGGAATTTTCCGCACTTGTCCGAGCCTCCTGAGCCTGCATTCCGCCAGTCTGCGGTTCATATGTGTAGGTAAGCAGGCCTCCCAGCCCCGTCTTCATATTGTGCGTATGCACCCAGGATCCTCTCCTGATCTCACTCTTCGCAATACCGACCGGCGCTCCGTACTTGATTACTTCCTCTCCTTCTCCAATATCACACAGTGCGAATTTATGCCCCTGTGGGATATCCTCCAATAACACGATTTCCTCTCCATCCATTGATATCTCACTATGTGCACTCAGTGGTTCCAACGCCACTGCCACCTTATCATCTGGATGAATTCTTAAAAAAGCCTGCATAATAAATACAGTCCCCCTCTCTGCCTCACAGATCCGTGCCATATACCGGCCGGAGACTGCCATATACTTCGTTGCTATACACTCTGTAGCTATGTGCTTTGTTGTTACACACTTTCTTGCTGTATCCTTTGTTTCTACTTTTAATACAATTGCCCGACTGACACGTTCTTGAAAATGTAAGTGCTTACACCAAAATTACCTTCTTCCATATTTAAAGTCAATATTATTCTGAATTCTTTCGCCTTTTCTCTATTATACATAATTTCTCTCTTTAAACATTAGCTATTATCACTACAAAAAAGAATTGCACTGTTCTCTGCAAATGCTATAATTACATTAAGTGTAAGCGCTTACACTCCGAATGAAATGAATTGATGGATTTCAGTAACGGTTCAGCCTTCGGCTTCCCTGTTACGGACTATGCAGTAAATGCAAAGACCTGGGCTGAACTGTTATATCTGAACCGTTACGGATTGCGGAAGTGGGACTAAGATTATGAATATTTATGACATTGCAAAATTGGCCGGCGTATCTATCGCCACAGTATCAAGAGTCGTGAACGACAGCCCCAAGGTCAGCGAGCGGACCAAGGATAAAGTGCGCCAGGTTATGGAAGACAACGGCTACACGCCCAACGCTTTCGCCCGGGGACTGGGGCTTGGCTCCATGAACACATTAGGGATTGTCTGTCCTGACGTGGCTGATATCTATATGGCCAACGCGGTATCCTATCTGGAGAAGAACCTGCAGGGCTATGGTTATGACTGTATTCTGTACTGCAGCGGATATGACGAGGAAGACAAGCAGCAGACTGTCGAACGGATTCTTAAGAAACAGATCGACGCTCTCATCATGGTCGGTTCCGAATACACATACGACACGCCAGAGCAAAACGGATATCTGCATAATGTTGCCGAAAAACTTCCGGTTTTCCTGATCAATGGCTCTATGGAAGGCAGCAATATTTACAGTGTGCTGGCCGATGATTTTCAGGCTGTCTACGACGTGACAGAAGAATTACTTTTTACCGGCAGGCGGGAAATCCTTTTTCTCTCCAATGCCCACTCTTACAGTGCAATGAGTAAGTTAAGGGGATATGAATCCGCCCTGAAGGAGCATGGCATTCCGGTAAACCAGAAGCTGATCCTCTATCCGGATAACGCAATTTATGCCACCAGAGACATGCTTCTTCGTCAGCGCAGCCTGAACTTCGACAGTGTGATCGCCGCCACGGACGAACTTGCCGTCGGCGCGTTGAAATACATCCGTGCACGCGGAATGCGCGTACCGGGAGAAATCAGTGTCGTAGGCTACAATAATTCCGAACTTTCGATCTGTTGTGAGCCCGAACTTACTTCAATCGACAACAGAGTCGAAGTACTGTGCAAGACAACGATCGACTCGATCATGGCACTGCTTGGCGGAAGTACTGTCAAGCAGAAACAAATGGTCAAATGTCATCTGATCAGACGCTCCACCACCGATTTCTGATTCCCGCAAACTCGGATAAACAGAAAATACTATATAGAATAAAAAAGAAAGGAGCAACACCACTATGAAACCATTTATGGATGAAAACTTCCTCCTGCGCACGGAATGCGCGCAGAAACTCTATCACGATTACGCGGAGGATATGCCTGTTCTGGACTACCACTGCCACATCAACCCCCAGGAGATCGCCGAAGACAGGCAGTTCTCCAATATCACCGAGGTATGGCTCGGCGGCGATCACTATAAGTGGCGCCAGATGCGCTCCAACGGAGTGGACGAATACTATATTACCGGAGATGCACCGGCCCGCGAGAAATTCCAGAAATGGGCCGAAACCCTTGAAAAGCTGATCGGGAACCCGTTATATCACTGGTCCCATCTGGAATTGAAGAGATATTTCGGCTATGAAGGACATTTAAGCGGCGAAACCGCGGAAGAAGTATGGCAGCTCTGTAATGAGAAACTCAAAACACCACAGATGAGTGTCCGCGGCCTGATCAAACAGTCGGGCGTTACCCTGATCTGCACGACGGATGACCCGGTGGACACTCTGGAATGGCATGAGAAAATCAAGGCAGATGACTCTTTCGACGTTCAGGTTCTTCCGGCATGGCGTCCGGACAAAGCCATTAATGTGGAAGCTCCCATCTTCGCCGATTATATCAAAAAGCTGGAAGCAGTAAGCGGTATCTGCCTCAAAACCTTTGATGACCTGAAAAAGGCAATCGCAAACCGCATGGATTATTTCAATCAGAGAGGATGCCGCGTGTCCGACCATGGTCTGGATTATGTCATGTATGTACCCGCTTCCGATGCAGAGATCGAGGCTGTTTTCCAGAAAGGTCTGTCCGGCGACTCTCTGACCTTTACGGAAATCGCCAAATATAAGACTGCATTTATTCTCTTCCTGGCAGGCGAATATCACCGTCTGAACTGGGTTATGCAGCTTCACTACGGCTGCAAGCGCAATAACAACGGCGCAATGTTCGCAAAGCTCGGCCCCGATACCGGCTATGACTGTATCAACAATTACGCGCCTGCAGACCAGCTTACAGATTTCCTCAACAATCTGGTGACGGCAGATAAGCTTCCGAAGACAATCCTTTATTCCTTGAACCCGAACGACAATGCTGTGATCGGCACTGTGACCGGCTGTTTCCAGGACTCTTCCGCTGTCGGCAAGCTGCAGCACGGCTCCGCGTGGTGGTTCAACGACCATAAGGTTGGCATGGCCGAACAGATGACGTCACTGGCCAACTTAGGCATGCTCAGCAATTTCGTGGGTATGCTCACCGATTCCAGAAGTTTCCTTTCCTACACCAGACACGAATACTTCCGCCGCATTCTCTGCGACCTGATCGGCGGATGGGTGGAGAACGGCGAATATCCTTATGATGAAAAGGCTCTGGAACGGATCGTGAAGGGAATCTGCTACAACAATGCCGTGGCGTATTTCGGATTTGACCTGTAGAAGAATCCTGGGAAAAATATACTTTTCCTCTTTGTCTCAAAACAGTTAAGATGAGTCGGAAACTCCAAGTTTTCCGGCTCTGTTTTTCATGTTCGATATACCGGCACTTCCTATTTACCGTACCTCTTTCCATCCACTCTGCGGATATATTCCTTTTTCTGCAAAGATTCCATGACTCTCTTTACGGTACTGAGTGTTTTTCCAGTTTTATATATCTATTTTCAGTTCATATTCTGTATCCATAATCAGGTTGCATTCTGGTAATGGTACGATGGGAATCCCAAAAAGAAGCTGCCCTATGGGCAGCTCTCCGTATTTATTTTGCTTGTGCCATTGAAAATAAGGTTTCTTGTATATGTTTTACTGCTTTTCCATAAAGCGTTCTTATTCTATGCAGTTGCCGGAAAAATGGCAAGGCCTGCATATGCAAAGCCCAAAGCCGGCCTGTTATCCATATGCCGCAAACCGTAATGAAATTTATTGCGAAGCGGCGTCCAATGTGTGATAATAGTAAATAGAGATTTTTACAGGCAGTGCATACACGGTGAGGTTTAATCGTGTGAAATATCATATGCGGAAGATTTTTCACACGCAGGATTTATGTCCACACATACTTGACACAAACTCTGATCCATGGTATGGATCAGCGCAATAGAACATACGCAGAAATGGGGAATAATATGAAGGACAATCAGAGCGAGCAAAGCATGGGAGAACAGATCAAGGATGCCCTGTCGGACGCCCTGCAGAGCGGGAACTATAACGATCTGAACAGACTGGTCTCCCAGAGCGTGACCGCTGTCTTAAATGAAGTCGGGAAACATATCTCATTTATGGATTACGACGGGGAAGATCATGGGACAGGCCATTCTTCTTACCAATATAATAAGCAGGCGCGGCAGCAGAACTATGATCAATCCCGGCAGGCAAAGGAACAGACAGGGCAGCAGACAGGGGGACAGACAGGGCAAGCCTGGCAGCAAACCGGGCAAACGTCTGACTGGCAGCAGGCTCCGAGGCAGACACAGGAACAGACCAGACGTCAGGCGAAACAACAGGCAAGACAAGTCCATGAACACGTAAGGCAGGCGCGCGAACAGGCAAAACAGACCAGACAGGAACAGGCCCGCAGACAAGCGCAGCAGATATACGGGAATTCAGGCAGCACACAGCGACAGAATAACCCTTACCAAAATCTGCCGCAGACAGTCCCGAACCAGCAGTTACCCAGTACTGCCTTTCCCTTTCCGTTCAAAAAGATAGGGAATGTATCCGGCGTACTGTATAAAGTATTCGGTGGAATCGGTCTGGGTTTGACCTCAGTGTTTACTTTCTATCACTTCGTCTACACGATAGCGTCAGGCCCTACCGGCACAGCAGAATGGATCACTAATGTCCTCTTTCTCGCACTGTTTTCGGGAATGATCCGGCTGGGAATCGGACAGCACAGACGCCTTAAGCTGGCACAACGTTACGCCGTCCTGTGCGGCCGCAATCTGTACGGCGAGATCGAACAGCTGGCCAGAAGCACCGGACGAAAAAACCGCCGCGTGATCAAGGATCTGCAGAAAATGCTGAGTCTGGGCATGTTTCCCGAGGGCCACCTGGACGAGCAGAAAACCTGCTTCATGCTCAACGACGGAATCTACCGCCAGTATCTGGAAACAGAGAACAACCGGAAACTTCGCGAGGAAGAAAGCCAAAGACTCGCCGCTGGTAAGGAAATGCAGAATGCAGCAGAACCAGAGACAAAATCCGGACAGACACCTGAACTTTCGGAACAAGAACCAGAACTGAATGCCATGATTGCGGAAGGAATGGAATGCATCCGCAAACTCCGGCTCCTGAACGACAAGATCCCCGGCGAAGTAATCTCTGCCAAGCTCTTCCGTCTGGAAAATTTGCTGAAGAGTCTCTTTGACAGCGTCAGGGAACACCCTGAGCAGATGCACCGGATGCATAAGCTGATGAACTATTATCTTCCAACCACCCTGAAGCTGGTGGAAGCCTACGAAGAATTCGACCGGGTGAGCGTCCCGGGCGATGACATCATCGCCGCCAAGGCCGAGATCGAGAACACGCTGGATACCATCAATCAGGCATTCACCGAACTTCTGAACAACCTGTTTCAGGATGCGGTGCTGGATGCCACCACCGACGCACAGGTATTGAAGACTATGCTTGCCCGTGAAGGCCTGATGAATGAAATGGGAAACAAAACAAATTAAGAAGACTGATATATGGAGGAAACTGAAATGAGCAACAATCTGGATGAAATGTTAAAGGAAGCGCCTTCTCTGACGCTGGCTCCCTTCGAACAGACGGAAATCGCGGAAAGTGTCCCGGTACCCGTTAAGGAGGAAACACCCAAAATCCCTGATGTGGTGCTAACGCCTGAAGAGCAGAAAATGGTGGACGATTTCGCCGCCCAGATCGATATCACCAACACGCAGATGGTGATGCAGTACGGCGCAGGCAGCCAGAAGAAAATAGCCGATTTCTCCGAAAGCGCCTTAAGCAATGTGCGTACCAAGGATATGGGTGAGATCGGCCAAATGCTGGCTGACGTAGTCACGGAACTTAAGGATTTCGGCGAGGAAGAAGACAAGGGCTTATTCGGATTTTTCAAAAAAGGCAGCAATAAGCTGGAAAGCATGAAGATCAAATACGATAAGGCGGAAGCCAATATCAACAAGATCTGCCGGGTTATGGAAGACCATCAGGTGACGCTTCTCAAGGATGCCGCCATGCTGGACAAGATGTATGATCTGAATCTCAATTATTTCAGGGAACTGTCCATGTACATTCTCGCCGGCAAGCAGAAGCTGCAGCAGGCCAGAACCGTAGAACTGGCGGCTCTCCTGAACAAAGCGGAGCAAAGCTCTCTTCCGGAGGATACACAGGCCGCCAACGATTATGCCGCCATGTGTGAACGTTTCGAGAAGAAGATCTACGATCTTGAACTGACCAGAACCATCTCCATGCAGATGGCTCCGCAGATCCGTCTGATCCAGAGCAACGATACCGCCATGTCGGAGAAGATACAGTCCACTCTTGTGAATACCATTCCTCTCTGGAAGAGCCAGATGGTGATCGCCATCGGCCTTGACCACTCCAGCCAGGCCGCCAAGGCACAGAAGGAAGTGACGGATATGACCAATGCGCTCCTCAAGAAAAACGCTGAGGCGCTCAAAACCGCCACCATTGAGACTGCACGTGAAAGCGAACGGGGTATTGTAGATATCGAAACCCTCACCGCCACCAACCAGACACTGATCAGCACACTGGATGAAGTCATGAAAATCCAGGAAGAGGGACGCACGAAGCGCCGGAACGCAGAAGCCGAGCTTGTCCGGATCGAAGACGAAATGCGCCAGAAGCTTCTTGCGGTCAGCCGTTCTTCCGGTGCAAACAATATGTAAACTCTTTGTAACAGTTCAGCACACAATGTCATTAAGTTAAGCCGGACGCGCCTGACATGATAGGAATCTCCTAAGGAGAATCCTATCATATCAGACGCTGTGTATAGACTTGACTAAATGACATTGCTTCAGCACAAAGCTTTGCATTTACTGCAAAAACTTTGCATTTGATGCAAAGTTTGTTATGTCGTTTACTATAAAACATGTAAATTGGGCCTGAAGGGAATCTGCCCTTCGCCGCAGGCGGCTTGGAATGGGCAGATTCCGTGACAGGGAAGGCGAAAGTTCATGACAAAATATACTCACATTACAGAAAGAAGGCATTACCATGAACGGAATCATATATGATGCAAGGCGGATCAAGGCTTATGAAGGAATGCAGGCACTGGCCCGCTATGCAGGAAAAACTGAAGAATTCGTTGCCAACCTCTGGGAATCACTGCTTTCAGATAAAGACATGATGAAGGAATGGATGTATTATCTGGATCATCATATCCTGTTGGATGAGGTAGTTTGTGAGGGATATTCTCTGACAGATCTTTATGTATGGCAGATGAAGCGCTATAATCTGGTACAGGATACCGGAAAGAATACAACTGACTGCAATAAGGAAGCAATGGTTCTTGATGCCTTTGCCACCATGTTCTGTATGAAAAAGGATCCTGCACTTTATAAGGAGCGTCTGGAGAAGGGCCAGGGAATGGATCGGTAAAGACTGCAGGGCAACACATTTCTGTCAAAAATGAACAGCTTTGTTCTGTTATTGAAGTCTTATCTTCGTTTATAATAGTAGCATCCGATATTATCACTGTTTATACGAAGAGGTAAGCCCATGAAATCTGTACAGGTACATTTACACCCGCATTCTCTGCGTTTCCGTATTTTTCTGCTTCTTATGGTATTGATCCTGCTGTTCAGCACCCTTGTATGCTATAACAATTTCTCCGCCTTCTCCCTCCTGCGCCGGAATGTTTACCGCAATACGGAGAATGCCCTGATCCTGTACCAGCAGCATCTGGATGACACACTGGACCGGACAGAAACCTGGCTGTACACATCTGCCCTGAGCAACACTGCTCTTTTCACCTTGAAATACACGGACGGCAATACGACTGACTGGTTTAAGGCTCTGTCACAGTTGAAGACAGATTTCGGAACCGCCATGAATATTTATACCGCCAACGGATTCTTCTGCTATCTGCCAACCCATGAGCGCCTGATCACCCAGAGCGGACAGGCCAGCGAACTGCCGATCCGCCAGATCATTCTCGAGACCATCGCAGAAGAAGACTCCGACTTCTTCTCCTGGAATCTGTTCCGCTCGGAAGAGTCTTACTATCTGCTCCGAATCTTATACATCGACCATGCCTACGTAGGAGCCTGGGTCAGCCTGGACACGATGCTGGATTCTCTTGTGGGAGAAGAAGACCGTTCCTCACTCGTCTTCTCCGGGGAGGACGGCAGCCTGCAGCCTGCTCTTTCCATCACGCCTCCCGAGCAGCAAAAGGAAGCTCCCTATGCCGCCGAACTGATCGACGGGGAGAAAATGTTTGCCGTATCCCGCAGGCTGGAAAGCGGGGAGTGTTACCTCACGCTACTGATCCCCTACGCCGACATTACAAATGCCAATACTTCTCTGTATACAGTCCTCGCCATCGTCTTTTTCAGTCTTCTCATCATCTGGATCCTGCTGTTTCTCATGCTGAATCAATGGATCCTGCGGCCTGTGTCCGACCTGACTGCCGGTATCAGCCGTCTGCGGGCAGGCAATCTGGAAACCCATGTAGTGGACAAAGGGCATTTGGACGAGTTTCAAAACATGACCTCCGCCTTCAATGACATGGTCTGTGAGATCAAAGATTTAAAGATTGACGTATATGAGAGGAAACTGCGGGCGCAGAATCTGGAAGCCCAGTTTCTGAAGCAGCAGATCACACCCCACTTTCTGATCAACTGCCTGAATACGGCTTACCAGCTTACGGAAACCGACCATCCCGAACTTGCCCGGAAGATGCTGCGGGATCTAAGCCAGCATCTGCGCTACACCCTCTCCTCCGGTCAGACAGTCACTCTTGGAGAGGAATTGGAACTGGTAAGGAATTACATCGAACTGTCCGGCATCCGCTACCCGAATTGCCTCGCCCTCTCGCTGGACTGCCCGGACGGGCTGCTGCAGGCTTCCGTGGTGCCGCTCCTGATCCTGAACTTTGTAGAGAACACCATCAAATATGAGGTTGTGATGGGGCAGCTTCTCGAGATCCATATAGAGATTTCTCCTGAACCCAGGGAAGACCGGAAACGGATCCATATCCGCGTCTGGGACTCCGGAAAAGGCTTTTCCCCGGACATTCTGGCAGAGCTTCAAAATATCGACGCCTACCTGGAGTCAGAAGACTACCACATCGGGATCACAAACGTGATCCTGCGGGCACGGCATGTATTCCATGACCCCAAAGTCTCCTTCTCCAACCATCCGGATGCAGGCGCACAGATCGATATCGACCTGCCGTTTCTTCCCATAGAACAAAAGTCCCCTGTGAAAGAAGCCGACAGATGAAAGACACGCCGGCATGGCACCGCACACATTCTGTCTGCAGACCGCCGTCCCTTCTTCCGCACGGGCTTAAAAACAAGCCCGGATCCATCTCTTTGTAAGACGGATCCGGGGCTTTTCTGTGTTCTATTTATTTATTCACAACGGGATCATCCCTTTACACCACCCAGCGTGATACCTTTGACAAAGTTCTTCTGTATGAAAGGATAGATGATAATGATCGGAATGATGCCCATGGCCGCCATCGCCATACGTACCGTTGCCGACGGGATCTGTGCCAGGCCCTCTCCGGCATTCCCAACATTGGAAGCGTTTGTAGTCAAAGCCTGGATATTCTGCATCAATCGGTTCAGCAGGTTCTGGATGCTGAACAGGTCCGTTCTCTTCACCAGATAGATATAGCCGTTGTTCCAGTCGTTCCAATACGCGATTCCAGCAAACATCGCAATGGTCGTAATGATCGGTTTGGAAAGCGGAACCGCGATCTTCCACATCGTCGTGATCTCACTGGCTCCGTCTATGTAGGCCGCTTCCAGGATCTCCTCCGGAACCCCCGTCATGAAATAACTCTTCATGAGAAGCACATTAAACGCATTCATCAGCAGCGACGGGATCAGCAGCCCCCAAAAAGTCTCTTTGATATGGAATACCGTCGTGTAGTTGATATATGTCGGCACAAGGCCGCCATTGAACAGCATGGTAAAGAATACCAGGAAAGTAAGCACCTGCCGCCCCGGAAGATCTCTCTTGGATAATCCGTAGGCAAGGCACATCGTGATCAATACACTGCAGGTCGTTCCGACTGTTGTCAATATAATGGAAATCCCGTAAGCTCTCAGAATCGTGGAACTGTTGGAAGTGAACACCCATTCATAGGCATAGGTACTCCACTTTTCCGGCAGAAAGGAGTAGCCGTTCTGGATCAGTGCCGCATTATCCGTAAGAGACGAAATAAACATCAGAATGATCGGGACAAGTGCCATGAGTGACAGCAGAATCATTACAATATGCCCAATACAATTAAAAATCTTATCTTCACGCGTCTTCATAATCCCCTCCTATATCAATGCACTGTCTTTGTCGATCCGTCTCACTATCAGATTCGCTGCCAATACGAGGATAAAGCCTACCACGGACTGGTAAACACCCGCTGCCGCCGACATGGAGATATTGCCCATCTGGAGCAGTCCTCTGTATACATAGGTATCGATGGTATTCGTGGTAGAATACAGGGCGCCCTGGTTCATCGGCACCTGATAGAATAAGCCAAAGTCCGAATAGAATATCCTTCCGATCGCCATCAGCGTCAGCATGATGATCGTAGGCTTCAGAAGCGGCAGTGTGATATACTTGATCTGCTGCCACTTGGTCGCCCCGTCTATCTGTGCCGATTCATAGAAGGAACGGTCAAATCCCATCAACGTTGCAAGATAAATGATGCAGTTGTATCCCACCGTCTTCCACGCACTCACAAAGATCAGGATAAAGGGCCAGTACTTTGCCTCCGAATACCAGCTCACCGCCTCTTTGCCAAACAGTTTCAGGATACTGTTATTAATAAAACCGTTCTCCACGCTGAAAAATGCAAATACGAGATAGCCGATGATAACCGACGAGATCAGGTTCGGCAGCAGGATCGCGCTTTGATAGAATTTCTTGACCTTTCCGGTAAGTTCACTTAAAATAATCGCAACCAGGATCGCCATCACCGTATTGACTACGATGAACGCCAGGTTATAGCCGATCGTATTTCTGGTGATCACCCATGCATCGTCCGTCGTAAATAAATAGGTAAAGTTCTTCAGCCCGATCCATGGGCTCTTGTAGATCCCTTTTCCTGCATTATACTGCTTAAAAGCCACCGAGAGGCCCGGAAGCGGCATATAATTGTTGATAAACAGATAGAGCAGTCCCGGGAGCATGAGACAATAGATCGGTATATAACGTTTGAATCTTTTCAGCGTCATCTTTTTCGCTCCCCCGCCTGCCACGGACGCTGTCTTCGCTCTTGACATATCCCCAAATCTCCTTTCCACTTTTCGACAGATACCTGAAAACATCCGCTTTCAGAGTATAGAAATGCCGGGGTCGGGAAAACGCGCTATCCCACTTTTCCTGCCCCGGCCTGTTCCTGTTGTAAAACAATCAGCCGTCTGATTATTTCGTAGCAGCCCACGCGTCAAGCTGTGCCTGCTTCTCATCGATGATCTTCTGCAGTCCTGCGGACATCATCTTCTCATTCATCTCCGCAATGCCTGTCTCCGGATCCACGAAGCCATATTCTACACTGGCCTGATATTCATTGTACACGTTCTGTACCGCTGTCACTTCATTCGCCACATTGGTAGTGTCAAACGTAAAGCCGCTGGCTGCGGATACGACTGCAGTCTCGTTAAATTCCTGGATCTCATCCCACAAAGTAGGTGAATTCCCTACCCAGACATGGGTAATAAACTGATTCGGCATCAGCCATCCCATGGAATGGTTCCAGCCGGAAGTGGAAGCGTCCACACCGTCTGCAAAGTCAGCCAGACCGTCTTCGCCTACCTGATAGTGTTCGCCTTCGATCCCCCAGGCCAGAACATTCGCCAGTTCCTCATTGGTGTATAACTCATTCAGATACTTCATAGAAGCTTCCGGATTTGCGGCAGTGATCGGAATACACCACGGGAAGCTGGCCACAGAGGTGGATGACACATAATTATCCATCGTTTGGAAGATCGTCATATCGCGTCCGCACAGATTGGTCTCCTGCGCCTTGCTTCCCGGTTTTCCCCCTGTGGTATAGCTCATCAGTGTTCCCGCTTTCACAAGCTCGGTAGCCGCCGTCGTATCGGTAGCCGCATCCTGGCTGATATATCCCTTCTGGTTATAGTCATAGATACGTCCGCAATAGTTCTTATAGAAATCACTGGTAAACAGATTCTCTACTTTCAGTTCCTTACCGTTATCCAGCAACACACCGAACGCACTGCCGCCCAGAGAGTCGACATTAGAGAACTGAGACATGGAACTGGTGCTCGGACGATAAACTTCCTTGTCCGGATACTTCTCATGCAGCTGTGCATAGATATCGTTCAACTCATCCACAGAGATCCGGACGATCTCCGAATCGCCGCTCAGGTCATAACCGATCCCCTCCAGATATTCTGTGGCCACAGCCGCACAGCCGCGTCCCTGCGCCATATCTCTGTTATTCGGAAGACCGTACAATACGCCGCCCACACGGCAGGCATCGATATTATCCTGTCCCATCACATCCACAATACCGGATCCATATGTTGACAGCAGACCGTTCTCTTCCAGATCCGTCAAATATCCCTGCTGTACCGCATTTGCATACGTAAAGCCAAGCGTGGAAACGATATCCACCTGCTCACCGCCGGATAATGCCAACGTCATGCTCTGGTTGAAGGATCCATAATCCGAGATCTGAAGCTCAATCTCAATCCCCAGCTTATCCCTGGTAATATCGTTCATGGCCTCCTGGATCTTCTGTGTATCCGCAGGCGCCCCTGTCCAGGTCGGGAAAGCCACGATCAGCTTCGTGATCTCGCCGGATGCGCCTCCGTTGTCCGCCGCACTGTCGCCGCCGGCTGTTTCCGCACCTCCGTCTCCGCCGGACTGCGCTGCGTCTCCGCCTCCGCTTCCGCCGCAGGCACATAACGACAGTGCCATAACAGAAGCCATCAGCATTGCTACCATCTTCTTTTTCATACTCCGTCTCCTCCAGTTTGATTTTTCATATTATGAAGCTGCGGCCGCAACTTATGTTTGTGTGATCATTATAACTTACCCCCCCCCTTGAAAAAATAACTATCCTGCGTCAAAATGACACATTCCTGTCTTTTGCCCCGCCACCTCCGCCGCGGTCCGCTCCCGTGCCGGATGTCTGGACACTTTTTGACGTTTTCTTCTTCGGTGCGGGCCGATTACCTCCATATCGTACTAATAGTTCCCTGAATCCTTCTGTTTTTCCTCTGTCTTATTCGCTATACTAATAGGAAATACGAGAGGAGGTTCTACCATATATGAGCAAACATTACGCTACCATCACCGAGGTTTTTGATTTCGGTCCGCACATCAGTAAGGTCATTCTTGACACCGGCTGTGAACTGGCCGGCGCCAGGCTGTCTCCCGCACAGTTCGAAGTAGAAGTCACCAGGACTTCCACGCAGGGCGAGGATTTCGTCTGGCCCCAGTTCATGGGTGCAAAGCCTGATGACTCCATGCACGGGATACGTACGGTTACAGGACTCTACCTGTCAGACGCCAATGGCAATCCGGCACAGTCCGGCACGCACCTGACGCTGGAGATGTACTGCCATCCCATGCAGGGTCTGGGCTCCACGATCCGTTTCGACGGCCGCTATAACGTATCCGTCAACGTGGCATATACCATCACGCAGAAAGAACCGATCCGGACGGACGGCGGCGTTCTGGAAGGCATGGTCTTTGATAAGAACGACGGCAACCGCACCGTATACGGAGATCTGCTGCAGACTGCCTCTTTCGCTCATCCTGACACGCCGCTTTCCTACGTCTATTATGAACCGGAAGCAGCCGACGGCAAGAAGTACCCGCTGATCATCTGGCTGCACGGCGCGGGAGAAGGCGGGCTGGAACCTGCCATAGCCGCCACCGGAAACAAAGTTGTCAATCTGCTCTCCCCCGGAATACAGAGCATCTTCGGCGGAGCGTTTCTCCTGGCGCCCCAATCTCCTACTTACTGGATGGATGACGGTGACGGCGAGATTTCCCTGAGCGGCAACTCGATCTATGTGGATGCGCTGGATGCATTGATCACAGACTTTGCGCAGACGCACCCGTCAGTTGACCAGGACAGGATCTATCTGGGCGGCTGCTCCAACGGCGGCTTCATGACCATGAAGCTGATCCTGCATACCCCGAAGCGATATGCCGCTGCTTTCCCGGTATGTGAGGCACTGGCCGATACCTGCATTTCGGAGGAAGCGATCCGCAGTATTGCACACCTGCCGATCTGGTTCACCCAGGCTAAGACCGATACGCTCGTGATCCCGGAAGATTTCGCGATCCCTACCTACAAGCGGCTGAAGGAGGCAGGAAACACGAACGCCCATCTCACACTCTGGGATAAAGTGACAGACACCACCGGCTTATATCAGGCAGAGGACGGCACACCCTTCGAGTACATGGGCCACTGGTCCTGGATCCCTATGCTGAACAATGCATGCCGGCTGGATTATGACAAAACCCCCGTAACCATAGACGGCAGGCCCGTAACCATTCTGGAATGGCTGGCTGCCCAAAAGAAAACCCCGAAATGATCTCTGCCGTAGAAAATCCGCCCTCTCCCGGCATCCCCGGTTCTGGGCGGATTTATTATAAGATCAGTGAAGACCCCTTCTTGCTGCCGCAGCCACTACCCTTTCTACCAGCCAGTCTCTGTCTTCCCGCAGCACATACCCTTCCGCAACGGCTCTGTCCGCGCTCTCTTCCGCCAGTCTGCGGTAATGCTCCAGATCGCCGTAGAGCGCCGTCAGCTTTTCCGTCGAAAAAGGCATCACATTCCCGAACATCTCCTGGATCGTGCCGTCTTCCCTCCGGCTGAAAGAGCAGTAGGTTCCGGTGGCACAATCCACGGCCGGATGACGGATACCGCCAAGCGCATTGCCCAGCGCATCCGTACGGTTCTCCACCCAGTTTCCGAAGAATCCCCAGGAAGCCTCTTCTTTCCGTACGATCCTGGTCCGGATCTTCGGCGCATGAGGCGCCGGAATCCCGTGGATCGCCCAATTGTACAGGTGATAGAAAGCCGCATGGAAGATCGGCTCGTAAGGACAGTCCATAGGCTCTCCCTCACAGCCCTCCCAAACATTGGTGAAGCCCAGCCTGTTCAGATCCTCCCGCTGGTAACCCTCATAGTACTCGATCAGGTTATAGGCCGTGTCATGGCTGGAAGCCGGAATCTGCCAGGTACGGAATTTGAATTCCGGCTCGTCAAAATCACCGTACCAGAACGCATACCTGTTCTCGCTCTCCGTATTGACGGCAATTACCGGCTCCTTTCCGCCCAGGATGCTGCCCTGCGGAATACAGCCCTGGCCGAACCGGAAAGCGGAGCTGTAGGCATTCATCGGCGCATCCGACACACCGCAGCCTGCCAGCAGATACCCGTCAAACAGCGGGCCGTCCTTCTCGATCCCCGGCTGATAAGCGAAGGAATGCAGGATTCTTGCAATATAGCCGCCGGACTGAGACCATCCGGTCAGGAACAGATGCGCCGGGCCATAATCCGCCAGCGGATTACGCTCCCCCGCTTCCCGCAGAAGCCTTGCCAGGTCGATCAGCATATCCCAGAACAGGCCGCTCTCGTATTCCTCCATGAAAAGCATGGGATTGTCCTTGATCGACTCGATCGGCGTCCTGCTCTTGTCCGGGTTATCCCAATTAATCTTAGCATATCTTTCTTTGTTGAACCGCTTCAGCGCATCCACCACCTGTCCCTTACTGGTGATGCCGATATAAATATCCCCGTTCCTCGTAAAAAAACGCCAGGTATCCACCCACATCCTGTCGATGTCGATCATGGCTGTGGCGTTTAATACCTCGATCACGATATTACCGCTGAAGCGCTTCTTATCCGCCGGGCGGCGCACCAACAGCCTGGTGGTGTACGGTACATCCGGTATGGCTATGCGTGGATTCTGAAACGCATCCTCGTCATAGACATTCGCCGTACCGCTCATGAAATACTCGTCTTCCACATAACCGATCTTGTCAAAACAACATTTTTCCGCTGCCGATGCAAAAGGGTGCTCTCCCTCTGCGACCGGCACAAGGCACATTTTTGTGATCATACCCGTATCCTCCTTTTTCTCATGCATAACCTCTCCGTTACCAGCCCTGTGCTGCTGTCTTTGCATACGCCGGACTGTCCTAATTATAGTCTCGGCCGATTTTTGTGTCAATTACATTAGGCTAATTATTATTGTTTATTAGGCTAACAATATTGACTGTCCAAGCCGTTGTATGATACACTTCAATCAATCTTATATGTTTCACTGTTTAAATTTCCATGTCAGCCTCACTTGACGCTGCTAACAGCATTGCCGCACTCATCTGTCTTGCAGCACAGCGCCGCCGCAAAAGGTAGCGGCAAGTCATTTCGCAGCCTAACAAAGCTAACAAAAAGTGTCAGAAAAGAAAAAACAAACGGAGGACAAAACTATGAGCAAAACGATCACGACACCCACCTGGCGACAGGTGATTCTCCCGTATGAGACAGCCTGCGATTATCCGAACCCTTTTCTGGATGTCAGCATCCGGGCAGTGTTCACAGGGCCTGACGGTCAGAAGATCGCCAGAGAAGCCTACTGGGACGGCGGACGCAGCTATAAGTTCGCCTTTGCCCCCACCGCCGCAGGTACATGGAGCTGGCGCATCGACGCCCCGGAGGAGACCGGCTTAAACGGCAGGACCGGGCAGCTGTACTGCGAAGCCTATGACGGCAATCTGGCGATCTACCGCCACGGTTTCTTAAAGGCGGCCCGCTCCCATCTCACCTATCAGGACGGCACCCCTTTCTTCTGGCTGGGCGATACCCATTGGGCGTTCGCCTACGGTGAACGCTGGGAAGAATCCAACCATCCTGCCATGTCCAGTATGTTCCGGGGTATGGCAGACCGCCGCGTACGGCAGGGCTTTACCGTCTATCAGACGAACCTGAGGGCAGATTCCGGCCGTGACGGCATTCCGTCCCCTTACTGGGCCGAGGGACAGGAAGGCACGCTGCCCAATGTGGCCTTCTATCAGCAGGAGTTGGACCGGCGTATGTATTATCTGGCGGACTGCGGTCTGGTTAACGCTGTCGGCTTCGCCTGGTTTAGATCCATCCTCGACAAGATCCCTCTCTGGAAGAACCTGGCCCGGTATATCGTAGCCCGGTACGGCGCCCTCCCCATCGTATGGACCCTCGCCGGCGAAGTGGCCGGATACGCCCCGGAGCCCATGCGTTCACGCTTCATCGATGACTGGCGCAAGGTTGCCCTCTATGTGGAGGAGATCGACGGCTATCACACCCTTCAAACTGCCCACTATGACAATCACCGGCCTTTCTCCGACTACTATTATGACGAGGACTGGTACGACTTCACCCTGAACCAGGCGGGACACGGGGACTTTCCCGTCAGTGTGGCATACTATCATGAATACCGGAACACCCACCCGGACAAGCCCTTCGTCGAGGGAGAGAGTCTGTATGAATTCTGCTCCACGCTGGAGGAGAACGGCTCCAGGCTCTGCACCGCCGATATGGTGCGCCGGGTGGCCTATACCGCCATGCAGTCCGGCGCCTGCGGTTACACCTACGGCGCCCAGGGTATCTGGGACAATGTATGGGAAAAGCCGAAGACGCCCGACCCCTTCAATGTCTTCAACCGCTTCGGCATTCCGTGGCATGAATCCATCGACGGTATCGGCGCCGAACAGATGGGCTATATGAGACGTCTCTATGAGGAGGAACACTTTGAAACACTGCAGCCCATCCCCGCCTCTTCCGTTTCTCCCTTCGGCATCCTGACAGGCCTGGATATGTTCAGCCCGCTTGCCACCGCGGATATTGACCGGAAGCATATTCTGATTTATTATAATGAACATACCAGAGGCGGATGCCGGATCGAAGTGCCGCATGCCGAAGCCTTCCATGCCGAATGGTTCGATCCAAGAACCGGCCGGAGGGAATCTCTGGAAGCATCCCTTATCCCTGCCGACGGCTGGCTGGACTGTCCGGGCCGGACACAGGGCGGAGACTGGATGCTGGTACTGCAGGCAGCATAACAGACAACGATGTGGAGGAGATTTCATATGGCAGGAATATCCATGAGAGAACTGGCCGATCTGCTGGGCGTGAGCACCGCTTCCGTCTCCGTAGCGCTGCGGGGAAAGTCCGGTATATCCGAAGAGACACGCAGGCGCATTCTGGAAGAAGCGCACAGACAGGGCTACGATATGGGCCGGCTCAGCACGCCGGATTCCAAGGGCCTGATCGAGATCATCGACCTCACCTACCGGGACTGCTTTCATGTCCCGGAAGATTCCTTATATTACAACCAGTTTCTGGAGTCTGCCTCCAGGGAACTGACCGGGCGGGGGTATCAGGTCTCCGGGCCTTTTGCCCCCGCCGATCCCGGTTACCTCTCCCGTCCGCCGGCGGACGGCGGCATTGTGCTGGGCGGTGCCTCCACGGCCGAGCAGCTGGCGCAGTATCAGGCGGCCGGCCTTCCCTTTGTAGTATCCGGCATTTCACCGGAACACTTCCCGGCCAATATCGTCTCCCATGACAATCATGCCGGTATCCGGGCGGCGCTCCTGCATCTGCTAAGCCGCGGACATTCCCGTATCGGTTATCTGCGCTCTCTGGTCATGACCGCCGGTGAGGAACGCCAGCGTGCCTGGGAATGTGAGCTGTACCGCCACGGCCTTGCGCCGGGCGAATTCCTTGACATCAGCCGGGAACCCTCTGTCCTTGAGCCGGAGAATATGCTGCAATATCTCCATACCTGGCTGGAACACGGCCTGCCCGAAGCCACCGCCTTTCTCTGCGACACCGACTCCCTGGCCGCCGCTTTCATGCGGGCAATGAGGGATCATGGCCGCATCCCCGGCCGTGATATTTCCGTGATCGGATTCGATGACATGCCTTTCTCCGCCTTCCTGGAGCCGCCGCTGACCACAGTCCGCACTTCCGAACCGGAACTCGGCCTCGCCGCCGCGCATCTCCTTCTGCGCTGTATGGAACATCCCGGCCAGCCCTGCTGGCACATAAGAGTGGGAACCTCCCTGATCGAAAGAGCAAGTGTCTGTCAGATAGGACCGCCGCAGAACTGGTAACAGTTCAGCCTTCAATGTCATTTAGTTAAGTCTATACACAGCGTCTGATATGATAGGATTCTCCTTAGGACCGTTGGAAAACGCCGGTACTTAATGAGGTTTTCCACGAATTTAGTACCGCTGCGTTTGGAACCGAGCGAAAGCGCGTCCTTAGGAGATTCCTATCATGTCAGGCGCGTCCGGCTTAACTTAATGACATTGTGGGCTGAACTGTTACCAAAATTAACATTATTCTGGCATCCTGCCTGCATTCTGTTGACAAAAGAGCCCAACAGACTACAATACATAAAGCAGCCTCAGGATCTGCTGAAAGGAAACCTCTATGAATTTGTTGATCGTGGATGATGAATACTACAGTGCAGAGAGCACACGGATGAAGATCGCACAGAACGGCCCTGCCTTCGATGAAATTTACTGCGCTTACAGCATGGCGCAGGCGCTGGAATATTTTGCCGGCCATACTGTCGCCATTATGATCCTGGATATCGAAATGCCCGGCGGAAGCGGCCTGGAGCTTCTGGACCATATCAGGCAGAACGGGCTTGATACCATCTGTATCTTCCTGACCGCCTATGCCAAATTCGAGTATGTCTCCAAAGCCATGCGCCTGACCAGCATAGACTATCTTCTGAAACCGGTGGACGAAAAGGATCTTCTGGCCGCTGTCGCCAAAGCCGTGGACCAGTACCGCCATCAAGCCAGCATGAAACTCAATACCCTGCAGGCCGGTTACTGGAAAGAAAGCGAACTGTATCTGTGGGAGTTATTCTGGCTCGACCTGTCGGCAGGCGCCGTCTCCAGCCAGCGGTCGGATATCGCGCGGGAGCTGCATCTGCGCAACCTGAATCCATCTGTCGCAGATCTGTCCTTCCTGCCTCTGTTGATCCAGTGCAACGGCATGGACAAAGTACCCCTGAAAAAAGATCTCTATGAATTTCTGCTGAAAAATATCGTGCGGGAATATTTTTATAAGAAGGAAGAAATTCCGGTTGTGGTACGGATCGACAGCCAGTTTTACTTCCTGCCTCTGCCGGAAACCGGCCGTTCCCGGGAAGAGCTGCTTACTCTGTGCAGCCAGACCTTTGCGGATTTTGTGCCCCGTTTTCCCAATACCTTTAACTTCTATATTCCCGCCCACTGCTGCGGCATTTCCGATTTCCATGCAACGCTGCGGGAGTTGATCGCCACCGCCGGGAAAAACGTTTCTCTGGAAAATCATGTATTTGATCTTGCGCAGCTTTCGCAGGCCGATAGCACCGGCGACTCCATTTCTTTCTCTTTTAAAGACTGGAGTGACCTGCTGCTTCAGCGCAAGGCCAGCCGGCTATTGTCCGAAACGGACCTGTTCTTAAATTCGCTGCAGCACTCCCGTCATGCGACCCGGGATACTCTGACGCATTTTTATTACAGCTTTCTGCAGATCCTCTTCAGCTGTATGGAAACCACCGGCAGTGAAATGCTTCCCGCCTTCCGGGAACGTATCGCGCAGTTTTCCGTGGACCGTGTCTGCTCGTCGATCCAGAATCTTCAGGAGTGGATCGCCGACGCGCTGCAGCTGTACGAGGAGTGCCTCGTAAGTTCCGCCGAGCAGGACACCACCGTCGCGACCGTGAAAAATTATATCCGTTCCCACCTGGACGAAAATCTGACCAGGGAATCCCTGGCGGCAATGGTTTATCTCACGCCCGACTATCTGTCCCACCTTTTCAAGCGTGAAACCGGCTTCTCCCTGACCAACTACATTATCTATGAGCGGATCGAGGAGGCAAAGCGGCTGCTGGCAGGTACAGGACAGAGTATCGGTGATATCGCCACAAGATGCGGCTTTCAGAACATATCCTATTTCTCCAAACAGTTTAAGCGCTTCGCCGGCATGACTCCCCGGGAATTCCGGGGCTGACCGCCTTTCCTGTGGGTATATCAAACACCTGGTTCTTATGGCTGACCCATGCCCAAAAAGCATTTTATGTGATTGATAAATTTTGTACCAGCCGGGCTGAAAGGCTGGCCGCGTTTCCATGCAAGCACACTGGTTGATGTCAGCGCCGGATAAAGCGGCCTGTAAGTTACTTTTGACTGATCCCAGAATGCAGCGCCCTCAATCACTAAAGAATAAGCCAGGCCATTGCTTACCATAACAGCACTGTTTGTGCTTAGATTACTGGTAAACACTACGTTGAGCTTTTCATAATAATCTCCGAACCAGCTTGCCAGTTCACTCTGCACTCCCATACGCCGCGGAAGGATCAATGGTAAGGCTGACAGCTCCTGTGCAGTTATGTATTCCTTCCCTGCCAAGGCATCATCCGGACGCATCATGACCACCCACTTCTCTTTCATATCCAGACGGATAAAATCATACTTTTCCATATCGATGGGCTCAAGCAGCAAACCAATGTCAAGCAGTCCTTTATCCATCTGCTCTTTCACCAGATCCGCTGTAGCAGTGAAAATGTCAAAGCTGACGCGGGGATATTTTTCCCGAAAAGTCCTGAATAATTCCGGCAGTAACTGTACCGAAGCAATTTCACCGCAGCCAATGGAAATCTTCCCCTCCACCTGTTCATCCTGCTCTGCCAACTCTTTTTCCGTTTTGTCCACAAGCTGCAGGATTTCTTCCGCCCGCCTGCGGAGCAAAATCCCTTCATTGGTCAGGTTAATTTTGCGGGAACCTCTCTCAAATAATTTAACACCAATTTCCTCCTCCATCTGGGATAGCTGCCGGCTCAAAGTAGGCTGCGTGATATGCAGAACCTCTGATGCCTTTGTAATACTTTCTTCCCGGACAACAGTCAGAAAATAACGGAGAACTCTGATTTCCATCTTAATGCTCCTTTCATATACCCATGCTTAAGTGGATATATTCTAGCACAGATATGCCTGGCAGGCAATAGATAAGTCCTCTTACATCAATACGGTATACCAGTTCTTCATTGTAGCCGTACTCCCGCAACTTCCGTATGTTCCCTTCCTCCTAAAAATTTGCACAAAAAAAGAGCATCCACCCAGTACAAGATGAAATGCCCTTTAGCTTCCTTTTATTCAATTTAATATACAAAGCCGTTTGCTTTATTATGGGAAGCCATCAGGTAGTTTACGCCGGTTTCCGTATCCATGAAGACCTTTGCCACATTCACAATGCCCTGATTATAGACCTCTACAAAACGCTCTTTCTCCATATGCTTACCTCCATTTCCGTTCTGCCGTCCGGCATTGTAAGCATACCATATCATCCATGCTGTGTGGTTCAAATTTCCTGAATGAACGTTAAAATTTCCGCCGGCCCACAATATATTGTGTTTCAAATCTATCGTTTCAATCTTATCCGCCGCCACCAGATAGGCCCGGTGTGTGCGGATAAAACGGTTTCCCAACCGAATTTCCAGTTCGTTAAGACTGCCTAAAAAGTCCATCCGGCTATTGGCTGTATGGAGCAAGACGTGGTGGGGCATGGAGGAAGTTTCAAAAAAGAGAATGTCACGCAAGGGGACATGGCGCACCGTTTCTCCTGTCCGTAATGTGAACATCTCCGCCGGGTCCTGACGTTCAGCAAGCAAACGCATATGTATCTCACCCAAACACTGCGACACAAACGGCCCAATCTGCTCCGGCCCTTTTACAATGATTCCCGATCTGGGCGGATACCTGGATTTTCCTCCCAAGCCGTCGGTCAAACCCGGCATCCAACGCGGACAGCGTATGGCACAGTCCCTCCAGTTCCCCTGCTCCCGCCTGCTGCGTCAGACCTGCCATCAGGATAACCATCACCACCAGCAGGTAATAGAGCGCCAGGTATCGGTGCCGGACTCCGCCTGCCAGTTGAAGAAACATTTCCATAGTGGCTTCCAGTGCAAACAGAAGGAGAGCCATCCGCCACGGCACGGGTTCGTTGTCCAGCAGCAGGCAAAACCACCTCCCAAACCGCAGCCTGTAGAGCAGCAAGGCGGCGGCGATGCTGATACCCAGATGCAGCCCCATTGACACCATGAATTGGTTGTCTTCCTGCAGCATCCCGAAAGACAGGGGTGGCGGAGGCCACCTGAAAGATACTCGCCATACAGACGGCAGCAAGAGCCCGACAGAACCCGAATTGCCATGTCCGGCACACCCATAAGGTACACATGACAAGAATACCGCCGGAACTGACGAAATACCGATATATTCTCAGTTCCAGAACAGCACTCAGCCCGGCAGAAAGCAGGACAGCAATAAGCGGAGACAGAAGCAGAAGCGGCAATTTTTTCAGCCGCTTCCACACCGCCCGTTCGCCGGTATGAAACCGTAACGGCTCACTAATAGTTACTATTCACGGTGCCTTGCACCCTGCTGCAAGGCATCCGGCCAATAAAGCTACGGTTTCAGGCATCCAGCCCCTCGCCGAAGGCGACTTTTCATGGGCTGGATGCGTTACAGTTCGCGGACGGTTAGGCCGTGAACCAATGTCATTAAGTTAAGTCTATACACAGCATCTGATATGATAGGATTCTCCTGAGGGCCATTGGAAAACGCCGGTAGTTAATGAGGTTTTCCACGAATTTAGTACCGCTGCGTTTGGAACTGAGCGAAAGCGCGTCCTTAGGAGATTCCTATTATGTCAGGTGCGTCCGGCTTAACTTAATGACATTGGCCGTGAACTGTAACCACTAATACTAATTGGCTGCCTGATTTCCCAGAAATTGCCTTGTATCGCACCAGTCAGTCTGCTATAATTTATACAAAGAACAGTCCTTTTAAAGTGTTCCGCAGAAAGCAGGTGATATCATGACAGAAAACGAATTAATCACAATTACGATCGACACTTATATGAATTTGCAACGTATAAAAAAAGCAAACGGAGAGCAGAAGAATATCGAACTTGACTATCAGCTCAAAGGCGTTGTCGCGAAGCTCTCCTCTATGGGCATCAATGTGGAAGATCTTACACTCTAAGCCGAAACACCAAAGGCCCCGCAATTTCACTGCGGAGCCTTTCGCTCTATATCAATCCCTATGCCCCTGGACATATTTCCTATCGTCCTGCGGCAACCAGAAGTTCCTCCTCAGAGCATTGAGTAACCTTTAATATCTGAGTTTCCTCCTTTCCTGCCGCTAATAACTGACTGATAATCGAAAGTCTCCCTTTTCGCTCCCCTTCTTTGATTCCTTCTTCCATACCTTCCCACTTCTTATCTTCCATCAATTCATCAAACGGTTAAAAGTCAACGGCGCAGAAACGCCCAAAGAAGTACCGGATCACCCTGGTATGATGGAAGCCGCCGCATTCGCGAATATCAGCATCTGCGTCAGTATCTCCGCATTCAGATCCTCAAGGCCATATTCCAGGAGACAAATCTCCTTACCCCTGAGCCGTCAGATCGTACTTCACAACATCGATCCGCGCTGCCCCGTCCGCGAAGAAGGAAATCCCGTCTGCTTCCTGTTCCGTATAGATCGTTGCAGTCATCACCTGCTCTCCGTCATTCACGAAAACCTCTGCGCTGAAGCGATCAAGAATGATCCTCAGCTTCAGCCTGCCGTCCGCAGAGTTTACCAGACTCCTTCTCTGGTGTATGATCGCTCTTCTTGTACCTGAGAATTTCCTGTCGATCTTCAGGACGGAATCCTTCGGCCGGAAACTGACAGAAGTACGGAACTGGTCGTTCTGGGCAAAACGTACTGCGAATTTATGGTAAATCTCCTGCCCCTCCTCCGGGCTGATGACCAGTTCCATATCTATTCTCCGCCCTTTGACGCCTTCCAGTGCTATCGTTCCCGAAACGCAGACGTCCTGATAAGTCACTTTATTGCACCGCAGTTCCTCCAATTCCCGTACAGGCTTCTGATACAGCCTGCCGTTCTTCACAGACAGTTCCCGCGGCAGGCTCATCTGCCCGAACCAGCGCACGTCCTGTGCCCTGATGCTGCAGGTATCCCAGTTCTGCATCCACCCCAGCATGACCCGGCGTCCGTCGGGCGTCAGTATCGTCTGGGTCGCATAGAAATCGATACCATAATCGATCGCCTGGTCATGCTGCTCTGTGAAGGTGTCCGTCTCCTCGTCATAATCCCCGATCAGGCACAGCGTCCCATTGCCGTTATGATATTCGAATCCCGAGGGCAGCATATCCTGCGGGCTCACAAGCAGAACCCCTTTCCCGTCCAGTTCAAAGAAATCCGGGCACTCCCACATCTTACCGAACCGGTTATTGTTGGCAGCCAGCACTTTCTTATAGTTCCATGTAAAGCCGTCCTGGCTGGTATACAACAGAATCTGCCCGCTGCCGTCCGCCGGCCGGTTGCCGATCACACAACAGTAGGTTCCGTCTTTCTTTCTCCATATCTTCGGATCGCGGAAATCATTCCGGCTGCATCCATCCGGCAGATCGTTCTCATCAAGAACAGGATTCTTCTCATATTTCTCATAATCCATCCCGTCTCCTACCGCTACGCACTGTGTCTGTACTTCCCGGAAACCGCCGTCTCTCTGCCGCTCCCTCAGCACTCCCGTGTACATCAGAAGCTGCCTTCCGTCATCCATCGTGACCGCACCGCCCGAAAAGCAGCCGTCCCTGTCGTATGCCTCGTCCGGTGCCAGCGCCGCCGGAAGATATTCCCAGTGCAGCAGGTCATCACTCACCGCATGTCCCCAGTGCATTGCTCCCCACTGGGGATCATAGGGATAATATTGGTAGAATAAATGATATTTTCCGCCGTAATAGGAAAAACCGTTCGGGTCATTCATCCATCCGGTGCGGACAGACAGATGGAAATCCGGCCTTTCTTCTTTCTTAATCATCTTGTCCGAAGCCTCCTCATATTTTCGGGCTTCTCTCAATGTTTGACTTGTCATTACAATATCCTTTACCTTTCTTTTTATTCTTGCACCTCCATGTCTTTCCATTCAAATTCTCATGAAAGGTACGGTGCAAGTATCGGATACACACCTGCAGGCAAGCTGCATGGCGCGTGTACGCTCAGCGCAGCAAGTGCGCAGAGCTGTTGCCATAGGTGTTCTTTTTTATTCCTGATACAAATGAGGAGCCGGCTTTTCGGCTGGCTCCTCATCTTACGGTTACTCTCCAACAGTCTTCTGTGCCGCCTGGTACACAGGTCTGCATTCACATGATCGGATATTGTCATATCAAAACTGTTGCAGGCTACAACCTCGTTTTTTTATTCTGCATAATAATCATCCAGATATTTTTGGAATATCTCCAGCATATCATTCAGACCATATGCATCAAGGCTCTTTAAATACTCATCCCAATCCGCATCTGTAAATCCGTTCATGATCCAGTCAGACCTTGTAGCATTGATCGTCTTTGTGATATCGGCCTGAAGGTTGGACAGCTCTTCCGTATCCTCCTGGCTCATAAATACATTGGGATAAACATACTTGGTATTCATATCTGGTGTATAGTAATCTTTGATCCAGTCCAGACGGTACTTTGCATCATCAGGACAGGTAACATATACATCATAATATTCGTCCAGAACTGCCAGCGGACCTCCTACGGCCTCTGCCTCTCTTACTTCTACCGGAGAAGCATCTCCAAGCGGCGCATGCTTTAACATTCTCTCGCCCTGCGCGTTCTCTCCCAATTCAAAAATGTCAAAATCGTCATCTTCCCCGTAAGTACCCCAGTTATTCTGCGGAGACTGGAACGGGTCATACATCTGATCCATCCATGCGCAGATCAGTGCAGGATTCTCAGCGACAGCAGTTACCACGCAGCGTCCACGGTCATATCCGCTGGTGAAAGAAGCATTCTCAGGGGTAATGTTCCTGGTGTCCGCAGTCAGTGCCGGAAGCGGAACCCATCCCGAAAAATCATCGACAATATTGGCAACGTCCCAGCTGAAGCACACGCCATAACGCCCTGATTTACCCTTTGATACATAGGTTGACCATTCCTGTGTAAACGCTTCCGGATCGATCAGCCCTTCTTCATGCAGGGAATGGAGCCATGCAATACCGTCTTTATATCCTTGCTGTGTCGCAGTACAGATTACCTTCTTGTCATCCGTGACCGCGATATGTCTGCCCTGATCGCAATCTCCATATCCTTCGCCAAACCCGTTGATCAGTAAAGCCGGATCCTGATTTCCGTCATTCACGATACAGGACATCGGAATAATACTTCCATCAATGTTAAATTCCGCCTGCAGCTCGGAGGCATGATCCCGGAATGCAATCAAAACCTGTTCAAACTCATCTATCGTGGCCGGCACCTCTAAGCCAAGAAAATCCAGCCATTTTTTATTGATAAAGCTCATATCGCCTACTGTTTGGATCGCCGTCTTTTCGGAACCAAGCTGTTCAATCCAGGGAAGCGCCCAAATGTGCCCCTCCGAATCGGTACTCATCTTCCGGTATTCAGGAAATTTATCAAATACTGCCTTCAGATTCGGCATATAAGCATCGATATAATCTTCCAGGGGAATGATAACACCCTGATCCGCATACCTGAGCAGATCGTTGTCACCGAATCCTGCCGTAAAGATGAAATCTGTCAGAGTATCCAGATTTGCCATTGCCAGTGTGATCTTATCACCCCACTGATCTCCCTGAATCGCAGTCCACTCGATCTCCACATTTGTATCTTCCTGCAGACGCTTGAAGATCGTACGGTTATTCGGGTTGGATTCCGTGTTTGCCGGATAGCTGATCATGCCGGTCAGCGTTGCCTTCTCGGCCAACGGAAATTCCAGTTCAGACTGATCCACTTCCTGAAATTCTCCCGTGTTCAATTCCACATTTGAATTTTGCCCTCCCCCACACGCTGTAAGGGAGAATGCCATGCCGGTTGCCAGAGCGGCGGCAGTTACCTGTTTCACTAACTTGTTTTTCATATTTCCTCTCCTTTGCTTTATGATATACTGCTGTTTACTGTTCTTCGCCTTAACCCTTTACGGAACCTGCCATGACGCCGCTGTCAAAATATTTCTGGAAGAAAGGATACATAACAAGCAGCGGCAGACTGGATATAATAATGGTCGCGTACTTCAAAAGCTCCGCCAGCTGTGCCCGCTCCGCCGTACTCTGCATATCCGAGATCATTCCGGACTCCGGCTGGTTCTGGATCAGGATGGAACGAAGCACAAGCTGTAAGGGCTGCTTCGCCGAATCATTCAGGTAGATCATGGCGTCGAAGTAGCTGTTCCACATACCTACAAACTGCCACAGCGACAGAGTCGCGATGATCGGCGTACATACCGGCAGCAGGATCCTGAAGAAGAATACCATCTCGTTGGCGCCGTCCACGTCAGCCGCCTCTCTCAACTCGCCCGGAATTCCCTGATAATAAGTTCTGGCAATGATCATGTTCCAGACACTGAAAGCTCCCGGCAAGATAAGAGCCCACATGCTGTCCAGCAGATTCAGGTTGCTGATCAGCAAATAAGTCGGGATCAGGCCGCCGCCGAAGAACATGGTGATCACGAAAATAACGTTGAAAAATTTTCTCCCCCTAAAATCCGCCCTGGACATAGGGTAAGCCGCAAGCATAGTGATCAGGACGGAAACCACAGTAAACACAACGGAATAGATGACCGCATTCTTGAAACCGATCCAGATCTGTGTGTTAGACAGAACCCGCTCATATGCCGTCAGCGTCCATTTACTGAAATCAAACGTAATTCCCTTGTTCTGCAGGGTAACAGGATCAATGAAGGACGCCACGATAATATAGGCCATCGGGATAATGATCGCGACTACAAACAGTCCCAGCAGGATATAACCTATCATCAAAAGCGCCTTGTCCTGGAAGGAATATCTGGCAAATCTACTTTTCTTTTTCATCTTGCTCTCCTCCTTTACAGTCCCTGGCCGTCATTCATCTTCGCGACGATCTTGTTGACCGCAACCAGAAGAATCACGTTAATCACCGTGTTAAACAAACCTACCGCAGTCGAGAAACTATAATCACCGTCCAGAAGACCTTTCTTGTACACGTAGGTCGCGATGATCTCCGAAGAAGCCATATTCAGGTCGGTCTGCAGGGCGTATGCCTTCTCGAATCCGATACTCATGATGTTACCTGCCTGCATAATGAACTGGATGATTACGGTAGCCTTGATCGCCGGCCATTCAACCGCCTTGATCTGCTGGAAGATATTCGCTCCGTCAATGACCGCCGCTTCCTTCAGCTCCGTACTCGCGTTCGACAGCGCCGCAGTATAAATGATGGAACCCCACCCTGCGCCCTGCCAGATGCCGCTGGCTATGTAAATCGTACGGAACGCCTGCGGCATGGTCATGAAGTTGATCTGTGTGCCGAGAAGCAGGTTGACAGGACCTGTAACCGACAGGAAAATACGGACGATACCGCAAAGTACGATAACTGAGATGAAGTTCGGCATGTAAAGGCAAAGCTGTATTTTCTTCTTGATGCCTTTACTCTCAATCCGGTTCAGCAGGAATGCCAGCAGGATCGGAACGGGAAAACCCCACAGCATACCGAAGACGCTCAGTTTCAATGTGTTGCCCAGATAGCTCAGGAAGTCCGGGGAGGACAGGAAACGCGTAAAGTGTTTGAATCCCACCCACTCGCTTCCCAGGATACCCCGGATGGGGTTATACCTTTCGAAAGCAATCAGGATGCCGCCCATGGGAATGTACCTGAAAATGATCGTCAGCGCCAGGGCCGGCAACAGGAAAAACACATACAATTGCCAGTGCTGTAAGATATAGACCAGCGAATTGTGCAATCCTGCGTCTTTGTTTTTAGTACTTGTGCTCATTACTCTTTCTCTCCTTTCTTTTTTCATCATTCCGCTTTTTTTACATTTTCACACCTTCTACCCCTCCACACGTTTACATCGGAATTGCAATTGTGCATTTGTAAAAATTCGGTTTTGATTTTGTATTAACAGCATATCAGCATTTTTACATAAAGTCAACCCAAAATATGTTATTTGCACAATATTTTTCCAAATATATTTTACGTTTGAAAGAAATCATGCCCATAATAAACTCAAATTTTGCACAAGTTTTGACAATTTGTTCAATTTTAGATATTTTACATTTGACACATTTTAACTTGTGCATTATAATAAAATTACTGAAAATTTATTTGTAAAGTATTATTTGATTCTGTATAAAGGAAGTGATCTATTATGGCGGAACGGATTACCATTCAGGATATAGCCGACGAACTCGGCCTTTCCCGCAATACAGTCTCCAAAGCAATCAACAACACCGGTCTCCTTGCCGAAACAACCAGGCAGAAGGTTTTAAAGAAAGCTGTGGAGATGGGATATAAACAGTTTTCCTATGTGAATATCTCTCACTTTGAGAAACCGGAGGAAGCTTTCCAGCCTGGAACAGATAAAATGGAAATAGCCTTGTTTACTTCCAATTTCATCGGAAATTCACATTTTGCCTCTACCATGCTGGATAAGTTCCAAAGGGAACTCTCCGTGCTGGGCTACAGTTTCACCATGCACCGGCTTCAGGAGCATGAGATAACAAACCGTTTGATGCCCGCCTCTTTTAATAAGGAAAGAACTGCCGGGATCATCTGCATCGAAATGTTTGACAGGGCATATTGTTCCATGCTCTGTGCGCAGAACACTCCCCTTCTCTTCGTAGACGCGCCTGTATCCGGTCTGGAGCCGCCACTTAAGGCCGACCTTCTTATCATGGATAACCAGTCCAATATTCAATGCTTCGTCCGGGAGATGGTACAGAGGAAGAAAAAGAAGATCGGTTTTATCGGAGACATTACCCATTGCCAGTCTTTCTTCGAGCGGTTTCTGGGGTATCGGAACGCCATGTATCTGTCCGGCCTGTCCTGCCCGGAAGAATTCTGTATCACTGGCAATGCTCCCGGCGACAGGAAATTTGAAAGTTCTGCGTATCAGGAATATTTGACGGAACAGTTCCGGAAGCTGAATACACTGCCGGATGTGTTTATCTGCGCCAATGATTTTATTGCCATAGACACCCTGCAGGTATTTAAAAAGCTGGGAATTTCCGTTCCCAAGGATGTCTGTCTGTGCGGCTTCGATGACTCCCCGGAATCCAGGGTCATGTTGCCCACTCTCACCACGATTCACATCCACAGTCAGATCATGGGATTTTCCGCAGTCCATCTGCTGATGTCCAGGATCAAGGAACCAGCCCTGAATTTCCGCACGATCCACACGGAAACAAGCCTGATCTACAGGGAATCAACGGAGGATTAGACCAAGGAGGACTACCACTATGCGCAACCTGTTAAGCCCCGAGGGGCCGCTTATGTCGTTTCTGACCAAGATAACCTACAGCGCCTACCTGAATATTCTATGGTTCATCTGCTGTCTGCCCATCGTTACGGCGGGTGCTTCCACCACTGCGCTTTTCTATGTGACATTAAAGGTAGCGAGGAACGAAGAGGGCCGCCTGACCCAGGCCTTCTTTCACTCATTTAAGGAAAATTTCAGACAGGCTACCAAGATCTGGCTGATCCTCCTGGCTCTTGGAATCGCCCTGGCATTTGACGGCTATGTATTCTATCATATGCGGTTTGAAAATGCATTCTGGACAATCGGAACGGCAGTATTTATCGTTGCGCTCGTCGCTTACGCCATCGTGCTGATGTACATCTTCCCGCTGCTCGCCAGATTCCACAACACAACCCTGGCAATGTTCAAAAATTCCATCATGATCGGCATGCGTTTCCTCCTGTGCACCGCTCTCATGGCTGTTATTTATTTCGTTATGGCCTTTGTCGTAATTAATATTTTCACCCCGGCCATTATTTTCGGAGAGGGGCTGTGCGCACTGCTGTGCTCCTGTCTGCTTTCCAATATTCTGCTGATGTGCCAAGAGAAGGCGGAAGAGATTCCCGATACAGAATCCGAAAGTACTGCCTACACAGAATCGGGCAGACACGGAGCTGAAAGTTTCGGGCCGGAAGGCTTACCGGCAGGAACAGAAAGCCTGCTGACAGACAGCTTAAAAGCAGATAACACGTCAATAGAAACTCCGGACAGGATGACGATAACATCACACGGAGGTCACCTATGAAACATGCTCCGCTCAAATTATCTGCACTCATCCGAGACGAAAATCTGCACAGCCTGCATGGCGGGAAGAAGCTGCAGTATATCTGGGATTACTACAAACTGCCGCTTACGCTTCTCTGTATTGTCCTGTATATTATCGGCTATGTGATCTACGGACGGCTTACGCACAAAGACACCATATTGTATACGGCTCTCGTCAATGTATCCGCCGGAGAAGACCTGACCAGAGGACTTGGCAGAGATTTCCTGGACTACCTGAAGCTGGATTCTTCCGAAAACAAACCGGAACTGTATACAGGGCTTTACCTGACGGATGACGAGAGGAACGAATACCACCAATACACTTATGCGTCCCGCATGAAGATCCAGGCAGCCATTGACGGGGAACTGATGGACGTGGTTCTGATGAACCGGGAGGCTTTCGACGCCTTCTCGCAGAGCGGATACTTATATGACCTGGAAGAATTGCTGCGCAGTGAAAATCCCGGGCTGTATGAGCTTTTGTCATCTGACCTGGTGGGAAATATTGTTATTCTGGAAGATAATTCCATGGATATGCTGTTTGATCCTTCTCTCGCCTACAGAGCAGAGACTAAAGAAGCTTTCTACGGAATCGATCTGTCCCGCACAAGCCTGATCGGACAGGCAGGATTCGGGGAACCGGTCTATCTGGGTATTGTCGCTAATTCTCCGCGTGTGGATACTGCCCTTAAGTACCTGCAGTATCTGTTTGCCGAAAAATAAAGATTGGCTGTTATGATTCATAAAATAAGTTATACGAAAGGCATGGGAAGCAACATGAAGAAAGAAACATCCGGCGTTACCATGAAAGATGTGGCAAAGGAAGCCGGTGTCGCCCTTGGCACGGTTTCCAGAGTTGTCAACGGACTCCCCGTAGGCGACTCTTACAAGATTCGGGTGGAAGACGCTATCCGGAAACTGGACTATCAGGTGAACAGTTATGCCCAGAGTCTCCGCACAAACAAAACAAACACCGTGGTTCTTCTGATTCCCAATACCAAGGAGCCATACTATGCCTCTCTCACCTACCATATCAATCTTGCGCTGTTGAAACGTAATTACAGAATGCTCCTCTGTTCTACCGACTATGATTCTGCCATGGAGCAGGAATACATCTCCATGGCACAGCAGAACAAAGTGGACGGCATTATCGGCCTTACCTACAATCCCGACTTGAGTGTCAGGGAAAATATACCTTTCATATCCATCGACCGCTGTATGGGTCCCGGCATTCCCTGCGTGTCCAGCGATAACTTCGCCGGTGGACAGCTTGCAGCCGAGAAACTGGCCGATCTGGGCTGCCGTAACATCGCTTTCCTGCGTAAAGGCTCCTCCATAGACAACGAACCAAACAAACGGAAAGCCGGATTTGAGAACGGTTGCCTGGCCCGGGGCCTGCATTATGAGATGAAGATTATGAACGATGATGAACCCTATGAAGAATTTGAGAAGTTTCTCGAAGAACATATGATTGACGGCCGGCTGGCCTTTGACGGTATTTTCTGCGTGACCGACGGTCTGGCCTATTTCATACTGAAGATACTTCACCGGCTGGGACTGCAGATCCCGAAGGATGTACAGCTGATCGGGTTCGACGGTATCCGTTTCTTCGGGGACAAAGAGTATGTATGCTCCACAATTGTACAGCCAGTAGAAGAAATCGCAAGGATGTGTGTCAGCCTTCTGCTGGAGGAAAATATGCCCGAGAAGCCCTCTCTCGTCTGTCTGCCTGTCAGCTATGCCTGTGGCGGAACTACCGCGGAACAGGGAAATGGTAATTCCCTGTAACTGTAAAGTAAATTCCTTTAGGATGAATTTATTCTCTGGCACGGTCAGCGCAATAAATACTCTGGAGATTGCCGGGAGGAAGGGGATCTGGATTTAAATGTGATATAAAACTTCTGGCAAGCCGTAAGATATACCTCCTGCAGCACATCCCCGTACCTAACTGTTAATATTCTTATCCACTAGTTCCTGCATCTTCTCACAATAACAATCCAGATCTAATTCCCCCAATATATATTTCTGAAACAATTCCCCCACCGTTTCCAGATATTCCATGGAATTGGAAGGAATCGGGCGGGCCTGCACATCCACCGATTTCAGGAAGTCCCGCAGTTCTTCATACCCGGTAATATCCAAATCTTCCGTCAGCAGATCGCTTCTGGCCGGAATTGTATTCACCATTTCCGCGTAAAGTCTGTTTCCTTCTTCGCTGACTGCGTAGCTGATAAAGCGTTTCGCTGCCTCTTTATTCTCAGACGCCTTATTAAGCGCATACTGCCAGGTTCCGATATAAGTAACATTGTTACCACCTAAATCCGGCAACAGTGTCATATGAATCTTGTCCATTCCATACATGCCTGCACTGACATAAGTCTTTATACTGCCGCTGTACATACATACCATCCCGTATTTTCCATCTATAAATTTCTGATTCATCTGCTCGTGCTGGTCTATCATTTGTTCTTTCGGCGTATAGCCATATTCAACGCACTCTTTAAAAAACTTAACGGCCTCTCTGGTTTTCTCATTTCCCCAATCATAATAATCTCCTCCAAAAAGGTTGATAAATTCTCCAAGTTCATTATAAACATATGTTTTTTCCCAGGCACCGCCATAGGCATATCGTCCCTCTCCCCAATCATAGGAAAGAAACTGATAGAAATCTTCCTCTGTTTTTATCTGAGTAAGCCCTGCTTCCTTCAGCCACTCCTCATTAACCCAGAGAGCCAGGACGTCCAGCACATAAGGAGCAGAATAAACCTGATCTCCAACCATAACAGATTCCCTTAAATACTCCTGCTCAAACGCCTGAATCGTCTCCACATCCATGACATCCCCCTGCAGTGGTTCCAGATATCCTTCATTCTTAAATGCGTTAATCATTTCATCGTTAACCGCAAAAATATCGACTGAAGAATCCCCGCCTGCCAGAAGAAAAGATACTTTGGCATGACGGGAATCGGCATTGACAGGGTATGGCAGAATATTTATTTTCATCTGCAGCCGCTCCTGTACTTCATCAATATATGCCCTGAAATTTGCATCATCTGCGTCCACGTGCATGATTGTGATCTCATCGTCCCACAGATTTTCCTCCGCCCCTTCCGCCTCCTGCTGCCGGTTTTGCTCCTCAGAACAGCCGCTTATCCCCAGAAACGCCGCAACACATATTCCCAATATGCAATATACCTTTCTATGATTTCCTGTACACCTTCTCATCATCTGTCATCTCCCAATATTCGGGCTTTCTATGGACGTCATCCCGGCCAGCAGAGCAGAGCCCCGTTTTACCGGGGCCATCTGTCCTCTTTCTTCATCAACTGTGCAAACGGATTATGAGGTTCCGTCTGATACCAGTATGCTACAGACGCCACATCATCCTGCCGCTCAAAATTTCCCTTATGGCAGGTTCCGATCTGCTGAATGGTCACTCTTAAATCCTCTTCGAAGATCACCGGGTCCATAATATGCCAGCGGTAGAATCCTCTCTGCGGCAGTGTGTCGTCATTGTGATACAAATTATGGACACTTACGTCATGATGGGAATAATAAGGATATCCCATAAACGGTGTGGAGTAGGTATTTTCCACAGTCCTGCCGTCACACTGTGAAGCAAAGCTCCAGGCTCCTCCAAAATAATCCTCCGTTCCGGTGCCGCAGATGGTAGGATAGGGATCGTCTCCGTCCAGATAGAATTTGATTTCTCCTTCTCCCCACCAGTAACGCTCCAGAGCCGTCAAAGCCATATAAGTTCCCACATAATGGCCTTTTCCCTTAACCTGGTCCAGTATCGTGTAATCTTTCTGTTTCTCCGTAATATATTCCCTTCTCCACTGCGCGTGAAAATATCCGATATCCTCCGGCAGTTCATCCGTCAGCAGATAGTCTACCTGATAGAAGAACGCAGGCACCTCTGCTTCATGCTGATTCTCCAGCGTAATCTTTGCCCCCTTCTTAAAAGGCATGGGAAAATAACAATTCATACCGCGAGTGGGATTTACAACGATCGGTATGGAATTCACCGTACAGCCTCTCCCGAAGCCGCAGCAGAAGAAGTCTCCCAACGGCGTCTCCACCGACGGTGTCTCTTCATCATCCCAGTACATGCGCAGCACCAGATCCCGCAGCACATAATAATCCTTATCTGTACGGTCTGTCACCGTCATCCAGATATGCTGGATGACACCGGAACCCTCTATTTCCGCCAGCGTTGTCACGCTTCCCGGCGCCAGTCCCTGAATACAGGGCGCTCCCTTTCTGGAAGGGCCCAGAGGACTTTCGGCCATGCCTCCCCTCCCTTTCTCTCCATGCGGATTTTCGCAGTTGATTGACCTGCTTTTCCCGTGTTTCGCCAGGGGCAGTGTCCCCAGGCCTCCGATAAAACTTTGATACATACGATTACCTCCTTACTATGCTTTTACACCGCCGGCCATAATGCCATCCATAATCTGCTTCTCAAATATTGCAACAAATATAATAATGGGAAGCAGAATAATCCATCCCATGGCACTTACCAGATCCCACGGTACACCATACATATTATCACGAAGCGGCAGTTGTACAATAGCAACACTTAACACCTGAATCCCGTTGGCGTAATATAACGGTGTGAAGAAATTGTTCAGACAGTTGATAAAGTTAATGATACATACTGTCGCGATAGCCGGTTTCATGAGCGGCAGCACTACCAGAAACAGCCTCTGTGCAAAATTTGCCCCGTCAATCGATGCCGCCTCTTCCAGAGAAACCGGAATTTCTGATACGAAGTTTCGCAGAATCAGCACGGTAAAGGGAATAACGGAACTGATATAAAGAATAATCAAACCCGGATAGGTGTCAAACAGCTTCACCTTCTGCATAAACTCGTAAAGAGGCCGCGCCGTAACCACCTCCGGAATCAACATAGTAGCAACAATAAATCCGAACGCTGCGCTGACTGCTTTTGACCGGAACCGCGCAAATGCATAAGCTCCCATCACACAGATGACCGTACCCACTACCAGCGTAACGCCGATAATGAGAACCGTACTCCCGATCTTGGCCAGAAGCCCTACATTTTCCATCAGATAGATATAGCTGTCCAGGGTGGGATGATCCGGCAGATAATCAATCGGCATTTTAAAAAGTTCTCCCGGCGGCGTGATCGAAGAAATAAAGATCCAATAAACCGGAAACAGAATAAAGAAAGCCACCACTGCAAACAAAACCCACTTCCCGGCCACAGTCAGACATCTGTACACCTTATATTTTACATCATTATTCTTATTCATGCTTTTCCTCCATTCCAGGTCAATCCTCAAACCTGCTCATAAACCGCATATTAAACCATGAAAATGCCGCCATCACAAGGAACAGAAGGACTGCCAGAGCCGCCGCATATCCGACATTCAAATTAGTAAACGCTTCCATTGTGATTCGATATGCGATCAGGGAAGTATCTTCTCCGGGACCGCCGGACGTCATGGAGTACACCAGGTCGAAACCGGTCAGTCTCCAAAGAGTAAAAGGAATACACAGGGTAAGAACGTTTCTCATGATTAACGGTAATGTTATATAGAAAAAGGACTTTACTGCGTTTGCCCCATCCACCTTCGCAGCTTCATAGATATCGCTGGAAATAAACTGCAGTCCGGATAACACCAGAATGGCAAAGAACGGCAGATCTTTCCACAAATCCAACGAGATGACTGCCGCTCTTGCGGAACCCGTATTAATCAGCCAGTTAAGCTGGAAATCCGGATGAAACCGGCGCACAAAATCGTTGATCAAACCATAGTCATTGTTAAACGCCCATTTTCCCGCCATACCTATTACAACGGATGGCATTGCCCAGGGAATCAGCACAATCGTACGCAGGAAACGCCGCCCCTTGAATTTCATGTTCAGAATCAATGCCAGGCCAACACCGAGTATGATATGAAAAAACATGGAAACCACCACAAAAATCCCCGTGAATTTCAGTGTGGTAATTACTTTCTGATCTTTAAATACATTAAGATAATTGGAAATACCGGCAAATTCGTTGACGCCGCTCAAAATCCTGATATCGTAGAAGCTGTTGAACACTGTTTTAATCACAGGATAAATTGTCGTGAATCCTCTTAAAAGCAATACCGGCAAAATCAATACCCAGGCAATCCACTGGAGTGACTTCTTATCAATCATTCCATCCTCCTTTTAAAAATGCGGAGGACAGTATACACTGACACTGTACCCACCACATTTCTTCTTTTTACGCTTAGTTGTTATAAGTTTCCACATACTCCTGCGCTTTTGCACAGAACTCGTCAACCGTTATCTCATCCTTCACATAGGACTGGAAGATCGTTCCCATTGCAGAAATAAATTCCATAGTCTGCGGCAGCATCGGACGTCCTTTTACGACACATTCGTTTGCATATCTGGAATAGATCTCCTTTGCAGGATCGGTATCCGGAACCACCTTCTCCGCGACATCCTTTCTTGCCGGATATCTGTCAAATGCTTCATAGTTAGCCTTCATGCCCTCTTCGCTTGCCATATACTGCAGGAACTTGATGGCTGCTTCTTTGTTCTGTGAAGCGGTGTTCAATACATAACTCCAGGAATCTGTAAAAATATATCTCTTGTCCGAGAACTGCGGAACCATTGTCATATGTATTTTATCTTCTCCAAGCATATCTGCCTGGGCATAATCTGTTCCTAATCCCCACATAAACAGGCTGCCGTATTTCCCGTCATTGAATTTCGGGTTCATCTGCTCATACTTATCGGCGATCTGGTCGATCGGTGTATAACCCTTCTCTACCATCTCATGAATGAATTCCATTGCTTCCTTGTTCGCCGGATTTGTCCAGTCCAGGTAATCGCCGCCGAACATATTGACAAACTGCGCAATCTCATTGAATACATAGGTCTTCTCCCAGGAACCGCCGTAGCCATATCTGCCGTCACCGGAAGCTGCCTCTAAATATGCCACAAACTCTTCTTTGGTATCAATAGAAGTAATTCCTGCCTCATCCATGATCTCCTGATTTACCCAAAATGCCAGGTATCCCGAATAACCCGGAACCCCGACGATCTGTCCATTCTTGTCCGTGATCATGTCTGCCACATAGCCCTGTGGAAATTCATCGCGGATATCTTCTGTCATAACAGTATCATTGAGTCCCTCCAGCCAGCCGGAGTTCTTGAAAGATGCGCTCATTTCATCGTTGATCTCCAGAACATCCACGCTTGTATCACCGGTAGAAAGAATGGTTGTGATCTTCTGCTGTCTTGTATCGGAATCTGTCGGTGCGGCAATCACATTGATCTTTAATCCGGTAGCACCTTCCACATTAGCCAGCCAGTCATTGAAATCTGCATCCGTAGAGTTGATGGTATACAGAGTCAGATCATATTCCCCGTCCTTGCTCCCTGTATCTGCTGCTCCGTCATCAGATGACGCCTCTGTGCTTCCAGCATCATCTGATGCAGTCTCACTGCTTCCGCCGTCACCGGACGCCGCACTGTTTCCTCCATCGCTTCCAGAACTTCCGCAGCCTGCACAGAGAGAACATGTCAGAGCCGCAGTCAGCAAAACGCTTACAAGTTTCTTTTTCATCACTTTTCCTCCTTATGATTCGGGCGGTTTGACCGCCTCCTTGTTTACAAACCAAGGTTAACAAAAAGAAACAGCGATAAAAATACAATTTCTTTTGATTCATTTATATTATTTTTATATCTGTTGAATTTGGTGAGACTCCTTTATTATAATATTATAATCATTATTACATTAACGGAAGGTCAGATAACTTCGTTATTATGAATATCCTGTCATTGAAAGCACTCAGTAATGAACCTGATTAAGAACATCACTAATATACGAATCAGGAAAAATCCGAGAAATGAAGAGAGGTAAAAATGAAAAATATAATCCGACAATTCCGCAGGCTGTTCTCCCGCTTCCGGATAAAACTGCTGGCGGCATTCTTATTATGTACGCTTATCCCGCTTGGCATGATCAGCTATGTTTCCTATATTGTTTCCCGTTCCATCGCCTGGGATAAAACGATGGATGCCTCTATCATGACGGCAGATCAGCTCCACGCCCAGCTCTCCGCCAGAATCAGACAGGCCGAGAATGTCGCCGGCGCCCTGCAATACAATATGTATACCCTGGAAAGCGCCAACAGAGAGGAACTATCCGCTTACCTGGACACCATCACGCAGCTTCGCGAAGATATCTCCCTGTACCTTTCTACCTTTGACTTCTACCAGATCTGTGTATTTCTGCAGGATGGTAATTTCGGAAGCGACGAAGGATTGTATTTCTATCCTATAAGCCAGTTAGATCTTCTCTCTGTATCCCCGGAAGATCTGCAGACGCTGGGAGCCTCCTCCCTGTGGCTTTTCCGTCCTCAGATCAAAATACCTTTTATGCTGTCCGCAAACAGGAAAACCGACTCCATTATCTGCTGCCGTGCCTTGTGTAACCAGGGCAGCGGCCGGTTAGAGTATGCTTATTTTATCCTGATGGATACGGCGGATTTTTCCGAGATGCTCACGGCATCCTTTTCCAATACGGATACCTGCGGATATCTTGCCCTTCCGGATGGTACAATTATCGCTTCCTCTGAGCCGGAACTGTATGGCAGGGCGCTGTCTTCCGATTTTCTGCAGACCATAGAAGATAATAAGAACCCGTATTTTGTCCATGAGGACTCTTACATCCATGCATCCATACTTGATAACGGCTGGTACCAGATCACTGATATTCCCAAACGCTATATCACGGACAGCACTGCCGTCCTGCTCCGCGCGATTTTACTTACCCTGCTCATTGCCCTGCCTGCAACTATTCTGATCGTCCTGTTGATCTCCCGGAGCCTTTCCGTCAAAATCAATACGTTATCGAAGGCAATGGAAACCTTCCGGTTAAATCCTAATCCCCCGTCCTATCAGGCTCTGACAATTCCGAAGCCGGCCGATCCGTCTCTTTACGATGAGATTGATATGCTGGGACTTACCTTCGAGCAGATGCAGACGGCAATTCAGAACAACCTGAAATCCATCTTAGAGCTGTCCCTGAAAGAAGAGCGGCTCAAATACCAGCTTCTGCAATCCCAGATCAACCCGCATTTTCTGTACAACATCCTGGGTTCCATCAGGACCTGCCAATCCCTGGGCAGGCTGGATATTGCCGACCAGATGATCACAGATCTGACGCGGTTTTACAGGCTGACGCTGCATAAATCCGATGAATTGATTCTACTGCGGGATGAATTGGAGATTGCCTCGCTTTACCTGAATATGGAAAAACTCTGCCATAATAACAACCTGGAATGGCGCATTGACCTGGAAAGCGGCATAGAAAACTTCCTGATCTGCCGTTTTACCCTGCAGCCCTTTCTGGAGAATTGTATTCTTCACGGCATTTCCGCCCAGACTCCGAATATTCTGATTCGGATCTCGGCTGTTTACGGAGACGATACTGTCATCCTGAAAATCAAGGATAACGGCGCCGGAATCCCTCCCGAAAAGCTGCAGGAACTGCGGCGGAATCTCCGGGATCAGGCAGTAAATTATGAGAAACATTTCGGAATCTGTAATGTAAATGCCCGTATTTCCAGTGAACATTATGGCAGCGGACATATTGATATCGAAAGCAGCCCCTGTCAGGGTACCTGCGTCACAATAGAATTTTCTCAGATGGAAGGAGTAGAATTCGAATGAAAAAAATAATGCTGGTAGATGACAATGCATTGTCCGTAGAGGGAATCAGCAGAAACATCGACTGGGCCGCCCTCGACGCACAGGTTGTGCATATAAAATACAGCGGCCTCTCTGCCCTTGACGCTTTAAAAAAAGATCCTGCGGATATCATTATCTCTGATATTGAAATGCCCGATCTGAACGGAATTTCCATGAGCAGACTGGCGATTTCCTATAATCCCTTCGTCAAGATCATACTGATTTCCGCCTACGATAAATTTGAATACGCTAAAAACGCTATCCGCATCGGCGTATATGACTACATCGAAAAACCGATCGATTATGCGTATCTGACAGAAAAAGTAAAGGGAGCCTGCGAGCTGATCGACCGGGAACGAAAAAATATGAAGCTGTTGGAGCTCAGCCGTCCTGCCATGGTTGAGAAATTCTTTGCTGACCTTTTGAATTATTCCGGCAAAGAGGCCGCCTACCATCTGACTTCCCATATGGAATATCTCAATCTGGAACTGCAGTACCGTTTCTTTAATGTGACTGTTTTTAATGTGGAGAATGCTTCCGAATTGAAAAATGAACTTGGCGTAGCGCAATATGAGATGCTCCTGTACCAAATCCACGATACGATCCTGGATAACTGTAAAATATTTGATTTTTTCTATCTCATTAAAAGATTTGACTGCCTGGAACTGGTTCTTGGACAGAACAGTTCCAATGCAAATCATTTTCTGCAGACCATACACAAAATTGCATCGGATATCATCTCAAACTATCAGAACTCCGGCCTTTCCTTAAATATAGGAATCGGCAACATTGTTACTGATCTGTGGAATGTGCATCTTTCTTATGAGAGCGCCAAACATGCTCTGGAATACCGCTTTTTCTTTCCTCAGAAAAACATATTTGATTCCAGAGAAGCTTTCGGCAGAAACCTTTCTTTAGAACCCTTTTCCGATTCCCGTGAGGAAGAACTGATCCGTCTGATCTGCCAGAAAGACTATCCCGCCATGGAAGCCTGGATCAAGGATTTTTCCGCCGATTTTACAGCCAAATACCAGGCAAAGGATTTCGTTTTTGTACGTACCTACAATCTGCTTGGCAGACTGTTAAAATTTCTGTATGAACTAAATATCGATACAAAAGACCTGGAAGCAAAGATTGCCAAAACATATTCCCAACTGTATTCTTTCAATACCAATGAGGAGTTCTTCTCATGGCTCTCTGAGATCTGTAATCTTGCCTGCCAGAAACTGGATATCTCGCTGAAAACCTACCACAACCAGCTATGCGGGCAGGTTCTTGGCTATATCCGGGAAAACTACCAGAATAACGGACTCTGCCTGCACGACATTGCCCGTTTCGCCAATGTCAGCCCGGCTTACCTGAGTGCGCTCTTTAAGAAGAATATGGAAGTCAGCATCAGTGACACGATCACCGCCACACGTATTGAGGCTGCCTGTCAATATCTGAAGAATTCCACACTTTCACTGCGGGAGATCAGTGAAAAATGCGGATATGCGAACCAGTATTATTTCTCTACCAGCTTCAAGAAGTGTATGGGGCTTTCGCCTTCGGCGTATCGGGAGAATACGGGGTGAAGATCACGTCAACAGATACACCGAAAACGTTGTCCCTTCTCCTACCACCGACTTCACACTGACATACCCTCTCTGTCTGGTAACGATCTCCTGCGCCAGATAGAGCCCCAGTCCGACTCCCTCCTGCGCCGCCGTTTCCTCACTCCTCCAGAAACGCTTAAACACTTCGTGATACTGCTCCTCCGGTATTCCTATGCCGGTATCCTCAATGTCCACACGGGTATAAAACTGCCAGGGCCGGACGCTGATTCTGATACTGCCGCCTGCCTGTGTGTACTTTACCGCATTATCCAGAATATTCCCCAGCGCCTCAGCGGTCCACTTCACGTCATGCCTGGCAGTAATATCATTGTCACACTCTACCGACAGCCGGAGCCCTTTGGCCTCCGCCCTGGCCCATATCCCGTTCACCGCCTGTGCGATCGTATCATACAGGCTGGTTCTCTCCACATGCAGGGCAAATGTTCCCGTCTCCAGTCTTGACATCTTGATCAAAGACTGCATCAGGAAATCCAGTTTATTAGTCTGACCAATCATTGTATCCAGAAACTCCGCCCGCTTCTCCCTGCTCAAATCATGTGACTGTAAGATCCCCATAAACATCTGCAAATTGGCGATCGGCGTCTTGACCTGATGGGAAATATCGGAGACCAGTTCCTGTATGACCTGCTTATCCTGTCTGCTCTGTCTTCTCCCTTCACTCATCAGGTCATAATACTGCAGAAATTTCCCCTGGATTCTGGCTGTCAGCGTATCTTCATAGGGAAGGTATTCCTCCGGCTTCCGCCCCGCAATCAGATCATCCAGCGTCCTGCACAGTTCATCCGCGAAGCCACAGAGCTGCCGTCTCTGCCACAGCCCCCAAAACAAGCCAAGCAGACACAATCCCCCACACAGCCCAATCAGCATAAGACGTATATCCGCCCGCGGAACCCATCCCCACACCACATAAACAAATCCGCCAAACAAAACACTCCCTGTCATAATCACGCCCCGGCGGACTGCTCTATCCATCTTCTGTCCCATATCGATACCTCCCGGCTATGTCTTCTCCCATATATACCCCATCCCGCGCACCGTCTTAATATAGACATGTTCTTTGTCTTCAATCTTCGCCCGCAGCCTGTTCATTGTCACGGTCAGGGTATGATCATCTATAAAATTCCCGTCGCAATCCCATAACTTTTCAAGCAGCATCCGCCTTGTGACAACATTACCCACATTAGCCACAAGCACCCGCAGCAACTTGTACTCGTTAGGCGTGATCGACAGCTTCTCTCCGCCACACACTGCGGTCAGCGCCCCGAAATCTATCTCCAGAAAATCATCTCTGTAACATTCTTCCTCCGTTTTCTTCTCGGCCGGAACTGTACCGCGGCGCAAAGCTACTTCCATTTTTTTTAATAAAATGGACATACGGAATGGTTTCGTGATATAGTCCTCCGCCCCGAGATTGTAGCCTTTTAGCATATCTTCTTCCAAATCATTGGCTGTCAGAAACAGGACCGGAAGCTCCGGATAGCGGCTTTTGATGGTCCGGCAGAGGTCAAATCCGTTCCCGTCCGGAAGATTCACGTCCAGTATCACAAGGGAAAACTTCTCCTGCTCCACAAGATATTCCGCTTTCCGGCAGTTATATGCCGCCTGCGTGACATATCCTGCCGCATCCAATTCGAAGCACAGCCCCGTGCTGAGTGCCAGGTCATCTTCTACAACTAAAATCTGTTCCATAATTGTCCTCTCCACCATAGTTATAGTAAACGACATTAGAAATTTGTTATGCCGTTTACTATATCTTAATATCAGTATAACAAAATCCCTGTAAAAAAAGAAGCTATAGCGCTCTACAGCAATACAGCGCCTAAACTGTCCCTGTTCAGGCGCTGTATCTATATCAGGTATTTTATTTTCAATTCCCTATCTCAGCCAGAACTTCACCCCATTCACCGTACTGCTGTCCGTCCCGACAAAAACTTCAAATTCCCCGGGTTCGCTCTCCCACCGGTCATTCTCTGTGAGGAACTGAAGCTGCTTAGCTCCGATCTCGAAGGAAACCTTCTCCTCCTGCCCCGGCTTAAGCGTCACCTTCTGAAATCCTTTCAGTTCCTTCACCGGCCTTACCACACTCGCCGCAATATCGTGGATATAGAGCTGCAAGGTTTCCGTACCTTCCACATCTCCCACATTCTGCACATTCACTGACACCTGCAGAGTCTCCTCTCCGGTGATGCTCTCTTTATCGGTCTCCACAGGTGAAACAGCGAATCTGGTATAGCTTAACCCATACCCGAAGGGATAGAGAGGTTCATTGGGAATATCCAGATATTTCGAGCGGAACCGGTCTTTGTCCTTTCCTTCCACATGTGGCCTTCCTGTGGAATATTCATTATAGTGAACCGGTACCTGTCCCACACAGTAAGGGAAACTCATGGGAAGCTTTCCGCTGGGATAATATGCTCCCGAAAGCACATCCATGATCGCACGCGCCCCTTCTGTCCCAGGCATCCATACCACCAGAACGGCCTTTGCCTTCTGGGAAATCTCCCGGATATCCAGCGGACGGCCGCAGAATAATACCACAGCCACCTGGCCGTTCACCTCGCAGACTCTGCGGAACAGCTCCATCTGGATCTTCGGAATCTGTATTGTGGCATTGCTGGTGGCCTCACCGGACTGCAGTCTGTGCTCACCCAGCGCCAGTACCACCGTATCCGCTTCCTTCGCCAGCTTCACCGCCTCTGCCAGCATACTCTCACATTCCTCTGCTGAAGGCTCCTCCTCCACGGATTCCGTAAATCCCTCCAGCTTCAGCTCACCGCCAAGCAGCGGACATCCGGACGCAAACAGAGCCGTTTCGCCGTCCTCCCGTTCCTGTATGGCTTCCTTAAGGGTTGTTACATCCTTCGTCTCTCCCACAACGGACCAGGAGCCGATCATATTCCGGTTATCCACGTAAGGTCCGATATAGGCTGTCTTTTTCCCCTTATCCAGCGGAAGAATATCCTCATTCTTCAGAAGGACAAAGGACTTTCTGGCCGCCTCTCTGGCAAGTTCCCTGTGCTCACTGCTAAGGATCACTTCCTTTTCCTTCTCTGCATCCGCATCCTTGTAAGGATTCTCGAACAGACCCAGTTTGTTCTTCAACTCCAGTATTCTGTACACCGCTTCATCCACCAGCGCCTCCGGAATCTCTCCTTCACGGACCAGATTACAGAGATGCTCCGAATAGATGCCCGTCATCATATCGATATCCACTCCGGCCTTGGCAGCCCTGACTGCCGCCTCTTTCCTGTCCGCGCAGTAACCGTGATAGATGATCTCCTCGATTGCCGCCCAGTCGGAGATCAGGACGCCGCCGAATCCCATCTCTTCCCGCAGGATGTCCCGCATCAGCCACTTGTTCCCCGTAGCCGGAACCCCGTCGATGGTATTAAAGGATGTCATCACAAGAGCTGCGCCTGCGTCGATTCCCGCCTTGTAAGAAGGCAGATAGAATTCCTTCAGCGTATGCCTGGACAATTCCACCGTATTATAATCCCGGCCTGCGGTAGGTGCGCCGTAACCGGCAAAATGCTTCACACACGCCGCGATCCTGTAAGGCTCCCGCAAATCGTCGCTCTGGTCTCCCTGATAGCCTTTCACCATGGCTTCGGCAAAGAGGCTGTTCAGATAAGGATCCTCGCCCGTAGACTCCATCACCCGTCCCCACCGGGCATCCCGTACCAGATCCACCATCGGCGAGAAGGTCACATGCAGGCCGCTAACCGCCGCTTCCTTCGCCGCCATCTGTGCGCATCTCTTCGAAAGTTCCGGCTCGAAAGTCGCCCCCTGCCCAAGCGGAATCGGATAGATGGTCTTAAGGCCGTTGATCACATCCAACATGAAAAGAAGCGGAATCTTATGGGGATGCTTCTCCATAAAATCCTTCTGGATCTTCTTCAGCTTCTCCGCGCCCAATGCTCCTAGCACCGAACCGGCTCTGGAAATATTCTCCTGCGTAAATCCTTTCTCCGCCATCGGCCCCATGGCCACCATGTCTCCGGTAAAAAATCCCCCTGCCAGCTGCAGCATCTGGTTCACCTTCTCTTCCAGTGTCATGTCCTGCAGTAATTCCTGTAGTTTCTGTTCTGTCATGTCTTTCCTCCTGTTATCTCTTGACTAATCTTCATATGTGTTGTGCAATCCTCAGGTCCGCACATCCTTCTCTTTAAGCATCCTCACTCTCTTTTCCGGCAAACAGAATATGTGCCTTGATTTCCTGCTTCTCCAGCCAGGAATACACCATCTGCATAATATCCATCTGAAAGATTCGCAGAATATCCCTGGTGACCAATTCCTTCTCCTCAAGTCCCTCCCCTCCAGATATACTTCTATTAAAGAGAGCAGTTCCGCCTATTTCAACCTGCCGGCCGGCTGAGCGCCTTCCTCCGCTTTTCTGCAAACCGCCACATTGCTTCCTATGCCCCTAGGAACCACTGCCTCCACAATAAACCCGACGGGCATAATCAAATTCTGCATAGCTGGTAAGAAAAATCACCTGCACTTTATATTTATTTTCCCTCACCCAGTGAATAAAGTCAAATCCATTCTGTCTGGGCATCACGATATCGCTGATAATAATATCGATCGGAACCATTTCCATGATACGCTGCGCCTGCTTCATGGAAATAGCCGAATAGATCTCATCTCCCCCGCACTTCTCCAGATCCACACTCTTCCTGATGCTCTCCATCACATACTCTTCATCATCTACCATCAGCAGCTTCATTTTTATATCCATTCCTTTCTTGTTCGTATCTTTGGTAAGGAATATGGATATCCACGATAGCCCCTCCCAGAGGACTGTTGCTGAAATTGATCTCTCCCATGCCGTTATAATAAAACTTAAACCGCTTCAGACAATTAGCGATCCCCATGTGATGTCCTGCTTGTGTCAAGGTAATGACACAAAAACAGGCTTACTGTATAACAATATAATTCTTTTGCTCCTTGACATCTTTTTTTACTCTAATATGAAATTAACATCTCCCTCAGGCCTCTGTGGAAACATATGCACACTTGAGGGCGTTTTGTCTATAAGAGGATATTTTATGTCGACCAAAGATTTTAAAACCATTGATGAACAATTAGAAATTCTACGTTCTCGCGGCCTTATTATTGATGATGAAAATATAGCTAAAGAGTTTCTTCTTTACAACAACTATTACCTCATTAGCGGCTATTCATTAACACTTCGTAAAAATAACATATTTTCAAAATCTGCAAGTTTCCAAAATATCATTGACATTTACAATTTTGATCATGAACTCAGGCACGTTATCCTTCAATACCGGGAAATCATCTCCAAAGCAAACCAGCAGAAAGTTCAACGACTCTCTCATGAAGCATATCTAAAACACTTTGTTAATGACTTACAACAGGATATTCCCCTCTGGGCATATGCAGACTTATTTACCATATCCGATATCTCATTTATGTATTCTATTTCCGAACAGCCAATACGGGATGCCATTATGCATTAAAATGATCGATCCGTTTTTCAATTTATCTGATTCCACCACGCGTTTGACAATATCGTCATCCCCGTAGTCTTTCCAGCCGAGAGAATCATCACTTGTAACAAATAAAAGATATAGGGTAAAATAATCAGCAGTCGAAAACTGCCATTTGAAAAGAACCGATATGAGATTTTGCTATGGGGATATTATAGTGTATACTATAGAAAAGTTTAAGATTTATCTTAACTTTTGCTGTTTTTTGGATAACATACTGAAAATTGTAAAGGCTTTTTCTCTTTTACTACCCTGCACTTTTCTTATTTTACTTTGTTGTTGTGTCTTTGTTAAAAGTAAATTATAATTATTCTATAAAATACTTCATACTTGAGTTAATCTAACAGCATATTTTAATACGGAGGAAATACAGAATGGTACTAATTGTTGTAGAACCAGATTGGCTTATACATTAATATCAAGCCATAAGTCGTGAAGGAGATTATTATGAAAACAATTATTACTATTCAACACACACAATCAATGCACCATACAAATGGTATGGTTGGTTCTTGGACCGATTGGGAATTATCGGAATTAGGAATGCAACAAGCAAATATAATTGGAGAAAAGCTAAAAGCAGAGTTGCTTGATAAGAAGTTTGTAATGTATTCATCTGATTTATTGCGAGCAAAGCAGACGGCTGAAAATATTGGTAAACATTTAGGAATAAGCCCTATTTTAAGAATTGAATTGCGCGAAAGAAATCTTGGTAGATGTTGTGGTAAATCGGTTCAATGGCTTCGTGAAAATTTTGAAATGCAGGAGAAAACTATTGATGATAGATTGTTTTCCGATGCGGAAAGCCGTAGAGATGAGTGGAACAGACTGAAACCATTTTTTGATGAAGTAATGAAAAGTGATAATGAAAATATAATAATTGTTTCTCATGGTGATCTGTTAAGTGTTTTCAATACAATGTTTTTGGGGTTAAATGTTGAATCTATAAATACAAGTGAAATGTTTGGTTTAGCTGGCGGAGTTTCATATATGTTTGAAAATAATGAAGGAAAAAGATTTATTAAAAAACTAAGTGACATGTCTTATGTTAATTAAATTTCAGTGTATGGAAGATACCGTTCTATAAGAAATAGTTGAGGAGTTAATAGAATGACAGACATAAAAAATGTATCAAAATTGGTTACTCCTATTGCACAGAAATATGGTGCGGAGAGAGTGGCATTGTTTGGCTCCAGAGCAAAAAACAAAGAAACAGAAACAAGTGATTATGATTTTGTTATATCAAAAGGGGATATACAATCATTGTTTCAGTTAGCATCTTTTATTGATGAACTTGAAAAAGCCTTTGGAGCAAATATAGATGTAATTACAGATACATCAAACAATATCGAATTTCTGGAACAGATAAAGAAAGATGAGGTTGTTGTTTATGAATCAAAGAGATAAAACAATACTGATAAAAATAACAGATTATTGTCTGGAAATTAAAGATACACACGATTATTTTAAACAAGATAAAGAACTTTTTACGAATGAAAAAATGGTTTTATATACAGAAATTCAATTACTATGCCGATACTGCAAATCGGAGAACTCTCTAAAACGTTATCCGTGGAATTTCTTAATGAATATACAAAAATACCATGGAAAATGATTATGCGAATGAGAGATATTGTAGCTCATCACTACGGAAGCCTAGACTATGGGATTGTATGGAATACATCGGTATCAGATATTCCGGAACTCTATCAGGGAATAGAAAAAATATTGAAAGAGTAAGCATCGTTCATTTTATTTTATCAAACCCGAAATTATAAAATTAAATAAAGAGAGATCAGCCGTCCTTTAATGAAAAAATCCGCACTTTCTTTTTATGTAGAAAATTGCGGATTTTCTATAAAAATCGGCTATTTTTATCCAAAACAAATTTGCTTAGGTTGAAGCAAAATCTTAAAACCAGTCACAATTTATTAAAGTTTAGATTTGTGATGTGATAAAAATAGATAAATTTTAAATTTTCACAAAATGCTTATTAATTTACTTTTATTCAATCAAATTGCATATTTTCATAGAAAATCAAATTTTCCACTCTATCTCCATATCCCCATTTTCCTGTAATCTGATTTTTTGAATCAAAACCGTGCAGATTGCCTTTTTCTGTTCATCAGTAAACCTGTTGTAATTAATGGGAATGGAATAGTCAATATGCAGTCTGTCGGTAATTCTTTTATTTAAAAACAAATCAAGTTCTATTTCATTGATTTTCTGCTGTTTTGCGTCTATTTTTTCATATACTAAATCTGCAACCCCGCCGCCTTTAGAAGCAATTTCCAGAAGATTATCAATTTCTTTTTTCAATTCTTCTATCTGTTCCCGTTTCTTATTTTCTACAGAAGCGCTTTTCACCAAATCCATGGCAATGGTATTTAGGTTTTTCTGGATTTCTATCCGTAAATCCTCACGCAATTTATCAAAGCTGACATTTTTTAAGTTGACATCACAACAATGCAGCTGCTTTGCACCATAGCATCCCAATTTGGGCTTTGTATACATTTTGATTGCATAGCCGCATTTGGCGCATTTTAATAAGCCCTGAAATTCTTTCATATTGGTAGGCATGTTGTTTTTTCCAGTCTGCTCATTTTGCGCAAGGCGTTCCTGTACATTGATAAAAGTCCTGCTGTCGATTACTCCTGCAAAGTTAGTCAGGTAAATGCTTTGCTCTTTTAAATCCGTGTACTTCCGTACATTATAATTTCCAGCTCTTTTTCCTACGATATGAGCGGATGTTGTGCCGTTCCAGTCTTCCTCCGGATTCAAAAACCGGATTCCCCGTAGCTGATAATATTTATATAATACCTTATCCGCAATACAATAAACCGGATTTTGCAGTACTCTTGCAATGGTAATGTTATCAAACATACCATACCGGGTTTTGTCCATATGTAACAACTCTGTCTTCGTTTTCTCTGCTACGTCCGTATTCTGATTATGGAACAAGCTCTCTGTCCGACAGACTACAGATCAGATGCTGCTTCCCTGTCATCCTCCAAAATCTGCTTCAAATTCCACATCTGATAAAGCGGAAGATTCAGCAGATGCCCGTCCCTGTGATACTCCTTCAGGGATGTCCTGATCGCCGTCTCCGGTTCATACTTCCTGCAAAACTGTTTCAGGCTCTGCGCATGAACCACCAATCCCGCCTTCGCCTCAACAGGAATGATCCTGTTGTGATAAGAGAAAATAAAATCAACCTCGGAAGTCGCCCCTTCGCTCCAGTAATAAATATTCGCGGCAATTTCCGCCGTCTGCAGTTCCTGCAGCACGAACTGTTCTGTGAGCGCCCCCATAAATTCCTTAAAGACCGCTACAGAATCCAGAATAATGCCCGGATCTATTTCACACATAACCCTGAGCAATCCGATATCCAGAAAATAGATCTTAAACGCTTTCAGATCTTCATATGCCTTCAGCGGAAGCCTTCCTCCCGAAACCAATCCTGTTTTCCGGATCATGCCGCTGTCCTTCAGCCACAGCAGCGCATCTTTATATTCTCTCGCCCGTGCCCCTTCTTTTGCCAGACCATAGACAAATTTCTTATTCTCCTTCGCCAGCTGAGACGGTATAGAATCCCAGATATGATGTATCTTAGGAACAGTGGCTGCAGGGGCATGCTTTGAGAAATCATTTTCATATGACCGCAGAAGTCTTCTCTGAATCTTCGTCACCTCTGAGAAATCCTTCGTATCCATCCATACGCTGACCGCCGCCGGCATTCCCCCGATAATAAAATATTTCTTCAGATAATCCAGATATTTCTCCCGAAACATCTCCGGCATTTTCTCCTGATAATGTTTCTTCGTCCACGCAAGCAGCATTTCCTCACCGCCCGCCATCAGGAATTCTTCAAAAGACATGGGATTCATTGTCAGAAAGTCCACTTTGCCGACCGGAAAGGATGTCCCCTGATGTAATGTCACGCCGAGAAGGGAGCCTGCACAACAGATGGCATATTCCGGTGTCTCCTCAGCGAAATATTTAAGCGCCGTCAAAGCTCTCGGTACTTCCTGCACTTCATCAAAGATCAGAAGCGTCTTCTCCGGCTCTATTTTCTTCCCGTGATAGGCTCCCAACAGTTCCAGGATCCTTGCCGGAACAATACTCCCTTCAAAGAGATCCGCCACGGCTCCGGGATTCTCAAAATTAATATAGCATACGTCATCAAAAAATTCTTGTCCGAATTCCTTCAGTAGCCAGGTTTTCCCTACCTGCCTTGCTCCCATCAGAATCAGCGGAAGCCGGCCCTTCCTGTCCTTCCACACCTCAAGTTCCCTGATTGCTGTCCTGTACATGAAATCACCTCTGCCCGTAAAGCCATTTTCTTAATTTTATTTTAGTGTTCACATTTATGCAATCTTTATTCCAATGTGTTTTCACATTTTACCAATCATAATATCAAAATATATCACATTTCTCAAACCTTATTTCTTTATAAAATCCACATTTTGATAACCTTAGTATAACCCACACGAATACGGTATTGCCTAAATAACAGTGAAAAACAGTGCCTGATATTTGTGTCATGACAAGGCGGAGAAAGGAGGCAATAGTGGCATTGTTGACTGACAACAACGCTGTACTGGCACAAATAGCAAGTGCTGTATTCACTGTTATTTGCGCAATATTGCATTAGTTACCGCTGCCCTTCACACAGGATAAAATTTCTCTTTCTAAACACCCATATCCTATATTATGATACCACCATGAACAGAAGTGGGTGTTTAGAAAATTATGCACACAAAATCGGAGATTTTGGTGCGTTCACGGAGTCCGCAGTGTAATGCGTACTCCTGATTGACAGGTTACTTCTACAGTAATATTGCGAAAGTCATTCTATTGGTATACATTTATATATAGAAAAAATACAGCCCTGGCAAAAGGAGACCTCTGTCTATGGGAAAAATGACCGTCTATCACGGCAGCTACACTGCTGTAGAATATCCTGAAATCAGACAAAGCCGAAATACAAAGGATTTCGGCCCGGGTTTCTATTGTACTGTTATTCGCGAACAGGCTGAGCGCCGGGCGTAACGATATGATACCCCGACGTTAAACACCTATACTGTACGTATGGATACAACGCTAAATATGCTGGAATTCAGGGAAATGACAGAAGAATGGCTCGATTTCATCATTGCCTGCCGCCATGGAGAACCTCATCATCATGATATCGTAATCGGCTCTATGGCCAATGACCAGATTTACAACTTCATAGCCGATTATGTTGACGGTATTATCACACGGGAACAATTCTGGGTACTGGCAAAATTCAAATATCCGACCCATCAGATCAATTTCTGTACCCCTGCCGCCTTAAAATGTCTCGAATTCGTTTCAGGTGAAATCCTGATGAAATAAACGGGCAGAGTCCGTTTGCAGGATTCTCTTCGAGAGTTCGAATAAGCGTAGCATTTTCCTAAAGAATAAGGAGCGTAGCTCATTGCGGGATTCACTTCACAAACTCAGAACGGAATAAGATCGGAGGATTAAAATGACAGGACGCGAAGACCCTAAAGCAAACGATTTATTTTTTACCTGCAGCCTGATTGATTATATCGCACGGAAAACAAAAAACAAGAGGTCTGCCGTAGTAAACGCACTCGGCAGAACCTCTGTTGCCAAAATATATGATCTGGCTGACGTCTATCACAGCGACAACATCGACCAGGTCAGCGAAGACTTCATCGAAGCTACGCACATTCCCGAAGGAACCTTTGATAATGTAGCCGATGCCAGATACGCGGTTCCCAGCCACTGGGATATCGGTAAGGTGTATAAGCGGCTCATTCTCGGTATCGCCCGTGAGCAGAAGGTGGATATAATCGAAGCATTGTTCCTCGCCTACAACTCCTTTGTCAGCGACAAAATAGACGATTATAACAGCAGCTTCTATTATTATGCCCCACAAAACATCCTGAACGCCTTCCTCTATAACGAAATCGAATAGTGTCACTCACTTTCCCGCAGTCTCTCCACAATACTCTTCTTCCGAAGATTCCTGTACGCAGCCACCGGCGCCAGCACAGCCACCAGCACAAGCACCGGCATCATGATCACAAAGGGAATAATCTGGAAGCGGTATTCAAAAAACAGGATTACATTGTTTAACGCCCGAAGCACCGCCCAGGAGATCAAGCTCCCCAGCACGAAGCTGATTGCACCGGCAATGACAACATAGCTGATTCCCTCACAGATCAATGTTTTCTGAAGCTGTGCATTGGTCATGCCGATACTCTGCAGCATGGCGAACTCCCGTTTTCTGGAAATGATCTGTGTGATAATGGCATTGATGAAATTCAGCATCCCGACCAGCGCGATTATCACAGCCATGGCTATGCCTATCGTCGCAATAACCGTTATCATCCCTTCAAATTCTCTGCGCAGGGAGTCCTTGGACTGATATCCCATCTGCGTGTTATGATCCGTATACTCTCTTACCGCCGCCTCAAAAGCCGGCTGATCCGCTTCCGCGACCCGGTAGGACACTTTAAAGCAGTGTGCGAAACTGCCGGACTCTTCTCCGCCGTCCTTATCCTCGTCAATGTCCCCTTCCATCATCCTGACTTCTGACAGGGGAAGCACCCTGTCACAACCGTTTGACGAATGTCTGTCCAGACTCATACTGGAGGGAATCTCAACGATTGCCATAACTTCATATTCCTTCTCCGACTGATTGGTGTATTCAAATCCCGTTATCTCGCCCGAAGCATCCGTAAACTCAATATACTCAGAATCCTTCGTGGCCCATTCCATTGTCACAAGATCTCCCACATGATATACATGCTCCTCCGGCGACAGCCACTCGTCCCCCAGAATCCGTGCCAACAGGATATAATCTCCGGTCATGAATTTATCCACATCCAGAGTTCCTTCCAGAACCTTCAGCCGGGTAAGAAGCTCCGCATCGTATCCGTAAATATAACCGTCCATTGATTTTTCTCCCTGCAGCAGCCTTTCCGCTTCTGCCGACGTGTGGGCATTCTGTCTCAGCCTGCCCTCCTGTTCCAGCTTTCTGAGCTGTTCCAGCGCAGAATCGTCCACCTGCAGAAAGTTCGAGAACCGTACCCACATTTCCTGTCTCTTTTCAACGCCAGCCTGGCTGTCTGCCAATGCGAGAAATTCCGGCTCTATATCAACATCAGCGCTTCTGGCGCCAGAAGAGGATACCACATTGATATTTCCGAGCATGTAGTCTCCCGCAATTCTGTTCTCCAGGAACGAATCGATCCGGAAGCTGCCCGCGGCAGTCATAATGATTGCCAGAAGAATGAGGCTTAAGGAGATCGCAGTTATGACTACAGCCGCACTGCGCTTATTCCTGCCAAGATTAGAAAGGGCCATGGATAAAGTGCGGAAATCTCCGCCATCCTTCTCCCTGATACGCCTTTTTTTCTTCTTTTTCATCCTGTTTATGCCGCTTCCGTATACTTCCGTATACTTCACGGCTTCGATCGGCGAAACACTTCCCGCGACCTTACCCGGTTTCCGGCTGCTCAAATATACCGTCAGAATGGAAAATCCGGCACCGAACACCAAAATCCACGGATTGAATTTCAGAGAGATCTCTATTCCCGAATAGTCATTGATACTGAGCGCAAAAGGCAGCGCCAGTTTACCGATTCCGTACCCTATGGCCAGACCGACGGGAATCCCGATCCCGGACAGCATGACAGCCTGCCGCCTGACCAGTCTGCGGATCTGTCTCTTCGTCGTACCGATCGTCTTAAGCAGTCCGTAAAATCTGATATCGCTGATGACGGATATATGAAAGATATTGTAGATGATCAGATATCCGGTGGTCAGAATGACAGCAATCGCCCCAACCAGAATGAAGACAGTCATAGGATCCGCCTCTTCCACACGGCTGCTCATATAGGCCCAGTTTACGCCGTACCGCACTTCTGTACCCGGTTCATACCCGGCATTTTTGATAACCGCCTGCACTTTTTCTTCCAGATTATGTTCATTGTCGAAGAAAAGATTGACATCCATCAGTCCCATGCCGTTATCTTCCGGATGTGCCTCATGCCAGTTCACCATATCTTCGTCCGTCCGGTCTCCTTTTAACTTCATCCAGTAACTTTCCGATATGAAAAGTTCGCTGGCATGCGAAATCTCATCTCCCCGGTACCATCCGCATACCTCAAATTCGTCTTCGACCGTCTCGCCCATAAACGAGAAACAAAGCGGCACCTTCTCTCCCAGGGCATGAGGCAGTCCAAGCTCATCCAACAGGAACGTATCCACAATGATCTCATTCTCCGCCACGGGCCTGCGCCCCTCCTCAAGCGTGATAAACAGATCCTGCAGTTCACTGTCCTCGGACAGATAGCGCAGCTCCCCCTGACGCTTCAGGATATTATTCATTATGCCCAGGGGAATCGTGTAGCCGCTTTTCTTTATCATAGGATCCGCTATGACCTTTTCATACTGTTCCCGGGTCGCCCCCTTAAGCCCTACATGGTACTTTCCGCCCACCTCCCGCATGGTACTCTCCTGTGCCGCCTGCATGGCGCCGCTTGTCAGAGAAAACACCACGGTAAAAAGGATTCCGGTCAGAATAATCGCCAGAACCGCAAAGATATTCCGCATCCTGTTATTCCTCAGGCTGCGGTCAGATAATTTACGGATGAATGCTCCGTTATTGTTTTTCATATTCAACCCTCCGATTGCCGACTGAAATCATCTTATTTCTTTACCTTATAATCCATAGCAGTTCAGCCTTCAATGTCATTTAGTTAAGTCTATACACAGCGTCTGATATGATAGGATTCTCCTTAGAACCGTAGGAAAACGCCGGTACTTAATGAGGTTTTCCACGAATTTAGTACCGCTGCGTTTGGAACCGAGCGAAAGCGCGTCCTTAGGAGATTCCTATCATATTAGGCGCGTCCGGCTTAACTTAATGACATTGGTTCAGACTTCGGCTTCCCTGTTACCATAATCATCCACAATCTTTCCGTCCTCAATATGGATCACCCTGTCGCAGAGCTGTGCCAGGGCTTCATTATGTGTGATCATCACGATCGTCTGATGGAAGCGTTCTCCCGTCAGCTTCAGAAGTCCCAACACCTCCTGGGTTGTCTTGCTGTCCAGATTTCCGGTAGGCTCATCAGCCAGAATGATGGCCGGTTTCGTCACAAGCGCCCGCGCAATCGCTACCCTCTGCTGCTGCCCTCCGGAGAGCTGTCCCGGAAGATTATCCAGCTTGTTCTCCAGACCCAGGCAGCGGACAATATCCTGCATAAACGCCTTGTCCACCCCTCTTCCGTCCAGTTCCATCGGCAGTACGATGTTCTCATGGACGCTTAAGATCGGCACCAGGTTATAACTCTGGAAGATAAATCCGATCTGACGTCTTCTGAAGATTGTCAGGTCATTTTCATTCAGTTCAAAGATCTTCCTGCCCGCTACCGTCACTATTCCGGAAGTGGCATAGTCCAGACCACCCAGCATATGCAGCAGCGTAGATTTCCCCGATCCTGAAGTCCCCACCACCGCAGCAAATTCTCCTTCCTCAATCGTAAGATCCACGCCGTCAAGAGCCCTGACCTGCGTATCGCCGCTTCCGTAGTATTTTTTCAGATTCTCTGTTTCCAGTATTTTCATGCAAAGCCTCCTTATATATAGTCCCCACCCTTTTACATACAGTTAACGACATCAGGAATTTCGTTTACTATAATTTATTATAGCAAATGATTCTGACAAAACTCTGACAGGTAGCAAAAAAAGATATGACAATTCTGTAAGAAGATATTATGGATTGTTTCCCGGAATATGATATGATAACAGCAGAAGAAACCAAAACCCCAAAAACACCAAACAGGAGGAAATCTATGAAATTTAAAATGGTTCACGAAAATTACAACGTATTTGACCTGCAAAAGTCAATAAAATTCTATGAGGAAGCTCTGGGACTCAAAGAAGTGCGCAGGAAAGAGGCCGAAGACGGCTCCTTTATCATCGTCTATATGGGAAGCGAAGAGGGAGATTTCCTGCTGGAGCTGACATGGCTAAGAGATATGGACAGACCCTATAATCTGGGCGACTGTGAATTTCATCTGGCGTTCCATACGGACGATTATGAAGCGGCATACGAAAAACACAAGAAAATGGGATGTATCTGCTTCGAGAACCCGGCAATGGGCATCTATTTCATTACAGACCCCGACGGATACTGGCTGGAAATCGTGCCCTGAATGATATTTCTTTCGTCTTTTTTATTTAAAAGAAACATGGAGAAGCTGCTGCCTCGCCCTTCCCTGGAAGCCACCGTGATATACCCGTTCTCGTGCTGCACAATCAACTGTGCCAGATACAGTCCCAGTCCGCTTCCCTCCTGCTGCCTGGCATTCCGGCCGCGGTAGAAGCGCTTAAAGATCAGATTGTATTCGTTCTTGGGAATGCCGACCCCCTCATCCGAGACCGTAATCTTCGTGTAAATATCCAGCCTGGATAATGTGATCCGTATACAGCTCCTTTTCGGCGAATACTTGATCGCATTTTCCAGGAGATTGGACATCGCCTCCGCAGTCCACTTCGGATTATGCCAAAGTTGAAAATCCTGAAATTCTTCCACAATCAGTTCAATATTCCTGTCGGACGCCTGCGCATAAACGGCGCTTAACGCTTTCGCGACCGTCTCCTTAATGCCGGCGTTCTCCGCATGAAAACGAATCACTCCGTTCTCCAGCCTGGATGCCTTCAGAAGATCAGCCATCAGCCACTGCATCTTATCCGCCTGGCTTTTCGCGTGCATCAGAAATTGTTTCCGCTCCTCCTCACCAAAGGAGTCATCCTGTGAAAGTTCCGTGTCCATGATGATATTGGCAAGGGGCGTTTTAAACTGATGGGAAAGATCTGCGATCAGCTCCACGGTCTGATTCCGCTCTTCCACTGCCTGCCGTTCCTTGAACCGGGCGCTCTCCAGGATCCGCCTAAGCTGACTGACAATCCGTGATTCCCGCGTCTCCTGCAGATCCGGGCAGCCGTCTTTGCCCTGCATACCGCCGTCCTCACTCCACTGCTGGAAACTGTCGAGAATACGGTCCAGTTTCTTCCACTGCCACAGAAAATAAACCATGCCCGCGGCCAAAGCCGTAAGGCACAGCGCCAGGCTGACAGCAAGTATCCCGATCACCGCCTGTGCCGTCATTGTTTCTCCTCCCATAGATAACCGATTCCCTGAATCGTCCGGATATAATTACCGCTTAGCTTCTTGCGCAGACGGCTGATATTGACGGAGAGCGTATTCTCTTCCACAAAGTTTCCGTCCGCATCCCAGATATGCCGCAGAATCTGTTCTTTCAGAAGGGCCCGGTTCCTGTTTTCCAGAAAATACTGCAGAAGCCGGAATTCGGTCATACTTAAATTCAATTCTTCTCCCCCGCTGAAGGCGCGCAGTGTCTTCGTATCCAGGACGATTTCCCCTGATGTGATCCTGTGCTCAGCCTCCTCCCGGGACATTTCCCCGAGGGAACAGGAAGCTTCATGGCATGAATGCCTCTGCGCCCCACTGTCCGTCAGAATACCGTGTGCAGCAGACTTCCTGCGCAGGGCATTCTGCAGCCTGATCTTGAGGACAGAAACCGAAAATGGCTTCGTGACATAGTCATCTGCCCCGTTCGTCAGCCCCATAATCTCGTCCGTTTCCAGATCTCTGGCCGTAAGCATCACAATCGCGGTTTCCGATTCCGTACCAGAAAGCTGCCGTATCTTCTTACAGAATACAACACCGTCTCCGTCCGGCAGGTTCAGATCCAGTATCACCGCATCCGGCTTCTCTTTCTCAAAAAGGGACTCTCCCTCCTGCAAGGTCTGTGCGCTTATGGTTTCATACCCCTCCTGCCCTAACGCGAAAGAGATTCCCCGGTTTAAACCTGAATCGTCTTCTATGATCAATATTTTCATCTGCGTCCTCTCCTTAAGCTTTATCCATTCCACCGTCTCTGACTGTTTCAGTCAAAAATCTACGCTCTTATAGCCAACAGATACTGTGCCGCCAGAAACTCCTCAATAACGCCAGCCTCCATCAGTAACCGGAACCAAACCCCGAAATGGACTTTTCCCGCCAGAAGTCCGGATGCAATCATCGCGAATAAAACTATCAGGAGACTAAGAATCAATAATGACAGATCCTGATGATTCTCGTCCTGCGGGATCAGCGGATAGATTACCTGCAGGAGCGCGGTAGTAGATCCCGATGACCGGGGACAAAATAAGCGGCGGCAGCTTTCATGCCCGACTTATGCCATGTTTCCCGCCGTTCCATATCTGTGCACGAATATTATAGCATCCATGCTGTAAATCTTCAATTCTCGGATTAGGAATGCGGTAATAGTTCAGCCTTTCGGCTTCCCTGTTACGAATGTACATTTATTGTGCCGACACTCTTTACTTTTTTGTACAAATCATCCATAATTATTTTTATTCGTAACAGTACAGATATCTGTTTCAGGAAATTAACCCACAAATATCCTATGCTGATTGCAGACCAATACAATTATGATAAGAAGCATAAGACTGCCATTGGTTCTGGCACAATAAACAGCAGAAATGAGGTAAGAATGGAACCATTATTTTCCGGCAAAGATTTACGCAGGATGATTATTCCGTTAATATTTGAACAGGCGCTGGCGATCACTGTGGGCATGGCCGATACCATGATGATCTCCTCCGTCGGCGAGGCTGCCGTATCCGGCGTCTCACTGGTGGACATGATCAATATGCTGATGTTCAATATTCTGGCGGCACTGGCTACCGGCGGCGCCGTGGTAACTTCTCAGTGCCTGGGCGCCAGGCGGAAGGATAATGCCCGAAAATCCGCCAAACAGCTTCTGTATACCGTAATCTGCGCCGGGGTGCTGATCGGAATCATCGTGATCCTGTTCAGGAAACCTATGCTGAGATTGTTCTTCGGCAGAATCGAAGCGGATGTCATGGATAACGCCCTGATCTATCTGACAATCTCGGCCTTTTCCTTCCCTTTTCTTGCGGTATACAATGCCTGTGCCGCCTTGTTCCGCTCCATGGGCAATTCCAAAGTCACCCTGAAAGTATCAATATTGATCAATTTGGTCAATGTAATAGGCAATGCGGTCTGCATCTTCGGCCTGCATATGGGAGCCGCCGGGGTTGCGCTCCCCTCACTGATCTCCAGAGCCATAGGCAGTATCATCCTCTATTTTCTTCTGCGTAATCCCGGTCTTGATATCTGCTTCCTCCGGGAACCCTTCCATCCGGACTTCGGAATGGTGAAGAAAATCCTCTACATCGGCATACCAAGCGGTGTGGAGAACGGCATCTTCCAACTGGGCCGTGTGCTGGTGGTAAGTATTATTTCCGGCCTCGGAACCGTACAGATCGCCGCCAACGGCGTGGCCAATAATCTGGACAGCGTAGGCATCCTCATCGGCAATGCCGTCAATCTGGCAATGATCACCGTAATCGGGCAATGCGTGGGTGCAGGAGACGAAAAGCAGGTCCGCTTCTATACCAAGAGGCTGCTGGCCATCACCTATATTCCCACGGTCCTTCTGAATCTGGTTCTCTTCCTGAAACTGGACTGGATCCTTGGGCTGTACGGACTGAGCGTGGAGACAACAAATTTGGCACGGACACTGATCTTCATCCACAACGGATGCGCCTGCCTCCTGTGGCCTCTGTCCTTCACCTTTCCCAATATGCTCAGAGCCTGCAACGATGTGCGCTATACCATGATCGTGTCCATTGCCTCCATGTTTATCTTCCGGATCGGCTTCAGTTATCTGATTGGCGTACAGATGGGATATGGCGCCATCGGCGTGTGGATCGCCATGGTTCTGGACTGGTGCTGCCGTATTGTCTGCTTTATTACAAGATATTTACATGGAAAATGGAGAACTATGGCCGGACTGACTGCCGCTGCCCCGCCATCACCCCGTTGACCCGACTGGTAAAACAGCCGTCGGCCTGCCCTGCCTGCTGCCCGTTTGTCCGAAATCCGCCGGCAACCGGCACATCAAGGTTCTCATTAATAGGTGATTCCTTTTCCTACATGCGGCCACATAGCGCTGTAAGCAGCATCTGACAGGAACAAGATCAGCACAAGCAGCCCTGCCCCTGTCTGCATTTTCCGCGGAATCCTGCAATAGAGAGAATAGGACAACGGGACAATCAGCCATACAAGTATCATGCCGCCCAGACCAAAGAGAAGGCTGCTGTACAGACATATTCTTCCATGCAAATTCCATGATACGGAGCTGTAGTCCCACCATCTGACTCCCCAGGTCAATTCCAGATACCATCCGGCAAGATATTCCAGCACAGTACACAATACCATGGAAGATACAAACGTCAATATCGGCCTGTCTCTCCATCTGTGGAACAGGACTTCCAGCATAACGCCGCCGGCCCCATAGACCGGAAGCCATGGTCCGGTCAGGAATCCACGATTGACATACGTGCCATCCTTAAAAAGATACAGAAATCCTTCCCAGAGCCATCCGAATACTGCCAGCAGGAAGAATAACCACACATAGAAAAAAAAGTCGGTCTTCAGTCGTTTCTTTCCGTTTGCCACAGGTTTTATTCTCATATCTGCACCCCCATATCTTCCTGGACACAGATGCCCATCCTTTCTCTGGTATTATTGCCGTATTCTCCGAATCAAATACCCTCTTACTCCTCTGCCGGATCAGCAGCTGCAGCGGTTCAGCTTTCGGCTGTATCATTTCGCTTGTAACAGATATAGTAAACGACATAACAAATTTCTGTTTCCGTCTCCTGCCAAAGCCATATACGGAAGCTTTTGCAGGGCCGAAAACGAAATTTTTAATGCCGTTAACTATAAAAGATATATGCGATTACAGATACATCAAATAATATCGATTTTCTGGAACAAATCAAGAAAGATGAGGTTGTTGTTTAGGTTTCGCTGACAGACAAGTATCTGGCATGGTCATAAATTCTTGAATTGGCACTTTCCATCATACCATTTTCGCATATAATTCGTACTATAGAAAAGAATACATAAAACCAACCGAAATGAGGGATTGAAATGAAAAACGAAAAAATGCTCAAGCTTGTTATGACCGGCGTTTTTGCCGCACTCTCCTATGTTGTATTTACATTTCTGCAGATTAAGATCACGCTGCCCGGCGGAGATGCCACTTCTATTCATCTGGGCAATGCCGTGTGTGTGTTAGGAGCACTGCTGCTGGGAGGATTTTATGGCGGACTTGGCGGCGCCATCGGTATGACGATCGGAGACCTTCTGGATCCTTATTACATCATCTACGCACCCAAGACTTTTCTTCTGAAACTGTGTATCGGCCTGATCACCGGCCTCATCGCCCATAAACTCGGCCACATCAGCACCGAGCATGACACTTCCAAAGTACTGAGATGGACAATCGCCGCTGCTGTGGGCGGACTGTTATTCAATGTCATCTTTGATCCGCTTGTGGGGTATTTCTACAAACGTATGATCCTGGGCAAGCCCGCTGCCGATGTAACTCTGGCGTGGAATATCGCTTCCACATCCATCAATGCGGTAACTTCCACAATCGTATCCGTGGCAGTCTATATGGCGCTGCGGCCTGCACTCAAAAAATCCGGCCTGTTCTTCACAATCGGTGGCAACAGGAAACCGCTTAAGACCCGATAACAAAAAAGGAAGCCTCCACCACATACCGGTGACCGGCTTCCTTTTATCGCCTAAGGCTCTCGTCTTACGTCTTTACTTCCATAGTTAACGACATTAAAAATTTCCTTTTCGGCCCTGCAAAAGCTTCTGTATATGGCTTTGGCAGGAGACGGATACAGAAATTTGTTATGTCGTTTACTATAATCATCCGACAATATCATTTTCTTCCGGAATGAGCAGAGATGCCACCACATAGATGATCAATCCGGTGCCGCAGCTTGACAGAGAACACAACAGCCATACCAGCCGCACCAACGTCGGGTCAACATTCAGGTATTCTCCAATTCCACCGCATACGCCACATATTGTCCTGTTTCTTCTGGAACGGACCAGTTTCTTATAATCATTACCCATACTTATCTTCCTTTCTACTCCGTAAACATTACATTCACATTGCCCATAGCGCTTGTGATATCCAATGTATTATGACTGCCGTTATTTATTTCATCATCGTCATCCCAACCGCCACAATACTCCGACCCTATCTTCACTTCTCCCATACCGCAGTCAAGTTCATAATTATAATCCGTCTCCGCGCCTATCAGGGTAATGTCCAGATTACCCATACTGCACTCTATACCCATCTCCCCGCTAAACGCACCGCTTATTACGGCATTGCCCATGCTGACAGCTACCTGGGCTTTCTGGCTTATGTCCATACCGCTGACGCGGAGTTCCCCGGCGGCAATATCCAGTTCCGTTTCCCGGGCGATCAGTTGATTCGTCGTGACTTTACCGGCTCCCATCGCGATATCTATGGATTCTGATGCCTCCAGGCCTTCAAACCTGCAGTCTCCTGCACCCGCATTGATCTCTATCGCTCTGGCTCTGAGATATCCGGCCTCCAATATACCTGCCCCAAAATCAATGCTGATTTCATCAAGTGCAGCGTCTTTAGGCAGATACAAGTAAATCTTCGTATTTCCTCTCGGATGGCTTCTGTTCCAGATACTTCCCAGTTCATCATAACTCATATCTTTATGAACAAGCAACAGTGTATTTCCATCCTTGATACGGTACCGGTAGTGATCCTCACATTCTCCGGTAATGCCGAGACTCACAGAGTCATTCTCCGACTCCTCAATATACATTGTACAGGCTCCTATCTCAAGATCCAGCCCCCGAAGCGCAGCTGACGTAAGTCCCAGATCCTGTCCTGTCACCATTTGTTCCGCATTGCTCTGGCTGTTCTTATGTTCCTCGCCATCTTTTCCATGCTCAAACGCTTCTTCTAAAACATTTTCTTCCTGAATACCTGTCTCCGGCTGGTCAATTTCAGACATCTCTGCTGTCTTCCATTCTTTGGAATCCCAGTCCCAGTACGCTTCCCAATCATCATCCCAGTGACGATTCCAGAATCCGAAGAAAATGTTGCTGCCGTTACGTACAAACCGAAACGGAATCCCCGTCAGCTGTTCCACACTGACGCGCTCCATCTGTCGGAGCCCTCCTAGCATAGCACCCACACATCCCAACAGACATCCTGTCAGAAAAGTGATTAATGCCACAGCAAGACATACCTTTGTGAACTTCTTCATGCCCTCGCACCTCCTCTATGAAAAATTCTCTGGCACAGAGAAACAATTCCCCTGACACATGCCGGTATCGCTGTACCGGCCATGGCAACCGTCAGCCAGATAAATACCAGGCCTACCGCAAAAACCGCAAGTGAACCCCCAATCAGACACAGCGCTGCGGCCGGTGCACCGAACAACAGAATGATACCTGTTACCAAAAGCGCAACCGCCACCGCAACCAACACTACCCCTACGATCAAGAATGACAGAAACAGCGCAAACAGTGTTGCAATCACGCCCACCGCGACACCGAAAAAGCCGCCCAGCAGTCCCAGCCATACCGGGGAAGTAAACACAGCCACTATGGCAATCAATGCGATCATCCCCCCCGGACATCGGCTCCTTCTTAGAGCCTGACCTGCTGTAAGATTGATACTGTCCCCCTGTCTGGCCATTTGCTGTATGATCGGCCCTATCCTGCCCGTATGACGCATTCTGCGTATTATTCTGTCCATACGCCGAATTCCAGGTGTCACTTTGTGCTCCGGTATTCTCGTAAGGATTGCTGTCAGTCCTGGTATCCTTCCGGCCGCCGTAGATACCTTCTCCCTGGGGCCGCCTGTAGTAGGCGCCTTCATAATAGTCATTACCATACTGTGTGCTTCCGCTCTGTTCATTTCCCGTCCGTGCGGCATTGTTCCCGGATCCTTCCGCCGTGTTAACATCCTCCGCCCTTATGACCTCATCCTTCGGCAACTGCGTATATCCGCTGAAACCCGATTCCGTAAATTCTCCGCCGTTTCCGCCGTCATTCAGCCCTGTTTTAATCGTCTTTGCCAACTCCTCAGGAGTCCCCAGTGATGCGATAACGCTGCCTTCATTCTCCTCACCCGCATCGTCAAAATAGTCATTGTAATATTGGATGGCTTCTTCCCTCTCCATCGGTGGTACATCGCCCAGAAGCTCTGTCAGACGCCTCATAAATTCTGCTCTATTCATGCTTCAATCCTCCCTCAAAGATACTGTTTAGTCTGGCAGAATATCGATACCATTCACTGATATACAGATTAAGCTGTGCTCTTCCTCTTTCCGTCACCTTATAATACCGCCTGTTCCTGCCCGCACATTCCATATCGTAGACTTCCAGACATTCATCCTTCTGCAGCCTTCTCAGCACCGGATATAATGTGGACTCTGAAATCTCAATCACTTCCCGCACTTCCTGCGTGATCTTGTATCCATATGTGCCTTCCGTCTCACTGGATACCACAGCAAGCACAATTGCATCCAGCAAAGCTGCTCCCGTGTTAAATACCATGCGATATACTCCTTTCCTGCTTTTTACATACTTCATAATGATCATCCATTCCTGTTCAAATTAAAATAATCTGCCGTCATATCCTTCTGTAAAACTTTGTCCTCCTTCGCTCTCCCGTATAAGTTATAGTCTGATCGTATAATATTATTAACTATTATAATATTATATGACATATAATATTGTTTCTAACAATACTATACGCTGTATAATATTATTTGTCAACATACATTTCCTTTCTATAACCTTAAGTTTTTTACTATTCACAGCCCAATTTCATTAAGTTAAGTCTATACACAGCGTCTGATATGATAGGATTCTCCTTAGGGCCACCCCCTAACGCCGGTACTTAATGAGGTTTTCCACGAATTTAGTACCGCTGCGTTTGGAACTGAGCGAAAGCGCGTCCTCAGGAGATTCCTATCATGTCAGGCGCATCCGGCTTAACTTAACGACATTGATTCACAGCCCAGCTGCCCGTAGTAACGGCATTTGCGTACTCCAAGCCGCCTGCGGCGAGGCACAAATGCTCTCACAATTAGCGCTTGCAGCAGTTTTTTCTATTTACAGAAACGTGCCTGGGCTGGAAATTTCTTCAGATATACCGTAAAATACGCAAAAAAAAGCTGCTGTATAACCACATTCGACCATACAACAGCACTTCCTATCATCATTCAATTCTACATAATCCTACATGCCTGCACCTCCATGTCTTCCCGGACACAAAGCCACATAAAAAGGACGGTGCAAACGCTCCACGAAATCCTGATATAACGTCCCGAAAAGCAGCAGGCTTTTCTAGAACAGATTCACTTTCCCGACCACACCGTCATTAATGACATAATACGCGGTAAAATCTTCCGGTTTCACGTAAATCTGAAGACTCTCAATTGATCCCTGCGCGTGGCCCTTCGCATAGTAATGTGCCTTAACCCTCTCAGTCACTGCATCCATATTGGCCTCATACTCCCGATACTGCAAGGTAATCTCCGGCACAGCTTCTTTCTTTACAGTCTTCTGTTCAGACACCTTCTCCTCATCTGCCGCCGCATCCTGCTTGAGCACAACGTCCTTACTTGCCATCATTTCTTTCTTATCCATTACATCCTCCCCCTTTATCCGCCTTTCAGCATATCGTATAGTGTTAATGTTACCGATCGTCACATGATTATACCAGATACAGAAGCACATTCACGAAACATGTAATCGGTTGTTACTATTGTACCATTGTTTCCATTATACGGCAAGAAACTTTCATATTCTGCATTTCGCGTCGCTGTTCACACGCTATCCTCTCCAAAAAGCATGAAGAAAGCCAGCTCCGGCCCCAGACGGTCCAAACAGCTGGCTTCACATCCCTTATCTGATACCGATCTCCGTATCTGATTCTGTCACATGACTATGGGATTTAATATAATCCACAATCTCATTCAGCTTCGTGAATGCCAGACCCACATAGCTGTCTGCGCATCCGTAATACAGTGCAATCTTACCGCTCTCGGAATCATGGACCGTCGCACAGGGGAAGCACACGTTCGGCACAAATCCTCTCTCCTCGTACCACTCTTCCGGTGTCAGCAGGAAATTCTCACACCGGTACAATACCTTAGACGGATTATCAATGTCCAGAATCGCGCCGCCGATGGAGTACACGTATCCGTTACAAGTACCGCTCACACCATGGTAGAATAAAAGCCACCCTTCGCTCGTCTCAATAGGCGCCGCGCCGCCGCCGACCTTAAGCGACTCCCACCATTCGGTACTCTTGCCCATAACATGTCTATGCCTGCCCCAGTAGACCATATCCGGGCTTTCACTTAAGAAGATATCCCCGAAGGGGGTATGTCCGGAATCGGAAGGACGGCTTAAAAGCACGAAGTTACCGTTAATCTTCCGAGGGAATAATACCGCATTTCTGTTAAAAGGAATAAAAGGATTCTCGATTCTTATAAATGTCCTGAAATCCGTAGTCCTTGCCATACCGATGGACGCGCCGTAGAAATCCTGGCACCATATAATATAGTAGGTGTCTTCCACCTTGACCAGACGCGGGTCATACGCATAGACCGGCATAAAGTCATTGCCTGCTTCGTCTTTAAAAGGAATCTTCTCTTTCTCAAACTCCCAGTGTACGGCATCCTTACTGTGTCCCAGATAAATATAAGGAATACCGTTTGTCTGCTCTCCTCTGAACACACCGATGAATTCATCCCCATAAGGCATTACGGCGCTGTTAAAGATTCTTGCCACACCCTCCACAGGATTCCTGCCGATAATCGGATTCTCGCTGTATCTCCAGATCGGCGCCCCCTTTAATCCTTCCGGTTTTTCCTGCCACGGTACATTCTTAACTGCCGGGCTGATCATTTTTACTTCGCTCATTTTTTCACTCCTTTTCTTTTCCCTGTTTATAAATGACTGTCATTTCCGTCAGACTCCGCTTTCCTTCATCCCTGCCAGAAATTCCAGATTCTTCTCAATCAGGCCGCATCTTTGCGCCACACACTCTACAGAACGCAGCGGGTCCGAAGGTGTGTTGAATACATAGTCCAGCAGCTTATCCACCGTAGTTGTCGCCACATGCATTCTCGTATCGCTGGACGCATAGTAAATATAGACATCTCCGTTTTCTCCGGCAATGGCGCCGTTGGTGAATACCACATTGGACACATCACCCACGCGCTCCCCTTCCCTGGGTCCGATCAGCATACCGGATGGCTCTGCAATCACTTTGGAAGGATCCTTCAGATCGGTGGCAAAGGCGTAAATCACATAACGCAGGCCTGCCGCCGTATTCCTGACACCATGTGCAATGTGGATCCATCCTCTGTCTGTCTTAATAGGCGTTGCTCCCGCACCGTTCTTAGCTTCCGTGATCGTATGGTATTTCCGCAGCGATGTCATCTTCTCTTCATCGATCACCGCATGGGTGATGTCTTCGCACAGGCCGAATCCTATACCGCCGCCGGAACCTGTATCGATAAAATCATCCATAGGCCTGGTGTAAAAAGCGTACTTCCCATCCACAAATTCCGGATGCAGCACCACATTGCGCTGCTGCGGGGAACGCAGCGTAGTCAGATTATCCAGTCTCTCCCAATTCCTCAAATCTTTGGTTCTCACGATACCCGCTGCCGCCACCGCCGCAGACAGGTCATTGACCGTCCTGTCCTTACTCTCGGAACAGAATACGCCGTAAATATACCCGTCCTCATGTTTCGTAAGACGCATATCATACACATTGGTCTCCTCCGGGCAGGTATCCGGCAGCAGAATCGGATAATCCCAGAACCGGAAGCCGTCGATTCCGTTATCACTCTGTGCCACACCGAAGAAGGACTTCCGGTCATTCCCTTCTATCCGCGCTATCAGATAGAACTTGCCGTCCAATTCGATGGCGCCGGAATTCATCACCGCATTCACACCCAGACGCTCCATAAAGTACGGATTTGTCTCCGGATTCAGGTCATATTTCCAGGTAAGCGGAATATGTTCCCTGGTCAGGACCGGATATACATACCTGTCGTAAATTCCGTTATAGCTGTCTGATTTCACATTCTTTCTGTTGATCAGTTTGTTGTACTTGTCTAATTCCACATAATAATTGCTGTGCAGCATTTTCCCTCCGTTTCCGAAACAGCCCGTCCGGGCCGCTTCCTCCTGTTGCTCAGTTATTCATTGCCCCATCTCCAGTTTCCTTATAGCTTCGGATTGCGTCTGATCACCTCAAAACACATCCTGCCGTTGTGATACGGACATTTCCAGGGTTCTACAATAGGCTTGCCGCTTACCGCCTCTCCCTTGCTGTTCACATCCCAGAACCATTCGGAGCCCTCCCTTTGATCCACCAGATGCTCTTTGATAAAGATCCACTCCGCTTTGGCCGCTTCCAGATATTCCGTATGCTCCGGCGACAGCGCACAGGCATTCAGGAAACCTACTATGGCTTCCGCCTGCACCCACCAGACCCTGGTCTGGTCAACCGCTCCCTTCTCACACTCATTTGCCAGTGAATGACCGTCGAATGCCTTCTCATATACTTCTCTTGTCAGGTCAAGTATGATCGGAAGCATCTTCTCCTCGTACACCTTCTCTCCTATAATATCTGTACCCCTGCGGACCAGCCAGGCCGTCTCAATATCATGTCCGTAGGAATGCAGATCAAGTATCGAATTCATCTCTCTGTCAAAGAATACTTCCTGCCTGTGCAGTTTTGGATTATATACCTTATCCGCAAACGTATCGAGAATCCATCTAAGCCTTTCCTTTACCTTCCCGTCACCGCTCACGCGGTATAACTCCGTGTATGCCTCGAAGACATGCAGCAGCGTATTCATCGTCTTCTGGGCAATCACGCCGTTCTCTGACAATTTATCATTCTCAATCTCTCGGAAGTCCCTGTCAAAGGCTTCCTTATATCCGATCTCATCCATGCATCGCTCTTCTATGATATGAAACAGCTCAAATGCCGTATCAAGCGCCTCCTGATCCCCGGATGCATCATAATAGGAAGACAAAGCATAGATGGAAAAGGCCTGATTGTATGTATGCTTCGTCATATCCTCCGGTACTCCGTCATATGCCACAGACCAGTACACGCCTCCTTTCTCCCGGTCTACACAATACTCTTTCATAAATTCATAGCCATGCCGCGCTTCCTCCAGCAAGGATTTATTCCCCAGCGTCAGACAGGCATTAGCAAAAAACCATATAATCCGGCTATTCAAAATACATCCCTTCACTGCCTGTCTGTCCACCTTAAGGTCATAATCCATATAGCCATAATAGCCGCCATGCACATCATCCCTTAATCTCTTCCAAAAAGGAATGATACAATCCGTCAGATGTTTTCTGATTTCTTCTGTTATCATCACACTCCCCCTTCGCTTCTTCGGCTCATCCTTAATGCGTTGACCACTTGCTGATCACACCGTATGATCCAGGCCTTTACTACATTAACTATTTATTAGCTTATATTTAAGTATACATTACTTTATTTTTTGATCAATATCTATTTGCAAAAAAGTCATGACACATATGCTATTTTCTGTATTTTCTGCTATTTGTACAATTTTTAATTTCCCAATTTGTGTATATTATCCATAGAAAAAGCTATCTCCAAACGCAGGAACTATAGTAAACGACATAACAAATTTCTGTTTCCGTCTCCTGCCAAAGCCATATACGGAAGCTTTTGCAGGGTCGAAAACGAAATTTTTAATATCGTTAACTATAAATAGCGCAAAAAAATAAGGTTGAATATCAGACTAACTTTTCTGATTCTTCAACCTAATTTTATAGGAACAACTGCCGTTCACAGCAATCTGTTTCCTCATTATCCGGCCTGCTGTTCCCCGCTGCCGGAATGTCCCGGCTCTGCATTCTGCTCTCCGAACTGAGCCATATACAATCGATAATAAGCCCCCTTCTTTTCCAGCAGTTCCTTCGCGTTCCCTTCCTCGATGATCTTGCCGTCATCCACCACGAAGATCCGGTCAGCCTTCTGGATCGTGGACAGCCTGTGTGCGATCACAAAGGATGTTCTGCCCGCAAGCATATGCTCGATTCCCTCCTGTACCAGAAGTTCCGTCTTCGTATCAATGCTGGAAGTAGCTTCATCCAGGATCAGGATCTTCGGATCCGAAACCATCGTCCTGGCAAAAGCCAGCAGCTGTTTCTGCCCGATGGATAATCCGCCGCCCCGCTCCGACAATTGTGTATCATAGCCTTTCTCCAGCCGCATAATAAAATCATGGGCATTGACCGATTTGGCCGCGGCAATAATCTCATCATCCGAAGCATCCAGCCTGCCATAGCGGATATTGTCCCTGATCGTTCCCGAGAAGAGGAAATTATCCTGTGTCATGATACCCATCTGTCTGCGCAGGCTCTCGATCAATACCTGCTTCACATTATGGCCGTCCACCGACACAATACCCTGCTGCACGTCATAGAACCGGCTGATCAGATTGACAATCGTAGACTTCCCGGCTCCGGTAGGCCCCACCAGCGCGATCGTCTCCCCCGGGCGGATCCTGAAATTCACGTCATCCAGTACTTTCACCTTATCATCGTAGGAGAAGGTTACATGTTCAAAAGTCACTTCTCCCTGTATCGGCGGCATCTGCGCCACCTCTGCGTCATCCGCAATAGCCGGCGGCGTATCCAGAATCTCAAAAATCCGCTCCGCCCCCGCTATATTCGTCACCAGCTGATTGTAGAAATTACTGATATTCTGAATCGGATGCCAGAACATGGTCAGGTAAGTTCCGAAGGCGATAAAAGTACCCAGCGACACCTGCTCCACACCCAGTACCACGATTCCCGTAAAATACAGCAGAATACATCCCATAGCCCAGGAAAAATCGATTACCGAGCCGAAAGCATCGCTCATCCGCACCGCATGGACGAACGCCTGCCTGTGCTCCTCAAGCAATTCATCAAAAGAACGCTCCGTCTCCGTCTGCGCATGAAAGCTCTGGATGATCCGCATCCCGGCCATATCCTCATGGATAAAGGCATTTAAATTCGCTGATTTCTTCCGGAACAACTGCCAGCGGGGATGCGCCTTCACCTGAATATACACCATGCCGGCCGCCATAAACGGAATCGTCAGCATGGATGCAAAAGCCAGCTTCGGGTTCTTCCAGACCATGATCACCACCACCGCTATGACCGTAAGCCCGTCCGGAATCAGCGTTGTCACACAATTGGACAGCACATCTTTCAGGGAATTGATATCCCCGATAATACGGGACAAAATCTTGCCCGTCGGCCTGCTGTCAAAAAAGGCAAAGTCCAGCTTCTGAATATGGGTATACAATTCCTGTCGGATGGTCAACAGGATCTCATTACACACCTTCGCCATAATGTACATACGCAGCTTCACCGTGACCACAAGCAGAAGATTGATTCCCAACGCCACCACGAGCAGTCTGTACAGCCCTCTGATATCCCCCACCGAAATATGGTCATCTATCGCCGCCTCCATAATCAGCGGGTTGACCAGACTGACCGCCACGCCGTATCCCATGATCAGCAGAACCAGTACAATCTGCCATTTATAGGCAAGCAGATAATGGAAGAGCCGTAACAGTGTCTGCACCTTACTGCGCTCCACACTCATTTCATCATCCTTATACGAGTTGACAGCCATAGGTCTCACCCCCTTTATCTGTTCTTCTTTCCTGGCCGGTATCAGCCGCCTGCTGCTGTCCGGCTTCCTTCTGTGCCATTCTTTCCGGAATTTCTCCGTATTGGGACTCATAGGTCTCATAATAAAGCCCGCGTCTTGCAAGTAGTTCTTCATGAGTTCCCCGCTCCGCGATCGCGCCATTCTCCAGAACAATGATCTCATCCGCATGGCATACAGCGCTGATCCGGTGTGCTATGATGATCTTGGTCGTGTTACCCAGCTCCTTCAGCGTCTGCTGGATCATCTGCTCCGTCTCCATGTCAAGAGCCGATGTGGAGTCATCCATCACCAGGATCGGGTCCCTCTTGGCCAGCGCTCTCGCAATACTGATCCGCTGCTTCTGCCCGCCGGAAAGTCCCACGCCCCGCTCACCGATCACCGTATCATAAGCCTCCTCCATGCGCTCGATAAACCCGCTGGCCTGCGCCTGTACGGAAGCTCTTCTGACTGTTTTAAAATCCAGACATTCTTTCTTCCCCAGCTTAATATTGTCATTGATCGTATCCGAGAAAAGGAATACGTCCTGCATCACATAGCTGACACTGGTGCGAAGCTGTTCCAGAGACAGCTCCCTGATATCTACATCATCCAGATAAATCGCGCCTTCCGTCGCGTCATACATACGCTGCAGCAGCTGTACAATAGAGGTCTTGCCTGCTCCGGTTGCTCCCATAATGCCCAGCGTCTTCCCGACTTCCACCGTAAAAGAGATATCATGCAGTATTTCATACATATCCGCCTTGTGGAAAGAAACATGGTCAAAACAGATTTTTCCAGCTACCTGCTCAATCCTGACCGGATCAGCCGTCTCCACGATAGTCGGTTTCTCTTCATAGATCTTCCTTACCTTCTTATTGGATGCCACTGCCGCCGAAAAACTGTTGGTGAGCCACCCCAGCATCTCCATAGGCCAGACAATATTCGTGGAGTATTCCACGAAGGCTGTCATCTGTCCCAATGTCATCTCTCCTCCTATGACAAATCCTCCGCCAAGCAAAATGGTCAGGATAGGAAGTACTTTACTGACAACACTAAAGAACGGATAATACCTTACAAAAACCTTAGACTGCTGCATGTTCAGATCATAGTAGCGCTTATTATGGGAAAGGAATTTCCCGATCTCATATTTCTCTCTCGCGAAGGCCTTCACCGTCCGCACACCGGCCAGATTCTCTTCCGCCACCGTATTTAACGCGGCATTTTCCTCACTGATCTCTTCGTATACCTGCCCCAATTTCCGTTCCATAATCAATGCCACCGTGCCGCACAAAAGCATTGCCGCCGTGGGAAGCAGAGCCAGTTTCCAGTTGATCACATACATGGAAATCAGAATGATGGATGTATGGTAGATCACCTCGATCAGCAGCATGCCCACATAGCCGATGGCATCCCAGATCCGGTCAATATCTTCTTTGACACGGGCCATCAGTTCCCCTGTATTCGTCCTGTCAAAGAAATCCGCGCTCAGTCCCTGTATATGTCTGAACAGGTCTCTTCGCATATCTCCCGAAATCCTGATACTGTTCTTGTCGAATGTATACTCCTTCGCATACTGGAAAATACAGCGTCCCACGCCTACACCCAGGAAACCGAGCAACAGAATCTTAAGTTCCCCGATATTCCCGCCCACAATAACGTCATCCACCACCAGCGCCATCAGCCGCGGTCCCATCATATCCAGCGTGACTGCGGCCAGAAGCGACGCAATCGCCGCCAGATAGGAGAATTTATACTCCCATATGTAACTTGATATTTTCTTCACAATTATGTCCCCCTCTGTAGTTTATACTAGTTGTCCAAGTACGGCTGTCCTCCACAGGTAATCGTTCCGCGTTATGGCAGGATCAGACAGAAGGCTTCTGAACGCGAAAAAAGGCTGTGGTGAAATTACCACAGCCTGTACCTGACCCGTTATGTATATAATCCGTCATTCATGAATCCCGTATGACCGACTATCACGTATTGCGCAGATACTTCCTCTTACTTCTGTCCATGGAGGTAATTTCCCGTACTCTGTTCATTGTTCTGTTGTGTGTACCTGATGTGCTTCTGAATGTATTTCCGTATAACATAACGCTTACCTCCTTCTTCTATAATCAGTACTCTGCACTTTCTGTTTCACAGCGCTTGTTGATATCTTAATACAGCAGAGAACTCTTGTCAACGTATTTTTTCATTTTGGCCTGCAGGCACAATATTGATATAGTCTACCGCCAGCGGCTGGCAAACCGCCATATCGTCCCAATTCCTGCAGGCACTAAGACTGACTCCGCACTTCCTTACACTTCCGGCAGAACAGGCCTCGTCATCAAGCAGGCCATCCAGGCTGTTCTTCACTGCCTTCAGCGCATGTACGCCTTCAGAATGCCTGCCTGTCATTTCCTGCAGCCTGACAATGGCGCCGGTCAGCTGCGTGCGCACATTGAGCAGGTCTTCCCTTAAGTCTGACAGACCGGTCTCCTGTCCCGGCTCCTTGTACTCCGCCGCATCTTCGCCGGCGATTTCTTTCATCCGGAAGCAAATCTGACAGATGCGGCAGATGCTGTCCCGAATCTCGCTGATCAGATCCGCCATATCGCCAAGCGCCGTCTCCATACGGATCCTATGATGTCCCTGCTTCAGATAGAAAACATAAGGCACTCCCGTCCCGTCAGACAATACATCCTCTCTCCAGGTCCTTCCGTAGATAAAATGATAGTTTTCCATCTCCGCAAAGGGTATCGCACCGTCAATCATAATCTTCCTGCAGACACCGGTACCTTTCACATAATTCTGGCAGTCATAAAGTGAAATATAATAATATCCCGCCTCTTCCACGTCAAATTCCCATTCAATCCATTGCCCGGCTTCTTTCCAGCTCTCACCGTCTATGAAAGTGCTTGCCAGCTCTGCCGCAAGCGCCTGGTCTCCCCTTTCCGGCTCCAGGCCCGGCCGCTTCGAGGATGTACGCGCCGCATGTTCTGCTTCGATATGAATTGTCTGCCCTTTCGCCGCCTTAATCCCTACTGCATCCCAGAAGGTCTTGGCCTGCGCATATTCCCGCACCGGCTTCTCATTCCGCAGTACAATCTGATGGATCAGCATGGGTTCCTTTATGGCAAGCAGTGAAATCCTGTGTTCTCCCTCTGTCAGGTACACGGACAGCGGCTCATCCAGATATCCCGTGCCGTCACTGCAGTCGCTTACAATCCATTCCGGCGCTTCCGTCTCTGCCTTCCAGACACGGCCAAAGCTTACCTGGCTCATCTCCCTGTACGGCAGCACACCGTCAATCAGGATGCTTCTCTCAATATCCGCGCCGCTTCCGGGCAGCGGATAATACTCCAGTGCCATATGATAGAAACCTTCCGTCTCCACATTGGTCACAAATTCTGTCAGTGAACCGGCGCCTGTATAAATACTGTCACCGGATATTCCTTCATAATCTGTATATAAAACAGGTGTCACCCACACATCGTTTTCCTCATATCCCACGCATGCCTCCACACCGGCTCTGATCTCTTCCTCGGGATATGCAGCCTGAAACGACGCAGCATATTCTCTGAAGCCTGGTACTGAGCTGTCCGCAAAACTGACATCTTCGAAAATATCATACCCTTCCGGCGCCATATCTGAATTCACCGCCGAAAGGCCCAACCACCAGCTCAGCTGGTGGAATGGGATAGCCCCCCTGGGGCAAAACCTTTGCATTTCCGCCTAAAGGCGGTCTAGCAAACCGTTCTTTCTTTACTGGTAGGCCGCTTAAAAGCGGCTCTCTTTTAATGCTCCATCCTATCCCTTTCGTACTGCTCCTGAATATACTTCTTTATTGTCTCTTCGTTGACATTACCGACCGTTTCGCAATAATATCCTCTTGCCCAGAAGTGACGGTTTCCTTTCTCTCTATATTCTGGATGCCTGTCAAATATCATAAGCGCACTCTTGCCCTTAATAAGGCCTACGGCCTTTGATACGCTCAACTTGGGCGGAATTGATACATACATATGCACATGATCGGGAAGCGTAGCCGCCTTTATGATCGTTACCCCTTCCATTCTGCACACCTTTCCCAGAATCTCTCCTACATCTTTCCTTAACTCTCCGAACATTACTTTCCTGCGATATTTCGGAATAAATACAATATGGTACGTGCAATTGTACCGACTATGTGCTAAACTATTATTATCCATATGGATATACCTCCGTTGTTTCTAAAGTGGTTTGCTAGACCCACTTCTATTATACAACGGGGGTAATTTTTTGGTACTCTGTTCACCGCCACTTGCATCTGTTATTCCCCCAGCTCAGCTGGGGGATTGATACTGTTTCATTCACCTGTATAAAGGATGCTATGCCGGAAGAAGAGAAGAACTTTATAAGCAGCCCCGCCAACAGAATCAACGTCAGCATGCCCTTGCCCCAGTCAACATAGCGAATCCTCTGCCGTCCGGCTGTCCGGTGTATGGCCTCGGCCATAACAGCACCGCATCCACTTGCACTGCATTCTGTTGTTAATGCAGTTTCAAGACCCGTCATTGCTTTCCACTTCTTCATTCGGCTATTCCCCTATCACATCTGATATGCCCCGAAAAGGGACACTACTGTTTATTCTCAGTTAGTCACAAGGCTAAATACGTATTGCTTTTCGAATAATTTTAATTTGTATATTACATTAAATTATATTATTATTAATTAATTTTAGCAATATTTTAACTAAAATATTTATTTTTTGTTATCTTCACATAATTTCACGGTATATTTTTTGTATATTTTGTCCACTCATATCGTGTTAGAAAACTCAATTTTACTTAAATTAATCTATAAACGGAATATCCAATGTCGTTACCTGTAAGCCAGAACTATAATTGCAGCAAAAAAGGACCATCCTTCATCAGATGACCCTTCTTCTTTGCCATATACGAAAGCTTATACAAGACCGAAATCGGAAGCTTGATCAGCCATACGCTTTCACACTGTTTTTCATCACCAAATGTCCCTCTACCGTATGGATGCTCGGCACATGCACTCCACCCTTCTGCAGCTTTTCCAGCAGAACATCTATAGCGCACTGCGCCATCTTTCCCAGATCCACTTCATAGGTTGTAATCTCCACCTCACATATTCCCGGATAAATAAAATTATCATATCCTACCACCGACACATCCTCCGGCACACGATATCCGCCTTCCTTCAGTTTATTGACCAGCCGTCCCGCTGTCAGATCGCAGTTGCACACGAAGGCCGTAGGCATATCCTGGGGCAGCTTCAGAAGATTCACCTCATCAATATAACCGCTGGACATGTTTCTGTCCTCAATCACCCAGTCTTCCCTGATCTTCTTCCCATGCTCCATCATCGATTTCACGTATCCCAAAAAACGGTCAGTAATAGAACTTGTAGCCAGCAGCGTCCCTACATAAGCAATCCTCTGATGTCCCATCTGAAAGAGATAATTCGTCAGCTGATACGCTCCATAGAAGCTGTCCGAAACGACAGCGTCAAAATTCTGCCCTTCATCCGTAAAGTCCATATATACCATCGGAACCGATGACTGGCGTTTCAGGAAGGCCAGAAAAGACTCCGGCATCTTCCCCAATATAATCATGCCGTCAACTTTCTGTTCCTTTAAAAGCCTTGGCAGTACATATTCTTCCGCCTTCTGCCTGTCCAGCATCTCCATCAGAGTAAAACAGCCCATATCCATCGCCTTCGTGGCAACCTTCTGATATATCTGCAGATAGAACGAATCATACTTATCTATATAGCTTTCTTCAACCAGCAGCCCGATGTTATAACTCTTATCCGCTCCCGACCGCTTCTCTTTGGATGGCTGCACATATCCCAATTCATCCGCCAGCTTCTTTATCTTCTCCCTCATCTCCTCGCTGACACCTTTCTGTCCAGCCAGTGCCTTGGATACCGTCACCGTGCTTACTCCGGTCCTCTGTGCAATATCCGCTAGTTTAACCGCCTTAGCCATTCCTGTTTCCTCCGAACTGTGTTTGCATATTATCTTCTATTATACATAAATCTTAACCTTAAACAAACCATAATAACAAACAAAAAAGCTGACTAAATTTTATGAAATTTAATCAGCCGATTCTATCTATTTTCCAGCCATATCCGAAAAAGTGTATAGTGCCGCCCTCTACTCTCCTAAATATGCCCTTCTGACAGCATCATTATGCATCAACTCTCCGGCATCTCCTTCCAGAGAAATCATCCCTGTCTCCAGTACATAAGCCCTGTCTGCTATAGCAAGCGCCTTCTTCGCATTCTGTTCCACCAACAGTACCGTGGTTCCCGACTGGCTGACACGCTTAATGATATCGAAGATCTCATCGACGAAGATTGGGGACAGCCCCATAGACGGTTCATCCATCAGAATAATATTAGGCTGGCTCATCAGTGCACGCCCCATGGCAAGCATCTGCTGCTCGCCGCCGCTTAATGTTCCTGCCATCTGGGTTTTACGCTCCTCAAGACGCGGAAACCTCTCATACACCATATGCAGGTTCTCACGGATCTCATTCTTATCCTTCCTCGTATAAGCGCCCATCATCAGATTATCATAAACCGAAAGCTGCGCAAACACACGGCGCCCTTCCGGCACATGCGCCATCCCCATTGGCACAATCTTATATCCCGGCGTCTTCGTGATATCCTTTCCCTCAAAGATAATGCTGCCGCTGGTAGGCTTGATCAATCCGGTGACCGTATGCAGCGTAGTTGTCTTACCCGCCCCATTGGCGCCGATCAGGGCAATCACCTCTCCCTGCTCCACCTCAAAGCTGATTCCCTTAATCGCCTCTATCACACCATAATGAACATGGAGATCCTTCACTTCCAACATCGCCATACTATATCTCCTCCATTCCGCTCCCTATAGCTTAAACGCTCTTCTCACTATACTCAGGCGGCACCCTTTGACGCCTTAATATACCTTCATGTTTTGTTTATGATCCCAAATAAGCCGTAATGACTTCCGGATTATTCAACACATCCTGCGTATCCCCCTGTGCCAGTACCTCGCCGAAGTTCAGCACGGTCAGCTTCTCGCAGATACCGGACACCAGCTTCATATCATGCTCGATCAGCAGGATCGTCATATCAAAACGTTCCCTCACAAAGCGGATGGTCTCCATCAGCTCTTTTGTTTCATTGGGGTTCATACCCGCCGCAGGCTCATCCAAAAGCAGCAGCTTCGGTTCCGTCGCCATCGCCCGGGCAATCTCCAGCTTCCTCTGCTGGCCGTAAGGCAGGTTCTTTGCCTGATAATCCGCATAGCTCTCCAGGCCGAATACCTCCAGAAGTTCCTTCGCCTTCGTGTTCATCTCCTTCTCCACCTTACGATAACGCGGCAGACGGAAGATTCCCTCGAATGTAGAATAAGGATAATGATTATGAAGCCCCACCTTCACATTATCAAGTACCGTCATATCACCGAACAGCCGTATGTTCTGAAAAGTTCTTGCAATTCCTGCCTTACAGATATCGATTGTCCTTTTCCCTGTCAGGTTCACACCCTCTAACAGGATCGCACCCTCATCCGGCTGGTATACACCTGTCAACAGATTGAAAATTGTTGTCTTACCGGCGCCGTTCGGGCCGATCAGGCCGTATAACTGTCCTTTTTCCACAGATATATCGAATGCATTCACTGCCCGCAGACCGCCAAAGGAGATTCCCAGATTCTTAGTCTCTAACAATGCCATCTCATATACCTCCTTCTCTTATGCTTTCCTGCCGGATGTCAATGTCTGCTTCAGGCGCTTTCTGAAAAAGACAGCATTCGGACTCCAGTTGAATATCATCATAGTGATCAGTACAATCGAATAGATCAGCATACGATAATCGCTAAGTCCACGCAGCACCTCCGGCAGGAGCGTTAAGAGAACCGCCGCGATAATGGAGCCGCGGATATTGCCTATGCCTCCCAACACCACAAATACCAGGATCAGAATGGACATATTATAGCCGAAATTCTTAGGCAGTGCATTCAATGTTGAAAGATTATGTGCATACAGGACGCCTGCCACCCCTGCCAGAGACGCGGAAAGGGTAAATGCGACCAGCTTGTATTTCGTCACATTGATTCCCACCGACTCCGCCGCAATCCTGTTATCCCGAATGGACATAACCGCCCGTCCTGTTCTGGAGTGGATAAAATTAAGTACGACAAACAGTGTGATAAGGATCAGAAGCACTCCCACCGTAAAATTGGAATCATTGGGAGTTCCTGTAACGCCCTGAGCCCCTTTGATCAGCATCAGCCCGTCTTCCTCCATGTGCAGCGATAAGGCATCCTTCATGGAAAAATGAATACCGTTGCTGTCCACGCCAAGGTACAGCGCATTGATAATGTTTTTAATGATTTCTCCGAAAGCCAGCGTTACGATTGCCAGGTAATCTCCGCGGAGGCGCAGAACCGGTATCCCCACCAGAAATCCCACAACGGCGGCCGCCGCCGCTCCGATTAACAGTGCCAGGAAAAACCGCAGGCCGCCCGGTATCGACTCCTTAAAGGCAAGAGAAAACACCGCGCTGGCAAAAGCGCCCACACACATGAATCCCGCATGACCCAAACTTAATTCTCCCAGAATGCCCACTGTCAGATTCAATGCCACCGCCACGATAACATACGTGCAGAAAGGAACCAGAAGTCCCTGAACCAGACTGGATACATGCCCTGTCGATACCAGGAGCTGTACCACAATATATACGAGGATCACCATTCCATAGGTAATCAGATCATTCTTTGTTGTTTTACTTATCTTTGTTTTATTGATTTTCATCTCCATAACCGTGCCCTTCCTTTGACCTAGACCTTCTCCAGTATCTTCTTGCCGAGAAGTCCTGTAGGCTTCACCAACAGTACAATAATCAGAATACTGAACACGATTGCATCTGCAAGCTGGGAAGAGATATAGGCTTTACTCAGATTCTCGATTATCCCCAGCAGAATACCTCCGATAAACGCGCCGGGAATCGACCCGATTCCTCCGAATACCGCCGCAACGAATGCCTTAATGCCCGGCATGGATCCGGTATAAGGCGTAAGGGAGGGATAGGCGGAACAAAGAAGCACTCCGGCCACCGCCGCCAGCGCTGAACCTATGGCAAAGGTCACGGCAATCGTACCGTTCACATTGATTCCCATAAGCTGTGCTGCCCCTTTATCCTCGGACACAGCCGTCATGGCCCGTCCAAGCTTGGTCCTTTTCACAAACAAGTTAAGACCTACCATAATAATAATGCTGACGATGACGGTCACGACCGTCACACTCTTAATGATCAGCTGTCCGTCAAACAATTCCAGATTCGGCATAGTTACCACGTTCGTAAACGCTTTCGTATCCGACCCGAATACGAGCAGCGCCACATTCTGCAGTAAGTAACTGACACCGATCGCCGTGATCAGCACGGCCAGCGGGGATGCGCCCCTGAGAGGTCTGTATGCCACCCGTTCTATCGTCACGCCCAAGACAGTGCACACTGCCATGGATATCACAATCGCCGCCAGAGGAGGAAGTCCCATACCGCTGGCCGTCACAAATACCACATAGCCACCGATCATAATGACATCACCATGGGCAAAATTAAGCATCTTGGCTATCCCATACACCATCGTATATCCAAGCGCAATCAATGCGTACACACTTCCTAAACTTATTCCGTTGATCAAATGGGCCACAAAACTCATACTCACACCTCTGTTCCTTATCACACCAGTTCACTTATGGAAATGCACCAAGATACACATCCAGGTACCTTAGTGCAGCCCCAAATTCATTTCTAAATTATTTTCTTTCTTAGTTGTACTAAGGCTGCGTCCTTTGCAGCCCTAACTCAACTTAGCCCGGCTTCCTTCATTGGGGAGAATGCACGCTTCACCGCATTCTCCCAGACATGGCTTAGTTGTCCTTAGGCTATGTTCTTCACAGCCATAGCTCAACTTAGCCCGGCTTCCTTCATTGCGGAGAATGCACGCTTCACCGCATTCTCCCAGACATGGCTTAGTTGTCCTTAGGCTATGTTCTTCACAGCCATAGCTCAACTTAGCCCGGCTTCCTTCATTGCGGAGAATGCACGCTTCACCGCATTCTCCCAGACATGGCTTAGTTGTCCTTAGGCTATGTTCTTCACAGCCATAGCTCAACTTAGCCCGGCTTCCTTCATTGGGGAGAATGCACGCTTCACCGCATTCTCCCAGACATGGCTTAGTTGTCCTAAGGCTGCGTCCTTTGCAGCCTTAGTACAACTTCATGTCTTTTACATGGCAGTATACACGCCGTCCTTAATCACAACCGCCTTAGGAGCCTTAGTCGGCTCGCCTGAAGCGTCCCATGTGATACCCTCGCCTGTCAGGCCGTCTACCGTGATCTTTGTCATAGCATCCTGCATAGCAGCGCAGATTTCTTCATTGGACATATCTGCTGTAATACCAGCCTCCTCAGCTGCCGCCTTGATGATGTAAACCGCATCATAACCGTCTGCCGCAAACTGGTTCGGAGTCTCATTGAATTTCTCATTATATGTTGTAACAAAGCTTACTGTCAGATCATCTGTCGCATCTGCTGCAAAAGGTGTCAGAAGCATAACGCCCTCCGCCAGAGAAGCGTCAAAGTTCTTCACACCCAGAATACCGTCCAAACCGTCGCAGCCGAAGAACTGTACATCGAAGCCCATATCAGAAGCCTGCTTTAAGATCAGGGCTGCCTCATTGTAGTAGATCGGAAGGAATACAAGATCTGCTCCTGCATCCTTAGCCTGCTGCAGCTGTACGGAAAAGTCTGTCTTGTTATCCGCCGTAAACGCACCAACCGTCACGATTTCAAAGGGCTGGCTCTCTGCTTCCGCCACGAATTTCTCATAGATACCGGATGAATACACATCAGAACTGTCATAAATCACCGCGATCTTGGAAGCAATTCCGTTCTCACCAATATACTGTGCGGATGCAGCACCCTGGTTAGGGTCTGAGAAACATACGCGAAATGCATTCGGATTAGCAACGCACTCCACGGCGGAACCCGAAGGTGTCAACTGGAAAATGTTATCCTCTGCCGTCTTAGCCGATACCGCAATCGAACATGCACTGGTCACGCAGCCATCGATCACCTGTACTCCCCAATCCTTCAAAGCATTGTACGCGTTGACGGACTTCTCGGAATCCGTCTCATCATCCTGAAAGTTCAATTCAACTGTCATACCGTTGATACCGCCTGCTGCATTGATCTCATCCACTGCGATCTGAGAACCGTTCATGGCCGCGATACCGTACACTGCGTAACTGCCGGTCAGCGGTCCGATACCTCCGATCTTGAAAGTGCCGCCTGCGCTGTCGCCGGAAGCTTCTGCCGTTGTACCGGAATCCTCCGTCTCCTCTGCTGTCTCTGTTGTCTCTGCTGTCTCCTCAGGAACTTCTTCCGTTTCTTCTGCTGCACCGTCAGCACTGCTGTCGGGCTCTGTACCTGCAGAACCGCCGCAGCCTGTCAGTAAAGCCGCTGTCATAACGCCTGCCAGCACAAGACTTAACATTCTTTTTTTCATAACTCTTCTCCTCCTGTTTTTTCTCCTCAGTTTCAATGGCTCCTGCATAATATACTCTGTGCAAAAAGAGGGACTTCTACATAATAATAAGAAGTCCCACCCTTGAAACTTAGAAAAATAATAGTTAAATTCTACAAATTTGTCAATAGCTTTTTGTGAATTTCCTCACATCCGCCGTAACAGCCCGGCCTTTCGGCTTCCCTGCTGCCGTTCTCTATTTTTCCATCTTCCAGAAATAAGCACTGTAAGGCGGCAGTTCACTTCCTCCGCCAAAATCATGATCTTTCCCACTGATCAGATCTACCGCCATACCGCAGCCGGCGTCAAAATGCGCCGTATATGCCTCACTGTCCGCATTGATAGCTACCAGCACTCTCTCTTCCGCAGTTTTCCGCTCAAAGATACACTGTTTATTCGTCAATACCACGGAACGGAAATCCCCGTAATTAAGCGCCCTGGATTCTTTCTTCGCCTTGCTTAAGGCTGCGATCCACTCACACAGGCCATTCCACTCAGGCTTATCGAAGCAGGCGCGAAGAGCCGGGTCTCCCTCATTCTTATGAGCCTTCGCTCCCCATTCACTGCCATAATAAACACAGGGAATTCCGGGCATTCCGAAACAGAGTGCATAAATTAACGGCAAATGCTTCTCATTCGTCAGGTTGCTTGCAATCCTTGTCACATCATGGTTATCCACAAAGGACAGCAGATGCTTCCCTTTATACAGAGTCCAGTTCTCCGGCCCGAACTGTCTGAGAAGGGAGTGATTGATCTCAAACATATTCATGCTGTTGAAACTGGAGAAAAGTCCCTTATAGCACTCGTAATTCGTAGCAGAATGCAGCATCTGGTCATTGACCATCTGGTTGTAATCCCCATGCAGCATCTCGCCCAGCAGATAAAACTCCGGCTTCAGGCTGTCTGTAAATCCTCTGAGCCTTCTGACAAAATCATGGTCCAGGCAATAGGCCACATCCAGACGAAGGCCGTCGATGTCAAACTCCTCTACCCAGCCCTTCACACTGTCCAGAATATGACGGATCACATCTTCATGCCTCAGATTGATCTTAACCAGATCATAATTTCCCTCCCAGCCTTCATACCACAGGCCGTCATTATAATTGGAATTGCCGCCCAGATTAATATTGAACCAGCTTAAGTAGGGAGAATGCCCGCGGTTCTTAAGAACATCCTGAAATGCCCAGAAGCCTCTTCCCACATGATTGAACACCCCGTCAAGAACTACCTTGATCCCGTTGTCATGAAGCTTTCTGCACACTTCCTTAAAATCTTCATTGGTTCCGAGACGGCAGTCTATTGTACGATAATCCCTCGTATTATACCCATGTGTATCCGATTCGAAAACCGGAGAGAAATAAACCGCATTAATCCCCAGTTCCTTCATGTGCGGAATCCAGTCATTCACTTTCAAAATGCGGTGCTCCAGCTTGCCGTCGTTCTCAAACGGCGCCCCACAGAACCCCAACGGGTAGATCTGATAAAATACACTTTCGTATGCCCACATAGCTTTTCTCCTATTCCTTTCTTGTTCTTCATACCGCTGTCAACGGTAGAAACAATGTCTGGAATCATCAAGGCGAAACTTCGATTGTCCCAGGCGGCCTCCTTTGACACCATGGAAACCTCTTCGTCTTTTTCTTAAATTTCCCCTCTGATTCACCTCTTACACTTTTACTTGTAACTACCATATCTTACCACACTTTCCCCGAATTTGCAAAATTACAAGCCCCACGAATTTTGACTAATTTGGTCTATTTTTCTGTGAACAAAAATCCGTCTATCGACTTTTCCACATTTTTTTGCCCATATTTTTATCAAATCCACCCTGAGCTGCCAAAGAAATCCCCAATTTCCACAAAGTTATCCACATTGACACTTATGTCGTTTCTTGGTGACTCAAATTCCTTTTTTGTCAAAAAAAGTGTGTCGTTTTCGTTTTTTTCTATCATTTCTTCTTAATCTCTATCTTTTTCGACAGAATCATAGCTGAAAATTGTCCCTATATGTTGTATAATAGCTTACACAAGCACAGTATTTAGTGCCATGAGGCCTTTAGGCTGCTGCCTGTTCCACATTTTAACCAAATAAGTCAATTACAAAAAAAAGAAAGGAATGATGTTATGATGCCAATATTAGGCTCCCATGTGGGAATGAGCGGAAAGGACATGATGCTTGGATCTGTGAAGGAAGCGCTCTCCTACGATGCCGATACTTTTATGCTATACACCGGTGCACCGCAGAACACCCGGCGTAAGGATATCTCTGAACTGCGTATTGCTCCAGCCTGGGAATGTATGCATTCCCACGGTATCGAAGACTTTGTTGTCCACGCTCCGTATATTATCAATCTGGCCAACACAGTTAACCCATCCACCTATGAAATTGCTGTCGAATTCCTGTCACTGGAGATCGAACGTACCATAGCCATGGGATCCCGGATTCTGATCCTGCATCCTGGTTCCCACGTAGGCGCCGGACAAAAAGCCGGTATTGACCGAATCGCTCAAGGATTGAATGAAGTGCTGACCCACGGCCAGAATTGCTATATCGCACTCGAAACCATGGCCGGAAAAGGCTCTGAGATCGGGCGGAACTTTGAAGAGCTGGCAGCCATCTTCGATAAAGTAAAACTTAATGATAAACTGCGTGTCTGCATGGATACCTGCCACCTGCACGATGCAGGGTATGACATTGTTCATGATTTTGACAGTGTAATAGACAGCTTCGACCGTCTGATCGGTAAAGATAAGATTGCTCTGTTCCACATCAACGACAGCAAGAATGAACGAGGGGCCGGCAAAGACCGTCATGCCAATATCGGAGATGGCTTCATAGGAACAGAGGCCCTGCGCCGCATCGTCCACCATCCCGACTTCCTCCACTTGCCTAAAATTCTGGAGACACCTTACGTTCCATCATTGACTGATCCGGACAAAAAGGTTGCACCTTACAAAGAAGAAATCGCATTGTTGCGCCAATAAATCTCTACAGCCATTCATCCCAGAAGCGTTCGACCTTTCGACCAATTCGGTCAATATTAACAATTTGGTAGTTACTCCACTCCCTCGGAAATAATTTCTGATAAGCCGGCGCCAGGAACCGCTCATCCAGCAGTGACACGATACCGAAATCATCCACTGTACGGATCACCCTTCCTGCTGCCTGCAGTACCTTATTCATACCCGGATAGCGATAGGCATAATCAAACCCGTTTTCTCCCCATCCGTCAAAATACTGCTTTAAAATCTCCCGCTCGTTGCAGACCTGCGGCAGTCCTGTCCCGATAATGATTGCTCCGATCAAACTGTCATTCTTAAGATCAATTCCTTCGCTGAAGATACCGCCCAACACACAGAACCCTACCAGACTCTTCTCCTCTTCCATCTCAATATCCATATGAATCATGGCATTCAGGTCACAATCCTCATTTCCGGTAAATCTGTTAAGAAACTCCTCCCTGGCATGTTCATTCATATAATCTTCCTGAATGATACATTCCACTTCCCCGTCCGCATTAAAATATTTCATATAAATCTCATAGACCTGCCTTAAAAATGCATGAGACGGGAAGAACAGCATATAATTGCCGTGGCGTTTCCCAACTACCTCATATATATAGGAAGCAATCCGATAATATTCCGCATCACCCCTGCGGGCATACCTGCTGGTTACATCACTTCCTATATAAAGACCCATCTTTTCCGGCCTGAAAACTGACTTGGCATATACTTCATAATCCCCCTCATCCGCTCCGAGCAGCCGCTTATAGTATTGTATCGGAAGAAGTGTTGCGGAAAAAAGTATCGTACTTCTGCCCCTCATCATACACTCCCGCAGATTCTTAGACGGATTGACACAGAACAGTTTCACGATAAAGCTTCCGTCGGACTCCAGCTCCGTATATGACACATAGCTTTCATCCATCAACTCATACATTTGCAGAAAATGAGAAACCTCAAAATAGAATTCCAGGATTTCCTTCCTCACCGGACTGTCCTCGTGGTCTTCCAGATAATCCTCAACCGCCGCTCCCAGCCTGGTAAGCGCCCGCACAAAAGGATCAATACAATCCACTATCCTGTAAGTCTCGCACTCTCTTTTCAAGGCCAGCAGTTCTCTGTTACATTTATCCAGATTCTGTGCGATCCTCCCGTCATACGCCTTGACGGTCCGTTTCAATGCCAAAAAGTCTTCCTTGCACAACACTGCGCTGTACATATCTCTGCCCCGCTCCACCAGATTATGCGCCTCATCGATCAGGAAAATATATTCTCCCCGGACGCCTTCCGCAAAGAACCGCCGCAGATAGACATGAGGATCAAACACGTAATTGTAATCGCAGATTACGGCATCGGAAAACAGGCTCATATCCAGACACATCTCGAAGGGACAGACTCTGTGTTTCTTCGCGTACTCTTCTATCTTCTCTCTGCTGTAGACATCCTCATGAATAAGCAGATCATACATCCCCTCGTTGATCCTGTCGTAGTGTCCCTTGGCATACGGACAATACTCCGGATTACATTCGGTTTCTTCCATAAGGCATATCTTATCTTTCGCTGTCAGAATCACGCTCTTACATTTCAGGCCATGTTCCCGCAGCAGAGCAAAAGTATGATCCGCCACCGTCCGGGTAATCGTCTTGGCAGTCAAATAGAAAATCCGTTCACACATCCCCTCTCCCATTGCCTTTAATGCCGGAAAAACCGTAGAAATTGTCTTCCCTACTCCGGTGGGCGCCTCAATGAAGAGTTTCCTCTTATGATAAATGGTCTGATAAACATAAGTTACAAGCTCCTTCTGTCCCTCTCTGTAGGCGTAGGGAAACGGAAGCGCCTTAATGGATTCCTGTCTTATCTTCTGCCACGCGAAACCGTAATCTGCCCATTTGCGGTACTGCCGCATCACATCCGCAAACCAGTCCTGCAATTCCTCAAACGTAAAATCGTAGTGAAAATATCGTATTTCCTCTGTTTCCATATGACAATATGTCATCCTCACACGGATTTCAGATAATTTCTTCTGTTCAGCATATATGTAGGCATAGCATTTCGCCTGCGCCAAATGTACCTGCACCGGACCCTTCATCTTCTTTACATCATGAAATGTGCCTTTAATCTCGTCTATCGTCACGATTATCCGCTGTATCTGCCCGACAGCCTGTGATCCACCTGTCGGCTGCGCCTGCCCGGCAGCCTGTGGTCCGCTGATCGGCTGTGTCTGTCCCTGCTCTTCCGGCTTCTGTTCTGTCTCCACAAATAACAGCGGGACATCCTCCTTAAGCGTACTTCTACTCTCCACGCCCAGATTCATGGTATTCTCTGTGATAATACCGTCTGCCCGTCCTTCCACTATGATCTCGTATTCACCTGCATCGTAAACATACCGCAATCCTACCTCCGCCTGATACTCCGGCCCCATCCGTCTCTGTATCATGCGATGGATACGGCCGCCCTCCTGCATCGCATTCTCCGGGGACGCTGCCCTTCGATTGTCTATATTGCCTGAGCGCAGTATAAATTCCACCAGGCTCCGAACCGAAATCTGTATATCCATAAATTAATCCTCATAGTCACATACTGTTACCGGCCACATAAATAAGGAAATTAAAAAACTCCCTGCTAAGATATTACGCTATCTCAGATAGGGAGTCAATGTAACTGTTCTTTTACCAGGCCGCTCTGCATCATAGCCCGGATGATACAATTGCGTTGTGCTCATCATCAAGTTACACAGCACAACTTCCTGTACAACATATGATCAACATGCCACCGCAAATTTCTTCAGATATCTCTCAAAGTCTTCATCATATCCATTCACGGAAACTGTCAGAACCTGATTGAAATTGAGTCCTAACACACCTATGATAGACTTGGCATCCACAACAAATCTGTTATAAGAAATATCTACGTCAAAGATACATTTGGTTGCTGCAGAGACGAAATCTTTTACTTCCTCAGGTCTTAATTTAATTTTATGCTGCATAACATTTACCTTCCTTTCTTCAGGAACCTACCATATCACGACATAATACCACATAACGAGAAAAAAAACTATGGCACAACTCTGCGCACTCACTGTGCCGAGTATACACGCATCCTTCTTCTTCTCGTTTGAAATGATTATACACCATTCCGAATGTTTGTAAAGTGCCGGTTTTGTTCCCTCTTCGCAAGCAATTTCCACATTTTCTGACATCCTCACAAACAGAAGTTTGACATCAAAAAAAATTTTGTTTAATATTCCTATTATCGCCAAATCTGGCTATTTTGGTCAAATACAGATTATTCATTTTTGAAGGAATTCTACCATATAATCTTGGAAGCGCAGCGGCAGCATCTGCTGCTGCAATCGGCGGTTATATCGTTCCCTGATCGCTATCGTCTTGTGGAAAAGTGTAAACATCTCCTGATATTTCTGCTCCTGATCAGAGTAGCGGGCCTTCTCCTGTATTTCCCCTGTCCCCTCCTCAATTCCTGATACCAGATACCATTCTTTATGGGCCGGATGTACGCCAAACACCCCTCTGTTTTCATCATGTATCATGAAATTCTCCGGTGCAAGACGATCCGCAAAATGCGGCATGATAAAGGGCATCACATGATTCTCCGGACCGATCCTGGAGTACAGAATACCCTGCTCAAGTTCCTGAAACCTTATAAATTCCAACTCCCGATGCACTTCATTGGCAGTGTATCTGGCTAGCTGAAAGGTCCTGTTCACATACGGGTCACACAGGTTCTCCATCGTCCGTCTGCCATGCCCTGCGGTAATGCCGTCCACTACCGTATGGTACACAGCATCCCCTTTATCCCTGGCAGAAGATGCCGCAGCACGACAGACCGCACCGTATACATGATCTCCCAGCCGGTCTTTTAAGGTACGTATCACCTTATTAGTCTTGTCAATATCCGGCTGACTATGCAGGTAAACAGCAAATAATCTATAATTCTCTTCCTCTCCCACCTGCACATGAAGATGCCCGTGTTCCTCCCGCAGCGCATACGCATCATAAATTGCCGTAAAGATCCCTTCCAGGGAATCCTCACAGATAATATATTTCTCCTCCATCATACACCTTCCTTCTGCAAAAAGACTGCCAATATACGCAGCACAACGTCACAGAGCAGACCAATCTGTATATTACTGCGCCTTCTGTACCGTAGAACAGAATCTGAAATCCTCCGGTACGGCGTCAAATAGTGACATTTGCCGGTACGGTGTTCCATCCATCAGGAAGGGAAGCTTCTCTCCTCTACCCATCTGATTCTGATACGTCAGATTCCGCACAATATAATCTTTCTCTATTCTGGTCGAATACATCATTCTCCCGTTACAGGTAATAAAATACAAGGCGCGTTTCAACACAACTCCCATCTTCTTCAGATCTTCAAAAGTCAGATTGCCGAACCGTCTGGCGGCAATAATACGCCTGGCGCTTTTAACCCCGATTCCCGGGATGCGCAGCAGCAGACGATACTCTGCCCGATTGATCTCCACCGGAAACACTTCCAGATGGTGAACTGCCCAGTCTGCTTTCGGGTCTATATTCATGTTGAAATTCGGCCGCTCTTCCGTCAGCAGTTCGTCCACCTTAAATCCATAAAAACGAAGAAGCCAGTCTGCCTGATATAGCCGATGCTCCCGAAGAAGCGGCGGTCCTGCCGACGCTGAGGGCAGCTGTTTGTTTTCATTCACATTCACGAAGGCAGAGTAATACACTCTCTTAAGCGAAAATTTATCATACAGACTCTCTGCTACCGACATAACCTGATAATCACTCTCCGGCAGAGCACCCACAACCATCTGCGTAGACTGTCCCGCTTCACAGAAACGTGGTGCGTGTTTATATAAGGTAAGTTCGTTCTTATTCTCAGCAATGCTGTTCTGAATCTGACGCATCGGCTTCAGGATTGTCTGCCTGTGCTTATTGGGCGCCATCTCCCGCAATCCCTCCGCCGTGGCCATCTCAAGATTCACACTCATACGGTCAGCCAGATAACCGGCTCTCTGAATCAACAGAGGATCCGCTCCCGGTATGGCTTTCACATGAATATATCCCTGGAACCGATGCACTGTCCGCAGTTTATAAACTGTCTCACAGATCAGTTCCATTGTATAACTGGGACTATATAATATCCCTGAGCTTAAGAACAAACCTTCTATATAATTACGTCTGTAAAACTCCATCGTCAGTTCACATACTTCATCCGGTGTAAACGAGGCCCGTGGTACGTCATTGGAATGTCTGTTGATACAATATCTGCAGTCATAAATACATTCATTGGTAAACAATATCTTCAATAAAGAAATACATCTTCCGTCCGCACCAAAACTGTGACATAAGCCTGCCGCAACAGTATTCCCCAGTCCCGTACCATCATTCTTCCGTGATGAACCGCTGGAACTGCATGACACATCATATTTCGCCGCATCTGCAAGTATCTTAAGCTTATCCATTACCGACATCTGCGGTGCTATCCTGATATCCATCATAAATCCCCTTGACCGAAAATTGTTGCTATTCACAGCCCCATGTCGTTAAGTTAAGCCGGACGCGCCTGACATGACAGGAATCTCCTGAGGACGCGCTTTCGCTCAGTTCCAAACGCCGCGGTACTAAATTCGTGGAAAACCTCATTAAGTACCGGCGTTAGGGGGTGGCACTAAGGAGAATCCTATCATATCAGACGCTGTGTATGGACTTAACTAAATGACATTGATTCACAGCCTCCAGCTGCTCATTGTAATAGCATTTGCGTATTTCAAAAAATCCCTCTTTCACAATTGCTTCTATTGACAGATCAATCCCCATTAATCATCAACTTAGAACATATGTTCTTTCCGTATATGAATAATACCATACAGGAAAGGATATTGCAATAGTTTTTTCGAACATTTGTTTGTAATCTGTTTTTTCTTTTGATTTACCTTGATTTCTTTTCCGAAAAGCAGTTAAATAGTACTGAAACGTATCTATATGCATATAACAGTGAAGAGATACAGATACAACAGAATAATTAAAGTGAGGTTTTCTATGGATAATTTAATGATTCCCAAAGATTACAAGTCGGCGCTGAATCTGCATGACACGCAGATCGGCATCAAGACAGTGAAAGACTTCTTTCAGGTTCTGCTGGCGGAAGAACTCCGTTTACTGCGTGTATCCGCACCGCTTTTCGTTGACCCGTCTTCCGGACTGAACGATAACCTGAATGGTGTGGAACGTCCGGTCTCCTTCGGCATCAAAGAGCAGAACGATTCCCAGGCGGAAATCGTGCATTCCCTTGCCAAATGGAAGCGAATGGCACTCAAGAAATACGGATTTTCCCACGGAGAAGGGCTCTACACAGATATGAGCGCCATCCGCAGAGACGAAATGACAGACAATATTCATTCTATTTATGTAGACCAGTGGGATTGGGAGAAGATCATCTCCCGTGAAGAGCGCACCCTTGATTACCTGCAGGAAACTGTCAGTTCCGTCTACAAAGTACTGCGCAAGACCGAAAAATACATGGCCATCCGCTACGACTATATCAGCGAGATCCTTCCCCATGATATCTTCTTCATCACCACCCAAGAACTGGAAAACATGTTCCCCGACTATACACCGAAGGAGCGGGAATACTACATAACCAAAGCGAAAGGGGCTGTCTGTCTCATGCAGATCGGCGACCTGATGGAATCCGGTGTCAGACATGACGGGCGCGCCCCGGACTATGATGACTGGACATTAAACGCCGATATTCTTGTCTACTATCCCGTGCTCGACATCGCACTGGAACTGTCCTCCATGGGTATCCGTGTGGACCGTGAGGCACTGATCAGCCAGTTAGACAAGGCCGGCTGCCCCGAAAGAGCCGAACTTCCTTTCCAGAAGGCAGTGCTTGATGAGGCACTTCCCTTCACCATCGGCGGCGGTATCGGACAGTCCCGAATCTGTATGTTCTTCCTGCGCAAAGCGCACATCGGGGAAGTACAGTCTTCCCTGTGGCCGGAAGATGTCACGAAAGAAGCTCTGGCGAAAGGAATTCAGCTATTGTAGAGAGCAGTATTGCACTAAAAACTCCCGGCCTAAGGCTGACCTGTGCCTTAATGCCGGGAGTTTACGCCTATCTTCCTACCGCCGCCGCGAACTCCTTCTTCGTACATCCAGTTATCTCCCGGATCAATGTCTCTTCAATTCCCTTTTTGTACATTCTTTTTATAAGCAAAATACGTTCCTGCTTCCTTCCTATCTTCTTGCCCTCGCGTTTCCCTTCGTACTTTCCTCTCTGCCGCTCCTCTTCCATTAATTCATCAAACGCCTTACACATGGGCAGTTCCTCCTTCCTCATTATATGAACCAGTTTCTTCACATTCAGGCAGGCCGCAATCGCCTGTTCCGCTTCCGGATTCAAGTCAGCAAAACCCTCTGATTTCAGAAGTTCTCTTAACTTCTTCCTGTCCTGCCGACACTGCATGGCCCGGAAAAAATGTTTTAAATCGGTCTGATAATCTTCCGGATTTACAAAATCCGCTTCCACCAACAGGAAATCGTAATTATGGAGTCTATTATCCAAAAGCTTTCTATCCTGCCCGGAAATCCGAAACATTTCAAGCAGCTGCGTTCGCCCCTTCCAATGTCCTTCACCCAGATACAGCACAATCGTCACTGTAGGATACAGAAAATCCGCTGCCTTCATCCTGCTTTTCTTCTCACAATAATCTGCGAAATCCTTCATCTCCCGATGTCTCTTATAGATTTTTCTGATCTGCCCTTCGTATTCACAGGCATCATACACCATGATCCGTTCCGGCATGCTGTAATCGGATTCTGTCTCCAACTCCATGCCGTAATTGATTCCGTGTCTGATATCCGCCATTAGTATATCACGGTTCTTCTCTCCATAGATGCCAGCCAACGCCGGATAATCCCTCCGCCTGCATATCAGATTCTCCGCCAGAACTGCCTGCTCCCCGTGATAAAGATGAATATTCAAAAACTCCGCGAACCGTTCCGGGTCAGAGAAAAAATCCCTGCCCGCCGTATCTTTTCTTCCCATATACCTCTTTCCGGCTGTATCAATATGCTGCACTGCTGCCGGTCAACTGCCCACCCGCTGCCACTGCATTCCCAGCCATTCTTCTTATCTGTGTGAAATATGGCTGATATCGCCGGAACCGGATATAACCGATTATCATTCCGAATGGAAATAAGAATTTCACTAGAAAGGTACTTCTTTTAAATTGATTAAATTATAAAAGAAGCACCTTGTTATGTCAATATAATTTTTTAAAATTTATAAACGTTTTATCGTTTTCCCCGCAAAACTTTTGCTTGTCAGGATCATAACTTATGTTGAGAATGCCCCGACGTAAGCATACATGTTGTCTATCTTTGCCTCCTTTTCCAGAACGCTTAAAAAGAAGGGTATTAAATCTTCCCGATCAGATATTCCTGCTTCCCGTCTCTTAAGAATACAGGAAGGGTGTCAATCGGCGCATCGATTTCCACACTTTGTCCTCCCTCATACTCTGTACCGGTTCCGGCATGAACCCACCTGGCTCCCTTCGGCAGATAAACCATACGGCTTACCGCCTTCGGGTACACGATCGGCGCCACCAGAATATCGCTGCCGAACAGATAGGAGTCCGTAACATCCCAGGCAGCCTGATCCTCCGGAAACTCATAGAACAGTGTCCTCATCACGGGCGTCCCTTTCTCATGTGCTTCTTTCATCATGCTTCTGGTATAATCCCGCATCATCTCACGAATCTCGATAAATTTCTTCATGATCCGATAATTTTCTTCCCCGTAACTCCAGATCTCATTGTCCGCACCGGTTCCTTCTCTCTCTTCCCCATCCCTGGCAAAGATCTGCTCTCTGGGAAGGCGGTTGCCGTGCAGTCTCATCACCGGGCAGAAGGAGCCGAACTGGAACCAACGGATCAGAAGTTCCTGAAAATCAGGATCCTCCGTCACCCCGCCGTGGAATCCTCCGATATCCGTAGTCCACCACGGAATACCAGCAAGTCCCATGTGAAGCCCCGCACAGATCTGTTTCCGGAAATCCTCATAAGTAGAGAAAATATCTCCCGACCACACCAGCGCACCATACCTCTGGCTGCCTGCCCAGGCACAGCGCACCAGATTCACGATATCGCTCTGTCCCGATGCCGCCTGACCCTCATAGAACATTCTGGAATACTCCCGCGGATACTTATTGCCCACTTCCAGAACCTCGCCCTCATGATACCGGTAACACTCATAATCATATCCTGTGAACTCTGGTTCCGCCTCGTCCAGCCAGAAAGTTTTGATCCCCAGATCGGCATAATTCTTCTTAATCAGTCCCCATACATAATCTCTGGTACGCGGATTGGTAGGATCGATGAACACATTGTTTCCATGGAAAATCATCTGCACATCCACGCCTCTGTTGCTTCTCACTAACATACCCTGCTGCTTTAAGTATTCATAATTCTCACTGCGCCAGTCCACCTGGGGCCAGACAGACACCATGGTCTCGATTCCCATCTCATGAAGCTTATCTATCATTTCCTTCGGATTCGGGAAATACTCCTCATCAAAATGGTAGTCACCGCAGCGGGGCCAGTGATAATAGTCGATTACAAACACATCCAGCGGAATGCCGCGCCTGTGATACTCGGAAGCCACATCGATCACCTGCTGCTGATTATAGTAGCGTAATTTGCACTGCCAGAATCCAAGACCATATTCCGGCATCATCGGCGCCTTGCCTGTTGCGCTGGCATAATGCTCTTCCACCTGAGCCGGGGTGTCTCCCGCCGTGATCCAGTAATCCAGCTGAGGTGCAGCTTCCGCAATCCACTCCGTCGTATTCAGGCCGAAATGCACCTCCCCGATCGCCGCATTATTCCACAGGAAACCATAACCCAGGCTGGATACATAGAATGGAATACTGGCCTGGGAATTGCGGTGGGCCAGTTCCAGATTGCATCCTTTCAGATTCATCCTTTCCTGCTGATACTGCCCCATTCCGTAAATCTTCTCCTCCGGATCGGATACAAAACTTGCCTTCAGCCTATAGGTACCGCCTGGCAGGGGCTTATACTGTCTGGCGTTTAAAGTCAGTGCGCCTCCATCAGCGATCTCCTGCAGCAAAATCTCATCTTTCTGATTCAGGAATGTGATCTGCAGCTTCTTTCCCCATGCCTGTACTTTCAATATCGCCTTGATCTTTCCGTTCTGCAGTTCCGCTTCCGTGCCGTCCTCCTCAATCCGGATCTTAACCTCTGCCGCTTCGCCTTCCGGAGTGAGCAACGCCGCGTTCCTGTCCTGAATCTCTCCCAGCATACAGCTTCTCACACGGATACTGTCTTCACCCCAGGATTCCACAAGAACAGTTTCTCCGTTTTCACGGAATATCAGTTTCCCGTCTTTCTCTTCCATAAATCTCAACATCACATCCATACCTTTCTCATGTACGCTCAGCACAGCACGTGCGCAGAGCTGTCACGTAAGTTTTCTTATTGCACTTGTGCCTGTCCATGCTCCAACACAGCAGGCATAAACCCTCATGCAGGACAGCACTTCACCGCACTGCCCTGCTCACAGCATAGTACACATGGTCCCTCTTTTCAAGCTATAACTACTCTTTCACCGCCCCCAGCATGATGCCGTTCACGAAATATCTCTGCAGGAACGGATACACTACCAGCATAGGCAGCATGGAGATAAATACCTTGGCCGCATCCAGCGACTTATTGGACAGCTTATCCATAGTCTCAATCTGATCCATGGACAGGTTGGTTGTCTGTACATTCACCACCATCTGTTTGATATAAGTCTGCAGCGGATAATACCGTTCCCCACTGGATAATACCAACCCCTGAAAGAACTCATTCCAGTATCCTACGCTGGTGAAAAGTACCAATGTTGCCAGTACCGGTACCGCACAGGGCACCACAATCCGGAACAGTGTCCTCCATTCCCCGGCGCCGTCCACCCTGGCTGCCTCGATCAGCTCCCTGGGCAGGCTGCGGTAAAAGTTCACCAGCAGGATCAGATTAAACACAGGAACACCGCCGCAGAGAATCAGTCCCACCATACTGTTTATCATATGATATTTTACCATAGTTATGTACCATGGAATTGTACCTCCGTTGAAAAGCATACAGAAAATGACGATCCACATAATCACATTTCTTGGACGGTACTCCGAAGCCGGTTTCGACAGCGGATAAGCGAATATGACCAGCACCAGTATAGTAAAGGCCGTGCCTAATACAGTCCGCCCTGTCGAGATCAGGAAGGAGCGGAAGAACTGTGCATCCCCCATAATCTGCTGATAAGACGCCATGGAAAATCCCACCGGATAGAAGGTGACCATTCCTGAATTGGCCGCCGACTTACTGGAAATCGACAGACAGAATGCATACCAGAGCGGATAAATACAGGATAACGCCAGCACAGTCATCAAAATCGTATTAAATACATCAAATATCTTACTTCCCAATGATTTACTTCGAACCATAACCTTTTCTCCTTTACCCGCTTAGAATATCTTGTAATCCGCCGCCTTATAGGCAACGATATAAGATATGACAATCAGTACAAAGCTGATGGCTGACTTAAAAAGTCCTGCCGCCGTGGCCAGCGAGAACTGTACGTTTAACAGACCGATCCTGTATACCCAGGTATCCAGAATATCACCGGTGGAATATACCAGCGGGCTGTAAAGGTTAAACACCTGGTCGAAGCCGGCGTTCAGTACATTGCCAAGGCCGAGGATCGCCACCACCACGATTGTGGATGCGATTCCCGGCAGTGTGATATACCACACTGCCTTCCATCTGCTGCACCCGTCGATGGATGCAGCTTCATACATATCCTGACTGATACCGGTCAGTGCCGCCAGGAAAATAACCGCGTTATAACCGAATTCTTTCCACACATCCGAGAAGATGATCATCTGACGGAAATAAGACTCTTCGGAAAACCAGATCTTAGGCTCCGCACCAAACAGGGACAAAACGGTATTGAACACGCCCTTATACCCAAAGATTTCCAGCAAAACACTTGCCAGGATAACCCATGACAGAAAATGGGGCAGATAAACCATAGTCTGAACAACCCGTTTGAATTTCAGCTGCCTCACTTCGTTGAGAAGCAGCGCAAAGGCCAGCGGAACCAGAATATTCAGGACCAGCTTGGACACGGCAATAATGACCGTATTGACTATGACCCGCCTGCTGTCGCTCATGGAGAACAGATAGCGGAAGTTCTCCAGCCCTGTAAACTTTGACCCTGTAAAACCAAGAACCGGGTTATAATCCTGAAATGCCATCACAATGCCGAACATCGGCACGATATTAAACAGGATCAGCCACACCATCCCGACCAGGATCATGGCATGATAACTCAGCACGGTCCTGGTGTTGCGCTTTTTTGCAATTGTAAAGGAAACGCCTTGTCTTTTCATCAGATCCCCTCCATGCTCTTATCAGTACTCGGCTACCTCTTGCAGAATCGTCTCGCCGCCCTCTGCCATCCAGTTTTCAATGAATTCATCATAAGCGCTGATATCCGATTTTCCGGTTACCACTTTCATTGTCATCTCCTTTTCCATGGAGAGCAGGTTCGCCCACTTGGACTCCATCGTCGGTGTCTGGCTGAAAATACAGCTCTTCACCTTCTTGTCTACCGGTGTCGTGGAATACGGCCTGTCCCCGACTAACAGAGAGTACATTCTCTGGAAATTACCGAAATTATCCATGCTGAAATCCGATACGGAAAGCTGTCTTCCGCTCTCGTAGCCCGGAACCGTTTCCTTTACAACCGCAACATCACTGGCCAGCAGCTTATAGGCGCTTGTTATGCCCTGATAATCCTCCGGCGTTGTCTTTCCGTCCAGGATGTTGTATAACTCATGATACGTATACTCGCATTCGTCAGCCGGAGCCATCAGCGTTCTGATCGGCCAGAAATTCAGAGGCTGCTCGGATACATCGAAGGTATTCTCATCACGCAGCAGCGCATTGGCCATAATGATGACTGCCTTAGCCACGTCCTCGGAAGCATCCTTTCTGATCACGCAGTAACCGCTTGTTACCGACCCGGTTCTCACATTGTACTTTCCGTCATCTGTCAGTACCGGATAGGACTGCCAATTGGCATCCGGTTCGTTCCGGTAAGCATCACCGATCCCGTAACCCGGTACCCACCATGCTCCGAAGAACATGCCGACCTTACCGGAATTAATCAGTTCCACCGTAGAATCCCTTGTCCCCATTTCAGGATCGATATAGCCCTTCGCATACCAGTCTGCCAGAAATTCCAGGGTCTCCCTGACCGCAGCCGTATCCGTTCCATAGGAGACATTTCCGCTTTCATCCTTTAAGAACAGTCCCGGATACGCGTCTCTTGCGGAGAAAACCGCCTCAAACCCGCCTGTTGTAGCACCTGTGTCCTGGAAGGAAGGATAGAGGCTTGTATTCTTATCAGGGCCCGCAATCGCTATGGTATCTTCCCCTGCCGGTTTCTTCTCCATAAATACCTTCGCAATGTTCTCGATATCCGCCAGCGTCTTCGGAGCCTCCAGTCCGCATTCATCCAGCCAGTCCTGTCTGACACTTACTGTCTGGATGCTTCCGGTCTCTACCTCTGTTGCCGGAATGGCATACTGTCTGCCGTCCACACTGGACTCCCTGATTGCCTCACCGTCCGTGGAGTCCATGACTTCCTTCACCTGCGGAGACTGCATCTGCTGGAACAGATCAGTCAGATCGTACAGCTGTCCACTCTTGGCCGCCTTGACCAGATATTCTCTGTTAACCACCATAGCATCCGGCAGCGTATTACTTGCGATGCAGAGCGCCACTTTCTGGTTATAATCGTTGCCGTTAGCCGCCGTCCAGTCCACTACCACTTTGATATTGTACTTTTCCAGCAGATAATCCGTATACTGATTATTGTCAACGCTGAGTCCGGCCGGAAGCGAATCCGTGGTACTGACCCCTTGTCCGACATGCACCTCCACAACCTCCGGAAACTTCTGGAACGCCACCTCGTCCGAGGGCTCCGCCGTCACCGCCTGCGTGCTGCCGCTGTCGCTTTCCTGTTCCTCTGGCGGTGTGCTTTCAGCCGGCGCCGTGTCCGAACCGCATCCGGACAACATAGAAATCGTCAGGGCACATGTTAATAGTGCTGATACAATTCTCTTTCTCATGTGTAATCCTCCGTTAATCATGATAGTTTTTTGGTTTCTGTCCTTATTTTAATATGCATCTTGCACAATATACACCCTCCAGCATTTCACTTTATAAAAACATTTCCTTCTTTATTATCTGAAAATATTTTGTATATTTTTTTCCCGAAGAACATTTGCACAAAAAAGAGACATTTGTTCTGTTCCCAAAGCAAATATCTCTCCCAACATGTAAAAATTTCTGTACTGTTATTTTCCGTCTATCATCTTTCTCCTGTATTCCGCAAAAGTCATCCCCTCCTTCTCATAAAACACCTTTGCAAAATACTTCTCATTCAGATATCCCACTCTGTATACCACATCCCCGAAAGACAGGTGCGGTTCTTCTCTCATGATCTCCTTCGCCAGTTCCACCCTTTCTTTCCTGATATAGGAATTAATCGAATAGCCGGTGTAACGCTTGAAGGAAGTGGAGAAATAGCTTCTGGAAATATTAAGCGCATTCCCGACCGCCTCCGCGCTCAGTTCACGATCTCCAAGATGCTCCATAATATAGATACAGGCCAGCAGGACAGAGGCCTGGATATTCCCTCCGCCCGCCGTCCGTCTCACTTCCCTGGCCAGCGCCTCCCGCTCCTCCGTCAGCCAGCCGCAGTCCTCTCTGTTGCTGTCAAAATCCGTCTCCTTTAATCTGACCGAAAAGTTCCTCTCTATCACATGCAGCATATGAAGCATCAGACGGTATCGTTCCCTCTCATGGAATTTCGCTTCCATGACGGTCCTCTGAAGTATGGACATCTTTCCGCTGTCATAGAAGCAATGCAGCTCGTCTATCATCTGACAGCACCGGTTCATCTCATCTGTGTTGTCTCTGCCTCCATGAGGCTGCAGCAGACGCCGCTGCCTGATCTTCTCGGCCGCCTGCTGAAACAGTTTCACGCAGTCTTCTTCATCCATCTGCAGTTTGGATATATAGTCCAGAACCCCCAGCCTGAGCGCCTGCTGAATATATTCAAAACTCTCATAAGCCGTCAGCACCACATACTGGATCTCCGGACGCCGCTGCCTGCATTCTTTGATAAAATCCAGTCCCGAAAACACCGGCATATTCAAATCCACAATTGCCAGATCCACCTCATGGCGTTCAATAAATTCCAGCGCCAGCGCTCCGTTAGCCACATCCCCCACCACTTCCAGGCCACACTGTGCCCATGGCACGATGGAAATGATTCCTTTCCGGGCAAGCTTATCATCATCAATGACCAGAACCTTGTACATACGCATTCCCCTCCGGTATCACAATATGGACCGTTGTCCCTTCTCCCACTACACTGTCTATCCTCAATTCCGCTTCTCTTCCGTATACCGCATCCAACGTCATCTGCAGGTATCTGAGACCGATCCCCTTATTCTGCTGTCCGGTCTCCTTACGGCCCGTATCATCCGTGCCGTTTGCGGCAAATCCTTTGCCGTCATCCTCCAGTGAAATATGGATCCTGTTTCCTTCCTTCCGCACTCTGATCCACAGATGTCCGAATTCGTCCATGTTGTGGCAGACGGAATTCTCAGCCACCGGCTGGAGCAGAAAGCGGGCGCAGGGCTGGTTCAGATACTCCCCCTCCTCCACATCCATGACAAACTCAAAGTCATAAGTAGTCTGCTGCAATTCCAGATAATTGCGCAGCACCTTCAACTCTGTCCGAAGCGTAGTCTCATAATCGGTCTTCCCCAGCGAATACGACAGAATATACCCTAAATGCATCACATAAGACGTAATGTCATCGGCATGCCGCACAACCGACATCCACCGGACCGTGTTGAGGGCATTCATCAGAAAATGAGGATTTATCTGATATTTTAATTTCTCCAGCTCCAGCATGGTTTTTTCTTCCATTTGCTTCTCATTCTTTAAGATCAGTGAGTGGATCTGCTGTTTCATCCTGTTAAAGGAGCCGAACAACCGGTCAAATTCCTTAATATTCCCTCCATACTCAGAGTCTGCAAAGTCCCTTCCGTCAAAAGCATTCATCTCCTCCTCCAGCTGCGAAAGCGGATGCTGAAAAAAGCAGATCTGAAACCAGGAAACCACTGCCAGAATCGCAAAGGAAATCAAAACAACAACAAAAATCCACATGATCCACTGGTTGTTCCGGTGCGTATACTCACGGACGGGCATCATCAGCACATAAGAGAAACCATATTCACTCTCTTTCTGTACCCCGATATACTGATTCATCTGAATCATTCCTTCCCGGTCCGCCGTCACCTCTGTTCCCGGTGCAAACACATCGGAATTACTGTAGATTACTCTCCCCTCCTGGTCCGTCTGCAGAAAAATATAAGAAATTCCCTCTATGTCCTCCTTGCCCTGAAGCATGGCCGGAACCCCGGTCTCAATCTCCAGATAAATATTCACCTGCACATTATTATTGAAAACAACCGGCCTTAGGACAGAGACGGTATCCTTAATCAGAACATTATTGCATGTCTGATGCATCGGCTGAAAAATGATTTCTTCCGTCCTGCCTAACTCCGGCATATCCTCCGGTGCGAAATCCTCCTTTGTCGTAAAGCTGGCAAACAACACCTGCCCTGCCGCCGCTTCCTCCCTGGGAATATAGTAAGCTGCCAGCAGCACATCATCCATGCCGAAAATGGCGATATTCAAACTGTTTATGAAATTCCTGTAGCTTTTAATACGGTCGTATTGGTCCGTTACCGTCAGATATTCGTCATAGATCTGTCCGATCGGCCCGGTCGGCACCATATTCTGGGACAGTTTCAGTATATCGTTATATTCCAAATCCATCCGGCTGCTCATATCCTGCAGGGACGCCATCAGGGCCTGCACCTCCCTGGAACGCTGCGCGATACTCCAGGAAAACCCGGTGACTAAAAATATCAGGACCAGGCACATGACGATACTGACCGAGATCATCTGAATAAAACGAACTTTAATTGTCGTGGAACGCATATTCTTCCTTTCAGCATTTCAATGATTCCGTTTTCCCTTATGTGCGGCCTGCTTCCGGCTCCTGTTTCCTCACCGCCGAGGGCGAAACGCCGAATTTCTTCTTGAACAGCTTACTGAAATGGTAGGCATCATCATATCCTACCCTGACCGCCACTTCCTGCACGCTCAGCGACGGCTCCTTCAGAAGAAGCTCCCTTGCCTTCTCCATGCGTATCTCGATCAGGGCATGGATCGGAGACTCCCCTGTCTCCGCCTTGAAGATCTTTGATACATAGAAAGGACTCAGATACATGTTGCCGGCAATCTGATTCAGGGAAATCTTCTCATCATAGTGCTCTTCGAAATAATCGATGATCTTCTCCACAAGATATTTCCGGTTCGCCGATTCAAAAGAGCACTGTGCCGCAGGCCGCTCATTCCGCGGTCGCTCCTGCTCCCTTAAGAAGAACAACAGCATCTGCACCGCATAAGACTTCATCATAAAATATCCGCCGAACCGCCCCATCTCCTTCTCCGCCTCCATGGAAATGCAGAGTCTGCTCAGCTTCATCTTAAGCTCTCCCGAAGTATGCAGCACAGGATCGGACTCCAATACCGGAAGATGATTCTTCTCCTGTCCTTCCAGATAGATATCCGTCAATCCCACATAAAACTCCACCACCGTACTGCCGCTTCCTCCGATCAGAGACTGATGGTATTCCCCGGCGTTGATCAGGATCAGATCGCCCTCGCTGACTTCAAAAACCCGCTCCCCGATCCGATGGCGCCCCCTGCCTGACATGACATAGCAGAACTCCAGATGCTCATGTTTGTGATAGTCCTTCTCATCCTCCCTGCGGATTCCCTTCCATGTGAAAAGGAAAGTGGGATTAAAATCTTCCCGTAAAATGCTTTTTTTCTCACACATATCAGCCAGACCTCCCTGCTGCCGATAACAAACACGGAATATGATTTATACAATTACAATCACAAAATACCGTTTTATCATATTACAATTTTTGACAGGCAGCATGCAAGATAATACATTTCATTTTTACATCAATTTCATAGAATTGACAATAGTTATTTAAAAAGTTTTCATTTAAATCAAGGAGGAGAATCATGAAAGCATTTAAATGGTTCTGGGGATTTTTGAAAAAATACTGCGGTCTGTTGATCGTGGGACTTCTGATGGCAACCGCCATCGCCGTTTTGGCTATCGTTAACCCTTATATTTCCGGCCTCATCGTGGATGATGTCATTCAGGGCGGAGCCTTTGAAGCTCTGCCCAGGCTGATCCTAATCCTGCTGGCAGTAACCCTGATACGGGGTATCCTTCGTTTTGCCTATCAGGTTATCTTCGAAACCTGCTCACAGGGCGTGCTCTATGATATGCGGGACAGCTTCTACCGCAAACTTCTGATGGAAGATTTCGCCTTTTTTAACCGGAAGAAGACCGGAGACCTGATGAGCCGCCAGACGGGCGATATGGACGCCATACGGCATTTTACGGCCTATATTATCTATGCAGTCTATGAAAATATGCTGATGTTTGTCTTTGCCCTGTGTATGATCTTTACGGTAAATGTGAAACTGGCGCTGTGCATGCTGCTCGTTCTGCCCTTTACCGCACTGACCACCATCAGGCAGTCTAAAGCGGTCAGCCCCACCTTTTCCCGCATCCGGAACTGCTTTTCTTCCCTGAACTCTTTTGTCCAGGAAAATGTCAGCGGCAACCGTGTGGTAAAAGCCTTCGCGAAGGAGGACTTTGAAATCGAGAAGTTCAATAGGGAGAACAATGCCTATCTTCAGGCACAACTGGATTCCTCCCGTGTATGGATGAAATATCTTCCCGTCTTCGAGGTGCTGTCCTATCTGCTCAACGTGATCCTGATGCTGTATGGCGGTTACATGGTCATCCAGGAAGAGCTTACCCTGGGAAATCTGGTTACGGTAAACGGCTATCTGTGGATGCTGAATGTGCCGCTGCGAATGGCCGGATGGTGGGTAAACGATATCCACCGTTTCCTTACCTCCGTGGAGAAGATATATGATACTTATATGGAAGAACCTCAGATCAAAATGCCTCCGGCTCCCGTGGCACGGAAACATCTGGAAGGTGATGTGGAGTTTCGGAATGTGTCCTACCAGGCAGACGGGGAACGTATCGTAAGCGATATCAGTTTTACTGTCAGAAAGGGGCAGACCGTCGGTATTCTTGGTTCCACAGGCGCCGGTAAATCCACGATCATGAATCTGCTCTGCCGTTTCGTGGATGCCGGTACGGGCCAGGTACTGATAGACGGTATTAACGTGAAGGACTTAAATCTCCACGGGCTTCGGGACAATATCGGCATGGCCATGCAGGATATATTCCTCTTCTCCGATACCATCGAGGGAAATATCGCCTACGGACGGCCCGACTGTTCCTTTGAGGACATCCACGAAGCCGCCGTCATGGCAGATGCCAATCACTTTATCAAACAGATGCCCGACGGCTATGACACCATCGTGGGAGAAAGAGGTATGGGACTCTCCGGCGGACAAAAGCAGCGTATCTCCCTGGCCAGGGCACTCCTCAAGAAACCTTCCATTCTGATTCTGGACGATACTACCTCCGCCGTGGACATGGAAACGGAAAGTTATATTCAGCGCCAGTTAAAAAGACTGGATGGACAGTGTACTATTTTCGTGATAGCCTACCGCATTTCCTCTATCAAGGATGCGGACCTGATCCTTGTCATGGATAACGGACGGATCATCGAAAGGGGGACACACAAAGAGCTGCTGGCACAGGAAGGCTATTACGCCAACGCATTCCGGCATCAGTACGGGGAACTTCCTTCAGAGAAGGAAATGCGCGAGGCCGGACTATTTACAACGGCGGCTACTCCGCCACAGACAGCTCCGTACACGGCAGCCACTGCCGCCATATAAGGGCGCTGCCCGTTCAAAAGAGGTTAAATAATTCTACAGAATATAAAGGAGTCGATGACAATGGCAAGAAATAAATATGACGTAGACGAGATCCTGGAAGAAAGCTTTGACATAAACCAGTTAAAGAGACTGCTTGGTTATCTCAAACCCTACCGGAAGCGTTTCCTTTCGGTGGCAGTACTGATGCTCACAGCCTCCGCCTTCACCATGCTGATTCCGCAGTTCTTCCTGAAAATCATGGATGAGAGCATTCCGGCAATGGATATGAAAGGAGTTGTCTTCTACAGCGGCCTGACGCTGTTTGCCGCTCTTTACTCGGCCTTCAGCCTGCGGTACAAGATCAAACACACCAACATCATCGGCCAGCAGGTCATACACGATCTGCGGTACGATATTTTCAAACACCTGCAGGATCTGCCCTTTGCCTACTACGACAACAGACCCCACGGCAAGATCCAGGTCCGGGTGGTCAACTATGTGAACAGCTTAAGCGATCTGCTCTCCAACGGCATCGTGAACACCATCACGGATCTGTGCAACTTATTCTTCATCGTTGCCTTCATGTTCCTGACCAACGTGCGGCTGACACTGCTGTGTCTGTGCGGTCTGCCCCTGCTGGCCGCCGTGGTGGTCTTCATCAAGAAACGCCAGCACAAGGCCTGGCAGGTCCAGAGCAACAAGCAGTCCAACCTGAACGCCTATATTGCGGAAAGTATCAATGGCGTCCGGGTGACCCAGTCCTTCGTGCGCGAAGAGATGAACAGCAATATTTTCAACAATTTAAGCAGCAGCTACCGGAAGTCCTGGATGCATGCGGTGATGTACAACTTTACTATGGGACCCAGCGTGGACATTATCTCCATGGTCACTACCTCAGCCATCTATGTGCTTGGCATTCACTGGATGTTCGACAGTTCCTCCCCTATCACCGTGGGAGTGCTGGTCGCTTTCACCGCCTATGTGAGCCGCTTCTGGGCTCCGGTCAACACCCTGGCCAGCTTCTATAACTCCCTGCTGACAGCCATCTCCTATCTGGAGCGTATCTTCGAGACCATCGATGAACCGGTCCAGGTAACAGACGCCCCGGATGCGGTTAAGATGCCGCCTATCCAGGGAGATGTGGTCTTTGACCATGTCACTTTCAGCTACGAACCGGGCGTGAAGATATTGGATGACGTAAATTTCCACGCCAAGGCAGGGGATACCTTCGCCATTGTAGGACCTACCGGAGCAGGCAAAACGACATTGGTGAACCTGTTGAGCCGTTTTTATAATCTGGAATCCGGCCGTATTCTGGTTGACGGAACCGATATTTCCGGTGTGACCATCCATTCCCTCAGGGTTCAGATGGGCGTTATGATGCAGGACAGCTTCCTCTTCGCCGGAACAATCATGGATAATATCCGCTACGGCAATTATTCCGCCAGCGACGAAGACGTTATCCGCGCCGCGAAGACGGTCTGTGCCCACGATTTTATCATGGAACTGGAGAACGGTTATGACACGGAAGTCAATGAACGGGGAAGCCGCCTTTCCGCAGGACAGCGCCAGCTGATCTCCTTTGCCCGCGCTCTTCTGGCTGACCCAAGAATCCTGATTCTGGACGAAGCCACCTCCAGCATTGACACGGAGACAGAAATCATACTGCAGAAGGGACTGAACGAACTTCTGAAAGGACGCACCTCCTTCATCATAGCGCACCGTCTCTCCACAATCAAGAATGCTTCCTGTATTATGTATGTGGATAAAGGAAATATTCTGGAACGGGGAACACATGAAGAATTGCTTGGTAAACGAGGCGAATACTATCGATTGTATATGTCGCAATATATGAATTGTGCCTGAGACCGCATCTGCAGAAACCGCATTTCAGGATCACATGCTGCATGATCTGATTGTCCTGATGCGTGTCGATCCGTAAATGCGGTATTTTCTTTTCACAGTAGGTCACGATCCTTTGAAGCAGCCCATGAGTCATCCCGTTCCCTGCCACGCGGTGAATCGTTCCGTATTCACTCTCCGAAAGCCACTTTCCCTGCTCTATCCTGGCATAGGTTTCATCCGGCCCGATAAGGAATGCAAAAACACCGCAAATGCGGCATTCTTCCCCCATCACATAAAGAGTGTGGTTATCTATATCATTTCGGAGCAGAGAATTTCAATCAAACTGATACAGCCCGCTCTCTTCCGCATTCCGGTACTCATGTTTCTCATAATACCCGATCAGTGTCCCGTCCTCATCACGGAGAGCAACCATGTAGACATCCCTATTTTCTTTCTCATTATGAAACGTATAAATCCTGTTATGGTCTGCACTGTCCGCAAACCAAGCAGCCACCTTCCGAATCATCTCCTGGGACCGGCCGCCATGGCAGTCTAAAAGGCTTTGTCCTACAAGGCGGGCTCCGCCGCTCTTCGCGTATCTGTCCGCCGCCGCGGGATTCATATAGATGATCTCGTGTTCCAGATTGCAGATGACCACTGCACACTTGTCCTCGTCAATGATGCTTTTGAAATATTGTGATAAGTTCATTTCCTGTTTTCCTCCGTTTTCGTAAATTGATAGATATGCCCATACCATGGATTTGTTTCCATATGATATAACATAGCATTTCGTATAAAACTATGCAACACCCTATCCTTACATCAACTGTAAGTGTTCTGTCACCCCGCCTTATGCTATGATAAAGTCACACCCGGGAAGTACCAAACTTAGGAGGCATCAAGATGGAACCAATTCTACAAATTGAATCCCTGAAAAAATATTACGGAAAAACAAAGAACCAGACAAAGGCGCTTAACGGCATTACCTTCCAGGTCATGCCCGGAGAATTTCTGGGCATCATGGGAAGCAGCGGCTCCGGCAAGTCTACCTTATTAAACTGTATCGCCACCGTGATCCGGCCGGACGGCGGCAATATCACGATGAACGGCAGGCAGGTACAGTCTCTGAAAGGCACTGCATTAGCCGACTACCGCGGAAAAGAGATCGGCTATCTGTTTCAGAATTTCGAACTGCTGGATAACCTGACCGGACGCGAAAATATTATGCTTCCCCTGTCTCTTCACGGCGTGCCAGAAGCAGAAAGCGGGAAACGTCTGGATAAGCTGGCATCCTACCTGGAAGTGAAGGACGTCCTGCCTAAATTCCCTGCCCAGATGTCCGGAGGGCAGAGACAGCGGATCGCCGCTGCCAGAGCCTTAATCCTGAATCCAAGTCTTATTCTCGCCGATGAACCTACCGGGGCTCTCGACTCCAAGAATGCGAAAGCATTAATGGAGAAGCTTGCCGGACTAAACCAGGACGAGAAAGCCACGATTCTGATGGTAACGCATGACTCGAATGCCGCCAGCTACTGCAGACGCATCCTGTTTATCCAGGACGGTGTTATTTTCCATGAACTGCGCCGGAATATTCCCGACGAGACCCAGCAGGAATTTTATACACGCATCCTGAAAGCAACAGCACAATTGGGAGGAGGAAGCGCAAATGTTCTCTAAATTAATTTCACGCAACAGCAGACGGAACCGTAAGGAAAACGGTTTGTTTTTCAGTTCCCTGCTTATTTCCATCATTGCTTTTTACATTATCTTATCCCTGTCCCATCAAGATGTTATGCTCTTTTTAAGACAGATGGAAAGCAATGCCGTAAACAAGCTGATGACACTCATTCCTGTCTTCTACTGCCTGACTCTTTTTATCCTGTTCTTTCTTATTTATTATGCCAGTAAATTCCAGCTGGAACGGCGTCGGCATGAGTTCGGCGTCTATCTGATGCTGGGCATGCACCGCATCAAATTATTCGCCATGCTGTTAGCCGAAGACTTCTTCAACAGCATCCTTGCCCTGGCGATCGGATTGCCCGCTGCCGTTCTGCTCTCAGAACTGATCAGCCTGGTCACGGCAAGACTGGTGGGCATAGGGATCATCGGCCACCAGACTTCCTTCTCTGTTCAGGCTGCGCTGTGGACCGCAATCGGCTTTATCCTGATCAAATTCCTGGCATTCCTGATTCTCAGCGGCAAAATCAGCCGACAGGAAATCGGAACGCTTCTTGTAGATACGCCGGAGGGCCTTAAGAAGCAGCTGCCGCCCTTCTTCTATGGAGTCTCTATCCTGATCGGCAGCCTTTGTCTGGCCATGGCGTATCATCTGGCCATCAGCGGAGAATCCTGGGCCGGTGTACGCCAGATGGGCCTGACGGTTCTTCTCGGGCTTATGGGCACATTCCTGTTCTTTTGGGGTCTTCGTTTCCCGCTCGGATTCTTTGTGGATGCCGGTAAGAAGACCCGGCAGCTTAAGGTCTTTAACTTCCGCCAGATGCAGGAAACCGTGATTCACCGTTCCGGCACGCTTGCGGTCTGTTCCCTGCTGATCCTGGCTGCCCTGTGCTGTTTCGGAGCCGGTGTGGCAGTCTTCCGTTTCTATGGGGAATCCGCCCCACATGTGCTGGATTATACCTTCCGGGACAATGCAAACGGCAATGACCCCGAGACCATCATGCTGACACTGGCAGAGCATCAGCTGGATACCCGGTTTTCCGATCTGTTCGAAGTGAAAACAGGATATATCCATACAGCGGAACGCCCTGACCACCCTTTCCGAATGGAATCGGTCATGGCTGCCTTGCGCAAATTACCGCCCTCCAGGGACAAGGACATCCTCCTGAATAATCTGGAATACGAAGACTACCCTCACCTGATCACGCTGAGCGGATATAACCGGCTTCTGGCCGCTGCCGGTATGCCGGCCCTGGATCTGGCATCAGACGAAGCCGCAGTCTACATGGATACAACGTTTACCAATTACAGCAGGACGAAAATGCTTAACAGCGTTCTGGAAACCAGGCCGGAAATTCTGCTGGCCCAAGAAAGCTTCTATCTGACGGGAACGGTGCAGACATTGAATCTTGTTACAGACCGGTCCATCACGCTGTTGTTCGCCCTGATCGTTCCGGATGAAGTATTTGACCACTACACCCAGGGCCACTTCACTGTCTATTTCAACGGCATTCTGTCAGAAAACGCAACACAAAACACGAGCCTCATGGCTGCCTTTTCTGATATGAACCGGAAACTGGATGACGCGGGCCTGTCATACGAAAGTTACCTGCAGAATATGAGCCGACAGCTCTTTTATATGGTGTCCTCCAGCTACGTTACCATTTATCTGGCGATTATTTTTCTGATCATTGCAAATACGGTCATCGGCGTGCAATTCCTCATGAGCCAGCAGAAAGCAAGCCGCCGTTACCGCACCCTGATTCGCCTGGGCGCCGCCCATCCTGCCCTGTGCAGATCCTCCAGAAAGCAGATCAACTGGTATTTCGGAATCCCTACGGTATTTGCCCTGTGCAACAGCCTGTTCGGAGTGCGTGCCCTGTTTACCGGAATCCTTCCTCTGGACACCCAAAGTAACCTGTCGGAAATGATGAGCGTTTCTGCCGCTATGATTTTAGCCCTGTGTGTGATAGAATACACTTATATTGCGGCAGTGAAGCGTTCCAGTGACCGTTACCTTCTGACACTGATGATGCCGGAACGGGAGGAATGACGCTTCGGGGCCTTTCCGGAACGAACCACTACAAGTTTACAGACCGAAGGAGGAACCGCATGAAACGGATTGCAGTCGTAGAAGATGAACTCTTTATGAGAGAAGAATTATCCGATATCCTGCGCAAGGCCGGTTATACGGTCTTGGAAATCACGGAATTTAACGATGTACCGTGCCAGCTTCTGAGCTTTTCTCCTGATCTGGTTCTCCTGGATCTGAATCTGCCCGAAACAAACGGCTTTCAGATCTGCCGGGAAATCAAGCAGCGAAGTTCCATATCGGTTCTCGTACTTACCTCCCGCGACCAGATGCGGGATGAACTGCACGCACTGGATCTGGGTGCCGATGAATATCTGACGAAACCATGCAGGAAGGAACGGCTTCTGGCCCGCGTATCCAATGTGCTGAAACGGTATGAAGGACGTTCCAATCTGCTGGAAGGGCCGGACTTCCTTCTGGATAAACAGACCTATACGCTGTATATCCATAACAGCTCTGTCGTTCTTCCCAAAAATCAAGGGAAACTGCTGGAAGTATTTCTAAACCACGGAGACGAAATCGTCCCGAAAGAGGAACTATGTCTGGCACTCTGGGGCACTGCCGAGTTTATCGATGAGAATGCCCTGCAGGTCAATCTGACGCGTTTGAAAAAGACCATGGAAAACCTTAACATGTGTCAGCAGATTATTCCTGTCCGTGGAATCGGATATAAATTTGACAGGAGACTTACCCATGAGACACAGTCTTAAAACAATCCTACAATATATCCCCTGGCTGCTGCTAATGCTTGGAATCGATGCCTTCGCAGCGCTGCTTTTATGGATTGCCGACGTGCAGGCATTCTATACGCTGTTTGGCGTGATCTTACTGGCTACGCTTCTGTTGTTCTCTGCCGTATGCTGCATCCTGCTTCGCCTGGAACGGAAAAGAGAAGCAGCATTTCTGGACTTTATCTGCAATCCGGATGAATACCATGAGGAATTGCTGTTAAAAAATTTCGCTTCCCCGCAGAGAACTTCCCTCACCAGGCTGGGTAAAATACTGCGCGAACACCAGGACACTGCTGCCGGCCTTAAGACACAGCTGGCCGAGTATGAAGAGTATGTTGAGTCCTGGGCACATGAAACCAAGACGCCGCTTTCCCTGCTGACCCTGCTGCTGGACAACCGTGGCGATGAGCTGCCTGCCGCTGTCAGCTTCAGACTGGACTATATTCGAAACCGCATGCAGGAATCCGTTGACCATATGCTGTTCTATGCACGGTTGAAAGGGAGCCGGAAAGATTATCTGTTCGAGTATCTTCCTATCCGTACCTGTATGGAAGAGGTACTGGAAGATTACAGACCCCTGCTGGAAGAAAGGCAATTCCGGATTCTGTTTGGTCCGGCCGAAGGCGGAACCATACGCTGTGCTCCGCCTGACGAAACCGGGACAATTTCCGTGATGCCTGACGACATGGTTTACTCAGACCGGAGGGGACTGCACTTTCTCCTCAGTCAGATAATCAGTAATTCCATAAAATACTGCAAAGAAAAACCTGTACTATGCTTTAAGACTTCCGTAAAAGACAATTATTATATTCTGTGTATCCAGGATAACGGAATGGGGGTGCGAAGCTGTGACCTGCCCTATATTTTTGAAAAGGGCTTTACAGGCGATTCCGGTGACGGAAGGAAACAGGCCACCGGAATGGGATTATATCTTGCCAAAGAAATGGCAAAACAATTGAACATCCGTCTGGATGCGAATTCTGAGTGGGGACAGGGATTTGAGATTCAGGTTTCTTTTCCTGTGGTCTGTGAGAAATAATCTTCTGTTTTATTTCTCACAAGATTTCTCTGCATCATGATTCTGCGGCAGCCGCACATACCAAATCTGCCAGTAACTCTGACCGGCCTCCTTCAGAAAATCAATCCATTCATACGCTTCCCTCGAAAAGCACCCGACACTAACTCTTATTAAGTATAATTCCTGTCGGACTTTTTATCTATAGAATTTTGCGCAAACTATCTTTTCTTATAGCCCGGCAGCCAGACTAAGCATTTCTTCCTCTTCCACATATTTTGTCAGACATCCCACACCCTGCACACAAACGCCTCCTGTCACATTTCCAAACCGGATACACTGCTCCACCGGATAATCATGATACAGCCCATACAGAAACCCGCTCATAAACGCGTCCCCGGCTCCGGTTGCATCCACCGCCTTAACTCCCGGCAGCGGCGGAATTACCTTGCTCCCGCTGCTGTTCTTCAGGAAACACCCGTCTTTGTCCAGCTTGATGATCACATCCGGAAAATACCTGCCAAGCTTCTTGGCCGCATTCTCCACCGTACTCTCGCCGGTGATCTTCAGCGCTTCCTTTTGGTTAGGTACATAATAATCCGCAATCTCCAGGTATTCCCTGTACTTATCTATCGACAGGTCTTCCTCCCAGCCGGTATCAAACACCTGGATTGTATGCTCCGCGCTTAATTTCCGATAGGCCTCCAGGAACCCTGCCTGCATATCCACTACCTTGGCCCCGGTAAGTTGTCTGTATACCTGTTCGACATGCTGCGGCGTTATCTCAATCTCGTCCTGATAGGATACGAAACTTCTGTCTCCGCCGCAGATCAGCACGGAGGTAAGGGTAACCGGGCGCAGATTCCCCTTGTACAGATTGATTGTCTGCACCCCGTAACCGTCAAGAGCCCGCCTGACAAATTGCGAGAAGAAATCCTCCCCCATATAGGTCAGCAGCCTGGACGGTACCCCCAGTCTGCTCAGGTTGATCATTGTGGCAGGGACACCGCCGCCCAGCTGCATGTCAAAACCTTCGGCATAAATTTCCTGCCCCTCTTCCGGCAGTTTCTGAAGTCCTGCGTACAGCAGATCAAGATTGGCAAAACCTGCTCCTCCAACAAATCCCATTTAACGCCACCCCTCTGTATATTCTTTGTTTGCCTCCAGATACTCTTCCACCAGTTTCACAGCCAGTGAATAGGAGTTCACCAGCGGATGAACCATAAGACAATTAACCGCTTTTGCAATATTTTTCTCCCTGAGAGCCTCGGATGCCAGCCTCTCGTAGCTCTTGACTCTGCGGATCAGTTCCATCTGCAGACTGCCCGGATGCTCCACTCTGTGGGGACGGCATTCCTCTTTCCTGATCGTACACGTAATCTCCACCACGTCCTCATCCTGAAGCCCCGGGATCGCTCCCTGATTGGGCACACACAGTATCATCTGCGACTCTTTGCCTGTGATTTGCGCCCGGATGTACTGCAGGGCCACACCCGCATATCCGCCCTCGTCCTTTTCATAAATGTCAAAATGCCAAGGCTTATCCGCTCCGGCTACCCCGGTCTCGTTTGCCATATAGGCATTGTTTCTTTGCCCGTACCAGTGTTCAAAGATCTCGAGACACCTCTCAAAATCCTTCTCGATATCCCTGCCGGACAGTTCCTCCATCATATGCCTGTTCACGTCGCGGATCACTTCGCCCCGCGTTACTTTCGCATCCAGGATATGCTGTACCGCTTCCTCCCGATAGAAGAAGTAATACAAATACTCATTTAAAACACACCCGAAATGATCCACCAGGTCTTTCTGAAAGAACCGCATGTCTGTCTCCGTATAAAGTCTGGGATCTTCCAGCAGTCCAGGCATAATCTCTTTTCCGTCCAGCTTGATACTCTCAAAGAAAGAAAGATGATTCAGGCCGTAGCATTCCCCTGTCAGAGTTTCCGGCGCGGCATGATAAAGCCTGGCCACCGAATGAAGGAATCCGCTGGGCGCATCGCATATCCCGAAGGTAAAATCATAGCCCATATCTCTGAGCGTCTGGGAAACCACCCCTGCCGGATTGGTAAAATTGAATATTTTCACACCTGGGGACGCATATTGCTTAACCAGTTCACAATACTGCGCCAGCGCAGGTACGGAACGCATGGCAAAAGAAAATCCTGCCGCACCGGTAGTCTCCTGTCCAAGAACTCCCTTATCAAGCGCAATCCTTTCATCGCTGATCCGCATCTCATCTCCGCCCACACGGATCGTTGTGATGATATAGTCCGCATCTTTAACCGCATCCACAGCGTCTGTTGTCATACGGAATTTCAGTTCCGGCTTTATCCGCTTCGACACCTGTTTTGCCATGGTTCCGAAGATCTGCAGCTTCTTCTCATCATTGTCCATAAAGACAATCTCTGTAAAGCCCAGTTCCTCGCTGCTCTGGGCCAGGCTTTTCGCCAGAAACATGGAGCGCACGCCTCCGCCTCCGATTACTGTTATCTTCATAAGATTTCCTCCTGTCCGGCCGGACTGTCTGTGCCCTGCCCGTTTCTTTTGTATTGTAAAATGATAAAATAGGGATTGCCATTATTTATATACGCCGTATAAAATCAACACTATTACTTAATTTATGTTTTGGCGCGTCCGGCGCAGTAAATGCACAGACCTGCCTGAACCAATGTCATTAAGTCAAGTCTATGCACAGCGGAAGACCTTTACTCAAGCTCTACAAAAATATTTCCCATCAGTTCCCATGCCGCGTCTCTTTCCTTCCTCTGCTCCAATGTAAGTTCCTCGTACTGGCACAGCATCGGGTGCTGCCTTGCCTCATCGTCACGGACAGGGCCATAACTCCAATTATAGAAAATATAGAACCGAAGCCACCGCATATGGTCCAGCTTACGATATGTTTCTCTCACAGACTCCAGATACCCGGTCTTGCGATATCTGTTATATGCGCTTTTTACCGTATCAGAAGTAAGCTCCGTAATGGATTCATCCTCCAGAAGAATCCTGGTTTTCATCAGGATATGATCTGCCGCCGCGATCTTGGACTGCCGGTGAAGGTCATCCAGCTCGTTCCAGCTAAGCGTGGGATAAGAAACCGACCTGCGAAAAAGCTCATTGATCATGATAGCCGCTTTATTGATCCCCGTGCGGATGATCTGCTGCGGCGTATAGATATCTTCATTTGACCCGAAACAGGATATTCCCGGAGTTTTCCGGCTGCTGCGCAGATCTATGCGGCCAGAGACTCTGTAATATTTATTCAATGCCCAGAAAATGCTCCAGCCCTTCTGTTCATCATCCTCGCAGATAATAATCCGGTCGGCCTGTTCCATAACCTCATGGCTCTTTGCCCATATCTCGTCGTGAAAGATCAGGGAATCTCTCTCCCCGGATTCCTGATTCAGCGAAAACAGTTCGCCCAGACGATAATGAATGGCAAGAAATTCCTGCGCATCGCCGAAAATATGATAAGTCACATGCTGCTCTATGGAAATGATGTTGGTTAATATGGCCCGCTCCAAAATACTGGATCCGTAATTCCCAAATCCGATGAGCACAATGGTATTTTCATGGCTGCACAGAGGCCGGGACCGCCAATACTGCCTGGCGCAGCATTCATAACTGTGAAAAAAGGTAATATTGCCCGCAAGTTTATCCTGCCCGCTGGTTGTCCTCGCATAGACATCTACCGGCAGCTGATCCAGGTGGGCTGCCCTGCTGTTGATGCTGTAATCATTTTCTTTCATCAGAAAAACTTTACACCTGTTACCCATGTTTTTCTTTTTCGCCACAATCTTATCCGGAGAAGCGCTTACATAGATGCAGGGATAATCCGGTATCTCGCTCTGGCTGCTTCTTTTCTCTCCATAGATAATCAGCGCATTGCGGTCTTCCTTACAGATATTGGCCGCAAGCGTATTCGATTCCACCCCATAATCCGCAAAATAATACCAGTTCTTATGCCGCTGCATGCCAAGCATGAGAAGAGGCAGCCCCTCACTGGTAATAAAGGTAACCCCGGCTCCAAGCAATGTCACCATAATACCCGCTGACAAAAGCAAAAATACCATTCCTATCACATGCCCTAAGGGTGTCACCGGGATCAGATCGCCATATCCCACTGTAGTCAGGGTCACCAGCGAATACCAGAAAGCGTCCCCGAAGGTCCGGATCACCGCATCGCTGTCCGCGGCTTCCGAACAATACAGAATCGTCAGGAGAATTATATAAACCAACACTATCGCTGCAACCACATACAAATAGATATTCTTTTTCATCTTCATGGATCTGATATCTCCTTTCCAGAGCACAAGGAATTTCGCACAGATGATTCTCTCTACGGACATGTCATTAAGTTAAGCCGGACGCGCCTGAACTGTTCTACGGATGATTTCATTATAACAGACAGGATTGCAAACGCCACCAAATAATGCACAACTTTTACAGCAAACTTGTAACAGTTAAGCCTTCAATGTCATTAAGTTAAGCCGGACGCGCCTGACATGATAGGAATCTCCTAAGGACGCGCTTTCGCTCGGTTCCAAACGCAGCGGTACTAAATTCGTGGAAAACCTCATTAAGTACCGGCGTTTTCCAACGGTCCTAAGGAGAATCCTATCATATCAGACGCTGTGTATAGACTTAACTTAATGACATTGGTTCAGCCTTTAGCTTCCCTGTTACGGAATCTGCTCATTCCAAGTCGCCTGCGGCGAGGAGCAGATTCTTTTTGACCCAATTTACATGTTCTCACGGACTTTGCAGTAAATGCAAAGTCCTGGGCTGAACTGTTACGCAAACTTCCCTGTTACGGGCTGTTGACTTAATCCGGCAATATGCTATACTCAATTCAATTGGGCCTTGCAGCGAATAAAGGACGGTTCTTCCGTGTCCGAAAAGACCGTGCGGGCTTCCGAATATTACATTATGATCCGTTATGTGGGGGTATTTTATGAGAGAGAAAAACGCGAAAGTACAGATCAACCAAAAAGAATTTTACAGAAATCTGGCAAGGCTTGCCCTTCCCATCTCGCTGCAGAGTCTGATGCTCGCGTCGGTAGCCGCAGGGGATGCGCTGATGCTGGGCAAGATTGCCCAGGATGAGATGACAGCCGTATCTCTGGCGACCCAGATCCAGTTCGTCCAGAACATGTTCCTGATGGCTATCACAGGCGCCGGGGCTATTCTTGGCGCCCAGTACTGGGGCAAAGGCGACAGACATACCCTGGAAGATCTCTTTAATATGATGCTCCGGTTCTGCGGAGCCGTATCCATTCTCTTCTTCCTCGCATGCGAACTGGCTCCGGGACTGCTCATGCATATCTTCACGCACGATGCGCCGTTAATCGTCATCGGCAGTTCCTATCTTCGCATTGCAGGCTGGTCCTATCTGCTTACAGGTATCTCCCAATGCTACCTGACTATGATGAAAGTATCGGACCATGTGAAGCCCGGCGCACTCATCAGTTCCTGTGCCGTACTCCTGAACATATGCCTGAATGCGGTATTTATTTTCGGGCTGCTGGGTGCGCCGAAAATGCAGGCAAGAGGCGCCGCACTGGCCACCACAATCTCCCGTATTGTGGAATTGCTCCTGTGTATCGCCGTGTCATCGAATGCCTCTTATATACGGCCGGCCTTCGGCAGATTTCTGAAACTGCCGAAACTGTTGAAATCCGATTTCATCAAGCAGTGCCTGCCCCTTATGGGCGGTTCCTTATGCTGGGGTGTGGGCTTTACATCCTACACTGCGATCATGGGACATATGGGAAGTGACGCTGCCGCGGCAAACTCCGTCTCAGCCGTTGCCAGAGATCTGATCTGCTGTATGTGCAACGGCATTGGCAGCGCCGCAGGTATTATAGTAGGCAACGAGCTTGGCGCAGGACGTCTGGAACTTGGCAAAGCATACGGAATCAAGCTTAAGAATATTTCCTACGTCATTGGCTTTATCTCCACCAGCCTTGTGCTTGCAGTAACGCCATTCGTCTTAAACATGGTCATTCTGACAGACCAGGCACGGGAATATCTGACGGGGATGATGGTGATCATGTCCATCTACATGATTGGACGATGTGTCAATACCGTCACCATCAACGGCGTGCTGGATGGCGGCGGCGATACGCTGTTCGATATGTACAGCCTGATCGTCTGCATGTGGCTCATTGCCATTCCTCTGGCGCTGGTCGGGGCATTCGTGCTGCACTGGTCGCCGCTCGCGGTTTATGCCTGTACCTGTCTGGACGAGGTGGGTAAGATTCCCTGGGTGATGCTCCGGTTCCGGAAGTATAAATGGGTGCAGGATCTGACAAGATAGAGACCCGGTATGCCTGAAGGCACTGAACAATGCCGTGAAGCACTGTAAACTGAGAACTGAGAACTGAGAAAAGGTTACGAAAAATCCCTGCAGCTGACAACAGCCGCAGGGATTTCGTTTCATAGCAGTTCAGACTTCGGCTTACCTATAGCGCATATCCGGCCATCCTAAGCCAATACGCATACAGCCGGATCCTTAACATATAGGCACAGCAACGATCGTCTTATTTTATTTCCCGGAACAGAGCCGGATCGTCTTCACCTCAAAGGCCCGGAAATCCAGGCTCAGCCTTCCGCCCTCCACAGGAATTTCCTGCAGGACAGTTTCCAGCATATCACATTCGTAAGCACGGAAATTCTCCAACTCCACCTGAATACGGGCGTTTCTTGCCGCCTTCTTCGCCTCGTACAGACGCAGGATCCAATCCCCGCTGCCATCTTCCGCAGGCTTTAAGGTATCTGCGAAGATGTTATCCTGCTCGATGGAAAGCAGGCTGAAATCTCTGCCGCCACCAGATACCACCACAGGATCCACATTCAGTTCATAGCCCTGTCTTACCACATCGCAGCCTGCAAAGCTTCCTTCCCAGGCGGTGAACCCATAGGTAAAGTGATGTACATAATTGTCTGCCCGCATTTCCGGACTCGCAGCGCCACGCAGCAGAGTGAGTTCCAGACTGTTTCCGTTCATGGATATTCCGTATTTGCAGTCATTGAGCACAGCCGCTCCGTGAGCGCCGTCACAGAGTGCACTGTAACGATGATTACATACTTCAAAGCGGTCCTGGTCATAAGGTTTGGAGCGGTGGGCCGGACGTTCCACGAAACCAAACTGCATTTCGTTGATGCCGTTCTCCGCATAAACATCCACCGGGAAAGCAACCTTGAGCAGACGATGCAGTTCTTTCCAATCCACCTCTGTCTCGAAAGTCAATCTTCTTGCGCCTTTGGCCAGACGGATGTATTGCTTATAAGAAGATTCTCCGATCTTTCCTGTCACCTGCAATACCGCTTCCGCACCCTGTCCCAGCACTTCCACTTCGATTCCGAAAGCGCCGCCTGTCTCCTGCACACGATAGTTGGAATCAATATCCCAAGCATCAAAAAGTCTCGGTACATCCTTATACAAATGGAACTTATTCATAGGCTCTGCCGCAAACTCTCTGCCGCTTTCTTTCAGGATAAAGGAAACCACTTCTCCGCGGGCATTCACTGCCGCCTTCACCTGTCCGTTTTCCAGAACGAAACCGTCTTCCGTTCTGCTGACCGTTGCTTCCTTCTCTATAGGATCTGCTCCTTCTTTCGCAGTAGAAGCCGACGCCGGTCTCAATGAAACAGCACCGCAGGAAGGCAGTTCCACAAGCGCCTTAAGTCCTTCATAAGTCTTCTCCACCGGCAGGAAAGTGCCATCTGCCAGACAGGCGCCCTCTGCGTAAGCATCCGGAAGGGTTACCAACGCTTTCCTTGCGAAACTCAGGGAATTGAAGACCGTAACCGCCTCTTCCTCCTGGTTCTTCTCCAGAATTGCGTGCAATGCCGCCTCCTGAATCTTTGATGCATCCTGCAGAAGCTGATTCATTGTCTGCTCTGCTTCCACATACACTCTGGCGATGGACGAACCGGGCAGAATATCATGGAACTGGTGCAGCAGCAATGTCTTCCATAGCTGGTCTGCCTCGGAAAGCGGATAATTCCATCCTTCAGACTCCGCCAGGCAGGACCACATTTCCATCTCCCGCAGGGCAAGCTCACCGCGTCTGTTCTTCTGCTTGATCATAGCCTGCGAGGTATAAGTTCCTCTGTGCGCAGAGAAATACAGCTCGCCCACATAAGTGTTCTTAGGGCCGCCTTCCTTCTCCATATCCGTGAAGAATTCCAGCGGGCCTGCCATCTTTACCTTCGCGCCGCCTTCCAGGTCTTCTTGTCTGCACGCGTATTCCACATAATCCCTGGAAGGGCCGCCGCCGCCATCGCCATAACCGTAAGGCAGCAGGAACGCATCAAGATCCCTAATCTGCCGTCTGTTCTTCCAGACCGTATTGATCTCCTTCGGATCCGTCTTATACGTGTAACTGGTAGGCAGGAACGATACGATCTCGGAACCATCCATTCCCTGCCAGGTAAAATAATGATACGGGAACTGGTCGCCTTCATTATAGGACCAGAAAATCTTCTGGGTTACCAGATATTTCACACCGCAGCCCTTCAAAATCTGCGGCAGAGCCGCCGTATATCCGAAAGTATCCGGAAGCCAGAGAATAACGCTGTCCACGCCAAGCACATCTTTATAATACCGTTTGCCATGGACTAACTGTCTGATCAGCGCCTCGCCGCTTGCCATATTGGTATCCGGCTCCACCCACATGGCTCCTTCCGCGATCCACTGTCCTGTCTTGATCGCTTCTTTAATCCGCTCGAAAAGCTCCGGATAATGCTCCCTGCACATCTCATAAGAAGCCGGCTGGCTCTGCAGGAACTTGTATTCCGGATACTCTTCTATCAAACGAAGCTGGGCGGCGAAGGTGCGGGCAGTCTTCCTGTGAGTCTCCGCCATAGGCCACAGCCATGCCAGATCCAGATGGGCATTGCCCGTCGCATAGAAAACAGGCTGTGTCGTTCCGTTCACCGCTTCCATTGCGGGGCGCAGCTTCTGTATGGCTTCCCGGTAAGAGGCTGTCCTGCCCTCTCTGTCCTGTTCGAAATCTACGGTCAGCGTGAACTGTTCCAAAGCTTCCGCAACCTTAGCCGCACGCAGAGAAGTCTCATCCAGCGTCTCCAATAACTTGTACAACGTGTCCACATCCATATAAAGCTGGTAAGCATCCTCATTCCAGACACCGTATGTGCAAGTGCCAAGCGTTCTCCGCTTCCCTTCCTTAAGCGGATCCTGATAAGCTCCCGGCAGTACAGGGCCTGTAGCACAACCCCCGGCATCCGGGTAATAATGGCCTGCATAGGTCTCCATCAAAATAGAGTACTCCTCCCCTGCCTGCCCTTTGCGCGTCAGGACATTGTCCTCCATATAATGATGAGCCTCACTCACCCAGTCTGCCCGATAGGTTCCGAAGCTCTTCCCATTGACAAACAAGGTGGACTCCCCGCCCGGTGTAAGACGCATAACGATGCGCTTTCCTTCCGCTTCCGCCGGAAGCGTTACACTGCCCCGAAACCAGCAGTATTCCCAGGTCTCTCCCCAGGTAAATCCAGGCTCTGCCTTTGTAAACGTACAGGACGCCGCCTCTTCCGGCTTCAAGTGCTCCCTCGTCCGGAACGCCTCCCACGAAATCTCCCCCAAAGGCTCATAGAAATCTTCCTTCAACGTCCGTATCCAATGCTGAATACGGTCCGTCCATTCTGAATGCATTACTTTCATGATGCTGCTCCTTTCTTTCATGCCGCAATCCGCTTTCTCTTGACCTGCATTGTGATTTCATTATAAAATTATTAAAAATGTACTGCTACCATTTATATACACCGTACAAAATTAACAGGGAAGGGATCTGAACTAATGTCATTATATTAAGCCGGACGCGCCCGACATTGTGTAGTTATTCTGAGAACACGCTTGCGCTCGGTTCCAAACCTGAACTGTTACAGGAAGAAAGCATACTGACAAGTTTGCAGGCAATCGGAAAGGCATGGTTAACGCAATGAATCTCCCCGAAGCATGGACTGACGAATATTATGTTTCCAAATACCGCACCGTATATACGAATCAGGAATTGAAAATTCCCGGACTGCGTATGTTCGGAAAACACACCATGAATCAGGCCTGCGCGCCCCTTGCCCCGCATTTTCATAAAGATGCCTATGAATTTACCTTTGTGACCGAAGGAACCATTCATTTCACGGTGGATCAGAAGGACTACGAGTTGTCAGGCTATGACATTTTCATCACCAGGCCGGACGAAGTGCACAGCACTAATCTGATTCCGCTGTCCACAGGAGAAATCTACTGGTTTCAGTTAGACGTATCTGATGTGTCCCACCTTCTCTTTCTCGATGAAGATGCGGGCCGGAATCTGACGGAAGGGCTATCCAGGCTTCCACATCACACATTCCGCCCCGGCAACTCCAAACTGCTGCAGCATGTCCGGAGAGCCTTCGAACTGGCCGGAGACTCCCCTCATCGCTACTTCACCGCTTCCTGCCTCCTCTATGCTCTCCATGAGATCATGGCCATGTCAGACGATGACCGTCTGCTCACACCGGATATTGAGAAAGCTATCTTCTATATGAAAGAACATCTCCGGTCAGAATTGTCTTTAGAAGAACTGGCCGACACCTGCGGTCTTTCCTTGTCCCAGTTTAAACAGAAATTCAAGACCCAGACCGGCATCTCTCCCAGACACTACATTAATTACCAGAAGATTCAGTTGTCCAAACGTCTGCTCCTGGAAGAGAAATCCATCACCGACATCGCCATGGAACTGGGCTTCTGCAACAGCAGCTATTTTACTGCAGTATTTCGGCGGTTCAATGCCTGTACGCCTTCTGAATATCAGAGACAAAAACGGGACTTAGTGGATCAGTGAACCAATAAGTCCTCATAAATTTCTTTTGTTGTATGGTGATTCTCTCCCACCAGTTCCTGTTCAATGAAAAACCTTGATACCAGCGGATGAAGATTATGCCAGCGCTTTCCGTTATATTCAAGAACTACCGAAGCCTGAAGCATTTTCAAAAGCATCTGCTTATCTTCGATCAGTTCCTTATTTCCCGTATATATATTGATCAGAAACTCATAATCCTTCTTCTCAATCCGCCTGGTCAGAGATGTCCTCAACTCCTCCAGTGCACGTTCTGCATCTTCCATAGACATGTGCTTGCTGCCTCTGCGTTCCGCCCTTTTCGCCGATGAATTGATTGCATGAAACAGATCCCTCAATGATCCTCCGGTGAATTGAATCAGTTTCTCCAGTACCTCTTCTTCAAATAATGTCAGATCTGCACGTTTTTCTACTATTTGACGAATAATACCAATCCCCTCGCCAAACGGCTGCCCCTCAATAGTCTCAATCTTGATCATTGGCAATGTTTTTGAGATGAAATACCCCTCCATCGCAGCATATCTTGCATCATAAGAAAGACCGATCGGAAAGGTATAAATAACCGAAAAGGACATCCCGGAAAGGACTGCGGCGTAATGATAGAACACCTCCCATGCATCATCAGGATTCAGTTTGTCCAGATCTTCAAAAATAATGACCGGGCCTTTCCTTCCATCGTACTGATAATTTCGTCTGAAACCCGCCGGAGCAGTTCCATCCACTCACTTGAACGTGCCCTTATCTTTTTACGATACTCCCTCCGTACTTCCTCGTTATACTTCAAATCCGCCTTTATTTTGGCAAATACTTTTAGAATACATGCGAAAACTCCCGGGGTTTCAGCCCCGATACCTGTCTCCACCGAAACACTCTCTTCCTCTTTCGACAAAGATATTTCCATAGCCTCATCCCAAAAATCCATAATACCCTCAAGAATATCCCGCTTAATCTTACATCCGCATTCTTCTGCAATTGACAGCAAAGCTTCTCCCATCAATATGAAAAGGTCTGTATATACAATATTGAACATATCAAGGTCTGTACTGCAAGTAATTGTTTTCACCCGGTATCCCTTAGACACCAACTCGGCTGACAACCGGTTCAACTCCGTGCTCTTCCCGCATCCTTTATGTCCCAGAAGAAGGAATGCTCTATGTACCCCCTCTTCCTGACACAGATCAAGAATGTCCTCCATCGGAGAACTGTATTTGTCATTCATTCGATATTCCATCGTTTTATCACAATAAAACTTCTCCATCTGCTCCTTGCCATTCAAAGGCTCCGGCGAAAAGGCATTTATGATTTCTGATATCTGATTTGCATATCTCATTTATGACAGCTCCTTCTGTTCTAACTGTTTCTCATTATAAATTGTAATAAAATAACTATGATTTATTATACAGTATACTGCCTGTATTGGCAAAATTATCATTTAGTCTTTCACATTTGTCATATTATATCTTTCTATCACACAGCTATGCGGCTTGTCCTTGCTTTCCTTATCATAATTGATTCCGACAAGCAAAATCTCTCCACAATATCCCTCAAGCGCCTGCATATAATGTCTGTCCTTAATCTGTTGTATGGCAGCATACGCTGTCTTATCATATTTCAGTTCAACTACCAGTGCAGGCTTACTGACAGAAGGCAGCGGCAGGAAAACGATATCCGCAAATCCTCGTCCGGCGGGCAGTTCCCTGACCAGTCTGTAATCCTTCCTGGCACTGTAATATGCCAATCCGATGGCACAGCTAAGTGAATTCTCATCATTGTAGGTCAGTATGGAGGCCGCCTCCATGTGCACTCTGTCCAATCCTTCGGCAACCTTCTCCTCATTACCTGAAACAGTATCTTCGAGAAGCTTCTCGGATGCCTTCAGAATACGCATAATCTCCGGCCATCCGCCTACACTCATAGCATTCTCAAACTCTCCGATAATCTCCTTATTCGGAATAAACGCTTCCTTTTCCCGGGAATCATAGGCAAGATATCCCAGATGGATCAGCAGCGTCAGTACATCATCTTTCACATGGAAGGTACGCATATCATTCCGGAAACTGCGTGTATTGATTCTGACATGCCCTCCGCCCAGCATCTGCACAATGTCTGCCTTAAGTCCATCAAAGTCCATATCCATATAGATTTTCAATGCGCCATAGGTTTCCGTAAAGATCCAGTAACTCGAGAAATCTCCGCAGCGCTGCCGCAAGTCCCATATCCTGTCTGTCTAAAATCTCCCCATACTCTTTCCTGAGCTCCCGCAGCACCTCCTGCTCCAAATATTGCGTCACCTTTCCAGATTCTGCCTCAATCAGAAACTGCTGCATATTTAAAAAGATAACATCATACTGATTCAGGTGCTCCTGAAATGTCTCATCACCTTCTATTTGAAATCCTCTGAACAGATCCGCCGAATCACAGCCACGGCTGTAATATGCCGCCAGCATTTTAAGCGCCATGGACTTTCCGGACCGTCTCGGCCTGCTGACGCAGATATATTTTTCTTCCGTATTAAGCATCTCGTTGGTATATGCACTCAGCCCTGTCATCTGATTACTGTCTCAGTACCGGAAATCTGTCATCTGTTTTCAGTATATCACTAATCATGAAATTAAAAAGCATTATTCTTAACTTTATTCCACGAATTCCGGAAACAGACTGCCAATTTGCTCTCCGCTTAAAGAAGGAGCAGCGGTTTCCCGCTGCTCCCTCGTCCTGTTTCTACCTTAACGACTCCATCGCCATATTTCTTAAGAGATGACCGGCTGTTGCCGGCTGCAAGAGTGGGATCCATCAAAGACCAGCTCTTGCCGTCAAATTCAATGATGTTAAAGGTTCCCCGTCTCCTGCATATTGGCAAGAAGGGCATCCAGTATCTCCTTCTCTTCAGAAGATGCCCCAAACAAGGTTAATTATATTTGCAAATACGCTTTGACTCTGCCCGGCTTCCGTGCTATGATACGTTTAGGTCATTGTTTTTATATGATCTTTTCCATTAGTTATGTACTCGTGTTCTTTGGTATACCATCCATTTGTGTCAAGACAGACATAGGCACAAGTACGGCCGACATAATACAGGGGAAATCATGCACAACTCTATCGACACAACTAACCCAGACGATATCACCATGCACGGCGCTATGAATACTGAAGGCCTGGATAAACCGGCAGCGGATTATCCGGTCAAGACCTATGCTGACCTGTATGTACAGGAAAATTTCGGAACACTGGACTATCCGGTATGTGTTTATTACCTGGATCTGAGCCAGTCCTATATGAATAGGATCCAATGGCACTGGCACGAGGAGATGGAAATCCTGATTATCAACAACGGGCTGGCTGAGGTGTCCACCGATGATGCTTCCTACTCTCTGAAACCGGGCCAGGGCATTATTATTAACCAGAACGTGATGCATTCTATCTGCTCCCAGAACCAGAAGAACTGCACATTCTATTCCCTAGTCTTCCATCCGGATTTTCTTTTCGGACATAAGAGTAGTTCCTTGCAGACCCGGTTCCTGCTGCCGATCCAGAATTTTCTTCTGTTCAAGATTCTTGTCCTTAGCGAAGACAATCCTTGGCATAAGCGCATGCTGGATGCTGTGAACGATACAATTGCCGCCAATGTGGCCAAGCAATTCGGCTATGAAATCGCCACGAAGGGATATCTGTGCCGTTTCTGGGCAGAGATGATATCCAGGCTTCCGCAGCTTGACACGGCTCCGCCACCTCATGTCTCCTTGGATGAGCAGCGGGTTAAGCAGGCTATGCTCTTTATCAGAAGACACCATGCAGAACCGATTTCCTTAGAAGAAATTGCCGGAAGCATTCACATCAGCAAAAGTGAATGCTGTCGCTGCTTCTCCCGCACACTGCAGATGACCCCTTTTGAATATCTGATGAGGTATCGCATTTTGGAAGCTACCAAGAAAATGATTGAGGGACTGCAGCATCCGATGTCCATCGCCGACATCGCTTTATCAGTAGGATTTAATAATATAAGTTATTTTAATAAATTATTCAAAAAATTTCTGGGGTGCACGCCTACCTATTACCGCACTCATAAGCTCTCTTCCCGGAATGCAACCCAGAATAACAGCCCTTTCAACATCCCTCTCACCTGATCTATACGGAATGCCGATATGGCAGGGCTGAACAGAAGAGAATCCCGTACCGGCTTACGGTGCAGGATTCTCTTAATTTTATATATTCTTTTTGCAGATATCCTGCAGACAGCACTTGTCGCAATAAGGCCGGGTCCTGGCAGTACAGACCTCCCTGCCGTGCCAGACCAGTCTGTGGCAGAAGTCGCTTCCTTCCTCCGGCGGAATAATCTTCCACAATGCCATCTCCACCTTCTTGGGTTCCTTAATGCCATCCACCAGGCCGATCCGGTTGCAGAGCCGAATACAATGCGTATCCGTAACAATGGCCGGCTTTCCGAATACGTCACCCATGATCAGATTCGCACTCTTCCTCCCCACGCCGGGCAGCTTCAGGAGCGCATCGAAATCATCCGGCACTTTGCCCTCATACTCATCCTGCAGCATTTTCATACATGCACTGATATCGCGGGCCTTACTGTTCCCCAGCCCACAAGGATGCACAATCTTCTCAATCTCCTCTACCGGGGCCGCCGCCAGCGCCGCCACATCCGGGAAGCACTCATACAGCTTATCTACCACAATATTCACTCTTGCATCCGTACACTGTGCCGCCAGCCGCACGCTGACCAACAGCTTCCACGCCTCATCATAATCCAGAGAGCACGCCGCATCCGGATATTCCTTCTTCAACCGCTCTATGACTGCCAGCGCCAGTTCCTTTTTTCTCATCCTCTGTACCTCTCATTGCCGCAGCTGTTCAGCTCCTTTAATAACTATCTGTCATAACATCTGTTTCTTTCCGATATAAATAACATCCGTTCTCATGGGAGCAGATCACACCCACAGCCTGCAGATACGCATAAATTATCGTAGTTCCCACAAAAGTCATTCCCCGCTTTTTCAGATCCTTCGATATTGCATCCGACAACGGAGAACTGGCTTTATCATTCTCATAGACCACTTTTCCCTGGGTAAATCCCCACAGATACTCCGCAAAACTGCCGTATTCCTTCACAATCTCCCTGAAAATACGGGCGTTCTCCACTGCCGCCTTTATTTTCCGGCTGTTGCGTACAATACCGGCATCCTGCTTAAGCTCCTCCATCCTGGCCTCATCGTAGGCGCAGACCTTCTCCAGGTCAAACCCGTCGAATGCCTTGCGGAATGCTTCACGCTTATTCAGCACACACTCCCATGAAAGCCCTGCCTGAAAAGATTCCAGGATCAGCATCTCAAATAACCGTTGGTCATCATGTACCGGCTGTCCCCATTCTTCATCATGATACTTTATATACAATTCGTTCTTCGGATTCGCCCATGCACAGCGACTCTTATGATCCGTATATTCCATCCCGGCTCCTTTTCTCCGGCTGCTCTGTGAACGCCGGTTCTCTTCCGCTTCCGGTTTCAGTTCTGGCCCATCTTCACCAGTTTGGCGGCCTGGTCTGCGGCAATACAGGCGTCTATGATCTCCTGAATATCGCCGTTCATCACCTTATCCAGCTTATAGATCGTCAGATTGATCCGGTGGTCGGTCACGCGGCCCTGAGGGAAATTATACGTCCTGATCTTCTCGGAGCGGTCCCCCGTACCGATCTGGCTCCTGCGCATCTCTGCCTCCGCGTCATGCCGCTGCTGCTGTTCGATATCATAAAGCTTCGCCTTCAGCAGGGCGAATGCCTTAGCCTTATTCTGAATCTGGGATTTCTCTGTCTGGCTGTATACCACGATTCCCGTAGGATAGTGGGTGAGCCGGACCGCGGAATCCGTAGTATTGACGCACTGCCCGCCGTTACCGGACGCCCGCATAACGTCGATGCGCACATCCTTATCGTCAATAACAATATCAATATCATCATCCACTTCCGGCATCACCGCCACACTGATGGTGGAAGTATGAATCCTGCCGCCCGACTCTGTCTCTGGTACACGCTGTACACGGTGTACGCCACTCTCATACTTCAACACGGAGTAGGCTCCCTGTCCCGTTACCATGAAGGTCACGCTCTTCATACCGCCGATACCGATTTCCTCCACTTCCATCGTCTCCACTTTCCAGCGCCTGCCTTCCGCGTAGTGAACATACATACGGTAAATCTCCGCCGCGAAGAGGGCTGCCTCATCACCGCCCGCCCCTGCACGGATTTCCACGATCACATTCTTCTCATCGTTGGGATCCTTCGGCAGAAGCAGTATCTTCAGTTCTTTTTCCAGTTCTTCCACTCGCTTCTTCGATGCCGCCAGTTCCTCCTTGAGCATTTCACGCATCTCATCATCCGACTCGCTCTCCAGCATGGCTACCGAATCCTCGATGTCCTGACTACATTTCTTATATTCTTTATAGGCATTTACGATAGGGGTCAGATCACTCTGTTCCTTCATCAATGCACGGAACCGTTCCTGATTGCCCACCACATCCGGCTCGCTCAGCTCATTCATGATCTCTTCAAATTTTCTCAGCAAATCATCTAACCTGTCAAACATAACAACCTCCTACTATCATTTGGCAAATCTGTATTTACCATTTGGCCTCCTGCTGCCCATGCCGGCTGTACATTCTCTTTCCGGCCCGGCTTAACACCAGACACCCTGCACCACTCTGTCATTGCCCGCATAGTCCTTGAAGACTTCTACCTGCGTATAGCCGGCCTCTTCCATCAGCCGGGTCACATCCTCCCCCTGATCATATCCGATCTCCAAAAAAAGCATGCCCTCCCGATACAGATAAGCGCCTGCCTGCGTTATGATCTGCCTGTAAAAATAGAGACCGTCCTCTCTGCCATCCAGCGCCAGAACAGGTTCATATTCCCGCACTTCCGGCATCAATGTATCTATAACACTTGTTCTTATATAGGGTGGATTGGATACGATGATATCAAACTTCTCTTCCTCTTTCAATTCCTGAAACAGATCACTTCGCAGGAACCTGACACACGGCTTCTCTTCCTCCGGCGATATATGCAGGATACTTCCGGCATTCTTCCTCGCCACCCAAAGAGCCTCCTCCGAAAGATCTACTCCCACCCCTGTACAGTCATTAGAATACCGGAGCAGACTCAACAGAATGCAGCCTGAACCGGTACACATATCCAGGATATGCATACTGTCATGGAGATTCCGCAGCACTTCCTCCACCAGCGCTTCCGTATCCTGTCTGGGAACAAGCACATCCTGATTCACCGAGAAAGCCAATCCCATAAATTCCTGTTCCCCCGTAATATACTGCAGCGGCACACGCCTCTGTCTCTTGTCAATAGCCGCCTGGTACTTCTCATACTCCTGTGCCGATACTTCACGCCTGCCATGTACCAACAACGTATTTCTGTCCGTCCCGCAGCACCATTCCAGAAGGAGCCTGGCATCTGTCTCTGCATCCGGAACCTCCGCCGACAACAACAGCTCCCGTCCCCATCTGTATAGCTCCTGATAGGTCAATTTATTGTGTAACATATGTTATCTCCATAACATCTCTATTCCTGTAACATCCGGATACTTTCCCTGTCAGCTGTTTTTCTCTTCCTCTTCCTTCTTCTCCTCATCTACCAGCCAGGAATCATCGATCTCATATCCGAAGGTCTCATACAGATAAGCCTTCCAGTCGAACACCGCTTCCACTGCCGCGATGGCAACCTCCACCATACTCTCGTCAGGTTCCTTAGTTGTCAGTCTCTGCAGCCACATCCCCGGTGCAGAGATAATCCGTACCAGAATATTATTGCTTCTGCCTGCCAGACGGATGATCTCATAGGAGATACCCGCGATCACCGGGATCAGAGCGATCCGGATCAGCACACGGTAGACAGGATTCTCTACCCGGATAAAGAAAAACAGGACGATGCTGACCAGCATCACAAACAACATGAAGCTTGTTCCGCATCTCTTATGCTGTTTGGAACTGCGCATGACATTTCTGACCGTCAGCGGCCGTCCTTTCTCAATGCAGTTGATGCATTTATGCTCCGCCCCATGATACCGGTAAAGACGCCTGATATCTTTCATCAGGGAAATACTCAGCACATACAGCACAAAGATCGCGATCCTCATCACGCCTTCGATAATCGCCATAAAAGAGGTACTTCTGATATACTCAAAAAAAAGAGAGGTCACAAAATAAGGCAGCACCATAAAAATTCCTATGGCAAGCGCCAGTGAAATCACCATAACAATAGCACTGAGCGCCTGATCTGCCTTATCCTTGAACAGTTTATGAAAGGCCTTGTCCGTCACGGTTTCCTGTGCCTCTTCATCCTCATAGAAAGCGGCCGAGAAATTCAGGCTTCTCATGCCAAGAATCATGGAATCAAGAAACTGAAACATCCCTCTGATAAAAGGAATATTCTTAAGCTTACTGTCATGAAGAACCCCTATATAATGTTCTATCTCAACTTCTATCTCTCCGTCCGGCTTTCTGACTGCCACGGCATACTGATCCTTGTTCTTCATCATAATGCCTTCTAAGACAGCCTGGCCGCCGATACCGGAATAGTGCATTTTCTTCTTTCTGCTCATTCTGTATTATCCTCATTTATCCCCGCAGACAGCTGACATCCCAGCCGTATTTCCGCGGATACTTGAATAGCCGGAAGCTGTAAATAGTAACAAAGGGTGAGATAAGCACCTCACCCTTCCTGTACAAAACTTATTTGCTTTCCACACCGTATTTCTTATTGAACTTATCAATACGTCCGCGGGCCTGTGCAGCTTTCTGCTGACCTGTGTAGAATGAATGACACTTGGAGCAAACCTCCACGTGGATCTCAGGTTTCGTAGAACCTGTTACAAATGTGTTACCACAGTTACATGTTACTGTTGCCTGATAATATTCAGGATGGATTCCTTCTTTCATCTCTGTGCCTATGCTCCTTTCTCAATCTGAGGAAATGCCTGCTTCCGGTATTTCCCTGACATGCTCCGCCGTCCCGATTCCGCTGTATTCCGGAAGCTTCATCGGCTCACACGTCTCTTCTACAAAATTTCCTGACAAACCGGCGTTACCGCCGTTATATTCTCATCCCTTGCCGCCTTGAACCGACAGCCACTACATTGTAGCATAGGACTTCCGGGGATGCAAGTCTTTTCCCGCAAAATTCAAATAATTTGTAGCGGTCCAGCCTGCGGCTTCCCTGTTACGAAATCTGCCCGGCAGGAAGTAATCTCTTACAGGAACTTCATCTTCTTAACCATATTTACAAACTCGAAATTATTCTTGGTCCGGGCGAACATATCCAGGATCTTCTCCACAGCCTCATCCGCCTTCATGCCGTTCAGCGCCTTGCGGATGATATTGATAGCCTCCAGTTCATCCGGAGACAGCAGCAGGTCTTCTCTTCTGGTGCTGGACTTCGGAATATCGATAGCCGGAAAGACTCTCTTCTCGGACAGCTTGCGGTCAAGAACCATCTCCATATTGCCGGTTCCTTTAAACTCCTCGTAAATGACATCATCCATCTTGCTGCCGGTCTCCACCAGCGCGGTTGCAAGGATTGTCAGGCTGCCGCCCTCTCTCATATTGCGGGCAGCGCCGAAAATACGCTTCGGCATATGTAATGCCGCCGGATCCAGACCACCGGAAAGCGTACGTCCGCTGGGCGGGACCACCAGATTGTAAGCTCTTGTCAGACGGGTAATACTGTCCAAAAGAATCACCACATCCCTGCCATGCTCCACGAGACGCTTCGCACGCTCTATCACCATCTCGGACACCCTCTTGTGATGCTCCGGCAGTTCGTCAAAAGTAGAATAGATTACTTCCACATTGGGTCCCTCGATCGCTTCCTTAATATCTGTCACTTCCTCAGGACGTTCGTCAATCAGCAGGATGATCAGATGTGCGTCTGACGTAGTCCTGGTGATCGACTTCGCCACCGCCTTTAATAATGTAGTCTTACCTGCTTTCGGCGGCGACACGATCATACCTCTCTGCCCCTTACCTACCGGACTGATCAGATCCATAATGCGCATAGCTACAGAAGCACCGGGAGTCTCAAGTTTGAGTCTCTCGTTCGGGAATATGGGAGTCAAGTCCTCGAAGCTGGGTCTGCGCATAGCGATCTCCGGCGGATAACCGTTAATGGATTTCACATACAGAAGTGCGCTGAATTTCTCATTCTGTGTCTTGACTCTCGTATTTCCTTCTAATATGTCACCTGTTTTCAATCCGAAACGGCGAATCTGGCTGGGCGCCACATAGACATCATTCTCACCGGGCAGATAGTTCTCACAACGGATAAATCCGAAGCCGTCGCTCATAACTTCCAGAATACCACTGGCTGTAATACCGCTGTCCAATTCTGCCGGAAACTTCTCCTCCTCGGCATTCTCCTTCTTCGCAGGTACCACGGACTTCACGCTCACATCCTTGCCGGCTGCCTTGTCCTTCTCGTCCTCCGCCAGCATCAACGTCACGATCTCCGCTTTCTTCATAGTTGAAGTACCTTTGATTCCTCTTGCCTTAGCAACTGCCTTCAGGTCAGCAAGCGCAAGCGATTCATATTTCTCTCTCATACATTCCTCCTGTATTTTCATCAATTGTCTATATACATGCTTCCGTATATGTTCTTTCGTCTAGGGATTTATTACCTGATGTGCCATCCGAAATGATCTATAGGCCTTGTGTTATTATTGCACATTATACACTACCTTTTTCGAAATAGGAAGTACTTTTTTGATATTGCATGGAAAAGAAAATGACAGTATACTAAAACATGGAGTTATACTAAGGCAGCAAAATACGCTGCCTAAGTATAACTAACCATGTTTGGAAGAATGCGTAATGCGTGCATTCTTCCCATTCGATTCCTGGTTGTGGCGTGAGTGGCAGCAGAATACGCTGCCTAAGTATAACTAACCATGTTTGGAAGAATGCGTAATGCGTGCATTCTTCCCATTCGATTCCTGGTTGTGGCGTGAGTGGCAGCAAAATACGCTGCCTGAGTATAACTAACCATGTTTGGAAGAATGCGTAATGCGTGCATTCTTCCCATTGGATTCCTGGTTGTGGCGTGAGTGGCAGCAAAATATGCTGCCTGAGTATAGCTGGCCGTATTTGGAAGAATGAAATTAGATAAAGATAAATTGAGTACTGACAAATTTGAAATAGGAATGAGGTATTTATTATGACAACTAATGAAAAAGCGTTAGCATTACACGGGCAGTGGAACGGTAAACTGGAGACGGTGGCCAAGTCGGCGGTCAGGACGAGGGAAGATCTGGCTCTTGCTTATACGCCGGGGGTGGCGGAGCCTTGCAAGGTGATTGCAGGCGACAGGGAGGCGGCTTATACCTATACCTGGAAGGCTAATACCGTGGCTGTCGTGTCTGACGGAAGCGCCGTGCTGGGGCTGGGGAATATCGGTCCTTATGCTGCCATGCCGGTTATGGAGGGCAAAGCGGTATTGTTCAAAGAATTCGGCGGCGTCAATGCGGTTCCGATCTGCCTGGACACTCAGGATACCGAAGAAATCATCAAGGCGGTAACTTACCTGGCTCCTGGTTTCGGCGGAATCAATCTGGAGGATATCAGCGCACCGCGCTGCTTTGAAATTGAAGAACGCCTGAAGGAGATCCTGGATATTCCTGTATTCCATGATGACCAGCATGGCACCGCTATCGTAGTGTTGGCCGGTATCATCAATGCACTGAAGGTTGTGGGCAAGCGGAAGGAAGCCTGCCGGGTCGTAGTCAACGGCGCCGGAAGCGCGGGGATTGCCATCACCAGGCTGCTGCTTAGCTACGGCTTTCCTGATATCATCATGTGTGATAAAGCGGGCATTATCTGTAAAAACAGCGAAGGGTTGAATTCCGTACAGCAGAAAATGGCCGAAGTAACCAACCTAAACAGCGAAACCGGTTCTCTGGCCGACGCGTTAAAGGGCGCTGATATTTTCGTAGGCGTCTCTGCCCCCAATATCGTAACACCCGATATGGTAGCTTCCATGAAGCCGGATTCCATCCTCTTCGCCATGGCTAATCCGGTGCCGGAGATCATGCCCGATGCCGCCAAAGCCGCCGGTGCAAGAGTAGTCGGGACAGGACGTTCCGACTTCCCGAACCAAATCAACAATGTGGTTGCCTTCCCCGGCATCTTTAAGGGTGCGCTGGAGGGACGCGCCGTTCAGATCACGGAAGAGATGAAGCTTGCCGCCGCCCATGCGATCGCAGGGCTGGTGCCTGAGGAAGAGCTGAATGAGAATAATATCATGCCGGAAGCCTTCAACCCCAGGGTTGCCGAAGTAGTTGCGGCCGCTGTCAAATCCCATATCAGCAACTGACCAACATACCAGCGCCTTGCTCTGGCCTGCTTGGTTAACATTAACAAGTCGTTTCTACCGTAATGCAGCAATCGTCTGGGCAAAATAAGGAGTCTGTTAATGACAGCAGGACACTGGGGCGGCAAACCCTACTACTCTCTGGATGCCTTCCTGAAAAATACTTATGGGGAGAAGCTATACAAAATTGCGGTGGACGCAGGTTTTACCTGCCCCAACCGGGACGGCACACTGGGTCATGAAGGCTGTCTTTTCTGTTCTGCCGGCGGCAGCGGGGATTATGCGGTCAAAGCTTCTGAACATCTTTCTGTCGCTGACCAGATAACAGCCGGTACTGATCTGTTTCATCATAAACGGACCGGTCAGCGCTTTATTGTTTATTTTCAGGCATACACCAACACTTATGGCCCTCTGCCGCATCTTCGTACACTCTACACAGAAGCTTTGCTGGAACCTTCTGCCGCAGGTATCTCCATTGCTACCAGGCCTGACTGTATCTCGAAAGAGATCGTGGCCATGTTAGTCGGCCTTAAGGAAACATTTCCTGACAAGTTTGTCTGGATCGAATTAGGGCTTCAAACGATCCATGAGCAAACTGCTGATTTAATAAAGCGCGGCTATCCTCTGTCCGTATATGACAGCTGCGTCACTCTATTGCAGCAGGCCGATATACCGGTAGTCACCCACATCATTCTGGGTTTACCCGGTGAGACACCGGCACATGTGCTGTCCACCATTGACCATCTGAATCAAATCGGTACTTGGGGTATTAAACTTCAGCTTTTACATGTGCTGCGTAAGACCGGCCTGGCCCGGCTATATACGGAAGGGCACTATTCGCCATTGTCTCAAGACACCTACACAGAGCTGGTCATTGACTGCTTAGAACACCTCTCCCCCGAAATCGTTATACACCGGCTGACCGGAGACGGACCCAAGTCACTGCTGCTGGCTCCTCTGTGGAGTCTGGATAAACGGAATGTGCTCAATACAATACACCATACAATGAAACTGCGCTCCTCTTATCAGGGGCGTCTTACTGAAAGGCTTTTTCATGAACCATGATCAACTAGCTCTTTATAATAAGATATTGGTACTTTATTTGTTGAATCGGGTTTCTTTTCCTCTGACCCAGGCACAAATATACGATTTCTTTTTGGAACGGAATTATGTAAATTTTATGAATCTTCAGCGTGCGATCACTGAACTGGTCGATACAGGCTTCGTGACAGCCAAATCCAAGCATAACCGTACCTACCTTACAATCACCGCCGAAGGACAGGAGACGCTGGCTTTTTTTAAAAACCGTATTGACACCTCCCTGAAGCAGGAAATTGATGAATTCCTGCATATCAATCAGTTCAAACTACGCAATGAGACTTCTGTCCTTACTGACTATGGCAAAGTCCTGTCCGGCGACTATGAAGTACATTTGACGGTAAAAGAAAAGGACGTTACAGTAGTGGAGGTCACTCTGTCCGTCCCCAATGAAGAGACTGCCGAAGCAGTCTGTCTCAACTGGAAGAAAAAAAATCAGGATATCTACCAGTATCTGATAGGGCAGCTGTTTTAAACTGCCCTGTCCAATCCATAGCGATTCCAACAGTTCTGATCATCTGCCCATTCCAAGTTGCCTGCGGCGAGGGGCAGAGTCCTGGGCTGAACTGTTACCTAATGTTTCGAAATAATCTCTCCCCAGCTCCCGATTCCAATCACACGCAGTGCAAAGTCCGTATACTTGGCCGAATCAGCTGTATCGACGTATTTAAAAGCATTGTAGATCGACTTGTGCCCACCGCCCAGCGTATCAAGTCCAAGCGCCAGACCCTGCGCCAATTCCGCCGGCGCATCTGTCTGTCTGGAGAACAACATACTGTCAATATACCGATTCGACTCTATGATCTTATAGGCATACACAAAGGAGGCCGCCTGCAGGTCCTGCCCGGCAGAAGAGGTATATCCCATCTCGCTTAAAATAACATGCCTTACCTCTCCCGAATCCGTCAGATATTCTTCCTTCTGCAGATAATCCGTCAGCACATGAATATTCTTGATGGTGATTACCGGCGTTGTCTCCGAATCCAGTACATAAGAGCCTGCCTTACCGCCCGCACTCCATGCCTTGGCGCTGGTCAGAGGATAGTTGTACGGATGCTGTGCCACGCCCCAGTCAATATTACCGCCGGCGGCAATATTTCTGTTGAATTCATCCAGAATCTCCTTGGAGCCATATCCGCCGTTGGAGTACAGGCTTTTAGCCCACTGCTGATCCAGAGAAATATAGACTCTGGCGTTGCCGTTAATGCTGAGGATCGCATTATAGAAGATGCGGAATGCCTTGGCATATTCCTCCACATAAGCCGGCGTTTCCATATATTCAATATAGTTCCACTCTCTTCTGGCATTGATCTCATTGCCGATGACCCAGTTCATGACCTTGCCATGTCCGCTGCCGGAATACCGGCCCGCCAGGAAAGATGCCACCGCCGCAATATACTCCGTTCCTTCCTCGTCTGTCGCATTAAACGCATAATAAGGTGCGCTGCCGCCTCCCGAACGCGCCTTGGGATGAATCAGTTCCATATAGCCAGGATGAATATCATTCAAAATAATCGCTGTCGTAGTAATTCCCTTATTCGTCAACGTGGAAAAAACAAGATCATACTCCGCTATGACCTGTCCGTTAAAGGCATAGCTTCTGCCATTGTATGTATAATATACCGTCGGGTAGTAAGCATTGCTGGTGTTCCCCAGAATCCTGCTCAATGGAATATTATAGGCCGCATGCTTCACTCCCAGGTCATCCAGCTCCGACCCTCTAAGCTTCTCCGGATCTACCAAAAGCCCTTTCTTGGAAGACGTATTCCCGAACGACGGGCTGTATCTGGCAATGGCTTCCGGATTCGTGATATAGCGAGGCCTGCTGATTGCCATAAACTTGCCATCTTTCTTCACCGCCACCACAAACTTGGAAAACAGCCTGGAAATGGTACTGTTATAATTCAGATTAACGGAAAAAGTTAATTCTACATCTTTCTGATCTTCTATAATATAATCTTCACCTGTCAAGGCATCCTCATAAGCCTTCTCCTCAAACAGATAATAATAGCCGTCATCACTGACCGCAAGCCCTTCTGCGGACATCGTCACATCTACCTTGCCGGTCTGTGTGTTGATCACACAGCTTTCTATCTTGGCAAAATCCGCCGCGTTTTCTTCCGTCAGTTCCACCTCCGGCGGCCTGTTCTTCACACCGTTAATTACAAAACGGGCGGCATCCACCAACGCCTGGGAGATATCCTTCCCGGCATTCTTCCGCACATGGTCTTTCTTGTGCTGCAGCAGATTATGCTCCGCCAGTTCTACCGCCTCCGTATGTACCATGGCTTCTACCGCATTATCCGCAATCTCCAGCTGTGTCATATAATGACGGATTCCCAGAAAAGAACCCGTACCGAGAAGTACAACGATCAAAGCCGCAATTCCTGCAACTTTGCAGATCTGCTTCCTGTTCTTCGGGTTTTTCTGTTCCTTTCTTGTTTCCTCTATCACGTAGGTCTCTTCCACCGTGATCGTGCGCTCTACCGCACCCCGGTCATTTACCGTAACGGATTCTTCCAGCTTGACAGACTCTTCCAACACCTTCCCTCGGTGTTTCTCGGCTCTGATCCGGGCTTTCTCTGCTTTCAGCTGCTCCTTCTGTCTCCGTCTTCTGGCCTTGGCTTTTTTCTTATTCTCAGCCACTTTCGCCTTATCGATGACCCTCTTTCTCTTCTTTTTCTTCTTGCCGGCTGCAGCAGCACCTTTCTCTCCGGCACCCTGCTTAGACACTGTGCGTTTCCTCTTTCTGTCACCTATGTCCGATGTATCCTTCTCTCCCGATACTCCCCTGCTGTCTGACGCATTCCCGGTATCTAAACTGTTCTCCTTATCTTCTTCCTGATCGCGGAAGCCTTCTTCCTTCGCTGCTGGTATAGCCTTGCGGCCTGTCGCACAGGCAATGCCGCGTCTTCCCTCCGCGGTATTGCTGTCCGTGATATTATTTGATGTCATGGGCAGCTTCTTCCTTTATTCGTTTCATGTGTTCTCTGATTCTTGCTTCATAGCCGTTGCCTGTAGGTTTATAAAACTCTTTGCCATTTAGTTCATACGGCAGATACTGCTGTTCCACATAATGGTTCGGATAATCATGCGCATATTTATAGCCTGTTCCTCTTCCCAATTTCGCAGCTCCTTTATAGTGGGCATCCTGCAGGTGCGTCGGAATCGGCAGGTTCCCTGTCTGCCGTACCGTCTCCATGGCCTCAAAGACCGCATTTGATCCTGCGTTGCTTTTGGGAGCACAGGCCACGTAAGAAGCTGCCTGTGCCAGGATGATCTGCGCTTCCGGCATACCGATCCGCTCCACCGCCAAGGATGCGTTGACCGCCACACATAATGCCATGGGATCCGCATTCCCCACATCTTCCGATGCACATATCATAATGCGTCTTGCAATAAAGGCCACACTCTCCCCCGCATACAGCATCCGCCCCAGATAGTAGACGGCCGCATCCGGATCAGATCCCCGCATACTCTTGATAAAAGCCGAAACTGTGTCATAATGGCTGTCTCCCGACTTGTCATAACGCAGGACACGTTTCTGGATGCATTCCTGCGCCACTTCGAGTGTCACATGGATCCTGCCATCCTCACTGCGGTTCGTGGTCAGAATCCCCAGTTCCACCGCATTCAGGGCATGTCTGGCATCTCCGCCCGACAATTCCGCCAGAAAATCCACGGCATCTTCGTCGATCACCGCATCATAAGCGCCCATACCCTTGTCCTTATCATACACGGCCCGATTGATCAGATCCTTAATATCTTCCACCGATAAGGGCTGTAGTTCGAATATAACAGAACGGGAGATCAGCGCTCCGTTCACTTCGAAATACGGATTCTCCGTGGTGGCTCCGATCAGGATCACCGTACCGTCTTCCACAAAGGGCAGCAGATAATCCTGCTGTCCTTTATTAAACCGATGAATCTCATCAATAAAAAGTATGGTCTTCTTACCATACATACCGCTCAGATCCTTAGCCTTGGCAATTACCTCTTCCATATCCTTCTTACCGGCAACCGTGGCATTGATCTGCGTAAACTCGGCGCTGGTGGTATTGGCTATCACTCTGGCCAAGGTTGTCTTCCCCGTGCCCGGCGGCCCGTAAAACAATATCGAACTCAGTTTATCCGCCTTAATCGCACGGTAAAGCAGCTTATCCTTCCCGATAATATGCTGCTGGCCTACCACTTCGTCCAGCGTGGCCGGTCTTAACCGGGCTGCCAGCGGCGCTTCTTTCTCCTGGTTCGTACTCCGCATATATTCAAATAAATCCATTCCTTGTTCCTATACCTCGTATTTTATAGCTGTACCTTATCGTTATAGGTGTTCTTTCATATTTGTTAACCATGCCGCCATCGGATGCACAAATTCTCAGGCGGCATCTTTTGGCGCCTCAGATAATTTTCATCTCTTTTTATACTTGTCTATCATAGCATTTTACATTCGAAACCGCAACTTCCACTTTTGCATGCAAAATAATATATGCAACAGTCCAGCCTCCGGCTTCCCTGTTACGGAATCCGCCCATTCCAAGTCGCCTGCAGCGAGGTGTCTCTTAATCAAACAATAACTCATCCACCGTTACGAACTCGTACCCTTGTTCCATCAATTCGTCAATGATCTGAAAAGCCGCTGTCACTGTAGACTTGTATTCGTCATGCATCAGAATGATTGAATTCTCTTCCGCCTTGGAAGTAACATTCTGCACAATGCATGCCACATTGTCACTGCACCAGTCCAGAGGATCGATCGTCCATAACACCGGAAACATATTCAGCTCCTTCTCGAACTTCTTATCCCACGTCCCGTAAGGAGGCCGTACATACTGCACCTCCTGCCCTGTCAATCCCTCTATTACCTCATTGGTCTGAATCAATTCCTGCCTGAAAGTATCGCTGTTCCTGCTGCTTAACTGGATATGGCTGTAGGTATGATTGCCAATCAGATGTCCTGCTTGTGTCAAGGTAATGACACAAAAAGTTTTTCATATCCCCTATATAAATTGTTTGACAAGTAGAATACTATCATAGGGGCATCCAAACCAAAAGGACTTCCCCGCCCCGAATCCTTTCTGCAATACTGCCCCAAGGCTGGCAAACACCGCCTTTACACGCCCCGGCTGTCAGGGCAATGGCAATCTGAAATCCAGGGTGTCATAAGTTCTTTGCCACATTGTCAAGTGATGAATTCAATTTTTATTGAGAAAGGATAGGGCTGTATGATAAAATAGTGAAATCATTGAAGCAACAAATCGGGATTTATGAGCTGATACTAAATGGAGAGCATATTGTGAAAAAAATATTTTGAGGCACAGTGATAACTTTAATAGGCGTAATTTATTCAATAGCAGCGGAACAAGTTCTAAAACTTCGTATGGTCCAAAAACATACACCAGCCGGACGAAATTGAGAGACTTCTTGACTTTGCGGAAGCGTTTCGTGTAAAGCTGGAACAAAGAGGATATAATCCGGATAAGTTGAAAAGGTTTTTGAAATGTCACAGAATTGTGACATTTCAAGGGTGAAAAACCAGCGGCCCGTGACATTTCTGTGAGAATTGGCTGTTATGATAGCATCATCACAGAAAGGATGGTGCATACCATGAGCATTTTGCAAACAATTGACCTCAAAAAATACTATGGAACGGAGCCGAACATCACAAAGGCCCTGGACGGCGTGACCCTCTCTATTGAGCAGGGGGAATTTGTTGCCATCGTCGGGACCTCGGGCAGCGGCAAGTCCACTCTGCTGAACATGATGGGCGGTCTGGACGTACCCACCTCCGGCAGCGTTCAGATCAAGGGCAAAGAGCTGGCCGAACTGAACGACGAGCGGCTTACTATCTTCCGCCGGCGCAACATCGGCTTTATCTTCCAGAACTACAACCTTGTTCCTGTCCTGAATGTCTATGAAAATATTGTCCTGCCCGTGGAACTGGACGGCGATACGGTAGACAAAAAGTTCATGGACGAAGTAGTTCACCTGCTGGCCCTGGAGGATAAGCTGAACAATATGCCCAACAACCTGTCCGGAGGACAGCAGCAGCGTGTCGCCATCGCCCGTGCCCTCGTTTCTAAGCCTGCCATCGTCCTGGCTGACGAACCGACCGGCAATCTGGACAGCCGGACGAGCGGCGATGTGCTGGGCCTTTTGAAAGCGACCAGCAGCAAATTCCATCAGACGCTTGTGATGATAACCCATAACAGCGAGATCGCCCAGCTTGCCGACCGTATTATCCGCATTGAGGACGGCAGGATTTTTGAGAAAGGGGGCGCTGACGATGAATGACATTTTATTCGGCAACAACAACGACACGATCATCAAAAAACTGTCAGGCCGTTACTTCAAGGCCAGCAAAAGCAGGAATATCATTGCGATTATCGCAATCGTTCTGACAACCATACTCTTTACCACAATCTTCACCCTTGGTTCTGGCCTGATGGATACTGTTCACGACCAGAACATCCGTAAGGCCGGAGGCGAGGGGCAGGCGGTCTTAAGTTATATCAGCGATGAAGTTTACAACGATATTGCGGGAAGTCCTCTGATTGACCGTATTGCCTATACAAAAGCGGTGTCCTACCGGCTGAAAAATCCGGGCTTGGAGCGTTGGAGGTCTGACCTGTGGTATATGGATGATACCGCTCTGGAATTTGCCCGCTACACCCCCACAACAGGCCACCGGCCCGAATCGGAAAACGAGATCATCGCGGACACAAAGACGCTGGACGCCCTGGGTGTACCGGCGCAGATCGGGGAAACTGTTTCTCTGACCTATGAAGTAAAGGGGAAGTCATATACCACTGATTTCACCCTCTGCGGCTTTTGGGAAACGGACAGCTTGAGCAATATCGGTCGGCTGATCGTGTCAAAAGCCTTTGTGGATGCCCATTCGGACATTTTAACCTATACCTATCCTGTGGACAATGACTATTCCGGCGTTGTTTCCGCCTATGTGATGTTCAGCGGAACAGGCGATATAGAAGCCCAGCTCCATCAGTTGCTTTCCGAAACCGGCTATACCTGCGACACGATGGGCGGCAGCAAGGGGGACGGCAATTATGTGATCGCCCGTGTCAGTCCGGCCTATCAGAGCGGCGCATTAACAGACAATCCCGCTATGCTGATTTCCGGCATCATTGGCGTCGCATTGATTGTCGTAACAGGGTATTTGATTATCTACAATATTTTCCAGATTTCCGTCATTCAGGATATTCAGTCCTACGGACAGCTAAAAACGCTGGGTACAACAAGGCGGCAGATCAAGCGGCTTATCAACCGGCAGGCGCTCCGGCTGTCCCTGGTTGGTATTCCCATCGGCCTGCTGGTGGGCTTCTTCATTGGCCGGGCCTTAGTGCCTTTCCTGATGAACGGAACGAGTTATACCGCAGACATCGGTATTAAAGTAACGGTAAATCCTCTGATCTTTATTGGTTCCTCTGCTTTCGCCCTTTTTACTGTCTTTGTCAGCGTCCGCAAGCCCGCTAAGATTGCCGGTACAGTTTCCGCAATCGAAGCCGTTCGCTATACGGAGAATGATACAGCGGCGTTTGGAACGCGCAGGGCCAAGGACAAAAAATCGACCCACGGCGCGAAGCTCCACTTTATGGCGCTGGCAAACCTGGGCCGCAACCGCAGGCGCACTGTGCTGGTTATTGTGTCCATGACATTGAGTTTGGTGCTGTTCAACACGGTATTCACACTGTCCAGCGGCTTTGATATTGACAAGTATATTGCAAAATTTATGGATACAGACTTTGTGATCTCGAACGCAGGCTTCTTTCAATACCAGGTTGAAAAAAGCGAACATGACCTGTCCGATACCTTCATTGAGGCCGTCAGACAAAACAGCAGTTTTGAGGACGGCGGCAGGCTCTATTCCTCCTGGATGCTGGAAGAACCGTTTTCAACGGAACACAATGCTTTTTTCAGCTATAACAAAGACCTGAACGGAAATCCTTTTGTAAGGCTGTATGGCGCGGACGATTTTCTGTTGAATGGCATGGAAGCCATAGAGGGAACCATCGACCTGGAAAAGCTGAAAACGGGAGAGTATATTCTTCTGAGCGTGGATTGCAACGATGATGGAACGGTCATAGAGAACCCCAATATCAGCGTGGGGGATACAGTACGGATCAACCATCTGAAAGCGGAGGAACTTTCCACCACCATTACTGATAGCTATGACTTTATCATCATGGCAAAAGTCCGGGCCAACGAGAACACGGCCACCACCCGCAACACAGGTGAATCCCGGTTCTATCTCCCGACAGAAATTTTCCTGCCGCTGTGTGATAACCCCCATCTGGTCAGTTTCCCCTTTGATGTGAAAGAGGGAACAGAAGCTGTAATGACAGAGTTTTTGAACAGCTATATCGACAGTGTGGAGCCAAGTATGGATTTTGAATCCAAGGCGACTTATACCAGCTCCTTTGACAACCTCACTTCCCTTATCATTACCATCGGCGGGGCGTTGAGTATCATCATCGGAATTATCGGCATCGCAAACTTTGTCAACTCCGTCCTGACAAGCGTTATCACCCGCAAAAAAGAATTTGCCATGCTGCAAAGCATCGGTATGACCGGGAGGCAGTTAAAACGTATGCTCTCTTTCGAGGGATTGTATTATGCTGTGGGAACGATTATCACATCGGCTGTCCTCGGTATTCTGTTTTCTGTGGTAGTCGTAAGAGGAATTTCACGTGGAATTTGGTTCTTCACCTATCAATTTGTCATGTGGCCCATGCTGGTGATCTATCCGTTCCTCATCCTCCTGACTGTGGCGATACCGGCGCTGCTGTACCGCCAAATCGCCAAGGCAAGCATTATTGAGCGGCTGCGGCAGTGATGAAAAACAGGTTTCCCTGGAAATTTAACCATTTAACAAACAAGGAGTGGATGTAACATGAAGAAAATATTGGAGTGGGCGGGTTTATTGGCTGTGCTGCTGGTACTTGCAGGCTGTGCCGGGAAGGAACCAGCGGAGCCTAAGTGGGAAGAACCCCTTTACCGCACAGTGATCTATAACAGCGGAGAAGATGAAAGCGATGCAAAATATTTGGAAATCGCACAGCGCAGCCAGAAACTATTGTCTTTTCTGGAGGAAAAAACAGGTGCGTTTGTCATGGACGCATACAACTACCAGACGGTGGATGATGAGGGTACGCCCCTATATACCATGAATAATCCAGAAGCTCCAATTGAGATCGCTCCTGCCGGAATGTCTATACAGGTGAGCCGTGAATATTTCAAGTGGAATCCTATTGAAACAGAAGATGGTTCGGAATTGGATAAACAGATTGTACTGGATGATTTGACGCTGAATCTGTTAGTGCCGGACCAGTACCGTGATATGGAGCAGGAAATATTGGCTGCCTGGAGGGAATACTTTTATTTTGAAAAAGTGGAAGCCGAGAACAATTACAATAAAATGGCCGGTAGGGAAGAACGTCTGGACATCACAGAAGATCAACTGACTGTGAACATTATATATGTGAAAGATGGTCAGAGGTACTTTACTTATCGGAGTGATTGTGCATCTGCTGACGGAAGTTGGATCACTGATCCTCTGGTACAGATTTATACTGGGAATATTCACTGCAACTATGCTCACAGCTTTCTGACACAGTGGACATATATCCCCTCAAAAGCAGATTCGCCAGAAAAGGCTTACCAAGAGATTGCTCCTTATATTTTGGAGTGCGGCGCTCAGGAGAGTTTGAAAGAATTGCGCCCTTTGCGGAATAAGTAAGCTAAAACGGTAAAAGGAAATCTGCCCAGCGGCAGAAAAGAAAAAAAGCTGCTGGGCAGTTTTTTTATGCACAAAATCATATCCTGCGGCGTTTTTAGAAATTAAAGCCGCTCTTCAAATTAAAAGAGAAACCAATCCGCAGATTATTTCAGCATCATAGAAGGCTGTTAAAAGAGCTTCCTGAAGGAGGGCTGTCCGCCCAGGGCCTCAGTAAGGGAACGGTAGAAATCCGTCACGGTAAGGGTGGAGAGGGCATTCTATAGAACGCCGCAAGATACGGTTCGCTCCCTCTTTCTGCGGATTTCCCGCACTGCCGCTTAATGATTCCGTAAGTTTCTCTTCTGTCATTATTATAACTCAATCACCTTCCTCACTCATGCGCTTGATCACATCCGGATATTGTTCCACATGCATCCCTGTCACAAAAAAAGTTGCCTTGACGCCCCGTTCCTTCAACCCGTCCAGAAGCTGTTCCGTATAATAAGGATGCGGGCCATCATCAAAAGTAATAGCTATTTTCTTACTGTCTTCCATCTCACTTGCAGCAATTGCTGCCATCCTGTCACTCATAACGGATGTTACGCATATAATCACTGCGGCAGTTAAAAGTACACCCGTTCTTATAATTCTGCTTCTTACATGCATCGCATACATCATCCTCACTTCCCATGAACTTTCTGCATCTATACCATATATATGTATATTGGACAGTGAAGAGTCATCATTATTGCCATGCGTCTCTTTTGACTATATCAGTCATTCGCATGCCGTACCACTTTCTCAGTTAACCGTGTACTTCTTAGGTAACAGTTGGGTCCAGGGCTTTGCATTTACTGCAAAGTCCGTATGAACCAATGTCATTAAGTTAAGCCGGACGCGCCTGACATGATAGGAATCTCCTAAGGACGCGCTTTCGCTCGGTTCCAAACGCAGCGGTACTAAATTCGTGAAAAACCTCATTAAGTACCGGCGTTTTCCTACGGTCCTAAGGAGAATCCTATCATATCAGACGCTGTGTATAGACTTAACTAAATGACATTGCCGTATGAACACGTAGTTCAGCCAAGAGGGAATCTGTCCCTCGCCGCAGATGACTTGGAATGGGCAGATTCCTGAAGGCATATTTGAAAGGCCTTCGTATATCCCTGTCCATAATTACACCGCAGGCTCAGTTCTCCACCGTGCATTTGCACAATCTTATACGCAATGCTGAGTCCCAGCCCGCTGCCGCCATTGGTACTGCGCGCTTTATCCGCTCTGCTGAAGGGCTCAAAGATATGGCTGATAAATTCCTCGTCTATTTCCATACCATCGTCTGCCACCGTAATCGTATCATTTTCCAGCCGTACCAGAGCCTTACCTCCTTCCCTTCCATATCTGACCGCATTAGTCAAAAGGTTGGTAATTGCCCTTGCCATCTGCACTTTGTCCATGCGGCAGGTCATGGACTCGTCAGGAATATCTACCTCCAGAGCAATTTTCTTCTCCTCAAAATCAGTATACTGAACTGCCGTGCATTCTCTGAGAAGTTCTCCCAGGTCTGTCTCTTCCATGTGCAGTTCAAACCCACTGCTGTCCATTTTCACATATTCAAAAAGCAACGTAATCAGTTCGTTCATCCTCATTGATTTCGCATAAATAGCTTCCATATACTCCTGCCTTTTCTCTCCCTCTGCCACCCCTTCGGACAATGCCTTGCTGTAACCGCACAGAGTCGTAATCGGTGTCTTGATATCATGGGCAATATCGGATAACAGAAGATTTCTCTGACGGTCATAAGCAAGCTGCTGCTCTTTCTCTTCTTCTATCAGTTCATTGACCTTGCGGGTCACTATATAATAATAATAAACAGCTCCGATCATCCAGGGCAAAAGACTTACCATCAACAGGAAAAGAACTACTGCAATGACTATAATACGCAGGAATATCCCCCATTTGCCGACAAACAACGGAGAAGTGACTTCAATTCTCAGCGTATTTCCCATCCACTTACCGATGATTCCTTGTGCATACCCCGATACCCCACCAGGCAGAAGCGTTGTCAGAAAATATAATAACGCTTGTAACGCAAATAAGATCGGATCTTCGCCTCCAACGACAGCTATTTCCAAATTCTCCAGAATTGTCCGAATTCCAGTCAGCAGCCTGGTATAAAAGATACCGATTACTTCTTCACTGACATAAATGAAGATCATAATAATCAGAAACCGATTGATCAAAAACCATCTAAGGGATTTCTTCGCCCCTGCTTTACTGCTGTTTCCCATCTGACCTTGTATCCTCTCCTGCTGTCCTCTTCCTTTCCTCCTGCCGCCCGGCAACACACTTCTCGAGACGATACCCCAGTCCGCGTATTGTTTTAATATAGTCCTGCCCGTCATGCTCCAGCTTCGCCCGCAGCTTGGAAATACCTACCATAACACTGTTGTCGGACATCATATATTCATCCCCCCAGGCCTGTTCATAAATCTGCTGCTTCGTAAACACCTTCCCCGGCTCTTCCATGAACAGCTTCAGGATCCTGAACTCTATGGAAGTCAGCTCAATCATTTCGCCATCCCGATATACCAGACAGGCATCCGAGTCAAGGCACAAATCCCCCACCCGAAGCTCCTTTACCGTCTTCCGGCTGTCAGCGCCTGCCCCCAGGGCATAGAATCTCCGTATATTGGAATTAACCCTTGCTATTGCCTCCAGTGGCTCAAAGGGTTTCGTGATATAATCATCCGCACCCAGATCCAAGCCCAGTATTTTATCAGCATTACTCCCCTTTGCCGACAGCATAATGACCGGTATGTTGCTGCTTTCTCTAATATTTCGTAACACACGGTATCCATCTAATCCAGGCATCATGATATCAAGGATTAACAAATCCGGGCTTTCTTTCTTCACTTTTTCAAGTGCTTCCATACCGTCCGATGCTTCCAGTACCTCATAACCGTCTTTTTCCAAATATAAACGCAGAAAATCCCTTATTTCCGCCTCATCGTCTGCTACCAGTATTCTATATTTCATTATCCATACCCGCTTTCTGTTTTCTTCTCTTAGAGTTAACCCTGCCACTTTCCTGCTGGCCGCGCAATGCACAGAGCCTGCGGTATAATGCCGCATTCGTCAGATACTGATAAGGGGCTACAAACAGAACATGTACCAGCCCGCAGGTCATCACACTGACCAGCTCCCATAAAATAAAGGAAAGGTCCAATACGAGAGCATGCCATTTCTCACCCTCCATCATCTCTTTGCTCAATTGCATAGCATCCTTATAATATATATCCGGATACTCGGCCAATATATATTCAACCATTCGGTACTGATATTTCTTATACAGACCTGGTATCAAAAATAACAGCGACCACAGAAAAACAGAAAGCTGCGTATGGAACATAGTCTTTACTATATTTTTATAGGAATGGTCAAAAGCATAGGCCATTTCTTTTACTTCCGCCCTGCCGTCAATACTCTTGAGCATAAATCTCTGTGCTCCAACAGCAAAAGGATTGAACAGAAACGCAACAAAAGCAACCATTAATGCAAACATGGCAATCACTATCGCCATGCAGATCAGAAATATGATAACGCCAGTTATAATAACTTCTGCTCTCCCCAAATCTTTTACGGAGCTCTCCGCTGCAGCTATCAAAGAATCCATAGACGTTATAGCAATGTCCATCGCAGAAATTTCACTCCCGATTATATCCATCAGCGTATCCCCTCCTGTATCCGGTACCCCTGTTTCGTCTACAGGCACTGTACCCACCGTTCCCACCGCAGAGTAAGATGTACTCCCCAGAACATTATTATTTCCCAGCACTAACAGGGTCAGCGCCACAAGTACAATACGCCAATAATTCCTCTGCAGGGCATCTATTGCCTGCTGCTTCAACTCTTTTCTCGTCCACATAATTCATTTCTCCTTCTCATTACATATGTTACGATATGCATTCTTAGGGTACTCCCAAATGACAGCCGCATGATCCTATGCATTATGAAACCCTTCGGTTCTTATAGTATATTAAGGATATCATCTGTAGCTTAAGTAAAAGCAGAAGAAACCTTAAAGAAATCTTAATCCTGTGAAATACATGCCTTGCTCCCCTAAATGCCTTAAATGGCATTACCTCTTACCTGTCTTACACCGTATTCGGGCTTGATCCGGTTTGTAGCCATGCTTTGCGCAATGGTAACTCTTGTTATTTACATGTCGCAAAAAAAGCGCCCTCACTCTGAAACAGAAAGCGCTATTTTCAATTCCCTATGGCAACGGCCAGGTATCCTCCGGCCATCAGCCATCTATAAACATATTATAATCAATATGCAAAATCCGTCAGACCGAAAAACCACCAGATAAATCCATATGCTTCACATACAATCTTTCAAATTCCTCCTGTCTGGCAAGGTTTATACTGGCAATAGACGAAAGTCTCTGTTCCAATATCGCTTTCTCTGTTCTCTTCTGTAATAAATCACACCCGATACGATATGCTCCCGCTAAAGATGTATTTCCTGCTGCGGATACCTTGCCCCTCATATGCTCCGGCAGCAAACCGATCTGAAAAGCAGCTTCCACATCCAAATAATAACCGAATCCACCGGCAAGATAAACCCGGCCGATTTCCGGACATCCCAGCTTCTTCCATAGAATCTCCACTCCGGCGCGCACCGCAGCCTTGGCCATCTGCAGGTCTCTGATATCCTTATTATTCATATGGACCGGCGGTTCTCCTACCATGATTCCCTTTGTAAAATAAGGCTCCTCTAATAATCCGGTTTCATCCAGGACACCTCGCTGCAGCAACGCGGCAACATTGGCAATCATATCGCTGCCTATGATTCCTGCTCCCGCTCCCCCTTCAAATGCCGGTCCTGCCGCCGTCGCTGTTACAACCATTTCAATACCATCCGTTATAGCCATCTCACCGTTAGTTCCCAAATCAATCAGCATCCTGACCTGCGATGCAGTTCCTTCTGGAAGCATATTCAGCGCGTACAGACCCGCTACGATATCTCCGCCGACAAAGGTACTGATACCAGGTGTTACCCATACTGGAAACTCCCAATCTGCCGATTGATATTCCTGCAATCCGAGTTCCACCGGGGTAAAAGGGCTTTTTCCTAAAGATAACACATCATATCCCATCAGAAGATGCTCCATTGTTGTGTTGCCTGCAATGCACATACAGCTGATATGGCATGATTTCATCCTGAACCGGTCCACTCCCCGCTTCAGAACTTTAACTACCAGCTGCTGCAGTGCTTCACGCTGTCCTTCACAGGATGCCTTGATACGCGACAGAACATCGCTGCCGTAACATCGCTGGGGATTCATTTCGCAGTATGTATCTATGATATGTCCTGTACCGATTTCCATAAGCTGCATGGCAATGGTAGTGGTGCCGAGATCAACCGCGATAATCGTTTCATCCATATCAAAAACACCCGTATTTAAAACAGTTGTTGTTCGTTTTACAGTACCTTCGTTGTGTTGACTTATTTGGTCATCTTCTTGTGCCACATATATCATATCAGTAATAATTGCAGCATTTTTCTCTCCTGTCAATGCCAGCTTGATGACACAATCGTCTTTCGGCCTTGCCAGACATGCCAACCGATATCCCTGCCTTAGTTCATCCGCAGACATTACATTCCGCTCCAAAGCTGTCGGCATTGTCGCACCTTTCAGGAACTGCACCCTACACCTTCCGCAATCTCCTCTTCCTCCACAAAAACTACCGTCTATCAGTTCGTTTTTCAGTAAAGTTGACATAAGTGTCGCCGAAAAATCATGTGTCACAATTACAAATGTTTCTTTTTCATCCTTTGTGATGGTATTTGGTTTATCGTCATCCAAAACAATTGTGATTTTAATCTCTTTTTTCACTGTCCGAACCAACTCCCCCTTGTCAGACAAACTGATTTTTTTCACTGTCATAATGATAGTCAATTGTAGCCAGTTTAGCCTCTATCTCCATTCTGTCTGCATCCAGATCATCACAGAGAGCATCCAGACTTCCATAGAAATCGCGCAGTTTCAGGTTAATAAAGCTAAGTAACATAACAGGGTCTTTCGGTATCATAGTCCATCATCCTTTCCTATTTGCAATCTGGTCCGATATTTATATCACATTTGCTATTTTATTTTATCTCTGTATCTTATTCTCCGGCCTTAAATCAGCTTCATTTCAACGCTGTATGTATTTCCGTCACTGACCACTCTCGCCACACTGCCGCAGATCAGAGGCATCATAGGCGGAAGATGTCCGATATCCACATCCATCATTACAGGCACATGATATTTTCTCAACATCTCATAAACAGCCTGATAATGGTCAATGCCAAATTCCATTTCACCCATGCCGACGCGCGGTCTGCCAATCAGAAATCCCTTGCAGTACTTAAACCAGCCGGCATGCTCCATCTGCCACATAGCACGCCTGATACTCATCAGATTCAGATCACAAGGTTCCAGGAACCACAAAATACCGTCTTCTTTATATCTCTCTGTAAATTCCGTAACCTTATCATACTTCGTGCCGGTCAAATTCACCAGGCAATCCATGCATCCGCCTAAAAGTCTGCCCGTACAATCAATAACATACGTTTCATATATTCCGTTATTTTCCTTCGTCTCCCCATCCGTTCCACTCTTGCCTGCCATAAGATTATGCGGATCCGCAGCAAGGCTCTCTATATTTGTCCTGCCATCCGGCAGAATATATTTTATAACAGACGTTTCCGTAAGATTATACGGCACACAGGGATGTTCTTCATCCTTTAATGACTCTCTCTCCCATTTATCATATCCCTGCATACTGAGTTTCTTCCCCTGCAGAAGAAGCATAGCGTCTTCCAGGGAAACATGCCACGGTTCCATACCGAAAGAAGCCGCACAGGGGCCATAAATAGCAGCTGTATCACACAATGTTGCCAGTAAAAACGTCATATTTGTATTGTCTGAATAGCCCATATACCACTTGCCCGGCATGTTTTTGATTTTCTCAAAGTTTACATAGTCAAGAATTTCACACATTAGTTCTCCGCCGCCGCAAGAAATTATGCAATCACTCGTTGTGTTACAGTAATACTCTGTCAGCTCTTCTCCGCATTTCTTTGGTGTACTGCTGATCCCCACGCCGTCGGAGGCATAACAATTCGGCCCAAGTTCCAGTGTAAATCCTGCTTTTGTCCACTTTTTCCGGGCGTTCTCAAATCCACTTTTATATGGTTCGATTGCACATCCGAATGATGGCGCCACGAACGCAATCGTTCCCTTTTCCTGTAAAAATTTCGGATATTTCATTTTATCTTCTCCTTTTCAGTACATATATATCTATTGTTATTTATATTTTGATTCCATTTATTTTCAATTTTGCATGATTTCCTTCATAATTGATTCACTTACGCACACTTTCCATTCCTCCCTTCTCACATTATTACTGTTTTTAATTGTACCACATATTCTCTCTGTACTCTACAATCGAATTTATAATCTCCTTAACACATAAGAATCATATGTTATTTTATTCCTTTTCCAGTCTCTTCTCTCTGAAAGTAAAAAGGCTTCTCTGAAACACAATGTCTCAGAGAAGCCTTTTACGATCTGTTATGTCGTTAATTATTGTGATACTATGCCTTCCGTTCTGCTGCCAGCTTTCCGTCTTTTACCGTAATCAGAATCGTATCCTTGCTGCTGACCTTATCCTCTAAGATCAATCTCGCAGATAATGTTTCAACATATTTCTGAATGTAACGCTTCAGTGGTCTGGCCCCGTAGACCGGGTCATACGCGTTCTCTACAATATACTGCTCTGCTTCTGATGTCAGTTCAATGCACAGTTCTCTGTCTGCAAGTCTTCTGTTCAGGTCATTTACAATGAGACGGATAATGCCGCCGATATTTCCCTTCGTCAATGGTTTGAAGAGAATCGTTTCATCCAGACGGTTCAGGAATTCAGGCCGGAAATGGTTTCTTAAATCGTTCATGACCATTCGCTCCGCTTCCTCCGTAACTGCTCCCTGTGCATCGATACCGTCCAGCAGATAATTAGCGCCGATATTGGAGGTCATGATCAGTATAGTATTCTTGAAGTCAACCGTCCTGCCCTGGGAGTCTGTGATGCGTCCGTCATCCAGTACCTGCAGCAGCACATTAAATACATCAGGATGAGCCTTCTCTATCTCGTCAAACAAGACCACTGAGTATGGTTTCCTTCTGACTGCCTCTGTCAGCTGACCGCCTTCCTCATATCCTACATATCCGGGAGGCGCCCCGATCAGTCTGGAGACAGAATATTTCTCCATATACTCACTCATATCAATACGAACCATATTCGTCTCGTCATCAAACAGCGAAGCTGCCAGCGCTTTAGCCAATTCTGTCTTGCCCACTCCAGTTGGCCCCAGGAACAGGAAGGAACCTATAGGTTTGGTCGGATCCTTGATCCCTGCTTTGGAACGGATAATAGCCTCTGTCACTTTCGTCACGCCCTCATCCTGCCCGATCACCCGCTTATGCAGTTCATCATCCAGATGCAGTGTCTTGTTCCGTTCACTTTCAGTCAGCTTGGATACCGGAATTCCGGTCCAGCGGGAAATGATCCTGGCAATCTCCTCATCGGACACACTCTCATGCACCAGTGAAAGATCCTTCTGTTTCACTTGTTCCTCTTCTATCTCAAGCTGCTGTTTTAATGCAGGCAGCCTGCCATAGCTGAGTTCGGCAGCTTTCTCATAATCGCCTTCACGCTGTGCTATCTGAATCTGATTATTGATCTCGTCAATCTCTTCACGCATTTTGGAAAGTTTTTCCACGGAAGCCTTCTCATTCTCCCATTGTGCCATACGATTGTTCAGTTCTTCTTTCAATTCGGCAAGTTCCCGCTGCAGATTGGCAAGCCGTTCTTTACTCAGATGATCGTCTTCCCTCTTCAGCGCCGTCTCTTCAATTTCCAGCTGCATCACCCTGCGGCGAAGTTCATCCAGCTCTGTGGGCATGGAATCCAGTTCCGTCTTAATCAACGCACAGGCCTCATCCACCAGATCGATTGCCTTATCCGGCAGAAATCTGTCAGAAATATAGCGGTTCGACAATACCGCCGCACTTACCAGCGCATTATCCATAATTTTCACGCCATGGAACACCTCATAGCGCTCTTTTAATCCACGCAGAATGGAAATGGTATCTTCCACCGTCGGCTCATCCACCATAACAGGCTGGAAGCGTCTCTCCAACGCGGCATCCTTCTCAATATACTGGCGGTATTCATCTAATGTGGTTGCACCGATACAGTGCAGTTCTCCCCTTGCCAGCATGGGCTTGAGCATATTGCCGGCATCCATGGCTCCGTCTGTCTTGCCCGCACCCACGATCGTATGCAGCTCATCGATAAAGAGAATGATCTGTCCATCGCTGTTCTTCACATCATCCAGAACCGCCTTCAAACGCTCCTCAAACTCACCGCGGTACTTCGCACCGGCCACCAGAGCTCCCATATCCAGTGCAAAGATCTTCTTATCCTTCAATCCCTCCGGCACATCTCCTCTGACAATACGCTGCGCCAGCCCTTCAGCAACCGCCGTCTTACCCACACCAGGCTCACCGATCAGCACCGGATTGTTCTTCGTCTTACGGGAAAGAATACGGATCACATTACGGATCTCATTGTCCCTGCCGATTACCGGATCCAGCTTCTGGCTTCTCGCCTTTTCCACAAGATCCTGTCCGTATTTCTCCAGTGTATCATAGGTTGCCTCCGGGTTATCGGAGGTAACTCTCTGATTGCCCCGTACTGTGGACAATGCCTGCAGGAAGCGCTCTCTTGTGATACCGAACTCCCGGAAGATTTCTTTCACTTCCTTATTCGGGTGCTTCAACATGGCCATGAACAAATGCTCCACGGACACATACTCATCGCTAAGTGCTTTGGCTTCATCCTCCGCACTGACCAGAACTTTATTCAGGTCCTGGCCGATGTAGATCTGTCCTCCCTGCACCTTCGTTCTCTTGTTAAGTCCCTGCTCCACACGATTTACAAAGTATTCCTTCTGGATCTCCATCTTTTCAACCAGTTTCAGAATCAGACTATCATCAATGGTCAGCAGGCTGTAGAGCAAGTGTTCTTGTTCAATCTCCTGATTTCCGTATTCATAAGCCAGTTTCTCGCACTGTTGCACTGCCTGCATGGATTTCTGTGTAAATTTCGTCAGGTTCATGATATCCCTCCTTTTATATACTTTACTATCTACAGCCTCCATCTGCTCACAGTAACGGCATTTGAGCATGTAAAGTTGCCTGCGGCGAAGCGAACATGTTCTCACAATTTACTGTACCGGGTTGTAAATGCACAGTATATGCGCATTTCGACTGTGAATAGTAATTTACATACAGATGCTGCGAAATCTTTCGCTTGTATCTTGTCAAACAATTCATTTGTTCTATTGACACTATCACAATACAACTTATTGTTAGCACTGTCAACAGTTGAGTGCTAATTTTTTCTGATAATTTTTGCAAACCGCCTGAAATCAATGGTTTGCACACACTTTGTTTTCCTGTAATTGTCCTTTTCATAAGTTTTGACACCAGTTTGACACCAATTTTTATATTTTTGTGTCAGAAATTTACCGCCATACTATCCAGCCTTGCAATTTCCTGTTCGATTCTTTCTCTGTCTCCCAAGTGGTTATATACGTCCATTGTCACATCAATATGAGCGTGCCCCATGATATACTGCAAAACTTTAATATCCATACGGCACTCTGCCATTCTGGTACAGGCTGTATGACGCATAACGTGAGCGGATACTTTTGGAAGTAGTTCTGCTTTTCTATGTTCTTTCTTTGCTTTCTGTACTTCCTGCGTCATAGGTATAACTCGGATACCAGAATCAGTCTTGATAATAAAATAGGCAGCGTAGGTTGTCATGTCCTCACTGTCTACTTTTAAGTACCGCTGGCTTTCGGTTATCAGGCAGCGGGTAGGACTGATAAGGTCATACCGTTTTACCAGCGTTTCACGTTTCAATCTTTTTATAGGGAAATCGTACCCACTAACGCCTGTGTCTGCTGGTCTATCTTCTCACAGGCAATGTCATATAGCCGCCCTGTGATTTCTTTTTTGGAACGCTCCTGTGTGGCTCGGATACTGGATTCTGTACTTATCTGCAAGGCATGGATTTTCCCGTCACGGCTCTGTGCGATAAGCTGACGGAAGTTGTCATACACCAGATACTTTTCCTCCGGCGACAGGAACGAATAATTGTAAGGTATCAGCTCATAATAGGCGAAACATTCGCCGTCATGGTTGAATACAAGATTATTTTCCGCATCAATCGCATCTCTGCTTTTTAATTTATTTTCACTCATTTTCTCACTCCTCTCTGCCTGTAACGCTGTTAATATTGCATATCAATAACAGACACACAAAAAGGGACACTCATATACCGAATGTCCCCCGCCTGCATTTCATCACGCCCGATTATTTTTCACTGTAATGCATATCAAACTGCCATGTAATAAACATGAGCCTTTGCACAAGTCTTTCAAAGAGTTCATTGTTAAATCTGCCGTCCTCAATACTCAGTCCTGTCATGTATGGCTTAAACAGCCTTATCCACTTCCTGCATGACATTGTAATCGCCCGACACCGCTTTTTCCAATGTTTCAAAGGTAATGCCCCTGCCACTAAATTTATTTTCCATAATGCATTTCCTCCATCATCAGCCGCAGCTTTTTTATGGCATTGTTCCTCTGGTCACAAATGGTACTTCTTCCTGTTCCATATATTTCGCCAATCTCCCTGTCATTCAAACCAGCAAAATAATACAGTAACACAATCTGTATTTTTTTGTCCGGTGGTTCCCTTAACGCCTGTGCCAAGTCACCATCAATTATGCCGATTTCATATCCCATAACTGAAAAATAATCAGCATGATATGTATCAAATATTTTTTCAACCATGCCTGACTGTTTTGGTGAAAACATCTCAATATGCTTTTCCCGTTCTACCCTGTGTTTCTGCTCGTTGTAATAGTTCTTTTTTTCATACATCAAGGCGGTGCGGCAGAACCGTACAAACTGCCGCACTGTCTTATCTTCCTTATCTGTCATTATCCTTTCCTCCATTTCTAAATTTAACTGCATCTGAAAGGAGATTAGGACGGGTGGTGAACGACAGTGTGGCGTTAAATGCAAAAAAGCGTTCATTGGTCTTCCTCCAACAAACGCTTTCCAGCCTTAATACCTAACTCGGATCAGTATTATATTTCTTACTTTAAAAAATTATTCCCACTTACTCTACATGAATTTCCTTTGAAATGACAGCCCTCTCTGCAATGCTGCTGTTCATTCCTTCCTGCTCCATCAAAGACCAGTCATCAGGATTGTCAAAAATGTAGACATACAATGTTTTTATCTCTTTCCCCTGAACAGCAAATACGGCTCTGCCTGCCATTTCCATATCTGGGTGAAGCATTTCCCCATCCTGATTAAAGCAAATTGTAGAGCAGGGTTCTCCCGGTGTTGTCGCATGGACAATTACCTGATACGGAGATACCACTACATCTTCAAGCGTAATATTCCCTTTTTTCTCACCCACTTCGATTGTTTTTGCATCTGTCGTGTTTATCCCAAACGGAATAGCAATATTCCAACTACCATCCGTCCAGTGAGATGCCGATATTTCCTCACCGTCAAGCATCCTGTCGTCATCATAACCAAGACCGTTTACATTTAAGCTAAGTTCACCGTTGCCTGTATGTTTCTCTGCAAGGTTTATCTTCAGCATACCTGCAAACGTATGGTTGTCAATCACCTTTCCATCAAACGTATTTTCGAGCCATTCAGGTGAACTTCCATCCACACTCCATGTTCCTCTGATATAAAACCCTGCGGATGTTCGGTTATCCGCAGCGTTCATGCCTGTATAATGTTCTGGAATATGCGTAAAATCCGCATCTTCTGATTCAATATTTACTGTAAGGAATATGGAATATCCATCACAATAGGCTTCTGATGCAGTCAGTGTGATTCCTTTATCAGACACGGTATAGTCCGATGTATCCAGATTTCCCACAGAATCCTCATTTGTCAGGACAGTCTTCTTATCCGTATAGTCTCCGGAATATGTGGCATCATCCTCAACCTTTTCAAAAATCTTTCCAATCAGTGGAATCTTTGCTGCAAGTACCGGATTAAAATATCCGAGTCCAGCAATTCCAATAACCGCCGCAGCCACTACAGCAGCCACACATTTTCCTATTTTTCCGAATTTATTCATTTTATCCTTCCTCCTTTTATGTATCTGGATTTCTTTGTCACTTAATTCAGGAGCAAGGGCCTGCTTTAAGATTTGATCCAATTTTTCATCTGTCATATCCTATCGCCTCCAATTTTTCCTTTAACTGTTTCTTTGCTTTCCGCATCCGGCTTTTGACGGTTCCTTCCGGCAGCCCAAGAATCTTAGATATCTCATTTATCTGCATATCTGCTGAATAATACAGATAGATTGGTATTCTGTACTTCTCCGGCAGGGTTTTAACGAATCCCTGAATCATATCTATCTCATTTTGCTTTAATACAATGCGTTCAGGGGAAACTTCGTTATCATAATCAGTAAACCCATATCTTTCATCAGACATCTCGTCCATACTGTCAATCGGAACCAGCCTCATCCTGTTTGCATATTTTTTCTTCTTATTTTTCCAAAGATAAATTGAAGTGGATAAAGCGTAACTTTTTGTATTCTGCATAGAGTCCAGTCTTTTCTTTTTCTCCAGCAGCTTGAGCATAGTGTCCTGATACAGTTCGTCCCCATTTTCCGCATCTCTGGCTGTCATCCGGCAAAACCGCAGAATATCTTTTCCAAACTTCAGGACAAACCGCTCGAATTCATCATTATTCATAGCAGCCATCCTCCTTCTTCTTTCAAGTCGACTTGCAAAGATTTGCCCTTGCATGTATATATTGTCGTGGCACCGGAAAAAGTTTTCAAATTCTCAAAATTTTAACATTTTTATAGCCAAATGAAAACTATGACTGGAAATCCACAGTCAATAAAATCAATGTTTTCCTTAAATCTTGAAATGTTTTCATTTAGTCTACGTCTAATTTCTGGCACTGGCTGATTATGTATCTCCGCAATCGTCTTATCACAGATACACTTCTTCCCTTCTCCAAATCCTCCAAGCACTACAGGAATTTCTTTCCCCATGAAATTCTGTTTTCCCTTTACAATTAAATTATTCATCTGCAATATCCTCCATTTCCCTATACCAAGAATTTTGAACCAATCCGTAGCCAGCCGATTCACTGGTCGAGGTTATGCCGTTGCCCCGAAATTTCGGTGATATTAGCCAGCCTCATCACTGACAAATATATGATGATTAGGTTACTTTCTCAAATAATTCCATAAATGTATCAGCATAGTAGTATGGCTGTGTTTCCTTTTGATTTTTGTCGCTAATAAGGTTTACTCCATATTTTCTTCCTGTTTCCGTCAATGATTTGTAAGGCTTCATGGTTCCTTTGCTTGATTTTCTTTCTTTTACTTCAAGAAATCCTGCACTTATAAGTAACTGATTAAACTTCGGCGTGCTCATTCAACATTCATTCATTTTCAAAAGTTCCGTAGCAGACAATCTTTCCCTATTTCCGTTATTGCCATAAGCACCAGCGATTGTGCATTGCTTAAAAACCAGTTGTATAAATTCTGTCCAAAATTCATTCTTCATTTCCCCTTTCAAATTTCTGTCTTTGTATCACTTCCTCTGGGGAAGTCGTTTGTTGTTTTATCAGTTTCTTATGACGCTCTGTAAACTCCACATCATTTAAAATGTCTCTAAGAAAATGTGTGTCGTTGGCACTGTCAATCTTTTGCAGCATTTTCCATGTAGGGGCAACCTGCCTGTCTATCCAGTTCTGCGTCATAATAATTCAGCAGGTCACATACCGCATGGTAGGCTCTTTCGTTTTTGAGCCGGATTTCAAATCGGTTTTTGATTTTCGTATCCCCTATGGGAATCCCATTTTTTACATACTGCTCATAATTCTTTTCGTAAATGCAGAAATATACTTCTGATTTCAGAGAACCGATATACAGCGTATTCCCCATACTGTATCCGTCTTGTTCATGGCTACGCACCAGCTCGCCGCTGCGATAGCTCTTGAAACTGCGGAATACAGAAATGCATTCTTCTTGGTTACATTTTTCAGTCAGATCTGGAATATCCAGCATACCGGCCATATTGTTAATGGCGAGGTCAAGCCGTTTCATCACGCCGCCGTCACCTAAAGCGTCCATCAGAAAATCGTACCAGCTCCTATGCTGTGCCAACAGATAACCCTCCATCTGGCGGCAGCCTTTCCCTTTCAGTTCCAGCAGAGTACCCTTTTCTTCATCAGCAGAAGTAACCACAAACACATCACCTATGACATAATGCTCCGAATAAGAGTAAAAACCGAAATCCTCATGTATCATCATATCCGGTTTCAGTCGCAGAATGTCCTCTATCACATGCTTTACATCCGTTGTCGGAAAACGTATTCGTACATAGTCAAACAGCATGGTAAGCGGTGATTCTGGATTATATTTTTCCAGTGCCGTAAGTAGCTGTTTCTGGATTTCTTCTGTCAATGCCACCTTGCCGGATTCCAGACGGTTTAAATGTTCTCTGCTGATTCCTGCTTCAACCGCCAGCTTATTTTGAGAAATACCATAGGCAGTACGCTTTTCTTTAAAATCCTTTATCCAGTCTGTTTCATTCAGTCAACCCCCTCCTAACGTAAAAAAGTGTGACAGGATTAAAGCCTTTTGTCACACCTCTAAAATCTATCGGAAATACCTGTGCCATAAAGGATTTTTAGATTTCCGAATCTGTTTTCAGTTGTATTTGCGCCCCCCTGTTAGATACCGGGGGCATATGGCAGGTGCGGCATACCGCACCTGCACAGGCTAGCCCGTACCTGCGGCTTTCGCTTCGCACGCCGCCTGTCCGTCCTGCCTGTCCTGTGTAAGTTTCCCTATCTCTTTTAGGAAGTCATACCCTTTAGGTACAAGGGGAGTGTAAAACTCGGAGATAACACTTGTACCTGTATCCACATAGCCACGTCCCTTTATCTGTTTTAAAAAGAAATCCTTATTTACCTCTCCGAACATCATAGAATAACCCAGCTCCGACATACGCCCAAGAGCTACACGAAAATTAAACTGGTCTCGGATTCCGTCACCCAGATATTTTGCGTCTGGTCTCTGACAGGCAAGAATGAGAAAATATCCTGCCTGCCGTCCAAGCATAACTATCTGTTTCAGCTTGTTAAGGACAGCGGCATTTTCCTTTGTTGTCAACATTTCCATAAACGCCACATATTCATCAAAGATTAAGAAATGCGGCGGTAATCCCAAGTAAGCATAGTTTTTACCCGTCTTATAATTCTCCATGAGCTTCATTGTTTCCGAGCGTTCCATCATGCCGTTATAGAAATGGTCAATACAGGCGGTAATATCTTCCTTTTTGTAGTAGACTTCGGGCATGACAGCGGCGAGGTCGGCAAGGTCAGCGTTCTTCGGGTCTAACACATACATCACCGAATCACAGCGTAACAGAGCTTCGATAATGGTAAGGATAAAATAGGTCTTTCCTCCACCTGTACCACCAGCAATCAGCATGTGGGGGAGATTGTCATACTCCCACCAGACATTTTTCATCAGCCGGAGCTTGCCTTTTTCTGCCCGTACCTCATTGATGGTAATGCGATTTGCAATCGTATCATAAAGCAAGACATATTCCACATAGGAATCATGCAGCTCTTTGGATACCAATTCACAGTATAAGCCTGTCTCCAGCTTTTTCTCCAAGTGTAGGAGCTGGTCTTGATATTTCCCCAGCGTGATTTCTGTCTGGATATGGAGCAAGCCGTTTTCCATGCGGTAATACATCTTTGGAAAATAGGTAATCCGTTCCTTTTTCCCGTCTGACGGCAGGTCTTTGAAGATACCGCTGTCCTGTGAGGTCTCTGCTTCATACCAGCCATTTTCCAGAATCATACGTGCCAGTTTTTGGCGGTGGAAGAGCTGTTTCACCTTGTCATATCGGAATCGGTAATAGAGCAGAGCAGCAGCTAAACAGGTAAATGCTGATATAATGAGTGTAACTATCCTGTATGGCGTAAGGTGGAACTGTAGATTTCCGTTGCTAAAAAGCGTGACCGAGTTCCAGTCGGTTGTTATGATTGCCATTAGGTTCAAAAGTATCATTGCCATAAAGAACAGCAGGAGCAATGAGCCAGCAGCAAAGCGGAAAACCAGAGATTTATCACTAGCTCTGATACGATTTCCTTTCCTTTTAAATAATTGCATAATCTTTTCCTTTCCATGAAAAAAGCAGCAAATCCTGTAAAATCTGCTGCTTACTTATATGTTATTTATTTATCATTTTAGCTATTTTACAAAGTGTTCGATACCCTTCAATTCCTGCGATTTCTAATAGAGCATATTGCTTTAAAAGTGACTGTAGTGTTGACGAAATTTGTTCAGGCGTATATGGCGTTAAAGAATCCCCGTTAGTAATAGATATAAATCTCTTTCGTTTACTTTGATAAATACTCCAAAATCTGCCCATATCTATATCAGGATTATTTTGCTCAATCTGCTTAACTAAATTAGTAAAAATCTCTGATTGTTTTTCGGCACTTGCTGTAGAAACCTCTTGAAAAAAGGATTGTAATTGATTGCTAGAAATGGAGCTACAATCAACCTCTTTCAATGTTTCAATTATAAATGAAATTTCCACATTGCATATAGCATTTTGCTTTACATAGAAATAATTCCTTTGTAGATTGCGTAATAATTCCTGTTGTTCTTGCATGGAAGTAACATACTGATAAAACTTATTTATACTATCGTAACTTTTATTATCTATTTTACGAACAAATAAATGCTTATAATTGTTTCAATAATTAACGTCAATTAAAGGAAGTGATTCATAAAACGCAGTTAAATTTAATCCTTGATTAGTTATGTAAGATTGAATTTCCTGTACACGCTTTTGAAGTTCATTTATTTGTAATACAATCATGCAAGCTGCATCACGTAATTTCCCTTTTTCCTGCATTTTTTAAATCCATACGGCAGATAATCCCACCAAAATCAAACCAAGATTGACCCAATTGACTTTTAAGAAATCAAATAATTCCATATATATTGTCTCCTTAGAATATTTTTATCAATTATATCACTTTCAAATATTGGACACAATGTAAATATAGGTATGTTCTTGATTTTTTCAGAAACCGTTCCGTCGTCATCTGCTTATATACTTTATATCGCTAAGAAAAGCTGCTAATCATCAAGACTAACTGCTTATACTTCTATTATCAGATTGAGCGAACAAATTATAAATGCTTATCTGTATCTCTAGCACCATACAGCAAGCGCCGTACTTCCATTACATCACCAACCACCACATAATAAATAACGTAATTTCTCACATAGATTCTATAATACGGATAGTCTCTCTTTTTTGCGGAAATATATGGTTCATAAGCAACAGGATTATTCAGTCTTTCCAGAATCGCCGCCTCTACATCATCAATCAAACGCAACGCAGCGTCCTCATTCTTTAAAACATTGGTAATGTAACTCGCTGTACTGATTAAATCCTGTTCAAAAATTGGCAGATAGCGAAGATGATAAACTTTATTTTCCATGTATCGTACTCCTTACATTGCCGAATACGGTTTCATGGGAAAGCCTTTCTTCCGTCATTGCCGCCTGCCTGTCGGCTTCGTCAAGTTTCATCTCTATATCATCTGTCAGATTTGCGTATTCCTCCAAACTCAAAACTACCATAGCTCCGTAACCATTCTTTGTAAGATAAACAGGTTTTCCGCTGTTTACGATGGTTTCAATTTCCGGAAATTTATTTCTAAGGTCAGAAACAGGTCGAATTTGTATCATAATCTAAGCACTCCTTTTATTGTTTATTTTATCCTGATTTTATCAGAATATTATCGTATAGGCAATGCTTATTTAGAATTCTTAATTTCCCTTTTTTCATGCGGATTATGATTCTGTAGATTTCCCGTTGAATGCCCGTCTTTATTTTTCAAGACAATATCCTCCGCTTTAATATACCAGTCCACGTCTGCCCCCTGAAACGTAGCCGTCGCCACCGTATCCGCTACAGGATTGATAATCTCCACCTCCGCATTATAATCAAACTCCTTTAACGGCACGGTAGCCGGAATACTCACCTGTATCATGCGCCCCTGTCCTCTGGATTTCAAATCGTAGGTACGCTCCTTGATTTCTTCAGAAACCGTTCTGTCCTCATTCTGCTTATGCACCTCACGCCGCAATGCGGAAAACTTAAGCAGTCCGAATGTCTTTTCCTTGTCGATAATAATTCCATTTGCTAATCTCATAATCTCTGATACCTCCTTACGCTTTCACCATATCGTCAGCAGACAAGATATAGTTTGTGAACCCACGGTTGCCAATTTTATAACCCTCTGCGGTAATCTTAGGATTGACAAGCCGTACCTTTTCCTCAACCTCAAAATTCTTCTCCCCAGCGGTAGCAGGCAATGCTACGATAATATCATCGGCTCTCTGTACGTCCGAATACAGGTTGTAGCTACGGGAAATCACAGCCATACGCCCGTTGATTCTCCGCTGTTCTACCTTGTTCTCACCTGCAAATTCCAGATTCCCGAAAGTCTTTTCCATGTTCGGGATAACATGCTTTAATTCCATATATATTTTCCTCTTTCTTTCTAATTTTCTATGTCTCTATTTGGGGAGCTACACTCCCCAATCCCCTTGTGTACTGTTTTTCCAGCCAATCAAAAAGACGCTTGACTGAAAAGAAACAGTTTGTGTGTTTTATGCAGCCATATATTTTCAAGGCGGCGAACGGGAACAGGATTTCATATGCTGATTCCTCCTGTATTAATTATGGCTTGCTTTTATATTGCGGTATTTCCTGTATGCCGTGAATACCAGTCCGGCAGCGGATAAGATAAGCAGGACAAACAGGAGCGCAAGATTTGTCGTGTCACCCGTCTTTGGCGGATTGCCCTTGCCTGTCGGCGTGCCGGATTCTGGTATGGTCGGTTCATCGGGATTCCCTGTCATTTTCACCGTCTGCCCTTTATCCGCAATGTCCTTATGTTCCGCTACCTTGATAGGCTTGTCTGGATTCGTCACGTTGTACAATTCCTCAAAGGTCACAAGCTCTTTTCCTGCAAGCTGGCTGGCATTGAATGTAAAGGCAATTTGAATTTCCATTGCGCTGTCTGTAGCGGTAAAAGTAAGGCCATTTTCTACACGTTTGCCATTAATGATAAGCTCTGCATTTTCAGATTTTACCATCTCCCAGCCTTTAAACTGGTATTTCACGCCTTTTTCTATGCCATCTAAAGTAACAGTATCTACAATCGTAACCTCATTTCCGGCTTTGATTGTCTTTTCACCTGTAACTTTATCGGCAGCGTTAGTGTGCATAGTGATAATACGCTCTGTAATCGTCACGGTCTGCCTGTTATTTTCAATATCTTTATGTTCTGCCACCTTAATAGGCTCGTCGGGATTCGTCACATCGTATAATTCCTCAAAGGTCACAAGCTCTTTTCCTGCAAGCTCACTGGCATTAAAAGTAAAGGCAATCTGCATTTCCATTTCTGAATCCTCTGCGGTAAAAGTAACGTCATTCTCCACAGGCTTTCCATCAATCAGAAGTTCTGTATTTTCCGATTTCACCATTTCCCAGCCTTTTAACTGATATTTTGTATCTTTTTCCAATCCGTCTAACGCTACCGTATCAACAATCGTTATATCTTTGCTGGCAAGAATCATCTTATCGCCTGTCGCTTTATCGCAAGCCTTTGTATGAATGCCTATCACACGTTCCTTAATCGTCACCGTCTGTCCGTCGTCCTCTATGTCTTTGTGTTCCGCTACCTTTACTGGCTCGTCGGAATTCGTTACGTCGTACAATTCCTCAAAAGTCACAAGCTCCTTTCCTGCAAGCTGGCTGGCATTGAATGTAAAGGCAAGCTGGACTTCCATCTTAGAATCCTTTGCGGTAAATGTAAGGTCATTTTCCACAGGCTTTCCATCAATCAGAAGTTCCGTATTTTCAGATTTTACCATTTCCCAGCCTTTAAGCTGGTATTTTGTGCCTTTCTTTAATCCGTCCAAAGAAACAGTATCAACAATCGTCACATTCTTACCTGCTATGATAGATTTCTCCCCTGTAGCCTTATCCGCAGCGGTTGTATGAATTGATAGCTCCGGCTCGTATTCGTCGGTTAGCGTTCCTAAGTCAACCACAACCTTATTTCTCGATACAACAACATCAAAGACAGGAATCAGTGCCAGCCCTTTATTGGAATCACAGCGGATTTCTTCAATTTCATATGTATCATAGAGCAGCGCACCTTTGCTGTCATCCGGCTCTGACGTTCCGAACCAGATACCGTCCTCGCTGGATTTTCCGGCGTTGGTATTTTTCTTGTGGGAAGTCCAGTCAGCAGCAGTGGAAAACTGGCCGTTTTTATCAGTTACAATAATATGGCTTTCTCCTGTAGTCTTACTGGTAATTTTAATGGCACGTCTGAAAGCCGCTTGTGTGTGCCAGAACCGATTTTTACACCCTCAATATCCCCACGCTTTATCTGGTTGTAAATAGACTGTTCCTCTGATGTTAAATCCACGATTTCCCCGTTATTTACAATGTCAAACTCACAGGAAACTGCGCCGTCTATCAAATACCCCTCTGGCGGCACGGTTTCCTCAAGCCTGTAATGACCGTAGGGGAGTGTATCAGTGGCAGTTGTAGCGATACCGTCAATCCCTGTATGGATTGTCTTTACCACTTCATTCTTCTGATATAATTTCCCGTCAACCAGCACGGGATTATCATTCAGGGAAGTGATAGCAAAGGCTGTGTCTCTGAAAGTTGCGCCGCCCTGTGGCTTCGTATCCTTTGTTTCAAGGTCACGTTTCTGGATTTTCACGCCGCCACGGATAACCTTGTCCGATACCAAGTAACGGTTGCCGCCGCTTAGTGTCGCAAACTCTCCATTCTCCTTTATCTGCGCCGCATATACGCCTGTCACCCGTTCGGAAGTACCATTTACCTGCAAATATGCACCGTCCAGCAGGTAGCCTTTCGGAGCAGCTTTTTCTTCTACCGTGATTGTGCCAAGCGGCAGACAGATAGAGCCATTTTGCGTATAAAAACTGTCGCCGGAAACTTTGTAGAAATCCGCTAACCGTGTGATATAGTGGGCTGTGCCGTCGCTGCCTTTCTCCGCTTTTGTCCGTGTCGTCCATGTGCGTGTCGGTGCTGATGGGAGATTGTCTCTGGTGTAATATCCGTCGTAATATTTCCAGACAAACTCTGCGCCCTCTAAGGCAGCGTTTCCTTGTGGCGTGCCTTTTGAAGTATCCATATCCAGCTTGAAAAGCTCAATCTGTGTGTTTGTAGCTTTTGGTGTATCACTGACCTTTAAGGTAGTAGTCTCACTTACTTTAACTGTAAGGGTATGGACGGTCTTATCAAGCTGAAATCCCTTTGGAGCTTTTGTCTCTTTCACATAATATGTTCCGGCTCGTAGCTCCACCGTATTTGTATTGCCGTTTCCGTCTGTAGTGAGAGTAGCAGCAGACTTCGTACAGCCTTTATCAGAATATACCCCATAGGTCGCACCAGAGAGGGAGTAACAGTCATTTCCTCTGGTGATACCTGTATTCGTGGAGCTTTTCTGTAAATTCCCGTTTCCTACCGCTAAATTCGCCCAGAACTGCCCTAAGTCCTGCCCCTCGCCAGTGTAGATATAGCCGCCGCAATCATAACGGTTTTTGTTTTCTTTGGCAAAAGTTTTTGCATTGGCATAGAGTTCATTCTGCTCACTTTTGGGGATTTCATCATAGGCAACATGCGTATTTTTATATCCCCAGCCTAAATGAACGCTTAACCTGCGCCATACGGTACACTGTTGGAGCAGGCAAGCCTGTTCAGCAGAATAATTTTTCGTATGTTTCTTGACGCATTCCAGATTGAGAGCCACGTCATTAATCTGCGCTTCGCTCAACCGTTCCGTGGCGTTCTTGCGTATTTTATTTCCAGATTGGAACGCTGCGCCCAGTTGGATACAATAAGCCGTCTTTCCGTCAGCTTTCAACCACCCCTCTTCAAAAGTGGATTCTTTTGAGCCGCCATCTGTCACTTTGACAACCGTACCTGCGTGACCGTCTGAATGAGTGTAGACGGAATCAGCGGCATATGCCTGTGTGACAGGTAAAGTGGTAAATACAGTCACTATAGCAAGAATCGCTGTCAGCAACCGTTTCAAGATTTTTTCCATAATGTTATGATTCTCCTTTCGTTTTAGGTAAAAAAATAGACGCTCATTTCTGAACGTCTGAAAATAGAAAAGGAACGCTGACTCTGCGTTCCAATCCATTCGTTATGATATTTTTTATTAAAGCACTATCTGAAAAGAATAGCAGATTTCTCCAAATACCATTCTCTGACACCAATTTTGACACCAAATTTTTTGAAAAAGACAAATAATAATAAAACGAGATAAAATCGTAAAATCCGTATAACGCCTGTAAATAGGCGCTTACGACACTTTATGAAATTAGATAAAATCCACGCCATAATAACAAGAGGTGAGTGCTAATATTTTCAGTAAATTTTCGCAAACCCAGTGTTTATGCGGGTTTGCGGGTTCTAAAATTTCTCTAAAATGCCAGATAACGGGTGTTATACCCCATTCATACCCCATTTGTGAAAAAATTGGGGTACGGTTCTGCATCTGATTCCATCAGATAGCGTCATGTGGCTTATACCACCATCAGGTCTTCCATCTTCAATATTTCTTTTTCTATTCTCGCATATTCTGTGATATGATTATATACTTCCATAGTGACTGCTATGTTTGCATGCCCCATGATATACTGCAATACCTTTACATCCACCCCACGCTCTGCCATTCTGGTACAGCCTGTGTGCCTTAAAATATGGGCAGATATTCTTGGCATCATCTCCGGCTTGCGGTGTTCTTTCTTTGCTTTCGCCGCTTCCCGCTTATTATAGGCATCCACGATATTGTAAAGCACGTTGTTGACTGCGCTGGGCTGTAAGGGGCGTCCGTTCTTGCTGGTGAAAATAAAGCCTTTCATACCGTCAACTTCATAATCTCTGTCAATCCCCATCATAAACTGATATTCCCTCTGTTTCTCAAAAGCCTTTTTGACACTGGCTGTCATGGGAATATCCCTTACCCCCGCCTCGGTCTTGGGAGATGTAACACAGAGCCTACTCCCTTCCCCAAGATTCCTGTAGATAAGCTGATGGTTGATGCTGACCTGTTTATTTTTCATGTCAATATCCGACCACGTAAGTCCTATGATCTCTGCTTTTGTCAAGTAAAAACTAAAAAATATTTTCATGATCACTGAAAAAGACACCGTAAGCTTTGCTTCTATGGTGCCTTTCAATAATACTCTTTTTTCTATATCATCAACTTATTCTTTCTCACTCATCAACTGCCGCAGTTCTTCCTTGCTTGGAAGCACCGTTTGATATTTGCTCGCAAATATCTGATTATTGTCTTCCGGCAAAGTCATTTCTACCACCGCGTCTTTTTTATCCTTACAAATAATGATTCCTATTGTTGGGTTTTCATCCTCAAGTTTTACTTTTCTGTCGTAATAGTTGACATACATCTGCATTTGCCCAATATCCTGATGTTTTAACTGACCAACCTTTAAATCAAATAGAACAAAACATCTCAACAAACGGTTAAAAAATACCAAATCCACCCTGTAATGCTCCTCTTCAAACGTAAACCGAACCTGACGTCCCACAAAGGTAAAACCTCTTCCTAATTCCAGTAAAAACATCTGTAGATTGTCTATCAGGCGCTTTTCCAGATCGGTTTCTGAATAAACAGATTCTTCTGGCAATCCGGTAAATTCCAGGACATAAGGATCTTTAAAAATATCATCTGGTTTCTCAATCTGCTGTCCCTCCAAGGCAAGACGCATTACCTTATCCTTCTCCCTGCTTAGTGCAAGCCTTTCATACAGAGAACTTCCGTATTGCCGGCCAAGCTCATCCTTGCTCCACCCGTTCCTATATGCTTCTATTTCATAAAAATGACGCTCTTCCACATTGCTTATCCGCATCAGGATAAGGTAATGCGACCAACTCAAATAAAACCGCCTGCCCTCAACAGTCATTGGAAGCTGCTCCGAATGCAAAAAAGCCGCATCCGAAATCGCATCCTTTGAATATATCATATAGAAGCGTCGCATAAGTTTTAAATTTTCATAGGAAAATCCCCTGCCAAACTCTTCAGTAAGTCGCCTGGATAATTCCTGAAGAATATACTTTCCATAAGCAGCACGCTCACTGCCATTTTGTTCTTCGTCTATAATCATCCGCCCGGCCTCATAATAGGAATAAACCATAGCCATGTTTACCGACAAGCTCATTTTACGTTTTGCATCCCGAAACAGCTGCACGACCTGACCATAAAATTTTTCACTGCTTTTCATATCCTGCATATCAGATATCTCCTTTCCCAATTCGGTAATTGATAATTACCGAATTGATAAAATTTTCTATACAGCCATTAAACCCCTATCGAAATAAACTTGTAATGCCTATTTAAAAATACAATCCAGTATGTCCATCTCCCCAATAATCCCATAATCATAATCCATTTCATGATGGTCATATTCAGGCACTGATGGCTCCAAATAACTTTCTATATACTCCTCAACATCCGACTTATCTACCTTTACGTTACTTTTTGAAATTCTAATTTTATCTAAAATATCCTGCGGAAGATTTTCAATCATTTCAGAAACTTCCTTTTCCACATCTTCTTTTATCCATTCACATACATTATTCACAACAGATTGTTTATCTAATTCCTCATAATAACCATTATATCTCATATTATGTTTTAAAAGGTCACTTACATCATAATCTCCATAATAATCATCCGCTTCCACATCTTCCATATATGCAAGAATTGCATCCTCTAACGTTTCAACAAGCAAATCTCTATATTTCGCATAGAAGAAATCAATATCATATTTTTCCGCCAATTCAATAAAGGTTTGAAACTCATCTAAATTTAAACTCCAAAAAAACTCCATTAATGAACTATCGTCCAAACAATCATATGTATGATAAAATGTATCAAATTTATCCAAAAGCAATCTGATAAGTATCTCACACCTTCCCATCATTCCTTCGAAGAAACCATATGGTAATGTTTGGAAAAATCTTTCAACTACATATTTGTAATTATCATGAAACACGTCAAGCCTGCACACATAACTCAATATAACATACATTTCTTCGTTCTGGTTAGCATAATGATATAAATTGGCCTGCCCCGCTCGAATGATATCTTCCATGTTTTCGGAAAATCCACGCTTTATCTGCTCATATTCCGTGGCATTTTTCCGGATATATTCTCTTTCTATATCATTTTTCTGTAGGTACTCTCTCAAAAAATCATTCACAGATGGATTAATGGCCCCAATTTCTTTTTTTCCATTTTTTTCTATGATCTGTATGAACGCACCTTCTAACCGTTTAAGAACATCCTCCCATATATTCCTGCTTGTATCCGCTATAGTATTATTGCTTAATCTATAATTAAATGCCCGCTTAACCACATTTTCATCTATACTGGTATCCGTCAATGAATATAAGGTCGTTAAAAAAACCCTGTCTTCCTGCTGCAATTTTTCTGAAAACTCATCCTGCCATATTTCTGTCGGATTATCCAGACACCGGAGTACATATTCATAATAATGACCACTGGAGACCTTTTTAAAATTATATTCCCGAGTAACGAATTCCATTATACGCGGCGTATAATTATTGTGTTTGACAATTTCCCTGTAATGAAAATCCTTTAATATATCCTGATAATAATCTGCTGGCAAACCTTTGAAATAAATATGGTTGTGAAAAATCCTCCCTTTATCTGAAAGTGATAACTTCCCCATATCCAATATTTTAATTTTAAATTTTTCATCTTCAGCAAATTGCCTGAATTCAATCACCCGTTCCTTGGCCTGCTGAAAGATTGTCACACGGGAATTCATAATCAATTTTTTGTTCTTATGACAGGCAACATATTTAACCAAACTTAAAAGTTCATTCCCCTAAGTTTCTTTCATCCTAAAATAATGCTGACCCAAGCAGTCGTCCAACAATATGATTTCAGGTAAATCCTTTTGTGTCGAAATCGCATTTTTAATATCTCAAACTTCCCATAAGAATTTTCAATGAAAATCCTTATAGATATTATAAAAACTGACTATAAAATTGATGTCTTGACACCAAAAAGGCACTGGCCTTTGGTAT